>JBAZXZ010000009.1:0-20084 GCA_041659565.1 Candidatus Altimarinota bacterium | reverse complement strand
TTAACTTTTTTGATAGCATTTTTAGATAGTTTATGGAACTGATGATGATATGTATTACTTTGAATTATTGCAATTCCTGCCTTTTGATTACAAGATTTTTTTAGTAAAATGGCAATAAAATATTGAACATATAATATGACAAATATTTGACTTGTAATATCATGATTATCTTTATTGTTTATGTGAGTTTTTGCAGATAGTAAAAATATTTTATTATTAATGTCATTAGCTGTAATAAATAGTGTATGATATGCAATCTGTATGAGCATTTCTCAGTCTTTATTTTTAGAATCATATAATAAAGCTTTTGCAAACTATAATAATTTAAAAGAAATAGATGCGAATGCTTCAGCAGCTCCTTATAAAATAATTCAAAATATAGCAAATGTACTTTGATTATTCTTTTGATGATTAATATTAGCTAGTTTGCAGTATGTTTGATTTTTTATAATATTTTGAGGTTTTATTACATACCTTGCTTTCTGGACCTTAAAAAATAGAAAAACTATAAAAGCTGATTTACAATAATATAACTTTAAAATAATTAATTTATTATGTCTGAACTTGCTATAATATCTGCTGATAAAGAACTTAGTCCAATAAGAGAAAGAAACTTATTTCTAAATACAGTTGTTTCTAATCTTATTTGGATGATTTTTCATTTTAGTGTTTTTTTCTTTTTCACCTTTCAATTAAAATCAGTTGCTCTAGTTTGATTTTTTCTAGGAATTTGAAATTTATTTTCATTTTTACTTGATATACCTATATGAATAATTCAAAAATATTTTAGACCAAAAACTTTATTTATAATATCTTATATATCTGAAATAATTGCAATGCTAATATTTATAAATTTTACTCTTCAAATAAGTGATTTTATAAAAGATGCTGTCACTCCTGATAATATGTGAATAATTACAACCGCTTTAGAATTTTTCTTATGAAACTGATTTAATATATTTTTACTTTTAATTGCTTCTTTTTGTTATTGATTAACAAAAGAACTTCAAGAAGTGACTTTGATATCTTACATATTAAACAATGCTAATCATAATCAATATATCTCTTTATTAGCTCAAAAAAATATTGCTACTTGAATTTGAGCTTTTTTATGATTAATATTAGCATGAATCATCTTAACATTCAATGAAAATTTTATAATATTTCTTACTATTTTTATAATAATTTTAATAATTTATTTTACTCTCAATTTTTTTGATAATTCAGAAAAAACTATAACTCTACAAGATATTTATAAATTTAGGGTACTTTTTGATAAAAATAATCTCAAAAATATGAGTTTAAATATAAAAGACTCTGCTGTAAGATCTGTAACAAAAATAGAATTAAAAAATATAATTAATAATTCTAAATATATATTTTTAAAACCTTTAACAATTAAATCTTGATTGAATTTTAAAATGCTTTTGGAACTAACAAAAAAAGAATTTATAATAACTTATAAGGTTTTAACTAATATAAATAATCCAATAATTATATATTGGACAATAGTTATATTTATAACATTTTCATTTTGGGATACTTTCGCATCTACATTTCTAATAAAATATCTTGACTCTCTGTGGCAATGAAAATGATATTTTTTACTTTGAATAATAGCGATACCTGCATTTTGATTACAAGGATATTTTAGTAAATTATCAGACAAATTTTGAATCCCTATTATTTCTAATATATGATTAGTATTATCTTGATTATCACTTTTATTAATGTGAATATTTTCAGATAGTAAAAATGTACTTCTAATATTATGATTAGCTATAATAAATAGTATATGATATGCAGCTTGTATGACACTATCTCAGGCCTGATTTCTAGAATTTTATAATAAAGCTTTTGCTAGCTATAACAATCTAAAAGAAATAGATGCGAATGCTTCTGCCGCTCCTTTAAAATTACTCCAAAATCTTGCTAATGTTTTATGATTATTTTTTGGTTGAATTATCCTTACAGAACTTAGTTATATGTGATTTTTTATAATTTTTTGAATTGTAATAATTTATATACTCTATTGGGCCATAAAAAATCATGTAACGGATGAAAAAGAAGACACTGTCATTCTGAGCGATAGCGAAGAATGAACTTTAACATTATAAAATCAGTAAAAATAAATTTAAGGGATTCTTCACTTTGTTCTACAATGACATAATTTTCTTTTTAAATTCATCTCACTTCTCTTCAAAATTCTTCCATAGACTATAACTTGGTGAAGCTGTTGAAAGTAAACAAATTTCTCATTCTTTTGTATTTTTAAAAGCAAATTCTACTGCTTCTTGCATACTTTTTGTTTCAAGTATTTTAAATCTCTCATCAAGTAATAATTTTATTCTATTTCAACTATCTGGGAATAAAACTATATTGAAAATTTTCTTATTTTCTAATTCACTGATTAATTTTTCAAACTTATATCATCTATCACTTCATCATAGAAAAATCGTTCAAATATTTTGATTAAAAGATCTTATTCATTCAATTGTACTTTCTGGAGTTGTTGAAATAGCATCATCTATAAAAATAATTCATTTATAAGTTCAGATATTTTGCAGTCTATGAGGAAGTCAAGAAAAACTATTTATTGTTTTTTGAAAGGTTTCATATTGAATATTCAAAATATTACAAACTCAAAGTATAGCACAAATATTTGTAAGATTGTGTTCTCAAGGAATAATTGGATTAATTTCAGTGTCTATAGATTTTCAATTTATATAAAAATCGTTTCATTTATGAGAGTAGTAAGAATTATTTAATCAAAAGGTTTTATAATTTTTATTTTGTAATAATTCTATAATTTCCTTTGATAAATCCTCTCAAATAAGTGAATTTTCTGAATTATTTAATATATTTAGTTTGGCTTTTTTATAATTTTCAAAGCCTTGATGCCAATCGAGATGATCTTCAAAAATATTTCATAAAATACTTATAAAACTATGATGATTATCAAGATCTTCAAGCATATAACTTGATAATTCATAAACAATAAAATCGTAAGAAAAATTTAAATCAATTTCATCAAGTACTGGATTTCAGATATTTCATACTAGTTTTACATTATACCCTGCATTGTTTAGTAATTCGTAAACCAAAGTGGCTGTTGTTGATTTTCATTTTGTTTGAGTTACTGTGATTATTTTTCATTTATAAAGTTCGAAAAAAAGTTTTGTTTGAGACCATAATTTATTTTTATATTTCAATAAATTATTTGTATATGGACTAATTCATGGACTTTTGAATATATAATCGTAAATCTCTAGATTATCAAGATAATGTTCTCAAGTGATGAAATTAATATTTTGAAAATCCTGCATTCTGTATTCTGCATTCTGTACTCTATCCAGCACTGTTATATTTTCACATCAAATACTTTGCAAAAAAGAAAGAGTTGATTTTCATTCTCTTCCAAATCATAAAATTGCTATTTTTTTACTTTTTAATTCTTGTAAATTCATATATCTTTATTTTTTTATTCTAATGCTTTTTTAATTTTAGATAAAAACTTCCCTTTTTCAATAGCAAATTTTAATATATTTTGCTTTTCTAAAGATTCATAATCAGTTACTATACCAGGATTATTAGAATCTTTAGAAATGTTTAAGATAATATCCAATATATCATTAGATACAGATAAACTATATAAATAGAATATTTCAACTCAATGATAATTTCCTTCTGGATCTTTTGTTATTTCTATTAAATTTAAATTATCTTTAGTGAATTTAATTCAATATGATTCATATAACTCTCTAATTGCAGTATCAATTGGATCTTCATTTTCGTTTTTTAATCATCAGAATAATTTAATTTTTGATCAAGTAAAACAAATTTCTACATAAATTTTATTATCTTCATCTTTAATAACTACTTCTACTAATTCTCTAGCCTCATTTATATCATTAACATCTTTCATTTCATTCATTAATATTTTAATTATATTTTATTATTTATTTTATGGTTAAGATAATATCATATTCAAATAATAATTACAAATTAAATTATAAAATTAAAATATTTTTTATTATTTTTTTCATCGACCAAACACTTTTCATCTAATTCTTACATATTATTATTTATTTTTTCTTTATAAAATATATAGTAAATATTACAACTAAAATTCATATGATTATATTTGCTTCTGAAGTATATTTATGAAATATATCCAAAACTCATTGTCAAAAGAAATATCAAAATCATACCAATATGCTACACCATAAAGCTGCTCAAAGAGATGTTATAACACAAAAATAAAAGAAATTCATTTTAAATACTCAAGCAGGAATAGATATAAGATGTCTAATAACTGGTAATAATCTACCTAAAAAAGTATATAATTTATCATTTCTTAGAAACAAATCTTCTGCTTTGTGGTACTTTTTATGTGAGATTAAAATGTATTTTCAATACTTAAGTAAAAATGGTTTTCATATAAATTGTCATAAAATAAAATAATTTATAATAGCTCAAAGTAAACTTCATAATGTTCAAATTAAAATTGTAATAATTAGGTTTAATTCTCAAGTTTGTACTAGATATCAAGCTGGAATCATAACAGCTTCAGATGGAACTGGAAATATGCTTGATTCTAAAGCCATCAAAAAAAATATACTTGTATAATCTAAACTTCCTGCTAATTGCATTATATAATTTATTAATTCACTCATTTGTATTTGTTATTTTAAATAATATATTTATATATAATTTAAGGAAAAAACAAAAAAAATCTAGTTTAAAATAAAAAAACTACTAGAAATATTCTAGTAGTTTTAAAATAGCCAAAAACTAATTAATAGATACATTTTCATCTTTTTTTATAGTTTCAACAATCTCTTGTGGTGAAAATTTTCTAAAAATCAAATCTTCTACATATTTTTTATTTTCTTCACTTATAGCCATAAATTTATCCAATGTATCCATCTTACTGCTTTTTTTTGTTTCACTTATTTCAGGTGGAATATCTCATGAAATTATATCTTCTACGATTCAATTTATCATTGATTCAGGTACTCCATTTAAGTCCATAGCCATAACTCTTTGTTCTATTTCTTTTTTTTCTGTACCATCCAATCAATCTAACATTAATTCCATAAATATTTAATTAAAAAATAAACTTATATATAAATATATAAGTTTATTTGTACAAAAGTCAATTTTATTTTTTAAAAAACATTACCATTCTTTTCCTATTTGTAACTTTATTTAATAATCCCCTCAACTTCACCAGTTACTCATGACACAGTTTCGGGTACTCAGATATCATTTGTCATTATTTTATAAAGTGCTTCTATCTTTTTTTCATCATACATAATTCAGTCTAATTTTATATCTCAATTATTATCAATGCTTACTTTATATCACTTTTCTTTGCAAGAAACTGCAAAATAATTATTTCAAACTTTTTTTACTGCATATACAATATAATCTCAACTCACTCCATTTATTCCATACCTAAATTTTGCATTATTGTCTCCATTACCAAAGATAATTTTTTCATTATATTTTGTTGTTGCTTGTATTATTCAATTGTAACTATTTATTTGTCTAGGTTCTTTTTCATGAGGTAACCAAATATATAAATAATTATCAATCAATAATACATTTTTTGTTCATCATAAACCAAATGGTTGATACTCTTCTCATACTTTTTTGAATTGTTCAAGTCTATTCGCACTTGTATTAAAAAATGTATAAATTGCATAATTTACTCAATTTATTGTGATTTTTTGTTTATGTGTTTCTTTATGAGTATAATATAAATTTTCCTGTCATTTTAATTTTACAGCTTCTCATTTTGATGTTTTTAAATATACTGGATTATAATAATTTTTTGGTTGACAATAAATTGGATTTCATATTTCAGTGTTATCAGGCAATGTAAGCATTTTTAACTCTTTTCATTGTCATTTAATATAATATATATTTCAGTCTTCTCACTTTACATATTTATCTCTTAGCAATTCAGTTACACAAACTGGTTTTCAATTACATTCATATTCTTCTCATTCTATAATTTTATTCTCTTCAGATCATTCACTTACTTTTCAGTATAAATATCTTCCATTTATTTTTCACTCTTTATCTTCAGCTATTGAAATAGCATTTTGTTCTCTATAATAACATAAACAAATACATTCTTTTCATCAAATATTTATTTTTTTTATTCAAGAGTGACAATGATACATATGAGAGTTAATACTGTCAGTCTCACTAAATCTAATATCATCATTATTTATTTCGCTTATCTCATCTCATTCAGCATATCAATAAATATTTCAAAGTGAATCATTAAAAATTTTTAATAATAACACTCTAATATTTCCAACTAGGGTAATAGAATTCTCAGGATTATCAGTATTTTCTCAATTTGTATCACAAAGTTGATATTTTTTTTCTCATATAACAACTATTCAATTTTCTATTAAATAAATTGTTTTAGAATTAAATTCAAATGATTGAGATTGTAAAGGTAATAAATCTTTATAATCAACTTCAAATTCTCATATAGAAAATTCAAATCAATTTTTGTTTGAATTAACCTTTATATATCTAGTTTTTCAATTTTCTGTTTTTACCAAATAATACTCTTTTCAATCTATTAATATTGGATCCAAAATACTTGATGAATTTGGTTTTCTAACTAATTCATAAAATCCCTCCAAATTTCATTTATCTCCAAAACTTTCTTTTACTTCAACTGATTTTTTTTCTTTATCAAAATGTATCTCATAATTATTTGAAAACACATAAGTCAAAGTATTATCAGGATTTATTCTATAAAATCTAAATTTAGATGTATTAGTTATATCACTTGCAAGACAGACAATTCAGTGCTCATCAGAAATTCAAACTATATTTAAATTCTTCTGTTCATCATCCAATTTTAATCTCTCATATATTTCTTTACTTTCTTCTTTTCATTCATTTACTTCAACTATAGTTTTTTTAATTGCAGGAATTAATTCTCTTTTTCATCAACTATTATCTAATACTTCTGTATAGTTTCTTAATCAATATGAATTATAACTATCTGATATCTTATATGGATATTCTTTTCATTCAAAATTTACTAATTTAACTTTTCATTCTGTATCACATTCAAGCTTATAAACATCTTTTCAATCTGTAAATGTTTTTTTATCATTTATTCAAAATCTATAAAATTCAACTCATTCTATTTCAAAAAAATCATCAAGATATATCATATTTTTTTGTGATTTTTTAACTCAAGGAATTATAGTATAAAATTTATTTCATTTTTCATCTAAAGTTTGATTTTTATCACTCAACAATAGTTTAGTACCATTTAAATCAAGTATATTTGGTTCTTTTGGATTTTCTCTTGATGCTGTAAAACCAAATATTTCTCGATTTGAAGTTGCTGAAACTGTATATTCTCATATACCAAAGCTCCCATTTATATAATCAAAAGGAATTACTATCTCATAAAATACTTTTTTTTCATCATCAAAAGCTACTATTCTATCTCAGATAACACTCATTGTATCTTTAGAAGGTACATCTAGTGATTCTAGAAATATATTTTCTTTATTTATACTAGTTAAATCTACTTTTTCGTATCCATTTTCATTTTTTAAGTACAAATAATACTTTCAATCATTTATATTTAATCATACAGCAAAATCATTATTTTTTTCACTTACATATACATCTGTTTCAATTTGTTCAAGTGTTCTATCAACTACATGAGAAATATCACTATTTGATAATACGAGATGTTTATTTACAATAATGGGTAAAACTAAAAATTCATTACCATTTGAACTAGCAACTATAAGTGGTTTATTATTTTTAACTATTATTTTGAATCTTGTAGCGCATTCAGAATCAATCTTTAAATCCTCATTATGTGGACCTTTATTATTAACTAAATTAATTATTCAAGTATTGATAATTGTTGCAACATTTTTTCATTCCTCAATATCTATGAGTAAAGGTTCTCAATTTAACATAAAAGGTTGTCAGTTTTCATCTAGATTTGTTAAAAAAGTCTTTTCTCATATTTTCATTATTCAAACTCAATCATAAGTTCATTTTAATTCAATCCCAGGTTCACTTTCTATTTGATCTATTGATTTCATAGTAATAAAATTATATATATAATTGTCAAATTAATTATATATAATTTTTCGATATGTCAATAAATATTTTTTCAATAAAAAAATCCCCAGTAAATCTGAGGAAATTATCTATAAGTTCAATTATTATTAAGCAAAATAAGTATCAAATTCTTCTTTGTTTATTTCTTCTATTTCTAGCAATTTTTTTGCGATTTTTATATGTAAATCTTTATTTTTATTAATCATTTCTATTGCTTTAGTGTATGCACCATCAAGTATTTCTTTTACTCTTTTATCTATTATTTCTTGTGTTTTATCACTTAAAAATGGCCTATCTGTTTCAACTCAAAGATGATTATCAGAAATCATATCTCAAGCAAAATTTTCTTTACCTATATCATCATACATACCATATCTAGTTACCATAGAACGAGCGATGTCAGTTGCTTTTTCTATATCATTTGATGCTCAAGTTGTTATATTTTCTTTACCAAAAAATATTTCTTCAGCAGCTCTTCCCCCAAATAAAGTAGCAAGTTCATCCAAAAATTTAGATTTTGATGTCAAAACCTCATCTCTTTCTGGTAAAAACCAAGTTACTCATAAAGCTCATCACCTAGGAGTTATACTTATCTTGTGAACTGGATCAATATTTGGTAAAAGTTTTCAAACCAAAGCATGACCAATCTCATGGTAAGCTGTTATTTCTCTTTCTTTTTCATTCATTACAAGTGATTTTTTTCTAAGTCACATAACAATTCTCTCAAATGCTTCTTGAACTCTTTTATCACTTATAATTTTTTCATTATTCCTTGCTGTTATTATAGCAGCTTCATTAATTAGATTACCTAAATCAGCTCAAGAAAATCAAACTGTTGAAGAAGCAAGTGATCTCAAATCTACATCTTTTGCTAGTTTCTTATCTACTGTATGAACTTTAAGTATTCATTCTCTATCATTTAAATTTGGAAGTCTAACTGTGATTTTTCTATCAAATCTACCTGGTCTAAGTAGTGCTTTATCAAGTACATCTGCTCTATTTGTTGCTCAAATAACTATTATATTTGTATCATTATCAAATCAATCCATCTCAGTCAAAATCTGATTTAAAGTTTGTTCTCTCTCATCATGTCCCCCTCAATTTCCTGGTCATCTTTTTTTACCTATTGCATCTATCTCATCTATAAAGATAATTGCTGGAGCCATTTTTTTAGCATTAACAAACAAATCTCTTACTCTACTTGCTCAAACTCAAACAAACATCTCAACAAATTCACTTCAAGAAATACTTAAAAATGGAACATCACTTTCTCAAGCTACTGCTCTTGCAAGCATAGTTTTACCTGTACCTGGAGGACCTACAAGAAGTATACCTCTTGGTATTTTTGCTCATAAATCTTTAAACTTTTTAGGATTTTTTAAAAATTCAATTACTTCTTGTAATTCTTCTTTTTCTTCATCAGCTCAAGCTACATCTTTGAACATTATCTTATCTTTTTCTTTATCATAAAGTCTTGCTCTTGATTTACCAAAAGTCATTGCATTATTAGCCATTCATCACATTCTATTTATCAAAAACAAAGCAATTATAAAAAATAATACAAAAGCTAAAATAGTTGGAAGCATTTCAGACCAAAATTTATCACTTGAATTATCTTTAACTATTACATTTGTAGAGATTTTAGAATTATTAAGTCACAAATCTTTTAGAGAATCAGTTGCTGGTAATATAATTATATCTCTGTTTATTTTTTCTACTCAATTTACAAATGCACTTGCTCATGAAAGTGTTGCTATAGCTTTATTTCAATCTATCAGTATCTCTTTATAAGCACCAGAATTAAATTTTTTTTCCAATACATTTAAAGAGATTGTAGTATCTTGATATGTTTGTCATTGTTTCATATATGAAACCAAACTAGCCAAGATTAAAGCTAAAAATACAAGTACTAGTATAGATTTATAATTATTTTGTTTTTTTTGAGATTTTTTTGCATTTTTCTTTTCAGCCATTTTTCTGTTATTTATTAGTATTTAAAGTTAACTTATTTTATTAAAAAAACTTTTTTTTGCAAAAAAAAGTTTTTTTTGGGGATTTAATAAAAAAATATTTAAAACCTATGCAAAAATGTTTTTGAAAATATGATAGTTTGTTTATAATATCTTTAAATAATTTTTTTATGATTTAACCTAATTTTTTATGCAAAAAGCAAAAATTTGATTAATTTGATTGGCTGTTATGTGAGCTAATTTAGCTAGAAATATAGCAGATAAATGAAATAAAATAGTAGTTTATAATAGAACCAATGAAGTAACAGTAAAATTTTTAGAAAATTATAAAAGTGATAATCTGATATGAGCAAATAGTTTAGAAGAACTTGTAAATTCACTAGAATCTCCAAAGAAAATAATAATAATGGTAAAAGCTGGGAAACCAGTTGATGATTTAATAGAAAAACTAACTCCATTACTTAATAAATGAGATATAATAATTGATTGCTGAAACTCTTTTTATAAAGATACACAAAGAAGGTACAATGAATTAAACGAAAAATGACTTAATTTTGTATGATGTGGAGTATCTGGATGAGAAGAGTGAGCACTAAAATGACCAAGTATAATGCCTGGTTGTAATAAAAATATATACCCGGAAATCAAAAATATAGTAGAAAGCATTTCAGCTAAAGATTTTGGGGCCGGAAAATGTGTAACTCACATATGAGAAAATTGAAGCTGACATTATGTAAAAATGGTTCACAATGGAATAGAATATGCAGTTATGCAAATGATAGCTGAAGCATATGATAGTTTGAGAAAAATCTACAAATTAGACTCATGAGAAATAAGTGAAATATTTAAAAATTTTAATAATTGAAAACTAAATTCTTATTTATTTGAAATAACTAGTAATGTATTAGCTAAAAAAGACGAATTTGATGATAAAAATTATCTAGTTGATAAGATAATGGATAAAGCATGAGCAAAATGAACTTGACTTTGGACTTCAATTGATTGATTAAATAGATGAGAAAGTGTTTCAACTATAATTGAAGCTACTTTCTCTAGAGTTATCTCATCACAAAAAACTTTAAGAGAAAAACTATCAAAAAAATATACTTTAAAAACAAACTGACCTAATTTATCACTAGAACAATATATAAAAATATTGGAAAATACTTTATACACAGGAATGCTTTTTGCATATGCTCAATGATATGCTCTCATAATGAGAACTTCAAAAGAAGAATCTTGGGATATAAACCTATCTGAAGTATCAAGAATTTGGCAAGGATGATGTATAATAAGAGCTAAAATACTTGATTTTTTAACTAACACATTTTTAAAAAATCAAAATTTTGAACATCTTTTTGAATTAGATGAAATTCAAAAAGAGATTATCAACTCTTTAGATGATTACAAAAAATTTATAAATACTAATTTAGACAATAATATATCTACCCCATCTTTATCGGCTTGAATAAATTATTTTTACAGTATTACAAGTGCCAAATCAAGTGCAAATCTGATACAATGACTTAGAGATTACTTCTGAGCTCATACTTATGAGAGAACAGACAGAGAGTGAATTTTTCATACGAATTGGTAGGATAAAAAAAATATTAATTCTTTAATCTTATTGTCATCCTGAGAGTAACGAAGGATCCCTTTAGCATTGTAGAATTAGTAAAACCTGGTTTAAGGGATTCTTCGTTACACTCAGAATGACAACATAGGCTTTTTTCTTTCTTCTTTTATCTTTAATCTCCTATCTATGCACACAATATTTGTTATATTTTGATCTACTTGAGACTTGGCAAAAAGAAAACTTTTTGGGGCTTTATATGATATCTATTCTAGTAAGAAAAATATAGACTTAAATATAATTTGAGTTTGAAGAAGAGATTTTCTAGATAATGAATTTAGAAATTATATAAAACAAGAAACTAGTGAATTTATAAAACAAAAATCAAATTTTGTTGATTTTTTAAAAAAGATAAATTATTCAAAAGTAGAATTAAATGAGCAAGATGATTATAAAACTCTGAAAAATGATATAGCAAAACTACAAAAATCAAATTCTCAAGTTGTATTTTATTTATCAATTGCTCCAGAGTTTTTTACAAATTTTGTAGATAATTATAAATTTATAGACATAAAAAATGCTAAAATAATTTTTGAAAAACCTTTTTGAAATGATTTATCTTCTGCAAAAGACTTAAATGAAAAAATAATGGAAGTTTTTAGAGAGGAACAAGTTTATAGAATTGATCATTATGTATGAAAAGAAGCTATTCAAAATATACTTGCTTTTAGGTTTGCAAACATACTTTTTGAACCAATTTGGAATAATAAATATATAGATAATATACAAATTACGGCTTCAGAAAATATCTGAGTTCAAGATAGATGATGATATTATGATAACTCTTGAGCATTGAAAGATATGGTGCAAAATCATTTATTTCAAGTATTGTCTCTAGTTACTATGGATACTCCTTCAAATATAGATGCAGATGCTATAAGACTAGAAAAATTGAAAGTATTTAGATCTCTTAGATTAAAAAAAGATTTTGAGAAAAATATAGTATTTTGACAATATGAAGGTTATAAAGATGAAAAATCTGTAAAACCAAATTCTAGAACAGAAACTTTTATTGCTATGAAAATAGAAGTGGATAGTTGGAGATTTGTTTGAGTACCAATATACCTTAGAACTTGAAAATATCTAGATAAAAAATGTACCAAAATAGTTGTAGAATTTAAAGAAATTCCAGATATATTGTTTAAAAAATTCGGGTCTATAGAAAAAAATAGAATTATCCTAGAAGTTCAACCAAATGAGACTATAGATATACATTTCAATATAAAAGAAAACTGAAATAGTAAAGAAGTACAGAGAGTTAAATCAAAATTTAGTAAAGAAATAGAGTCAAAAGAAGCTTATGTAAAACTCCTAGAAGATGTGATTCACTGAGATAAAACTCTTTTCACAAGCTGGGAAATGTTAAAAGAAAGTTGGAAAATAGTTGAAGATTTAATAAATTGTAAAAATAATTGTCCTATTTTACATATTTACAAAAAGTGAACTACCGGGCCAGAAGCTAGTAATATAATGTTGGAAAATGATAATAAAAAATGGTATGAATAGAAAATCATAGATTTTCTATTCTGTCATTCTGAGCGATTAGCGAAGAATCCCTTAAACTTTTGAATATAAAATAAAACTATTATGAATACACTAACAAATTCAAATAAAAATCCATTAAATGAATATTTAAATATTCATTTTTTGTCATCCTGAGTGATAACGAAGGATCCCTTAAGCATTGCAAGATCAATAAAACTAAGTTTAAGGGATTCTTCATTACATTCAGAATGACAGTCAAAAAAAGATTTTTTGTTGTACTTTTTAAAGTCTTTAGAAAAACTTAAAAACAATGAAAGAATAGTTATCTGACTATCTTGATGAAATTCTCTAAAGATTTTTTACGGTGAGTTGAAAGATAATTTTTGAGATATTGATGAAAATCTAAGAAATAAGATTTATTTTTGTTTTTTGGATGAGAGAGTTGTGGATTTTGAAAGTGATTATAGTAATTATAAACTATGTAAAAATCTATTTTTAGATAGTTTTGTAGAAAAATGATTAATTAAAAAAGAGCAAATATTATTACCAGATTTTAGTTTAGAAGATTATGAAATAAATTATTTTTTAAAAGTAAAAAAAATAGATATCTGACTTTTTTGAGTTGGAGAAGATGGTCATACTTGTTCACTTTTTCCAAATCATAAATTACTTCTAGATAATACTTACTGATACTTAAAAATCTCAGATTCACCAAAACCTCCAAAAGATAGAATAACTATCTCAAAATCTATGCTTGAAGATATAAAATATGCTTTTGTGTTTTTTATATGAGAGTCAAAACAAGTAGCATTAAATAATTTTCTAGATGAAAATATGAGTTATAAAAACTGTCCTGCAAAACTTATATTGAATTGTGAAAATGTGAGTTTGGTAATTAAACCTTATTAACTATAACAAAACAAAATTAAAATTTAAATCATTTATCCATTACACTGAAAAAAATCATCATTTCTTTTCTTAATTGTTTTGCTTTTTCAGTATCTCAGTTTTTAACTGCTTCATCTAATTCTTTCATTTTAGTTTCTCTTAGTTTATTTATTTCTTTTAATAATTCATTTTCTTTTTGTATATCTTTTGATATTTTTGCTTGTTCTAATTCTTCAAATACTTTTCTTACATCACTTGATGTATTTTTTAGATGCTCTTCCTTTATTTTTGCTCCAAAATTTTCTGTATTTATTTTTTGATCTGCTTGTTTTGTTATATCAGTTTTTAAATTTGTTATACCTGTTTTAGTAAGTATTTGTTCTGTTTTATTAGTTTCTTGTTTCTTTGTTCAACAAGAAACTAAAAGTAATAGAATTAATATTGTAAATAGAATTTTTTTCATAGGATATTAATTAATTAGTAAAATAAATTATGGGGTAATAGTTATTACTATATTTGTTTCATTTCATCATATAGTCATTGTTTTTCAAGTTGTTGGAATATCAATCTGTGATACATCTGAGCTATAAATACCAAAATAACCAGAAAGATTTCAAAGAAGAGGTGCTACAAATTGCAACTGAGTTAAATTAGTGAGATTGCATATTTCTGCTGGTAAAGTCATAAGTGAATCAGACGTTATTGATAACCCAAATAAATTAGTGAGTTTTCATATCTCTGGTGGTAAAGTCGTAAGTGAATTTGATACAACTCCTAACATAAGTAAATTAGTGAGTTTTCATATCTCTGATGGTAAAGTCGTAAGTGAATCAGATATTATTGCCAACCCAGATAAATTAGTGAGTTTTCATATCTCTGGTGGTAAAGTATTAGATTGTACTCCTAACATAAGTAAATTAGAAAGATTTCATATCTCCGGTGGTAAAGTCATAAATGATGAAGTTGTAAGTGAATTAGCTTGTATCATTAATGCAAATAAATTAGTGAGTTTTCATATCTCTGGTGGTAAAGTCAAAAGTGAATCAGACATTACTCCGAACATAATTAAATTAGTAAGATTTCATATCCCTGCTGGTATAGTAGTAATTGAATCAGACATTACTACCAAAATAGATAAATTAGTGAGATTTAATATCTCTGCTGGTAAAGTATATCATTGAATAGCTCATACATCATTACACCATTCACTTTCTGTAAGTTGTGAAGGTAATCCATAAGTATAGTCATACATATTTTGCAAATCATAAATATCTTTGATATCATAAATATTATATCCATATGCTACTATAGACCCATCAGCAAGTAATCAATTAAGTGTATCAACTTGTGTCTGTGTCAAACTACATGTTGATGAAGGTGGTGGTGTCGTTGGTATTGTTGTTGATACTATTCATGTTATTCATCATATATGATTTGTTATATATGTATCTACTAGTGCTACTGCTCATGTTGGATTAGTTGCAGTATCTGTATTTATTATTTCTGAATATCCTCATTCTCATTGTAATATTGTTCCATTATATACTTTTTTTAAATTATCAATAAATTCTAGTTTTTCTGTATCCCCTGTCATATATGTACTTCAAGTATACACTATTATACTACTTGGATTATAATCAAATCATCAAGTCATTGTATATCAACTATTTTTATATGAGTCTGGAATATTTGAATAATTATTATATACTAGTTCTTTATTTGTTATTATATCTTCAAAATCTACATGATTTATATTTGAGTTTATTATACTTGGTACTGCTAATACATAATCTAATCATCAAGTATTTACTTTTAATATCTTTTCATTGTATGTTCATTTTACTCTTGATGTTGCTGTTTTTGTTGTAGCTGCATTTGCTTGGTTTGTTATTAGTGGTAAATTATAGACCATTGATCATCATTCTAATATTGTTGCTACTTGATATTCTACATTATTATTTGCTACACTATATGTATATTCATCTCATGTTAATGGATCTACTGGTTTCTTTGATAGATTTTTTAGATTTGTTGTTACATTATCTCATACTGTTCATTGTGTCCGTGCTAATGCTCAACTATATGTTATATGACTACCATAATCTGGTATTGGATAAAATCACTTTTCTGTAATAAATATTCATAAACTTTTTTCTATATTATTGATATCTGCCATTCTAGCACCATCTCTAGCACTTTTTGAATAATTTTGGAAGCTTATAAATGCTATTGTTCATAGAATTGCAAGAATTGTAATTACTACAATTAATTCTACTAGAGTAAAAGCTTGTCTATATAGTTTTTTCATAATATATTTATTAAAATAAAGTTATATAATTTATATACAAGATCTATCTTCTTACTTCACTAAAAATCCTCATTTCTTTTCTTAATGTTATCGCTTTTTTTGTATCTCATTTTTTAACTGCATCATCTAATTCTTTTCTTTTTGCATCTTCTAGTTTTTTTATTTCTTTCAATAATTCTTGTTCTTTTTGTATATCTTTTGATTTTTTAGCTTTTTCTAAATCCTCAAATACTTTTTTTACATCATTTGATGTATTTTCTAGATATACTTGTTTTCTTTTTTCTGAATTAGCATCAATAAGTTCTTTTTTAGATTGAGTAATACCAGACGAAGTTGTTTCCTTTACATTATCTGTTTTCTTGCCAAATGAACAAGATGTTAGAAGTAGTGTAATTAAAAGTGTAAATATAATTTTTTTCATAGTTATTTTTAAAATTAATAAATAAATTACATTGGAGTATGAATTGTAATAGTAATTGTTGTTCAATTTCATACTATGCTAATCCGCTTATATCAAGTACATGAGTCTTCATAACATACTGAACTAGGATCTGTTGTTCATATACTATCACAAGTGTATCTATCATCACAATTTACTGTTCCTGCTGAACATGGACCATCATATATTTCATCACTCCCATAATCATTATATGTTGGTGTTGCTGATTGATTTATTAATACTCTTGTACATGAAGATCCACTATCAACAATAATTCAATATTCACTTACATAATCAGACTCATTATGAAAATAATTAGAAATAGTTCAAAGATCAGGATTAGAACTAAAATCTAACTGTGTTAAATTTCTAAGATTTCAAATTTCTTCTGGTAAACTTGTAAGTCAATTATTAGATAATGTTAAATATGTTAAATTTGTGAGATCTCATATTTTTGGTGATAAACTTGTTAAAGAATTATTATCTAAAGATAAGTGTGTTAATTTAGTCAATTTCCATATTGCATCAGGAATGGTTATTCAACCATACCAATAAGCCACTTTTGCATTACACCATTCAGTCATTGTAGATGATGAATCTAGTGAATAATAATCAACATCTTTATATACACTTAGTTGCTCATTTAATAAAGCAACTTTAAGTGTATCTAATTCTGATTGTTCCATACAAGGAAGATCAACACTTATAGTAATATTAGATCAACCTCATCATAAAATAGTCATAGTCTGTCATTCTGTAGGAATTCATTCTTGAGATACATTAAATGAATCATCCCGCATACCAAACCGTCTAGAAAGATTTCAAAGAGAATCATTACCAGATAAACCTAAACCAGTCAAATTTTTAAGATTTGACATCTCTGATGGTAAACTTGTAAGTAAATTTGGATTAAAATCTAAATATTCTAAATTTATAAGTTCTCAAATTTCTGGTGGTAAACTTGTAAGAGAATTACTTTCTAATGAAAAATCGATTAAATTAGTAAGGGTTCATATCTCTGGTGGTAAAGTGGTAAGCAAGTTTCAAGCTAGTGATAAATAAGTTAGATTTATTAGACTTCATATTTCTGGTGGTAAATCTGTAAGTGAATTTCCTCATAAATCTAACTCCACTAAATTTGTAAGAGTTCATATTTCTGGTGGTAAATCTGTAAGTGAATTTCCTCATAAATTTAAATAATTTAAACTAGTTAATTTTCATATCTCTGGTGGTAGACTTGTAAGTGCATTATCTCATAAACCTAATTCTATCAAATTTGTAAGATTTCATATCTCTGATGGTAAACCTGTAAGTGAAGTATCATATATTCATAACCGTGATATATTTATAAGATTCCATATTTCTGTAGGAATATTTGATCATCCGTACCAATCAATTCAGAAGGCATTACACCAATCTTCTTCTGTAACTGGAGTTAATAAATCCCGTCCAGAGTTCCGTACTTCTAAATCCCCTGTTGTTACATATCAATTAAGTGTATCAACTTGTGCTTCATTTAAAGTACATCATACTACTGGTGAATTATCTATAGTTATAATTATATTAGATCAATTTCATCATATAGTCATTGTTTGTCATGTAGTTGGAATATCAATTTGTGATCTGTTAGGTGTATTTGGTAAAAAACTATATGATAAATTTCAAAGAGATGTATTTGATTGTAAATTTAGATATTTTAAATTTGTAAGATTTCATATTTCTGGTGGTAATGTTGTAAGTGAATTTCTACCTAAATCCAAACTAGTTAAATTTGTAAGATTTCATATTTCTGGTGGTAATGTTGTAAGTGAATTATCATATAAATACAAATTAGTTAAATTTTTAAGATTTCATATTTCTAATGGTAATGTTGTAAGTGAAATCTCTCCTAATTCCAAACTAGTTAAATTTGTAAGATTCCATATTTCTGGTGGTAATGTTGTAAGTAAATTTTTAGTTAAATATAATCAAGTTAAATTCGTCAATTTTCAGATTTCTGATGGTAATGTTATAAGTTGATTATCTCTTAATAATAACATTGTTAGATTTGTGAGATTTAATATCTCTGATGGTAATGTTGCAAATGAATTGCTACTTAAATTTAAATAATTTAAACTAGTTAATTGTCAAATTTCTGGTGGTAAATTTGTAAAAGAATTTCATTCTAAATCTAATTCCATTAAATTTGTAAGATTTCATATTTCTGATGGTAATGTTGTAAGTGAATTATCATACAAAGCTAAATAATCTAAATTAACAAGTTTCCATATTTCAGCTGGAATAGAAGAACCTCAATACCATTCAATACCTATAACATTATTACACCACTCACTTTCTGTAAGTGAACTTAATTCATTCCGATCAATATCATATGCACATATATCACCTGATACTACTAATCAATTAAGTTCATCAATTTGTGTTTGTGTTAAAGTACATGTTGATGAAGGTGGTGGTATTGTTGGTGTCGTAGGAATTGTTGTTGATACTATTCCTGTTATTCATCATATATGATTTGTTATAAATGTATCTACCAATTCTATAGCTCAAGCTGGATTATTTGTAGTATCTACATTTATTATTTCTGAATATACTCATTCTGATTTTAATATTGTTTCACTATATATTGATTTTAGATTATCTATAAATTTTAGTTTTTCTGTATCACCTGTCATATATGTACTTCAAGTATACACTACTATAGTAGTTGGATTATAATCAAATCATCCTGTCATTGTATATCATTGATTTTTATATGAATCTGGTAGATTCTCATAATTATTATATACCAATTCTTTATTATTTATTAAATCTTGTAAATCTACTCTACCTATATTTGAATTGATTATACTTGGTACTGCTAATGAATAATCTAATCATCAAGTTGATACTTTCAATGTTTTCTCATTGTAAGTTCATTTTACTTTTGCTGTTGCTTTTTTAGTCATTGCAGCATTTGCTTGATTTGTTACTGGTAAATTATATACCATTGATCATCATTCTAATATTGTAGCTACTTGATATTCTACATTATTATTTGCTATACTATATGTGTATTCATTTACAGTTAATGGATCTACTGGTTTCTTTGATAGATTTCTTAAATTTGTTGTTACATTATCTCATACTGTTCATTGTGTCCGTGCTAATGCTCAACTATATGTTATATGACTACCATAATCTGGTATTGGATAAAATCACTTTTCTGTAATAAATATTCATAAACTTTTT
>JBAZXZ010000008.1:0-39158 GCA_041659565.1 Candidatus Altimarinota bacterium | reverse complement strand
CTGTTGGATAAGTTTGTGACCATCATTCTTGTTGTACTTCACAAACTGTATATTCTCAAACAGGAAGATCAGTAAATAAATAATATCAATTTTCATTTGTTGATCATGTATATGTAACTCAAGTAGATGTATTTGAATTAAGAGTTACAGTCCATCAACTCATTGTTAATTCTCATTCATCCCATATTCAATCATCATCTACATCATTAAATTTATATCAACCTATCGTATCTTCTAAAACTGGAGGCTTATAATTGAATCATATACAATAATAAGTTTCAGAATCATCTAAATCAACCCATTCATAATTATCATAATTCATTACATCTTTATGACAATACATTTCTGCACTTATATTATCATCATTATTATCTCAATTAGGTCAATAAGTAAAAGGAAGATATCAATCCTCTAGTACTTCACGAATTCTTATTTGACTAATGTCTCCTGAAGGAATAACAATAGATCAAATAAATGTATGCCATCAATCAATCGCTTCTCAGTAAAAATCGTCTCAAGGATTAACTACATTATTATATCCCCATTGAAATTTCCGATCTGTAACTAATTCACAATGTTGTCAATTATCACTAGTAGCAAGAAAATCTGTGGCAGTATTTTCATTAATATCTTCTCATCAAGTTCACCAATTAGGTAAATATGATTCATCATCACAAACTATTTTTGAAGCAACAAAATTTACTCTAGGTACATCATCTGGTATTGGTAGTTCAGTACAGATTATACCTCATACTATTTCTTCTTCCTCTTCCTCTCCTTTATCTTCAGGACGTCATTTACCTTCAGGAGGCCCCTTATCTTCAGGTATTCCTCATTCATCTTCATCTTCTACATGATCTGAAGTTGTTGCAGTGTTTTTAACTAATACAATTCTTGCAGTATTGGGTTCTCAATTACAATTAACTTCACTAGGAGTAGCTGTTGGACTAACAGTATAAGTTACATTATATGCAAACTCATCACTACTACTACCTATAGTATCTTCATTTGTAATTATAATATTTTGATCAATACCATTAAATAATGTATTAATAGTAGGAACTGGATTTGAATCATCATCTGAAACAAAGCTAAGTCAACGAACTACAGATGTTACTCAAGCAGGTAAATCAATATTATCATATAATGTATAAGAACCTGTCCAACCAACATTATTAACTTTAATATTATATCATGCATAATAAGTACCAAAACCAATTTCATATGGTCAATCAATAATTTTTTCCATTTCTATTTTAGGTATATGGCATATACCTAAGTAATCTAGCTCATGAGCTTTTGCATGTGCACTTTTTTCATAAGACTTAACTGGCATTACTATTGTTATTGGTTTATCTGGATTACCAACAGGTACATGACAAAATGTCATCATCTCTGGTTCATTTTCATCTGCTGGAGGATCCTCTTCATCTGCAGGAGGATCTTCTTCATCTACAGGAGGATCTTCTTCATCTACAGGAGTTTCTTCTGGTATTTGTAACTCAATACATGTTTCAGCAGATCCATTTTCATACCCTAAAATATTTGCACTATTTTTAACTAATACAATTCTTTCAGTATTTTCTTGTCAATTACAATTAACATCACTAGGAATAACTGTTGAAGCAACAGTATAAGTTACTTTATAAGTGAATTCATCACTACCATTCATTAAAATACTTTCATTTGTAATTATAGTATTTTCACCATCACCATTAAACGATGAATTAACAGCAGGAACTGGATTAGTATCATCATCCGATACAAAACTAAGTCAAGTTACAACTGAAGTTACTCAAGTAGGTAAATAAATATTATCAGTTAATGTATAAAAACTAGTTCAACCAACATTATTAACTTCAATATTGTATTCTGCTTCATAAACACCAGTACCAATTTCACTTAGTCAATTAACAGTTTTTGTAACTCCTATATTAGGAGCTATACAATTCCCCATATAATCTAATTCATGATTCTGATGACCTTCTTCATATGCTGATAATGAGGTAGTCATCGTTACTGGATTAGCATCATTACCTTCAGGGACATGACAGAAAGTTACTTGTTCCCCTCATCCTCATCATTCTCCTCTAGCACTAACTGAATTAATAAAAGCAAAATTGCTTCCTAATAGTAAGGTAATTAATATCACAATTACTATTTTTCTTATTTTATTATACATAATAATATTATTAGAAAATAAATTATAACAACCATATATTATATACCTTAAAAATATTCTTCTAAATAACATTAAAACTTTTAAAAAATGAAATTAATATTTTTAAAGCTTTTATTTTTGATTTTTTTGATTTTTGTTTTTCTAGTAAAAATATCTATTATAAATATTTACTAGAATAAACTTGAAATAAAATATTAAAAAATAAATTTTTTATTTATGTTTAATAATTTATTTTTTTATTAAACATAAATGCAATATAATAAATTAATGTATGAATTTTGTATGAAAAACAATATATAATATTTATTTTTACTTGACATTTGATTTTCTTGTTTTTTTGGCCTTGTATATAACTTTATAATTATTAATTATAAGATTTTTTTCTGTTAGTGACAAATACCTATCACCATATTATTATGTAATAGTTATTTTCAAATTTAATTCAAGCAAACTTATTTGACTTTTTATATTTTCATAGCATAATGCTTATGTTAAATTAATATTATTAATCAATAATAATATGAAACCAAATAATCAAATTCACATTATTGGTTATCCTGAGGATAATCTTTCAAAACATCCTTCAATAAATCAACTTCTTAAGATTTATCCAACCTTAGGTTGAGAAATTGAAAAAATTTTAAGAGGTAAAAAAATACATAAAGATAAAGAGTTTTCTATGTGAGAACTGCCAAAAGGTAATAGTTTTGATTTAAAAAATTTCAAGAATGATAAAAAATCATTAGTAGAAGTACTAGATAAATTAAGTGAAATCCTTTGAGATAAAAAACCAATTGTTTTTTTATCTGATTGATGTTTTACAAATGAACTATTTACAAGAGAATTATGCGAAATATTATGAGATGACTATGATAAATATGTTGAAGAGGTAAAAATTTCGTATGAAGATGAATCTCAAAATAAGCATATTCCAAATTATTTATATAAAAACTCTATTCTAATTTTATGATGAAGTTTAACTAACCTAGAAGATGTCCCTCAAAAATTTTATGATTCAAAATTGGTAGATTTTATTAAAAAAGTACATAATAATAAAATAAATAGTAAATTGATTTGAATATGTTGGTGACATCAATTTATAAGTCATATTATTTGATTAGATGAGGTTCTTTCAGAAAAAATCATAACAACTTATACATGAGAAGCCCAATTTTGAGTAATGCCCTCAGAATTAACTATCAATATAAATAATGTACCTTTTGCATATAGAGGTGTACTTAACACTATTACCAATAATTGACAAAATACTACAGTATCATCTATTCTTACTAGAACATGACATATAGATCTTGATTTTCTAAAATCTTATAGACTAGAATCTCAATCATTAATTCCATTATTAATAGATCCTATTACTAAAAGCTCTAGAGCTTGTTGATCAAGAAATTCTCAATATTTTTGAGTTCAAGATCACCATGAAATAAATCCAATCAAGGATACAGATATTTTATATGAGAATATAAGTAAATCACTAAAATGATTAATAAGTATATATTGATATAAAGTTGAAAAGATATTATTAAACATAGAAAAACAAAGCAAATTTGAAAATGATTTATGAAAACCTTTTTATGCTTCTATTTTATTATCTTTTGCTAATTCTATAATTTCAAAACATGAATATAAAAAAAATCATATAAATAAAAATATAAATGGTCCCCAATTTGCTAATTGAGAAAAAATTACAGAAGAAGAATTAAAATTAATTATTTCAAAAGAAAATTTTTGATCAAAACTAATTTCAGATAAGAATCCCTTACAAGAATTAGATAAACAAGGTTTCTTAAAGTTAGTTTCATACCTTGACTGGTCAATAAACAGATGAAGTATAGAGTCATCAAATATACTTTGATTTGATTTAATACAACTTATTCAAAAACATAAGACTTTTTTGGAAACCCATAAAATAAATACTTGATCTTATGTTTTTAGAGATTTATGAGCAGGTAAATGAAAATTAATTGATGATGTAGAAAATGAAAATAGTAAAACTAATAAACAAGATTGAAAAAAAGAATTAGATATGATTGCATATTGAGTTTCAGATTATGCTTATTTCAATATTTATGAATGACTTATAAGTTTAGAAGAATTTAATGATATTCCTAAAAATATTTTCAAAATATTTTTAGAAGAATTGATAACTTATTATAAAGAATTAAATACATGAAATGAAAAAGAAAAAATTATACAATCATTGAATCGTATAAAACTTAATGCAAAATCATATAAACTTTGTACAATGTTCTCTAATTCTACAACATACAGATTTAATGACCAAGAAGAAAAATTAACCAAAAAAGATGAAGAATTTTTAAAACATAATATATATAGAATAAATGATTTAAAAGAATTTATAAAAAATAACTTTTATGATTTGGTTAAATGAACTTATGATAAAATGATATTTTCAGATTTTAATTCATTGTATATTAATAATAAAATAATTAAATGAATTGATTTTCAAACTGCCATAAGATCTACTTGTCATATAGATTCAAATAATATTCAAGCACTAGCAAAAGATTATATAGATTATTTTGCTAAACCCTGATCTATATTTGTAGATAATTGAATTATCAGATCTGACAGCTGAGTACCAAGAATAAAAGAATTTATAGACCTCGAAAAAGAAAACAATAATATAAAAGTCACTTTTGTATATGATACAAAAACTAGTTATATTACATCCGCTATTATAAATAAAGCCCCTTACATTCCAGAAGAAGAAATAAAATCATGCCTTCAAGATTGATATATATTATTATCTACTGATGAGATTTGAAAATGATGTTTTTTTAAAATAGAAAGATTTTTTAGAGAACTTATTATATTTACTTTTAAAAACCTTCAATTTTCTCATGATAAAAATAAATATATAATTAAAATTCTAAAAGAAATATCATCAGATATGAGCAATAAAGCCCCTGAACAAATAAAAGAAATGATAATTGAAAAAATAAATTTTTTAATTATTATCATAAATACAGAATATGATAAAAGTTACACTAAAATGGATTGAAAAATTTTTGATCAATATTTAGAAAATGTAGGTAGTGATATAAAAGATTTTTTTTACAAGTGAAAAATTAATGTACCGAAATGGTTTAATCAAGATTTTGAAAGAAATAATTAGTCTTAATTTGTATTAATAGATTTTTTGATTAAAATTTAAACATATTAAATTATAATAAAACAAATATGATTAATCAAGCTCTAAAATCTCTAGGTTTAAATGATAATGAAATTATTATATTTTCAGAACTAGTCTCTATATGATCATCAGTTGCTTCATCACTAGCTGCTAGAACAAAAATAAATAAAAGTACTGTTAGATATGTTTGCCAAGGTCTTGAAAAAAAAGGACTTATATTTTCTATAAAAAAAGATGATACTTTTGTCTACACTGCTGAATCACCTAGAAGATTAAACATTTTACTTGAAAAAGATAAAATGATATTAAAAGAAAAAGAAAAAAACATAAAAGAATCAATAGAATATTTTGACCGTTTAAAAAATGAAAAAACTATATTACCTAAAGTTAGTTTTTTTCAATGAAATGAATGACTTAAAAAATTATATGAACAAATCCTAGAATGTGGACAACAAATAGATTCATTTGAAGATAATTGAGAAATGTTCAAAGCTATACCAGATTTTGTAGATTATTTTATAGGTGAAAGAAAAAAGAAAAAAATATACAATAGAGTTATATGTCCATCTAATAATCCTATAAATAAAGAATCAAAAGAAGAATTGAGATCTGTAAAAATGATTGATGAAAAATTATTCCCTTTTACTTGAGATATAAAAATCTGCTCAAATACAGTAAGTATAATGTCATTTAAAGAAAACAATTCGGTTGCGATATCAATAACAGACAAAGAAATAGCAAATAATTTCAGATCTTTATTTGAATATATGTGGAAAAATATATAGATTATATTTTTTGATTATATTACTATAAACTCTCTTGATACTTCTTCCAACTTTTAAATCAATGATTCGAAAAAGAATCAGATATATCTATTTTTCTTCATGGAGCAATATCTGAATGTCTGAGTACATTTTCTTTTGGGATATCAAAAATTTTCATTAAGTGCTGTATAAGTTCTCTTACTGCTTGTCTCTGTGCTAATGGAAATTCTTCTCAAACTCATCAAATTACTTCGATTCAAATAGAGTATTTATTCATATTTGTTTTTCATTTCCATTCACTTTTTCAACAATGCCACAATATATCTTTTGTAGATCAAATCTTATAAATATCTCAATTAAAATCTACAACATAATGAACTGAAACTTTTCATTTTGTTAAAGTATTTAAGACTCATTTTATTGTTCCATGCTTTGTCCCAGTATGATGAACTATTATAAACTCTCTAGTATTTACTCATTTACTTTTATTATTTGTTTGTAATTCTTGTTTGTACATAATATTAATTTCTGAATAAATTATAGAATTAATAATAACACATTTTTAAAAATATTACTAAATTAAGAAATTTAAGTTGCCAAGTAGAAATAATATCTAATTTTTAAATGAAATACTAGATAAGAATGATTATAAATAAAATTTTATACAATAAATCACTTCTCTTTTGATATTTATGCCATTGTTAAATCTTTTTTAAAACTTTTTATCTCAAAGAAATTGGCAATTTCAGAAAAAATTGAATCTAAATACAAAAAATACACCTATTTATTTTACCAATGATTATTTTTATGATAAGATTATCATATTAATTTTTTTAAAATAACTATGGAAAACAAAAAATTGGTTACTTATCTAATTGTTATTGGAGTGTGAATTATTTTATGAATTATAGCAAGTATAATTAATAACTATATTTGGTATATTATTCTTTTTTCATATGCATTGTGAGTTGCAGGATGAAAAATATATGATATCGTTTTAATAAAAAATAATTTTAGTTCAAATGATAAAAAATATATTAATTGATGAATTATAATTTTTATAATCACTACATTATTTTCTATAAACACTTTTGATTATTATCAAAATAAAGAATTTTTTAATGATTCTTTTTCAAAAGAATATAATAATATTTTAAATGAGTCGATAGTTATGGTAAACTCTTTGAATGAGAAAATGAAAACTTTTCCTGATCCAGAAAATTTATGAAATATTATTAGTGATACAGATAAAGCAATAAAATCAAAAGAATATAAAAAAGCTGTTGATTTTGAGATAATGTTTTTAAATAAAATAGAGGAAAAGAATTGAAAAATAGAAGAATTTAGTTGAATATATGAAAATCTTAATATATTAAAAGAAAACTTTTCTTTTAATATAAATGATGATAATTATAATACTTTCTTAAAAGAATCAACATGATATGATTGATTAATATGAAATTGGATATTTTCTATATTTAACAGTTGAACTGTAAAAACAAATAGTAACAAAGAAGTAAATACATGAATTATTTGATCTATAGTAATATATATTATCGATATTATTGCTTTATGGTACTGAATGATTTATACTTTAAGTATTTTAAAAATGACTATGTGTAAAATACATAATAAATTGTTTAAAAGTTTTTGAGAAACATATAATTTTCCAACTACTTTAGATAAATTTAAATGATTGGAATTAGATGCAATACTTGATAAAGTAAACACTATCCCAGAAAAAAAATGATTTTTTTCTATGACAAAAACATACTACTGTAATATCAGTTTTTCAAAATGTGAAGACTGTAATCTATGAAATATTGACACAAATATTGATATAATAATAAATCATTACTGAACATCAAAAAGTAAACCATTAACATGAACCTCATCAAAATCATTTAATATATCTGTAGAAAAATATAATTCTATAATTGAAAAATTTAAAACGATGAATTTAAATAATGTCTAATTACTCTTTTCCTATATCACAAGCTCATCAAGAACAAACAGGAGCATATTCTTCTTCTTTGATATATCATTTATTTCTTAATGATACATATACATTACATCATATACAATTTCATAAAACAGCCTCTGCCCACATAAATATTAGACATATTATACATATTAGCATACCTGGTCAGCATTTACCGAATATTGAAATAATTAAAAAAACAATGAAAGCTAATGCTAATCATATAATCCAAGCAAATTGTTTTTGCTTAGCTCATACCCATTCAGGTTTTTTATTTTTAACTAAAGATGTTCAGATAATCAAAAAAGGTGAATATTTTGGTCATATAAAAACTTTGATAAATAAATCTAGTGTAATAATTGGTACTATAATATTAGCAAGTAATGGAGTATGTGTTGTTAATGAAAAAACTAAAGCTATCATTCATAAAACAAACATTAATCCAGCTCATGCCCTTACAGCATTATCATCCAATACTGGATAAGGAGCTGGTATTCAATTAATTTTTAAATCTGGTATAATTTCTCCTATTTTTGGTTTGAACATATTTTTAGTTTAATATTTTAAAGTAAGATTTTTAAATCTATTTTGAGTATTTTGGACAAATTATATAAAAAATAAATAATAAAACAAATAATTTAAAAAAAAATAGCTCTTTCTAGCTATTTAGTTTCAAAATATCCAATATATTATTACTTGTATCTCAATTTACATTTCATACATTAACTCAATCTAATGAATTTAAATCAATCGGATCTAATATTTCATATAATTTTCATCATATTATACATTTGGCACATCATTTTTTTACCAATCTATCAAAGAGTCCCTCAGTTCCCGTAATTGGATATATTTTTTTTAAATTTTCACCAAAATATATCTTACTTAAATAATTCAATAAAAATATTTTCCTTGTTCAATACCCCTTATTTTGTTCTCAATCTAGAGTTCTATAAAAATCTATCAAAATTTTTCCCACATCTTCTCAACCTATAGTTTTTATTAAATTTCAATAACCTATTTTTTCTCAATTATTTCACTCTTCATAAATAAAAATACAATCATCTAATTCTCCTTTTCAAAAATGTTTTATTACTCTAGATAAATAAATTTTTTCTCAATTATCTAATTTAAACAAAAATAAGTCTAAATAAATATTTTGGGTAAAATTATCTAGATTAAGGTATTGTTCTGCCTTTTCTATAAAATGTTTTTTAATTTCTTCTGGTATATCACTAAATTTTATAGAAGCAATTTTTCATTTCAAGCTTTGTTTTTCACCTCAATAAATATTGATACGATCTCAATCAGTTAATCATCTAATATTCTTTTCTTTATTACTTGAATTCATAATTAATTAATCAAATATTAAAATATAGTTTATTAATTATAGTTATAAATCAAAATTGTCAATTAAATATTTCTAGGTATAATATTTTTTCTTGGAACAAAAAATACTAGTTCATAAATAACTAGATTTTTTTAGATAAATTGATTGAAATATCCTTCTCCTCCTTAAATAACAGTAACTTTTGACAAATCGGCCTCCATACCCTTAAGTGCTACATAAGTCAACTTATCCATTGTTGCACCATCAAAACAGATGGTTTTTATTGCACGATAATATTTTTTAGACAAGATAATCGCAGATACGAATGACACATTTCTTAGTGTTGTATCCTTAAACGAAGCATTGTTCAGTGCTGTCTTATCAAATTTAACACTGATAAAGGTCTGCCCGTCAAAACATACTCCTTGAAGATCGGAATACTTAAATTCAACTCCGTTAAATATACAGTTTTCAAAAATTGTTTTTCTCAAATCAGTCATGGTAAATTTTACATCAGTCAGTTTTACATCTGTAAATTTTGCTCCATCTAGCCCCGACATATTAAAATGAGTGCGGATAAATATGGTTTTATTGAAACTCGCATCTGCAAGATCATTGGTCGACAAATTACAGTCGGTCAGGTTAGCCCCATCAAAATTAGCTCCACACAAATTACTGACCGTAAACGAGCTACCAGTCAAGTCTGCACCCGAAAAGTTAGAATCATGTAAATCGCTTGCTCCAAATTTTGCTTTATGCGATTTAACACCTGCAAAATCGCTCATTGGCAAATTGCTAGCATTAAAATTTATCACCACTTGTCACTCCTGAGAGCTTGAAAAGTTGGCGACCTCATTTAATGTTTGTTCAATATCACCGATGCTATCAATAGTCATCTTAAAAGCTATTTCATCATCCTTACCCTCGGCCTTGAGTTCAAGGAACCTCTCTTGCAAATCAGAAAGCAAATCAGCCTTTAGTTCAGTCACACTTTTTACTTCATCATAAGGTGCAAATACACCATTTAAATAATTTTTTAATTTCTCATTCATAATATCAAATTTATAAAAATAATTTATCAAGTACTCGTTTTGCATACTCCCAATTGCTTTTATTATGTGCATAAGTAGCCTTACCCTTTTTGGTAATCCTAAAATACTTTCGTCTTCATCACTGTGACTCATCACCCCAATACCATTCTATATCACCATCCGTCTCGAGCCTACGAACACTAGAATACATAGTAGCTTCTTTTAATTCATACTCACCGCCTGAGCACTCAGCAATCAGTTTGACAATCTCATAACCATAGCGGTCAGCTTCAGATAAAAATCTTAATATCATAGTATCGGTATGACCTCGTAGCAAGTCAGATGTAATTTTGTTATCGCTCATATTGTCAGATGTTATTTTATTATTGTTCATATAATCGTCTCTATACTTACATTATATTAAATATTACTATGTCTATCAAGGTAGTGTTTCTATTATATATATTTTTTCATAATTGCAAAACATTTTTTATAATACTATTTTAAAATTTAAATCAAATTTTAGAACTAAAATATTAAATATCAATGAATTATGATTCTATAATAAAAAACTCTATAAAATTAATTTTTATAGAGTTTTTTATATATCTAATGTTTTATATATTTAATCCTTATTTCTTCCCTACTGAAAATTTTTAAAATAAGAATTTTATTCGTTATGGAGGTATGGAGGTACCTGGTAGTCATCTAATTGATATTTTTAATAGAATAAATCAATTTAATTTAGATGATTTAAAATGATTTTTAAAAATGTTAAAATTATTTAAATTTTAAAATATAATCAATTAAATTATAATGTTTTATTCATTTATAATTTCAGTCTATAAAGTCATCTAAACTCAAAACTATTTTCTCATAGTTATCTTTTATTTCAATCAAATTATCAAATTCTCTTTGTTTTGTATTATCAGATTCTATAAGGTAAGCCACTTGTATATATTTTATATCACCTGATTTTTCAACGATAAAATCTATTTCTTTATCTTTATTTTTTCAAATATGAATACTATAAGAATGTGCTTTAAAATGCAAAAAAACTATATTTTCAATAATTTTTCATATATCTACCTGTTTATATCATCAAAGTAAAACATTTCTAATTCATAAATCAGAAAAATAAAATTTATCATTTATTTCAAATATTTTTTTTCAAACTATTTCTTGTCTTTTTACTTTATTTATCAAATAAACATTACATAAATAAGAAATATATTCTAATACTATATTTGTTCATATTTCAATTTTTTGAGATTTTAAGTATTTTGAAATATTGTTTGCTGTAAATAAGCTTCAAATATTATCAGACAAAAACATTATAAGTTTTTCAATAAAATCAATATTTCTAATACTGTATCTCTTCACAATATCTTTAAGTAATATTGTGTTATAAATACTTTTTATGTAATCATAAACTATTTCTTCTTGTAATTCTAAGTTTTTTAGATATGGAAGTCATCAAAATTTCATGTATTTCAAAAAACTTTCTTTTGAGTTTTGTAGTTTATGAAAGTCTAAAAATTCTTTGTAAATAAGAGGAAAAATTTCAAATTCTATATATCTTCATGTTAAATATGTTGCAATTTCACTTGATAGCATATTTGCATTACTTCCACTTATATAAATATCATAATTTCAAATCGCTTGTAGATCTCTAAGTGCTTTTTCAAAGTTTATGACATCTTGTATTTCATCTATAAAAACATATTTTTTAATTTTTCACAGTGAACCAGATTCAGAGTCTCATTTTTTTATATAAGAAAGTAAATCATTGTAATCTTTTATAAAATCAAAATCATTAAGTTCTTTATTTATATAAATTATTTGCTTTTCCAAAACTCAAAAATTATTTTTAAGTTCATCCATTATTTGAAAAAGTATATATGACTTTCAAACTCTTCTTTGTCAGATAAGTACCTTTATAATGTCTTTATTTATAAAAGGTTTTATTTTGTTTATATATATGTCTCTTTTATTGTAAGTTTTCATCATAATGAATAAAAAAATATTATTAAAATATGTTTTCATTATACTGAAAAGTATTTATTTTGCAAAAGTTTTAAAGTTCTTTTATATTTTTCCCTTAAAACAAACAAAAATCTAGTTTATAAATAACTAGATTTATTTTATATAATTTCATTGGAGGTCCGTAGTGTGAAACCGTCCAACTTTGAGCCTATGTATAGGTATATGATTTTTAATTCTAGAGAAGTGCGAATTATTTATGAAAAGCTTAAACATTAAAAAATATACATATTTATAGTATATAATAATAAGTTTCTATTTATTTTTATCTGTACTTTCTTTCATAAAATTAATAATTCATTCTCAATCAATTATTCATCTTTCAGATAATATCTTTTTAAATAAATTAAGATTTTTCTTATCTCAATACCATTTAAATTTTTCACCAAATTTAGATTTTAAAACTTGATATGCAACATATTCCGCAAATCAATCTGATAATTCATAAGTAATTTTTTCTGGCCATTCTTCTCAAATAATTCTTTCAGTCAATATATGTCAAAACTCATGAGCACAAAGTTGTAGCATATTAACATCTGATAAAGTGAATCCTAAAATACTTTGACTATAAAATACAGTATTATGTCATGCCAATCAAGCTCAATGAATATTTTCTAATACTTTCATTATTAATTTTGAAACTGCTATTTGAAGTTTACTAACATCTATTTTCTGTGATTTTGCAGATACATTAGGATATTCCGATATTGGTAAAATATTTGTATCTTGTAAAGATACTCAATAATAATCCATTATAAAGTCAACTACAAACTCTTTATTTGATTTAAATGATTCTCACAATTTTTCCATAAAAATATATTTACTAAATTAATATATATTTTATCATATTAACTTATATATATCAAAATATATGAATATTAATTATAATTTAAGAAAATCAAACCACACTTATTCCCTACCCAAAAGCAAAAAATCCATTTTCATCCGCTAGGCACTATTAAATCTATATATAATAAAAACGACTGATTATAGCCGTTTTTATTTTAAATTTCATTGGAGGTACCTGAAAGTCATCTAATTGATATTTTTAATAGAATAAATCAATTTAATTTAAATGATTTGAAATGATTTTTAAAAATATTATTAAATTAGTATATTAGAAATATCTTGAATTACTTGTACTCTAGAAACAAAATTACCTACTACTTCATCTATTTTTTCTTGAGCAATTCTTTAATTAGAATATTTATTGGAGGTACCTGAAAGTCATCTAATTGATATTTTTAATAGAATAAATCAATTTAATTTAGATGATTTAAAATGATTTTTAAAGATATTGAAACTTGGTTAAATATTTATCCTATTAAATTTTAAGAGATATTTTGGATGAAACAGATTTGCCCTAGAAATTTTAAAATTATTATTATTAATATTCTTCATAATTTTGAATTAAATTTGAAAAATCGTTTTCAATATGTGGGAAATATTGTTTATATTTATCATAAAAATAAATGAGATAATCTAAATTAGTTAATTTAAGAATCCTTAAAGCAATATAGTGTGGGTTTCCATTATTCCCTATATACTTTTCATCCACGAGATTGTTTTCTATTAAATAATCTAAAAAATATTCAAGTCATTCTAACTCATTACAATTAATTAATGAATTAACAAAAATAGCCTTTTCACCCTTTTCACACTTTCATATTAATTGAGGAATATATTTAAAATTGCCAGCTAGACATGTAAACTTGATAATATCTATTAAAGTACTATTAGAATAGGGGGCAGAATTATTCTCATATAGTATTTTCAAATATTCTTTAAAGTCTCATGATATGTCTAATCATACAGATTTTTTCAATTCTATAGTAGAATCACTTACCTCTTTATCTGATAAATACTGTTCTACCATTTTTTGTACAGCAATCTCTTTTTCTTCTATAGGCATTCATATAGTTTTTTGATTCCATAATTTTTTTATAAATAAATGCTTGTAATCTATGTGATGCATGAATTCTTCACACAATTTTTCAGCCAAATCATATTTTCATAATTTAAGTGCTGTTTCTGGAATTGAGTGATTAAATTTTCTAATACTATCAGCACATTCTAAATAATCAATATTTACTAAATTTGTATGCATTTTTGCAACGTCCACTGCAGTTTGAAAAATTAAAGATGGGTCAAATCAAAAATCTTTCATAATTAATGATAATTCAATTAAATTTTCTGCACAAGTCCATCTGTCCCAATCATTAATTATCGAATTAGGATTTATATTAATATCCTTAGTCTCAATAGAAATTCATACATAATTTAAACTTTCAAAATATGGTCTTGCATATTCTACAAATTTTTTATCAAAAATATTTAGTTTTCACTTTTTTTCTATAATAGTATTTAATAATTCACGTGCAGAATCTATATATTTAGAATCTCACATTTTTTGTGATTTTAAAAAAGCAATTTTTATAGTTAAGACTAAACAATTATCATAATTATTAGGTCTTGGTAATATGTTTTCTATAAATAAAATATGTGTGTCATCAATAGATGATAAATCTAATAATTGAGATATAATACTCATTTTAGCTTCAGTTGAATGGAACTCTTTTAGATTAGCTATAGAAAAATCCATATTTCCATGATTTGCAGACCATAATAGCAATCTAGATAAATACTGATCTACCAACTGTTCCTTTCCTCAAATTGAAGAAATTTTCATAATAGCATACTCTAAAATATAGAAATATTCATCTCAATTATTAATTGAACTCTCCGCAATAAGTAATATGCTTGATAAATTCTCATTAGTTAATAATTCGTCTCAGATTTGGTCTTGTAAATAATCTAAGACCCTCTTTTTTTTATCCACATTTAAATTCTGATCTGCATCTTGAGAATCATTCATAATAAGACTCATATATTGCCTATTCATTTCAATTTCTTTATCTAATTCTTTATTTCCTTTTCCATTACCTAAATTAACTAAGGATTTTAATTCTTCCATTTTTTATTATTTATTTAATAAATCAAAAATTTGAGATCCATATTGTTTAATTAATGGAGCTATACTTGTTGTATACAATTCAGGATTTTCTTCAATTTTTTTTAAGATCTCATTAGATTTAATAACTATACTTGCTGCAGCCTCTCAATCAGGAAATTCTATAATCTCTCAATTATATAAACCTGTATAAACTCAAGCAAGAAAACCTTTTTCATATGGTTCTGCTCAATCATATTTATAAATAATCTCTTTTACAGCTAATTGAAATAATACAGCTGTTTTTGTAGTATCTATTTCTTCTATTAGTCTTTTAAATTCAGCTTCATCTTTAGCAATAACACTATCAATATTTACTTCTTCTTTTAATTCTCTGACTATAGTTTCACCATAATCATCACCAGATGATACATGTCAACTGACTGTTTTATCAATAATACCAGCTTCATCTTCAGTCATCCCTCTTTGAACCAATATATAATCTCAATTACCATTCACTAACATTGCAGTTGCACTTTTTACCATATACTGTAATTCTCCAGTTTCAGAGTATGATTTTTTATTCAATACTCAAAAATCTTTCCTAGTTTCAGTACTAACAAACTGCCCCTCTCTATCAAAAATATCAATTAATTCCTCCACAATAGTAGCATTTTCTGAAGACATAAACAATAAATTAAAAATTAATGTTATTTATTTATATATAATATAATTAATTTGTCAACTTATTTTAGGTAGAATCTTTCACGAAATGCAACTTTTAGAAAAATGTAATATACTAAAAGTAATAAAAATTACTTTTTTCCCTTAAACAAAGAAAAATCTAGTTATTTATAAACTAGATTTTTTTATAGTATTTTTGGAGGTGCCAACCAGGTTCGAACTGGTGTGAAGGGTGTTGCAGACCCGTGCATAACCACTTTGCTATGGCACCATATTTACTTTAATTAGTTACACTTAAAACTTTTAAATATATCCTCATATTTTGCGGTGTCATTTATATCCAGAGACAACCCTATTGTCAAGAAAAAAGATTTTTTTCCATTACAAACTCTAGCTGTTTGCATAAACTTTAACTTATCATTGTCTTTGTTATACTTTGCTAAAAAAATATAAAGCTTTGTTTTTTCTAAATCACTAAATACAAAATCCTTAACTGTATCTTCATAATAATATTCATATCACTTATAATTTCTTGGATTATTTTTTGTAATAAAATCATAAGAAGTTGTTTCTATTTCTAAATCTTTGGATAAAACTATCAAATTATTTATAAATCAATTTTTTTCTTCTTTTGATGAGACTACCAATTCTAAAACTCATTCTCTTGGATTTGGCAAACTTACAGATCAAGAATTATTTAAATCCATAACTACCCAAGCAGACGGAATATCCAATGTGAAACCTTTTCATTTATAAGTAGTTAAAGCATTAACATCAACTACTGGAGTAGTCCCACTACAAGAACTTAGAAATAATAATAAAAAAAATACACCAATTATTTTCTTTTTCATACTAAAAAATATTTATAAATCACTTTGGAAATACAAAAGGAATACTGAAAATAGAAATTACACAAAAAATCAATATGAGAATAATAGCTAATTTATATTTTGATGTATTTGAAAAAAGATTTGATATTAAAAAAGAAGAATACAAGAAAAAAGAAAATAAAAAAGCTATGTATACTATAGATAAAGTATCAATTAGATAATCATTAAAAAACTTATTTGCTATGAAATAATAATCCAAAAAAAACACTAAACTCATAAATAAAAACAAGTATTTTGCAGAAATATACCTGAGATTAAAAATCTCTTGCTTATTTCAAAATATTTTTTTAACTTCTTCAAAAAAAGACATTTGTTTGATTTTTTAAAAATTAAAAATATACTAGAATTATGAGTCATTAAGTTATAATTATTAGTTTTTTTATAACTCTAACTTATTACTCTTAAACTATATATTATAATATTATTCAAAAATGAGCATAACACAAGACCAAATTAAAAAAATTACTAAAAATCTAGCAAAATTACCTAACACTTGAGGTAAAATTGAGCACGATTTAAATTCTATACTATGATATATAAAAGTATTAAATGAAATAGATACAAGTTGAGTTATTCCTACGGTATCAGTTACAAAAAACAAAAGTATCAATAAATACAAAGCAAAAGAAACAAAAACAACAGCTAATCCAACTGAATTACTAAGATGTTCTAAAAACAAGATTATAGCATGACAAATAGCTATTTGAAATATTATGAAATAAAAATATGTTTAAATCACTCAAATTAAAAAATTTTAGAAATTTTGAAAATAAAGAGTTTTTTTTTGCTGAAAATAAAAACTTTATTTTGTGAAATAATTGAGTATGAAAAACTAATATACTTGAAGCCATAAGTTTGATATATCAAAGAAATATATTGAACAAAGAAATCTCTAATCTAATAAAAAATAAAGCAGATTTTTCATATATAGAAATAGAAAAAGATAATTGAGATAGATTTGGAATATCTTTTGATAAAGAAAATAATTCCAAGAAATTACTTATAAATTGACAAAAAACTACTAAAAAGAAATTCAATGAATTACTTGAAAAAGTGGTTATTTTCAAGCCAATGGATATGAATATGATGTATCTATCGCCAAGTTATAGAAGAGATTTTTTAGACGATATACTTTCAAATTCATTTGAAGGATATGATAAAATAAACAAAGATTATAAAAACATAGTAAAAAACAGAAACAAATTATTGAAAAATATACGAGAATGAAAATGTGCAAAATCTGAAATACTATTTTGGGATAAAGCTTTGATAAATAAATCTAGAGAAATATATGATTACAGACTAAAAATAACTTCTTATTTTAGTAGTAAAATATGAATCTTGAAAGAATTATTATGATTAAAAATAGATAATCTCCATTTTAATTACATAACAAAAGTAGATTTAAATAATATAGAAACTAGCATTGAAAATTATTTAACTAAAAATCTAGATAGAGACATCATCATTTGAAATACTCATATTTGACCTCATATTGATGATTTCCAAATTATCTTAGACTGATTTCCATTGATCAATTTTGCATCAAGATGAGAAACAAAAAGTGTAATACTATGATTAAAAATAATTGAATCTCAATTTATAGAAGAAAATACAAATAAAGAAACTATTTTTTTGATTGATGATTTATTTAGTGAACTTGATGAAACTCATGAAATGCTACTTTTAAATGAAATATCTAATAAACAAGTAATAATAACATCTATTAAAAATATTTTTAATAATGATATTTGAGATTTTACTATTAATTTATAAATAAAATATATCTATTGTAAAGCAATGTTTGTAATTTAAAATTGTAATTATATACAATTATGGTTAATATATAAAAAACTATATATAGTAACATATAAAAATTATGAAAAAATTACTAAAATTATTATTTTGAATTTCTTTAATATGTTCTTTTAATTATTCATTTGCTGCTAGTGTAGATCATTTTGATGTAAAATTATCAGCCGAGGAAACTGCTGTGAATAAGGCAGTTGATGTAACTATTGAAGCTAAAGATATTGACTGAAACATAGTAAAGGATTATAAATGAACTATTGTAATTCTAAGTGAAACTGACCCTCAAGTCCAATTACCAGCTGAAATCAAAGATAATCTATACATTTTTACAGAAACTAATCAATGAAAAGTTAAATTTGAAAATACTTTAATATTTAAAAGTACATGAGAACAACAAATCAATGTTTTTGATTTTAATAATGAAAGTGCTGCTTGAATATGAAGAATAAATGTCGTAAAAGAAGAGAATTTAGATGAAAAGCTAGATATAAGTATAATTTCTCCTGAAGATTGAGTTGTTAATAGAAATAATTATATAACTATTTCATGAAAAACTACTAAAAACCATCAAGTTATAATAAAATTAGTTTCAACTAAAACATCAAGAACGGTGAAAACAAATAGTGATAATGACTGATTATTTGATAACAAAATAGAAAATCTTGAAGATTGAGATTATACGATAAATGCATCTGTATTGAACTCTGAGTTAAAAGAAGTAGGAAAAACAAATGAAATAAAAATAACAATAAAAACAAAAAAGCCTGAACTTGAATCAGTTAAAATAACTCCTTTAGAAATATACCCTGAAGATAAAATAACTATAGAATTAAAAGCAACTCCAAAACTAAGTGAAGTAAGCTTAACAATAAATGATGAGCTTATAAATTTAAAAGAAATAAAAGACTGAGTTTATACATGAAGCACTATAGCTCCAAAACAAAAATGAGATTATGATATAAATGTAAAATTATTAGATGATATATGATGAGAAACAAATAAAAAACTAGATACAAAACTTACAGTCTTAGAAAAACTAAAATCTCCTTGTGATCCTGAACTAGATGAAAATTGTATAACAGATCCTACAAATACAGGAAGTCTTGAAAATCCTATAGTAACTAAAAAAAAGATATATAAAGTATCAAATTTATTCCTAACTAAACTAAAAACAAAATCAATATTATCTTGGGATCCTATTCCTGAAGCAATAAGTTATAATATCTATAAACAATTAGATTGAAATAAATTAGTTTTAATAGACACTGTAAAAGAACCAAGATATGAAATAAATATAGTATGAGATAAAATAACTTATGATAACTTTCTAGTAGAACCAATTATCCAAGACTGAAGTTGAGAAACAATGAAATGAGAATTATCAGAAATTACTAAAATTCAGACTTGACCAAAAGAATTAATGTTACTTATATTTATTTCTTTTATTATATGACTTATAGTTCTATTTTTCAGAAAATATAAAACTATAATATAAATCAGAGATTTGGCAAGTAATATTTTGAATTTAAATTGTGATACTGAGTAAATATGATTAATATGTACAAAATAACAAAGATAATATTATTAAAATATTTCTTATAATAATAATTAAACTATAGTTTTTTATGAAAAAAATACTTAAATTATTAATTACTCTAATATTAATATCATATTTTAATTGTACTCTTGCAGCAACTGTTGATCATTTTGATGTAAAATTATCAGCTACAGAAACATCTGTCAATAAAGCTGTAGATTTAACCATTGAAGCAAAGGATAAAAGCTGAAATATAGTAAAAGATTATAAATGAACTGTTTTAATTTTAAGTGAAACCGATCCAAAAGCTGAATTACCAAAAGATATAAAAGATAATTCATATGTTTTTAAAACACTAGATCAATGAGTAGTTAAATTTGAAAATTCCCTTATATTTAAAAGTGTATGAAAACAAGAAATTAGTGTATTTGATTTTTATGACGAAAATATACTATGAATCTGAGAAATCAATGTAATTTGAGAATCTACTACTCCAGAAACAATTGATATAAGTATAATTTCCCCTGAAAATTGAATAGTTATATGAACAAATTATGTAACTGTATCATGAAAAACCCAAAAAAATCACAAAGTTAAAATAAAAATAGATTGAGAAGATGTAAAAACAACTACTAGTAATAATGATTGAGTATTTGAAGAAAAACTAGATAATCTAAAAAATGGTGATTCTACAATTAAAGCAGTAGTATTAGATGCAGATAATAAAGAAATATGAGTATCAAAAGATATTAAAATTACTATAAAAGCCGAAAATCCAGAATTTAATTCTATAAAGATAACTCCTTCTATAGAATTAGAGCCCGAAACAAGTATCTCTATACAAGTTAAAGCTACAAAATGATTAAAAGAAGTAGTTGCTATTATAAATGATGAAATAATTAAATTAATTGAAAGTACAGATTGAGTATATGATTGAAAAACAACAGCTCCAAAAGCTGAATGAGAATATAATGTAGATGTAAAATTAACTAATGAATTATGAAATCAAACAAATAAAAGACCAGCTACAAAAATCAAAGTAGTTTTACCAGATTTTAATTCTTGAACTGATGAAGTAATAGTCGATATTTTAGCAGAAGAACCTGCAGAAGTAGTTAGTGAAACAGGTACAACAGCTCCAGCTCCTATAATTAAAAGAAAAAAAATATATAAAATAACTAATCTACAATTAACTAAATTAAAAACAAAATCTATATTATCTTGGGATTCTATTCCTGAAGCAATAAGTTACAATATATATAAACAATTAGAGTGAAATAAACTAGTACTCATTGATAATATAAAAGAGCCTAGATATGAAGTAAATATAGTATGAGATAAAATAACCTATGATTACTTTCTAGTTGAACCAGTTGTAAAAGATGAAACTTGAGATACAATCAAATGAGAATTATCAGATATAACTGAAATTCAAACTTGACCTAAAGAATTATTATTATTACTATTTTTATCTCTTGTAATTTGATTTTTTATAACAAAATTTAGAAGAAAAGTTAGTTAATACAAGAAATTTTTATAAATTGTCATCCATAGTAAATGAAGGATTTCAAAAACTTAAATTTGAAAGAAATTCTTCATGATAACTTAAGGGTGGCTTTTTTAATTTAATAACATTATTATGGATAAACATGAATTAGCTTTATATTACGAAATATTTAAAAATGAAGAATACAAAATAATCTTAAATAAAATAAAAGATAGTAAAATTATATTTGATGTATGAAGCCATATATGATTTTTTTCTCTTTATTGTTTTAAGAATAACCCAGAATTAAAAATACACTGTTTTGAAGCATCAAAAACTAATTTTGAAAAAAATAAAATTATATTGAAAGATTATAATGAAAAAGTTATTATAAATAATTTATTTGCTGATTTTGAAGATTCAGAAAGAACAATATACATAAATACTGAAAAAAATATGCAAACAAGCTACTATAACAATCAGTTTTTATGTAAAAGTGATAAAAAAGAAATTGCTCAAAGTATAAATCTGATGAAATATATAAAAGAACAAAACCTAGACTACAAAGACTCCATAGATATAGTAAAAATCGACATAGAATGATATGAATTTGAATTACTTCATAATATAGAAGAAACATTTTTTAACTCCGTAAAAACCATTATTTTTGAGTATCATTTACTATTTCCTGATTTTCAATTAAAATATGACTCACTTTTAAAAAAATTAAAGAAACATTATAAAAAAATCAATATCAAAAAATCAAGATATAATAATAAAGTGGGAATTATAGTTTGTGAGAATTAAATCTTTCTTAACCCTTCTCATATAAACAATCAACCATTTTTTTTGATAATATCTAAAAATACATCATACAAATTTTTATCTATATTTTTACTTATTTCCTTAAGTCTATTAAAAGACATTACAAATTTAAATTTAGCAAGTTCTTCAAAAGTTTCTTTTTTAAAGTATTTTGAATATTTTTTGATTGTTTTTGTGAGTAAATTTAAATCTATTCCCTCTTCATTATCTGTAACTAAAGCAGTTTGTAACAAAGCAAGCTCTAAACTTGATATTTTAAAATCCATTTGATCTATTTGTTTACATCAACAAATTTTGAAAATTTTGAAAATAAATTGATTTTCTTCCCTTTTTCAGTTCCTGAAATAGTTTTAAATATAATCTCATAATCTCCTACCTTAATCTTTTTATCCAAAGTCCTATTTATTATATGGACTTTTTTTTGTACAGAATAATCTTTTAGATGGAATTGTAATGCTTTATTACCAGATATAAAATAATCACTTCATACAAAATGAGTTATATATTTTTTTAACAATTTAAGATAATACTTTTCTATCAAATCTATTTCATTTAATTTTAAATCATCTACATCAGGAAAGATATAAACTCCTGACTTAAGAGGAATTATCAAGTTTAATGCTCTAAGTTTATATATGGTTTTATCCAAATAATTTTGATATTCACTTTTCCTTTCTGGATCAATTAATTCAAATATATCATCTTTGAAAATTATTTTTCATCATCTTTTTGACAATTTATTAACAATTTTGTTAAAATCTATCATATAAAATTATTGGCTTAAATTAAGTAAAATATAACTATAAAAATTATATAGTTTTTTCTATAAAAATCAAATCTTTTTTACTATAAAAATTATGTTATTATTTTATGGCAAAAAAATTTTTATTATAATTTTTATAAATACTAAGAAATAAAAATATTATTTTCTACAATAAAAATAAAAAAAGTAAATAATATTTGACAAATAAATAATTTATATGTTAATATATATTTACTTTAATATATAAGTATAATAAATATGCAACTAGGAACTATGTCAAATAACACTGGAATTGAAGCAACAATGCTGAAATGAGCTAATAATACATGATATAACCAAACTATTAACAATGTAAGAAAAGAAGTTAGTGAATGAGTAAATCTATTATTATGGTTATTATGATGAGATAAAGATAATAAGACTAGCATAAACTAATAAATTTTAAAAGCCCTTGATTTATATTTTCAATAGGATTCATAAGCATAGTATCTTTTATGTCTTTTATATTTCATTTTTCTATAAAATAATTTATTTCATGAAATCTTCAATTTAGTCAGATTTTATTTCAATTATCTCAAATAAATGTATCTATTGATTTTTCCAACCAATGAAAATCACCATATCATTTATTCTCAAATATATACTTCATAAAATATGCTAATTGCCTATATGTTCAATCTATTTGTGATAAATTAGATATATGTTCTCATCATTCAATTTTTTCTTTTTTAATAATCAAAGTTATAATAAATTTTTGCAATCTATCTGCTACAGTACTTAATAACTTATCATAATTTTTTTCATCATCTCACATATTTAAAACTATTTCTTCCTGAAAATCTGGACTAGAGTCTATAAATCATGAAATCCCTGTTGTCTCAATAGTATTTCTTCAATCTCTTTTTGCCATATAAGACCTATAATCAGCTTCTCTTACCATTTCTCAAAACTTGGTAAATCTTGAACTTTTATCAAAAGTCAAAACCCCGGTACTAACAGTTAATTCATAAGGAACACTAGTACTCTTTTCTCTTAAATCTATCTTTCACAGTTCTTGAGAAATAACTAAAGCCAATTCTTTAGCTTCTTTTTTATCAGTATAAGGTAATATCACAGAAAATTCTTCTCATCAAATTCTAAACACTTCTCAACCATAATTAGGAACAAGATTTTTCAATACTTTTGACATTTCTTTCAAAATCAAGTCTCATCCTGAATGTAAAAATCTATCATTTATATTTTTAAATCTATCTATATCAAAACTTATTAAACTTAATGGAAATTCTTCTGGAAATTTTTTAATTTTATCAAATTCTTGTTTTCAAAACATTTCAAAAGCTCTTCTATTTCATAATTGAGTAAGATCATCTACTAAAGATTTTTCTAGTGCTACATTATATGATAATATAGAAATAACTTTATCAACTATTGCTCAAACTACAATTTCTATTTCATCATTAAATAAATCAAGTGACTCTGAAATTGATTGTTTTTTTTCAGATAAAGAACCAACTATTCATCATTCTCATAGTCATTTTGAGATTAATCTTTCGAATTTTGATTCACTTGTTTTCAATAAAGCTCCTATCGTCTTAATTGATCATGTTGCTAAATTATTTACACTTCATGAATCTATAGATGTTATAAATGATAGAATCCTTCTATTATGATCATCTGTAATATATCTTTTTACAGGAATTCACTCTGATATTAGATAACTTAACGATTCTTTCAAATCATATATTGTGCTTGCACTATTAATACAAGGTATAAGTTTAAGGAGTTTTATCTTATATTCTGATGTAGCTATTCTGGACTCAAAATCTATTAATAATTCACTACTTATTATACCTTGATCTGGAATATCAGTAACAACTTCTAGAACTTCTGGAGTCATATAGTATTTTATTATTTATTTTGATAAAAATTCTCCCTAAATGAATATTAAAACATAGTATATATTTTTAAACATATGTCAAAATATCTAACTAATTTAAAAATTAATTATTAAACTTAAAAATCATTATATCACCATCTTGAACTACATATTCTTTTCATTCTAGTTTTACTTTTCAAGCCTCACGAGCTTGTGACCATCATCATAGATTTACAAAATCTTCCCAATTTACTACATCAGCTTTTATAAATCATTTTTCAAAATCAGTATGTATTACTCCCGCGGCTTGTGGAGCTTTATCTCACTTATTTATAGTCCAAGCTCTTGTTTCTTTTTCTCCTGAAGTAAAATAATACTGTAATCCTAAGGCATCATAAGCAGTTTTTATAAGATTATCAATTCAAGTTGTTATTAGTCACATTTCATCTAGAAAAGCTTTTCTTTCTTCTTTTGTCATATCTATCATATCAGATTCCAATTTAGCTGAAATAGGACAAATAGGGATATTTTTATCAGTTATTCAAAGTATTTCTCTTAATTCATCAATACTAGCATCCATCATATCCTCAGATACATTTGCTACATATACAAATTGTTTATTTGTAAGCAAATGTAAATCTTTTAAATATTCTTTTTCTTCATCTATTAAAGGACAAGTTATAACCAAATCTCAATTACTTATATAAGCTAAAAGCTTTTCATAAACTTTTTGAGCATTTTCTGCATCTTTATCTCATTTAGCTTTTCTTGCATTTGATATAATTCTTTTTTCTAAAGTATCTAAATCAGCAAGTATAAGTTCTGAATTTATTATTTCTATATCACTTTTTGGATTTATATCTCAACTAACATGAGTTATATCATTATTTTTAAAAACTCTTACTACTTGAAGTATTACATTAACTTCTCTTATATTAGCCAGAAATTTATTTCAAAGTCATTCTCATTTTGAAGCTCCTTTAACAATTCAAGCTATATCTATAAATTCACAATTTGCTGGAATTATCTTCTGAGTTTTAGAAGTTTCAGCTATTTTTTCTAATCTCTCATCATTTACATTTACTATTCATACATTTGGCTCTATAGTACAAAATGGGAAATTTTGAGCATCTGCAGAATAACTTTTTGTCAAAGCATTAAACAAAGTTGATTTTCAGACATTAGGTAATCATACAATTCAAATTTTCATAATTTTTTTATTTTTAAATATTAATCAAACAGATTATATGAAATTATTTCAAAATTCAAAAAATAATCCTAAAATGAATTAGGACTAATAATTAAAATCTACTAAAAAAATTATTAAACTCTTTTTTTTGTGTCTAAATAATTCAAATATCTCATTAAATCACTTTCAACTTTATTGTCTAAATAAAATCAAGATGCTTTCATATAACTATCTGTTCTTTCAATTCTAGTTATCCAAAATGTTGTTTTTATATTAATACTTTCTCTTATAGATTTTCAATCTAAAGATTTAATATCTAATGTATATTCTACATCTATTGTAGAATCTTCTTTTAAATTTAACTTATCTACAGGTAAAACAAACGATGATCATTTAATACTTAAGTCACTTAAATAACATCATTTAAATCAATCTACATTCACCTCAATCGCCTCACTTCTAGCTTTTTCTCTTATAGAATCATTATCACTAAATAATTTTTTAAAATCTCATACATAAATATTCTGCCTTCTTATATCTAATCTAGATAAATTTGGATTTACATTTAAATCTTTTTGGTTTTCAGATATTGAAATCAAAAGATCTTTTAATAATTCAAATCATTTATCGAAATGTAATTCTCATATATTTCATGCTTTATATGATTTATCATATGTTGAAATTTTTACTCAGTCCAATGATTCATAAAATATTTTTTTCTCTTTTGATCTTGTTTCCTTATCATAATCTGGATTTAAAATTCAATGTAAATCATCTGATAAAATAAAATCAATAGGATATAAAATAGTCTGACTTTTTTCACCTTTTCATTTTATTTTTAAAATATTAGTATATTTTTCTCAAAAATCAGTTAAAAATTGTTTTAGCGATTCTATAAATACTAAACTTTCATTTATTTTTATTTCAAGTCATTTTTTTCGTTTTTCTAATATTTCTTTCAATCTAGAATTTTCAGTTTTTTCTATCCCCACTTCCAAATCCTCTAATTCTTTATTAAACTTAACAATATTATTTCTAATAGTTTCCAGCTGTCTTTTAAATTTATCTAAAACATAGAAAATTAACATTATATATGTATTTTCTCATAAATCTTTATTTACAATTATTTCTTCTCAAATTAAAGTATTATTTCTGACACTTCATTTCACAGTTATTTTTTTTCATTTTAAAGTACAAATTTGTGAATTTCAATGTACTATAATCTCATCAGCTTCAATTACTGTATCTTGAACATCTCAATATATTTCAACTATTCAATTTACAGCTATTAATTTACTCTTTCAATGTATTCTATTTTGAGATTGAGCAGTTATATCTCAATATAAAGAAATTAACTTACCTCAAACAATTATAACTCAACTTCAATTTACAGCTATATCTTTTACTGCAGTTACAGTTCATGATATATATGTTTCTTTATTTTCTTTATTTCTAGATAGAGACACATTATATCATAATAATTCATACGGTTTTTCTACTGATCATTTTTGATGAAAAGTTGTTCATTTTTTTACTACTTCTATGTTTCATGTTTTTGGACCTATATCATTTGCATGTATTATTTCCTCTCAAAAATATAATTTTTTATTTTTAGATTGATTTACAAATATATTTTTATTGGCAATCAAAGTTAAAATTTGATTTCATTCTTGATCAAGTGATTCTATAATATCAACAAAAATTTTTCATTCTTGTACTAATGAATCTACAGAAATAGAAGGTTCTTCTTTATGATTAATAACAATACCACTTAATTTTCTTCAATCAACTCCTTTTTTTCATTTTTTTATTGTCAATATAGTAACTCCTTTTTTCACTTGTGGAAAACTATTTTCAAATCTCTTATAATCTACAGTTCAATCATCATTATTAACTTTAAATTTTTGAGTAACTTCTAAATTAACCAAAATATCAACAATATCTTTTTCATCATTAATAACATTTTCTGGAGTAGCTAATTCTAATTCTTCTTTTATATCTTTATTTCTTTTTCATGTTATAATTTCTTTTATTTTATCATAATTTATTCAAAATCTAACTCAATTTAACCACAAATACATAATAAATTGATCTATATTATACTCTATATCTAAATTATTTTCTCAAAATAATGGTATCATTTGTTTTTTATCATCTTCAGACAAGTCTACAAACTTAATTTTTAAAGGTTTATGAAATTGTTTATCCAAAATCTTATTATCGTTTGGTAATCAATCATAAATAAATTCTCCTTTATAAATAAATTCTAATTGTCTTATTAAAATCTCTTTTTTCGCTATACTTTCAGCAAATAAAATATTTCATTTATTATCAGTTATCCTTTCTATATCCTCAATATCTCAATACAATAAAATCTCTAAGTTATGCCAATTAAGTCAGTTAAAATAAAGTCACTTTTCAGAAAAAGTAGTATTTATAAACTTTCTTAAATTTACTCTAAAAAGATTTAAATTTTGTTTTATAAGATCGAATTCTATATACAAATATCATCAATTTTGCACATTTAAAATTTCTGATATTCTATCTCTCGTAGAATCCTCAATTTTTTTAGGAATATCAGATTCTTTAGGAGTATCAGATTCTTTAGCTCCAAAAATTGATCATCTTAATACTTTTTCAAATATACTCATATTTAAATTTGTGTATAATTAATAAATTAATTATACCATATTTTCTTAGTTTATGTCAAAATTAAGTCCTTATCTACACAAAAAATCACAAGATTATTTAAAAAATAATCTTGTGATTTTAAAATTATAAAATTATTACCCCAGATTTCTTAATTTTTCTTCCAATTTCTCAAGTTTATGCTTAGATTGTTCTTTTTTCTCCATTTCTTCCCTAACTAGACTAGCAGGAGCATTTCTTACAAAACTTTCATTTAATAATTTTTTATCAAGTTTAAGTATATATTCTTTTGTATCATCTATTGCAAATTTTAATCTCTCTGTTTCTTTATCTAAATCCAAAGCATTTGAAGTATCTACATAAACTTCGATTCAAGCCTTGATTATACTATAAGCCAAGTTTTTATCCTTTGGTTTTTTATCAACTATTATAGTTTCTTCTGACTTTACAATTCAAGAAATTATATCCAATGAATTAGTTATAGTTTCCAGATTTTTACTTCTTACATAAATTTGAACTTTAATAGTATTACTTGGAAGTAAATTATTTTCTACTCTAAGTTTTCTTATTTCTTTTATAAGATCTATCACAACTTGTTTTTCTTTTTCTACTTCTTCATCTCTTTTTATTTTAAGTTTTGGCCAATTACTATCTATAAGATAATCATTAAATCAAAGTTTATTATAAAGCTCTTCAGTAATAAAAGGAATATATGGATGCCATAATTTAAGTAAAGTATTTATTACATATACTATAACTTCTTCTCAATATTTAGATGTATCCTTAGTAAGTTTAAAATCTTCTATATAATAATCACAAAATTCGTTTTTTGTAAATGTATGCAATTCTTGCCCACTTTCTGCAAAATTATAATCTTCCATAGAAGTAGTAACTAAATCAGTCAATGACTTTAATCTAGATAAAATCCGTTTTTCTGAAATAAGTAATTTATCATAATTATCTATAATAGTTTTTTCGAGTTTTTCAAAATCATTTCATATTTTTCCTATATTATCTCACAAATTAGTATGAACAAACCTACAAGCATTCCATAATTTATTCATAAACATCATATTTGAAGCTACATTATCTTCATCAAATTTTAAGTCATTTCAAGGAGTATTTCATATAGTTAGAGAAAGTCTTAAAGGATCAGTACCATACTTCTCTATCATATCGATAGGATCTATACCATTTCATAGAGATTTACTCATTTTTCTTCAATTTTTATCTCTAACAAGTCAATGAAAATAAATTTTTTCAAAAGGAGTTTGTCATGTAAATTCATATCAAAAAAGAAGCATTCTAATTACCCAAAAAAAGATTATATCATGCCCAGTTTCCAAAACTGATGCAGGATAAAACTTTTTAACCATATCAGGTTGTTCCCCGCCCCACATATCATAATCAAGTATAGAAAATGGCCATAGAGCACTTGAAAACCAAGTATCAAGTACATCAGGATCCTGTATATAATCTGGATTTTTTGATAAATCTTCTTCTGTAACTACAATTTCTCCAGTTGTTTTATGATAAAAAACTGGGATTTGATGCCCCCACCACAATTGTCTAGAAATACACCAATCTCTTAAATTAAAAATCCAATCTTCAAATACTTTATTAAATCTTTTAGGTATTATTTCAAAATCATTATTTTTATATCAAACTATTACTTTTTCTGCAATTGGAGCAATTTTTACAAACCATTGTTTAGAAATGATTGTCTCAATCTTACAACCACTTCTTTCACAATAACCAACTCTATTTGTATAATCTTCCATATGATGTAAATTTCACTTTGATTTTAGAAGTTCTACTATATTTTGTCTTGCTGACATAAAATCAAGTCATTCAAAAATCCCTGTTTTATCTGTCATTGTACCGTTTTTATCTATAACAATTTCAGTAAGAGGAAGATTATGTCTTTTTGCTACTTCGAAATCATTTAAATCATGAGCTGGTGTTATTTTTACTGCTCAAGTTCAAAAATTCATATCAACCATTTCATCAGCTATAATAGGAATTTCTTTATTTAATATAGGAAGTAATAATTTTTTTCATGATTTAAGAATCTTTTTGTATCTCTTATCTTTTGGATGAACTGCTACAGCCACATCTCAAAGCATAGTTTCTGGACGAGTTGTTGCTACTATTATCTCATTATCACTTCAAGATAAAAAATAAGTTATATAATAAAGTTTTCATTTTTCCTCTCTATATATTACCTCTTGATCTGAAACTACTGTTTGTAATTTTGGAGAATAATTTACCATATATTCTCATCTATAAATAAGTCCTTTGTTATATAAATCTACAAATGCTTTTTTAACTCTTTTATTTAATTCTTCATCTAAAGTAAATCTTTCTTTTGACCAATCACAACTAGCTCACATTCTTTTAAATTGATTTTGTATAATTCATCCATGTTTTTTTGTCCAATCCCAACATTCTTCCATAAATTTATCTCTTCACATATTTACCCTACTCTTTCACTCTTTATCAAGTTTTTTTTCTACAACATTTTGAGTTGATATTCAAGCATGATCAGTTCAAGGAATCCACACTGTAGAATCTCATTTCATACGATGATATCTTGTCATTATATCTTCTAATGTAACCATTATAGCATGTCATAAATGAAGAACTCAAGTTACATTTGGTGGTGGAATAGGTATACAATAATTTTCTCAAGTCTTACTTTCTGTAGGTTTAAATTTACCATTTTCTTCCCATTTTTTATATATTTCTTCCTCAAAACTTGAAGGAGAATATTTTTTTGGAAGTTCATTTATATTTGTCATAGGTCTTTAAAAGGATTAGTACTAAAAACTTTAGTAAATAAAAAATAAGTCCAGTTTATTATATAAAGAAGACTTATTTTTCAAAATGATTTTTGATAAAAATTATTCCTTAATAATATCAATTCATCAATCACTTGTAATGACAATACTTCAGTCTGTATTTTGATTTATAGAATTAATAATATTTCAAGATAATTCATTTGATGTATTATAAACAGTCCATTTATCTGATGATTCTACATATTTTGCAGCTCAATTTTTTGTACCAAACCATAAATCACTATTATTATTATTTTGATAAATATAAGTTATTCTATCATCTGGTAATCCCCCTGTAGTATTTGAAACATTTTTTGTAATAAATGTAGTCCAATTATATTTTGAAAGTCCAGATTGAGTTCAAATCCACATATCATTATTTAAATCTTGTATAATATAAGTAATTCTATTATCTGGTAATCATTCAGATGTAGTATATCTAGTAATAACTCAACTAAGATATTTATCTAATCATACATCAGTTCAAAACCATATATTTCATAAATTATCTTCATAAATAGCATTTACATGATCATGAGAAAGTCCTGTACTTTTTTTTGTATAATCAGCCCAAACTCATGAATCATAGCTATTTACTCAATTATTCGTTCATATCCACATTGTTCAATCTGGACCTGTATATATTTCCAATATATGATTATTAAGTAATCAACTATTTTTTGTGTTTATTGTTTCCCAATTTATTCAATCATATTTACTTATTCCCAAATTTGTTCAAAACCACATATTTCATAAGACATCCTGAGAAATTGCTAATATAACATTATGTACTAATCCTGAATTATCTTTATTAAATATAGTCCAAAAACTTCAATCATAAAGTCATATTCAATCATTAGTTCAAAACCGTAAATTTCAATCTACTGAGCGAAAAACTGTATTAACAGAATTTCATGGCAAATTATTAATATCTATATGAAGTGTATTGATTATATAAAATGTTAAATAATCTATATGATTACACTCTATAAAATATTTTAAATTAAAATTAATTAAATTACAGGCAAGTGTTTTTGCTCTACTTGAAGGATTATTTACATCAACTAAATTCTCAACAATATTTCTTATTTGTTTATCATCATTTACTATAATACTTCAATTATATGCATCTTGTACATTTTTTAAAAATATCATTTGATCTGATAACTCTTTTAAATTAACAAAAGATCAACTATATACAACCAGCTTATTAGGAGTAAAATCAAATTTTTGATTTGTTAAAAAAGCCCCTGAAAAATTGCTTGGGAGATTTCAATAATTGTTATAAATAAATGATTTATTTGATACTATTTGTCATAAATCAGTTTGAGTAGTACTATTTGAAAAAACAGAAGGAATAGCTAAAGCATAATCAATTCATCAAGTACTAACCTTTGTAACTATTCAATTATAATTTCATACGGAATATGCCGAAACACTACTTGAGTCTGCATATGTTGAATTAATAAAAGAACTTTTATAACTCGTAATCTGAGGATCTTCTAATATTCAAACTAATTGATAATCTTGTCTATCTGATGTTACTGAATATGCATATTCAACTGATTTCAATGGATCAAGTGGTATTTTATTTATTACCCTAACATTTGTAAATGTCTGGTATCAGAAAGTTCATTGACTCCAAACTGTAGCTCAACTATATGTTATATTTACTGCATTTGTTGGTTCTGGATATTTTCATTTTTCAATTGTATATATTCAAAGTGCTGTTTGAATTCATTTCATATCACTTGTTCTAACACTATCTCTAGCATTTAAAATATATTTTTGTAAACCAATAAAAGCCAAAGTTCATAAAATAGCTAATATTGTTATAACAACTATTAACTCAATTAAAGTAAATCATAAATTTTTATTTTTAAATTTATTTTTTATATAAGTTTTTTTTGTCTTTTTCATTAATACTATTAAAAATAAATATTTTATATATTATTTATATTTTTTTCTTTTACAATATATTCTAAACACTTTTCTTACAAACTGTGAAGAATTTATCATTTTATAATATTTACTAATTATATTATTATATTTTTAATATTATAATATATATTTATTAAATTTACAATTGATTTAAAATAAAAACTTATTAATATAAAACATAATTAATTTTTAAAAAATATACTATGTTTAGTGGAATACAACAAATTAATGAAAGTATACTTTTAGCTCTAAATAGTCTTTCTACAAATGATTTTATAGCAAACTTGGTTTGAATTTTTGCTGATGCTCCTATCTTTTTTATTCCGATTTTTTTAATTATTACTTGGATTATTTTATCATATAAAAAAGAACAAGAAAAAAAAGAAAATTTATTATTTATTCTTTATTCTTGTATTTTAGGTATTGTGATAGCTTTAATAATCCAAAAAATTGTACATTTTGATAGACCTGAAAATTATATACTACATACTTGAAAACTTTTATTAAAACATATTCCTGATGCATCTTTTCCATCAGATCATGCTACAGTTAGTTTTGCATTTTTAACATCTCTATATTTATCAAATTATAAAAAAGTTTTTTATATATTTCTACCTTTTGCTTTCATAATGGTTATATCAAGAATTATCGCTTGAGTTCACTGGCCTCTTGATATAATAGTTTGAATTTTAATTTGAATATTTTCAAGTTTCATAATTTTTAAATTTATAAAAAAATTAGAAATAATTAAAAAATTAAATACAATGATTATGAAAATTACTTCTTTTGTAAAACTATAAAAATTAAACTAAATTGATTTCTTATTTTTTAAAACAAATGAAAACTGTTTGAGTCCCAAAACTTAATTATAATTAAGTTTTGGTCGAGTTTTTGAATTTGTGTAAAAAATAAGAAATCAATTTAAGAATAAGTATATTAATTTTTAACTATTAATTACTATGAAAGTTATTGCTTTAACTTGATGATGAACTTGAGGTCATATATATCCTTTATTATCACTTTATAATTATCTAAAAGAAGATAAAAATTTAAGTTTTATATGGGTTTGAGAACAAGACAGTTTAGAAGAAGAAGAAGCTATTAGAAACAAAATTCCATTTGAAGATATATCAGCTTGAAAAATAAGAAGATACTTTGATTTGAGAAATTTTTATGAACCTCTTAAAAATATATCTGGGATAATTCAATGAATTCAATTAATAAAAAAACATAAAATAGATATAATATTTTCAAAATGATGATATGTAAGTCTACCTTTATGTATAGCAGCAAAAATACTTTGAAAAAAAATATATGTTCACGAATCTGATATGACTACATGAGTTTCAAACAATGTGGTTTGAAATTTAGCAACAAAGATTTTTTATACATTTCCAAATAAGATAATAAATTGAAAAAGACATATATTAACATGACAAATACTTAATCCTGAATTAATTGATTACATAGATGATCTAGAAACTATAGAAAATCTAAAATTATCAGTACTCATTATAGCTTGAAGCCAATGATCAACTCGTATTTTTGAAAATATGCTAAAGATATTACCTGATTTACAAGATGTCAATTTTCATATAATTCTATGAGAAAAAAATATGCATTATAGAGAAAAATTTAAAGAATTCAAAAATGTAGTAGCTCATGATTATATTACACAAAAAAGATTATGAAAAATATATAAAACTGTAGATATAGCTATAACAAGAGCTTGAGCAACTAGTTTATGGGAATTAAATAGTTTTTGAATACACTCAATAATTATTCCTCTAAAAGAAAGTGCAAATAATCATCAAGTAGAAAATGCAAAATATTTCTCAGATAATTTCTGAAGTGATATAGTTCTTGAAGAAAACAATATGGAACTAGAAATTTTCAGATTAATTCAAAAATATAAAAGTCTCAGAAAAGTATGACTAAATCTAGATCATTTCTTTGATCCTCTTAAGAAAATTAAGGAAGAGATTTTATAAAATTAGTATACTTTTTTGCATTACCCCCAAAATTATCATCTTTTTTCATATTACCTTTTTTCAAATACTTTTCCCCAAGAAAAAAGCTGTTTTGAAATTGATTCAATTTTTTCACTTACATCTACAAAATTTTTAAGATTAATTATTTTTAAATCTTTACAAAGTCTAATATAAAGTCTAAGTGTTTCAATATTTTCTTTTGCATTTTTTATATTTATTAGCCTATTATCAAAGCTTGAATTTGCCTTATAAACATTTTTTATAAGTTCTAACAATTCTTTTTTTATACTATCTCAAAGAGTATATTTATATTCTCTAGAAAATTCCTTTACTAGAAGAAATATCAAAATAAGTAAATCATAACTAGTTTTGTAAACAGGTAGATTTTGGTAAGTTGTCATATTTAAGAATTATTTTATTAAATTTATAATCTAAATAGAAAAAGCTTAATAATCATTTATCAAGCTTTTTCAGGATTTTAATTTTTACTTTAAAAGAAGATGTATTTTTTATAAATCCTAAATACGAATTTATTGGAGATAAAATATATCTATAAAAATCATTTTTAGTTATAATTTCATGATTTTGAAATTTTTTATTAATTTCATAAATAGTTTTATAAAAGTTTCATAAAGTCCTGTTTCTGACATAAATTCTATGAGGCTTAATAAAACTTCATAAAAATAATACTCATTTGCTATAATGTTGTAAATATATTTTGTTAGGATGAAGTGTAAGTCATAAATTATCACTTAAATAATTTTTTATTTTTTCTATAACTCCAACTAAAAACTCTTTATCTTGATGAATAATTATTAAATCATCTACATACCTTCAGTAGAAAAGTCCGGACTTTATAGAATCTGGACTTAACTCTTGTTTCACAAATTTATCAAAATCATCTAAATAGACATTAGAAAAAAGCTGACTTGTAAGATTTCAAATAGGTAGACCACATCAAATCCTGGCAAAAAATAAACTTTTATTTTTTGGAAGTCATACATAATCCTCTCTTTTTCACTTAAAAATAGAATTTTCTATTGGATTATTAAATACTATTTTTTGTATTATTTCAAGTAAAAAACTTAAATCTATTTTTAGATTTTGCTCCTTATTAATCAAAATTTTTTCTATTTTTTTAAATAATATATTTTTATTGATATTCATAAAATACCCTGAAATATCAAGTTTGAGTACATAACAATCTTTAGTATAATTTTCACTGCAACTTCGTATAAATCTATTAACTCTTTTTATTCAAAAACTCGTTCATTTTCAAACTCTACAACTATAACTATCATATATAAAATGTTTATCAAAAATATCATAAACATAATTGTATATAAGATGATGAACTACTCTATCACGAAAATTTCAAGCAAATATTTCTCTTTTTATTGGATATGGATTTATAAAATAAATACATTGGGATACTTCATATCTATGATTTTTTAAATCTTCATATAATTCTATTAAATTTTGTTCAAGATTTAGTTCAAATTTAAGTTGATCGTTTGTGTTTCTTTTGTTTTTTCTAGCATCATAGTATGCTTGAAACAAATCATAAAGTAATTGTTTTTGCATAAATATTTAATTTAAAAATGTAGGAAACGGCTTAAAACCGTTTCCTACTATAATATAATCCTTAATACACCTTACAGAAAAACCGTTGGTAGCCTTATCCCGGTTATTGCGATTCACTGTGGAATTATTCCGATTTAAGTTCCTACCACGAGCATTAGTAGAATCGTACTCGGTAGAAGACCACAAGTTCGTATTGTTCCCACGATTATTGAAAGCTCCACCATTCCGGTTACCTGCTAGTATGGGTAATCACTTGATTTGTATATATAACCTAGCGATTATATATATCTTTTACTACTAGAAAATTTTCCAGTGGATTACTAGGATTAATTGGCACTCTCAATATCCCAATTTAGAAATATTAATTCTGGCCAAAATTTCATTTTAACAAAATTTAACTAAATCTTGTTTTAATTTTATTAATTTTTCTATATTTCTTTCTAATTTTAAAACTCAAAAACTTAGTTTTAATTCTCAATTAAGTTTTGTAATTCTCAAACAATATCATTTCATTTCTAATTCTTTTATTATTTGATTTAATTTATTGTTAGGAAAACCAATTTCCAAAAATATTTTTCCTGTTTTTCTATCTATATTAGCAAAAAGCCTATATCAAGTCAGTTCTGAAACAAAAATTGCACTATATTCAAAACATCTTACAAAAATTCACTCTTCATATAAATTTAAAAATCAATCATCAAGTTTCTCAAAACTATCCTTTCTCATGATACTTTTTTAAATTTTAAAATAATCTCCAAAATTTAGAATATCTAAATTTTGGAGATATCTTCTTTTTAGAAAAAAGAAGCAAAAAAAGAGGCAAAGAGAACAAAGAGACGAATTTTTCTGACTATCGTCAGATTAATCCTTAATACACCTTACAGAAAAACCGAGGGTAGCCTTACCCCGGAAATTGCGATGCACTGCGGAATTATTCCGATCTAAGTGCCTACCACGAGCATTAGTAGAATCGTACTCGGTAGAAGACCACAAGTACGTATAGTTCCCACGATGAATGAAAGCTCCACCATACCGGTAACCTGCTAGTGGAAGTTTAAGTGCTTTTATTATATTATTAGATGTTGTTTTTGTTGATTTTCATGCCCATCAAAGTCAAGCACATCTCCAATTTAAATCTATAGAACTATCAGTACAAGTTAAAGCTATTTCTAAGTTAAGAAAATCTGTATCAGTTGGTAAGTGCCATCATGTTGGACATGCATTATTTACTTGAACTGCATTTGCCCGTAAGTACAATTTTCACCATATATTATCTTCTCAATAAGTTGAATTAAATGCATTTTCTTTTGCTGTATATGTAAGATATGTTGAATTACAATTTGTTGTTGTAGTTGCTCATGCATAGTTATAACAAGTTCAATTATATACATCTGCATTTGTTGATATACCTGTTGTTCAAAGTACACTATTACATCAAGCCCATATTTTTCATCATATTGTTATATCATTATTTGTACAATTTGTTCATGGTATATCTCTCCATTGTACTATTGGTGGAGTTGTTACCGTTAATGTTTTTGATGCATTATCTCAACATGCTCATCATACTGGTGTTATATCTGTTGTTCAAGCTGATAGTGTAGTTATTGTAGTTCAAGCTACTGTTGCTACTGC
>JBAZXZ010000007.1:0-67533 GCA_041659565.1 Candidatus Altimarinota bacterium | reverse complement strand
AAACCCAACGCTTCCAACAAACCCAACGCTTCCAACAAACCCAACGCTTCCAACAAACCCAACGCTTCCAACAAACCCAACGCTTCCAACAAACCCAACACTTCCAACAAACCCAACACTTCCAACAACTCCAACATGACCTACAACACTACCAACAGATCCAACATCGCCACCTCCAGAACCAACAAACTCTCCAACGAGTACTCCTATTAATGAGTTTTAATAAAAAATAATAATAATTGCATTTTTTTTAAAAGTATGATTTAATACATATATAATTAAATAAATATATCTAGTTACAAAATTTATATTTTAATTTAATTTTTATGGAAAATAATAATAAATGAATAGATGTTAATGATGTAAAAACAAATGTTTTACCAACACAACCTATGTCTTGAGAATATATTTCTAAAAAAATAGTAGAGATAAAAACAAAAGAAAAAGATGATAATGATAAAGAAGGAAATCCAGATGAAATTTTATCTAAACTGGAAGAAGCACCAACACAACCAAACGTTCCTACAACAACATCAGAAGTACCAACATCTCCACCTCTAGAAACAACAAACTCTCCAACTAGTGCTCCTATTAATGAATTTTAATTTAATATTACATGAAAAAGTATAAATATTCTATTATAATTCCACATATTAATGAGTGATATCTTTTAGATATCACTCTTGATAGTATCTATAGTAAATTTAAATATGATAAATTTGAAATTATAGTTGTAGATGATGGAAGTAATAATAAGATTGATTTAGATTTTGTGAAAAACCATCCTTTAAAGAAAAAAATTAAAATATTTTTTCAAAAAGATTTATGATCACCTAATGCTAGAAATTTTTGAGCAAAGAATTCAACTTGAGATATTTTGATATTTCTAGATTCACATATGTATTTTATAGATGATTTTCTAAAGAAAATAAATAAATTATTATCAAAATATGATAAAATAGATTTACTTCAACCAATTATTTGAAGTATTCAGGATAAAAGAATGGAATGATGTATTTATAAGATAAAAGATAATTTATTATATAGTCATTGGGATTTACCAAAAATTGATTGAGTAAATATAAAAATTGAAGATATTAAGGATATAATAGAAACTCCAAATATAGCTTGATGAGCAACAATTATTAAAAGAAAAGTTTTTGAAGATTTAGACTGATTTAATAAAAATTTTATTAAATGGGGTTGTGAAGATTTAGAATTTTCTATGAGAGCACATTTGAGATGATATAATTGTTTTTTTACACCAAATTTATTTGTAGCCCACTATTTTAAACAAAGCTTTACGAATACTACGGTAAAGACAGAAGAGGTACTAAATAATAGACTTATGACTTTATATACTTGTTTTAATAATAAAGCAAGATTTGATTTGATTTTAAATGATTTATCAAATCATTACTGAAAAGAGTTATTTGATAAAATCAATAATGAAGTAAAAAATAATGTTGAATATGTAAAATGGAATGAAAATCAACAAACAAATTTTAAATACAATGATGATTGGTATTTTGAAAAGTTTAAAGATTATTACTTAGATTTTATAAAAATAAAAAATGAAGAATTATAAATTTTCAATTTTATTGCCTCATATCAATGAGTGATTTCTGCTTGATATAATGCTTGATAGTATATATAATAAAGTTAAGTACGATAATTTTGAAATATTAATAGCAGATGATGGTTCAGATAATTTATCAGATTTAAATTTTATAAAAAAACATCCATTAAAAAATAAAATAAAAATATATTATTTTAAATCAGCTTGACCTTGAAAAATAAGAGATTTTCTTTGAAAAGAGGCTAGTTGAGATATACTAATTTTTAGTGATTCTCATATGTACTTTGTATGAGATTTTTTAGTAAAGATTAATAAAATATTTAATAATAATGATATATGAATTTTACAAGCTACAGTATGAGACTTTAATAATAAATCTTTGAATTGTGAGGTACTTTATATGAATAAGCTTGATTGAATCTGATATTGGTATTCTTCAAATGATTCAAAACAAATTATAGAGATTCCAATGATGGTATGAAATTCAACAATAATAAAAAAAAGCATTTTTCAAAAAATAGGATGATATAATGTTTTTATGGTTTGACGGTGAAGTGAAGATATAGAATTGTCAATGAGGGCTTGGTTACATTGATATAAGTGCTATCTTACAAAAGAGATTAAATTCATTCATCACTTTAGAAAGTCATTTAATAATTATAATGTTAAGTTCGAAAATATGTTGAGAAATAAATTAATATTTGTTTATAGTTGCTTTCAAACTAAGAAATATATTGATGAATTTGTAAAAAATATAAGATTATATTATTCAGGATATGAAAAATCGTTTGATAATATACATAATTCTTTATTACAAGATAAAGATTTTTTTGATTGGGTAGAAATTCAAAGAAAAAATTATAAATATGATGATAATTGGTATTTAACTAAATTTAAACAATATTATGACTTTGAAAAAGAAAGTATGTAAAAATTTTGAATATTATTTAATAATGTGTTATTATATAAAAGTAGATGAATATTTATTATATTTGACTATTATATTTAATTAATTATAATTTAGTATGAATAATAAGAAAAAACTATATATATTATTATCAATAATAGGACTAGTTATATTATCTTTATCAGTGAAATATTTCTATATCAGAAATGATACAAACAATGAAAAAACAAAAGCTATAATTTCTGATACAAACAATGAAAAAATAAAAGATATATATTCACCAACAGAACAACCATCTAATGTTCAAAATCCAGACTTAATAGATGAAAGTAATTTTTAATATTATAATATATGAAAGCAATTAAATTTATATTTTTCATAATATTTTCTACATTATATTTAAATGTATTAGCAGTTAATGTTTCTCAAACAAACATTTTGTCTCCAGAAACAAATTGTAATTGATGATCTTGGGATGTAAGATATTATAATTGAGAAATAAGATATTTTAGGGATATATTATGATGATGAGATTTAACAAAAGCTCGGGCAATATGATTTATAAGTAGTAATATAAGAGTTTATAATCCATATAATTCTTTAAATATAAGATGACCTTTTGTTTTTAAATCAAATATGAAACCTGAATCAGTGCAAGATATTGTTGTATGTTCAAATGATGCAGGAACTGTTATAAATAGAGGAACTTTACCAAATAGAACAACTTTAGCATGACAATTAGTTTATTCAATTGCTAGAAAATCTAATAATTGATATATAGATTGATCAGCAGCTTCATATAATTATACATTACTTGATCGGTCATATCTTACGAAAAGTTATACAAATAAACCAAATTTTAGTTCAACTCCAATACTTCAAGATAATGAATGTTTTAATATATATGTTGATTATTGTTGAGACTGAGTATTAGACTCAACTCATTGAGAAACTTGTGATGATGGAAATAATATAGATTGAGATGGTTGTAGTGCAACTTGTCAATGAATTTCTCCATCAATACAAATAGATAAAACAGATGCAAACCCCGCAGATTTAGACTGAATAGTATGAAATGATACTCAAAGAGTAAATGTTTGAACACAAGCAGTGTTTAGAATTAGAGGAACAAATAATTTTACTGAAAGTCTTAGAAATATAGTTTTTACTGATACTGTGGCTCCAAATTGTTCTTGAAGTGTAACTTTACCAGGAACTTTTCCTAGTACTTGGTCATGAGTTACAGTTTCTTGATCATGAGATCATACAAATGCAATACTTGAAGTATGAGAATATATAGATTATACTTGTAATTGAGTAAATACAGTAGCAGGATATACAAATAGTGCAACAGTAAATTGAATATGAGTAACTAGTGGTTTACCTGTAACTGATACAGATACTACAGTTGTTACTATTCCAGGATGATCATGATGAAGTCAACCTGATTGTGTAAGAATTGAATTATCGCAATCTGGAGCTACAGCAAATAATACTTATCCAATATGAACAGATGTATGAGTAACTTGTATATGAAGTGCAAATACTGAAATAGTTAAAGTAGAATGTTGAGATTGAACAACTGCTACACAAAATAATACAGGAATTTGAAATTTTACTTGTAAATTTAATTCTCCTGCAACTTTTAATCCTAAATGTTATGTTTGAAATGGGGCAACATCATGAATTCCAAATGTAACTAGTCCTACTTGTAGTATAAAACTTTCTTCATGATGAGGAGGTGGATGAGGTGGTGGTGGAGGTCACTCATGATTTTGTTGAGATTGAGTTATTCAAAGACCAAATAATCAATGAGTAAATGAAGTTTGTGAAGCATCTCTTGTTGGTTGAATATTAAAATTTCCATCTTGGTGTGTTGACTGTAAAACTTTAAATTTTACATATCCTTGAGAGTGATGAATAATTTTGACATATCCAGGATGATGAAATATCTTGTTTAGACCTTATTGACAAGTAATTATCTGAGCTTGAAGTAATCCTTTTACAGTATTTGGATCAACTCCTTATATATGAAATGATTCTGGAGAAGAATTGTACTTAGATTATCCTTTATGTGTATATAATTCTGATAGTTCTGTTTTACTAAATTCTGATAATACTTGATTTACAGGAATTTGTTCAGCTCAAAAAATATGATGGTTGCGTCCTTGAATTTCAAAAACTTTTGAATCGTTAAATGGTTGAAGTACGATAAATATAAAATGATTAAAAATAACAGATAGTACTAGTTATAAAGATACTATTCTAAAAACTACTTTACAATGATTTCCTGATGCATTTTTCTCGACACCTTTGAAAGTAAGAGTATCTAAACCAGCAGTTGCAACAGTATGAGGATGAACTTCTCTTATTAAAAATAGTAAAATAACGGCTGATATAAATAAAGTTGCATCAGACTGATATAGTGATGAAGATAAAAATAAAAACTTTGTTTGAGCATGAGTTTCAACTGGAAGTATATCAAGTTATTCTAAAAAGGTAAGTGATACTACATCTGTAACTAAAATATCTTCTTGACAAACATCTAAGATAGAATCAAATTTAACAAAAGTTACAACTACTCAAGTAACTTGAAATAAAAATATAACTGATACACTTACTAAATACAATGGATTAAGTAATGTATTTATTGTAAAATGAAATTTGACTATTAATTCAACAAGCATACCTTGAAGCTCTGAAAGAACTTATATAGTAGAATGATGAAATTTATACATAAATCAAAATATTACTTATACTGATAATATAGCCTTTGTAGTAAAATGATGAAATATAATTATTGCATCAAATGTAACAAAAATAAATTGAACACTTATATCTATAAAAGTTTCTGGAGTTTGATGACAAATTATATCAGTAGAAAGTGATAATAAATTAGTAATAAATTGAAGTTTGTATGGTGATATAGAAAATCTTGTTAATAATAGAACTTATATTGAGAATAAAAATGATTTGATAAATGTATGAACAATTGTAAGTTTTGGATCTAATTTATTTAGAAAACAAGCTCCTTTAGTTTGAGATTTTATATGAGAATATATAGCATCTAAAAAAGTTGCAAAATAAATTAAAAAGATATGATATGTAAATTATCATATCTTTTTTTGTTTAAAATTTTATTTTTAAACTATTATAGTTTTTACAGTATGGATAGAAGGGATTTTTTAAAATGAAGTTTATGACTTTGACTTTCACTTTTATTGCCTGATTTAACTAAGGCTTCTGAAGTTGATAATGGTACTAAATTTGATGTGGGTACAACTAAGGATAAAGTTGAGGATTTATTAAATATAAAAAATCCTGAAAAATATGAAAAATCTATTTCTTCAATTTGAAAAAGAGAAGTAGATTTTTTTGTAATTTTTTTTGGGATTACTGATAATAACGATAATTTTACAAATAAAATAAAGAGCTTACAAAAAGAGTTTGGTTTTCCTATAAAGTCTCAAGATTGAGTTTTATGATCTGCTACTTTAAAACAAATCTACCTTGATTATTATTCAAAAAATCAGGATAAATTAGATGAAATATCAAAAAAAAGACTTTCAATATATAACGAGATGTTATGATATTCTAAATATCCTAAAGCTTTATATAGAAATTTGAATGTATTTAGTACAAATACTTATTATGGTAGTGGGGTTTGATTAAATAAAGAAAATACCTTTATAAATGAAAATCTTTTTTGAAAAGTACCTGACTCTATTGATGTGAAAGTTAACAAAATTATCGTTTCAAAAATAGATGGTAAAAATGTTTTAAGTTTTTATGTTGATGGTGAATTATTTCTTGCTACTTATGTTTCACCAGGCTTACCTGATCATAAAACTTCTAGATTAAAAACTACTTGAAAAAAACTCCTGATAAACATCATTATTCAACAGAATATCCTAAAGTAGATATAAAGAAAAAGATTTTTGAAAAATGATGAGCAGTTATGCCTTATGCAGTGCATATTGATTGAAAAGAATGGATTCACTGAAGTGATTGAACTATAAATGGAAATTTAGCATCTCATGGTTGTATAAGAACTCCACTTTTTTATGTGAAAGAAATACATGAAAAGGTGAAAGAGTTATGAATAGAAAATGTACTTATTGATACCACATGAATTTATTCATAAAAAAAGTAAAACTTAAATAGTTTTACTTTTTTTTATTGGTTTGATTAATCAAAATAGGAAATTATTTTTTTTCTTTAAGTAAGTCTTTTCATTCTCAAATATATTTAGTTGCTATGTAATCTGTTAATAATCAAAATATCATTCACCCAATTACTATACAAAAAGGTGAATATCAGTCAACGGCTGTTCATACCATCATAGTTTTTAATTCATTATATGCAATTAAAGAAATTACGAAATTCATCCATCATCATAGCATTATTCATCTAAACCAAAAAGGTATTTTAAGTTTTAAATAAGGATAATTATCCATAACTCAAAAAATTCAGATTAAAGCTCATAGTGTTATATACCAAAGCCATACTCAAAATCTTAGAAACAAGCTAGTATTATTTAATATCATAGGAATTATAAAAAATGCAAATCCTCAAAATATTAATCAAATACCTTTTCATAAACCTACTCTTTGTGTGATTTTAGACTTTATTTTCATATTTTTGAAATTAAAAAAATAAGGTAATTTAATTATAGACTTTTTTAAAAAATTACAAATTTTTTGTCATATACTCTCATTCTAACTCATATCATCTTTTTTTATAGTATTCTCTTACTCAAACTCAAGCGATAACTGCCATTTTTTTATATCAATTTTCTATTGCGATTTTTTCAGCTTCAGCAATAAGTCTTTTTCCAAAACCTATATGTTGTCAAAAAGTACTTCCAACTTCTCAGATACTTAATTGGTCTCAAAATGTGTGGATTTCTCTGATTAATGCTGAGTTTTTTAATTCTGGGAGGATAGATTCGCAGTTTTGTCATTCCGGACTTGATCCGGAATCTATGAACTCACTAGAATTTATAAATTCATCTTTTGATAAAGTGCTTTTTAAAATATCTGTGCCATTACTTTTTTTTTCTAGTTTTTCCTTGCTAGAGATCCCCGGGTCAAGCCCGAGGATGACAGAAAAACTTTTTCCTGGCAACCTAAATCTAAGTAAACTAAATATAGTTCTATCTTCACTATCTTCAAAAGTCATAAAATATTCTGTTCATCCACTTGCTTCGTATTTAAAAGTATGTAAAACTGCTCTAGATGGGTCATTGATTTTGTCTTTTATTTCTCTATTTCTAATATCTTGTAATTTTATTCATTTTTCTTTCATTCTATTTTCAACTATTTGTCTTAGATTACTAAGAGTTGAACCGTGAAGTATTTGCGAAGCTGGGATATCTCTATAAGTTCTATTTATCCTTACATATTCTGGAACCATTTCTTCTAAATCACACATCAAATTTATAAGTGTCTCATCATCGTATGCTTTAAATCATCATTTTTTCCATATTTCTGTTAGTTCTGATTTATCTGTAACAACCATTGGATAGATTTTTAACTCATCTGGTCTAAAGTCGGGGTTCTCAAATACTTCTTTAAATGCTTTTTTATCAAGCAGAGGAGTACTTCAAAGTAAATTGGGCATTATATGAGCAACAACTTTAAATCATGCATCCTTGAGTAATTTAGTAGCAAGAATACTTTCTTTGTTTGTATGTCATCTTTTATTTAATAAATTTATCTCATCAATAGTTGTTTGATAACCTATTTCAACTCTTGTAACTCCATATTTTCTGAGTCTAGCAATTTCTTCTATATTCACCCAATCTGGGCGAGTTTCTACTGCAATTCAGATAACTCTGTATTTTGCTGTTTCATTGATTTTTTTTGCTTCTTCTAAGTCTTTTGATAGTTTTAAATTGTATCATTCTTTCATCGTGAAACTAGAGAATTTATCCTTTGAAGTTATATTTTCATCTATTTGTTCTTTCATCTCATCAAAAGTATTGAAAGCATCATAAATACCTTTTATAAAATCTTCTTGATACTTTTTTGGATAACAACTCCAAGTTCAACCTATGATTCTTACATCATTTTTTTCTATTTTATGTCCTGTAATTTCAAGAGATCTAAGTCTATTATGTATTTGCATAATTGGATCAAATTTATTTAGTTTTGCTCTTTGTACTGCAGGTTCATTTGGGATATATGATTTTGGTAATCATTCAAATGTTGGACAATAAATACATTTTCAAGGGCATCAAAAAAACTCTGTAAGTAGGGAAATTACAGTTACTCCAGAAAGGCTTCTCACTCATCTCTTTCTCAAAACTTTTCTGAAATCATTACTATCTTTTATATTTTTTGTTTTTATAAGTTCATTATATCTTTCAAGGATATCTATTCCTGTGATTCATTCGGGAAGTTTGTACTTCTTGTAGACTTCATTTTGGGTTTTATGAAATTCATCTTTAGTGATTATGTTTCTTTCTAAAGATAGGTTTATTATTTCGTCGATTATTTGTTGTTTTTGCATGGGTAAGGGTTAATAATATTGTCATTCCCTTGAAGAAGGGAATCTTCATTGTATTGTTCTATGTTGTCATTCTGAATTTATTTCAGAATCATAGAAATAGTTTTCCTTTTTTTAAAACAATTCAATTACTTCTTACTTTTGAATCCAAAAGTAAGCAAAAGATTTGGGGGGCTCGAATTTCAGAATTTGTGTTTTGAGGCTTGCGGTAAGTACTCACTATCGTCTCACCCCCCAAACCCCCATATTTCTAAATGTTTTTTGAGGGGGAGAATAAGAAAACATAATTATACAAATTATAGAAATAAATACAATTTTTGAAAGTTTATTTTGAAAATATTAAATTTTTTATATAATAGTTGGGCAAATCTAAGGACCTAGCTTAATTAGAAGAGTGACCGGCCTCCGAAGCCAGTAGGCGTAGGTGCAATTCCTACGGTCCTTGCCATAAAAATATCTTACTAGAAAAGTTAAAAAGTTTTTTTTGTAAGATATTTTTAAGTTATGATAGTAGGAATTGCAAGGAGAGTAAAATTGCTTTGCAATTTTAGAAAGACCGCTACTTCGGTCTTTCGGCTCGGGGGTCCGACCTGTAAGGCGACAAAACCTATCGGTCCTTGCCAATGAAAACTCAAAAAAATATCTTTCAAACTTGAAAGATATTTTTTTATATTATCAGCCTTACTCAACCTAATTCTTCAATTCTGTATGGAAATTTATAACTTGGAGATCAGATAAACATAAAATTTACTGGGATTTTCCGTTCTCGTGATAGTTTGTGGATTAGTTCTGGGGTAAATTTTCAGTGAAGTACTCTGAAATCTACTGTGATTTCTGTATATTCATCATCTAAAAACTTGATTTTTTGTTTAAGTTCATTTGATACTATTTCTCAAGGTGGTAGTACTGTAACAAATTTTATCCTTTTTGTATTTTCATTTTCTAGGATATAAAGCATTACTTTATTTAGATTTGATAAACTATCACCTTTTGTAAAAAACACAAATTCTTGTTTATTGATTTTATTTATGGTATTTGAAATTGCTATATTTGATTTATAAACAAATTTTTTTATTGGCTCAAATATAAATTGTAAGAACTGTATTATTAATTTAAGTATAAAAATCCTATTCAACATTATACTAATAAGTATTATTGTAGGGATAAAGTATATTAAAAAGATAGATAGATTGCTAGGCAAAGAGTCAGCTCTATTCATCAATATATTACCAATTAAAGCTGTGATAGTTAATGTTATTGCAATAAATACAGAAAACCAAGAAGCGATTTCAGGTCTTGGGATTTTTGATCTATATATTTTTAGTAAAATATTACCAATTCAAAAAAGACTCATAACAGCTAAAAATGAGATAGAATATACTCAGGCTAATAATTTAACATTTCATTTTGTGATTAATAAGATTGAGATACAAAGAAGTAAAAACATCGTGATAATCCTATAAGAACTTCATCTTTTATTTTTTTTGATAAAGTATTGAGGTAGTATTCTATCAAGTGTTATTCTTTCAAATAGTCATGATACTCAGATAAAACTTGTCAAAACAGAACCACTCAATACCAAAAATGCATCGATAGAAATTAGAAAAGCGAGACTATTATTTCAAACAAGTTTTCACATTTGAATGAGTAAAGTATTTTGATAGGCATCAGAAGTCAGTGTGGGAAGAGTAAACAAAGACAATGCAAATATTGCAATAAGAGGATTTATGATACTTACAATTATCCACATATTTTTCAGAGTTTTTGGAAATACTCATTCTTGTTGTTGTTCTACAAAATTGGCAGAACTTTCAAACCCTGAGACTCCGAGCATAGAAGCAGCAAAACCAAAAAATATAGCAGAAATGATACTTCAATTATTTGTTGGTGGTAAGTTATAATTACTGAAAAACTGTCATAATCAAGTTTGGGATAGATAATATATGATAAAAAGTGATAAAATTATCAAAGACAATAAATGAAATAAAAATAAAAATATCGCAACAAAAGAGGATTCTTTCATTCATGAAATTGCTAAAAGTGCAAAAAATACGAGTAAGATAATTGTTGAAATAATTAGAGGAAGAAATGAAAAGCTATAATGCAGATAATGAATAGCCTCATTGGCTCAAATTACGGCAGTCGCTATATATGATAATATCGTCAAAGTTGCAGCAAAAGATGCAGTTGACTTACTTGTAGTATTGAGTAGTGCATTGTAGGCTCAACCATTTAGAGGTAAAGCTCCTACAACTTCGCCGTAGATTTTACGGTATAGATATAATACTCAAACTACTATGAGAAGTGTAATCCAAGCATATTGTCCAGCAAAATAAATAGACAAAGCAGAAACATACAAGACCGAAGAACTTATATCATTTCAACAAATTGCCGTAGCTGCTAACTCATTTAATTTTCTTGAATTTCACATAACAAAATATTTGAACAAATTACTGTAAATATTTTATCATATATTGTTTGAAATTACAATAAATGAGAGGGGGAAAAGAGGTAAAAAAGAAGTAACGATAGTTACTTCTTTTTTGGTTTAGAATAATATTTTTTAATTCTTTCTATGTCATGATTTTGTTTTTTGCTTTCTTTTTTAAATATCTCTATAAATTCTATTTCACAAAATTCGATAATTTTGTCTTCGTAATTGTATTTATATATAATTCTTATATCTCAGTTTGATCTAAGGCTTTTACAAAAAAATCTTCTAATTTTATAAAATTCTCAATCAATATTTTCTCATAATCATGCAATTTTAACTATGTGTTCTTTAGGAAGTATATCTCAAGTTGGACTTGTTTCTAGAAAAAACTTTAAATCTAGAAAATCATCAGTTAAACTATGATATTTTTTAGAAAGTTTTTTGAATTCTTTTTCAAATTCTTGTAATTCTTTAAATATCATAGTTTATAAATTATTAGGATTAACTATAAAAGGCTCACTTCTATAAAAAACAAGTCATGGTCTAATAATATCTCATATATTTTTGCTAGACTTATATGGTGTATCCATATGAGACCATTCGCTAATTTCACTTGCTTTATGATGTTTAAACTTATTTAAGACATCATTAATAATCTGAATTGATTTAGGTAAATTATCGTATTTAGTTTTTTTAGCAGATTTTTCATCAATATCATTTAAAAAATCTAAATTTGCTTCAACTAAAGGAATAATTTTTTGTTGAGTGTAATTATGATATGTAGTTTCTGTAATAGCTATCAATGATTCACTTACCATCTCATCAAGAATATCAGATATATTTTCAGGAACTGGTCAAAAAGGTAATTTCTTATAATTAACTCATGTAATAGTTTCATAAGTCCATTCGTAATAATTAAAATCACTAAAATACAGCAATTTATTTAAAACTGTTTTTCAAAAACTATCTATATTTTGAGTTTTTTTTGATATATACAATATTAATTGTTTCAATTTATAATTTTTATCACTGGTACTATTTATTTCTTGTTTTTTCTCTATAAAATCACTTATTGATTTCTCAAAAAATTCAGCGATTTTCTTAATCTCTAAGTCTTTCACTTCTCTTTTTCAATTTTCTATATTTATATAGGTTAATCTACTAACTCAAATATAATTGGCAACATCTTCTTGAGAAACTCAAGTTTTATTTCTCAAATCTTTAAGTTTATCACCTAGATTTATAGAATTTGTAGTCATAATAATATTTTAATAAGGTATATAATTGTATTAGTAATATATACAAAAATAACAAAAAAGCAACTTTTTATTACAAAAGTATGTTATATAGGTATAAAGTAGATAATTAATTATACATTTAATGTATGATATTGTATAAAAAAGAAGTATTTTTACATACTTCTTTAAATCTATTATTTCAAAATACATATTTAATTCTCCTAGTAAACCATTTATAACTTTATCATTCTCTTTGTTTTCTTCTATTTTTACAATCCAAATAAGTTATAGGTTATTTTGTTAGTTTTAATTATTACTTAATTTTAGAATTATTCGTGAAAATCTTCGGAAATAGACCATTTTTCACGGATTCTAAATGCTGGGATAGTTTGTCTTTTGGCTTTATTTAAATAACTTGGAGCATTTTTATTATTTTTCTTACACCATTCACTTAAAGTAACTATTTTTTTTGAGGTTAATATAGTTATTCTCTTATTTAATGATTCTATTAAAAGTAAAGCAAAAAGTTCTGTAAAAAATTCAAATTTACTGCTATTTTGATATTTTTGAAAATTTGGATAATAATCTTGTCTTTTACTTTTATTTTGTACTATAATTGGTGGATATCAAAGTTGCATAAGTTGAAAGTTTATAAGGACTCTTCAAATTCTACCATTTCAATCACAAAATGGATGAATTGTTTCGAATTCTGCATGAAAATAAGCTATATTATCTAAAAAGTATTCTTGTTTTTTATTATTATAATCTTTTATTAATTTGTTCATTAAATTATCTATAAAATCAGGATTTGCTCACAAGTGAGTTCATATCTTTACCCATTCATCATTTCTTCTAAATCTTCAATCATAACTATTGTTGATATGAGTTAGTAATTTTTTATGTAAAGATAAAATTAAAGAAATTGAAAGTTTTTCTGTATCTGTTTCTAAAAGCTCTTTAGTGATTTCAGCCAAATTTTTAGCTTCATATACTTCTCTTATATTATAATCTTTTTTTATAGTATTATAAATCAAAATATCTTCTGTATCTTTTAAACTTAAAGTGGAATTTTCTATTGCATTTGAATTATAAATCATTTCTGGAATTTCAGCCAAAGTTATCTCTTTTAAAGCTTTTTCTTTTCACTTACTAATAATTTTATATTGTTCAAAAAGTTTAATAATTTTATCTTTTGTAGTTTGATTTATCATAATTTTAAAAATAAATATTTAAAATTTTATCGTGAAAAATTAGTATTTTAATATATTTTTCACGAATAGTTTAATATTTTTTAAAATAAAGTCAAAGTAAAATTTTATATTATTTCTTTACTAATTTTCATTCAAATACTTCTACATATTTTAAAATGGAATATACCTATAAAATAATATAATTTTGCAAATTTAATTATGGATTTTTGAGGGGGGCAAAAAGAAGTAACGGTAGTTACTTCTTTTTATAGCCCACTAAATAAGCAAGCGATTTCTGTATGATTATCTTTTATTTTTTGTTGCCACCAAGATGTTTCATTATGACTTCAAATATCTGTTTTTGCATAGATAAGTAAAATATAACTTTCAAGTCTTTCTTCATCAACAAAAACAATTACTCTATTTCAAGAAGTTTTTGGAGATTCATTTGATCAAACAATTTTAAATTCACATTTAGCAATATATCAAATATCACAACTATGTATTTTTTCAGCTTTTGTACTTAAAAGAAATCTATCAATATGCGACAACATATTATAAATTTCTATAAAAGTATTATCCCATGTTTTATACTTTTTAATAAAACTTTTCATAAAATGTTTTTTTGCATACTCACTTACTAAAACATTATATTTTCAACTAGTAAACATTTTCTAATTCTTCTTGTGTTATAAGTCAATATGGAATTATCTCTTTATCATAAGAAACTAACCAAGGAAGTTGTTTGTGAGTAAATTCAACTATTTCTTGAGTATTTTGATATTTCCATTTTTCTGCAATTTTTTGTAATAATGATTTTTCTTCAAGAGATAGTCTTGAAGTATCTGGGTATGAATTATTAGATATAAGATGTGATGTTCACTTAATTTCAATAGATATAGATTCATCATTAAATAATTCTTCAATCGTAGTAAAAAAAGCATCAGGAACGGGTCATTGTTGAATTTTTCTATATTCAAGTCATGTAATAGGTTCTAAGTTATAATAATACCATGTAAAATCAGCAAGATAGCAAAGTTTTGCTAGTTTTGTTTTTGTTATCTTAAATCAACTTTTTTTATCATTTCAAAATTCAATAAAATACTGAATGATTTGTTTGTATTTATCCCAATCTATTGATTTTGAGCTTTCTGTTTTTACATCTCAATCTATGAGTTGATCTATATCTACTCAAAGTAATTCACTTAGTTTAACAGCTTGTCATAGTGTAGGTTCTATTTCTCACTTCTCAAGTTTTGAAAATGTCTGGCGAGTGATTCATAAGTATTTAGCTACTTCATCTTGAGTAAGCTTTTTCTCTTTACGAAGAGTTTCTATATTTTTAATCATAAGACCTTTTTATATTAAATGTGAATTCATTATATCACTTTATATTAAAAAATCAAATGTTTGTTAAAATAATTAACAAATTATGTTAAAAAAATGTTAATTTTATTTGACTTTATTTTTGAAAAATATACAATACAACATTGTATAACTTAATATATTTTACTATGATTTTGATTTTTTATATAAAATAAAAAACTCCCTTTGAAATCTTTTACTTTGTTTAACAAAATAGAGATTTAGGAAGTTTTTTGGATACAAAATGTATCATTGGGAAGTGATTACATTGTATTGTTTTTTAAAAGATTTCAAGTTTATTTTTATAATGTTTAAAACTATGATAGAAATTTTTTCTGCAATAGCTGTTTTATGAACATTATTCTATATTGTAGAAAAAATTTGAAAGTGACCTTTCTTAATGGTTTCAGTTTTATGTGCAATTATATGAATAATTTCATACAGTTACTATTGAGTAAATAACTTTGCTGGTATAATTTGTTTTTTATCAGTTATTAGCTTTTTTCTTTGAGGTTGAAAAATACCAAAACTTTAATTTTTTAAAACAGTAATATGAGCAGAACAAGAAATAATGATTGAGAATTTCGTCATAAAAGATGAGATACTCACATATGAACAATTGAGGAAAAGTATGATATAGATTTAGGAGTTAGATCTGATATGCATTTAAATACATATTTGCAAGATAACAATATAAAATCTTTAAATGACTTGATTACCTGAAAATAAAAGAAAAGAGCTAAATTAATTTAGCTCTTTTCTTTTATTAATTCTATATTATGTTTTAAAATTAATGATATTATTCAATCTTTTCAATACATTTTAATTTTTCTATTTTCTATATTTTCATCTTTAAAATATTTATCTCTTGCACTTTGTAATATTTCACAAGAATTAAATATAACATATTCTGATATTTTCACAGATTCTCATGTATTTAAATTATGTTTTTGTCAGAATGCTGTTTTAGTTTCTTCAATAAGTTTATTTAATTCTCATCAAGTTGTGTCTCAATTTGTCATCTTTTTTGATTTTGTTTGAATTCAAGTATAATGAATAATTCATCATGGTGATTTGAATTTTATTGGAAAAAAATCTAATCAAAAATCAGTTTCATTTACTTTTCACTTATATTCAATATCTTCATATCACATAGCATGTAATAAAGGCATAATTACATACCTTGAAAATCACTTTTCATCAAGTCAATCTAAATATTTTTCAATATCTTCAATATTTAAAGAAATAGTTTTTTGATTTTTTTCTCCTCTTGGATCGTTTTTTACATCGTCTGGAACTCATAACGTAGTTAGTAGATTTTTATATTTTTCATGATGATTTCTTTCAAATGAATTTAATAAACTATAAAAGTATTCAATATCATTTTTTCACTGATATTGTCATAAAATTGTATCATTATATTTTGTAGGGTTTTCTAATTTTATTTCATCAAAGAAAGTTAGTCTATCTGGCATAGTATAATATCCGGGATATTGTCCAGAAAGATATAATGCTATCCAATGATTTTGATTTTTATCCATAATATTTTATAAATAATTATTGTTTTATTATATCATAAATTGGCAAAAAATACAAATTACCTACTAAAAACTACTCTTAATACACTTTTTATTAATTTTTTTGAGTAAAGATTATTCTGCTAAAAGTTTCTTATTCCATCATTCTTTTGTTATTAGATTTAATAAATCGGTATAATTTACATCTTTGAATTTATCCCATTTAGTCGTTCAATTTTTATCAACTTTCCAGATTTTTAATTCTTTTATTATCTTATCGATATCTAGTGATTTGATATCTTGGATTACTTTACAGACAGTTGCCAATATCTCTATATATTCACTTTTTGCTTTTGCAAGTCATAAATTATCCAGTAGATAATTCATTCATTTTTCTATTTCTTTTAAAAAATCACTTTTGTAATCAAATAATTTACTTGAATTTTTTCCAAGTATTATTGTTCATTTAGGTCAAGTAGCAAAAAAATTGTCTTTTTTTGAATATATCACTTTTTTTATTTCTGAACTATACGGTCCAAAAGGATTTCTTTCATATACTAAATCTGATTTTATTCAAAGTATTTCTAATAAATAAAAATATTTTGCTATAGCCATTTCTCATCTTGGATATCATGTTTTTTGTAATTCTCTGATAATTACTCATGTTTCTTGTTTTAGTTTGAAATAATCAAGTCATTTATGTATTCTTTTCTCATTATCTTCTTCTTTTTGATTAAAAACTTCACTCAACACACTTTTCATCAAATTCTCACTATTCTTTTTTGTTTCCAAACTTTGTTTTTCAAGCAAATCACAAGACTTCATCAACTCATCAACTTTTTTTACTATTTCTTTTTGTTCTTCAAGAGGGGGAAGTGGAAATAATAAATCAGAAACATCTCATATTTTTAGATTAGGTTGTTGAGAAACCCCGTCAAATTTAGATTGATATTTATTTAAAATATATCAAGTTTTTAAAAATAAATATTGATAATTATAATCTAAATTAAAAATATTTTTAATTACAGCAACTCTTTGATTTAAAAGAGAATCATTATATTCTAAAGAAGATAAACAAACTTTTAATCAATCTTTAATGAACGGCCTTGTTAAAGCTAATAATATATCATTTTCTTTAATAATAAAATTAGAATATTTTTCTAAAAATGATATAGGTAAAAAATCTTGTGTTTCTATAAAATTATGTACTCAAACATTTGTAATTTTTACTACTTTTGTTCAAGACTTTTTATTAAAATTATCTTTATCAAAATTATTTCATCAAAAAATATTAACAATCTCCCCCAATCTACACCAAATCCAATTTTCAGGAATTTCAAAAGGAATTTCATCATTCGTTATTTCTTTTAATTTTTCTTGTTTTTTAAGTTTCTTTTCTTTCACAAGCTCATCTTTTTCCTTTTGAATTTTCTCTAAAAGTATTTTAGCTCCATCTATATTTGGATTATTTTCTCTCCAAGACTTAGTTAGTTTTCATTCAATTGCTTCTTGTAAAATTGCTTGTTTTAGTTGTTTGATGTATGAAAGATTTTTGTTTATTATTTTTCATAAATTATCAAAATCAAATTTAAATTTATCATAATTTTCTAAAAAAAAATTTTGTTCTTCTAAATTTAAATTTGGAATTTTAACCCTATCAATTAAGTCTGGAATTTTTAAGTATTTTCTATTTGTTGCTCATGTGCATAAACTATTTATAAACTCATAAAAAGATTTTACTGAAAAAAGTAACTCTAAAAAATTAGGGTTGACTTTTGTTGTATCAATATTTCATAAAGTCATATTAGTTGAAGCCAAGGCTCACACATGTTCTTTTTTCGTAATACCAAAAGCTCAATTTTTATTATCTACTTTACACCACATTAATTGATTCTCTTTAATTACCTGATACTTTCTCATAGTCAAATCGACTCATTTTTCTTCCCTTCTTAAAACTATTCATTTTCAAAAAGACTGAACTCAAGCAATTTTATATGTTATTGAATTATCAATATTTATAGTCTCCTTATTTATCGATAAAAATTTTTTTAGTTTCATTAACTCTTTTTAATTAATTCTAAAATTTCCTTACTTTTTTCTAAATTTTTACTTATTTTTTCAATTAATTCTTCTTTACTTAATACTTCATCTTCTTCAACTTTATTTGGATTTTTTATATCCAGATTATAATTATTTTTCACAATATCTTCTATATTTACTTTCCAAGCATTCTCACTTTCTACTCTATTATTCCACCAAGCTTTTTCTACTTCAAATTCTTCAATTCTTATAGGTTTTGATTTATTGTAGGTTTTGTATCCGGTCGGTAGGTCGTGTTCATAATACCAGATTTCTTTTGTTGGTTCTCATTTTGTAAAGAAAAGTAAATTAGTCTTAATAGAGGCATATGGGCTGAAAACTCCATTTGGGAGTCTGACAATAGTATGTAAATTAAATTCTTCTAGCCATTTTTTCTTTATTTCTATTTCTGAAGTATTTTCTCAAGACATAATTCAACCATCAGGTAAAACTATACCAACTCTTCCATGATTTTTTAATCTATAAAACACATAAATTAAAAATAAATAAGCTGTATTTTTATTTTGGAATTTCTTCGGGAAATTCGTTAAAACTCCGTCTTGAACGGTTCAACCAAAGGGAGGATTCATTATGAAACAGTCCATTTTTTCATTATCAGAAAAATCAGTTACTCTGTATGACAAAGAATTATCGTGTTTTAGATTTTTTGGGATTTCAACTCCATGAAGTATCATATTTGTAGTTGCAAGCAAATGAGGAAGTTGTTTTAATTCTGTTCAAAAAATAGTATCTTCTATAATTTTTTCATCTTCAACAGTTTTTACTTCTTTTCTCAAATGTTCTATCGTACAAGTCAAAAATCAACCAGTTCCACAAGCAGGATCCATTACCTTTTCTCCAAGTTTAGGATTTACCATTTCAACGATAAACTCTGTAACTGCTCTTGGAGTGTAAAACTCTCAAGCATTTCAAGCTGATTGTAAATCTTTTAAGATTTGTTCATAAATATCATTAAAAAGATGTCTATCATTACTTTTTGTAAAGTCTATTTCACTTTCCAATTTATTTAATATTTCTCTTATCAAAGTTCCAGATTTCATATAATTATATGAATCATTAAAAACTTCTTTTACGATATACCCTAGACTATTTATATCTACTATTTCAAGCTCTTTTAATCAAACAAAAAGTTCATTGTTTATAAAAGCTAGAAGTTCATCACCAGTTATTCATTCACTGTCTTTTGCCCAGTTTCTCCATCTAAGTTTTTCAGGAATAGCTGATTTATATTTATCTTTCATAACTTCATATTCTTCTTCTTTATCATCAATAATTTTCAAAAAAAGCATCCAAACAAGTTGAGAAATCCTTTGAGCATCTCAATCAACTCAATGATCTTTTCTCATTATATCTTGTATTGATTTTATTAGGGTAGATAGGGACATGGGATTAAATTTTAGTTATTAAAAAATCAAAAATTTTTTGAAAATTATCTAATGTTATTTTTGAAAAGCTTATCTCTTTATTATTTATATATAAATCTTGTAATCATGTATTAAATTTAGATTTGTTATAAATTTTAATTTCAGGAAAACATAATTGAATTACTAAAATTTTGTCTTCTTCAGTAAATAATTTTTCTAATTCAAAATTCCAAGTCATATCAATATCTTTTAAAGTAAAAATTTTATTATTTAATTCAATACTAATATTTTTAATATAATCTTTTTGAGATTCAATTCACTGTTTATCTCAATCAAATAAAGCAATAAAAACTTTATTCCATGATAAATATAGTCTAAATAAATTTTCATATTTAGTCACACTAGCTCAAGGATAAAAATGAATTTCATTTTTAATATTTAATTTATTGTAAAAATATTTTAATGTGTAGTAATCATTTTTTCATTCTAAACATACAATTTTTGGAACCATTTCTAATTGACTTGGAGAATACTCTATTGAATCCAAAATAGGCTTAAAATGGTCTTCTTCATTTGGATATTTTGATACAAATTGTTTATATAAATATGTTTTTATTTCTGTTTCATTTTGATCAAAATTTTCTTCGTTATCATAATTTATAGCATTATTTTTGATAATATAAGTACCATTTAAATATTTTGGATTAATTAAATGATGACTATGAGTTGAATATATTATTTTTGATTTTGAAGATAGTTTCTCAAATAATTCTAATAATTTTTGTTGCGATTTTTGATGCAAATTACTTGCTGGCTCATCTAATAAAAATAAAGTTTCTCAAAAATCATCTTTTCTAGCTTTTCTAAATTCAGTAAATAATAAAAAACTAAAAAACCATCTAAATCATAAACTTCTTTCATTAATATGAAATCTATCTCTTCATTGTTTTATTTTTAATTCAACATAATATTTACCACTTTCATCTTTTTGTATTTGTATTTCAATTTCTTTATTGCTTTTTGTAAAAATATGTTCCCAATTTTTAAATATTTCATTAGTTAATTTTGAACTTATCATTCATTCTAATGATTCAAGAGATTCTTTATTTTCAGTAGTATTATTATTTAATCTATCAATAAAATGTTCCTTTATTGTTAAATTATCATTAAATGAATCTAAAATATCCTGAAATACTTTTCTATATTCTATTTGTTCTTTTGTTTCTCATTCAAAACTTTCTAAATAAATTTTTTGAGGGAAATCAAAAAGAAAATTTTCATAATAAAGTATTTTTGGAAATCTTTCTTCTATATAATTTACAACTTTTGACCAACTAGATTTATCATGCGAATGTAATGCTACCTCTTTTTTTCATTTTAAAATTTTTCAATTGATAGGTAAAGTCCATAAAGAATTATAATCTTCAAATTTTGAATTTTTAAATTTATATGATTTTTTTATTGTAATTTTTTCAATATTTTGAGTTAGATTAAAATTAATATTATTTTTACAAAATTCTTTTATTCTAAGTTCATCTTCTTCATCTAAAATTAATGAGCACTCTACATAAATTTCTCATGAAAAATTTCATTTTTTACTTTTATGTATAAGTTTATGAGCATTTGTATCACTTATTCTATTTTGTAATATATTTATAGCTTCTAAAATTGATGTTTTTCAACTTTCATTTAGTCAAACTAAAGTAAAAATATTACCTTCTGGTTTTCTAATTAAATCTAATTCTAATTTTCATTTTATTCATTTATAATCATTTATTACAAATTTTGTATATTTCATATAATTTAAAATTAAAATCTAAACAATTTCATAAATCATCTCCTCAATCTTTTTAACTACTTTTATATAATCTGATTTTTTCCCAAACCTACTAATTATTTCAAGAGGACTTCCAAATTTTCTAAATCTTCAGATATTCAAAATCTCAATATTTTCGATAGTATCAATTCCACTTTCAGCATATTTTTCCAAAAGTGCTTCTATTACTTCTTTGGCTTCTAGAGAATATTTTTCAAAATAATTTCTTTTTTTCACATTTTCTACTCTTTCTTTCCTTGTTAATGCAGGTTTATCAAAAGCGATATGACAAATCAAGTCAAATGGGTCTAAATCTTTTCAAACATCTTTTTCAAGTTCATCTAAAATTACTCATTTTTCAAGTAATTCTTGGATAATTGCTTCTTTTTTATCTGCTTCTTTCCAACTTGTCAAAAAGTCTTCTAAACTTTTATATTGTGATAATATATTTTTCTTTGAATAATCCTTTAAACTTTCTGTAATAAGTTTTCCATCTGCTCAAAGATATTGAATTCTTTCATTTATTACTTCTACTCTTACTCAGTCTACATAAACTTTTTTAATTCATCCTCCTCATTCTATTATATCTATATTTGGATCTACTAATATTTCTTCATTTGTACTGTCTGGAGTGATTAGTATATTTCCATTTTCATCAGTATCATCCTTTATAATTGGGTCATTTTCTTTTGGTTCATAAATCATTACTGGTTCTCAGTCAAAGTCAGGGTCAGCAAAGTTATTAGTTGCTTTTCTGAAATCCATTATCGTGAAATAATATTTTCAAGCATCTATTTTAAGTCTGGTTCATCTACCAATAATTTGTTTAAATTCTGTCATAGAATTTATATTTTGGTCTAGTACTATTAGTTTACAAGTCTTTGCATCCACTCAAGTAGTTAGAAGTTTTGAAGTAGTAACTATTGTAGGATATTTCTCATTTACATCAATAAAATTATCAAGTTCATTTTTTCCTTCTTCATTATCTCAAGTAATTCTCATTATGTATTTATTATTTTGCTTTACCAAATCAGCATTCTCATTTACAAGAGCTTGTCTCATCCTTTCTGCATGGTCTATATCTACACAAAATACAATAGTTTTTTGAAATCTATCATTAGATTCTTTTAAAAACTGAGTTATCTTTTTTGCAACTATTTTAGTTCTATTATCAATTACTATATTTCTATCAAAATCTTTTGTATTATAGATTCTGTCTTCAACTGGATTTCAATTTTTATCAAAAGTTGATGTAGTTGGTCTCCATCATTCATCAATATCTATTCAAATTCTTATAACCTTATATGGAGCCAAAAATCAATCTTCAATTCATTGTTTCAAACTATATGTATAAATAGGTTCTCAAAAATAATGTATATTTGATGTTTTATCGTCTTCTTTTGGTGTTGCAGTTAAACCTATTTGAGTTGCATTTGAAAAATATTCCAAAATTTCTCTCCAAGCACTATCTTCTTTTGCACTTCATCTATGACACTCATCAATAATTATTAAATCAAAAAAATCAGGACTAAATTGTTTAAAAATATTTTTTTCTTCTTCGGTTCCTGTAACTGCTTGATACAAAGCTAAATAAATTTCATAAGCTTTGTTTATCTGTCTATTTTTGATTTTTGTCATCACATCTCCAAATGGTTTAAAATCATTTGTCATTGTTTGATCTATCAAAATATTTCTATCAGCCAAAAATAAAATTCTTTTTTTAGCTTTTGCTTTCCAAAGTCTATAAATTATCTGAAAAGCTGTATAAGTCTTTCCAGTTCATGTTGCCATTACTAGAAGTATTCTGTCTTGTCATTTTGATATGGCTTCAATTGTTCTATTTATTGCTATTGTTTGATAGTATCTTGAACTTTTACCTGAAATATCTAAATAATATGGTTCTTCAATAATTTTTCTTTGTTCAATTGTTATATTTTTAGATTTTAAATATCTATTATAAAGCTCTTCTGGATTTGGGAAATTATCTAAACTTATTTCTTTTTCTACTACTCAGTCACTAATGCTTCTATCATGCTCTAAAAATCAGTCTCAATTTGAACTATAAACAAAAGGAATATCAAGAGTTTTGGCATAATGTAAAGCTTGTTGCATACCAGCTCAAATACTATAATTATTATCCTTTGCTTCTATGACTGCAATTGGAAGATTATTTTTATAATACAAAATATAATCAGCTCTTTTTTTATTGATTCTAGAAATTTTTTTACCTTGAATAAGTATTTTTCAGTCAGTGAAAGTAACTTCTTCTCTAATTTGTTTTTCCAAATCCCAACCTGATGAAATTAGTGCTGGGTTAATGTATTTTGTACAAATATCTCTTTCAGTTAGTTCTTTTTTGTTCATGAAAAAATTTGTAATATTTAAATTGTATATAAATATACAAACTTTCTGACAAAAAGCAATATTTTAAAGAGAACTTCTTCTACCCACCTCTCTTCCCACCAGAGCAGCATCTCCATTGCATTTTCCATAGAATGTGCTACTGTTATAACTCATGAATTTACAAAGAATATTTCATCGGCATTTTTGATAGTATTTAGCCTGTGACTTGTAGTAATAAAAATCTATATTAATTTATTTTTTTTCTATCTTCATTTTCTTCATCTCTCACAAATAATTCTTCTCACTTTTCAATTTTTTTTCAACTTTAATAATACTATCTGTTGTGGGTAACTCTTCTGGCATGGTTCCTCAAAGTTTTTTAATAGTTTCTCTCACTTCTTTTCATACTTCAAAATGAGTTTGATTTGCTTTTTTCTCTCATAAAATATTTTCTCTTATAAGCTTTGCTTCTGCTTGAGTTGCGCGAAATAGATTTGCTGCAAGTTCTTCACTTCACATATGATCAAGTATCTTTTCAGATTTTTTAAGTTGTTTTTTTGTATGAATTCATTTCGCATCTAATCAGTTGTAAAGTCACATATATCAATAATTTGTAAAAACTCAATATAACTTTACTCATGCTTTATCAGCAGTTTCTGCAAGAGATTTATTATGTTGAGACATCTCATCTCTCAAATATTTTCTTTTACTATCTTCTAAAAGTTGTTCATTTACTTCTTGTTTTCTTGTTTGAATAGCAAAATAAGTTTGTCATAGTGCTACTATTTCTTTTCTTGGATTAGCATTTTGAATTATCAAATAACAGGCATAACGAGAAAGTTTATAATCATTTAAGATTTGTCATTTTATTTCTCCATATTGATTATGAGATTTTTGGGGGTCGCTCACATGGGCGAAGTGCTCTACTTCTGATTGTAATGAGTTTTTGCAAGCAATTTTTGCTTTTTCTATTACAGGTAAAAATTTATTATATTCACTATATTCAAGTATTTTATATAATTCTCTTGCTGACCAATAATCTTGTCAGAACTCATTTTCTTTTTTTATACTTTCAAAAATATTTTTATCCATTTTTAATGATTTTAAAAAATAAAACATATCGCAATATACACTTAGTATATACATATTTTTCCTAAAATCAAATTATTTTTAACTTTTTCTACCCACCTCTTTTCCCACCAGAGCAGCATCTCCATTGCATTTTCCATAGAATGTGCTACTGTTATAACTCATGAATTTACAAAAAATATTTCATCGGCATTTTTGATTGTGTTTAGCCTGTGTGCGATGATAACTTTGGTTGTAGTTTTTGTAATTATTTATTTTAAAAGTTCTAGATGAAATAAATATATTTTCCAAAATTAAGGGTTTTTCTGGAAAATAGGAATTCCATTTTCCAATTTTATTGATTTTTCTAGAAAATATATTAACTAAGTTTTTTCTTTTCCTCACTCTTCAAAAAATTCTTCCCACTTACTACCTTTTTTCAAGTCTTATTTTCTAATTCTTTTCTAGCATTTTTTGCTATTTCTCATCATTTTTTTGCAGGGATTTTATTTTCTTTAAGTCATTTTGTTTTCATAGTATCTGCTATCTCTCTAGTAGACAATTCTGCTAAAGCAGTAAATATAAGCTCTGCTTCTGTCATATGATCTCTTAGATTTTGTGATTTTAGATTTTTAAGTTGTTTATGTTTTTTAACTGATAATCAAGTCCATTCACTATGAATAATATTGGTTAAAATAGCAAATTCTTCTCACTTTTCTACTCCGTTTTCATCCCAATAACTAGTAAGCTTATTTCTAGTTTCTTGTCATGCCATTCTCCTTGTAATCCATTGTTCACTTCTTCATGATTTTAACCAATTTTCTCTTGCTCTGTCTAGAGATTTTTCAGGATCAGTTATCTCTTGCATTCTTTCATAACCTACACGAGCTAACCATAACTTGATAGGTTCAGCTTTTTTACTTGGAACTGTTTGAATAATCCTTAATAAAGTTTCTACATCTGCTACATCTGTTAATCTCATTTTATTATCTTTTGCTAACATTTTCAACTGGTGACAATTTGTCACCACTTCACTTCATTCATTTCTGAGCCTTTCAGCTAATTTATTCCAATACTTTCTATTTTTATTATAATCCTCTTGTTCTATCAAAGCTCAAACTATATCTATAACTGAAAAATACCATTTTTCTTTTTTCTCATCATAAATTTTTCTGATTTTTTTTCATTCGAAAATTGAAATATTTTTATCAATCATAACCTTAAATTAAAATATAAATTACTTTCAAAAAATATGTAATATACACTTAGTATATACATAATTTTCTAAAATCAAATAATTTTTTAATATTTTTAACTTTTCCTACCCACCTCTCTTCCCACTAAACAGCATCTCCATTGCATTTTCCATAGAATGTGCTACTGTTATAACTCATGAATTTACAAAGAATATTTCATCGGCATTTTTGATAGTATTTAGCCTGTGTGCGATTATAACTTTTGTTGTAGTTTTTGGTAATTTACTAAGTATTTCATCTAGTAATTGTTCTGTGACTGTGTCTATATTGGCAGTCGCTTCGTCTAGTATAAGTAGTTCAGGATTTCTGAGGAATGCTCTTACAAATGCGATTAGTTGCTTTTGTCATAGACTTATAGATTCGGAACTTGTGGTAATTTCTGTGTCTAGTCATTTGTCGAATTTGGATACTAGATTGTATAAATCTGCTTTTTTCAAAACTTCAGTTAGATCTTTGTTTGAATAATTTTTATATTTGTCGTTTCAGTAAAGGATATTGTCTTTTAGGGTTCCTGAAAACAAGAATGGTTCTTGTAATATAAATCAGATTTTTTTGGCTCTATCACTATGCTTGTATGAACAAATATCTTTTCAGTCTAAAAATACAGTTCATTCAGTCGGATCATAAAGTCTTGCCATAAGTGATGCTGTTGTTGTTTTTCATCATCCTGTTGGTCATACTAGAGCATATGTTTTTCATTTTTCTAGTGTGAAATTTATATCTTTCAAGATATTTTCTCATTCTGGATAACGAAAAAATACATTTTTAAATTCAAGTATAGAATTATTGTTTATAGTTTTTTTATTGTCTATTACTTTTATGTTTGTATGAAGTCAGATTATTTCCCATATCCTATCAAGTGATGCTAGTGCTCCTTGAAATGATGCCCAGATTGAGGCAATTTGTTGAAGAGGGGAATAGAAATTGTTTACATAAAATTGAAAACTTATAAGTAAACCTATTGTTAGATTTCAAGTTGTTATCAAGTATAATCAAAAACATAGACTTATAAGTCAAGCTAGATTTGAAGCTAGTCAGTAAATTGGGGTAAATATATTACTTGCAACTCAGGCTCAAAATGCTGCTTTATAATTTTTTTCATTTGAAGTTTCAAATTTGTTTCTAAAATAATCCAAACGGTTAAATGCAAGTATAACTTTGAAGCTACCTAGACTTTCTTGTATTTCAGAGCTTAGATTTCAAGTAGATTGCAGACTTTCTAGATTTTTTCTTTTAACCCGAGGAGAAAGTATTTGTGTCAGTATCAATACAATTATTGCTGGTAATAGTGTAGCAATAGCTAGTTCAAAATTTAAAAATAATATAAAGATACCAGTTCAAACAATTAGGAAAAAATTTCTTACAAATTGCATTAGTGCTTGAGAAATAAATTGATTTAGTTTGTCTGTATCGTTGTTTATTCTCGAAATCAAATCTCCGGCTTTGTTTTGATTAAAAAATTCTATTGGTAGTTCTTGAAGTTTGTTGAAAATAGTATTTCTCAAGCTAAATAAAAGTCTTCTTCAAACTCATCACATAGATTTTGTTTGTATATATGCAGCGATACTTCAGATTATATAGATTAAAAAAAGCCATCCAGAATTGACCAATATCCCGTGATAATCTTTTATTTTTATATAATTATCTATTGTGAATCAGATTATAATTGGGGCAATCAGATTTGCTCAGGCAACGATAATAACTGCTATCAAAGTGATTAGAAGTTTTGGTTTTTCTTCGCTTAAGTATGGATATAGTTTCTTCAGAGAAGACTTCATTTTTACACTTTTCTTTTTTTTGTCTTCACCTCTTTTAAGTTTATAATTAGTATTCATTGTTTGTGCTTAATTGTGAATTAAAAATTTGGATATATTCTGGAGATGTTTTTAAGAGTTCTGTATGTTTTCAGATAGCTAGGATTTCTCATTCCATAAGTAAAATAATATTGTCATAATCTTTTATGGATTCTATTTTTTGAGTTACTGAGATAAGAGTAACCAGCGGATAATTTTTTTGTACATTTTCCAAGATTTTTTTCTCAGTTTTTATATCAAGTCTAGCTGTAAAATCATCAAGTAGCAGGATTTTTGGATTTATAGCCAATGCTCTAGCTAGCATAATTCTTTGTTTTTGTCACCCAGATAGACTAGTTCATCTTTCTGAAACTATCGTGTCTAGTCATTTTGGTAAGGAATTAATTAGGTCTCTAAGTTCTGCTGTATCTATAGCTTTTGCAATATCAGCATCTTTTACAGTATTACTAAATGCTATATTTTCTCTTAGAGTTAGATTAAATAGAGTACTATCTTGAAATACTAAACCAATTTGTTCATAAAAAGATTTTTATTATATTCATTTATGGTATTTGAGTCATACTTGACTAATCAAGTACTAGGTTTTATTAGTCCTGTTAATATATTTAGAAGCTGAGTTTTTCAGGCTGCTGTTGGTCAAATTATGGCAGTTCTAGTATTTGGTTTTATAGAAAAGTTTATATTTCTGAGAGCACATTTATCTCCAAAATTTAAGCCAATGTTTTTCATACTTATAGATCAATCAAGTTTTTTTACTACATTTCATTCATCTACTTCCTCTTTTGAATCAAGTACATCCAAGATACGACCATAGGAAGCAGATGCTTGAGCTATAACAGTACTCATAAATCAGATTATTATGATTGGGAAAATAAGGATTGATAAGTAAGCATTAAATGCTACAAAATCTCAAAGGCTTATCGTTCCAAGTATTACAAAGTGTCCTCAAAGCACCAAAATTATCAAAATTGCAAGGTTTGAGAAAAACATTATAATAGGGATAAGTGTGGCAAAAAATCCCAAGATTGAAAATCAGATTTCTTTTGATTTTTCGTTTGCTTCTATAAATTTTCTGTACTCAAAAGTTTGTGAGTTTAGAATTCTGATTAATGCTGATCCTAGTATACTTTCATTTATTATTTTATTAAGCCAATCTATAGTTTCTTGTGCTGCTTTAAACAGTTTACTTACATTTGAAAATATAATAAAAAAGGCAATTCAAATTATTGGGACAATAGTCAAAACTGCGAGAGCGAGTTGCCAATTTATCATTATTAAAAGGATACTTGCTCAGATAATCAAAAAAACTGAAGATATAATTGATGATATAGCTCCAGAAACAAATGTCTTTACAGAATCAACATCGGAAGTTATATTTGTAAGGAGTTTTGAAGGACTAACAGTTTGTATATAATTATAGTCTTGAAGGGATATTTTTTTTATAAGTTTACTTCTCAAGTCTTTGGCAACTAATTCAGCAGTATAAACTTGAAAAATATTTTGCAAATATACAAGTATAAATATCACAATAGATATCACAAAAAATTCTATTACTGTGGTATATAGATCAAGAGTTCATTTTGTGTATGAATCAATTGCAAATGATATAACTTTTGGAATACTTAGATTTAATCCATTACTTAGGATAGTTAATACAAGTAATCATACTACAAGCCAAGCATATGGTTTAAGTAGATTTATTAAGTTACCTTTTTTTGGTTGTATATTTTTTTTCATAAGGGATTTTTTAAAGTATTTGAGCTTTTATTTTATTCATATTATTATCTTTGTAAATTCTTTTGTAATAATTTATTTTAAATTAAACTTTAATATTTATTAGAAAACAATGTAATTACTTCTTACTTTTGGATTCAAAAGTAAGCAAAAGATTTAAGGGGACGTCGTTCCCCTTAAAAACCCCTGAATCGTTTCCCGGTCTTTTTTCATATCTGAAAGCAAATTTAAGGTGAAAGAATAGTTTTACCTTTCAATTGACCACTCAGTGAAAAACAGAGCTTATTTGTCATTCTGAATGAAATGAAGAATCCCTTAAATTTAGTTTATTATATGAGCATTGCTAAAGGGATCCTTCGTAAAAACTCAGGATGACAAAATCTCTAAAAACATTTAGAAATATTGGGTCTTAGGGGGTGAGATTCTAGTGACTACTTACAGAAGGCACAGAACTTTAATTCTGAATTTCGAAACCCCCTAAATCTTTTGCTACTTTTGGATTCAAAAGTAAGACTAAATTGTATTATACTAAATGAAATTAAGAATCCCTTAAACTAGGATTACATCATAAAAAAATGCTTAAGGGATTCTTCGTAAAAGCCTCAGAATGACAGGAAGTAATAATACTATTATTATTTCTACAGATATTTCTCTCCTACAATCTTATAAGCATTCCTAAAACTCACTCAGGCTTTTACAAGTTTGTAAGCTTCTTCTGTGGCATACAATTCTTCTGAGCAGGCAAGTTCTAGTTTAGATTTATTAACTCATAGATTATTTATTACTAGATTACATATTTTAACAGTATCTTCTGTTAGTTTTATTCATTTTAGATAAGGTTCTTTTGTTAGTTGAAAATCTCTGTTGTATCAGCTTAGTAGGTTTTTAAATATTTCTTTTACTTGATATTCATAACCTTGAAATAAATTGGAATTTCACCTAACTAGTTCCATTACATCCCAATTTTTCTTTTGGGGCATTACACTTGATCCAGTTTTGAACTCATCTGGTAGTGTAAAATAATCAAATTCTTTTGTTCAAAATAATACCATATCTGAAGCAAATTTTCATAAATCCATCATTACTTGGCTAAGTGCTTGCAATATAATATGCTCAAATTTTCACCTACTGTAACTTGCATACATTGGGTTTGATTGGACTTTTTTAAATCATAATTCTTTTGCAGTGAATTCTTTGTCTAGTCAAAATACATTTTCTCAAAATCAGGCAACACTTCAAAGGGGATTTTGATTATTGATTTCTAGAGCTGTTTTTACTAGGAGTAAATCATCTTGCAGAGAATCATGAATTGATCAAAGCCACATTCATACACTTGATGGCATAGCTTTTTGCATATGTGTATAACCGGGCATTTTTGTATCTCAAACTTCTTTTATTTTGTTTTCAAAAGAGTTTATCAGTGTTTCTATAGATTCTATAATTTTAGAAACTTTATCTATTGTAAATAACCTTGTAGTAACTAGAATTTGATCATTTCTTGACCTTCAAGTATGGACTTTTGTTCAAATATTAGGGTATTTTTCTGTTAGATAAGATTCAATTGCTGTATGACAATCTTCTTCTGATTTTAATATTGTGAAATCTCATTTTTTTACTAATTCTCAGATTTCATCTAATCATTGTAAAAGAGAATTTTTCTCAGAATCTGTTAAAACTGAGATTTTATTTAGCATTTTGACATGAGCTTTTGATCAGATGATATCATACGAGATTAATTCCATATCAAGTAAATAATCAATTCATACAGTGTAATCTTCTATAAGGGAATTTATACCTTGAGTACTATTTTTTTGCCATATTTTTTTCATAATATTTTAAGTTAAATTATATTTTATCTTTATTATTTTGAAGCCATACCATAATTCATTTTTGAACATGAAGTCTGTTTTCTGCTTCTTGCCATACTACACTTTGGCTTCATTCCAAGACATTTTCACTTACTTCATATCCTCTGTAAGCAGGTAGACAATGTAGAAAAATAGAGTTTTTATCTGATAATTTCATAAGTTTTTCATCAACTATAAATCATTTGAAATCTGCTATTCTTTTTTCTTTCTCTTGTTCCTGTCACATCGAAACCCAAGTATCTGTTGTAACTACAGTTGCTCATTTTACTATTTCTTTTGGGTCATTGCTAATTATAATTTTTGCTCAACTTATCTTACTCATTTTTAAAGCATTTTCCAAAATATTTTGATTTACCTCATATCATTTTGGTGTAGCAATTTTTAATTCAAATCATAATTTTGAAGCTAGATTTAACCAAGAATGAGCTATATTGTTGCCATCTCAGACATAAGCAACAACTAGATTATCTTGTTTATTTTGCTCAATTATAGTCATATAGTCTGCCATAATTTGTACTGGATGAAATTCATTACTTAGTCAATTAATCACTGGAATACTTGAATACTTTGCAAATTCATCCAATCTTTCTTGACCAAAAGTTCTAATCATAACCATATCAACCATAGTTGAGAGAACTCTAGAAGTATCTTTTAATGGTTCTCATCTTCCTAATTGGATATCGTTTGATGATAGAAATATTCATTGTCATCCAAGTTGATAGATTCCTGTTTCAAAACTTACTCTTGTTCTTGTTGAAGATTTTTCAAAAATCATTCCAAGAGTTTTTTTCTTCATATAATCTTTAAAAATTCATGCTTTTGTTTCTTGTTTGATTTGAAAAGCTAGTTCCAATATCTCTAAAATTTCTTCTTTAGAAAAATCACTGAGTTTTAAAAAATGTTTCATAGTCTGTATAATTAAGAATTACTTCATTACATTGTAAGCTGTCTTTTGAGCTAGATTGTAGATTTCTATAAATCATGCACTAGAGTTTTGATTGAAGCTCATACATTTGTTAAATGTTGCTAGGTTTGCATCAAAAAGAGAATATTTTGAATTTAGATTTGCTACAATTACATTTCATTTGTATAGTTTTACTGTAACTGTTCAAGTTACTTTTTCGTTTTGTGAATCTATATAAGATATAATATTTTTCATTACTGGATCATACCATTTAGCTGCATAAGTTAGGTATGACCATTTTGTATCTATAAAAGTTTTTAGTTCATTTTCCTCCCTTGTAGAAACTAGTTGTTCTAGATTTTTATGAGCTTTTATAAGTATAGTTGCTGCTGGATTTTCATAGACTCCACGAACTTTTAATCATACAAGCCTATCTTCTATAAGAGGGAATACTCATATTCCATGATTTGCTCATAGTTTATTGAGTAACATAATCAAAGTTGATAATTTTTCTTTTTTTCAGTTTAGACTTGTAGGAATTCATTTTTCAAATCAAATTGTGATTTCTTCTGCTTCGTTTTGAGCTTCTTCTATAGTTTTGCACCATTGTAGAATATTTGAAAACTTTGGTGTAAATTCTGGATTTTCTATTTCTCATCATTCTCAAGTATTTCACCACATATTTTCATCATATGAATATGGTTTATCCTTTTTTTGTTTTACCGGAATTCAGTTTTTTTCGGCATATTCTATTTGTTCATCCCTTCACATAGACCATTCCCTAACTGGAGCAATTGTCTTCATTTTTGGATTTAGAGTTGTGATATATCATTCAAAACGAACTTGATCATTTCATTTTCATGTACAACCGTGAGCTATAACTTTACAGTCATATTTTTCTGCAATTTTCACAGCAATTTCTGAAATAATTACCCTACCAAGAGGAGTACTAAGAGCATATCATCATTGATAATCAGCATTTGCTTTTATCGCTTTTGAAAGAAGTAAATCTGCAAATTCATCTTTTGCATCCAAAACTACAGCATCTAGTGCTCATAGATTGATTGCTTTTTGTTTAATTGCTTCCAAGTCATCTGCTGTTTGTCAGATATCAATTGTTAGAGCAATTACTTTACAATTATATTCTTCTTGTATCCATTTTAGCATCATAGATGTATCAAGTCCACCAGAGTACAATAATAGACATTTATCAAATTCTCCTTTTATAGCCTCATGAGAAGCAATTTTTTTGTAAGTAGTGATATTTTCCATATATAAAAATTTAAAAAAATAAAAAGAGCTATTTATGAAAATAGCTCTTTTATGATGTATAATTTGTTTATTTACACAGCAATAATAACCATTTTCATTTTTGAAAATGGTCTTCTTCTTAAAGATGTTTTAAATAAATTAGTCATATTTTTTTGTAAATTTATTAAATTTATATATTTAGGTTATTTGGTTTTTAAAATTTGTCAAATTAATTTTATTAATTTTCAATTAAAATATCTTGGAGTCTAACTTTTATTCTACCTATATTTGAATCTAGAGTTTCGTAATCTTCAACTTTGAAAATATCAGGATTTCATTTTTTTTGTATAATTTCTTTTAATAATTTCTTTTCTAAACCAACATAAAAATTTCATCTAGCTTGAAATACATCCTCACCTATTCTCATATAGGTTCATTCTCATATAAGTATATTTTGTTTTGGTCAATACATAATAAAATAGTAAAAAAATAAAAGATGTTATATTATGTAATATAACATCTTTTATTTAAAAGTTAATAGTATTTTTAATACCCACTTATTTTATCAGTATCACAATTAGCAGGATCTGTAAAACATTTATCAAGTGCTGTTGATCTCTCTGCTCTTTTTTTTGCTAATTCTATTACAACTCAGAAAGTTTCTTTGCTTACAGTAGAAATAGTACTACCAAATACTGGAACATAACTAGTTGCATATTCAAGTCACTTATCAAGTAACACTGCTCATTTAATTACTTTTGCTTTTCAGGCATCTATTTTTCATTCAGCCAGCATCTTATTTACATCATCAATCCTATTATAAACTCACATCACTTCATCATAAACCTTTTTTACCTTATCATATTTTCCTTTAGCATCTTCATACATTTTACTTCATTTTTCATATTTATCCATTGAGTATTTTAGGTTGCTTAATGCATATTTAACATCATCTCATCAGTTTTTTTGTATCCATTCTTCAGCTTTTTCTCACATTGCTCAAATAACCGCATCTTGTTTATCTTTTACAAGTCAATCAAGTTGTTCTTTCATTTTATCAACTAACTCATTAGCTTTTTCATCAGCTGATTTGATTAATTCTTGTTTTTTTGTAATTTCTTGAAGTTTATCAAGTTGATTTATTATATTTGGTTCACCAGATTTGTATGTTGTAAACTCTTTTGAAATAGCTGATTTTACATCTTCATCTTCTACTCAGGCCATTATCTCTTCTCTTTTTTCTTTAAAATATTGTCATCTTTGTGCATCTGGCATCATCTCATAAGTCAGTTGTTTTTGTTTTTTTTCTAGAGCTAATTGTTTTTTTAGATCAGAATTATCAGGATCAGATTTAAGTTTTCCAATCAAATCATCTATTTTAGAATCAGTTCATTTTATTTTGTCTACTGTTGCAAGTTTTGCTTTACATTCTTCATAATCGCTTTGGTATCAGCTAGGTAATTTTGCTAGTTTCTTACAACCATTTAAGTCATCATTTTTTATAGTTTCATCAAGTATTTTTTTTCAAACTCATTTTATACATTCATCAGGAGTATATGACATAAGTCATCATTTAATTTTGTTACAAACTGTATAATCTTCTTTATTTGCAGCGACAGTCATATAACATTTGTCTCTTGGCGGATTACTTCAAGTATCTTTAAATTTAGTTCATTTTATCTTTTCACAAGCTGATGGAGATCAAGATTGAACTGCTGTAAATTGATAACAATGGTCACTGTCAGGTGCCCAATTACACATAAGATTACCAATTCAAGATAATACTGAATCACATGAACTTAGAAGAAATAAAAGAGATATTCAAATTAATATTTTGTTTATATGTTGTTTCATAATTTTGAAAAATTAAAAATTAAGATTTTTTTATCTTTATAAATATCAAGATAATACTAACAAGTAAAACAGAGATACTAGCTCAAATCATAGGTTTACTAAAACTATCTATTATATAGATTGCAACTTCTGTATATCTTGGCTCAAAGAAATATAATTGAATTCAGAAAAATAAATTAAATCAATAAACAAGTAATATAAGTAAAAAATTAACTATCCAGAAATTGAGACGGGTAATCCATTTTATAAAAATTAATAAGTACAAAATTATTGTTAATAAGATTCAATATAAAGCTGGGATAAAGTTTCAAAATTTGGCTATAAAATCATTTACACTAGCACTAATTATAGGAGTGAGAATTTTATTTCATCAAATAAAATAAATAGCATAAAATACTCCTATAAATAAAATTCATAACAAAAAAGGAACCCATTTAGATTGTATAAATCTAAAATAATTTCATTTATTATCCATATTTATAAAGTTATATGATAAGTAATTATTATTTTACTTATTTTTTTAAAAATACAATAGTTTTTTATTGACTATTTAGATTTCATATTTTTTTAGTTCTTTTCTTGTTTCTTTGTACTCTGGATGAAAAGATTCGACATGTTTCCAAAAAATATGAGAGTGGTTTTTTACTTTTAGGTGACAAGCTTCATGAATTATTACATATTCTAAAAATACCTTCGGAAGATGGACAAGTTTTAAATTTAAAACTATTTTCTGAATTCTTGAACAACTTCACCGTTTTGATTTTAAATCTTTTATATAAAGTTTATCATATGGAACTCATAAAAGTTTAGAGTATTTATCAAGAATTAAAATTGATTCTTGTTCTAAAATAGTTTTTAAATATTTGGAAGTGAATGTTGTAAAATTAGATAATTGTTGATTTTTATTTAAACTTTGTCATTTTTGCATTTTATAGTCTATATTTTGTATACTATTTTCTAAAAAATCATTTTTCTTAATTTTTTCACCAAAAATAACTATAAAATCATCTCAAATAGTTTCTATTTTTCTATGATTTTTTTCTTTTATTTTTTCCATTAATATTTTTCATTTTTCTAAGAGTTCTGCTTCAAAATCTTTATCATCTTTTAGTCTAAGAGGAATTGAAAGTTTTAGTGTTCAATCTGATAGTATACGAACATATCAATGTTTTATTTTAGCATAGTTAACTTGGTAAGACATAATTTAAAAGGTTAATAAATAGATAATAAAAATAATTATTGGTTGGTGAATTATGTAAATAATAAGTGAATTTCTTCAAATATATTTTAAGAAATTATTTATAATTCAGGTTTGTTTTCATCAAAATATTTTTCATAGTATTTGTTTTTTATCTAGAAAAATAGAGCTAGAATAAGATAAAAGAAATATTCCAAAATATGGAATTATTGGGTAGAAATCTGCAGAATAAAAGGATGGATAGATAAATCATAAGAAAAATAAATAATGAATATTTGTTTCCATTGTAAAAAATACTGGAATTAAAATTATAATAATTCCAAGTAGGAAATTCCAGTATTTTAGTTTACGAAAAAATATTATGAGTAGAAACGATAGTGAAAAAAAATGTAATATACCAAAAACAATGAATTGTTCTTTGAAAAAAATGTATGTAAATAAAGTTATGGAAAGCGATATTATTCAAAGAAAAATAGAGTATCGTAGGTATTTTTTATAGATTTTATCTCAATACTTTTTTTCAGCTAGAAAAAAAGAAATTCAAGAGATACTTATAAAAAGTAGTACTCATATTTTTCATAGTATAAACCGAAATATTTCAGAAAAATTTAAAAAATCTATTGAAAATATATTTGATAGGGAATAATTTATATGAAAAATAATCATAAGTAGAATCGCTATTCATCTGAAAATATCTAATTTTTCATATCTCATATTAAATATTTTTTAATTAATTTTAGGCATACTGTTTTTTAATTGATTGATTTGATCTTCAGTCATTCATTTTGTTGCTTGATTCATCATATCTTTTTGAAAAGTTTCCATATCTGTAAATTCTATTCAATCAGGAAGTTTAAACATAGAGTCTAGAACTTTCCATTCACTACATTTATTATAAGGAATCTGTTCTAGATCTTTTGACATATCTTGAGTATTTTGAGGTGTTGTAGTATTTTCATTGTTTTGATTTTCTGTTTTATTTGGATCTATATTTTTCATTTTAAATGCTGGTCAAGTAGATCACCAAATATAGGTATATTCTCAATCTGTAAGCATATGATTTTCACTATTTCATGCTTTGTCAGATATGGTCATATCCATTCTAATTTTTTTTCAAGATATATAAATTATTTGATTATTTTTTCATCATTCTTGTTCTGTAACTATTTCACATTTTATATTTCAGATTTTTCATTCTGTAAATTTTTGCCATATGCTCATAGATTCAGAGTCTGTTTTTGTATCTGTATTAGTTAAATTATCACTTCCAGTTTGAGTAACTCAGGTATTTATTTTTGTAAATTCATTTTCACCAGGACTATTAGTTTTTTGTACATTAAAAATTAAAAAAGCTCAAACAATTATTATAGCCAAAGAAGTTCATATATAAGAAATATATTTTTTATTCATAATTAAATTATTATAAAAATAAACCTCACTATTATATATCTTTACTTAATTTTGTAAATATTAAAATAAAAAAATCCCTTGTTTTTAATACAAGGGATAATAATTACAATAAATCTTTAAATATTTCAACACTATCAAGGTTTTCCCAGCTTACATCATCTCTTCAGAAATGTCAATATGATGCTGTTTTTTGATAAATTGGTTTTCTCAAATCAAGTTTTTTAATTATTCAATTTGGAGATAAATCAAAATTGTTGTGGATAGTACCTATAATTTTTTCTCTTGAAACTTTTTCTGTCCCAAAACAATCAACATAAATACTTATTGGTTTAGCAACTCAAATTGCATAAGAAAGTTGAATCTCACATTTATCACAAATACCAGATGCTACTATATTTTTTGCTAAATATCTTGCAATATAAGCTCAGCTTCTATCTACTTTTGAAGGATCTTTTCAAGAAAAAGCTCAACCTCAATGTCTACCAAATCAACCATAAGTATCAATTATAATTTTTCTTCAAGTTAATCCACAATCTCATTTTGGGCCTCAGATTTCAAATAGTCCAGTAGGATTTATATGAAAAATAGTTTTATCATCAATCAAATTTCATAAAACTGGCTTAATAACCTCTTTTCTAATTTCTTCTTTAAGATGTTCTTGAGTTACATTTTTTCTATGTTGATTTGATATAACTACTGTATCAATTCTTACTAATTTATCTTCATCATATTCTACAGTTACTTGGCTTTTTCCATCTGGTAACAGAAATGGTAGTTTTCAATTTCTTCTTACTTCTTCCAATTTTTTTGCTAATTTATGAGCATAGTAAATAGGAGCAGGCATAAGATGTGGAGTCTCATTTGATGCAAAACCATACATTAATCATTGGTCTCATGCTCAACCTGTATCAACTCACATTGCTATATCTGGAGATTGAGTGTTTATAAGTAAATGTACTCAAATTTCTTCTCAATCAAAACAAGCTTCTGCTTCATTGTAACCTACATCACAAATAGTTTTTCTAATAAGTTTAGTATAATTTACATTAGCTTTTGTAGTTATTTCTCAGGAAACTATTACAGTTCAAGTAGTTACAAGAGTTTCGCAACCAACTCTAGAATATGGATCTTCTGCAAGACATGCATCAAGTATAGCATCACTTATTTGATCACATAATTTATCAGGGTGTCAGCTTGAAACTGACTCAGAAGTTATAAAATATTTCATATATATCATTTTTAAACAAATAAAAAACCTTTACTTGTTTAAAAGGAAAGGTTTTGTCTAATTTTATACAAAATGTAGAATTTATATCTTTCCTCTCAAACGAGGTAGGAATTAGCACCTGTACTTATAAAGTATGGTTGCTGGGGTAATACAAACGAGCCTATTCTCTCTTACCCAACTCTTGATATTTTGTTCTTTAAAAAGAACTAGGATAGATTATTGATTTATTTTAAAAATGCAAATAATTTAATATTGATTTTTAAATAATAATGTTTATAAATAAGAATATTAAATTATTCTAATTTTTAGAAATGACAGTAACAATTAAAGATTTTTTTGAAGATTATAATTTGTTGATAAATGAAGTATGAATAAACTGAGATGATAGGATATTACCTATTGTTGAGTCAATAATAAATTTAAGTTTAGTTGAACAATGCCCTAAAAGTAAATTACCCTCTAATCCAAAAACATATGTAATATTAGAATCTACTATAATAAAAAAACAGACATTATTAAAAATACTAGAAACTTTTGATAGAGTTGTACTATCTAAAAAAGAGTGATTAAACATAGAAAAAAATCCAAATTTAGAAATTTATGGGGAAACTCAGATTTTTATAGACAAGTTTAGATTTATGATAATTTGATTGATTAATTAATCAAAAGCTTTATGTATTAATATGAAAAAGTAAATATATATAAAAGATTAAATATTATTTTTTAACTAAAATTTATGGAAAAAGCAAATAGAAATGATGATGTATTGCATGGAGTTACTTTGTCTATGATTTTAGATTATTTGATTGAAGAATACGGATTTGAAGAATTAGGTGAATTAATAAGAATTAATTGTTTTGTAAGTAATCCTAGTAAGCAATCAGCATTGAAGTTTTTGAGAAAAACTGAGTGGGCAAGATTACAGGTTCAGGGATTGTATGTAAGGACTGTTAAGGAAAAAAGGTGGTAATTTTTATCACTTTTTTTTACTGTCATCCTGAATTTATTTCAGGATCTTTAATGCATTGATTAATACATAAATAATTTTAGATACAAAATACAATTTAGTTTTACTTTTTACACAAAAAGTAAGCAAAAGTGCTTAAGGCGGCAAATCTTCGCTGATGATGCTAGTAAGTTTTGTGAGTCGTTTTATGGCGAAGTTGCCCCTTAAGAATCCCATTGATACACATCGTGAAGTGTTTAGAAAAAACGAAATATAATTTATACTATTTTATATTATTTCCAAATCTTCTTCTAAATCATAGTCTATTCAGGCTCATAGTTCTAGTTTTTCTGATCATGGTAGTGCTTGTCACATAAGACTTTCAAGTTCTCAATACATTCAAGTAACTGCATAGGTTGCTCTTTCTAGGTCTTTTTCTCTTTTTTTCCAATTTTTTTCCATAGCTCTTCTTTCTGAATCTATTCAGATTTTTAATTGAGAAAATACTTCAACCATCATAGAAATCTTTGATGAAAATTCTTCACTAGATAGGTATTTATAAAGCATTTCCATTTTTATATCTTTTCATTCCAGAGATTTTTCTACTTTTGAAATAGATAATAATTTATCTCTAAGCATATTTGCGATAGGAATAGCAAACTCAGGAATACAAACCATTATATCATCTACCATTCAGAATTTTTTTATATTTTTTGGTAAAACTGTAGTTACTAAAATTGCTATATTTCAATTGATTTTTAGTTTATCTTCTTTAAGTTTCATAATCCAAGAATCTTGCCAAGCTTTTGTATTTTTTGATTCCCAAACTATTGTTCAAACAGGTTGTCAGAAGTTATTTTTAACTGTTTGAATTATATCAGCTCATTTTATTCAAGTTGCTATATCCTCAATTGTATCAATAGGGAATGCTTGTGAGATAGAATTTCTTAAATCATCTTCTTGTACATCTCATTGGATTTGTTGTGATCATTGTTCTGATTTTCTTTTTAATTCATCGATTGTCTTTTTCATTTGTTCTTGTTGTTTTATCATTTCAAGCTCTTTTTTCCTATTTTCTTCTTGTATTTTTTCAAGTTTTTCATCTAATTCTTTTTTTGAACTTTCTTGCATTTTCTCAAACATTTTTGCTTCAATTAACTTTCTTTCTTCAGACATTTTTTTCTCCATTTCTAGTTCAAAATTTTTCTCTTTATCTTCTAAATCTCTTTGTTTTTTGAAAAAATCTAATTCTTTTTTTCTCATTTCTTGTTGTTCTTCTTCTGCCTTTTTTAATCTATCTCACATATCTTTCATCTCAAGTTCCACTTTTTTTCTTTCTTCAGAGGCTTTTTTCTCAGCAAATTCTAGAGCTTGTTTTCTCATCTCTACAGTTTTTTCTTCTAGTTCTTTTTCAAAAGCTATTTTTTGCTTTTCTTGTTCTTCTTTTAGTTTTAGTTCTTGATTCTTTAAAATCAGAGAATATTTTTCATCTGCTATTTTATCTAAATCTATTTCATTATGACAAGCAGGACAAGTTATTTTTTGAGACATATAAAGCTAGTTAGAAATTATTTTTTATAATTTTAGTTTAAAAAGAGGAAAATACAAAATAAAATAGTAAAATAAGTTTTATTTTAAAGGAATATAAAAAACTCTAAAAAATCTTGAATACATTTTTCATGTAATAGTAATACTTTTTCATTCTTTATCTTTAAAAAAATATCAAGATCCAAGTTGTTCTTTTAAATCATAGCCTTTGTTGTACATATATAGTTCAAGTCTTTCTCCTGAATATGGTGCATTTGTGATATATTTTCATTCACTGTAACTAGAAAAACCATAATCAGAAAAAGGAATATAGACAATAGCTTTTACTATAGGAAAAGGGTTTCATTCTTGTGAAATTGCATTTTTAAAGATGATAAATAAAAGTGAAAAAATGATTAAAAATAGAATAAGTAGTTTTTTCATAAAATAAATTAATTTTAATTGGTAAAATTATATATACTGAAACTAAATTAGTTTTCCTAATTTAGTTTCAGTATATAGTTAATACTTTTTTCTATCAACTTTTCTTTTTCTTTTCGAGTCAATTTTTTTATTTCACATTCTCTTTTACGAGCTTCATTTAGAGTTTCAAATATTTCAGTATAAATTATTTCTACTGGTCTTCTTATTTTTGTATAATGAGCTCAGGACTTGAGATTATTGTGTTCATGAAGTCTCTTTTTTATATCATTTGTTGATCATGTATAAAAACTATTATCAGAGCATTTAAGTATGTAAACTTGAGGAATCATAAATAAGAAATAAGAGATTATTTACTTTAAATTCAAAACTACTATTTCAGGAGTATTTCATGTTCTTATAGGTGGTCACCAAGTTCATACTCAGTTTGATGTGTATAGGTTATAATTATCTTTTGTGTAAAGTCAGTAATCTTTTCCTCAATAAATCAGGTTTGTAATATACCCATATGGCCATATTTGTCATTTATGAGAATGTCCTGAAAGTTGTAAATTTATTCAAAAAATTCTAAATTCTTCTGTATATAATGGTACATGATAAAGAAGAATAGATGGTTTATCTTTTTTAAATCAAGATTCTTCTAGTTTTTTAAATGTAGAATTTAAATTGCTATTTCAGCTTCTTTCATCTGTATAACTTATTCCAACTATTTGTACTCAATCTACACTTACAAATTCATCTTTTAATTCTTTGATTTTTGTTTTACTTAATATTTTTTCTACTTCTGGCATTCATATATAAGTTTCATGATTACCATTTACATAATATATAGGAGCTTTTATAGTATTTATATAATTTGATAAATGATCTATACTTCAATCTGTTCAATCAAGCAAATCTCAACTAATAAAAACAATATCAGGTTTCTCAGAATTTATCATTTTTACTATTTTTTGTAAGAAATTTTCTCTTAAAATAGCTCATAAATGTACATCTGATAAGAAAATTATTTTTTTGTGTTTCCAATTTTCAGGTAGATTTTTAATAGTTATGTCTACATTTTTAATAATTGGGTTGCTTGCATTATAAAGACCATATCAAGTTATTATAACAGCTATAGATAATAGACAAATTCATATTATTTTTAAACTTATATTTATATGAAATATTTTAAATATTATTAAAATAAAGGTTAATATAATTATAAGAGTTAATAAGTTTAAAAGGAATCCTAGCCACAGTGAAGATATATAATAATAATCCCTTACTAATACATTATTATAAAAATGTACAAATAAAGAAGATACAAAAAAGCTAATTGATAGAACAAAAAATGTTGATAAAATAATAATTTTATATTTAGTTATTCAAAATAAAATCACAATATAATAATACACTAAAAAGTGAGCTAAAAAGAACATTAGAATAATAGATATTAATGAGAGAGCCATTTTAAAGGATTTAAGATTTAAATTTATAATATTTTAGAAATAATTATCAGTCCAATCATTTTGAAAAATTATTACATCCTCAGAAATTAGGATGTTTTTTAAATCATTATGAGCTTCTGTAGTAGTTCTATAAACTGTTATATTATTTTTATCAAATCATTTATCAATTAATCAATTATATATAGATTTTGTTGCAGGTGTATCTATAAGTAATACTTTATCTGCAGCATCTGCTAACATTTTTCATATTTCATGATGTATTTTAAAAGTTTCTTTTCATAATTCTACAAGCCCAGGTGTTAGATATAATCTACGATGTCATTTTATATTTTTAAGTAGTTCAATAGTAGATTTTACTCATTCAAAATTACCATTAAATGAATCATCAACTATATATAGATTTGAATTTGGATTATAGATCAGTTCTAATCTGTGTTTTATATAATTTATATTTTTTACAGAATCTAGTATTTTCTTTGCGGGTACTTTTAAATATTTTGCAACTTCATAAGCAATTATTATCTGATTTGCACTGTGGGAAGCTAGTAATTTAGTTTCTATGATATTTTTGTCATAATTAAAACTTATTCAAGCTAAATTGTCTAGGTAAGTGATATTTTCAGGTGAATTTATTTCCAATATATTTTTTACTTTTAGTGTATTTTTTCTTTCTTGTAGTCATTTTTTGATATTTTCATTTGAGCAGTCTAGTATAGCAAGTCAATTAGTATCTATACTTTCTATTAGTTCAAATTTAGTTTTTATTATATTGTCTAAGTTTCAAAATCTCTCAAGGTGTTGAAGTGTTATTCAAGTAAGTATTCCAATTTCAGGATTTACTAAATCACATATTTCTTTTATGTCTCACATATAGTAAGCTCACATTTCGACTATAAAAATATCATAAGTTTCATCAAGTTCATTTAGTATTAATTCACTTATTCAAAGAGGAGTATTTTTATTACCTGATGTTGTTATAACTTTAAAAGATTCTTTTAATACAGTTTCTAGTATCTCTTTCTCTGAAGTTTTTCCATAACTTCAAGTAATTCAAATAATTTTTAGATTCTTATTTTTTCTTAGATTATCTAGCTTATTTTTAGCATTTTGTATGATTTGTTTTTTTAAATATTTATCAATTGGAATTAGTAGAAGGTTAGCAATTATCATATAAATAGGAAAAGCTAATACCCAAAGCATAATTGCTAATATATTAATATAAATTGATGTAGTGTTATAAAAAATAATTATATATGAAGTAAGTTTTATAGCTGCAATTAATATAGTTAAAACAGCTATCATAATAGCTTTTTTTGTCCAAACTAGTTTTTGTTTATCTCCTCAAAAAATCCAAAATCTTGGATGAGAATAAATAAATTTTAGAAATCTAATATTTTCATAGTTTTCTAATTGGTAAGATGTAAGGATGTTTTTGCAAAGCATAAAAGACATTTATAAAATTTGAATGACTTATTGGATTTATTTTTCACATAGTAATTGATTTAGATCATAGTTTGAAGTTTTAGGTACAAATTTTTGTTTTCTAACTTTTAACAATATCCATTCTTCTAAAATTTCTTGCAGTTCTTTTCTACATGTTTCTAAATTGTTTGATTGTGCCCATACTCATGGACATCATATGATTTCACCATAAAATCATTCTCATCATTCTAGAATTTCATATTTTGCATTTTTCATTATTTCATTTATGTATTGTATAATCATATTTTTATAATAATAGTTAATTATATTTATTATAATAATTTTCTGAATTAATCAAAGAAATTTGTAAAAAAAATAAAAATATAGTATTATTATATTGTTATGGATTTAACAAATTTAATTTATTATATAATTTTAAATATGGATAAAGATCAAAATAATAATTCATGAGAATTAAAAGAAAAATTAGATACCCCTTCTTGGGAAAAAGTTAATAATAAATTTGAATCATTAATAGCCAGTCTTCCTAAAAAAAGAATATTGACAGATGAAAGATGAATGATGTCAAATAAAGATTGAAATGTTATTGAAATTAAATATTCTTGAGATCGTATTAGTATTAAAAAAGTACAGTGAGAACTAAGTACATGGTATGCATTACAAAAAGGAAGTTTAAGTGGTAATTTTGTAATAATTACATCTGAGTGATCAAATCAAGAAAAATTAACAAAATTAACTTATCCAGAGGAAGCTATGACATCTCTTTCTAAGATAGAAGAAAAAATTAATGAGCTAATAGAACTAGATAAACAAGAAAAAATAAAAGAAGTTAATAAATTAAATAATCTTGTGTATTCAAAAGAACAATGAGATGCAGATGAATATTTACAAAAGGCATTATCTTAAAATTATATAAATTTCTCTATTTCCTCAACTATTTCTTCAGGTAGTTCATCATGTAAGAAATGTGTTCAGTTTTCAAATATTTTAATTCTTGAGTTTTTTATTATATTATTCATAAGAATTCAATCTGCAACTGGAGTTTCTGTGTCGTTTAGTCACCGTAGAAGTAATGTCTTACAATTGATATATTGTAAATAAGGAGTTAAGTCTTCGTTTATGGTATTTAAAAATATTTGTTTTAATTTTCAAGAGTTTACATAATCTCTTGATCAAACTTTTGATTTTATCTTATCTCAGATTCATTGTAGTCAGGGAATAGAAAAAAACAATTTTCATGTTTTTGCAATTGCATATTTCAATATATTTATTTTTGGTTTAATTCCTGCCGCTCAGATTAAAACTAATTTATCCAGATTTTCATAATTACTACTTCAAAGGATTATACAAATTCTTCATCAAAAAGAGTGTCAAACTAGAACTGGTTTTACAAGTCAGATTCTATTTATGAAATCTTTTGTAAATTCTGCATAATCAGATATTTTCCAGTCTACCTTTGGAAAATCACTTGCTCAAAATCAAGGGAAATCTAAGGCAATATAGGAAATATTTTTTTCATCAAGTAATTTATAAATCTTATTAAAACTTGATTTATCTTGTCCCCATCAATGCAAAAAAAACAGAGATTTTTCTGGATTGAAATTATCTGAGGTTAGGTAGGATGTGAGGATTCAGTTTAGGAGGAATTGTTTTGTTTGCATAATTATTTCATAAAAGAAATAGTGTGATCAAGGATATTTGATTTGAAATCTATATTTACTTTTCTTCTTTCGTTTTGGGTAAAGGCACTATCAATAATATTTTTTAAGAATTCAGTTTGTGTAAATCCTGATTTTTCCCAAAGATGTATTTGCATAGCTCAGGGAATTGGGTTTATCTCGTTTACATAAAGGTGATTATTTTTTTCATCATATAAGAAATCTATTCTAGGAGCTCATCATAATCTAAAAATCTTAAATATATTTTTAGACATATCTTGGATTTCTGAAGTTATTGGGTCTGGGATTTCTGCTGGGATTTTTACCTTTTTTTTGTTTCAAGTCATAGTTCATCAACCATTATCACTTATGATATATTTTTCTTCAAAACTTAGAAAATCTGCATTTGCAACTGGTTGTTCTACTAGAGAAGTTGTAATATGAGAATTATTCTCACATACAGCACAGTTTAATTCAATCAGATTATTAACTCATTCTTCGATAATTATTTCATTTGAAAAATGTTCTGCTACTTCTATTGCATCTTGTAGTTCTTTAGTATTTTTAACTTTTGAAATTCAAATTGATGATCATAAATTATATGGTTTTACAAACATAGGGTAGTTTAAGCTTTCTTCTATTTTTTTAACATCTCCCGTTCATTTTGAAAAATGTGTATATGGAACTATAGGTAGATTATTTGCTTTAAGGATATCTTTTGTAATTATCTTGTCTAGGGTAGTCGCTCAACCTAAAATACCAGGTCATACATAAGGAACTTCAAGTAATTCACAAAGTCATTGAATTGATCAGTCTTCTCAAGCAAGTCCGTGAAGTACATGAAAACATGCATCTAAAACTATCTCTTCTTTTTTACAAAACATTCATTTTTTGTTTATTTCTAAGTGCATTTTTGAGTCATTTTCTCACATATTTAGAGATAATTCTTGGCTAGCAAAATCAAAATCTTTGATTTTTTTGATATCATTAAAATCTTTGTTGTAAATCCATTTTCATTTATTTGTTATATAAATTGGGTAAACTTCATATTCAGGCATTCTTTTTAGCCATTTCATAACCACATAAGCACTAGTAATTGATACATCATGTTCAGCAGTTTTACTTCAAAAGAATACTCATATATTTTTTTTCATATTGTGTTTAGAATTATGTAATTATTATGATAGTAATATAATTTAAAATGTGAAATAATCAAATTTAAACTTTCTTCACAGGAGCAATTTTTATGTTCATTTTTTTGATTCAAATTCAAGAAAAGGCAATTTCGGCTATTTCTCAGTTTAGGGAAGTAATTAGACCATTACCAAATTTATGATGACTTACTTTGTCTCAAACTCCAAAACTTGCTACATCATTAAATTCTTTGATTTTTGGGATTGCTATATATTGTCATCCTGAACTTGTTTCAGGATCATTAAAAGGATTTAATACATTATCATTGATTCTGAAACCAGTTCAGAATGACAAAGTAGAAAAACTAGAGATTTCCATCTTGTAATCTTCTATAGATTCTTTAGGTATTTCTTTTATAAATCTTGAAATAGGATTTCTAACATAATTACCAAAATAAAATCTTTCGGATGCTCTTGATATGTAAAGCTCTTTTTTTGCTCTTGTCATAGCCACATACATAAGTCTTCTTTCTTCTTCAAGTTCTTTAGGATTTTCTAAACTTCTTATATGTGGAAATATACTTTCTTCAACTCATACTATAAAAACTCTTTTTTGTTCAAGTCATTTACTTGTATGAATTGTCATTAAAGTTACATAATCAGCTTCGTTTTCTACACTGTCTAAATCTGAAACGAGAGATACTTCTTCCAAAAATTGAGATAATGATTCTGCTACTCAAAGTCAATTATAGTTTGTAGCTAAGTTTATAAGTTCTTTTATATTGTCCATTTTTCATTCTGCTTCTTCTGTTCCAAATTCTTCAGTTAAATAATTTTTATAATCAAGTTTTTTTATTATGTATTCTAGGAGATCAGCAACTTCAAGTCTGTTTGCATTTTCTTTGAAATTCAACATCAAATTGAAAAATTCTTTTACCGATCTTTTTGCTCAGTTATTTAAATCATCTATTTCTTCTACATTTTCAAGGATTTGAAAGTAAGGTAGAGAAAAGTTGTCTTTGTAAATGTCTAGTACTTCTAAAGTTCTAGATCCTATTTTACGAGAAGGAGTGTTTATAATTCTCTTAAAACTTATAACATCATTTGGATTATAAATAGCTCTTAAATATCAAAGCATATCTTTTACTTCTTTTCTATCATAAAATTTTAATCAACCAACAACTTTATAAGGAATTCATTCACTCATCAAAGCTTCTTCTATCTGACGAGATTGTCAGTTTGTACGATAGAGAATTAGATTGTCGGAGTATTTAGAGGCAGAATCCCCCTTTAATTCCCCCTTATTAAGGGGGCCATCATTTATAATAGGGGAATTTGTAATTTTATCTTTAATTATCTTTGCAACTATAGATGCTTCTAGTTTATCATCTGGAGCTTCAATTAGACAGATTTTTTCTCAGTGTTCATTGTCGGTCCAGAGAGTTTTTTCTAGAGCAGTTTTATTATTTTTTACTACTGAGTTTGCTGACTCTATTATGTGTTTTGTAGAACGATAATTTTGTTCAAGCTTTACTACAACGGCTTCAGAGTAATCTCTTTTGAAATTGAGAATGTTTCTCATATCAGCTCATCTCCAACTGTAAATACTTTGCCAGTCATCTCAAACTACTGCTAGATTTCTATATTTTGATGCTAGAAGTTTTACTATTTCATATTGAACTAGATTTGTATCTTGGTACTCATCAACCATTATGTATTTGTATTTTTCTTGATAATATTCTAAAATATTTGGATTTTTTAATAGTTGTAAAGTCTTGAAAAGTATATCATCAAAATCCATAGCATTATTTTCCACCATTTTAACTTCATAGATTTTATAGGCATCCATTACTTTTTCTTTTATATAACTATCAACCACACTACTATAATCTCTTGCTGTTAAAAAACTATTTTTTGCCTCACTTATATAATAAGCTATTTGTCTTGCTTTAAATTGTTTTTCATCCAATTTTAGGTCATTTACAATTATATCTTTCAAAACTTTTAATTTATCTTCTTCTGAATAAATCAAAAAATCTTTTTTTAGGTTTACTCAAAGTTGACTTACATCATATTTTCACAAAATTTCTTTTAAGAAAAATACTCAAATAGAGTGAAAAGTTCACATAAGAGGTAAATTTCTTTGTCTATAAATATTGTTATCAATTACAACTCATAATTTTTTTCCAATTCTTTCTCTCATTTCACGAGCTGCTTTGTTTGTAAATGTTACACAAAGTAGGCTTTTTGGATCAATTTTCTTTTCTTTAATCATATATTCAACCCTAGTTGTCAAAGTTGCAGTTTTCCCACTTCATGCTCAGGCAATGATTAGGAGAGGTCAATCTATTGTATTTTTAGCTATTTCTTGTTTTTCATTAAGTTGCATTTTTTGTTTCTTTTAAAAAATATGAAAGTAGTTTATACAAAATCAATTTTTTGTAAAAAAGTTTTTAATAAAAAATTATAAAACAAAAATACAAAAAGACAAATAATAAACTTGACAAAAAATATTAAACAAGTATTATTTTTTAGAAATAATCATTAAAACCTTTAAAAATCATATTTATGAAATTATCTCAAAATCAAATTACAGAATTAGAAAAAGCTTTAAGCGAAATGACTATTTCGTGATGTTCTATATGTGTTGATGAAGTTTTATGAGTTGTAACTAAAATACTTGAGAAAAAAAGATTTTGACAAATAGATATAGAAAATATTCCACTAGGTGTATTTAATATAGAAGATACTGATGTTTTTAAAACACTACTTAAATTATTTATCAGACAGAAAAAAAAGGAAGATCCAAATTATTCTCATAAAGAAAAAGATATTTTTTCAAATGTTGAAATGTTTAGGTGATTTGAAGAGTTTTGTTCTTTTCAATCAATATTTAAAAAATTGACCATAAATAGTGAAAATGCTATACTTGATCGTTCAAGGTTTGATGCAATGATAGATGATTTTAAAATAAGATTTTCTTATCATGTTAGGATGAGCACAAAGTATTATGATGAGATAATAGAAAAACTTTGATTAAATAAACATGATATAAAGACTAGGAAACTTATGCTTAAGTTTAATACTGCTTATAATATGATGAAGCAGGTTTTTAGTTGAATTGAAAGAGAGGGGAAAAATGAATATTGAGATTCAGAAAGAAGTTTCGAACATCTTAAATGAACAATGGAGATAATTTTGAGAGAGTTACCTAATCCAAATATAAATAAGATTATTATAGCTTTACTTCATGATGTAGTTGAAGATATTCCTTGAGTAACTTATGAAATGTTAAAAAAGTTATTTTCTCCTGAAATTGCTGATTGAGTTATGGAATTGACAAAAAAAGATTGGAGAGAATTTTTGAGTATCGAGGAACAAAAAGAGCTTAAAATAATAGAACAATGAAAAAATGAGGAAAAATTAAGAATAGAAAAAAATACAAATAAAAGATATAGTGAATTGATTAATTTATGAAAAGATAGAAGAAATGAAATTTATTTTTGAAATCTAGAAAATTTAGAAGAGGATATATTATATGTGAAATTTGCCGATAGAATTAATAATCTTAGAACTTTAAAGTGATTATCAGCTGAAAAAATTGTTAGAAAAATTATGGAGACAAAAAAGTATTTCTTAGATGTAGCCATAAACGAAAAAGAGAGAACAAACTGAAAATGTAAGGCTTATGATTTGATGGTAGCAGAAATTGATAAACTATTGAAAGATGATGATATTAAAGGTTTATATGATTTAGAGATGAGTAAAGTTACTCAATAAAAATCCAATTTTTTTCTTTTTTAACAATATTTCAATTTTTATCATATAAAACTAATTTTATTTCTTTTTTTCAAGTTTTTAGATTAAGAAATTTGTCTTTAATTTCTGTGTTATTCACAAACCATTTATAACTATCATAAACTAGATTTGTAGAAAAATCTAGTTTTATTTTTTGAGTATTTTGAGGTTTAAAATTATCTATTTTAAATTTACTATTATTTAATGGGGAAGTGATTTCTAAATAATTTATATTTTCTTTTTTTAATTTTTTTATATCACTTTGTCAATTATCTTTTTCTAAATAATCAACTACATTTTTAAATATTTCTCAGGCTCCTGAAGCTCATGAAACTCATTTCATCTCACTTCAGTCTTTGTTTCAAGCCCAAACTCAGATTATATAATTGTCAGTAAATCATACTGTCCAATTATCTTTAAAATTTCTAGAAGTACCAGTTTTTAAAAATACTTTTTTATCAGGAAAATCTAAGTTTCAATTTATAGGAAATTCTCATAATTTGTAATATCTATTTGTAAGAATTTCACCTATCATATCAGTGTATTTTTTTTCTATGATTTGTTTGCAAGAGTTAATCCCCCTGCTTTCGCTATCGCTCAAGCTTTCCCCCTTGTTAAGGTGGACTAAATGGGATCTTCAATTATTATTTACAATGACATTTATATCACACAACTTTCAATCATAAGCAAAAATAGTAAATGCTTTAGTTAATTCATATAAACTTATTTCTCAAACTCATAAAGTTAGAGCAAGTCAGTAATAGTTTTCATCTTTGTTTAGACTTGTAATTCAGAGACTTTTTAGAAATTGAAGCAGGTTATTTACTCATACTTTTTCTGCAACTTTAAGTGCAGGTATATTGATACTTTGGCTTAGAGCTTGTGCAATTGTTACTTCTCACTTATAATCTAGAGAATAATTTTTTGGATTATAGGCATATCATAAATCAGTTTGGAATTGTACTGGTAAATCAATTATTGTAGTGTTTGGTGTATAACCTAGGTTTTTAAATGCAAGTACATAGGTAAAAGGTTTTATAGTAGATCAAACTTGTCTAGGTGATGTTGTCATATTTACTTGTCCATTTTGTCCACCATAATAATCTATTCATCAAATCATTACTTTTAATTCTTGAGTTTTTCTATCTATTATAATTACAGAATAATCTTTTACATTTTTCCACATAAGAGGAATGATACTATTTTTGGCTAATTCATCTATTTTATTTGTTAAGTTGAAATCTATTGTAGTTTGTATATTACTTTGTCATTCCGGACTTGATCCGGAATCATTTAAAGGATTTTTACAATTTAATGATCCTGAAACAAGTTCAGGATGACAATTAATATTAGTCAATTCTGACTTTTCATTTCTCAATCCTTTTAAATAATCAACCACATAAGGTAATTTATTTTCATGATTTTCGTTAAACTCTAATTTTTCATTTATTATGGAATTATATTCTTCATTTGTTAATATTTTATTTTTTAGCAAACTTGTTGTGACGATTTTGAATCTTGTTTTGAATTCTTGTCTATTTTTGTATGGATCATATTTTTTAGGATTTTTAGGTAAGGAAATCAAAGCAATTTGTTCAGCTTTTGTAAGGTTTTGTAAATCTTTTCAAAAATAATAATTTGAAGCTGATTTGATTCAATAATTTAAGTACCCAAAATAAATATTTCATAAATAATTTGTTAAAATTTCATCTTTTGAATAATTTTTATTTAATGCTAAACTTAGGTAAAATTCTCTTAATTTTATTAAAAAAGTTCTTTTTGCATTTAACCAATAATTATTTCTTATAACTTGAGAACTGATAGTTGAAGCTCATTCTAATATTTGAGTATTTGAAATATTATTTTTAATTGCTCTTATTAATGCTAGGTAATCAATTCAATTGTTTTGATAAAAAGTTTTATCTTCAAGATTTATTATAGATTTTTTTGTAAATTCAGGAATTTCTTCAAAGCTTAGTTTTTCATGTCTATATTTATTGTCTGTAATTATTTCTCAGATTTTTATATTATTTGTGTCATAAATTGTGGTTGAATAGGGAATTTGATTTATACTTGGTTTGATTATGAATAGAGATGTATAAAAAAGTAAGATAATTGATAAAAATATAAGATACTTAGATAGTTTTTTCTTACTAAGATAATTGATAAAAGAATATAATTTACTTTCTGAGTTTTTTTTCATAAAAAAATTTATAAATTAGGAACCATCTAGAATAATTTATATTGTAAAATAAAAAAGTAAAAAAACAAGCTAAAATTTTTGCAAAAATAATGATTATTAATACTATGAAGATGTTATTATCAAATTTTTTTAAAAATATGTCACTAAAAAATAATAAAAAACAAGAAATAAATTGTATAAAAAATAATAAAAAATGATTTACCCTAGTAGAATTAATAGTAGTAATCACAATTCTAGCAATACTTTGAACAATAGCATTCATAAGCTTCCAAAACTATACAAAGAATTCAAGAGATTGAGTTAGAATAGCTGATATAAATACTGTAAAAAAGACCTTGGAATTATTCATAACAGATAAATGATTCTATCCACTACCTGATAATTGAAGTCAAATAACATATAGTTGAGCAACAGCATGGGTACAATGAACTCTATGAGATAATGTGATAATAAATTTATGAAGAATCAATAAAAAACCAGTAGATCCACTAACAAATAATGAATATACATATAGTGTAACAAATGCTAAAACAGAATACCAATTATCATCAATAAGTGAATGATGATTATCATATGATATACCATTAATAAACCAAGCGAATGCAACAACAACAAAAACAGCAATAGCAATGGTAACATGATCATACAATGAAAAAATGCTGAAAGTATCAACAGGAGGAATAGATTATGTTATAGCAGTACCAAGTATAATAAATGCAAATCTGGATGTTAAAGATATCCCAAGTATAATAGCTAATAAACAATTAGTATATAATAGATATTCAAATATACCAGATTCATATAAAAATAGTTGATATACAATGACATGATGATTTGAATTTATTCCAACATCATGAAATATAGTTGTATATAGTGGAAGTACTGATACACTTACATTAGATGCAAATAAAATAATATTTCTAAATAACTTAAAATCAGTATACAATTGATCAATATTACAAACAGAACCAATATATAATGATGTAATAACTGTAGATACAACAAATAATCAAACATGAGCAATATCACTGGTAAAATCATATGTAGATAATAATGTATGATGAATTACTTGAAATGCGACTGCAATAACATATTGATGTGCAGTACAACCCAGTTATACACATGCTGATTTTATTATTTGAAATCCAACACAAATAAATCAATCTCGGCAAAATTCAATTTCTTGAAGTCCTTGTTATTATAGTTGTATAGATTGATATACTTGAAGTGATTGTAATACTGCACCTTTTACTGCAACATGATGAATAGTTACTTATACTGATTCAAATTGATTAAATCCTCGTTCTTATCCAAAATATCCATGATGATATACAGTTCATACATTTTTAACTAGTTGAAATTTTACTGTTACATGAAGTGGTAATGTTGAATATTTAGTAGTTGCTGGAGGTGGTGGTGCTACTGCGAATGCAAATGGTGGTTGAGGTGGTGGTGCTGGGGGGCTGTTACAAGGTAGTTTAACTTTAAATTCTCAATCTTATGGAATAATTATAGGTAATGGTGGTAGTGGATCAAATATTTGGAATGGTTGAACAAATGGTGAAAATTCTTCTTTTGCTTGATTAATTGCAATTGGAGGTGGTAGATGAGGGGCATCATGAGTAGCGGGTGGTTCTGGTGGTGGTGGTTGAGGTAATGGTAATGCATATCAATATTGAGGTTCTGGAGTTACAGGACAGGGTAATGCAGGTGGAACAAATAATAAAACTTCACCTTATCCTGGATGAGGAGGTGGTGGTGCTGGTTGAGTTGGTATTAATGGTATAGGTAATCAAGCAGGTTCAGGAGGACCAGGTATATATTCTAATATAAGTGGGATTTCAGTAGCTTATGCTGGTGGGTGAGGATGTGGAGGTACTTCTCAATGAAGTAAAGTTGGTTCTGGAGGTATTGGTTGAGGTGGTGCTGGATGACTTTCTGCTAATGGAACTAATTGAACACCTAATACTGGTGGTTGAGGAGGTGGTGGTAGTAACAGTTCACCTTATTATGGTGGTAATGGAGGTTCTTGAATTGTTATAATTCGTTATTTAATCAACTAATTGAGAGATCTTATAAATCTGATGATGAAGAATTTTTTATCCTTAAAGTTTTTTTGAACTTTAGGGATTTTTTAAGATAAATATTCTTAATATAAAAAATTGTTTTTTTTAATTTAGATATATAATAAGAAAGTTAAAAAAGTGTAGAAGAGTTTATTTAGTACTTTTCCATTTTTATCTTTTTATTTTTTCATTTTTAATATATGCAATTTAATCTTTTTTTAGAAAAAGTAAAGTTATATAAAAAACAAATTTTGTCTTTTTTTATAGCTTTTGTTGTTGCTATTGTATGAGTTTTTTATTATACATTTTTTATTAATCCAACTCTTCAGGTACTTGCTTCCAATTTTGATTTTTCGTATAGAAAGATTCCTTTTGATATTGGATATATAGATTTTACTTTATCATCTGATTTGGATAAATCTACAGTTACAAAAGAAAATTTCTTAATTAATCCAAAAATAGATTGAGAAGTATCTCTTGTTTGAACAAATACTATCAGGTATAAATTTTTACAAAAACTAAATATATGAGATGATATCTCAATAACTTTGAAGCAAAACATAAAATCAAAAAAATGAAAAAATCTAGATCAAGAATATAATTACATAGTTTCAGTTATAGAATGAGCAAAAGTTTTAAAGATAAGTCCAGAATGAGAACTTGATAATCTATGACAAAACATAGCAGTATTTTTCAATATTCCTATGATTGCATTGACTAATTTAGATGCAAAAGACAAGCTTCCTTGTCCAATTGAAATAGAACCAAAACTAGAATGAACTTGTAAATGGACAACTTCTTCAGTTTTAGAATACATTCCAAAAGATTGATTCTTGGGAGCTACAAAATACAAAGTTACGGTTGCTAAAAGTGATTGACTTTTATATAAACTTGGAACTTGAGCTTCTGTAGAGATAAATACACCAAAATTAGAATATCTTGTAGATAAGGAATTTAGTGTAAATGATAATATAAAAATCAGATTCAATTTTGCACCAGATTTAGATAGTTTAAAAGATAAATTAAAATTGTATGAAAAAGATAAATCAATAGATTTCAATCTAGCTTATGAATTATCAAATAATTCTGTGGTAATAGTAAGTAAAAAATCATGAAAATACAAATTTGACGAGTCTTACAAGTTAGATTTTAAGTCTTGAATTAAACCAAAATATGGAAACATAGAAACAGAAATTGAAAAATCTATTCAGACTCAATCTTTGCCATTTTTAAATGATTCACAAGTTTATCAAAATATATTTTCTTGATCTGAATTAATAAATACAGAAGTATATCCTTATTATTCGGATATCCCTTCAAAAAATGTATTTTTAGAATTATCTTTTGAAGAAGAAATAAATGTTCTTGATAAAAATCTATTTTCTTTTGAAGATAAAAAATGAAATAAAATAGATTTTGACTTATCTTATAAATTTGTAGAAAATGAATCATGTCAAATTATTAATTGAGCAAAAACAAACTGCTCAAAAAATGATGAAGAAAGTTATTTAAGTAAAAAAATAGTAAAATTTATTTTAAGACAAAACTTACAAAAATCTTGAAATTATAAGCTTATAATTAAAAAAGATATAAATCTAAATCTAGATAATGACATAACAAAAGAATTTAAAACTGCACCTGAATTTGTTGTAACTGATTACAAATTTATATCTTATTCTAAATCTTGTTTATATTTAAATAATTTTGTAAGAACATATTACGACAGGTCACAAGATTTTATACAAACTATACCAAGTTCAAAAGTAAGTAGTATAAGTAATGCTGAATATATAGATTATCAAGATCGGCAAGCATTTTGAATAACTCCATATAATGAGGATGAACTAAAAAATATTAGTGATGATATATTATTATCAAAATGATATTGTCCAAAGCCAAAAGATTGAAGTAATTTGTATATAATAAATACTAGATTAAATCCAAATACATCTTACAAAATTCAAATTAAAAATACATTAGAAGATATGTATGCTAATACTATTTATAAACCATTTGAAATAGATGTAAAAACTTGAGAGATTGCTGAAAAAGATAAATATTTATATATTTCATTATCTAAAGAAACAAATTTAATTCCTATTAATTTACCACTCGTTGTTAATTTACAAACAATAAATCTTGATAATATAAATGTGGAAGTTTGTGAAATGGATAAAAATGGTTACATAGATTATGTAAGTAATAGGTGGACTCAAGGATTTTCTCCTAAGTGTTCTAAAAATTATTATAAAAATCTAAAAGTAAAAAATAATTATTGGAATCTTACAAATAATAAATTTGATATAGAGCAAGATATAATTGGATGAAAAACTACATCAAATTTTGTCTTGGTTAAGTGAGATGCTGGATGAAGAAATCAGTTTTCTAATTTATTTATCAGATCTGATTTAAATGTTACTTTTGAGTCTTGAAGTAATAAAAAATTACTTTTTGTAACTGACTTTTCTTGAAATGAAGTACAAAATTTAAAATTAGAATTTTATAATGCTACAACAGAATATATAGGATATGCAGCTAATCCAAAATATACATTAAAAAGTGTTATACCAAAATATACATTAAATAAAGAAAAATGAGTTTATGAAATAGAGGGAGATTTAAATTATAATTATATTTTTGTTTCAAATGACAAGTATTTTGGGATAGTTGATTTAAATAATAATATGTTCTCTGATTATGATTTTAAATATGTAGGTTGAAATCCAACTAGTGATACTAATTATCTATATCTTTATACTGAAAGACCTATTTATAAACCAGGAGATACAGTTTATATAAAATGATTACTTAGAAAATTTGAATATAATTGATACAAGAAATCTACAATAAAAGAGTGAAAACTAGAAGTTTTGGATTCTAATTATCAAGTTATATCAACTATGGATGTGAAGCTAGATAACAACTCAAATTTCAATACAAAATTTGTAATTCCAGCAGAGAATCCTTTATGAAAATTTAGTTTTAGGTTTGGAACTTGAAAAGAAGAATATTATAAAAATGATGCATATTTTAATATAGAAGAATACAAAAAACCTGATTTCAAAATAGATGTAGCCGGATTAAATAAAGATTATAGTTTATGAGATAAAGTTTCTTTACAAGTTTTACCACAGTATTATTTTTGAGGAAATCTTGTTAGTACAAAATGACAATACTCAGTTTTAACTCAAAATTATTTCTTTGATGCAAAAGATTATAGTAATTATCAATTTTGAGAATGATATGCTTACTTTGATTGTGTTTATTGGGGATATTGTAGTTACGAAGATAATTTATCAGATGTAAAGAATTTTAAAGTAGATGAAAATTGAAAATGAATATTTAATTATAATTTTCCTACAAAAACAGAAGAATCTGAAAAAATCTATAATTTTAATATAGAAGTAGAAGATAAAGATACAAAAAAAACTGTAAATAAAACTGTTTCAACGATTTTACACAGTACTGATGCTTATGTGTGAATAGAAGCACCATATTGGAATGATAAAAAACAGTGAATAAAATGAGAATTTGTAGTTTTGGATTATGATGCAAAACCATTAATTTCAAAAGATATAAAAATAGAAATTATAAAAACAGAATGGAAACAAGTAAAAAAACAATGAGTTGATTGAGTTTTCTATGATGATTATACTTTAGAAGAAACAAAACAAGATGAATTTAATCTAAAAACAAATATTAATTGAATTGCTTCTAAGACTTTTATTACAAAAGATTCAGGAGAGTATAAGATAAAAGCTATTTATACTTGAAGTAATTGAAAAAACTTCGTTTCTACAAGCAGTGTCTATGTAGCTTCAGATGATTATGTCTCTTGGTATAATCCAAACAATGATACAACAGAAATTACACCAGAAAAGACACAGGTACTTGTTTGAGAAAAAGCATATTATACTTTAAAATCACCAGTAAATAATTGAAAAGCACTTATAATTATAGAAAAAGACGATGGAATTTTGGATTATTTTGTACAGGATATAAAATCGTACTGAGATAGAATAACAATAGATGTAAAAAATAGTTATTATCCAAATTATTATGTGAGAGCATTTTTAATAGGTAGAGAATCTTGAAATCCTCTACCAATTTATAAAAGAGCATTAGCATCAACTAAAGTTTCTACTGAATATAAGAGATTAAATGTAACTATTTCTACAAATAAAAAAAGTTATAAACCTTGAGAAAAAGTTTGAAGTACTATAACAGTTCTTGATGCAAAGTGAAATCCTGTAGTTTGAGCTAATGGTTCTATATCAATAGTTGATGAAAGTTTATTAGCACTTGTATGAAACCCAAAGAAAAATCCTTATGCATTTTTCTATGAGATGAAAAGGTATTTGGGAACTCTGATGTATTCTTCTATGATAAACTTGATAGAAAAACTTGAAGTAAAAGATGTATCAAATGGGGAAAAATGATGAGCTTGAGAACAAATAAAATGATGAGATAGCAAGAAAAAAAGATGAGTATTTAAAGATACTGCTTTTTGGCAAGCAGATTTTACTACTGATAAAAACTGAAAAGCAATTATTCAAAGCGAAATTCTTCCTGATAACTTAACAACTTGGGTTTTAGAAGTAATCGTAAATACTCCAGTAGATAATAAAATCTGAATAGCTTATGATACAGTAACAACAACAAAAGAACTTATAATAAATGATAACTTACCAAATTTCTTTTGAGTTTGAGATGAGATAACTTTATCGCCTGTAGTATTTAATAAAACTTGAAAAGATGGTAATTTTGAAATTGCTATGGAATGAACAAATATAGAAATAAAATGATGAAATAAAAAGAATTTATTTATAAAAAATTGAGAATCTAAAACTGTAAATTTTTTAATAAAAGTAAACGAGAGAAGTTTTTTTAGATATATGAATGTAGCTTCATCAAAAATTGATTTTAAAGCAAGTGAGATTTGTGAAAAAAATTGTGCAAATTCTAAAGTTGATGAAATAGAAAAAGTAGTACAAATAAAAGATTCTGCAACTAAAGAAAGTGTTGCAACAAATTGAAAGACAAAAGATAATTCTTTTGATGAACATATAGATTTGTCTACTTTAAAAGATCGTATTTGACAAGTTCGTATAAATTATAGTGCAACATTATTTAATAATATAATAGATTCAATTGATTATCTAAATCAATATCCATATGGTTGTTCAGAACAAAAAACATCAGCTATAATGCCAAATATATATGTTAAAAAACTTTATACTTCGGTGTGAAAAGAGTTTGATTTTAAATCAAAAATGATAGATTATTACGACAGTGAAGATAAAGTTTACAAGAAAAAAAGTTTAGACCAGGTTACAAAAGATTATATGGTTGATATAAGAAAATATCAAAAATCAGATGGTGGTTTTGTTTATTGGTATGATGTAAATAATAATTATCCAAATTATTCAAATTTTCATCTAACTTCTTATATATTAAGTTCGTTATCTGAAGTAGAGAAAATGTGATATAATCAAGAACAAAAAGTTATACTTGATACAGTTGCTTACTTAAAAGACAGATTTTATAAAAATCAAATAGAATGATGTATAAAAACTAAATACAATGATTGTAAATATAGTGACCTTGATAGACTTAATGCAATTGAAGCTATTCAAAGTTATGATTCTACTGATTATGAGACTTATAAGATGTACAAATTACTTACTTTGAAAAATGTTGATAATTCAACTATCTTAAAAAAAGCATTTGTTGTAGCTAATTTGTTAAAAATAAAAAATATAGCTGTAGAAGAAAAAAATCTACTTAAACAAGAAGTCTTAAAAGATATAAATAATATAATAAATAATGAACTTGTTTATAATCCTAGATGAGCTTATATTTGAAGAACAGAAGAATATTCGAGAATTGAAAATACTTCACTGTTATTAAAAGTAATATCTGTTTTGTGAAATAAAGATATAAAAAATACTGAATATATAGTAGATAATCTAAATAGATGGATTATCAGTCAAAAGAAAGATTGAAGTTTTGGTTCAACTCAAGATAATATATCTGTTATAGATGCTGTTTATAATTATATTATTGCAAGTGAAGAATTGAAAAATATAAATTTCAATTTGAAGATAAAACTAAATTCTGACATTGTTGAAGAATCTACATTTAATGATAGCAATAAATTAGATGTAAATAAAAAATTTATAGATTTAAAATATCTAAAAGATAACAATATCTTGAATTTTGAGAAGACTTGAGTTGGAACTGTTTATTATGATTTAAGTATGGATTATTTCTTGACTGGAAAAGATGTAGAAGCAAGAGATGAATGATTTGCAGTAATAAAAGAATATTATGATTATAATCAATTTAAAAAAATAGATTCTCTAAAAAAAGAAGAATGGAAGCAATATGAAGCTTTAAAAATATCTTATGATCAGTTAAAATATAAAAAATCTGTGTATGAATATCTAACAAAAGTATCTATTTTCAAAGTAGGGCAGTTAGTTGTAGTAAGAAATAGACTAATCACACCAGAAACAAGAGATAAAGTTGCTTTTGAATGATTTATCCCAGCTTGATCAGAGCTTGTAAATCCAAATCTAGCAACATCATCAAAAGCTGTATTTAATCTATGAGAAAATATTTTTGAAAAAACAGAATACAGACAAGATAGATTATTTGGATATATTACTACTCTAAATTCTTGAATTTATGATTTTGCTTATCTAGTTAGATTTACACATGCTTGAACATATTATGTAAAACCTAGTTATATTAGTGAATTCTACAATGCCGAAGTATTTGGTAGAAGTAGTGGGGAAGTTATAGTGGTGAGGTAAAATTTAAAAATTAATATTAACTTTATGACAATAAAAATAGACCAAATCTCTGGATTTCCTGAGAATTTGCCGGAAGTACAAATAGTGGAAGATAATTTTAAAGAAATAATTAAGAAAAATTATTTGAGAGCTTGATTTAATTCTTTGGAAACTTCTTTGGTTGAAAGAGAAGATGTTCTTTGTTCAAAATGAGCAAATGATAATGAGATTTATGGCTTGCATAGATTGAATTGAGAAATAAGTGATGATTCAAAACTAGGACTTAGATATGACTTAACAGTTCCACTTGCCCGTTATGTATCACTTAATAATGATAAACTGGTTTTTCCATTTAAGAGATTTCAGATACAAAAAGTATATAGATGAGAAAGAGCACAAAGATGAAGATTTAGAGAATTTTATCAGGCTGATATAGATATAATTTGAAATGGAAATCTGCCATTAATGGCAGATAGTGAGATTATTTCTACTATTTATTATGCTTTAAAAGAGTTAGAAATCTGAAAATTTGTTATAAATTTAAATCATAAAGAATTACTTGTATGATTTTTATCTGATTTGTGAATTTCAGAACAAAGACTTTTGATAATAATAGCAATGATTGATAAAAAAGATAAGGTTGATAGTGATAAAGATAATTTTCCAAAAACAAGAAATTCTATGTTAGTAGAGTTAAATGATGAAAAAATAGTTTCAAAAATAATAGATTTTATAAAACTATGAAATAATTGAAATTTAAATGAAATTGAAAATTTTTTATGAAAAGATGTAGGATACCTTGTAAAAAAATGATTAGAAGAGTTAAAAATAATACATAATTCTCTACTTTCTTTATGAGTTCCTAGAGAGTCTTTAAAAATAAATCCAAGTATTTCAAGGGGATTAAATTATTATACTTGATTTGTATTTGAAACTTTTATTTCTTGATACGAAAAACTTGGAAGTATAGCCTCTTGATGAAGATATGAAAATTTAACTTGAAATTTTATAAAAAATAAATATCCTTGATCGGGTTGAAGTATATGACTTTCAAGACTTTTATCTATAATTCAAGAAATAAATAAATTAATTTTTACTAAAAAAACTCTAACAAATGTTTTAGTGCTTAATTTAGATGAAAAGTATTTAAATAATTATTTAACTGTTTTAAACTATCTGAGAAATAATTGAATTAATGCAGAATTTTATTTAGAAACTGCAAAAATAGCAAAACAAATTAAATATGCTGAAAATAAATGAATTAAGTATATTTTGATAATGTGAGATGATGAGATTGATAGGGGAATTGTTGCTTTGAAGGATTTAGAAAAAAAAGAACAAATAGAGTTAAAGCTAGAGTATGTTCTAGAAAAAATCAGTATTTTATAATTGTAAAAGAGCATAATTATGGATTTAAAATCAAATGTCACAGTTAAGGAGATAATAAGTTTTTTGAAAGATTTATTGATAATTTGAGTTATAGTTTTTGTTATAAGAACTTTTTTTATTTTGCCATTCCAAATAAATGGACAGTCAATGTATGAGAGTTATTATGATGGAGAGTTTATAATTGTTGATAGATTTTCATATACTTTTTTACATACACCAAATAGATGAGATGTTGTTGTTTTTAGACCACATGTAAGTGAAGATAAAGAGTATTTTTTAAAGAGAATTATATGATTACCTTGAGATAAAATCAAAATAGAAAATTGAAAAGTATATGTATTTTCAGTATCTAAAAATACTTTTGTAGAATTAAAAGAACCATACTTGTCAGAATCAAATAAAGATGCAACTTTTGTTTCGGGAGATAAATGAAGTCACATATATACAATCCCAGCGAATAGTTATTTTGTTATGTGAGATAATAGAAATCATTCAACAGATAGTAGAACTTGCTTTTCAAGTTGTTATATAAATTGAAATAATTATGCAAGTAAAAAAGATATAATTTGAAAAATTTACATAGATTTATGATATTTCCGTATATCTAAATTTGATTTTGTTCATCCAAATTTATGAATAAATACAAAACCAAAATGGTTTTCAACTTCATCAACACATAATTACGATTTATAAAATGAAAAAAACTTGAGATATTTGAGAGATTATGGCTATAAAATATCTAAAGGAAAAGTGATATGTTATATTAGAAACAAATTTTAAGTTTAGTACAATTTGAGAGGTAGATATAATTACTAAATTAGATAATTTATATATTTTTTTTGAGGTAAAATACAGGCAAAATGATAAATATGGTATTTGAGAAGAAAGTATAAATTATTATAAAAAATTAAAAATCAAAAAAACAATAAATTATTATTGTTTAAAAAATAGAATAGATTTAGAAAAAGCCAGATTTGATGTGATTGCTATCTTATGAGATAAATTAAATCATCATGAAAATGTGGAGATTTAATAAACTTGCATTTTTCAGTATTTTTATATAATATCTTTGATTTTAAAAATTAATTTAAGAAAATAATGGCTGTAACTAATGAAACTGTAATCAGTTTTAAAGAAGTAGAATTTTTCTACGATTTTAGAAAACCTATTTTAGAAAATGTAACTTTCAATGTTAGAAAATGATCTAAAATAACAATAATGTGACAAAATTGAGCTTGAAAATCAACTATTTTCAAGTTGATAAATTGAACTTTAGAAAAAAAATCATGAATTGTAAATGTAGGTCAAAAACTTACAATAGCAACTTGATATCAAGTTGTAATGCCAGAAGATAAAGAATTAACAGTTCAAGCATTTTTTAGAAAGTATTTTCCTGATAAAACGGTTTTTAATATAGATAAACAAATAGCTGAGATTCTTGATGTAGTTAATTTAAAAGCTCCACTTGATAAGACTATAAAAGCATTTTCAGGATGACAACAAGCTAGATTATTGCTCGCTGCTGCACTTATTCAAAATCCAGATATATTACTTTTAGATGAACCTACAAATAATTTAGATAGAGATTGAATTTGGCATCTAACTACATTTTTACAACACTATAAAAAAACAGTTTTGGTTATATCTCATGATAGTGAGTTTTTAAATAGTTTTACTGATTGAGTTTTGTATCTGGATGTGCATACTAAAAGAGTAGAACAATTTGTTTGAGATTACAATGATGTAGTTGAACAAATAAAAAGAAATATGGAAAAAGAAAATATGGCAAATGCTAGACTTGCAAAAGAAGCACAAGCTAAAAAGGAACAAGCAAATGTATTTGCCCATAAGTGAGGTAAGTTGAGACTTGTAGCAAAAAAGATGAGGGAAGCTGCAGAGGAATTAGAAGATGATATGGTAGATACAAGAAAAGAAGATAGAACAATAAGAGAATTTACAATTCCACTTCAAGAAGATGTAGGGTGAGTACTTTTATCAATTCATTCGGTTCATATTATCCAAAATGATGAGGTTACAGTAAAAGATATAGAAGTAGAGCTTAGAAAAGACAATCATTTACTTTTATCTGGACCAAATTGAATAGGTAAATCTACACTACTTGAAAAAATTGTATCATGAAAAGAAGATTGATGTAAATTAACTCCTTGAGTAAAAATAGGTTATTATAGACAAGATTTTTCAAATCTAGATTTTTCTCAGACTGTTTATGATTGTCTTAGAGAAGCTGCATGAGAAGGTTTGCCAGAACAAGATCTGAGATCAAAAGCAGCAGGATTTTTGATTACTTGAGAAATAATGAAAACTTGTATATGAGATTTATCAGAATGACAAAAATGACTTGTTGCTTTTTGTAGATTAGTGTTTTTACAACCAGGTATTTTGATACTTGATGAACCAACAAATCATATCAATTTTAGACATATTCCAGTTATTGCAAAAGCTCTTGATGAATTCAAATGAGGTATGATATTAGTTTCCCATGTTGACGAGTTTGTTCGGCAAATTAGAATTGATGATTATCTTGATTTAGATAATGTAAAATAGAACTAGTATGATTTACTTGACAATAAAAAATATTTAGTATAATTTCCCGATGCGAGTATTTGCAGATTGTAACATCAAGTGCAACACTTGAGAGTTACTAGATAGATATATTATAATTAAAAATTAGATAATACTAAAATTTAATTTAAAGTTTTGTTGCACTGCTCT
>JBAZXZ010000006.1:0-107323 GCA_041659565.1 Candidatus Altimarinota bacterium | reverse complement strand
GATAGGTTGATATAAATTTAATGATGTAGATGATGATTGAATATGGGATGAATGAGAATTAACAATGAGTTGATGGACTGTAACTCTTAATTCAAATACATCTACTTGAGTTACATATACATGATCAACAAATGAAAATTGATATTATTTATTTACTGATATTCCTGTTTGAGAATATACAGTTTGTGAAGTACAAAAAGAATGATGGTCACAAACTTATCCAACAGAAAATGAATGATGTCATATAGTTGATTTATGACTTCCTAATTTAGTAGACCATAATTTTGGTAATCATGAAGATTTAATAGGATGATATAAATTTAATGATGTAGATCATGATTGAATATGGGATGAATGAGAATTAACAATGAGTTGATGGACTGTAACTCTTAATTCAAATACATCTACTTGAGTTACATATACATGATCAACAAATGAAAATTGATATTACTATTTTGATAATGTACCAGTTGGTGAATACACAGTTTGTGAAGTACAAAAAGTATGATGGTCACAAACTTATCCTACAGAAAATGGTTGATGTTATATAGTTGATTTATGACTTCCTAATTGAGTAGATAACAATTTTGGTAATCATCAAGATGAAGTTATTATTCCACCAACTCCCACACCAACTCCTACACCAACTCCTACACCAACACCTAGTTGAGGTGGCGGTGGTGGTGGTGGTGGTGGTGGCTGAAGTAGAGCTCCAACTCCAGCAAATCTTACTACATATAATGTAGAAGATCAGCCTGTAGCAGCATGAGAAAATGTGGCAGAACAAATTATGTCAGAATCTGATGCTGGTACTGGTATTGATGAAGTTTATAATGATTATATAAATAAGATGAGAGAATTAGATCAGATAAATAATCTTGAAAGACAACAATGAATTAGTGGAATAAAATTTTTACCTACAATATTGTTAAAAACTTGAACTCCAATTACTGAAAGAGCTAGTTATAAAAAGAATAATAAGATTGAAGTTGATGCTCCTGCAATGGTTCAAAGTTATGTTAATGATATAAATATTTGGAAATTGAAATTACCAGAAATAGACAGAAATAGAGATGAATATATTGTTGTTCCAAGTAACTGATTAATTGTTCCTGTTAATTATGTGCCAAAAACTTCTGAAGATTATGAAAAGCTAATTAATTGAAAAGAAGTAAATGCAAATCTATATTTAAAAACTTGAGTAATGAGTCTTCCTGGAACAAGTGTTAATGATTATTGACAAGTATGAAATAGAATTATATATGGGCATAGTTCATACTGGAAAGATGATGATGGTAGATATAAAACACAATTCCAGAAAATTATCGAACTTGATGTAGGAGAAGAAATTTGGGTATATAAAATTCAATCAAATTGAACTTTTAAAAGATTTGTGTATAAAGTAGAAAAATCTTATGAAACAAAACCAACTGATGTTTGAATTTTAACCCCAGGTCTATGAAGTAATTTAACATTGATAACTTGTACTCCTATCTGATGAACAGAATGAAGATGGGTTGTTAGAGCAAAATTTGTTAATGAAAATAAATGAGAATTAGAAAAATATTTATATGGTAATAATGTTTCAATTAAATATAGAATTGCTATATCTAAGTTTTTAGGGGAGATAGAAAGTTTAGAAAAAACTGAAAGAGAAAGAATAACTTTGAAAGTTTTTTCAAGAATTCAAAACTCAGAAAATAATAATCAAAATAATAGTAAGATGTTAAACTTATTAAATTATTTAAAATTAAAATTAGCTATTAGTTATAAAAAAATATTTTAATAATTAACCTATTTAACACAAAAAAACACTAGAATAATTCTAGTGTTTTTTTGTGTTTTTATTAGTTATTACTTATTGATTGGTTGAAATTATTTATTGTAAGCTACATCATTATTAGTTATTACATTATAGCTTAATCTATATGTTCAGTTATCCCATTTAAATAATTTGTATCAATCAAGATTATAATCTATTTGTTTAAGTAATGTCTCAATATTTGAATCATTTATAGTATAGTAATTCAAATTTGTAATTGATTTAACTTGATTATTATCTTTATATTTATAATTATTTACATCATAACTTGGGATTATGTTTTTTATTGTTTCTACTGTTATTTTTTCATTGTAAGCTAATGAATTAGCTTTTCTAAAAGTAAATGGTTTTAGTAAAAGATAATTTTTATTTTCATATTTATTTGAAATATTTGATAAGTTATTTTGTATTAAAATTTTTCTAGATTCTAAACTTGTAGATTTTAAATTAGAAGGTAATGTTCAAAAATCAAATTTGTTAGTATAGAATAAATCTTTTGGTAATGCGAAATATTTATATTGACTATAAGTTTTAGTTTTTGATGCTCCGATTGGATCATCATATGTAGGGTCATAATATTTATCTCAAATCTTTATCCATGCATGACCTACATCAGGGAAAATAGGGGAATCTAGTACATATCAAGTTTTAACCTCTACATCTGAAATTCAAGCAAAACTTAACATATATAAATCTAATTTAGAATATCCTAAACATATTCAATCTTTGTTTTCATAAGTACTTATTCAAGAAAAGATTTTTTTATTGTCTGTGCTAAAGGTCTTAGAATAAGATATATTTTTTAGAATATAATCATATATTTTATAAATCTTATCTGTTTCAGATAATCATTTAGTTAATTTAAGAGTTTCAGTTTTTAAACTTAAAAATAATTTATCTGTGTCATTGTTTAATGATTTTTTGTCATCAGCTAATTCTCTCAAAAATTCTTGTTTATTTGTAATTCATGAAATTATATAATCACTAATTAATTTTACTTTTTTATAATCAGTAACAAATGAAACTCAAATGTTATTATCTAATAATAAAAGAGTTGTAGTAGTATTAAATCAAGCGTTTTTTAAATCATTTTTTGATAAATTAGTTCATTTTCATAAATTTTTGTATTGAGTATATGTATAAGTATACCAAATTCAATTTTCTAGAAACATATTATCATTTTTTAATATTTTTCTTTCAAATGAATTATATGTGTTATTGTTTAATTTATTTAATGAACTATTTATTTCCTTATCTAAACTAGTAGAAAGAGATGTATTATTAGTAATTCATGTATTTGTTACTGATGATGTATCTGCATGAGTATATCAAGTTATTGATATAACTGATATAATGATTGAAGATAATATTTTAATTGTTGTTTTCATAATATTTTTGATTAGCAAGTAAAATGATTTTTTACTTTTTTGTATAAATGGTTTTTATACATTATTATAATATTTCAATTAGAGTGTTTACCAATTAGTATTTAGCTATTTTTAGCTAAAATCTCTATTTATAGCACTAAAAAAGAGGTGACAAAATATAATCACCACTTGTTCTTTTTTCTTATTACTATGCTTGAAATATTATCTGAAAGAGGTTAAAATTAAAAAAACACTAGGTGAAATCTAGTGTTTTTAGCTTGCATTTACATTATAACTTAATCTATAGTTTCAATCATCCCATTTAAATAATTTTAATCAATCTACATTGTAACCTACTTGTTCAAGTAAAATCTCAAGATTTGAGTCATTTGTTGTATAGTAATCTATATTAGATATTTTTTTTACTTGATTGTTTTCTATGTATTCATAATTATTTACCTCATAATATGGAATAATAGTTTTCAGTTTTTCTATTGTTATCTTTTCATTGTAATTTAAACCATTATTTATCCTAAAAGTAAATGGTTTTAGTAAGAGATAATTTTTACTTTCATATTTAGGTATAAGTTTTGATAAACTATCTCTAATTAAGTTTTCTCTGGATTCTAGAGATTCTGTTTTTAGATAAGATGGAAGTGTTCAATAGTCATACTTATTTGTATAGAAAATATCTTTTGGTAATCAAAAATATTTATATTCACTATATGTTTTAGTTTTTATAGCTCAGACAGGATCATCAAATGTTGGATCATAGTATGATGTTCAAATTTTTACCCAAGCATGACCTATATTTGGAAAATCTGGAGCATCAAGCACATCTCATCTAATAACTTTTGCCCCAGAAACTCAAGCAAAACTTAACATATAGACATAGAGTTTAGTATATCATCAACAAATTCAATTTTTATTTTTATATGTATCTATTCAAGAAAATATTTCTTTATTATCCAATGAAAATTTAGTAGAATAAGAAATGTTTTTTAGAATATAATCATATATTTTGTAGATTTTATCAGATTCTGATAATCATTTAGTTAAATTAATAGTTTCAGTTTTTAAACTTAAAAATAATTTATCTGTATCAGTATTTAAAGATTTTTTATCATCAGCTAATTCATTTAAAAATTCTTGTTTATTTGTTATTCATAAAATTATATTATCACTAATTAATTTTACTTTTATATAATCAGTAACAAATGAAGCTCAAATAGTATCATCTAATAATAAAAGAGTAGTGTTTTTATCTAATCAAGAGAGTTGTAAATCATTTTTTGAAGGTATAATTCATTTTCAGAAATTTTTATAATTTTTATATACATAAGTGTACCGTGTTCAATTTTCAAGAAAAATATTATTATTTTTAACTGTTTTTAATTTAAATCATCTAAATATATCAGCATTTAATTTATCTAATAATCAATTTATTTCATTATTAACATTAAGGTAAGTTGTATCTGTTGTATTAGTTGCTACTAAATTAACTGTAGTTTTTATTACTGGAGTTACAATTACATCTTTAGTTCTAGGTTTTACAATAGACTTATTAACTTGAGTTATTATATTTTCTTTGATTTCTGGTTTAACTAAAGGTTTGATTTGTTCTTTAGTAGTAGTAGGTATTCCTAGATTTTTTTCTATTTTAATTTCTTCTTCACTATATTTATTATTACTATCTAATTCCTTTTCTGAAGCAGAGTTAAATTCTGTGTTATTTTCTTTAACCTCAATAGATGAATTAGATGATATTTGTTTATGATTTAGTAATTCTTCATCAATTGATAAAGTATTTATTGTATCTGTATTCTTAGTAACAGTTATATTTTCATATTTTAATGAAGCAATTTGTTGTGAATTATTTACTCAGATATTTAATTCTGGATATTTAACAGATAAACATACTAAAAAATTACATATGTTAATTGATATAAATAAACTAAAAACTAATATAATGCTTCAATATCAATAAAATTTATTAACTTTAATTTTGTTAATCCTATTTTTAGTCAGAATTATTTTTATTTTTACTTTTTTAAGTAAATTTCTAATATTATTAATTTTCATTTTTTATTTTTATTTTTTATATAATTTAATATATATTACCACATATTATAATTATATGTCAAATTTTTTACTTCTTTTCACAAACAAAATAAACTCTCTCAGATTCTTGATTTACTTCTCAATAATGAAAATCTATCATTTCAAGTACTTTAAATCACTTATTTTTTAGTTCTTTTTTTATAATTTCAGTAGGGAAAGAGTTTTCTTTTACATTTTCAGTGATTAAATCATATCTTCAATCTGGAGATTTTTTAAATATTTTTATAATCCATTCATAAAATAAAGTTTTTTTATACATTTCGAGACAAACTGTATCATCTCAAAAAGTATAAAACTGAGAAAAATCACGAGTTATATTTTCAAATTCATATAAAGTGTTTATGTCAAAAATAAGTATTCATCATTTATTTAGATGATTATAAGACATCTTGAAAAAGTTTTGCCATTCTTGCCATGTAAGTAGGTGACATATAGAATTGTAGTTACATAAAATCACATCAAAACTCTCTTGTAGTGAAAAATTTGTCATATCTCATAAAACTAAGTTTTTTTCAGCTAAATTTTTTTTAGCTATTTCTAGCATTTTTGGATTTATATCAAGTCAGATTATATTGTATCATAGTTTTTCAAATTCTTTTGCTACAGTTCAAGTTCCACAAGCAGTTTCTAGTATAGAAATACTTGAAGTTTCTTTTTGAGAATATTTTTTTATTAGATTATTTAAAAACTCTACTTCATCTTCTAAAGGAGAGTTTATTCATCTAACTATTTTATCATAATATTCTAGAAATATATTATATGTATCCATTTTATGTAGTTAATTATATATTTCGCTGATTATATTATATTTAATTTTAAGTTCAAATAAAAAAGCAAATAAAAAAACTCATCTAGTTTTAGATGAGTTTTTTTATTTGCTTTTAATTATGCAACTTGTATGTTAACTGCTTTAGGTCCTTTTGGAGATTGTCCGATTTCAAATGTAACTTTGTCACCTGGATTTAAATCTTCAAATTCTACACCTTCAAGATCATTTTTATGAAAAAATAAATCATTTTGTCCAGCTCATTGAGCGATAAATCCAAACATTTTTGGATTTAAGTTTTTAATTGTTCCTTCCATTTTGTAAAGAATAAAAATATAAAATAAATAAGAGAATTGTTTTAAAAAAGTTTAAATTTTATGAAAAACTTGAAATGAATTTTTTTAGGATTTAATTTTAGTGATTTTCTAAATATTTATAAACTGTAAATAAATATATTAACTTATTTAGAGTATTATACTTAAAAATTTTATAAAAGGAAATGATTTTTTAAGTTTTAAAAAAAAATGTATATTTTTGAATTTATTTTATAATAAAATGGCTTGTATCCTAGATTTTAGTATAAACTTATAAAAGTATAAAATTATAAATTTACTTATTTAACTTAGATAAATTGTTTTCAGCTTTCTTATAAAGGCTATTTCCTGTTTCTTTATTTTGAACAAGAATTCATATAGCATAATAATAATAATAATGTATAAATAATTCAAGATCTTTTTTTATTTTATTTGGTACTACAAATGGACTTAAAAACTCTTTTGTACAATCTTGACAAAAAGATTTAATTTTAGGATTATCTAAATCTATAACTAATGTTTGATTTATTGGTAAAGGTTGTTCTTTATATGATGGGTTTAATTTTTGATTAGTAGATAAAGGACGAGTTGTATGTAAAGGTTGTTTATATGATGGATTTAATTCTTGCACTCTTAAAGTAATATCTATTGGCTCAAGACTTTTTGGTGGATTTTGTTTATAATCTTGAATTATAGCCGCTATATTTATTGAAATTTTTCAAAAAATATTATTTAGTACATATTGTGATACAAGGTTACAAGTATTTAATTCTTGTTTATCCTTACATTTATCAAATGCATTTTTTAAATGTGCTTGAGCCTGTAAATGGTTATTGCTTTGTGAAATTGTTTCATTTTTTTCACCTATTGATAGTTCTTTAATAGTTTCTCTTGAATTTAAATAGTATAAATCTAATATTCTCATAAAATCATCATGAGCTTCAGCAGGGATTTCTAATTTTTGTAGAATAGGTATTATATAAACAACTTTAAAATCGTTGATATTTTTTTTCTCTACTATATATTGAAGTAATTTTGGAGTAACTTGATCTAGGTTTAGTATAAAATTATTACAAATTTTTTTATTTAATATTTTATTGCTTCAAAACTTTTTTAAAATTTCACCAAGTTTTAATAGTACTTTTGTCTTTATTCTTCAAGGGACATAGGAAATCGTATGAACATCTTCCTCATTTTCTTTTAATAATTCATTTATTTTGATTATAGATATCAATTTCAACATTCTTATAGCCTTTTCTCTATTACCTATATATCATGTTTTTATAGCTTTAAATAAATTATGTCTTAAAAATTCTCTTTTTTCATTATTTGTTTTTTCACTAGATATTATATTTGTTATATAATTATTCATAAATTCTATGGTTCCAATAGCTACCAATTTTTCATCTCATTCAAACATATTTATCATTATTTCAGTATATTCATCAATTAATTTCTTTTTGTGAATTGTTTTTGTCGGATCAGAAGATAATAATTTATCATTTAAAGTCACATATATATTATCTATAATTTGTCTAGTTTTTTTTATTTCATCTTGAGGTATTTTTATAGTTATTATTTTTTGTTTAAATTTATGTTTTTCTATAAGAGTATTTTTTTTGTTATTAAATTCTTTTAAAGCTTCCTCTATAGTTTCTACATTACTTTCAAATTCTGCATTTAATTCATCTATTATTCATCTTACTGTTTTTATATCAAAATTAGTATTATCTAATGTACATTCCATCTCAGTAATAGTTTCTTTGTTATATTTTATTTCACCTATATGTTCTTCTATTAATCATTTTAGTTTTCTAATATAATTTAATATATCTTCTATTGTTTCTTTTTTTGCTAATTTAGTATTTGGAGTCTGGTCTCTTTTCATATTTAAGATTTCTGCAGTTTTTGCTTTTATAAAATCTTCAAGAATAAGCATAATTCTAGGATGTTTTTCTCTTAAACTTTGATCTTCTACATGATCCAAAATATCTGTAAAAAGATTATCATTTATAGTCTCTTTAGGATTATTATGTATTGTAGTAGTAACGGCATTAGATAAGGAATTAATGATTTTTGGGACTAAAATTGTATCATCTGGCCTATTATATATAGCTAAAACTTTATCAATATATTGAAATTCTAAAGATGGATTTGATTTTGGGGAACTCATTTTTCAGATGTTAAAAAATACTAATAATATTATAGTATAAATACATTTATTTGTCAATAGAGATTATTTTAAAAAATGATTAAAAAATATATTTTAATCATAATAAAAATAAAAAATATTAAAAAAACTTGCAAAAATATTAAATATCAATATATGTTGATATACTGATTTATTACTTAAATATTTTTTATGAATTGTTTTTGTTTGGAGAATTTGGATGATTTGGAATTTATAAAAGAGTCATTTAATATATTGTCTGAACCAAATAGAATAAAAATCTTGTGTATTTTATGAAAAAATGAAAAACTTTGTGTTTGTGAAATAGAAAAAGTTTTAAATCTCAAACAGAATCTTGTTTCACATCATTTGTGAGTATTTAAAAGGATATGATTATTGAAACAAGAGAGGATTTGAACGAGTATTTATTATTCTATAAATCCAGAAACTTATACTAAACTAAAAAACTTAGTTTGAACTATTTTTAATTTTAAATTTTTTTATTTATGAAAACTATAAAAATCCTTGGAACAGGTTGTCCTAATTGTGTTAAACTTGAAGCAAATGTAAAACTTGCTTTAGAAAAATCTGGTATAAATGCAAATGTAGAAAAAGTAACTGATATAGCTGAAATTATGTCTTATAATATAATATCTTTACCTTGAATAGTAATTGATGAAAAAGTAGTTAGTTCTGGAAAAGTTTTGAGTGTTGATGAAATCATAAATTTATTAAAATCTTCATGTTGTGATGATGAACAAGATTGTTGTAATGATTCTTCTTGTTGTCAAACAAAGGCTCCAGAAATACCTAAGAAATCTTGTTGTTGTAATTGTTAATTTTTAATTTTTAAAAACTTTTTAAATATGTTTAAAGGTAAAACTGAATCTATTATAAGAATATTTTTTCTTACTTTATTTATGACTGCCATAGTTACTTATTGGAAAATCTGATATGACTCAAATTATTTCATAAATTGGATGAAAACTTGGTGAATGGTGGCTTTGATAGCATATATTTCTATGTGTTTTATTATTAGTCCTTTTATTTTGGATAGTTTAAAACTTGAATGAAAAAAAAGACAAGTAATTGGAATGTTTCTACTTATTATTATTTTTACTTTTGTATTTTCTTATAGATTTGATAGTTTAGATATTTTTACTTTAGCTAAAAACTTCTGAATTTTAACTGTAATCGTATTTCCAGTCTGAATGCTTTTGGCTTGACCAATCGCTAATGTTTTAGCAAAAAAACTTATTAAATAATAAAATATTATGGTGCATAATCATAATCATTGATGAAACTCTAATTTTCATTCACTCGTAATCTCTATTTTCCTTAATTCCATAATTGTTCTAGCAAAACTTATTGGTTGAATTATAGCAAATAGTCTGACTCTTATTTCAGATGCGATGCACGATTTGACTGATGTTGTTTCACTTATTTTGGCATTGGTTTGAGAAATATTAGGAAAGAAAAAAGCTGATACAAAACATACTTTCGCTTTTCAAAAAGCAGAAGTTATAATAGCTTTTGTGAATTCTTTGGCTCTCATACTCGTTGGGATATATATCATTTATGAAGCTATAGTTAGATTTTGAGATAAACAACTTGAAATAAATGGGTATTTGATGCTTGTAATAGCTGTAATTTGATTTTTTGGAAATCTCATATCGGTATTATTTCTCCATAAAGAAAAAGATGAAAATCTCAATAAAAAAGTTGCATATCTGCATATCTTATTTGATGTGGTAGCTTCTATTATCGTCGTTATAAGTTGAGTACTGATTTATTATACTCATCTTTATATTATTGACTTGATAACAAGTTTAGTAATATCAATATTTGTAATAGTTTCAGGTTTTTGAATTCTGAAAAAGTCTCTTCATATCTTGATGCAGTGAGTTCCAGAATGAATTGATTTAGTAGAAATGAATAATTATATAAGTAGTTTTTCTTGAATAACTGATGTTCATGATTTGCATGTCTGGAATATAAATTCCAATGATATTTTTCTTATTTCTCATCTGGTTATCGATAAGCAAAATTCAGCAGAAGATGTCATAAAAGATCTCAATGAAAAAATTGAAAAAAAATATAATATTCATCATACTTCTTTTCAAGTGGTAACTAAAAATTGTTGTTAGTGAACAAATTTATTTTATAATAACCTAATAATCATGGATATCTTTTACCCAATCCAAGTTTTTGCAGATTTTATTGTTTATAATTTGCTTAATATTAGCTGACATCTGTGAGAGTCACTAAACTTTTTTATAGTTGATAGTATAAAGATAGTATTTCTTCTTATGCTTATAACTCAAGTTATGAGTTTTGTAAATGTAATTTTTCCTATTGAAAAAGTAAGGAATTTCTTAGGTAAGAGAAAATTATTTTGACTTGAATATTTATTATCTTCACTATTTTGAGCTATAACTCCTTTTTGCACTTGTAGTTCTATCCCACTTTTTGTAGGATTTTTAAAATGATGAATTCCTCTTTGAGTTACATTTGCTTTTTTAATTACTTCACCACTTGTTAATGAGGTTGCTGTTGCTATGTTTTTGGGTATTTTTGGATTAAAAGTTACTCTTATCTATATGTTCTCTGGTATAGTACTTTGAGTTATATGATGAATGATATTATGAAAAATGAACTTAGAAAAATATATCGCTCCATTTGTCCTTGATATGAGAAATAAAGAGGATAATAGGGAAGTAGAAATAAAACAAAAATCTTGAAAACAAATCTGGAAAGAGTCTTCAAAAGAATGATGGGATATTACAAAAAAAGTTTTGCCTTATGTGCTTTTGTGAGTTTGACTTTGAGCTATAATTCATTGATTTGTTCCAACTGGATTTTTTGAAAGACATATAACTGCAGATAATCCATTTGCTGTACCTATAGCTGTAATTATAGGGATTCCGATGTATGCCAATGCTACAAGTATAATTCCGATAGTTGAAGCACTAATCTCAAAATGAATCCCACTTTGAACGGGTCTTGCTTTTATGATGGCAGTTGTAGGTCTTTCACTTCCAGAGTTTCTTATTTTAAAAAAAGTAATGAAGATTCAATTACTGCTAATATTTTTTGGGATGATTTGATTTTTTATGATACTTTTAGGGTACTTTTTTAATTTGGTTTTGTAATTGATTTTTTTTGAAAAGAGATTATATTATAGATAATTTTATTATCATTTTGTCACCTTTTTTCTCCATCCTCGTTATAGCATATAGAAAAGTTTAAATTTTTCCTTAAAATGTACATTTTAATTAACACAATTCTATGTCTGAACAAGAAGTAATTACTCTTTGTCAAAAATGAAAATTGGAACATTTTTCTGAACTTTATGAGACTTATTTTGATAAGATTTATAAGTTTGTTTTTTTGAAAACTTATGATAGGCAATTGGCTCAGGATATTACATATGAAACTTTTTTAAAAGCACTAGATAAGATAAATACTTTTAAAAATAATAAAGAAAGTAGTTTCAAAGCTTGGATTTATCGTATCGCATATAATCTCGTGATTGATAATTATAAAGTAGCAAATAGAAAAATAAGAATAGATGAAGTAATGGAGTTTTGATATGAGGCTGACTTCGCTCAAGATATAGATAATAAGGATAAAATAAGAGAAATATTTAACTTTTTTGAGACACTTAATTTTAAACACAAACAAATACTTATAATGAGAATTTGGGATGACTTGAGTTTTAAAGAAATAAGTGAACTGACGGGAGAAAGTGTAGATAATTGTAAAAAAATAGTTTCTCGTACGATGATGAAATTGGGAACTCAGTATATGTGATTATTATTTATTTTATTATTTGTATAAATATGAAAAAACAAATAGAAAATATCCTGCAAGAGTTGTATGGAGTTGATAGTGAATTGAAAAATAGGGAAGAAGAACTTATCCAGATTATAGATTCTATGATAAATTTAAAACCAAATGTAAAAATAGATGAGAATTTTAAACAAGAACTAAGACAAAAAATAGCAAAAGAAATATCTGTTAAAAAAATGCAAAATTTTCAAAGTGAGAGAAATAAACCAAGCATTTTTCAGATATTATCTTATGTATTTTGAACTGTTTGAATTGCTGCTTTTTGATTTTTTATGTTTAAAGACACATTGTTTAAAGATATAAATTTAGGTAATTGAAACCAAAATATAAAGTTTGAAAGTACAGTTACAGAATCAAAACAATGATTTTGAAAATTATCAAATGTATGAAATCAAAATAATGCAAAATGATGAGAAGTAGCAATGGATAGTAAAACAGTAGTTCCAGTTTCTGCTCCAATAAGAGAAAATAAAATTCAATCTAATAATATAGAAGCAGATACTACTGTAATTGATGCAGTTACAAATGGGGATATATCTGTAAGTAGTAATGATTGATCTACTCATACTATTTCTAGTCCAAATGCAGTATCAGGTTCAGAATGATCAAGTATGTGAAATGCATGAATTAGTACGGATTTGGGAAATACTCAACCAACTAATTCTACAATGAGAACATATGCTGATCCAATGCCTAAAATGATAGCTCCAGATGATTGAAATTATATTCCTGAGGTTTATAGATATACTTTTAGTTGAGATTTAAATATAGACTTAAAGGATATGATGTCAGTTTATAAAAAAGATTCAAAGAAAGTTGATAATAAAGTATTTTTTGATAGTTTAAGTAAACTCAATTTTGCATGAGTTGAAGTTTCAAATTTTAAAAATGTATGAATTTCAAATATATCTTTAGTTGAAAATGAAGAATATGGATATAATATAAATATTGATTTTGATAATTCTTCATTAAATATTTATAAAAACTGGGCAAAATGGCCACAAGATACTTATACCGAAGGTGAAAAACAAGTATTTTTAGATGAAAAAGAGGTAATTAAAATAGCAAATGATTTCTTAAATACATATAAAATTGATTTATCAAAATACTGAACTCCTATTGTGGAAAAGTCGTATGTAATGGCTTATGCAAAATATACATCAAGTAAAATTATGCCAGAATATACACAAAATATTACAAATGTAGTTTTTCCTTTAATAGTTGATTGAAATGAAATCTATGAAGAGTGATGACAAGTTTCTTGAGTTAGAATAGAAATTGATTTAAAAGCTAAAAAAGTCACTTCTTTAAACTCTCTTAGTGTAGATAATTATTTAAAATCAGATTATAAAATAGAAATTAATAATACAAATATATTAAAAGTCGCAAGTAAATGAGGTAGATATGGATTCTATGATGTTGGTAAAAATGTGAAATATGTAGATATAAAATTAAAAAATCCAAAACTGAAATATATAAACACATTTAATTACAAAACTTATACTCAAGAACAATTTTTAATTCCAGCAATTGTATTTGAAATTGATAATAAAAATGGTGCAGAGTATAATTATGGAGAAACTATTACGGTTCCTTTGGTGAAAGATTTTTACAAATATGATGGTAATTGAGCTATCATTTGAGCAAGTGAATAATTTTACTTTTTAATTATTACTTTTTATGAAAAATATATATAAATTGTTACTAACTATGGTTTTAACATTAAGCTTTGCTTCTACTTTTGCTATGGCAAATCCAGCATCAGTTAAATGTGAAGAAGATGGTTGAACTTTGACAATTGTTACAGATTCTAGTGGAGCTCAAAGTGGAATCTGTACATTTGATAATTGAGTAACTTGTGATGAATGGGCTTATTTTAGGGGAGAATGTAGTAGTACTTGAGTTGTAGATGAACCTAAAGCATGTACTATGGATTATAATCCAGTTTGTGCTGAGGTTCAAGTTATGTGTATAAGAGCTCCTTGTCCTCCTTTAAAACAAACATTTTGAAATAAATGTGAAATGGATGCTAATAAAATCGCTGTATTTTTATATAATTGAGAGTGTAAAACTGTGGAAGACACAAAAAGTATAACAATTTCAAAAGAAACTGATCTAGTTAAAGTTGATATAGATTTTCCTTTAGTAAATAATAAAACAATAGATGATAAAATTTATGCTTATGTAAAGGATTATTTAAAGACTTTTATAAATGGTATCCCAAGTGAAAAGATCTCAGAAAATTGAAAATATGAGATAAATATAACTTGAGAAACTAAAAAGGTTTGAATTGTAAATACATATAAACTAACAATTTATACATTTACTTGATGAGCTCATTGATGAACAATTATTAAGACATTTAATTTTAGAAATGATTGAACAGAAATAAAATTTGAGAATACAAAAACTCTAAAAAAAGTATCAGATTATAGTTTGAATTATTTTAATGATTTATTTAAAAAATGAGAATTATGAAGTGATGAAGATTGGTTAAAAACATGACTTGAAGCTAAATTTGAAAATTATTCAAATTGGTTAGTTACTGAACTTGATAGTGATACTTTAAAAGTTACTTTTATATTTCCACAGTATCAAATTGCTTCTTATGCAGATTGAATTAAAACAATAGAAATAGATTTAACTAAATTAAAATAAGAAATTTTATTAACGAAAAAAACTCCTGAAAATTTTTTCAGGAGTTTTTTTATGGTAATTATGTAGCAAATATTTGACTTTATATTTCAGATATGATTAAATTAATCTATATAAAATTTATTTTTTAATTTATTTGTATGATTTTTTGAATGAGTATAGGGGTATTTGCATTTGTGATTGGTTGTTTAACTCTTGTAAGTGCTTTTGAATTTATTAATTGATTTCATGATACTGCAAATGCTGTTGCTCCTGTAATATATACTAAATCATTGAAAGCTAGAAAAGCAGTTTTAATAGCTGCTATTATGAACTTTTTATGAGTAATGCTTGGATGAGTTTGAGTAGCTATGGCAATTATTCATTTATTACCACTTGATGCTATTTGATATCAATCAACAACTTTTGGTATAGTTGTTATAGTATCATTACTATTATCAGCTATTATTTGGAATTTCGCAACTTGGTTTTTTGGTATTCCAGCTTCAAGTTCTCATTCTCTGATATGAGCTATACTATGAGTTACAATGATATTGACTATCACACCAATGAAATGATATATAAAAGTTATTCCTAACTGGGAGAAAGCAATTGAAGTAATAGAATCTTTGCTTATATCTCCAATTATATGATTTTTCTTAGCATTTATTATAATGTCTTTGTCTTATAAATATATTAAAAATAAATATTATTTTTCAACTCCTTCAAAAAAGAAAAAAAGAGTACCTAAATTATGGCTTCGTTCTCTACTTATTGGGACTTCAGCTTGGGTAAGCTTTGCTCATGGTAGTAATGATGGACAAAAATGAGTATGACTTGCAGTACTTATACTTGTAGTACTTGTTCCTTCTTTATTTGCGATAAATCCAAAAGTAAATTTAAATGGTTTAAAATGAGATATTTCTTATATAGAAAATTCTGTAAATAATATAGATGTAAGTAAATTAGATACAACTAGTAAAAAAGTAATTAAAGAAACAATAACAAATTTATCTGAAATAAAAGTTTCAATAGATGCATGAAATATAAATAAAATGGAACTTAGGGAAGATATATTAACATTTCAAAAAAATATTAAGAACTTATCAAACATCAATTTATCAGATAATGATTCAATGAAAACTTACCAAGCTTCTATTATATGAAGTAAAGATACAAAAAATGAAAACTGAATTTCATTATTAAATGATGCAAAATTTAATGATAGTGTTACTTCATTATCAAAATTGGTTGATTATGCTCCTTGGTGGATAATTGCTTTGATATCAATTTCTTTATGACTTTGAACTATGGTTTGACGGAAAAGAATTGTAAAAACTATATGAGAAAAAATAGGAAAAACAGATATGAATTATGCTCAAGCTACAACTTCAGCTATGATTACAGCTATAACAATTTCATTTGCATCTCTACTTCACTTACCAGTTAGTACAACTCATATACTTTCTTCCAGTGTAGCCTGAACTATGAGTTCTTGACCTGATGCATGATGAGTTCAATGAGATACAGTTAAAAATATTGTCATGGCTTGGGTTTTCACTCTTCCAATAACTATATTGTTATCTTTTGATATATTCTTTGTATTGTGGTATTTATTTGTTAAGTAGGAATTTACAAAATCAAAAAAAACTTCTTAGTAATAAGAAGTTTTTTTTGATTTCTATAAATTTTCAAGTAAATAAAATCAAACTACAATTCAGGCAGTTTCAGTTCTGAGAATAAAATCTCATAAATTTACTTTTTGAAATCAATTTTTGTCAAAAACATCAATTTCATTTTCACTAAAACCTCATTCTGGTCAGATAAATATATTTATTTTTCATTCTTTTATATTTAATTCTTTCAATTTTTTAGCTTTGTTATTATCAGTGTGAAAATAGATATTTTGTCATTTGGTACTTTTTAAATCTATTTTTTCTAAAAATTGTATTTCTGGAGTTATATTTCTACCTGATTGTTCTACTGCTTCTGTAATTATTTTTTTAAATCTATCTATTTTGTTTTCATTTATTTTTAGATTTTGGCTCCTTTCACTTTTGAAGAAAATAAAACTACTATATCATACTTCAACTCATTTTTGTATTATGTATTCTATCTTTTCTTGTTTATTTGGGATACTTTGATATAGATTTATCTCAAGATTATTTTCTGATTGTTTAGGTAGCTTTTTTATTAATTTAAAACCAATAGATTTTTTTTCTATGAAATCTACTTTATAAATATAATCATATAAATTACTTCAATCAAAGAATATAACTTCTTCTCAAGTATTAATTCTGAGAACTTTTGTTAGTTGGTGATAGATGTCATTGTCATTTGAGATAATCAATAGTTCTTTGTTGTTTAGAGTAGGGAAGTGAAATCTTTGCATAAGAGAGAGATTAAGAGTTAAAGAGAGTTTTCCTATCAATCAACTTAAAATTAAATATAAATTCATAAGCTCATCCAGACATAAATCAGTAAATTACATACCAGAGCAAATCTTCTATTGGTATTCATAGCCACAAGATTCATGTTAATTTAGACATAAACCACCATTTTTCTATATATCAGGGACTTAGAAATTCAAGTAATAAGTAAGCTGGTAATGCTATAATAAGCATAAGAATAGCTCACCAAAGCGATGGAATAAATAAATCTTTTCTTAAAATTACAAGAATTAGACAAGATAATAACATCCCAATAAATACGGATATTACTGAATTGATATGGAAAAATCAAAATAAAATTCAAGATAATGAAAATGGGATTATAAACCATAAAATAAGATTTTTTAAACTATTTTTTATAGATATATTTTCTTTTGTAAAATCTCTATCTGTATCTTTATTGAAAACTAGTTTATAAATAAACATAGGGATTATTACATGAGCAAAAGAAAATATAAAATCTTCAATTCAGATTATAGTTCAAGTTATAGTTTCTGGATGCCACCAATCTTTGGTCATCCAAAAGTATTCTGATACTGGGCCAGACCAAAAGATTGCAAGTCATAAAACCAGCATAGCTTTTCTATATTTTGGCATCTTGTAGTACATCCATAGTGCTATAAAAGCAAAATATAAACTTCAAATGAGATATAGATATTTTGTTGGCATGAAATGATTTAGAATTATAAAAATTAGAATTATAAAAGTATGGTATTCAAAAACAAAAAAAAGACAAAAATTTTTGTCTTTTTTTATAACTTTATTCTTTTATCTAAATTATCTAGGCATTCCATAGAAATCAAGTCCTTTTGCATCAACCATAGATCAAGTAACATAATTTTTCTTTTTCCCAACCTTAAAAAATCATCTTTCATCCAATATTCATTGTTCCATAAGTGATTGATGGTTTTTTGTAGAAAGTTTCTTTTTTGGAAACATTTGTTTGTTTTCCATATAATGTTTTCTAGCTTTATAACTAGTATTTTTTCTTGTTACAGCATTTTCATTTCCCATATAAACTTGAAAAGAAGCTTTTTTATTTTTAGCTAATTTTCTTGATGCAGCTTGTTTTTTTACGATTCTAGATGTAAGTCCATGAGTATTTGCCATAATATTTTGGATTAGGGATTATGTTTTAGTGTTTTAGTATAAAAAAGAACTTAAAACTTATCTCTTAGATTTTCTTTTCTAAGTTCTAATATCTAAGTTCTAAGCTCTTTTTTTTATGGAGCGAGGGACCAGGTTTGAACTGGCACACCCAAGGGTTGAAGCCTTAGTACACTCACTCTTTTATGTTACCCTCGCATGTTTTCAATATTTTACAAAGTGTGTAACCTTAAGTTAAGTGCTTTTGCATTTTATAAAAAATTATTTTAAAGTCAAATTTTTTTGTAGTTTTATTTTTTTATGATATAATTAAAATAACTGAAAAATAAGGGGATTTTATATTTAACTATTAATTATAAAAATATGTTATTAAATTGATGACAACAAATTATTGATAATATCTATGAAGGTCTGATGATGAAAGCTGAAATATATGTGCCAAAAATAATTTGAGCTATAACTATATTGTTATTTGGTATACTTATAGCAATAATTATATACGAATCAGTAATATTTATCTTTAGAAAATTTAAAATCATTAACTTGATTAATAAGCTTGAATCAAAAATGGATTTAAATTTATGAGAAGATGTTATTTTAGAGTCAAATATTGGGAAAAAAGGAGCAACAAAAATAATAAAAAGAAAAAAACTTACTGAAAAAATAAATGTGGATATAATTGTAGCAAAAGCTTTTTCATATTATATTTTTTTAATATTTTTTAGGTTAAGTATTGTTGTTATTTGAATTACTGAGGTTGAAATATTTTTAAGTGATGTATTGAATTATTTACCAAATTTATTTATTGCAGTTTGTATATGATTTTTTTGAATTAGATTTGCAGATACTATATATGATATAGTATTTTATGCTTTAGAATTAACAAAACATCAAACAAGTAGAATAATAGCTATGGGATCAAAATTTATTGTACTTTTTTTTACTATAATGATAGTTTTAAATTATGTAAAAATAGTTGATGAATTTATTATAAATACGATATTTGTGGGTTTTATAGCTACAATTACAGTATGAGCATGAATTGCTTTTTGACTAGGTTGAAAAGATGTAGCTCGTGAGATTCTTGAGAGTTTTAAAAAATAAAAAATATAATTTATGAAATACCACAGCAAAGTGGTATTTTTTGTTTAAAAATTGTATTAATATAATTTTGTATATAATTACCGAAAATAAAACACACACAAAATGATATTTTATTCTTTTAAATTCTATTAATGAAACAAGACTTTATAAACTACATAAAAAAAGAATTCAATTTTTCAGATGATGAAATTAATCAATTTAATTGTGCCTGTAGTAAGCCATTAAAAAAATCAATAAGAGTTAATACAAACAAGATAAGTATAGATGATTTTAAAAAGTTAGCAAAAAATAATTGATGGCAATTAACTGAAACTAGTTTGTGAAAAAATACATTTTATATTGATAGATTTGAAGATTTAGATACAGCTTTATGAAATACTTCAGAACATCAAAAGGGTTATTTTTATGTACAAGAATTGGCTGCTTCAAGTTCTCCTTATTATATGTCAGGAGATAAAATAGATTATTCAGAGTATACTATTTTGGATATGAGTGCAAGTCCTGGAGGTAAGACGACTCAACTTTCTGAGTATTATCCAAATTCAATTATTGTAGCAAATGAGATAAACAAAGAAAGATTTAAATGACTCTTTTTCAATTTAGATAGGATGTGATCTTTGAATATAGTATGTACAAATTATGATTGAAGGTTTTTTAAAGAATCTGAAGAACTATTTGATAAAGTACTTTTGGATGCACCATGTAGTTGAGAATGAACTGCTTTTAAAACTGATGACTCTCTGAAATATCGGAATATAAAAAATATAAAATCAATTTCAAAATTGCAACTTTCTCTAATTGATAGTGCTGTAAAAACTCTAAAAGTATGATGAGAACTTGTTTATAGTACTTGTACATTAAATAAATTGGAGAATGAATGAGTTATAGAAGCTGTTATGGAGAGATATAAGGGAAGTTTAGAAATAGTTCCATTAGATTGTCATTCTGAATTTATTTCAGAATCATGAAAAGGTCAAAACTTATTTAATGATTCCGGATCAGGTCCGGAATGACAAATTTCAGATAATTCATCTTTTATCAGAAATTGGCCACATATAAATCATACTGGATGATTTTTTGTAGCAAAAATCAGAAAAATAAAAAATATAGAAAAAGAAGAAATTAAACCAAAATACTCTAGAAATTCTTTGTTTGATGTAAAAATAGATAAAAAAAATAAATTTTCACAAGTAAAAAAAGATATAGTTCAAAATTTTGAAAAATTATCATCAAAGGATACAAAATTTTTGGAAAAATATATTGAAGATAATTATAATTTTTCGATAAAATATAAGAAATTTTATAGATACAAAGATGAGATTTTTGTGACTGATATGGATATAAGTGAATTATGGAAAAAAATCTTTTTATACAAAATATGAGTAAGTATATGAAAATACAAAAATGGTGAATTTATTCCGAATATTTATCTTGATAATCTGAGATAAAAACAAAAAAAGTATTTTAAATTAAAATACTTTTTTTGTTTTTAGAAATTGAATACATCAACAACTTTTCAATTGATTATTATATTATCTTCTCTTGATAAAATAATTGGTTTATGACTAGAATCTTTTGATTTAGGTAATAGATATAGAGTATCTCAATCAATTTTTGGAACTTTGATAGTTGCACAAGAATCAACTATAAAAAGGAATGCATTTTTATCATCTATATTTGTATCATCTTTTTTGATAAGTACATAACTTCAATTTTCAATTGTTTTTCATTTTACTTTATAATCATTCATAGAAGTTCATTCTATTTTTAAGAAAAAATAATTCTCTTCATTTCCACTTACTATACTTTTTGATACTGTTAAAGTTCCTAGTTCATTTTCCTCAGCAAAAACTAGAGGTTTTCCGGCATTAGCATAACCTAAAATAGGAATATTTAGTATTGTTTGAATTCATATAGAATTTCATAACTTAATTCATCTATAAGAGCTATCTCTTTTTATAAATCATTTTTTTTCAAGAGACTCTAAGTATTGAGTCACTCATCTTTTTGATTTCTGTTCAAGTACAATTCTAAGTTCCTCAATAGTTGGTGATTTACCATACTTTGTCATAAAGCTAACAATTTTATCAAGAACTTTTTGTTGATTATCTGTAATCATAGTATTAATTTAATATATAATATGTATGTATACAGTATATATGATATTTTTAAAAGTCAAATTTTTCTTCACATAATCTCTACATTAAAAAATTGTAAATAATATAAAATTGTATATCATACATTTACGGAAGTTAGAGAATCACATCATTTTTCGAGTTAAAGCCTTAGTTTAACAACTAAACTCTAAAAAGATTCTCTAATTTTTGTTAAAATATAATTTTATAAGATATGATTAAGTCAGGTAGGTATGTAAAAATAATATTTATAGTTTTGTTTATTTTATCTATTTTTGGTAAAGTTTCAGCTTCAACATGAGTTACTATCGTTGAATTGAAACAAAATATAGCTATATTACAAGAAAAACAGAAGGATATATATCAAAAAACTCCTGATTTATCAAGTGTTTCTGATGTAAAAGAATTTTTGAAAGATGATATAACTATTTCACAGATAGAAGAAATAAATAAAATTATAAAAGATTATAATGAATTCAAAGTGCAAAAAGATGTTCTAGATTATGAAAAAAAACTACTTAATATAAAAAAAGAAACTTATAAAAAAATCATAATATTTGTTGATACAGAAAAATCACAAGATTATTTAGATTATATAAAAGATAGTTTAGAAGCTATAAAACAAGATAATATAATCAAAGATGAAATATATAAAAACAAAGAAATTTTAGACGAAAAAATATTAGTTTTAAAAGAGAAAATCAAAATTAATAATGATGAATTTGAAAGTGATATAAATGTATTGATTACTACAAAAATTGATGAAAAATTGCAATCATTTAAAGATAATAAAGATTTTCAAAAATTGGATTTAGAAAAAAGAAAATATATTTTGGATAGGATAATAAAAAATGTTCAGATAAAAAAAGAAAAGAAGGTATCATCATGAGTTAATGTTTGAAAAATAGAATTATATGTATATGATTTACTTATTGAAAAATTACAAGAATTTTTATTAGAATTAAAATAAGATTATTCAAACAACATAAAAAAGTGAAAATATTTTCACTTTTTTTATTTTTTGAGTATACTTTTGCAAGTAAAAATTTTCGTAAGAGATGATGTATTAGGAAGCAAGTATTAGTTAATAAAAAATTTAGTAATTATTACTTGGAACTTAGTATTTCATCAATTTCACAATAAATTATTACTACTTATTTTTTAAATATTATTTTATGATTTGATTATCAGATAAAAATGCTACAAAGATAAAACCTCTAAAAAAATCTTATGATATAGAGGGGATAAATATAGTTTTTGAATCAGGAAAATTGGGGTTACTTTCAAATTGATCAGTTACGATTAGTGATGATAGTTGAAACTATTTATTTGTTTCTTGTGGAATAAAAGAAGAATGATTAAATATGAAAGCAGATTATTTTCCTCTATCAGTTGAATATCAAGAAAGATACTATGCAACTTGAAAAATAGGGTGAAATAGATTTAATAAAAGAGAATGAAGACCATCAGAACATGCAATAATTAGTTCTAGAATTATAGACAGGCCAATAAGACCTATGTTTCCAAAATGACTTATTAATGATGTTCAAATTATCGCTACAGCATTATCAAGTTCAAATGAATCAGATTTAAGTTTTTATTGAATTACTGGTGCTTCTCTAGCTTTACTTATGACAAATGCATCTTTTGAATGACCAGTTTCATGAGTTAGAGTTGTCTTAACTAATGACGATAGATTGGTATTTGATCCTAGTTTTTTGGAAGTGGGTGATGCTAAATTGACTTTGGTAGTTGCTTGAACTATGGATGCTATAACTATGGTAGAAGCACAAAGTAACGAAGTGTCTGATGATGAAATGATGAAATCACTTGAATTTGCTCATAAAATTATTAAACAACTTTGTGAAGCACAAATAGATTATATAAAAGAATATAAAGATAGATTTGGTATTTGCGAAGTAAAAGAAAGTTATAATAAACCAGATGAGACACTTTACTCAAATGTAAAAGAATATTTAACTGAAGAAAAATTAAATTCATTGTATGAGACTTGAAAACATGAATTTCAAGAAGTTTTGAATAGATTTGATGTAGAAGTTAAAGATTTTTTGATAAATGAAAAATTGGTTCTAATCAAAGAATGAGAAGATATCGAAAAAATTAAAGAAGAAATGACTTTTGTTTGAGATCTAGTTTATAAAAGAGTAAAAGAAGTGATGAGAAAAAATGTACTAGAAAAAGAAAAGAGACTTGATGGTAGAAAAATAAATGAAGTTAGAAGTATTATTTGAGAAGTAGGATTACTTCCTAGAACTCATTGAAGTGCATTATTTCAAAGAGGTATGACTCAAATTTTAACTGTTACAACACTTGGTTGACCAGATGATATACAGATAATTGATGATATGTATGACGAAAATACAAAAAGGTATATTCATCATTACAATTTTCCTCCGTATGCAGTTTGAGAAGTAAGAATGATGAGATGAACAGGTAGAAGAGAAATCTGACATGGTAGATTAGCTGAAAAAGCACTTGAACCAGTTTTACCAAATCAACTTGATTTTCCTTATATGATGAGAGTAGTTTCAGAAACTATGACATGTAATTGATCAAGTTCTATGGCTTCAATTTGTGGTAGTACAATGAGTTTGATGAATGCTTGAGTTCCGATAACTGCACCAGTTGCATGAGTTGCAATAGGTATGATTTATGATGAAAAAACAAATAAATATAAGATATTAAGTGATATTCAAGCACAAGAAGATTTTTTATGAGATATGGATTTTAAAGTGGCTAGAACTCCAAAAGGTATCACAGCTATGCAACTTGATGTGAAAATAAAATGACTTAGTATGCAAGTTTTTAAAGAAGCTTTTGCTCAAAGTAATGAAGCTATAACTTATATATTATGAGAGATGAAAAATATGATTTCAGAATCAAATAAAGAACTTTCTCCATATGCACCTCGTGTACTTAGTATACTTGTTCCAGTTTCAAAAATAAGAGAGATAATAGGTAAATGATGAGAAAATATACAAAAAGCTGAAGCTGATTTTGCAGTGAATATACATATCGAAGATGATTGAAAGACTTTTGTAACTTGAAAAGACAGTATTTGAGCGGAAAAAGCATTAGCTTGGATAAAAAACCTTATATGGGAACCTACAATTTGAGAATTACATACTTGAGAAATAATAAATATTATTACTTGAACTTGAGCAATAGTTGAATTTAGAGGTAAAACAGGTATGATTCATATCTCAAAACTAGCACCAACTAGAGTTGCAACAGTTGAAGAAATAGTAAAAGTATGAGATAAAGTTGAGATTGAAGTTTTGACTGTGGATAGAGAAAAATGAAGAATAGGTTTAAAGTTAGTTAAAAAGATTTAAATTAAATAAGATTTTTTATTGACAAAAACATAAAAACAAGTATTAATTTAAAATCATATTTAATTTTTAAAAGCAATTAGTAAATGTATAATGCAGAGAATAGAAGAACATGATTAACAATATTTAAATGAAATGAAAAGAAAATAATAGAAGGCTTTTTATGACAAAAAGAATTATGAGATATTCATTCAGTAATATTTGAAGATATATTAATAAAACTTGATGAATCAGAATGATCTACTCTTCTTAAAGAAGATTTAAAAGGTTTAAGTAATAATGTGTTAGTAAATGATGAAAAAAAATTATTAACTGCTGAAAAAATTGAATCAGAAATAGATAGGGTCGCAGAAGAGGTTATGAAAATAATCTGAAAAAATAAATCTGAAAAATTAAATAATTATATAAATGATAATAAGAAATTAAGTAAATTGATTCAAAATGTATCTTATAAAGTATTAATTTTATGGATATTAAAAGTACTTGATTCAATATGATTTGATACAAGTAAATATTCTGATAGACTTAAAGATGTATATGATAAAACCTGAGAAATAATATATCATGTTTTAAAAGATCCTACATTAACTACATTTTTAATGGTTTTACATTCATATTGATTTATAAAATTATCTTGAAATATAGTTAATAAACATGAGATTGAAGAAGAGGTTAAAATATGTAATATATGATGAAATAAAAATGATATAATTAAAAGATTAAAGAATCTTTGAGCAAAAAAGACATTTGAATGAGAAATTGAAGACACTTATTATGATTATGATAACAAAAATAATAATTTAAGAACAAAATTGTGAGATAGTACATATAAAAGTACATTTAGAATCAGAAAAAAAATACCAAAATGATGATGAAGTCCTAAGTATTATTATACAATTAAAAGAAAATTAACAGATGATGAGCAAAAAATGTTTGAAAGGTTTGCAGTTGAAAGAAAGGTTGAAACAAGAACATGTTTTGAACAAGAATTTGAAATTGTAGATTTCGATTTATTTAGAAATGCAATTACTTCAGCATGATTTACTGAAACTCGTAAGAAAAAGAAAGATAGAGTTTCATATGCAATAGAATCTGATAAAGCATTTTGATGATGGACAAAATTTGATATTGATAAATATGATTGAAAACAAGAAATGATGGAGATTGAAGCTTCTGAATCTACAAGTATAACAAAATGTTTAGAAACATTATGACTTGATGATGAAAGTAAATATCCAAGAATGGCTACGGGAAGTACAAAATTTTTAGATAATAAATTAACTGATGAACCAAAAAAAGTAATTAATTAATATAAAAAATGTTAGAAAAGGAAATTAAGATACTAGAAATAAATAAAGAAGAGTTGATTAAAAAACTTGAGGAATTATGAGCTGTAAAGACTTTTGAAGATACAGTTTGTGATACTTATTATGATTATGCAAATTCTAAAATGGAAGATAAAAAAAGACTTTTTAGATTGAGAACAAAATGAGATTGTAATCTATATACAATCAAGAAAAAAGAAAGTAAAACAGATATCAGAATTTCCCAAGAAACGGAATGTGTGGTTACTGATATAGAATGATTTAAAAAAACATTGGAAAAGTATGGTTTAATACCTACAAGAGAAAAAGTAAAACAAAGACTTTCATACAAAATCGATCATTTAGAATTTGATATAGATGAATACGAAGGAATTCCTACATTTTTAGAAATTGAAGCAAGTAGTGATGAAGAAATTAATCTTTGGATAGAAAAACTTTGACTACAAAATAATGTAAGAAAGACTTTTGGGTCTAGAGGTTTGTTTGAGTATTATAATATGCCATATACTGAGTTTTAGTATCTTTATTCTCTAATTAATGTTGTTATGAGTTTAAATTTTAAAAAAATGGTTTCTCTTGATAATCCTTTGAGGCTTATGTATCATAAAGTTAGGGCAATATTGGCAAATATTGTTTATGGATTTCCTAGTAAGCAAATGACAATTATTTGAATAACTGGAACAAACGGTAAGACAACTACGACAAATATCATAGCAAAATGATTGAGAGAAGCTTGATACAAGGTATTTATGTTTTCAACTATAAACATAATTATGTGAGATGAAGAAGTCGTAAATAATACAAAAATGACTTCACCAGATGCTTTTGTATTACAAAAATTATTAAAACAAGCAAAAGAAAGATGATGTACAATCGCAGTTATTGAAACTAGTTCTCATTCTATTTTGATGAATAGAAATTATGGATTAAATTATGATTTTGCTGTACTTACAAATATCACTCAAGATCATCTAGATTTACATAAAACTATGGATAATTATGTAGATACAAAACTTCAACTTTTCAAAAATCTAATCATATACAAGAGAAAACCATGAGTTAAAAAAATAGCCATAATCAATAATGAATCAGATTACAAGGATTTATTTCTGGCTGAGACTTTTGATAATTTGTATACATATTGAAAAGATACTTCTTCAACAATCAAATTTGATAATGTAAAAAGTACTTTTGAATGAACAAGTTTTGATGTAAAAATTGCTTGATCTAAATTTACTGTTTTAACTCCTTTGAGATGAATATTTAATATTTACAATATATTGGCTTCTATTTGAGTTTTTATAGCTTTTTGATTGAAACCTGAACAAATACAAAAAATAATTAAATCAATAAACTGAGTGGCTTGAAGAATGGAAGAAGTAGAAAATAAATGAAAATTCAAGATATTTGTAGATTATGCACATACTCCAGATGCTTTGGTACAAGTACTTGATACCATCAGATCAATAGAATGAGTTAAAAGGATTATTACTGTATTTTGAGCGACAGGAGATAGAGATAAGACCAAGAGACCAATTATGTGAAAAATAGTTTCAGACAAATCAGATGTCGTAGTTTTGACACAAGATGATGATTACTCAGAAAAAACTGAAAGTATAATAAAAGATGTAATACCAGGAATAGAAAGAAAAGAATGAGACAATTTTTGGGTAATCACAGACAGAAAAGAAGCAATCAGAACAGCCTTATTAACAGCCGAAGAATATGATGCTATACTTATCGCAGGTAAGTGAGATGAACACCTAATGCTAACAAATGCATGACCAGTAGAATGGCATGATAGGGATGTGATTGAGGGGATTTTGGGGGAGATGGAGGAGGTGAAATAATTATAAAATTCTCTGGTAGTAATTCTAGAGAATTTTTTAATAAAACTTTGATTTTGTATTAAATTGTATATAATACGAGTATTATAGTTGATAACTTAATTATATGCCAAAATTCAATGATTTAGATTTGGAGAATTGGAAAAATATTGATTTAGATATGAATAGCCTATGGGTAATTCCAGAAAGAAAAAAATGATGAAAACATGACAATTTTTATCATGGCAATTTTATTCCACAGATACCAGAACATTTTATAAAAAGGTATACTAAAAAATGAGATTGGGTTTTAGATTTCTTTTTGTGAAGTGCTACAACAGCAGTAGAATGTGAAGAATTAGGAAGAAATATTATATGAATAGATATACAAGAAGATTTAGTAAAAAGAGCAAGAACATTAATTAATTCAAAAGAAATATATTCTCATTTTTGAGTTTGAGATAGTTGATCAAAAGAAACAAGAAAAGATATAGAAAAGATATTTAAACATAGAAAAATCGAATGAGTTGATTTAGCAATTTTACATCCCCCATATGCAGATATAATAAAATTTTCAAATAAAAAAAAAGATTTATCAAATAGCGGAAGTGTAGAAAACTTTTTATTAGATTTTTGAAAAGTAGTTAAAAACACATATAAACTTCTGAAAGATAAATGATATATGGTAATAGTTATTTGAGATAAATATCAAAACTCTGAGTGGGTACCACTAGGATTTATGTGTATGGCAGAAGCCCAAAAAGCTTGATTTAAATTAAAAAGCATTATAATCAAAAATATGGAATGAAATAGATGAAAAAGTTGAAGTTGAGCAATTTGGAAATATAGAGCATTGAGTAGTGATTATTATTTATTTAAACATGAGTATATTTTAGTATTTAAGAAGTAGAATTATGGCAATATATAATATAAGGGAAGTAAATTTTATTAAATTAAAATCTTTAAAAAAAGAATTTTTGAAAGATTTTTGTGAAAAATATTGAATAAAGTTTGATAATAATATAACAAAAACAATTGAGAATATACTTACAGATTTTGATTCTACTAAAATTAGTACAGATAATATTAATAATTATATTAAATTTTTATATGAAAAATTAAGGAAAGAAGATATAAAAGTTACCTGAGCAAGTCATGAATCAATAATTAAAGAATTAAATAAAGTAGATGAAAAAAATTGGTGAATGGTTCAATGAGCAGTTGATGCTCATATTCAAACATATTATGTAAGAAAGTATTATAAATTTGAAGATTTAATTAATGCTGTTAGATCTGAATTATTTTCAAAAATGGAATCATATACTATCAGTACTTGGTACAATCATTGGAGTACAGTTTTTTTAGAAGACTTGATAAATAATAATATTAATGTAATTCCTATAATCAAAAAAGTTAAATGAATTGATGTTATTTGGAATGAACAACCTATAGATATAAAAGTAACAAACCTTCCAAAAGAGTGGTTTAAATCATGATATAATATTCAGTATGCAATAGATAATCCAAAATTAGTCGCAAAATTTCTTTATGAGTTACAGTGAGCACAAAGATTTTGAGATGAAAATAGGTTGTTTATCATAATTTATGATGAAAATAATCCTGAAAATAGCTGGAAAATAAAAAGAAATTACAATTTAATAAAATCAAAGATAAATCAATTTTTTGATTCGAAAGATTCGCTTGAACCAATTAATTTTAAATATTGAAAACAACAATATTTAGCCCATTCAAAAATTATGTTTATTATAAAATAAAATATTATGAATTATATCTGATCTAAACTTTCCCTTTTACAATTTATAGAAAACTGAATAAATCAAATAGTTTGAGAAAAAAACTATATATTTTCAGATTTATTTGCCTGAACTTGAATAGTTTGAAGATATTTTAAACAAAAATGACACAAGGTTATTGCAAACGACTTGCAATATTATAGTTATGTATTAAATAGACATTATATAGGTAATCATACAGATTTGTATTTTGCAAATTTGATTGATGAAATTCCAGAATTATTCACTTGAAATGTAAATACATACAAAGAAATAGTTTGTAATTATTTGAACAATTTACCTTGAAAAAAGTGATTTATTTATAAAAACTATTCTATTTGATGAACTAAGAAAAAAGAATTTGAAAGGCAATACTTTAGTGATGAAAATGCTTTGAAATGCGATAGTATAAGACATAAAATAGAATCTTGGAAAAAAGAATGAAAAGTAAATGAAAATGAATATTATTTTTTACTTTGTAGTTTACTTGAATCCACTGATAAGGTCGCAAATACAGCAAGTGTTTATGGGGCTTTTTTGAAAAAGCTTAAAGCCTCTGCTTTGAAACCATTACTACTTAAACCTGCTGACTTATTTATAAATGACCACGAACATACTATTTATAATGAAGATATAAATAACTTAATAAAAACAACAAGTCACGAAGTGGTTTATCTTGACCCCCCATACAATCATAGACAATACAGCTGAAACTATCATGTACTTGAAACAATAGCAAGAAATGATAACCCAAAAATAAAATGAATTACTTGAATGAGAGATTGTTCTAGTCAAAAATCATTATATTGTAGTAGAACAGAAGTAAAAAGGATTTACAAAGATTTAATCTCAAATATAGATGCAAAATACATATTTTTAAGCTACAACGATGAAGGATTGATGACTTTGGATGATATAAAAGAAATAATGTCAGAAAGAGGAGAATATGATGTTTTAAAAAAGAAAGGATACAGGAGATTCAAAGCTGACAAAACAGAAAATAGAAATCACAAACAAGACAAAACAATTGAGTATTTGCATTATGTGAAGGTAAAATAATATATCAATATAAAATCGACATTTAATTTTATTTTTTTAACTATTTTTTATATGAGAAAAGTTATCCTTTTAATACTTGGATTTTTTTGTTTTATAAATTTACATGTTTTTGCAGATTCTAATTATCAAAATGATTATACATTAATTGATTGTGAAAACTGAAGTGATTCATCTTGAACCCCTTTTGATTCAACAAAACCTTATAAAACTTTAAATGAATGAATAGAAAAAACTATAAATTACATAAATACATATGTAAATACATGATCTCTAACAACTCAAAGTTGAATAACTTTCAATATAAAAGTTAATTGTACTTTAATGAGATTAGGAACAACTCAAACCTCACTTAATTTTGATTGATACACATACAAAAATTTTTTAAAAATAGAATGAGTTTGAGATAATGGACTCTCTATAAAGGATATTACTTTTGATATACCTCCTTTAAAAGGAAATATAATTTTTGAAAATGCTAAATTTTTAAGTAATTCAATAGGTTATTATTTTACTTCACCATGAGTTTATTATACAATTTATATGAATTTTTGAGTTAAAATTGAAAATTCATATATCAAACTCTTGCCTTGAACTGAAATATGACAAACCAATATAACATATACTCGGTCTCGGGGAGGGTCTTATGGTACATATCATTATAATCCTTTTCAATACATAAAAAATTCAACCATTGATGTGGAAATAAGCTGAAATTACAATTTTTATACTCCTATAATAGTTAAGGATAGTAAGATTAATTTTATAAATAATTATTCTACTTGAATATACGATATAAAATTTTCAGAAGTATGATCTGTTTTATATTGATATGATTTTGATTTTTTTAATTTGATGTCAAATGAGATAGATATGGGATGAAATAATTTTACAACAGAAAATACTAGAAATGCTTCATTTATAAACAACAAATTTTCAAATTTCAATAATTTTTATCTTTGACAAAATGATGTTAATTTAAAGTATTGAATTTTCATAAATAATTTAATCGAAAACACAAATACTATAGATATTTCAAAAAACAGAAATATTATAAATAATGTATTTTCTTGAGATTATACTGATACTTATGATATAAGAAATCTGAGAAAAAATTATCGCCTGGATAATTTATGAACTAAATGAATTTGATGGGTATTTCAAAAACTTCATGCTTCTGATATGTTTAGATTAAATTATAGTAGTACATCATTGTACAAAGAAATTACAGGACAAGATGTGCCTTCATTGGCTAATACAGTTTATGCTATTTTTTCTCGGTAGTAAATTATGATAAAAAAAATATTTTTAATTTTTATATTTTTCACAACACTTTTTTTATGAGGCATTGCTGATGCTTATTTTTGTGATTGATATAATGAATGAGATAACTTATGTTCTTCTGGAAATACAATAGAATCAATAGATAATTTACAAAACTTTAATTCATCATACCAGAGTAACATATTTGGTTATTTTTGAAGTAAATTTATAGATACTTTCAGTCAAAATTTGGAGTCAGAGTTTTTATGATATATATGAAATAAATATAATTATACTATAAGTCCTGAACTTTGGAGTAGTATATGATTTTTGGGAACTAAAAGAGATTCTAAAACTCCAATTAACAGTATTGCTCCTTTGTGATTTATGAAGAATTTTGATAGTAATACTTTAGTTTATGATAATCAAGCCCTAGAAAATAATTTTTTAGATTATCCTTTGATAAAATATATTAGTGAAAATTCTAGTGATTCTGTACCAACTTTGTGAGCATCATCAGATTTAAATGCATGTAGTGTTCCTCAAAATGCAAGTAATATAAAAATTGAAATAAAAAATAATTGATTACTAGATTATATAAATCTTTCTTGGCAAAATCAATCAAAAGAAAAAATTAAAATTATCAAAATTTCTCCTGAATATAAAGAATATCTAGTAGCCAATTGAATAGATAATTTTGAAGATTTCTCTTTAAATCCATGAACAAATTATTCATATTTTATCGTTGTTTATAATAATTGTTATAATTATTGATTTTATAGTGATGTGGTAACTGTTAATTATCAGGGAAAGAAGAAAGAATGAGGACTTTTTTTAAGTCTTTTAAATAATGAACTTGTTTTAAATATTCCAGACACTTTGACTGTAGGATCTAAAATAAGGTTAAAATGTAATGATAATCTAAATACCATAATTAATGATTTTTTAATTGATTGAAAATATATAATTAATGCAAGTTTATTGAAAAAATATTTCACTTGTGAATCTTCATTTTTTGATAAAAACTGAATTTTTCAGAAATCAGAATTATTTATAAATAAACCATTTGTAGATTTTTATATAAGAGAAAAACAAGCTCTTGATTTTATTTATACTTGAGATAGTAGTAATTTACTTTTTAATGATTTATATTTAAATGTATCTTCTTTAGAAAATGAAGCATACTTAACTTATTCAAAGGCATCATTATATCTATCCAATATAATATTTGGAACTTATATATCAGATGAAAATATAAGTTTTGATATATTTAATGAACTTGGACTTTTTAAAACTTGAGTATCCAAAACTGATAGGATAAATGAAAAAGATTTTATTGATTTATTCTTATATACAGAAAAAAATTTGGTAAATCTTAAAAATAATTTTTTAGTATTATTAGATAAATATTACTGAAACAAGAAATATAACTTTGTTTTAAAAGAAATAGATAAAGTATTTTTAATAAATAAATATTTAAAAGATTATAAAAGTATTGATAAAAAGAAGTTTGATAATCTATATAATTGTGTATCTCATATAAATTGTGATGATACTCACACCTTGAAAACATTGCTTTCAGAGCTTTATTATTCAAGTAAATGAAACCAAGAAAAAGATATAGTGAATTATAAGGATTACATAAAATTATTATATTTTGAAACTTGATATACTACTTATGTAAAAAAATGATATAGTTTAGATGAATATAATAAATTTATAGATATACTAACAGAAAGTATAACTTATGGAAACAGTTTTTATGATAAAAATATAAGTTATAATTCTTTTCAAAATCTACAATATGAAGTAATATTTTATGATAAATTAGGAGAAAATATATCTTATTTAACAGATAAATATCTAGAAAAGATTAATGCAATTTATATTAGTTCTAAAAAGGAAGATTTAATAGAGATTTTAAGGGAGTTTTTAAGTAGGGAATAATTTAGTTTTTAATTTTAAAGGGGTATGAAAGTATGAAAAGAAACAATATGAGAAAAAATAAATAAGAATTTTTGATTGTTTTTATTTATGTTTTTTTGAATAATATTAACATTTTTATTATTAACTAAATTTTATCATTGGGATAGGATTTGATGATTATATTTACCATTTGCATATACAACAGATTGAATATTTAGTAATAATTGGATGTTTGTATCAAGTACTCTTTATGGATTAATATGAATATGAATAATATTATATTTATTTAAAGATAAATTTATAAAAGGCAATAACAAAAGAAGTAATAAATGCTATTATAAAATAATTATATGAGTAATATTACTAGTTTATTGATTATTTTATATAACAAATCTATGGTATACTCTACAAACACATCCAAGATTATTTATGTATCAAGACTGAAAAAATATAACAAATAAAGATAGGTATTTTTATTTGACTGAAAGATATGGATTTAGAGGAGATTTGTATAAACCATTCAAAACTTTAGAAGATAGTATTGCTGGGTTGGAGTTTGCGAAGAAAATAAAAGAACCTTCTTTATATAGAATTATATTTGAAGATGCAGAAAAATTTTGATATGGAGAACTTTTAAAAAAATATAATGATAATTCATTTCAATTATACTTTCTAAATTATGTATTATTTACTAGCACTGTAAATAATTGAAAAATTAATAATTTAGATACAAATATAAATTATTTAAATTTGTTACTTTCAAACTCAAATAATAATGAGATTATTACTTTATCTAACGAATTATTAAATAAATTAAATTATGCTTCAAAATTAGATAAGAGTGATATGAAGCAAACTATGGATGATTATTTAAAAGAATATTTAGATAAAATTTTTGGCACAAAAACTATAGATAAATCAATATTTTTATAATAATAAGATTAATGAAAAAATTATCATCAATAATACTTTTATCACTGTTATTAATATTACAAACAAAAGCTTTACTTATACCAGAAGAGAGAGCTATTTTAACTTTATGAAATAATACTTGTGAAAATATACAAGAAAAAGATATTCCAACTATTTTAATTCCTTGAATATTAGCTTCTTGGTATAGTGAAGAATGATATAAAGAATCATGAAATAATATAAAAAGGTGGATTCCTGATCCTATAACTCATGCATATGATACATTGATTTATACATTTAAACAAAATTGATATAGTATAAGAGATGTATTTTATAAAGATCAGTTTACATTAAGTATAGATTGAAATAATCCTAAATGATGATTATATGTATTTTGATATGATTGGAAAAAAGATAATAAGATAACAGCAACAATGCTTACACAACTTATATGACTTATACTTAGAGATTATGAATCACAAAATAAATGTAATATTTGAAAGGTAAATATAGTAGCACATTCTATGTGATGATTAGTAGCAAGAGCTATGCTTGAAGATATGTGTGTTGAAAATCAATATCAAAATTGATTTATGAAAATAATTACTAGAAATTATGATAAAATAAGCTTTTTTGATTCAAATAATCTTGCAAATTGAAAAATCAAAAGCTTTGATTCGTATCCTTGTCAAAACCCATACTCATCAAAAACAATTTCAAAAATCATAAAAATAAACAAACTTGTGACTATTTCAACTCCTCAAAGATGATCTCCTAAATCACTTCCTATATGGGAAAAATGAGATATAGAAATGACTGATTGATTTGCTGTTTGATTTGTATGAATAAAGAGTCAACTTAATGTGAGTACTGATTTATGATTATATAAATTGATACATTGATATGATACTAAAATTCCAAATTGAATAGTTACTATATGACAACTTTTACCAGATATAAAAAATAATAATGATTATAATAATACAAATTTAAAATATTTATATAACGAAAATAAAGAACCACCAACAAATAATAATTTAGATTCATTATATAATATTGATTCAAACAAGTATTCATACTTAAATGAATCTACAAAAAAATATTTTGATATAAAAAAAGAAAATTATCCTCAAAATAGTTTCTTAGAAGAATTAAATAAGAAAGAAAATATAGAAAAGATGTTTGATAAAATAGAAAAAAAATATTTTTTATTTTATTCAACTATTACTTGAAATAATTGATTAAATAACATAGTTAATCTAGGATTAGGTGATAAAATTATAGAAAAACAAACTATATTTTGAAAACAATCTATTGATATAGTTCAAGATGAGACATCTAAGCATAATTGACAAGATATTTATGATAAATATTTAAACAATATATGAGATAATTATTATTTAGTTAATAATCTTATTAGAAATCAATCTGGATTATGATGAGATTGAACTGTTCCTACAAATAATCTAAAATTAATTCCAAATGATAGTATTGATTGAAAAGAAATAAATGATTCTAAACTTGAATCAATTCCAATAAATTGTAATATAGATTATCCTAAATATATAAATTATAAGACAATTTATACTACAGATACATATATAGATGAAAATACATGAAATTGATCTTTTAGTGAATGAAGTATTTTACAAAAAAAAGAACCATTAAGTAATGAAAAATATCCATATAATTGATTTTGAGAATTTGATAAATACCAGGCTTGTTCTCATTCAAATATGCCACTTGCAACAAGTATAAATGTGTTAGAAACATTACTTGATAAAAAAGAGTCATTTTTTAATCAAAGATATTTATTACTTGATAATTTTTGAAAAGCTGATTATACATATAAAGAAAAAAATTGGTATTTTTCAAATAGATGAATAAAGAATAATGCAATATTATCATGGCTTTTTGAATATGATAAAAATGTAAAAAATTATATAAAAACAATTCCACATGATAAAGTTTTACAAGATAATATATGAACCAATCCATTAAGATTTTCTTTGGATTTACAGACAATAGATGCTTTATGGCAATACGACATACTCTCTCCAATCGACATCCTAATCACTGACGAACAATGAAGAAGAATATGAATAGATAGAGATACTGGAATGATTATAAATGAAATCCCATGAGCTTGGACAAGTGGTAGAGCTGGGGAAAGTGGTGAAAGGGAGTTTTTCCTGATTCCTGGTAATAAATGAGAAAAAATAGATCATAAAATAGAGACAAATTCTACTTGAGATTGAGAATATCATATAGTTATGACAAGCCTTGATGATAACTGAAATGCAACAAATTCAGGAGTAATAATTGCCTGAAATGCAAAACTAGGATTTAATGAAAATTATGAAGTTGTTTCTAGTTTTAGTTGAAGTAAATATGTAGATTTAAATGCAAATTTACCTTTGACACTTGAAGTTACAAAAGAGTTTAAAACTATTGAAGATAAAATCGATATAAGGTATAATGTGAAATGACAAGGAAGGGAAAATGTGGAGAAAATAAGGTATAGATTAGAACAAAATCCCCCTAACCCCCTTGATAAAGGGGAACTAGTACAGAATTGAGAAGAAAAAATTGACTGAATTTTAGAAATCCCTTTAAAAGATGCTTGAAATTATGAATTAACTTTAGCATTATTGGATAAAGATAATAAAGTATTAAAAACCGAAACAGTAAAAATAGAAAAAGAAGGTAAAAAAGAAGTATCAGAAACAACTTGAGAAAATGTGTTAAATGCTATGTTTTATAAAAATATAGATTTGAATTTGTATAATATAGGTAGTTGAGTTATAAAAACAAATTATCAATTTAAAGTTGATGCTGATCAAAATAGACAAAATATCAGTATAACAAAACCAAATTGAGAAAATATAAAATTTGCCATAGATAAGGATTTTAAATATAAAAGTGATAAAAATAATTGATTAGAAATACTTGAAGTTAATTCAAATAATATAATCTTTAAGGAAAGCTTAGAATATCTAGGTTTAGAAAAAATCTATACTTATAGTCTTATTAAAAATAGAATTGAAAAAGTTGAGATAGTAAATAATAAAACCCCCTACCCCCCTTTATCAAGGGGGCAAGATAGTGAACAAAAACTAAGTATTAATTATGAAATAAATTGAAATATAAAAGAAATAATTAGTGATGATAATATTTTAAAATTTACATATGATGAATATACTTGAAAATTGAAAAGTATAAGTGATAAATATGAAAATAACATAGAATTTAACTACGAAAACGGAGAATTATGAGAAGTAAAAGTGAATAATGAATTACTTTCTCAATCTATAACAGATTTATTTAGATTGGATTATAAAACTTCATTTAATCTAAAACATAAAAATAACTTACAAAAACTAAAAACAAAGTTACAATCACAAAAATTAGATAAAAAAAAGAAACAAAAACTTATAAAATCTTTTGATAAATCAAAAGAGAAGTATTTGAAGCTTGCAAAACTTGATATAACAAAGAAAGAAATAGAATATCTCATAGAAGAAATCAAAAAAATCCTTGAAAATCTAAATTAAATTTTGATTTAATAATAAAAGTGTATATAATGTGAGTATTGTTAAGTTTATAACTTTAAGTCATATTTACAGATTATGAAACAAGAAATCATAAAAGAACTGACAAATACTTTTGAATCATTTGCGAATAAAATGGATAACTGAATAGAATTTTGGTTTGCAAGGGATTTACAACATTTACTTTGATATACTGAGTGGAGAAACTTTTTGAATATTGTTTCAAAAGCAAAAACTTCATTAGAAACTTCAAATGAAAATATAATAGACCATTTTGTTGATATCAACAAAATGGTCAACTTATGATTATGAAGCAAAAGAGAAATAGATGATATAATGCTTACTCGAAAAGCCTGTTATCTTATAGCAATGAATTGAGATTCTAAAAAAGAAGAAATAGCATTTGCACAACAATATTTTGTATTACAAGTGAGAAAATCAGAAATAATAGAACAAAAAGTATTAGAATATGAAAGAATCCAAGCAAGACATAAACTAGCTTGAACTGAAAAAGAATTATCGCAAGTAATTTATGAACAAACTTGAAATGATAGAAATTTTTGAATTATAAGAAGTAAATGAGACCAAACATTATTTTGAAGAACCACTGCTGAAATGAAAATAAAATGGTGAATAATGGAAACAAAACCATTAGCTGATTTTATGCCAACGATACTTTTAAAAGCAAAAGATTTTGCAACTGAAATTACGATTTACAATGCAAAAAATAAGAAAATGAAAACAGAATTAGAAATTTCAAAAGAGCATATTGCAAATAATAAAAGTGTTAGAAAAACACTAATTGAGAGAGGAATAAAACCTGAGAATGTTTTACCAGAGAACGATTTAAAAAAAGTTGAAAGAAAATTAAATAGTGATATGAAAAAATGATTAAAAAACTCTAATTGATTTAATAAAAATAATAATATGTAGTAGATAAAGAAACTAGGAGTTTGTAGTTTTTATTAAAAATCCTTGAAAATTTAAATTAAATTGGTATGCTGTAACTATATTGATTAACTATTATTTATGTCATTAGCAGTAAAATACCGTCCGAAAGATTTTGAGTCAATGGTTTGACAGACATTTGTGAAGGAGACTTTGCAGGAAGCTGTCAAGGAAAACAAGCTTGTTGGAGCTTATCTTTTTTGTGGACCGAGATGAACTGGTAAGACTAGTGTGGCTAGAATAATGGCAAAAACTATAAATTGTTTAAATCAAAAAGATTGAAATCCTTGTCATACTTGTGATATATGTCTAAGTATCGCAGATAATAAACTTATGGATATTATTGAGATAGATGCAGCGAGTCATACTTGAGTTGATAATATAAGGGATTTGATAGAAAGAGCTCAATTTCTGCCAAATATTGCTAAATACAAGGTATATATAATTGATGAGGTTCATATGCTTAGTACTGGAGCATTTAATGCACTTTTGAAAATACTTGAGGAACCACCTAGTTATGTGAAATTTATCCTTGCTACAACAGAAATTCATAAGATTCCAGAAACTATACTTAGTAGATGCCAAAGATACGATTTCAAAAATATTAGTGATATAGATTTAAAGGGGAGATTGGAATTTATAGCCTCAGAAGAAAAAGTAAAAACAGACTCAAAATCAATTGATTTTATAGTTAAAAACTCTCACGGATGACTTAGAAATGCAATTACATTGTTTGAACAGTTTGTTATAAACAACGAAATAGTTTTTGAAAATATTATAAAAAATCTATGAATTACTGAAAGTTCTTTTATAAAAGATTTTTGAGACAAGCTTTTAAATCATGATAAAAGTGTTGTTTATGATTTTGACAGTATAGTAGATGATGGAAAAAATATAAAATTATTTTTCAAAGATTTGATTTATCATATTAGAGATGAGATTCTAGCTAAAATAAAATCTGGAGAAAGTATATGTGAGTTAAACAATATACTTGAAATACTTGATGAAACTTATAGTAAGACAAAAAATTCAATGGATGAAAAGATAACTTTACTTTCAGGGATTTTAAAAATAGTCACAAGAAGTGAAAGTGTAAAGTGTAGGATTGAGAATGCAAAAGTAAATAATGAATTAACTTCTATGTCATCCTGAGCGAATGCGAAGGATCCCTTAAGCGATGTAAATAATAAAAACGAAAGTTCAAGGGATTCTTCGTTACTCTCAGAATGACAATCTAGTAAACAATCAAATAAAAAAGAACCAAAAAAAGAATTAGAAACCTACGAAGTTTGTGATATAGAACTTGAGTCTGTTTTAGATGTATTTTGATCAGATGAAAAAACTGAAAATAGTTTAATAGATTCTGAATCAAGTCCAGAATGACAAAAAAATAATACAGATTTTAAAAGAGATGATTTTGTATCAAAAGTAAAAGAATTATGATGAAAGTGAAGTTTGACTATGTGACTTAGAGGTGCAAATATCAAGTTTAATTGACAAAATCTAGATATAAAAGTTCCTTCAAAAATTGCAATGAATTCATTTCAAGAGGTTTGAGCTAAGGAACTTATTCTTGAAGCTATGGAAAAACTAGGATTTAATGATATTAAATTAAAAGTGGAATAGTTTTCACTTTTGTTATTTTTGACTTTTTTTGTTATCCCGGACTTCTTTTTTTTGTCATTCCGGACACCTGTACTCTTGAGAGTATGATCCGGAATCTCTAGCAAGATAAAACCAACTTGTTTCACTTATTAGACAAATAATATTACTTAGTTCATACTATAAAACAATCAAATATGCTTTTCAAAAAATATTCAAAATATATAGAGTTGGTAAAGTTATCAATTAGTTATTCAAAGAGAAACTTTTATGTTTTTACTTTTTTTAAGTTTTTTGATAGTATTCAGAGTGTAATATTGGTTTCTATAATTTCTTTGATTATTTTTGATATTTCAAAATGAGATATAAATTGAATATATTTTTTGACTATTATATTTATATTTATTACATTAATTAATTTAGTTTTTTCATTATTTATTGATTCATTTAGTTCAAGTTTATATATTGATATTGAAAAAGGTTTAAATACAAAATATTTGCAGGAATATGTAAATCTTGATAATACAAGAGTTGAAGAATATGGGACAGGAAAAATGAATAATATTATTTTTACTTGAATAAAATCATTTATAGAATCAATATTTTTATTGATTAATATTTTTGTTGATGCTATTAGTATAATATATATGTTAATTCTTATATTGATTAAAGTTCCAAATTTTTATTATTTTTTAGGTGTTTTAGGATTATTTTATATTATATTATACCTATATGGAAAGTGATTAATGCAACTTTTTAAGATAAGGAGAAAAGCTAAAGAATTACTTGTAATTTGAGATTGAAAAAAAATAAAAGTTTTAATGTCAAAATTTGAAATATTACAAAATCAAAAGGTTATTCACGAAACAGATGAATTATGAAAAATATCTGATGAACTAAATAAACTACGGTGGATGTGAAATTTTAAAAAAAGAATATGGGAAACTTGATCAGATCTTTTTATAAATTCATTTTATATTGTTTTATTTTTATTATTTTGAGTTTGAGTAATTAGTTGAAAATATGATATAGCAACATTTACTCTTCTTGCTTGGGTTATGCAAATTATGTCTAAATATGCACGGCAAATAAGAGGTTATTTTAAGGTTATATTTAAATATTTCATAGATATAGATAAGCTTGTAGAAGTTTTTGAAACTATTCCTCAATACAAAGATAGTACTAATGCACAAGATTTCGAGTTCAAAAAATGAGATATAGAATTTAAAAAAGTGAGTTTTTGATACAATGAAAAATCAAGTGTTTTTAAGGATTTTGATTTATTTTTAGAATGATGAAAAAAATATGCTTTTGTATGAGCTAGTTGATGATGAAAAAGCACATTGGTTAAATTATTAGCTTGATATATCTCTCCAAAATGATGACATATAATTGTAGATAATCAAAAATTGTCTCAAATAAAATTAAAAACTTTTTATAAGCATATTTGATATCTTAGTCAGGATCCATCAGTTTTTGATTGAAGTATCTTAGAGAATCTACTTTATGCACTTGATTATGTACCAAGTGATAATGAGATAAATGAAGTAATCAAGCAAGCAAAATGTGAATTTATCAATGAATTACCAAAAAAACTGGAAACACAGATTTGAGAAAAGTGAATCAAACTAAGTTGATGACAAAAACAAAGACTTGCAATAGCTAAGATAATGCTAAAAAATCCAAATATAATTATTCTAGATGAACCTACTTCAGCACTTGATAGTTTCAATGAAGAAGAGGTAAGTATAGCTTTCAGAAATTTATTTAAAAATAAAACTGTAGTGGTAGTGGCTCACAGACTTCAAACTGTAAAAAACTCAGATGTGATTTTTTATATTGAAAACTGACAAATAGTTGAACAGGGAAATCACAAGGAACTTTTAAAACTAAAGTGAAAATATTACAATATGATTGAGCTACAAAGCTGATTTTAAAAACCAATGTGTCATTCTGGACCTAACTTTTGTCATTCCGGACTTGATCCGGAATCTCTCTGGAGTTTATAGTAACCTGTACAACTTAACATAAATTTAAATATTTTTTTGCATTTTTTCTGTCTTTGTATAAACTACAATAACTTTATAAGACCATATGTCATTCCGGACTTGATCCGGAATCTAAATCCTTATAATTTTTGGATTGATAGCTCAGTTGGTAGAGCAGGTCCCTCTTAAGGACAAGGTCGCGGGTTCGAGCCCCGCTCAGTCCACCAAACAGACATAACAGAATCGAACTTTTATTATTTAGAAATAGAAGTTAGAATTAAAAGATAAAAAATAGCTTAAGTTTAGACTTAAGCTATTTTTTATCTTTTAAAACTATTTTAATATTTTAATTTTTTTCTTATAATTAAAATATTAGATTAATTATTTTAATATTATATAAATGAAAGAACTGCTAAAACTATTTTTAAAGCACTTATCAAAAGAAGATAAAAGAAGAATATTTTTATCATTCTTTATTAGTAGTCCTTGAAAAATGCTTATTAAATGAGCAATATTATTATTATCAAGTAGTATAATAACAAGTATTATATTATATTTTTTAAATAAATACTATTGAATTGATTTTAATATTCAAAATATCTCTATTTATACAATATTTAGTATGATTATTTTATGATTATTTTATGAATGACTAATTTTTTGGTTAAATATAAAATACTCAATTAAAATAAAAAATATAGAAAATTGATGGAGTGAAATATCTTTATCTACTTGAAAAAGTATTAAACAATCTCTTTTACTTAACGGAAGAGATGAAGAAAAACAAAATCTATTAAACTACATTAATAATAATTGAAAAAAAATAAAAATAAGTTCAGATTCATTATTTGAATCTTATGCTTTTGTTTTAGCATCCTTATTAGAAAAAAATGATAAAGAAGTTCTTATTATAGAGAATAAGGAAGAACTAGATTATGTAATAAATAAATTGAATGAAAAAGTTTTAATTATATGAAAAAGTTTTACTCCAGATGAAAATAGTAATATTGGTAAAGCTATTAATAAATGACATACTTTAATATTTCCTATTTGAAGAAATAATTATTATTCAAATTATTTTGATTATGAAATTCAGCTAAACTCTATGAATAGATTTGATAGAATTTCATGATTAGAAGAAATTTTAGGAGATAAAGATATAGCTGAGAAAGTTTATAGAGAGACTAAATGATACATACTTCCAATATTAAGAAATAAAGAATTAGTTCCAAATGAAAATCTAACTCCAAAATGGTTATGAAAAATAGATAAAAAAGTCCTTACTGCTTTTTTTCTTCTTTCAGAATGGAAGGAATGACAAGATAATGAACTTATTGAAATTTTTACGGAAAATAAATATGATGACTTTATTAAAGAACTTATAAAATTAGAAAAAGAAGATGATTCACCTATAAGAAAAATTAGAAATATTTGGCAAATAATTTCTAAAAGTGATTTATGGATTTATGTTAAAGATGATTTAGATACTTTAACATTAAGAAAGTTTAAAGAAGTTTCAAAAGTTGCTTTATCAGATATTGACCCATCATTTGAATTACCAATTGATAAAAGATGGTATGCATCGGTTTTGTGAAAAATACCTAATTTTTCACAAAGAATTAAATGATGAATTAGTGATTCTTTGACTCTTCTATCTACTCTATGATATGAAAATCAAGAAATACAAAGTACTTTAAGTGAAATATCAAACTCAGTATTAACTTTTGATAATGATATATCAAAAGTCGTAAATTCTATTTGAGGTAACATTGAAAATATTGCCGAATCTACTCCTAAAGTATTTTTAGATTTTATTGAAGATAATATTGATAAATTAAGTGGAGTTTTTGAGCAAACAGATTCATTTCTTTCTTGAGGTTGAGCCTATCCTCATTTATTATGGGCACTTGAAAGATTATCTTGGAATCAAGATTTAATAAGGCAAGTAACAAATATTCTAATTAAATTAACTAACAAATATGATTCAACAATTAGAGAAAATCATTCAAATAGACCAATGTGAACATTATCAGAAATTTATATATTATGGAGAAATAATACCTCTTTAAAAATAGAAGATAGAATAGAAATTTTGAAAAGTGAATCAGACAAATACCCAGATATAATTTTCCAATTAATTACAAAATTATTAAATCAAACAATATCATCAAATATTGCTGAGCCAAATTATCAAAACTGGTCAAAATGAGTAATGTCTATGACAAATGTAGAACATAGAGAATATTTAATAAAGATTATTGATTTATTTATAACTTTATTTGAAGTAAATGTTGAAAATTTTATAGTTGATATAATTGATAATTTAGATAAATTTTCTATTGAACATTTTAGAAAAGTTATTGAAATATTAAAAAATTATGATTATTCTCAATTTGAAAATCAACAAAAATTAATCCAAGTTCAAAATGAAATAGAAGATATAATTTACAGGTTTAAAATATATAATAATAAGCCTTTCCTTTCAGTTTATCCGGAATGAGAACAAGAATTATTAGATTTACATATTTTACTGACTCTTAGTGATATTATAGTATCCAATATAGGGTTATTTAATAATGATAGGAAAGTAATTTTATCAAGATTAAATGAATATAATTGAGAAAAGTGACATTGGGATGAAGATAAAAAAATTGCGGATACTGAAAGAATATATAAAGTCAAAGAAATATATAGTAAGAAATGATTTGATTGAATAGTTGAATTAATTAAAAAATTAGATTATGTTCACTTAGTTTCACAATCAATTATTGAGGCTAATTTAATAAATGAACTTGGAAATAATATTTTTAGTTTATTAGAAAATAAGGAAATCCCTTTACAGAGATTTGCTATTAATTTCATTAGGCAAATAGATTTCATAAATCATGATTTTGTTAAAAGTAAAATTAACTTAATTAACTCTATTAAAAATAATCAAGTTATAGCTAATTTTTTACTCTGATTAAAATTAAATTCTAGAACGATAAAATTACTAAAATCAAGTAACGAAGAAATTCAAAAAATATTTTGGGAATGATTTAAAAATATAAATTATTTAAAGTTTCTAAATGAAGAAGATTATTGAGAAGCTAACTATATAATTGAACAATTAAATAAATATTGATTATATAATTATTCTTTTGAACAAATTGATTTTATTATACATGATAAAAAATGAGAAATATTAAATAATGAATTAATATTAGATACATTGGTTAAATTGGTAGAGTTTTTAAATAAATGATGAATGATACAATCTTTAAGCTATCATCTAAATAATATTTTATTATATCTTTATCAAGAATTAGAAAAATGAAATATTGAAAAAAATAAAATTCTATGAGTTGAAATTCAATATGTAAAAGCAGTTGATAATCCTAAAATTTTAAATGAAGAGTTAGCAAATAATCCAAATTTATTTGTAGAATTAGTAACATATAATTACAAAGTTAGAAAAGCTGAAAAAAAAGAAGAGGTTACTAAAGAACAAGAAATTAAAGCAGGTAATGCATATGAAATAATTAGGAAGTTTACAAAAATTCCGTGAAAAGATAAATCATGAATAATTGATTATAATGTTTTAGATGATTGGGTTAATAAAACATTAAATTTGTTAAAAGAGGTTGATAGATATGAAGTTTGAAGTCAAAAAATCTGAGAGCTATTAATTAATTGTCCTGTTTGAAAAGACTGAGTTTGGCCTTGTGAAGAAGTCAGAGATATTTTTGAGAAATATGAGAATAAAGACTTAGAAATCTGATTTTGAATATGAAAGAGAAACTCAAGATGAACCTTCTCAAAATGAATTTTTGAATGATGAATACAAGAAAAAGAACTATCGGATTGATTTAAAAGTAATTATGAAAAATTAAGAATTAAGTGGCCTAGAACTGCTAAAATTTTAAAAAATCTTTCTGATGATTATTTAAGAGATTCTAAATATGAAGATGAAAATGTTGAATTATGAATATAATACTAAAAACATGGATAAAACTTATTACAATAACAAAAAACATTTAATCATAAATGAAAATAATGAAGTATTAGAAAATATTTCATTTTTTCAGTTTGCTTGAAATAAGATAAATATGAAGTTTAGTAATTGAGATAAAATTTATTCATATAAATCTAGTTCTATAACTATTTTAAAAGATCCTAAAAACATTGATATAAATAGTAATTTATTTTACCTTGAAAAAACATTATTATTTAACATTAGAGAAGTTTTATATTTCTGAGATAAATATTACAAAGTATTTTTAAAAGAATGATGAGTTATTTCAAATAATAAAATCAAAGTTATTGAAAATTTAATAAAAAACGAAAAAGTTTCATCTATTATAGATAATTTGAAGTCAGTTTTAGAAAATATAGAAAATAATGAAGTAACAAAACTTTTAAAAAGAGAATATGAGAAATTAGAAACTATATTGCCTGAGAGTGTTTTATGAGATTATTTTTTTAAAAAATATACGAATAAAACTGGATTTTTTAAACCTAAAGAATTAATTTATCCATTTAATTTTAATCTGAGTCAAAAGAAAGCTCTTGAAAGTGTTTTTAATTCAAATATATCAGTTATTGAATGACCTCCGTGAACTTGAAAAACACAAACTATTTTAAATATAATTGCAAATCTTGCAATTATGCAGGATAAAACAATAGCAATAGTTTCAAACAATAATTCTGCTATAGCAAATGTAAAAGAAAAGTTAGAAAAACAAGGTTATGATTTCTTTGTTGCAATGTTATGAAATAGAGATAATAAAGATTATTTTTTCTCTAATATACCTGAACTAAAAGAATTTAAAGTAGATAAAATTTGAAATTATACTTCAAAATTAGAAGAAATCTCTATTTTAATGGATACTGATAATGAAAAACATAGATTAGAATTAGAATTATCAGATTATCTTTTAGAACAAGAACATTTTGAAAAATATTTCAATAAACAAGAAATAAAAGAAATTTTTAAACTACCACTTTGGGCAAAAAACTCAGATAAAATAATGAATTTTTTAGTATTAAATACTGAAAAATCTAAACAATGAAGGAATAAATGATGGTTTTATAAAATAGAGCTATTTATAAAGTTTTGATTTACTGAGTTTAAAAAATTTGATACAAATGAAATAGATTTGATATTGTCTTATCAAAGAAAATTTTATGAACTTAAAATAGAAGAATTAAGAGATTGAATAACTATACTAGAAAACAAACTTCAAAGTAATAAATATGATCAATTAGTCGCTGATTATACAAAATATTCTAAAATAATTTTTGAGAATAAACTCAATGCAAAATTTAAGAAATTTAAAGATGATTCATTTTCTCAAAAAGATTATTTAAAAGAATCTTCAAACTTTATGGATAGATTTCCTGTAATTTTAAGTACAACTTATTCATTATTAGGTTCAATTCCAAAATGATATTTACTAGATTATGTAATAGTAGATGAATCTTCTCAAGTAGATCTTATTACAGGAATACTTATTTTTTCATGTTGTAAAAATGTTATAATTGTATGAGATAGTAAGCAACTTACACACATTACAAATGGAAAAGAAGTAAATGTAACTATTGATGAGGACTTTAACTATTATAAACATAATATTCTTACATCAGTTTTAAGTATTTATAAGGATAAAATTCCAGTTACTTTATTAAAAGAACATTATAGATGTCATCCTAAAATAATTAATTTTTGTAATCAAAAATATTATAATTGAGAGTTAGTAATTTATACAAATGAGTGAGAAAATAAAAATCCTCTAGTTATTCATCGTAGTTCAGAATGAAATCATATGAGAGATATAACAGAAGGTGAAAATACTTGAAAATATAATCAAAGAGAGATTGATATAATTCAAGATATATTATTAAATAATAAGGAAAATATTACTCTAAAAGATGATGTCTGAATTATAACACCTTTTAGGAAACAAGTAGAAAAATTGAATGCTATATTTTGAGAAACAATAGATATTAATACAGTTCATAAATTTCAATGAAGAGAAAAAGATATTATTCTTTTTTCTACCGTTCTTGATAATTCAAAAAATTGAAACTTAACTTTAAAATTTGCTGATCAACCAAATTTAATAAATGTTACTGTTTCAAGGGCAAAAAATAAACTAATAATCGTAACTGATCATGAACTATTTTTTAAAAAATGAAGAGAAATTAAAGATTTAGTAAAATATATTGAATATAGTTCTTTAGATGAAAATATTAAAAATAGTGAAATTGTTTGAGTTTTTGATTTATTATATAAAAATTATTCCGATAAAATTACTATCAATAAAAATAATTTAGAAAAAGTTTCTAAACATGATTCTGAAAATATATGAAATGCATTAATTAAAGAAATTTTAATAAGTAATAAACTTTTCTCTAATTTAGATTATAGATTAGAATATCATTTAAAGTTTCTTATAAATGATACAAGTAAATTAGATGATATTGAAAAAAAGTTTTTGAATAACAATTCAAGATTAGATTTTCTTATTTTTGAAAAATTTTGAAAAACTCCTATTCTTGTTATCGAGGTTGATTGAGTTCAGTTTCATGAAAATAATTTAGATCAAATTGAAAGAGATAAAAAGAAAAATAGTATTTTAGAAAAGTATAATATCCCATATTTAAGATTAGCAACAAATTGAAGTTGAGATAGAGAAAAAATTATTGAAAAATTAAATACAATATTAGCTTAAAATAGAAAAAGACTCCTAAATTTTGGAGTCTTTTTCTATTTTAAGCTTTCAATTTTCTAATTTTTTAAATCTATAAATTGTTTTTTCACTATCTCAATATTTACTTTTATAATGCTCCAATCTTCATTTATTTGTTCTTTCTTTAATAATTTCTTTTTCTTCGTTAGCATATTCTTCAAGAGTTTTAAATCATTTAAGTTTATCGTTCATATTATTTTATTTAAATTATAAATTATTGTTTTTTCTTTTCATGTTTTTCATAACATGCCTCAGAATTTTTATTGAAATAAATCTACTTTTTCAGTTCTTTATTTTTGTAATTTCAGGATTTCTAAAGAGATAGAGATCAAGTTGTTTTTTACTAATTCATGAAAATTCAATGAGATCTTTTTCTTCTAAAAATACTTTTGAAAATTCAGTAATATCTTCAAAAAATGAAGTATTGTCTTTTTCTATATTAAGAAAAATTTCGAAGTCTTTTTGTTGTTTCATTTTTTATTATTTAAAATATAATATGCCTAGTGATTACCTAGTGTTTTCAAAGTCTTTTTGTTATATATAAGCCAATTATAAGTTTTTTAAGGAATATACCTTAAATCCTTACTCCTGGCTTGTATTTTTTTAGTACTCATTTATTTGTTTAAATAAATGAAGTATTTTTACTTAAAGATTAGAGTATTATTTGATGTCTTTTCAAGAATTAATTTTTCTTGTAATTCTTTAGAAAGTTCATCAAAATTGCTACGAGAAAGTCAAAAATCTAAGGCTTCTTTTTTTGAAAAGGAATTCATCTTTTTTGCATACTCCAAGTACTTCATTTTGTTTGAAATATGATTTTTTGTATTTTCACTTTCTAATGTATCTAAGTCTTCTTTTTCAATAAAAAGTGCTTTGAATTTTTTTATATCTCAATCATTTTTTATTACTCATTCTCACTTTTGTAATTTTGAAAGATCCACATCAATTTTACTTCCAAAAATATGTTGGTTCATGTCATTATCTATGTTAAAAGAGATAGTTTTTACCATATGAACTATTTCACTCTCTCAAATTATTTTTTTCAAAGGGAGTTGAAGAGAAAATATAAGAGTATGGGCAACACTTCTTCAAGCAAGAGCAATATTTTTTACAGAGTTTATAATATCCTCTTTTATTTGTTTATCTTGAATAGAGTTTATTAAAACAGAAAACTCTTCTACAAAAATAAATACAGGAGTGATATCGATATCTTTTTGTTCTGGAGGGAGTTTATGGTACTCAGTAAAGTTTCTTACTCTCTTCTGAGCAAAAACATCATTTATATGAGTCATATCTTTACTCACTATTTCTAAAAGTTTATGAATATCTCAAACTGATCTTGCATACTCAACTCTTTCCATTTTTGAAAAATGTGCAAGGTCTCATTTTGTATCCAAAACAACAAAGCGATAACTTGGATTCAAGGAATAGAGAGAATAGAGAATTGAAGTAGTAAAATTTGTCTTTCATTTTCCTGTTGCTCAATAGACCCCAAGGTGATTAGCTTGAGAAAAATCAAGTGGAAATTTTACTTCATTTCACTTACTATCAAATCAGAAAATGAAGTGATTTTTTGGAAATGTATGAAGGTAATCTTTCATCAAATACAGAGTATTATTTTTCAATTCCGTAATTTCAAGAGAAATATCATTTTTAATATTTTTTTCTAAATTATACTTCTCAACACTTAATCAAATTCAATTCAGAATATCTGAGTTATCTATTCTCTCAATACGAGCCTTATCAAGATTATGGGGTCTGTAAAGTGTAAGTATTTTATTTGAGTTTATGATTTTATAATCAACCACTTTCACTCATTCATATCATTGTGTTACACGGAAATAATCATTGATTTTCTTAATCAAACTTGTAAGATCAAATGAAGTTTCTTTCAATATTTTTTTATCAAGTGTACTCAAATCAGAATAAAATTTTCCAGAAAAAGGATTAAGAAGAAAACGTATATTTTCTTTTGATAATAATTGTACTTTCCATATTTGGTATGATTTTTTATAGTGATAGATTACATATTGAACCATGAGATTTCCCAACATAAAGAGATTATATATCCATCATTTTTTAAAGAATAATTTCCAAACTCAGTATCAAAGAATCACAAAAAGAATAAATGGACTTGCAATTATACCAACTAAAGCTTTTCAAAGAGCAATTTCTCAAAGATTATGAATTCAAAACATGACAATTCATATAATTGCTCAAAGAAAAGAAATCAGAATCAACCAGTTGAGAATAAGTAAAACACCTATAATCATTTTTTTCAGAGTATTCATATTTTTTTATTATGGAATAATGAAGAGTTATAAGAAGGTTTCCTATAACTTTTTAGAAAAGTTATTCTATTTCTAGAAAATTATTAAAGTTTATATTTTCTCATTTTCTCATTTTGGGTTGATTTTTAAAACATCTCAATTAAAGAGACGAATATTTTCTTTAAAAGTTTCAAAAAATGTTTTGAATTCAGGAATTTTAGTGAGATTTTTACTATGAAAATCCTCATATTTTATTCTCAATTCTTTTGCGTATCCTAATTTCTGTTCTCCAATTACTATATGTAATTTAATTACTGTTTTAGGGTTATTTTCAAGTAACATTCATCTTCCCCATAAAGTTTCAACGATTACTTCTAGCTGAACATTTTCGTTTATTTCGTTAATATAAACATCATATTGAGGCTCTTTATCGCTCTTGCGTATATTTTCTGAAAAATTAAACCCATTAAGAGCTGCATGTCACAAGTCATTTACCATATTATTTATGTCAATTTTCATAGATACTTTTTTTAAAATATAAATTATTTTTGAGATATGAAGTGTGTTACACTTCATATCTAGATTGTTCAAATAAATTTTGGATCCTTTCATCTTTGAACCGTAAATGAGAATCTATGAAGTTTGTAAAAATTTCATAAAGATCATTATAGCTTCTATACTCATCTAGGTCTCAAATATTTAAGATTTTTTTTATTACAGTTTCATTTTCATCAATAAACTTTTCTGCTGTTTTATAGATTCCATCATATATTACAGTATTAATGTTAACTTCTCAGAAATTGCTTTTTAATTCATCATAATCAAGATCAATATCATTGATATTGTATAAATCAATTGCAAATCTCACATCAAGAATTCAACATTCTAATATTTGTGAACAGAAGCTTTCAGCTGTTTCTTTTGTAAACATAATTTAATGTAGGTTATTGAAAAGATTATTAATTAAATTGATATCTATTTAATAGTTATAATCTTTTCAAAAATAAATTCATGCAACTTGTTCGAACTGTGCACTATTTATATTAATTAAGATTCTCATTAAAACAATTTTTAGAAACGATAAAAAAGACTAATTATCTTGAATAATTAGTCTTTTTTATTTTGTTTATGCTATCGCTTTTTATCGTACTTTTTAGCTTTATACAATTAATTAATGTTTTTTAAATTTATAATCATCATATTTTAGTTTAAATCATAAATATTTTGACAACTTATCATTAAATCATTTGACAGTATTTTTATTAATATCAATCTTTCATTTAGGAAGCATTTTTTCCAACTCTTTATATTTTTCTAAACTAAACTCAAAATTATCAGATTTGCATAATAATTCCAATATTTTTCAATAGATTCAGTTATTTCATAATTTTACTATTTTTTGATTTTCTAATTCTAGCTTATCTTCATTAATTAAGAAAAGGCAATTATTTATTTTAAAAATATTAATTCAATAAACATGATTTTTATAAAATCACTTATCTAAAAGAGGAAATCAAATAAATTGTTTTGATGGATATAAGATTTTTTCATGAATATCAAAAATATCTTTTACTTTTATAAATTCAATTTTATTTGGGAGTTCTGTTTTAATATCTCAATTTTCAAATTTATGAAGATGAGAAAAATGTTTTTCAAATGCTGATTGTAACTCGATTTTATTAGGGGAATCTCATACTATTTTTCAATTTAAATCTATTTCAAAATTTCAAATTTCTATAATTTCTCATCATTTCATAACTTTAATGTATTCATCCTCAGAATCTTTTAACTCATATTCATATCATAGTCATAAATAAACCGATTTATTCATTTTATCAAAATCAATTTTTGTTGTACTTGTGAGTCAAAAAAAGTAATAGCTTGTTTTTTGAAAAAGATCAAGACTTTTCTTTTGAGCGGGTAAAATATACATTGCTAAGAATTCCATAAAACAAAAAATTAAGTATTATTTTTTGTATAATACTTAATTTTGTTTTTTTTCAAAAAATATTTTGTAGACTGAATTATTTATCTTCTAAATTTTGTCATCCAATAAAAAGATTTAAAAATATTTCTCTTCAAAATAATTCTATAATTAAATCTTCACCCCAAGTTTCTTTTAATTCATCTAATATTTTTTTTAACTCTAAAATTCTATTTTCTTCTATTTTTTTTCTTTCTGCTTCTAATCATTCGTTTAAAACAGGTAGTAAAATGGTATAATAAGTGTTTTTTAATCTCCAGTTTTCTCTCAATTTAGTTAAGGATGGATTTTGAGCAATAATATCAGAATCAGATAGTCATTTATATTTTTCAATTATATCGTTTATTTTTTTATAATCTTTATTAGTAGATTCTTTTAATTTTTTCATTAAAGTTTCAATCTGAACTCATTTTCACTTTGAAAAACTTTGTCTAAAAGCTATAACTAGCTTATTTAAAACTTTAATTTCATTTTCTTTTAATTTTCATATATTATTTTTTCTTATAGTCTCATAACTATTATCGGTAGTTATTATGTTATTTTCTTTGGGAATATCTAAGATGTTTTTTCAATTAATTATTATTTCTTCTGCAATAAATATTTTTGTATTGATATTATAATGATATTTTTCTCAATCTTTCCATATAGAATTAAAAGTATTTACAAATTCCTCTTTTGACATTTTTTTATCATCTTTCCATGATTGAATAAAATCTTGTTTATAAGGTTCTAATATTATAGAACAAGGGACTCATTCACACAATTCTATATCTCATTCAGTTTTAAAGTCTTTTATTTTTCATTTTAGTTTTACAGTAGGAACTTCAATATTTTGAATATCATAATATCAATACATAAGTTCATGCAAATCATCAATATTTACATTTTGTAAGTAATTGTAAATATCTTTTGTTAACATTATAGGAAGCCCTTTTGAAATAATGCTTAAATTATCATTTTTATATAGTTTTTCTATATCTGATTTATTTTGATAATATAATCACAAAGGATTATTTGAAATATTTCCTATATTTTCTTTTGTGATTCAATTTATTCAATATACTCAATTTTGGTTTAAATATAATGAATATTGAGAATCTTTAATTTTAAATCATCATCATTTAATTCATCAAGCATCATCAGGCTTAAAAAAAGGAGTAATATATCAATTTAATTCAAGTAATTCTCATTCTTTTTTATTTGAATAAGTTCAATCATATGATTTATATTCATAAGGAAATAAACTAATAGCATAGGTTTCATTAAACAGTAATACTAAAATTAAAATAAAAGATATTATTATTTTTTTCATAAAATTTAAAATTAGAAAATAAGATTATGCATTTATCATAAAATAAAACATAAATAAATAAGCTACTCAAATTCAAATAAAATATTTGAATAATATTTTTTCTTCAATTACTCTTTTTATGTAGTGATTTATAATATGTAAATTTAAAAATATTGTTGTTAAAATCATTCATAAAATGAATCATTTTACTTGATTTGGTGTAAATGAAGGAGATAATTTTCATAATGAACTTATTAAAAACATAAGTGCTATTCAAGTTCAAATCAGGTTTATTATATTTCATCATATAAAAAATAAATATAATTTTGATTTACTTTTTTGATTTATTTTAGGAATATTTAAAACTTCATTTTTTATTTCGTTTTGATTCTTATTTTTGTTTATTTTATCATATATTCTTATTCAATCATCCCTGATAATTGCATTTGGATTTGTTTGTAAAATAAAAAAATTATTAAGTGAAATATAAGTTCTATAAATTATTCAAAAGATACCCATAGAATTTCATATAAAACCAATTAATAAAACATAAAATCAAATAGAAATATGCTTTCATGATTCTGATAAAACACCAAGTATAAAATTAAATCATGAATCATTTCCATATAAGTTTGAAGCATAATTTTTATATGTTAATATAAAATCAAATATATTATAATACATGTATAAATAAAATAATGTTCATATTATTCATATAATAGAAAATTTTATTTTTTTTGAATAACCTATACTTATAAACCAACTAGAGATAAGAAACATAATCATGAACTTTATAATTTGACTTGTATCCACATAATTACTAGTTAGCTTTTCTATCTCAAATATACTTGAATCTCAAATAAATGGCAAAAATATTCAAAAGCCTAATAGAACACTACAGATTATCAAAAAAGTTTTCATAAATAAAAAATAAACAAATAAAAGTAGATAAAATTAATTATCCACTTTTATTTGTTTTTTCTTTACATAAAAGGGATAATCAATACCTCTCGCCAAAGAAAAACAAACTAAAATGAAGCTTAAAAACAAACGACATGATAGGTTGTGATATTGATTACCCCATCAATGCATTCGTTTAATTTTAATAAAAGCTTTTTTATTAAAGTTTCAGTTTATTTTTCTTTGGCATATATAAATTTAATCATTTTTATTATAAAGTCAAAAGTTTTTTGTAGAATATATTCAGAATAATATAAGTTATATTGATTTATTATTATTTCTGAATATATTCATCATATTATATTTAATATATTTCTATATGAATGAAGATGATAAAAAGTTATTAATAGAACTTTGAGAAAAAATAAAAGAAGCTAGAAAAGATGCCAAAATAAGCCAGTCTTATTTAGCTGAAAAAACTTGAATTGATAGAAGTTATATTAGTATGGTTGAAAGAGGTGAAACTAATATAACTTATTTAAAGTTGAAAAAAATAAGTGATGAACTTTGAATGAATTTAATATAAAAATAGCTAAGAGTAAAATCTTAGCTATTTTTATATTAAATTCATTCAGGAGTAAGTAAAATATAATTATATTTTTATATTAAATTTATTAAGAATACTAATAAATTCATCAACATATTTTTTATCTAATATTTTACTATCATTAACATTCGAATAATCTATAGGATTAATTCAATTATTTTTATAATATTTATCAGAATTAAATTCTTCATCCTTTAAGGTTGAGGTTAATATTACTTGATTATCAATTTTTAAAAATTCATCTATCATTAAATCTTCTTTTGTAGTTGAAACTTCTCATTCTCTAAAACTATCAATTATTATTGGAAAATTATGTAATAATATTTTATTTAAAGACATAATTCTACAAAAATAATACTCTTGTGATTCGCTTCAAGAATAAGTAACTCATTTTTTAGTAAATAAGTCATCTATATCTAATTTTCAGTTTGGATCAATTTTTTCATAATAATTCTTCATAGTATCTATTATACTATTCAATAATTCTTTCTGATCCTTTGAGTTATTAAAATTTTTATTATCTATATCTTTAATAGCTTCTTTTATTTTATCTAATGATAGATTTAATTTTACAACTTCTAAATCAACATCTTTTATATCTTTAATTTCTTTATCAAAAAGAATATAATTTTTTATATCTGGGGATATATCTTTATCTAAAATGTTTTTTATTTTAAATTGTTCTAAATATATATCTTCACCATATTTTTTTATTAAAGAGTCCTTAATATCAATATTTTCATGAATAGAAGCAATTATATTATTTTTTACATAATCATTAGTTACATCAAATTTAAATTCACTATTAGAATAAATAATATTTTTACTTCAACAATCTGAACATATAACATTTCATTCATTTATTTGCCTATTAAGAGACCTTAATTCAGTAAGTAAATTTTCTAAATTTATTTTTCTATTCTCTTCTTTAAATCTTTGTTTTCTTAAATCAGTAATTTTATCATTTATTTCTTTTAATGTTTTTGATATAGAGATAAATTGATCATTATCTCAAGTTTGAGTAACATATGAAGCGATAAATGGATTTTCTTTTAATATTAAAATCTTTTTTTTCTCATTTTTTATTTCTTGTTCTAACGTTTTTTTATTATCTTTTAATCTATTTTTGTCTTCAATTAATAATAAATCTGTACTACAATTTTTTATAGAATATAGCATATTCAAAAAATCATCTTTATTATGTAGTCATTTAACTATAATATTTGTAGGATTTCTTTCATCCTGTCATAAGAAAAAAATTTCATAAAACATTGTTAAATCAACAATCATTTCTGATCAATCTTTAACAATATTTGGTAATTTATAAATATTATTACTAAAATAATATTTAAAATCTCTTATACTATTAAATTCATGAATCTTATCATTAAAACTTATAATTATTGAATTTCATTTTCTTAAAAAAGAATATTCATTATTATCAATTGAAAAAATTGTATAAAAATAAAAATCCTCCACTCTAAATCAACTAGGAAAAATTCATTGATTTCATATAGAATACATCAAAGATTGCATTACTAAAGTTTTTCATCTATTATTATCATTGCTAAAAATAATATTGACTCAATCTTTAAATCTATCTTCTATAAATGCTTCTTTACTATTTCAAAAAGCTACTTTTTTAATTATTATCATATCATTCAATTATTATGGAAATTAAAAATTTTATACTACTCACAGAAAAATAACTATTTATAAACCTATAATTATTGAATAAATCATTATAAATAATATTAACTTCTCTACTTCATCTATTATTTAAATAAGTAATTATTTTTTCTGTTATATTCCAAAGACTTTTTTTATTATTTTTATTAAAAATAGCTCTTGATAAATCAGACTGACAATTTTCAATTAAATCTTGAATTTCATCAAAATCTTTTATATTTGAAATTATAGGTAAAAATGGTTTTGGAATATATAATCACGGTAAGTCTGAATTAAATAAATTAGTTCAAATTATACGACTAATAACAAGCTGTTCTATATCTTTCTTATATAAATATCTATCAAAATTTATTACATCTCTTACATTGTGAATTATTTCATTTTCAATATTATTATTATTTTTCTTTGCTAAAAGTATTGATTTAAGTTCTTTAAAAATAGTATCATAAAAATCATCTGACTTAATATTAGTTTTTTTAAAACTGGTTATTGCTTTTATATAATTATTTTCACTTAAATGGTTATCTTCTACAAATGTTACAACACTAAGAAAATCATCTATTTCAGGAGTCTCAATTTTTTCTATATTAATTATTTTCTCAATTAATCAATTTTTAATCCTTTCTAAAGTATTTTCTTTCACATTATCTATTCAATATGAAAGTTTTAAATTATCAATTTTATATTTTTCTTCCAATTTAGGACAGAAAAATATAAATACACTAAATGGAAAAGATGAATTGTAATTTTTATAAAGGGTGTATAGGTATTCTCAAATTTTTTTAGGATTTAAACTTTGTTCATTTTTTGCTTGAATATCCCATATATTATCAAATCATTCATTTATTCAACTAATATCATTAAAGCAATCAAAAGTTATACAATTTATAATTTTACTATCTAACCTTTTTCAAATTAAATATAACATTGATTTTGTTTCAAAGTCTGAACCTTTTGAAGCATTTCTTTCTGTATTTTTAAATTGATACATATTTTTGAAAATTAAAAAATACTATAAGTATAAATATCTTAAATATTAAAGAAATGAATTAGTTTTTCTTATAAAGTTTACTTATATCTTAGCTTAGGTTATTTTTAAACTAAAGAAATATAAAATTTTATTACATAAAACAATCATATTAAAAGTACTCACCAAGTACAAAAATAAAATATACCTAAAATAATTCATGCAATTTTATATCTTGGTGGATTATACTCTTTTAACTTTTGATTTATTTCTAAAGCCTGTTCTTTAGTAAAATCAAAAGTGTCAATATCTTGTTTAGTTTTTATAAAATCTTTTAAATATCAATCCATATATCTAATTCTAGTTCATAAAACATAAGAATCATAATAGTAACTAAATAATATTGAAATAATACTAACAGCAATGAAGATTAGTAATGATATAATTCAATATTTCAAGTCTAAATTAGTTGCTATCTGATCTTTATTTATAAATCATAAAAAAGCTATCATTCAAGCAATTATATTCATATGAGCAGTTCTAAAATCAGAAACTATTTTGATATGAATATCATTCTGATATTTAATAGCTTCTGAAAATTTAGTGATTTTATTTTCAAAATTTTTCTTATTTCAATAATGTGAATATTGAAAAGCATTTTTAAATTTTTGAATTAAATTTTTCATATTATAAATTTATACAGGTAAAAATTTTTTCTTTTGCTCTACTTAATCATACATAATACATATTCCTATATTGTTTTGATTTACTTATTCAAATTTCATTATTTATTGCCTCATTTATCCATATTCTAGTATATCCAGCATTTAAAAGTTCCAAAATTATAACATTATCATATTCTTTTCATTTTGATGAATGTATAGTATTAATAGAAATATTTATTTTATCAGCAGGTGTAGTTTTAAATAAATCATATAACTTATTTTCATTAATATTTATATCAATAATATTTTTTTCTCAAAATGTTTTTCCTAAAATATCTAAAAACTCAAAAAACTTATTATTTTCTAAATAACTAGTTTTTAAGTTTTCTTGTAAAATTAATGATTTCATGAGTAAAATCAATTCATTAATAGTTTGAATACTACTTATTTTTATAATATTTTTTAAAAATTCATTAAAATTAAAGTCTTTAGTTTTTATAATATATTTTAATTCTTTTTCAACTTCTGAATAACTATTACTCTTGTCTTGAATAAATAAAATTAATTTTTCAATAAATTTTGGTAATCTAAAATCTATTATTAATTTTTCTCATCATAAAATATTTATTTCTTCTGATTCAATTAAATTAGATTGTATTTTTGTTATTATATCTTTTCAAATTCATTTGTCCGTATTCACAAACGTTAATATTACATTATTTTTTCAAACTAATATTTCTTTGTTAGCAAGTAGAAAATCTTTAATTAGTTCTGACTTATAATTAATAAATTTTTGTTCTTCACTTTGATTTAAAGTTTTATGATTTAAATTTGTAATACTAATTTTACTATAATCAAATGATATTTTAGATATTGATTCATTAAAATCAAAAATATTTCATGAAATTCAAAAATTAGTAGTTTTTAATTCTTTGATTAGATTAAAAATATCATTATTATTTACAAACCTTTTAGGTTGAGTTTGAATTTCTATCTCAATTTCATCTAAAAAATCTGAAATATCATTAAAGTTAATTTCTTGAGTATAAGAAATACTTTGATTTATATCTCATGTAATATAGAAAATAAAATTTTGAGTTTTTATAATATTTTTTACTATATCAATGTACTCTATATCTGTATCTTGATATTCATCAAAGAAAATATATTTAATTCAATCTGACTTTAAATTTGAAGAAAAATATTTTAAATATTTTTCTTGGTTTAAATAGTATAAAATTAAATGTTTTATAAATCACCATTCTTGATTACTTCATATATCAGATTCTCAAAATCCCTTATTAATTTTTAAATTATCATTAATAAATCTATTTAAACTATCATTTAATCAAGGTAATCTCCTAGTTAAATCATTTGGTTTTATATAAAAATTTCTTTCAATAAATTCTGAATCATGGCTAGAAAATAAATATCAATTTTCATTGCTTATTTTAAATCATAGCGGAACTAAAAAATATGAAATAAAAAATGATACTAAAGTTTGTACTTTAGGTTTACTAACATTAAGTCATTTTAACTTTGATTCTAATGTACTAATAGAAGAGTTCATATGTGAAAGAACAACATATCACTCTTTTTTAAAATCAACATATTTTATCATTTTAGTTATTAAATATGTTTTTCAAGCTCATGGATAAGCTTCAACTTTTAATGATTTTCATCATAATTCAAGCTTAGTAAATTTTTCAAAAATATCTTTTTTGTTATCATCAGTAGAATCATTAAAATCTTCTAATAAATCTTCTATATTCATAATCATTTTTTTAAGGAAATTGAAATAATTTTTTCAAAAGCATTATTAATATAATTAGGTATATTAATACCATTATCTCATAAATACTCATATCAATAATAAGCAAATTGAGATTTTGATATTCAATTTTTTGATGAAATATAATTACTAAAAAAGGATTCTTTTAAATCTATATATGCTATGTTGCTTTTATCAGATATTAAAATACTATCCATATTAGCTTTTGAATTATCTAATTTTCAAGTTCAAAATTCTTTTTCAAATATATTTTCAAAAAAAACTTTATTATTTCATTCAGTATCTCAATGTAATAAGTCTATTTCAAAAGTGTCTATATCAGCAACAAATAGAATTTCTGAATATAATCATATAATTCTTCTAAAATAATCCTCTTTTATAATTCAAGATTCATTAATTAGATCTTTATCAGTTATTATAACAAAAGGAATATTGTATTGTTTACATAAATTAGCATATTCTATAAAATCCGTTCAATTTATATTTACAATACTAATTCAATAATCCTCTATCTTATATCAAAACTTTTTTTCAAATAATTTTGGTAATAAAATTTCTTCTGATATTCACTCTACAAAAATTACTCATCTTGCAAAAAATAACTCAGCTTTATTTATATCAATAAAAGTATTTAATTTATTAACATTTAAAGAATCAAAACCACTTATTAATGGTAAACTTTTAGATGAATTTATTTGTATTAAATTTGTTTTTTTGATATCTTTTATAGTTCTTACAATAGTTTGTGAATGTGTTGACACATAAATGATAGAATTTTCTCTATTATTTATATAATTAAATAACTTTCTTTGCATTTGAGGGTGTAGATGTGCCTCGGGCTCCTCCATTAAAAATACATTAAAACAATCATCATTATTTTTTAATGAAAAAAGTGTAAATATTGTAAAATAAATATATTGCCATCAAATACTATTTTTTTCCAATGGGATAGGTCAATCTAAGTTAATTTTTAAAAGATTTTTTAATATTCTAAAAGGAAGTTTATTATCAGGAGTTTCTATTGATAGTGAAGATTTTATTTCATAATCATTTACTAATGATACTTTTTTAATTTCATCATTAATATTTCATACTATACCAGCAAAAAAATTCTCAAATCAAGGTGAAGTTAAAATTTCAGTATCAAATCATGATTTTAAAACCTCTATAGTTTCTAAATGATTTTTTTCATCTTTTATAAGATTTGAAAATTCTGAATTTGGTTCATAAAAATGCTTATAAGATCTACTTCAATCTATATATATTATATTAAATACTTTTTTAAGATTTAAAGAAGAAGTTTTGTATTTTTCATATAAAAATTCGATTTTATTTGGTATTTCTAGTGGGATATCATGAATTGATATTCTTGAATAATAAAATCATTCATTAAAAGATTTTAATTTTTCATTTTCTTCTTTATTTCAAATATCAGAATAATTTTTGTATTTTTGAATAATAAATCATAATCTCACATAAATATTTTCTTCATCTATATCAAAAAGATAATCTGAAATATCTACTAAATTTTTGAAACTTATATCAAATGTAATATCTATTTCTAACGAAATTGGATTTTCAGGAATATTAAAATCTTCATCAGTGAAATAATCTCTTAATGATAAATTACTATCCAATAGTATTCTTATTGCTTCAAATACTGTTGATTTTCATACTCAATTCTCTCAAACTAACAAATTCAAATCATTATTTATTGGAGAAAAATTAAAATCACTAAAACATTTAAAATTATTTATTTTTACATTTTTTATTTTCATAATCCAAAAATTAAATATCTAAATCATATTTCATTAATAAAAATTTATTAATTTTATCATTAGATTTTTCTTTTAAAATAAACTTTTGTTCATCTTCTGTAAGATCACATATTCAAAAATCTTTTATATGATTCTTAGCAAGAGAATAAAATTTTCAAGAATAAGGTTTGCTAGTATTTTTAACATAATAATCAAACACTTCTGAAGATAGTATTCTATTTATTATTTGTAAATCTTTAATTTTATCACTAAAAATTGCATATCAACAATATAATAATAAGTCTTTTTTATCTGTGATCTGAAAATTAAATTTTCATGCCATATAAGGCAATAAAATTTTATATCAGGTATCTAATAATGCCTGATTTCTTCAAAATTTATACCAAGGATTAAAATTTTTTCAGTTTCATTTTTCTCTATTAAATAAAATATCCTTGAAATCAGATAAATATTTATATGTATTTTTAAACTTATTAATAAATTCTTTTTCTTCTATATCAAGAACTTTTCAATCGATTATGTAATAAGGAAAAATAATTTTTTCAATTTTATTATCTAAATTATCATCAAATTTAAGAGTATTAGGTTTAATTATATCTTTACAAACTCCTTTTTCTACTTTATATTTTTTTCAGTTTCTGATAAAAATATAATTATCTTTATCTTCAGAAATAGGAGTAAATATATATATATCATTTTTTAAAGTTGCAATTCAATTTTTTATATCAAATAAATTTCATATTTTTTTTCAAGTATTCTCAATTTTTATAATATTTTCATTATTATTTAATACCCATCCATTCTTATTGTCTAATATATTATAATCTAATTCTATAAACTCTTTATTTACAAAATCTAAATTATCTAACTTTTTATATTTTATAAAATTTCTACTATTATTAACAATAAAACATAAACAAGTATAAGTAGATTTACTTTCAAATATTTGTTGTCATCAAAAGTCAATAATATCAAAATTATACTTATTATTTGATATAAAACTTCTTAATTCTCTAGCATTTAAGCTTTTAAAAAAAGAATTAACGGTAATATATCATAATACTCATTTATTTTTTAGATAAGATAATCATATTTGAAAGAAAGGTATATATAAATCAGGATTTCATATATTAGAGACTTTCCAATCATTAAGCATTTTTTTAGATTCTAATGATAAGTTTTTACTTCTCACATAAGGAGGATTTCAAATTACAAGATTTAATTTTTTTTCATATTTTTTAAGCAATTTTAATGATAAACTATTTCAAATTTCTAAGTTAAATGAAAAAACTTCATTATCATCTCATTCATAAATAGCTAATAATTCTAATAATATTTTTGTTCTTTCTATTCATCATTTTAAAATATCAATTCAATAAATATTTTCTTTGAATATATCTATATATGATTTGTTAGTTTTTCATTTTAAATATTTTGATAGCGAAAATAAGAAGTTTCAACATCAACAAGAAATATCAATAGCATTTATTTTACTTATGTCTCCATTATATCTTAACATGGATTGTTCTATAATATATTCCCTTATATGCTTAGGAGTATAAACAACTCAATTAGTAATTTTTTCTTCATGCGAAACTATTTTTTCAAATTCTAAAATTAAATCCTCAAATCAAAAATTTAGATTTCAAATATAATTTAGTAATTTTTCTAACACTAATAAAGATTGTCATGTATTATATTTTAATAATGACTTAATATGCTTATTTTTAATATTTGTTAGATTATTTTTTTTAATAAATAAATAAACTAATATAGAATGAATTTCATTTTCATTATTAGTATATTTATATATTTCTTCTAAAATTTTAATTGCCATATTTTAATAAATTAATTCTTTTTTTTATATCATTATTATTCAAAAATATTTTTCTAGTTTCTGTATCAGTAATCTCATATAGATCAAGTACATTATTATTTAATGATTCCCATTCTTTTTCTAGAAATTTTTTAAAATGTTCATATCAAGAAATAAATCAATCTTGATATTTGATAATATTTAAAACATTTTTATAAATATCCTCAATAATAGGATTATTTTCATTTAAAAAACTATCTTTAGGAAATGGTATATTTTCTAAACATTGTTTATTAAATTTGTAATATCATCAATTTTGCTTCAGTGCAATTATTTTTCACATACTTGAAAATAAATTTGAATTTATAATTCCTGCTAATGAATATAATAATTTATCATTCTCATATCATAAATCTAAAAAAGTTACATTTGAATTATCACAATAAACTCCACTATCCATAAAAGTTGCTGTTGTTTCTATATGAGTCATTGGAATAGCAACTTTATTTCTTAAATTATACTCAATATTTGAAGCTCTAGTAAATAAATGCCATTTTTCATGTGAACTTTGTAAAACATCATTTGTTAATTTTATATTTTCTCAAAAAACTTGAACTTTTCCAATAATTTCATTTTTATATTTTTCTAAATATGAAGATGTTTTTGGAAACTTTCTCTTAAAATCATTCCATAATATTCACTCTCTTTTTCAATCTACCAATAAATATGGGAAAATACAATATTTATCATAGTTAGTCATTTTAAAAGAATAATTTTCTTTATTTTCAATGATTCTTACACAAGAATCTAATTCAAATTCTACTTCATTTTTTCAAGTCAATTTTGTAGTTCAATATATTATTCAGTTTTCAATCTTTGTAACATTTATATGATATGCATTATTCCATAGTGGCTGTATTCAAACTCAAATTTTATTAATAGAATCTCATAATAAATTAAATTTGTTTTTTAATAAATTCTTCAATTTTAATAATTTAATATCATCAAAAACCCAAGGAGATTTAGTAAATAAACTTTTCTCAATAACTTCATAATTATTTTCATTAATTATTGATATTAAATTATTTTCTAAATATAATGGTTCTCAATTAATCTGCTTAAAAAATAATTTATCATTATTATCTTTTGATAATATTAAATATGAAATATATGTATTTTTTCATTTAAAAATACCATTAGATTTAAAACTAATTATATGATCCAATAAATTATTATTAGTGATTATTTCTCTAATATTTTCTCAATTTTCAGTCTTAAAAAATCTATCTTGTATAACATATCAAAGTTTTCATTTTTCATTTAAAATAGAAATAGATTTCTCAATAAATGCAATTAGCAAATCTGATTTTCATTTAAGAGAATAAAATTCAGTTTTTAAATATTTATGCATAATACTTAATCAAGTATTATAGTTTTTTGCTTCTACATAAGGAGGATTTCAAATAACAAAATCAAATCATCATTTTGTATCAAAAATATCTTTAAATCAATCAGAAGATTTCCAATCAAAACATCTTATATTATAAAGTTCATTTTTATTTTCTTCTTTTAGTATTTCTTCATATTTTTCTACAATATCACTTTCCACTAAAGAATTTCATATTTTTATATTATTTCATAATCAATTAAGTATTTGAGATCATTTTGTAGTTTCTAGATATGTTATTAAATCTAAATCTAATGAATCAATAATTTTTAAACTTAATGACATTTTAGTAACCTCAACTGATTCAGGATTAATATCAACTCAAAAAATACAATTAGAAAATAATAATCTTTTTCATTCTTGATTAATATAAATTTTATCTCACTTGATAACAAAATATTTTTTATAGATATCATTTTTTTCTTTAGAGAATTTTTTTATAAAAAAATTCTCTAAAATTATATATGCTTCAATTAAAAAAACTCAACTTCAGCAAGATATATCAATTATTTTTAAATTTAATAATTCATCTAGACTTAAACTATCTAGATAATCTTCATCTAAAGTTTTCTGTGTCAAACTCTCTACTATAAATTTTGGAGTAATAACAACTCAATTAGATTTTTCATATAAAAAATTATCTGTTTCAATAACTTTATTATCTATAATTACTAATTTTTTTCCTAAAAATAATTCATATATATCGCTTAATATATGAGTAGGGATTACATCAAATTTATATGGGGATGGATAGTATAAATTATCTAGTAAATAATCAAAAACTTCATCTGAAATAACTAAATCTTTTTTAAAATTATCTTTTGAAAAAATAGGTCAATCATATCTATCAAAAAAGTTTCAGTATGATGAATCTTTAAATGATTTCCAAAATCATTCTTTTTTAAAATCTAATAATAATTCATTTTTCTCCAATCATTTGCTTTCACATACTCTAATAAATAATAGCCTATTCAATATTACTTGAATATAGTAGTTAATATTATCTTCAGTTATATATGAATTATTTTCATAAATATTATTAGCAAGTCTTAATCTAAAATTACTTAATATTTTTGAAAATATTTTATCTAAAGATACTTTTTCTATTCATTCTATACTTCAATTTTCGTATTTTTCTTTTAATCTTCAATTTAATATATTATCTTTAAATAAATGTTCATCTAATATATCAAATTTACTAATATAATCATCAACTGATAAATAAATACTTCATAAATTAGTATTTTGTTCTTTTTCAGGAATATAAGTAGTATCATATATAACGAACTCTTCAAAATTTGTTATAAAAGCACATGGTGCTCAAATAGACCATCAATAAGATTTGATTTGAAAGGCAGATTTTTTACAAGTTTTTAATGGTACACTTATTTTTTTAGCATCTAAAAAAGTTATTTTATTTGATCATAAAATAAATGTGTAGTCTGGTCTAGAATTTGTAGAATCAATTTCTTGTAATTTTTCTTTTTCTCATTTTCACTTTAAAGTATCTTCTTGTAAAATTTGAGATGGATCTGTAGAATTCCATCAAAAAATGTCTAACATTTTATTTGTCCATGATCTTATTGTTTCTTCACTAGAGTTTTTTAAGTCTAATTTCTTATAATTATTAATTAATTCTTCTAATTGTTTTTTACGAGTATTTTTATTATCCATTTTCTAAAATAAATTAAACTAATAAACTTTCAACCGTAACATCAAATGCTTTTGCAATTTTAACAACTACATAAATAGAAGGCTCTTTTATAACTCAAATTTCTATTTTAGTTAAGCTTGTGTATGCTATATCTGCTTTTCTAGCTAATTCCTCTTGTGTAAGTTTATTTTCTTTTCTTAATCTTTTTATATTTTCTGCTAAAATATTCTTTTGACTTTTTTTCATGTATTAGTATTATATTGATAGTAATATTTACTCACTAAATATACTTTTTTTATTTAAAATATCAAGTTTAAATTATGACTTCAATTTTAAAATGAGCTATATACTGTAGGGTCTCAACAGACGAACAGGAAGCAAATGGTACATCACTTCAAAGCCAGAAGAGTGAATCTTTACAATTTGCTTCTGATAATAATTTATTAGTAGATGAAAAATATATATTTTTAGAACAATATTCTTGAGCTTATTTTGATAGACCTAAATTAATTAATTTATTTTTAATTGCATCAAAAGGACTTATAGATTTCGTTATTTTCATGAAGAGAGATAGAGTCGCTCGTGATCTTTATGTATTTCATCAAATAATAAAAGAATTAGAAAAATACAAAGTAAAAGTATTTTATGCTAGAGAATTAAGTTCTTGAGATACTGCAATGGATAATTTTATGGGCAATACTATTGTTAGTTTTGCCTCTTATGAGAGGGAACAAATAAAAGCAAGAACTATACTTTGAAAGAAGACATTTGCTAAGAATAATAAACGGCCTTTTTGAAATATTCCATATTGATATATTAAAAATCAAAAAACAAAAGAATTAGATATTTTTGAGGAAGAAAAAGAAATTATTTTAAAAATAGTAAAATCATATTTAGAAGATAATATTTCTATGTCTGAAATTGCTAAAAGATTAACAGATGATAAAATTTTACCTCCTTCATTTTCACTTAAAAGATCAAATGAAAAACTTATAGAAAAAGAATCAAAAAAGAACTCCATTTATTATTGGAGTTTAACAAATGTTCAAAGAATATTATCTAGATGCGAAATGTATACTGGATTTTATCAAGCTTTTACAAAAGAATATAAGAAAATTTGAGATAAAACAGTTTTATTATGAGAAAGACCTAAAGAAGATTGGATAGAAATTGAAATTCCTCAAATTATAACTATAAAACAAGCTAAATTAATAAAAGAAAAATTAGAAAATAATAGAAGATTTGCAAAAAAGAGAAGTGTTAGAAACTATATGCTTCAATGAAAATTATTTTGTGATTGTGAAAGTCCAGATTTACATAATTTTGTTTGATATTTTCATAATTGAAAATGATTAAGAAATTATAGATGTAGTATGCATAATTCAACAAGAGTAAGTAAAGAAAGATTGTGTTCTAACCACATATCTTGATTGAAGATAGAATGAATAGTAATTGATACATTAAAGGAATTATTTTTAGATCCTGATTATATTTTTGAAAAAGCTATTGATGTATTATTTCCTGAATCAAATGAATGAGATAAAGATTTATATCATGAATTATATGAGAAGATTTTAGAAATAGATATAAAACACAAAAGAAATGAAGAATTATATATTGAATGAATGATTTCTAAAACAAGATTTGTTGAAATAAAAGCAGGTTTAGAATCTAAAAAAGGAGAGTATTCAGATGAAATGATTAAAGAAGAAAGTAAAATTAAAAATATTGTTTTAAAGGATCAAGCAAAACAAAATATTTATGAAATAATTAATCAAATAAAAGAAGAAATTGAATCATTTTTTTATAATGCAAGTTATGATGATTTAAAAGATTTAGTAAATATTGTTGTAGATAAAGTTATAGTTCCTAAAGATAAAACAAAAGAGGTTAAAATTATAATGAAAATACCTTGAAATATACTTAATTTTTATGAAAAATACTATGAAGAAGAATATGTTGAATATGTAGATGATGATGATAAAGTACATAATATTTGTAAAACAGGGAATATAGTTCCAAGGTTATTAAAGTTAGATCCAACTAAAAAACCATTGATGTATAGAACAGTTGAGTTTAAGAAAAATGATGATTGAGATGATTCAAATTTAATAGAAAATGAAAATAGGTTTTTAACTTTTTTGAAAGAAAAAGTTTATCAGTTATGCAAGTCTCACCAATCCGAATTTAAAGCCATAACCTCAAGATTAATTCTTGAGGTTTTTTTGTGTCTTAAATTCGAATTGGTGGATTTTTGTAAATTAATAATATTTATAGTATAATTAATAATGAAATATTAATTAATTTAACTTATTATGATTAATGTAAAATTTGATAAAAATTCAATAAAAAAAATGATATTGTTTAGATTTAAAGTGATATTATTATTGTTACCTTTTTGATTTATTATGTGACTAATACAAATAAATGATACATTATTAAAATTTGGAATGCAACAATGGTTATTTTTTATAGGTATGATGTTATTTTTTAGTCTATTTATAATATTTGTAATGTTTATTTCTTATAAAATATGACTAAAAATATGGGAAAAACGTAATTGGAATTTTAAAATTGATGAGGAATTAATAATAAGAGAAAGTAATACTTGAATAATATCAATACCTAGAAATACAATCAAAAAAATTAATTATATTAAAAAATTATGACTATATATATTATGAGATAAGAAAAAAATTTTTATTCCAGAACAAATTGAACAATATGATATAATTTTAAAAGAAATATATGATAAAGAAGGTAATGTGATTAAGAATAAAAATAAATTTTATTTGATATTTTTTTTAATTTTATTTATTATATCTATAATAGGTATTAAGTTTAATACGGATTCTACCAAAATTAATTCAATAAATATTACTGATAATATTGAATTAAATTATAATAAATATATTTGGAAAGAAGTAAAAGAAGATAATCTTATATTAATTGCAAATACAGAAAAGTGATATAAATATGTAACTATTTGGATAGATAGTTTGCCTTTTGAAGACTTAGATAAAGCAATAAAAACTATTATTGAAGGTATAAAAAAATCATGAGGTAAATTTATTTCAACAAGTAAACTTAATAAAAACTGAATAGATTATTTTTTATTAAGTTATTCAAATATTATTGATTGAAAAGAAACTTTTTATTCTTGATTTGTATTTTCTTATAAATGAAAACAAGTATATATAAATATGTTTTGATATGATTTAAATGATATTAATAACGATTTAAATAATTTTATTGATGATATGATTATGAATTAAATATTTCATTCTAATAAAGTGTTCAAATTTCTACTAACAAAGTCCACTAATCCGAATTTAAAGCCAAAAGTAAAATAATTATTTTGATTATTTTACTTTTTTTATATACTAATTTTATTATTTTAAAAATAATTTTTAATTATATGAATTATATCGATTTCTTAGAATTAATTGCTAAACAATCTTGAGAAGTTATTAAAAATAACTTTAAATTATGAATGAGTAAAGAATATAAATGAGATGATACTCCAGTTACTAAGACAGATAAAGAAATAAATTCATTAATTATTTTTAAAATTAATGAATTATATCCAACTCATAGTGTAAAATGAGAAGAGGAAAGTAATATAAAAAATGAAAGTGATTATGTATGGGTATGTGACCCTGTTGATTGAACTATTCCATTTTCTTCTGGATTACCTATTTGTACATTTTCATTAGCATTAGTATATAAATGACAACCAATAGCTTGAGTTATATATGAACCATTTATGGATAGAATGTTATTAGCAGAAAAATGAAAGGGAACATTTTTAAATTGAGAAAAAGTATCTGTAAATAATAGAGATAATATTAATGAAAAATCTATTATAGCTATAGAAAATTTTAAAAATGCTAAATATAATTTACATAAAATAGATAATGAACTTACAGAAAATATAAATGTTAAGTTATTTAAGCTTTGTAGCATATTGTATGCTTGAATGATGGTAGCTATTTGAGAGTTTGATTGAGTAATATTTCCTCATATAACATCTCATGATTGAGCTTCTTTAAAAATTATAGTTGAAGAAGCTTGATGAAAAATGACAGATATATATTGAAATGAACAAAGATATGATAGAGATATTAATTGATATATTGCATCAAATTGAAAAACACATAATCAATTAGTTAAAATTGTTTCTGATAATATAATATTAAGATAATTATTTGATCAAAGTGTTCGTTTCTACTAATAAACTCCACCAATCCATAAATTAAAGCAAAAAATTGTTATTTTAGAGAAAATATATATTATATTAATAATTATTTTAAAATATTATAAACATATGGAATTAAAAAATAAAGTTGCTATTGTTACCTGAGGTACTAAATGAATATGAGAGGCTATTTCAATAGAATTTGTAAAATCATGAATAAAGGTTTGTTCAACATATGTTTCAGATGATAAAAATGCTAATAGATTTGAAAATGAAATTAAAAAAATAACTTCAGAATATATGATTATGAAATCAGATATTTCAAATATTGATGATATTAGTAATCTTTTTAAAGATGTTATTGATAAATTTGGATGAGTAGATATATTGGTAAATAATGCAGGGATTTTTTTAACCAAGGATGGATATCCTGAAACAGATAAAAGATATAAAAAAGTTTTTGAAACAAATTTTTTTAGTTGTGTTTATGCTACTGAAAAATTTTGAGAAGTATTTAAGTGAGATTTATGAAAAATTATCAATATATCATCTATAGCATGAATTAATCCATTTTCTTATACATGATGAATAAGAGCACCAGAATATGACTGTTCAAAAGCATCAATGGATTTATATACCAAGATTATGGCAAGAACTTTTAATTGAAAGATTTTAGTAAATTGAATAGCTCCATGAAGTACAGAAACTCCACAATGGGATTGAACTGATGAAAACTTCTTAAATATTAGAGCAAAAGAATCTATGATAAATAGATTTATGAAACCTCAAGAAATTTCAAAAACAGCATTATTTTTACTTCAAAACGATGCAATAAATTGAGATATTATAATTGTTGATTGAGGGAATATATTGAATTAATATAATTTAAAGTAAAAAATATGAAAGTAATAGTTTTTGATATTGATTGAGTAATTATTAAGTCTATTTCTAAAAAAAAAGAAATACTAAAAATCATTTTACAAAAATATAATTTATACGATATCCCTTGAGTTAAAGATGTATTAAGTCTATGAATAAATAGAAAATTGAAAATTGATAGGATTCATGAAATTACTACTTTTGATAAAGAATTAGTTCTTAATGATATTAATTATGAGAATGCTATTATTGAATCTAATCCAATAAAAAATGACAATGTTATTAATTTTATTAAAGAAAATAATGAAAAATATGTATTTTTTACTAATTCAGCTTTGCCTATAGATTGAGTAAATAGAATATTTAATTCATTAAATATAAAAAAACATTTTCAAGAATTATTAGCATTTGAAAATTGAAGTAAGGTAGAAAACATAAACTATATAATAAAAAAGCATAATATAAAACCAAAGGATATATTGTTTATAGAAGACAATATAAATCATATTAATAGTGTTAATATGACTGGAGTTAATACTTTGCATTTTATTGATTATGATATCGATATAGAAAAACAAATTGAAATTATTAATAATAGTAAATAAAAGATTAATTAATAAAATTATTTCAATAAAGTATTCAAATTTCTACTAATAAATTCCACCAATCCATATTTAAAACAAAAAACTTCAAGAATTAATTCTTGAGGTTTTTACTTATTACTTATTTTTTTTATTCCAACCAATAAGAAACATAATTCCAATAGAAAAAGCAATTCCAGCAATTTGAATAGCCCAGGATAAATAGTACCATTCAAAGCCTGATTTAATAGCTGTTATTAAAAGTAAGGTAATATAAATAATTCAGGCAAGGATAAAAGCAATACCTCAAACAATTTCATATTTCCAAGAAATTATTAAAACAATTAATAAAATAATTGCAGGTATATTATGCATAAATAGACCAAGAATAGTTCCCCAAAAGCCAAGATTCATGCTAAAAGTATCTAGAGACATCAGTGCAAGGAATAATATGAAAATTATTGATAATATTCTTGGAATCCAATAAATATATTTATTAATCTTTTTGCTCATAGTATAAATATTAAGAGTTTTTAACTACAAATTTATTACTGATTTTATTATAGATTTTATAAAAAATAATCAAGAAGAAAAATGTAAGAAAAATAAATATATATTTAGTTTTCTTACATTTTTCTTACATTTATATTATATTATAAACTCACATAATATATAAAATTTATTAAGTTGTTTATTTATAAGTAAAATATCAACACTATAAACAACTGTGGAAAATAGATACCATTTTTTTATTTTATAATTATTTATTATATGAATAATACTATTAAAAAAGTTGTTACTATACTAAGTTTTACTGTAATTTTATTTTCAATTATTTCTTTTGCAAATAGTGCAAATGTACTTACAGAAACAGATGCAGCAAATAAGTTGTCTTCTCTTTGAATAATTGTTGATCAGTCAAGTAATACTGAAGCTTATAATTTAGATATCTCTATTACCAGAAGAGAGATGCTTAAAGTTATGATAAATTTATCTCTTATAAAAGTTTGAGACACTTGTACTGGTAAATTTGCTGACTTACAAGAATCTGATTGGTGATGCAAATATGCAGAAACTGCTCTAGCTAGAGGTTTTATCGCACCAAATTCTTTATTTAGACCAAATGATAATATATCAAAAGTAGAAGCATTGAAAATGATTCTTCAAGCAAGGGATATTTCTAAAAATAATTCCTTAGAAGATTGGAGAGCTTGATATGTTGATGCTGCTTTGATAAATGGGATATTGAGCAATTCATTTACTGATTATAATACAGTTTGAGTTCGTGGATGGATTTTTTTAGCCTGAGCAAATGCTGTTAATGCAACACCTGATTATAAAGTTAGTTGTGTAGATGAGCTTGAGGGGACTCCAGTAATTACTTCTATATCAACCAATTCAGGAACTGTTGATACAAAAATTGTAATCAAAGGTTGCAATCTTTCTGGTTTTGAATGAGATAAAAATGTTTGGATTGAAAATAATCAAGGTATAAAATGAATTATTTACTCTGAAACATGATCAACTTCAAATCTCTTAAATATTACTTTAAAATCTCAGTTATGCCAAAGTGATACTTCATATAGTGGTTTAGCTTGTGATTCTTGGCTTACTTTAGTTCCTGGAGATTATAAAATATATGTAAATCCTTGGTGAAAACAAAGTAATATAATTGATTTTACTGTAAATAATTCTGATAAAATATGATTAACAGAATCTCAAGCTAGAGTTATAGCTGAGCAAAATTGTATTGGATCTTGAGAAACACTATGAACGGGATCATCATATAATTCAAATTCAAAAACTTGGTGGTTTGATGCAAATCTTAATCCAATAAAAGAAGGTTGTTATCCAGCCTGTGTGGTTTCTGAAAATACAAAAACTACTGAAATTAATTGGAGATGTACATGACTTATTGTTCCTGAAATGTCTTACCAAGATGTTATGGATTATGTAAACCAAAATATCACAGAAATTATGACTTCTTATTCTTCTATAGTACCTGCTAATGGTAAATGGTTTGTTGATTGATTTGGTTTTACTTCATATAATTATGTTTATGTAGATTATGAAGATTGACACAATTTATACAGAGCATTATTAAATTGTAATAAAACAAATAATACAATTTCATGTGATCCTTTTGCGGTATTTGAGATCCAAACTGGAGCATGGGTAGTAGTTCAATGAGAGGATACTCAAAAAGATAATTCTATAGTGTATCAATATGCTGTAGATTGAGAATGGAAAAGGTAAATAAATAATTAAGTAATAAATTGCTAATTTAAATATAAAACCTTAAGAGTTAATTCTTGAGGTTTTTTGCTAAAAAATTGTTATTTTAGAGAAAATATATATTATTTTAATATTGTAAATATATTGAATTAAAATAGTTAAATGATAAGTCTGGTAATTATTATAATATATTAAAAAAAATGCCTAAAAAGACACCCGAATATTTAAATTATTTTCTACAAGATTGTTTAAAATGAGATGAACAGTTTAGTAAAAAAGCTATGTTTTCTTGATATGCAATTTATAAAAATAAAAAAGTTTTTTGTTTTTATTTGAATGATGTTATTTATTTTAAAGTATGAAAAAATAATATAGATGATTATAAAAAATACAATTCAAAACCTTTTAAATTCACTAAAAAAGACTGAAAAATTTGAATTTTAAGTTATTATGAATTACCAGAAGAATTATTAGAAAATCGGGAAAAATTAAACATTTGGATAGAAAAAAGTTTAGAAGTTGAAACTAAAACTACGACAAAAAAGAAATCAATAAAAACTTTAGAATTTAGTACTTTTAGTATATAGTATTTTCCAAAAAGTTGCATTTCGTGAAAGATTCTACCTAAAAACTCTTGATAATTGCATATTTATAATTATTATATACTTTATAATCTATAATATTAATTTCAAAAAAATGCCTTTAAAAATTTGAAAACCAGATATTAGTGATCCAATAGGTAAAATATCATGAAAATTCTCAATAGAAGAACTTACAAATTGTCAAAAAGTTTTGTTAGAAATAAAAGAACAAAATATTGTATATGGTTGATGAATTAATCAAATTTTTGTTGTAATTCAAGATGCAATTAAATTAAGAGTTGATGGTGTTATTTATATGTTTCATATAAAAGATAGTATAGCAGAAGAAAATCAATGAAATTGAGAAGGTATTTCAATATATAGGAGAACATGAGATACATTAAGTGTTTTATATAATGAAGATAATATTCCAACAATTAATGAGGCTATAGATGTTTTAAATATGAAAAGTATAACTTGAGTAGTAACATGAATAATTAATGGTAAATTTCTTTGAATTAGTTGACTTTATTGTCATGATTGAAATAAAGAATGAGAAGATTATCCTGATCTTATTGATGAAATAAAAATTACTCAATTGAAAGATGATGAAATAGAAGATTTAGAGGATGCATGAATAAAAGTAACAATACTAAATCCTTTGATATAAAGTAAAATTTTACACATTTAAAAATATTTATGAGTAAATGTTTAAATCTTATATGAGGACTTCCTGGTGTAGGAAAAAGCACTTTATGAGAAGCGATAGAAAATGCAGATAGCGAAATTGTTCATTGTGATTATGATAAAACTTATAATGCAATAATTCAAAATCCTAAAGCACTTTCTCAAATATGAAGAGATTTTATACCTGAAAAACACAGATTACCATTTCTTATTTGAAATACTGAGCAAGTTGTAAAAGTAATTTTGGATAATAATATGGTAAGTTGATTATTTCAATGAGCTGTATTTTTATGGAGTATGGGGATACTTAAACATATGCAGGAAACAAAAAATGCAATATTTGGAATTATTAGTATTGATGGAACTACTAATTTTTCTAGATCTATAGTAAAAAAACAAGCTAATTTGGAAGGTTTTGATAATATAAACTTTATAGAATTAACTGCTTCAAAACAAGAACTAATTCAAACGGCAAGAAAAAGGAAAGGTATAGAAATTTCAGATATTTTTTTATCAAATCCAATAACATTAAAACTTAATGAACGCCAAATCAAAGAAAGAATACAAAGATACAAACCTTATCAAGAAAGTGAAAAAACTTTCACTAGACATATAAATGTTGCTAGAAAAGATGTTGCTACTATTGAGGGAATAAAAAGAATTGCAAATTGGATTAAGAAATCATAGTAATAATCATATTTTTTAGGAAAAAATTGCATTTTGTTAGGATTTATATAAACTTTAAAAGTTAAAAACTTTAATTTATTTATTAATTTAACAAAATATGGGATTTCTTTGATTCTCTTTTTTAAAAATTATAAGTTATATAATACTTTTAGTTGCTTTAAGTATTATATTAAATATAATTTTAAAAAAAAATTGATGAGAAACTAAATATAAATCAGTATTAACTAATTTATTTATAGCCTTAATTATTGCAGAATTTTTATGAGATTTTGTTAATTGAATATGAAATATTTATTGAATATGAAATATTTATGTTTTATTGTTAATAAAAGGATTAATTTTATATTTAGTTTTGTATAACCTGACAAAAGAAAATTTAAGTGATGATAAAAAAAGAAAAAAAGCATTAATAATTTTTTCAATAATATTTTGGATTATGTTATTTCTAAGTTCTTATATTCAAGCAATTGTAATAACGAGTGTATTATAATTTTTTTACTATACTAGCATTTATTTAAAACCAAAAACTCAAGAATTAATTCTTGAGTTTTTTTTACATTCTAAAAACAGCTTTTAAATTTTTCTTTGCTGTTTTTTATTTTATAATTATAATTAGTGTGATTTAAAATCATAAAAATTTTAATATGAAAAAACAAGAAACAATAGTCAGTAATAAATCTATGAAAAAAAGAATATTAATAATTATATTCATTATTGTATCGATTATATTTTTTCTTAAAAGTTATAATATTATCAAAAATGTTAATATTTTTAATGAACATAGACAGTATCTAAAAAATCCAACTGAAAATTGAAAAATAGAAGATTGGATGACACTAAATTATATAAAAAGACATTTTAATATAGATTTACAAGAAAAGTTATGAGATAAATATTTTGTTTGGGATATGAAAATAACTTTAAAAGATTATTGTAAAAAGAAAAAAATAAATTGTGGTGAGTTTATAATATCTCTTGAAAAAAAATAAAAATGAATACAGATATTATCCTGACATTTTTTCAATCAAATCTATACTTGTTTCTTTTGGTAATACCGTTTTTAAGTCAATTATGAATATTACCAATAGGAGCTATGTTTTTTATAATGTTTGCTTGAGCTTTAGCTCATAATTTATTTGAATTAACTTTATTATTTTCATTTGTTTTGATTTCTACGGTATTTTGAGATTTATTAGGGTATTTTATAGGAAGAAAATTTTTTAAATTAAAAAAATTTCAGTATTTATTAAATAAAAAAATAATAAGAAATATTTATAAGGAAAGTAAAATATACTTTAAAAAAAGATGAGAAATTTCCATTTTTTTATCAAGATTTTTGATAACTTGAGTTTGACCAACAATAAATTATGTAGTTTGAATACAATCTTTCAATTTTAAAAAATTCAGCTTGTATGTAATACTTTGAGAAGCATTATATGCATCTGAATCATTGATTTTATGATATATTTTTAAAGATACTTTTGAAGAAATATATAGTATCATATCAAATTTTTGACTAATTGTATTATCGGTATTTATATTATATGAGATTTGAAAACATTTATTTTGGAAAAAAAATAGTTAAAAAACTAAATTCTGTCAATTTTTTAATATTTAGATAATAATATATATGCAATACTTTATAAAAATAGTTTTATCAGCATTAATCATCTTTTGAGTTTCTGAATTAGGAAAAAAATTTGCACCAATCGCAGCAATTTTGGCATCATTACCACTTGTATCTATAATGGCTATGATTTGGCTTTATAATGATACTAAAGATGTTCAAAAAGTAATTGATTTGTCTACAAGTATATTTTGGGCAGTATTACCATCATTGTTATTTTTTCTGATTTTACCTATACTTTTAAAAAATGGGGTTAGTTTTGTTTTATCTATGATTATATCTACAATTTCTATGTTTTTAATATATAGTTTATATATTTTTATTCTTTCAAAATTTGGAATAAAATTGTAAAAATGTGGGTAGTATTTCTATATTATTTTTTATCATATTTTTATGAAAATTTCACAATAAATTCTGATCAAATTCATACAATTGAGTCTATTTTTATTTTCCAATTATATGTATTAATTATCTTTTTTACTATTGCTAAGCCTAATCAAAAACCTTCTATATCTCTATGAGATGAAACTCTATAAAATAAATCAAAGATTTTTGATTCATCTTTTTTGCTTATTCAAAATCAAAAATCTTTGATCCTTAAAGTTTTATTGTTTATGTTAATAATTATCTTTCATCATTTTTTTGAGTATTTTATAGCATTTGAGAGTAGATTAAAAATAAGTATATAGACATAGTACTTATTTGCATATATATCAATCTCATTTCAGAAATCTATATTGATTTTTATATCATTTTCTTTAATCTTTAGGTTCAGATTTTTTAGGACTTCATAAACTATTTCTGAGACTTTAATTTTATCTTTTGTTGATAGATTGTTTATATTGTACAAATCAATCAATCAATTTATAAGTTTATCAGACTTATCGAGTTCTAATTTGATTTCATCTATAGTTTCTTCATCATAAGTTTTTGTTTGCTTGAGTAACTGTATTCAGCTTGATATAACTGATATTGGAGTTTTTAGTTCATGACCTGCAACTTGTACAAAGTATTTCATAGAAGTAAAATTTTCTTCAATAGGTTTTAGAAGATAAGAAATAAATTTATATAAAATAATATATATAAAAATTGAAATTATAATTATTGAAATAAAATATTTTATTAAATCATAATATAGCTGTTCCTTTGAGTATGATAAAAAAAATAGGGTTATTAATTTATATTTATTTTTTAAATCATATGTATGTCTGATATATCAATCATCTTCAATTAAGTTTTCATATTTTAATCCATATAATAATTCTTCTAAATCATTTTTTGATAAAAAAGGAGAGTTATTATATAGAATTTTTCATTTATCATCAAAAAGAATAAAAAAATTATTAAAAAGTATCTTATAATTAGGATTTTCTTTCATATTATTGACTCAAGAAAAACTTAGATTATTTATATTTTTTTCATAATTTGTGATTTTATCCAAAGAAGCCTTGTGTACAGAATAATATTTAAAAACCAGAAAACTAGTTCCAAATATAAATATCAGTATGGAAACCAAAAAAACTGAAAGCAAACTAAGTTTTAATTTCATATTTTTTATTTCTTTTTCCATAATTTATTAGCTAATTTATATAATATCAAGTACCTATTTTGGTTTTAATAACATCTTTTCATATTTTTTTTCTCAAATATCAGATATATATATCAACTACTCTAGAAAACATATAATTATCAAATTCTCACCATACATTTTCATAAATTTCATTTCTAGTTAATATTTTTCATCTATTTCTAATCATAAAATTTAACAAATCAAACTCTAAACTAGATAATATTATTTCTTTTTTCTTATTTATTATTTTTCTCTTTATTAAATCTATTTCTAAGTCTCAAATTTTTATAATCTCATTTTTATTTAATGCATTTTTTCTCAAAACTGCTTGTATTCTAGCTAGAAGAACTTCATAATCAAACGGTTTTGATATATAATCATCAGCTCATATATTTAATCATTTTATCATATCTTCATTTGTAGCTCTTGAAGTTAAGATAATTATTGGGATATTGCTATTTTGTCTTATTTTTCCTAGAAATTCTAATCAATCCATTCATGGAAGATTTAAATCAAGTAAGATTAAAGTATAATTTTCTGTAGATATTTTATTTAGTGCAAATTCAGCAGATGAGGAAATTTCTGACTTAAATCATTTTAAATCAAAAAATTTCATCATATTTTTTGATAAGATAGGATTGTCTTCTATAATCAGTATTTTCATAATTTACATTAATTAATAATTTTTTCTCTTATTCTTAAGATATATATAGCAATAAATACTACAACTATCCCACTTACTAAAAACACAACTCAGGATCAATATAAATACCATATAAGTCCAGCTCAAGAACTTGCTATTAGAGATGCAATACTTTGAAATGCTGTATAAGTTCAAATAGCAGTTGCTGTATCTTCTTTTTTACAAATATTTGTAATCCAAGCCTTTGATATTCATTCAGTAGCTCATGCATAAATACCATATAAAAAGAAAAGGATTAAAAATAATATACTTGTTTTTACATAAGCCATTCAAATATATACAACCACAAAAAGTGAAAATCCAAAAAAAAGTATTTTTTTCATTCATATTTTGTCTGCAAGTATACCAAGTGGATAGGAAAATATTGCATAAATAAGATTATAAAAAATATAAAGTCAAATAATTGTTGTATCATTCAAATTTGCATCTTTCATTTTCAAAAGAAGAAATACATCAGAACTATTAAATAGTGCAAAAATAAGTAATGCTCCTACAAGTTGTTTATATATTATAGAACTATTATTCCAATATTTTAAAAAATCTAAAAATTTTGTACGAACTTTTTTTTGTATTTCTTGTTTTTTTCTTTAATTAAAACAGATGTAATAATTGCTATAAGTCATGGAAAAAAGGCTATAATAAATAATGTTGTATAGTTATTTGGATTGAAATATAAATATATAAGAGCTAATGAAGGTCATAAAACTGCTCCTAAAGTATCCAAAGAACGATGAAATCAAAATACTCTTCATTTTGTTTCTGGTGTTGATTCATCTGAAAGTAGAGCATCACGAGCTCATGTACGAATACCTTTTCCTAATCTATCAAGAGTTCTAGAAATAAATACCCAAATAGGAAAAGTAAACATTGCAAGCATTGGTTTAGAGATAGCACTAAGTCAATATCAAATTTGTACAAAAGGAACTCTCTTTCATAAATTATCACTTAAATTTCAAAAATATCACTTACTTAATCATGCTGTTGCTTCAGCTATTCATTCTAGCATTCAAATAAAAATAATAGAAAATCCTATGGATTTAAGATATAGAGGCATTATTGGATAAAGCATTTCACTTGCTATATCCGTAAACAAACTCACAAGAGAAAGAATCCAAATTGTCCTAGTAATATATTTCATAATAATTTTATTATTAATTTTCTTATATGAATTTACGTATTATATTAAAACTAGTTATGTTTTTATATAATACATAAACTGTGTAAGTATATTGTAAGAAATAATATTTTTTTGCAAATAAAAAACGAGAGTCATCTCTCGTTTTTTATAAATAGTTTCAAATCTAAAAATATTAATCATTAGTTTCATTTTCTTTAGTATTTTCATTTTTACTATCATTTTCCTCATTACCATTATCAGTTTTTAATATAGTACCTTTAATTACATCAACCTTTACTTCTTTTTTATTGTCTAGGTGTATGTTATAAACTATAGTACCATTTTCATCTTCTGTTTCTACTCAAGTTACTTTTGCTGAAACATTACTTGTAAGAGCTATTTCTTGAGCTTTTTGCTCTGTAATAGCATTAGCAGGTAAAGTTATGTTATCATCATTAGTTTCTTTATCAGTATTTTGTGTTGCTACTTTTGAAACATTAGTAATTCATGTTTCAGGTAAAACTCAAGAATTACTTGCAAATGTTGAAAATCAAATTACAGATGTTGTAATGAGAGTTCAAGCTAGAACATATAAAATTTCTTTTTTCATAATATATAAAAATTAAAAAATAAATTCATATCTTTAAAAAATAAGGCCAATCTATTTTTAAAAGACAGGCCAATTATAATTATATGCTGTATGTCTGCTGTAAGAAATGAAGTTTTTTAATTGTAATTCAAATTTTTCTTGAGATAATAAGTATTTATCTTCATAAGTAAGCCAAAAAATATTATAAGAATAAATATATCTGTACTTTTATCTTGCAAAATAAAACTTAGACTTTTATCTGCATAATCCTTTTTTATTCAAAATAGAGCAAACTCTAATCTTTCATAATGTTTTGTAATTGATAATTGCTCAACTCAAGTTCTTATATTTTCATAAGTCTTAAAATGGTCCATAACTTTGAATTCATCGGTTCTTGATAGATTTATAGATTTGAAAAATCAACCTGATATCTGGTTATCTGTATCCATGGTATCTCAAATTTGAGGTATAATAAGAGCAAAGATAAGCCATATTAGAAAAGACATTATAAGAGCATTTACTGTGTTTTTTTGAGATAGACAAAGCAAGAAAGAGAGCATAAAGAATATCAGAATATAAAAAGAAGATGTGAATACAAATAATCATATTTTTATAAACTCTACTCATATTAAATTGGCTCAAGCGATAGCATAAAGCAATGTGATTATCAAAATACTTACGAAAATCATCATCATAAAAATAAATGAGAAATTTCATAGTAGTTTTCCATAAATAATATGTATTTTCTTTACAGGTCTTGATAATATGAGAGAAAGAGATTTTGATACTTTTTCTCTGTAGGCACTTATATACCCAAGAAAAATTCATAATATAGCTCCAACAATCTCTATATAATCAACAACTCATCTAAGTAAATTGAGTGGATAAAAATCTGGTTGTGTAATATTTGAAGCCCTTCATAGACTTTTCAACACTTCTAAAGACTGGTTAAATTGAGTTACTTGATCATTGAAAACAAGAGAAGAGATGGTTATGGATATTCCTACCAGCACCAAAAATAAAAATAGGACAAATAAAAATGTTCTGGTTCTTATTATTTCCTTAAATTCTTTTATTGCAATTATTATAATAGTATTCATTTTTTATTTTTTAAGAAATATCTCAATTACTTGCATCGAGTTTATTTATTCAAACAATGGCAAAAGTAAACGATAGAATCATCCATATAATCAATACTGATATATCATAGAAATCATTTTTGTAATAATTGGGAGCTGTAGGATCACTTATTCATATAAGTTCTGAAGAAATATTTTTGTAATGTTCCGAAACTGAAAATGGAAAGCTAAGATTATGAATTGTCTGCAGTGGACTTGATTGCAGGATATTGGTATTAGGAAGAACTGGATTAAGCGAATTTGTAGGATTAAGTGCAGAACTCAATTCTGGTAACACAAAAGTAATTATTATCCAAATAATGAGTGAATATAGCAAAGCATTTCAGCTATCTTTTGCAATATAACTGAATCCCAAGCCTATAAATCAAAATCATAACACATAAATAAATGAAAGAGCATAAAATCAAAGTACATTCAATAAATTTACAGTTGAAAAAGCTCCAAATATCATCAATGAAATATCAGTTATTATAAAAGAGGCTAATATCAAAATAAATAAACTCGATATTATTGCTATTGCTTTTCATAAGAATAATTCATATTTTCTGATAGGTCTTGTAAATATGAGTTTTATAACATTTGCAATTCTATCATTCATTCATATGTAATATCACATTATCAGGACCACAAGAGTTGCTATAAGAGTGTTATATATAATCATATTTTTGACTATAAGCAGAGAACTTTCTGATTTGAGAGTCAATACTGGAGGTATTTGTCAAAGTGATTTTATTAGATTTGATGCATAATCATATACGGTTATGACGGTATGTTGAGTAGACCATCATATAATTGTCGATAGTATAGCCATTGCTATAAATATAAATACGGCATATACAAAAGTTTTTTCTCTCAGTAGATACGATATCTCTTTATGAGCGATTATATTTTTTAAATTAGCCATTTTTTTCTATTTTTAAATAAATATTCTCTAGTGAATTATCATCAGGGTATTTTTGTTTTAATTCTTCTATAGTTCATGAAAAAATTATCCTACCTTGATTGAGTATTCAGACTCTATTACAGAGCTTTCAAACTTCAGATAATAAATGAGTATTCATAAAAATTGTGATACCTTTTTCTTGATTTAATCTCACAATTATATCTCTTAATTGTTTCATTCATACTGGATCAAGTCAGGTATTCGGTTCATCCAAGAAAAGTACTTTTGGTTCATGAAGTATCGCTTGGGCTATTCAAATCCTTTGTCTCATTCATTTTGACAACTCTCATACTTTCTTATTTTCATAATCTACTTCTAAGAATTCTAAAACTTCTTTTATTTTATTTTTTGGTTTAACTATTCAAGAGAGTTTTGCAAAATATTCTAGATTTTCATATACTGTAAAATTGGAATACATTTGAACACTCTCAGGCAGGTAACCTATTATTTTTTTAATCTCAAAGGGATTATTTATAATACTATTGCTATTTATTAATGCATCTCAAGCAGTAGGTTCCAAAAGGGTTGTAAGTATATTTATAGTTGTGGTTTTTCAGGCTCAATTGTGTCATAAAAAACCATAAATATCTCACTCCAATACATCAAAACTTATATTATCAAGAGATTTAAAGTTGTCTCCATATATTTTTGATAATCACTTTACTTCAATAATTTTTTTCATAGGAATTATTTTTGTTAATTAAAATTAGTCTGCCAATTCTGCTCATCAAGCATCTTTATTTATACTAAGAGTCGCAGCTTTATATCATAGTGCATTTATAGTAACATCCACTTTCAAAGGATTTTTTGAAAGATAATAAAGACTATTTGGATCAGCTCTAAAATGATTTTTTCAATCAGTAATATCTATATGTATATTTTCTGTAGAATTTGCTTTTAATGCAAAATCTTTTAATGGCACAATAAAAGATTGTACTGTGCTTCAACTTAAATCTGTTATTTTATAATATGCAGTCAAATCTTTTATATCTTTTGAACTTGCATTATTTAATGATATCTCCAAGTGGTCTGATGCAGTTTTTTTATTTATAGGATCAACATTGTTTTCTACGAGGATTTCTTTTATTTTCAATCAATCCAATCAAGTTGAAGGAATAAAATTATCAGCCATTGTAGGATTGCTATCAATTTTATCATTTAGTCAGTCTCAATCTGTATCTGCATTATTTGGATCAGTTCAAAGTAGTTTTTCAGCATTATCTGGAATTCAGTCTCAATCAGTATCTGTAGAATTTGGTCAATTACTTGCAATATTATTACTTGTATTTGAAACCTTATCATTAGTTTTGCTTGAAATATTGGTACTGTTCTGATTACAACTTGTAAGTCATAATACTGTTAATAATAGTAAAGATAACAAAGTTAAGCTTTTATAGTTTTGCATAAAAAAAATAATATAATAAATTAAAATGTAATATTATTATATTAAATATATGTAAGTGTGCTGTAAGAAAAAGTATTTAGATAAAAGTTGCAATTATTATTAATTAGTAAACTATTTATTCATCAACTCAAAATCTTTCTTGAAACAATTTTTAGCAATTGAATAGATGCTGTAAGTGATAAGTGGGGCAGCAAATACATCAATAGAGTAATGTATATGACCTATAATTACTGAGGCTCAAAAAACTAAAGATGTAGCAAAATATATATTTCTCCAAAATTTATCTTTTTGTAAGATTAAAGCTATCAAGAAGGGAATTCAAGTATGACCAGAAAAGAAAAAATCATTATTTGAATTATAAAGTAGATTATAAAGCCAAAAACCAAAAGTATTAGAATCAAAAATAATTTGATGAGGGTGAATTCATAAATGCGTAAGACTTATAAAAAATGATCTAATAATTACAAATAATGCTAATGATTTAATTGTAAAAAGTAGATGACTTGGCTTATATATAAGTAAAATTATAGTTAAAAAAGTACAAGCAAGAGTACTAAAAATTATAAATTTATCTATATCAAAAGAAGGAATATTATTTAGAAAAATATCTCACACAACAGTTCAACCAGTTTTAATAACATAATTATCTGCAAATTTTTGAATAGAAAGTGCAATAATTAAAAATAGTATACTAAAGACCAAAGAAATTATATTTTCTTTGGTCCAAAAAGTTTTATGATTCAAATGTAATAAGTTTATTAATTTTTTCATAAAATATATAATATTATTTTACTTAAAATAAGTAAACTAAAGCCTTATTATTATAAGAATTATGAATAATTAATCAAATTAAAATTCATAAATGAATAAATTTATTTAATTGTTTTTCCAGTACTTGAATTACTTTGATTTTCGATATTATCTGTAACTATTTTTCAGTTAATTGCATCAACTTTTACTTCAGTTTTATTATCCAATATAAAAGAATAATTTAAAATTCATTCTTCATTTTCTAAATATACTTGAGTTATTTTTGATCAAGGAATAGTTGTTGTAGCTATTTTTGAAGCATCAGCAATACTTATAGCATTTAAAGGTAAACTAATTTTATTTTCCATCATTTGATTATTTTCAAAACCATTTTTATTATTTGAAAGTCTTTTTCATCCACAACTTACAAAATTTTCATTTCAATTTTTTTCATATTCTCATTCATTATTACCTCTTTGATATGAATTTCAAAAATTTTTATTAAAATTTCACATTCTTTCTTCTCTGAATTCTCTAAATGCAGATGCTATAATAATTAATACAACTACAGTTGCTATTCATCCAATAACATAGCCTTTATGTTCTTTACAAAAACTTTTAGTTTCCATATTTATATATTTTAGAAAATAATTTAACTTAAAAAATTATTAAGTTTAAATTAGATTATAGAAATAAGGAGTAAGAAGTGTTTAAGAATACAAAAAAATAAATTAAAAAACTTTGCTAATTTTATAATTTAAAATAAACTTAATTTTTTAAAAAATTACAGTATTTAAATGAATAAAGAAAAATTAATTATCATTCTTGTGTGATTTCTTGATGTAATGGGTTTATCTATGATATTACCGACACTTCCAGATTTGGCAAAATATTATTGAGTAAGCGAACATACAATATCTTATTGAATAACTGCTTATGCACTTTTTGCATTTTTAGCTACTCCTATACTTTGACAGTTATCAGATATTTTTGGTAGAAGAAAAGTTTTGATTATTTGTGTAATTTGAACCTTTTTATCTTCACTTTTTATAGTTTTCTCAACTACATACTTATTTTTTATAATTGGGAGAATTATAAATTGAGTAACTTGATGAAATATAAGTATATTACAAGCTATAATTAGTGATATATCTAAAAATAAAAAAGAAAAAATGACAAATATGGGGATTTTATGATCTATATTTTGAACTGCTTTTATATTTTGACCGTTAGTTTGAGCTATGCTATTACATATACATGTGATGGCTCCATATATATTTATGACAATTGTAGCTTTTTTAGAGATAATAGTGCTTATAATCTTACTGAAAGAAACAAATAAACATATAACAAAGAAGAAAATTAATTTTAATCCATTTTGACTTATAATTAAATATTTTAAGAAAAAGAGATTAAATTTATTTTTGTTTTCTTTTATGTTTATTTATCTTGCATTTTCTATTTATCAAACAATTTTATCTCTTTATTTGAGTAAGACATATTGAGTAAGTTGAAGTTTCTCATGATATGTTTATGCCTTATTTTGAGTTATAGTTATGCTAAATCAAGCAATTTTTTTGAAACATTTTTGGCTGAAATATTTTTCAGTAGATAAATTATTATATATAATTAATTTTTGAACATTTACGGTGTATGTGCTTCTTAGTCTTATTCATCCTTTATATTTATTTTTAGGTACTTTTCTTTTACTTATTCCTTTTCAATCGATTTTAAATCCAGTTTATCAAACAGAAATTATGGAACATGCACTTGAAAATGAAAGGTGAGAAGTCTCTTGAGTTATCGCATCAATACAATCTATGGCAATGTTTGTTTGACCTTTAATTTGATGATTATTATTAGAAAAAAATATAGATGTATTTATTGCTTCAGCTTGTTTGATTTTTGTAAGTATAGTAGTTGTTTTTAGAATTAATAAAAGTAGCGAATTATAAAATGTTTTAATTAATTATTACAGGTAGATTAGTTACTTCTTCTAGATATTCTTGTTTTTCTTTGTAAAATTGTGTTAATGGTATACTTTTTTGTAAGATAGCTTTAAGTCTTGAATCTTTAATAAAATTAAATTTAGTGTATTTAAAATGTTTTGTTAGTCAGTAAAGTTTTCAATCATTGTAATAAAAAATGAATGTTTTACTTCAAGATTTTATTTTTATTCTATCTTTTTCTATATCAGTATTATAAATATCAGATTTTATCAAGATTAAAGAAGTAATAGTTTGAGTATCTTTATTAAAAATAGCAATTTGACAGTTTCAATTAGAGTAATTTATTTCAGTAGGTTTTCAATCTAATAGTTCTTTTTCATTTATTAGGACTGCTTTATGTCAAAGAAATTCCCTTGTTTGTATTCTTCTTAATCATTCTATTTCTGCAAAACTAAGATTTGTTTCATTAAATTTATAGATATTAGAACCATCTTCCAATATAGTCATAAAATAATCATCTCATAGATAATTTAATTTAAATTCTTTATCACTTGATAGAATCTCACAAATAGGCATTAATGGTTTTAATGATAAGGGTCATTTGTATATATTTTTAAGATGTTGTAATCAATGTTCGCTTATATTTTGATGTTGTCATATAGGCATTGTAGGTAATTCTGGAGGTCATTGATAATTATCTGTTTTTGCATATATGGTATATTTATATTGTTTTTCTAATTCTTTTTCTTTTAAGGTTGGTTCAATATTTTGAGTAGTAATAAATCAACTACGATTACATATTACATCATTATTTTCTGGTGGAAGAATTTCGGTTATTTGAGTATTTTCTTTTCATTCATTTACTTTAGAAAATTCTAGTAATCATTTTTTTCAATGTTTTTTAGATTTATATAAATAATCATATCATTTTACAGGAATATCAATTTTACTTAATGATTCTAATCAAGGTTCATTATAAATTTGAATAAATTTTTCACCATCAAATTCTAGTACAATTCACTCTTTTGATTCTTTTCATTCTTGTTCTTGTAAATTTAATTGTGTTCAAAAAATAAGTCAATTGTCTAAAATTAATATTTTAAATAATGGTTTATCAAGATAGACTATTTTTCATTCTGTAATAACAAAAATAGAATTAGTTCAATCAGCACATTTGTAAGTATAATAGTCTGTTTCATTGATTGTTTTTTGGTATGATAAATCTGAAATGTCACTTCTTGTAATTAATGAATAATTTTCTATATAATGTTTTAGGTATTTTACAAAATTTGTAATATCAAAATTTCATTCTGCATCTTTTAAATAAATATCAAATAAGAATTTATTATCATTTCATTGAGGTGTTTTTAATTTTGAAAATATATTTTGAGCCATTTTTAATGCTTTTGGGTCATCCAAAAATCATAAAATTAGCAGTTGTTCATCGGGTGTTAGGGGATTATTTGATATAAAGTCTGTAAAAATCTCTTCAATAGAATTATCCATATTTTCTCAAACAATTTCTCATTCTGAATCAACTATATTTCAACATTTTTCAGATGTAATATCAATTATTCTAGATGTAATTGGTGAATTCTTTAAATTCTGAATAGTTTCACAGTATCATATTTGATTTTCAAGAATTTCTCATTTATTAGTCATAATAAAATTTTTAGAAATGTAATATTATGTATTTATATACAATACTACAACAAAGTCAATTTATTTTAACTTATTTTGATTAATATTATTTAAAATAAAACTAAATTATTTTTTGCATATTTTCTTTTAAAATATAAACTATTTTTAGTTTAAAATTAAAATAATATTTATGAATTTTCTTCAAAAAACATTAATAAAATTAGTTAAAATCTATCAAAAATTATTATCACCTGATCATAGTTTTTGGGCTAGGGGATTAGATAATCCACCATATTGTAAACATATTCCATCTTGTAGTGAATATATGATTGAAGCAATAGAAAAAAAATGAGCTATTGTTGGAACTATTAAATGAACTTGAAGAATTATGAGATGTATGCCATGGTCAAAGTGAGGTTATGATCCTGTGGAAAAGAAAAAAGAATAAAATTTAAAGAATAAAGAATAAAGAATAAAGAATAAAGAATAAAGAATGATGTCATTGCGAGGCACGAAGCAATCCATTGAACTCGAAACAATATAGTAAATGGATTGCTTCGTAAAAACTCGCAATGACAAAAAATCTTTCTAACTTCTTTTTTTAATTTTTTCTTTACTTTTTATACAAAAAGATTATAAATTATGTAATAATAATTGATACCTACTTCAGTAGTAATCAATTTGTTTTTTTATTATTAATTATCCTTATTTATGAATAGAAATTTGGTTTTAAAATTATTTATAATAATATTTTTATCTGTAGGAGCATTTGTTTATATATTTCCATGGAGTACATATAATATTAATTTTATTACTACAAAAGATTATAAATTAGGACTTGATTTACAATGATGAATAGAACTTGATTACAAGATTATTTTGGATGAAGCTAAAAAGGCAAAGGATTATGATAAACAAAAAGAAAAATCAATTATTGAATGATTAAAATCAATTATAGATAAGAGAGTTGAAAAATTGAAAATCAATGATTCAGTTATAACTTCAGCTAATTATTGATCTGAGCAACATATAATTGTTCAAATTCCTCTAAAATGAAATAATAGTTTTGAAAATGAAGCAAATATAAAAAAAGCTAAAGAAACTATATGAAAAGTAGTAAAAATAGAATTTAAAGAAAAAAGAAAGGTTATAACAGATGAAGATAAAAAAGAAAGAAAAGATTTAGCAAGAACAATAATTGCTGAATTAAAGACTACTAAAGATGGTTTTACTCCTGTAGCTCAAAAGTATAGAGATAATTATGAAAATGTAGATTTCTGAACATTTACATGAACTAAAGATCAATTACAATCTTATTTTTCAATTGATTATAATAATATAAAAAATTGAATTTTTGATGATATAATATCATGAACTTGAAAAACTTCTGTAAGTTTAGATGGTGGAGAACTTCAACAAACAAATTGACAAGAATGATATTATGTACTTGATTATTTATGAGAATCTAAGGCATCTTCAGGACAGACTTTATCTTGAAGTACTCTAACATGAAGTACAGCAACTTGAAGTATATATGCTTTTAATTATGTATTTTTAACAAAGAGTCCAAGTGAATGGATGTCAGCTAAAGATAAAGAATGAAGAATACTAAATGATAAGTACTTTGTTAATTCAGCAGTACAATATAATGATTTGTTTCAACCTATGATAGAACTTACTTTCAATACAGAATGAGCAAAGATTTTTTGAGAATTAACTAGTAGATTAAAATGACAACAAATTGCTATATTTGTATGAGGACATCTACTTACTGCTCCTCGTGTAAACGAACCTATTTTAACTTGAAAAGCAGTAATTACATGAGATTATACAACAGAAGAAGCAAAGAGTCTATCTCAAGATATCAATACTTGAGTAGTTCCAGCTCCTATTTATTTGACATCAGAAAGAACTATTGATTCTAGATTATGATTTCATTCTTTAAACAAGCTTTTTGTATCTTGAATAATTGGATTTTTATTAATTTTTGTATTTTTAATATTTGTATACAGACTTGGTTGAGTTATGGCATCTTTAGCTTTATTTGTATATGTAATTTTATTATTATTTTTAGTTAAATTATTTCAAACAGTTCTTACATTAGCCTCTATAGCCTGACTTATATTATCAATTGGTATGGCAATAGATGCCAATATCCTTATCTTTGAAAGAACAAAAGATGAACTAAGAAATGGAAAACATCTAAAAGAAGCATTAGAAATATGATTTAAAAAATCTTTTTCAGCTATTTTTGATACTCATATAACTTGATTATTAACAGCTTTGATACTTTTTGTTTTTGGTATAAATATGATTAAATGATTCTGATTAATGCTTTGAATTTGATTAATTGTAAGTTTATTTACAGTTTTATATATCAGTAAAGTATTTATTGTTGCAGCTTCAAAATCAAAAATAAGTCAAAAGAATTTTATTGGGAAAGTTTAATAACTCTTAACTCAAAAAAAGATGAGTTTACTACAAGTATTTTTTGTAATTTCATGAATTGTAATTTTTATAATTTCATTAGATATTGCTAAAAAAGAAAAATTCAATGCTGTTCATTTTTTAGTATTTTTATGTGTTTGAATCTGACTTCTCACTTTTTCATTTTTTCCAGGAGTTTTAAATTATGTTTGAGGTATATTTTGATTACAAAGATGAGCTGATTTGCTTGTTTATGGATCTATAATATTTCTTTTGTATTTTGTACTTTTACTTTTAAAAAAAGTAGAAGACAATAGAGATGATCTCACAAAATTTATAAGAGAAATGGCAATACAAAATAGTTCAAAAGAAAAGATTCACTCTGAAATGTTATTTTTGGTTAGAGTTTATAATGAAGAAAAAGTTGTAAAAGATACTATTGATAAGATTTTTGATAAATGATATGAAAAAATATTGGTCGTAAATGATTGATCAACTGATAATTCAATTGGTATTTTAGAGTCATATAAAGATAAGATAATATTGTTAAATCATTTAAAAAATAGATGATGATGAGCTGCTTTGGAAACTTGATTTGAGTATATAAGAAGATATGGTAGAACTGATTATGTGTGTACATTTGATGCTGATTGACAACATGATATATGAGATCTAGATAAGTTTATCAAGATTTTGAATAAAAATAAAGATATAGATGTCGTTTTAGGTTCTAGATTTATAACAAAAACTAACACAAATGTTTGAATAGTTAGAAAAATCATTCTTAAACTATGAATTTTATTTACTTTTTTTATTAGTAATATAAAATTAACAGACAGTCATAATTGATATAGGGTTTTTAGAACTAAGATAATTAATGATATAAGATTAACAATTGATGATATGACTTATGCTTCAGAAATGATGGATATAATAGCAGCAAAAAGAATTAATTTTATGGAAGTTCCTGTTAATATCAAGTATACAGCTTACAGTATGTCAAAAGGACAAAGATCAAGTAATGCTATCAATATAGCAATTAAGTTTATATGGAATAAATTTTTTAGGTAAGTATAATAAATATAAATATGTATAAAATTAAATTAAATAAAATATGAAATTTGATAGATAAAATAAAAGATGATATAAATTTACCTATTATATCTGATTTTTTGGAGTGGTTTTTACAAAAATTGGAGATTAATTTTATAAAAAAAACACCAAATATTATTGTAAATATATGAGATATTTATGATACTGAATTATGAATAAATATATGAAGTGAATTAAATAAAAAAAGACCTTGTGTTATAGTTTCTAAATCAAATTTTAATAAATGAAATACTATTATTATAGTGCCAATTAGAAGTATTAAAAATAATACAAGATTGTGAAGTATATCTTTTGAAATTGATATAAATTGAACTTGATTAATAAAGAAATCTTATTTAACTCCGATAAATATAAAAGAAATTTCAAAAAAAAGACTTTTAAATAGAATATGAAAGTTAAATATTAATGATATAAATAAGCTAAAAAATGTATTAACAAAAATTTTTGATATAGAAAAACCTCCATTGAAGCAATAGAGGTTTTTCGTAGTCAATCTTAGAATAAATTCTAAGTCAATATCTTATAGATATTTGTAGTGTTATTATTATATACTTAAAATTTAAAAAAACAAATTTTTTATGAATAAAAACAAATTTTTTATAACAACACCGATTTATTATACAAATGGGATTCCTCATATAGGGCATAGTTATAGTTCTATAATTGCTGACTGTATAGCTAGATATCAAAAGATAACTGGTAAAAAGGTTAAGTTTAGTACTTGAGTCGATGAAAATAGTCAAAAAGCTGTGTTGAAAGCAGAAGAACAAGGTATGAAAATAATGGATTACCTTGATATGATGGCATCAAAACATAAAGCAGTTTGGGATTGATTAGGAATCCAATATACTGATTTTATAAGAACGACAGAAGATAGACATCATAAGTTTGTTAGAGAAGTATTACAAAAATCATATGATAATTGAGATATCTACGAATGAGTTTATGAATGAATGTATTGTGTAGGTTGTGAAGCTTTTAAAAAAGATGAAGATTTGGTTTATCTAAATAAAACTACAAATAAGACTTTTCCAGTTTCAAAAGATATAAAATTAACAGAAAATATAATAAAAGTTTGTCCTGATCATCTTACTGAACCTCAAAAATTGAAAGAAAAAAACTATTTTTTCAAATTATCAAAATATCAAAAATATATAGAAGAATTATATAAAAATAATCCTGAATTTGTTATTCCAAATGATAGGTTTAATGAAGTGAAAGCTTTTTTAGAAAGATGACTTGAAGATTTTTCTATCTCAAGAGAAACAAATAAATTTTGAATTAAACTTCCATTTGATGAGTCTCAAGTTTCTTATGTCTGGTATGATGCTTTATTTAATTATATAACAGTTTGTAAAACTCCTGATAACTGATGAAATGATATGGATTTTTGGCCAGCTGATTTACATGTTGTTTGAAAAGAGATTATTCGTTTTCATGCTATTTTTTGGCCAGCAATGCTTAAAAGTGCATGATATGAATTACCAACTCAGATTTTAACTACTGGTTTTTTAACTGTAAATTGACAAAAGATTTCGAAATCACTAGGTAATGCTATAGATCCAGTAGAATTTAGTCAAAAATACAGCAAAGATTTATTAACTCTTTATTTATTATCAAGTTTTAATATTGGTCAGGATGGTGATTTTAGTGAGTTACAAGCAATTTTAACTTACAATGCAAAACTAGCTAACAATTTAGGTAATTTAGTAAATAGAGTAGTCGTTTTGAGCTTAAAACTACAAAATGAAGCTTGAAAATTGTATTGACAAGTAGATGAATTTTTAACAGAAGATAGTTTGTTTTCAATTGATCAAGATTTAGTCGGATTTATGAAATGAAAACCATCTATACTTGATTATTTGGAAAAATTTCAAAATAGTATAAATAAATATGATTTAAAATCTTCTTTAGATATAACATTTTCTTTTTTAGATAAACTAAACAAATTTGCAGATATAAAACAACCTTGGCAAATGATAAAAGATGATGATAAACAGGAAGAAACTAGAAATGTTTTGTATACTTTAGCTGAATGATTAAGAATAGTTTGACTTGCTTTATATATATTTTTTCCTGTAAAAATGGATGAAATGTTTGTGAAATTGTGACTTTTAGATTACAAAAATAGACTTGAAAACTGAGAATTTGAGAAATTATTAGTAGATTTCCCAACATTTTTTATAAAAGAAAAATGAGAAAATTTATTTAATAGATTTGAGATTTAGAATTTAAATTATTTTTTATGCAACTTTTTATACACTTATGAACTAATCTAGAATATTTTAAATTATTAAATGAATGATTTTTATTATCAATGTGAAAAGAAGATAGAGAAATTGCTAATTTTATAAACGAAAATTATCCTTGAGAGTTGGCTACTACTATGAGTTCTCAGTATGAAGTGAATTTTATTTCAATAAGAGAAATAAAAAGGAAATTATGACAAGATGCATTTAATAAAATTGATGGGATTTATTATGGAAGTGATAATTGTGAATACTTAGTTCCTCATAAAAATGAACTTGAAAAAGCAATTGAAGAATTTAAAATTTTTAATAAAAATTATCCTCCACATAAAGTGAGAACTTTCACTTTAGTTACTCCTTATGTAGGAAATACAATGATGAAATATCTAGAAGAAAGTTTAGATTATCTAAATAATCTTTCAATTAAAAATCCAATAGAAGTCGTTGTAAATGATTTTTGAGTTCTGAATTTATTAAATAAAAAGTACACAAACTTAAAACCAATATTTGGTAGAATAATTCACAAACTTTTAAAAACCCCACTTATTGATACTTATGGTTATGATGTGCATCCAAGTTGAGAACTTATAAAAAATAAAACTGAGCAAGAAAAGAAAATACTTAAAGATGAAATAGTAAAATGGCAATTAAAATTTTATAATTCAAGTGAAAAGGATTTGGATATCTATCAAAGTTTCTTGAAAAAATTCAATATACAAAGAGTAGCTTTGGATTATATGGAAAGAAGGGAAGGATTGTATATAAATTCAGAATGACAAATAGGTATTGATTTATACTATCCTTGGGCAATAGTTTTTACTGGTAGGCTTTGTGATACTAGTGCAATTGAGAATCCTGCAAAATGATATTATGCTACTGATGATATATGTCCTAGAACTTGTAATAGATATGATATATTTTATGATTTAAAAACAGTTTGATATAATATAATTCAAAGATGAAATGCATGATATAGAAGCGAAATAAATCTAGATTATCTAGATATAGAATTTATAAAAGATGATAATAATAGACTTGTTTTTTCTCCGTTTATAAGTGTATAGTTATATTATTAATCAGTATTTAAATAAAAAGTCAAATTATTTTTGACTTTTTATTGTTTGTATATATATTATATAAAATAATTTTTATTTTATAATTTAAAAATGTATGAGTGAAAAAGATATAGGTACTTATGAAAAACCAGAAGTTTCTGAAGAACATTTGAAAACAATGGCAGAATGATATTGAACAATATGAGAAATGACTATAGATGATTTTGCAAAAAAAATTGGATTTTATAAATCTGAATTACAGCAAAGGTCGTTTTTTTTACCTTTTATTCAATCAAATGATTTTATTGCTGAATTACATAAAAAAAGAGAATGAGTTATAATAAGTGTTTGAAAATATTGATTAACTATGCATGTATCAGAATTTGATTTACGTTTTATTACAAATAGAAATTATGGAATAGATAATATAAAGGACTATTTGATTGAAAATAGAATAAATATTGATGAATTTAAAAAATCAGTTTTAAATGCACTTTATATAAATTTTAAAACTCCTTTCCTAGTTGATGAGTTATTAGTTACTACTGATAAAACTAAAGAATTAACTACTTGAGTTTTAGAAGCTAATTCTAGTACAAAACCAGATAAAATTGAGTCAGAAGAAGAGTTGAAAGAGAAAAAAAATAGAGAAATATTTAAAAATGTACTAAGAAGAAAATGATATAGTGATGAAGTTATTGATGATATTGATAAAGTAAGTATTTTTTTAAATAATGACTGACTAGATTTTTTTAAAAAACAATGAACCAATCAATCAGCAGCAGCTTTTACAGAATTGTATCCTAGAAATATTGAATTATCTCTAGAAGATTTTTTAAAAATTTTTGATTTAAGAGAAGTTTCTTATTATTTTATAAGACCTCTCAAATTTTGAAAAGATATTTACATTAATGTAGTAGATTTTCCTGTAGGTGAAGAAGAAATTAGAGAATTAACAAGTGAAGCTAGTTCTACCACAAATCCAGATAAAATTGAGTCAGTAGAAGAATTAAGAGAGAAAGAAAATAGAGAAATAATATTAGGATTATTAAAAAATAACTATTGAGAATTTATCAACGAAATTGATTTTGTCTCTATTAAATTAAATAATGAATGAAAAGTTTTTTTTAAACAATCATTAGATCCAATGATTCAATCACTTGCATTAACTAATTTACCTGTTCTTTTAAGTTTTAAAGATTTTTGTAAGACTTTTGATTTTTCTAAACTTCCTTGTAAATATTTTGATCCATTGATTATATTAAAGGACTCACAGCAAAGTAGATTAAATTTAGTTTTAAAAAATATTAAATAATCTTCCTAAACTTCACCACAAAAAAACCTTCAGTTTCTTCACTTGGTAGACATCTCAATGATTTGTCTACCTTTTTGTTGTAGATAATGTCTCAGAATCTCGTAATTCAGTTTTTTATGTATTTATAATCAAGGGAAATATCTTCTATTTCTAGCTCTTTGAAGTTTGATAATATAAAATGAACTATTCACTCATTTTCTTCTGGGGCTATGGTACAAGTTGAATAAACTAGAATTCAACCTACTTTCAGAAGTTTAATAGTATTTTTTAGTATATCTCTTTGGATTAAGTAATTTTTCTTTATATTTGATTCACTCCAAAATCAGTAAGATTTTTCATTATTTAGATTGATTCTTCATTCTGCACTACAAGGCAAATCAGCCAAAATCTTATCAAAACTATTTTCTTCAAGTATTTCTCAAAGTTTTGTGGCATCATTTTTTATAACTTTTGTGTTTGTAACTCATTGTCTTTCTAGAGTAAACTTAAGTTTATCAATTCTTATAGCATTGTTATCATTTGCAGTTATTTCTCAAGTATTTTGTAGTATACTTCCTATTTGGCTTGTCTTACTTCATGGGGAAGCTGTTATGTCAAGTACTTTATCACCAGATTTTAAATCAAGAAAATTTACAGGAATTTGACTTGCAATTGATTGTAAATATATTTTTCAGTCCTTAAATATATCCAAATCCCATAAATCTTTTAGAGTTGCATCATTTAAGATATAAGCATTTTGCAAGAAATCTATTTTAGTATATTTTAATCATTTTTCATCTAATACTTTTAAAACTTCATTTTCATCAGCTGATTTTAGAGTATTTATCCTGAAACTTACATTTCTTTTTTTCGTAGAAAATCATTTTTTTATTACTTTTATTTCTGTAGGGGAATAGATTTTACTTAATCTTTCCCAAAAATTTTTATTTAATTCCATAAATTTAAAAATAGTTAATATAATATTTTGTATTATATGTATTTTTAAATTTATTAAAAATTTGATTTATTTTATTTATTTTTATAATAGTTTAGATTTATATCTTAATTTACAATAAATGAAAAAATTGATACTGGTAATAATACTTTCACTTATTTCTATTTGAAATGCTATATATCTAACAATTGCAGCTTTTAATTATAAAGCTTGAGTTTGACAAAAACTTGCTTGTGATATCAATAGTTATTTGTCTTGTAGTGAATTATTTTCACACGATTTTACTTGGATTTTAGGTTATCCTTTTGCTATGTTGGCTTTGATTGTGTATATATTTATTATAATCATATCTCTACTTTGAATATTTAAAAAATGTACAAAAACATTTGAAATATTACTAGTTGTATGAATATCTTGAATGCTTTTTAATAGTTATATAATTGCAAATGAAATAATTATATCAGTTTTTTGTCTGACTTGTATGCTTTGTAGTTTATCAATAACTGCTATAACTATAATCAGTATTTTCTGAATTATAGAAAAAAGAAGATTATCTTTAGAAAAAATAAATCCTAATATATAAATAATGAGCTTAGATATACAAAAACCAAGACATATAGCAATAACTCCAGATTGAAATCGTAGATGGGCAAGAGAAAAATGAGTAGATATTAGTATGTGACATTTTGCCTGATATGAGAAAATTAAAGAGGTTATTGGATGGGCAAATGATAGAGTGATAGAGTGTCTAACTATCTGGTGATTAAGTAGAGAAAATGTTTTAAAAAGAGATGAAAAAGAAAAGGAATGACTTTTTAAATTGATTAATAATCTTACAGATTTATTACCTCTTTTACAAGAAAGAAATACAAAATTTATTAATATATGAGATATAAGACTTTTTCCTTTAGAGACTCAAAAATTATTAATGGGGATTGAAGAAGAAACTAAAGATAATGAATGAATGAAATTAGCAATTGCACTAGGATACAGTTGATTAGATGAAATAATTAGAGCAATTAATAGGAGAATAGATGCTTGATATGGTAATAAACATATTAATGAAACAGAATTAACAAAATATTCAGATTGAGGTCTAGATATCCCTGATCCAGATTTAAGTATTAGAACTTGAATCCATAATTGAACTGATTGTACTAGGCATTCATGAATTCATTTAGCAAAATCTACTCATACAGAGTATCTAAATCATAAAATTTTATGGCCAGATTATACAGAAGAACAATTTGATATTGATTTGCAAGAATTCAGTAAAACCAAAAGAACAAAGTGAAAATAATAAAATTGTAAAATTTAAAGACCAAATTCTGGTCTTTTTTTGTTTCATTTTTGGCTTTTTAGAAATATTTATGATACAATAATTATAAGATTAAAAACATTATTAACTATATTTTTTTTATGGATATAAAATTAATTTTTGAAATACTTGTTTCTGAATGTATAAAGAATAATTATTCTGATTTACATCTAAATACTTTGCATAAGCCTTTTATAAGGAATCATTATGGTGATTTAGAAAATATTGAGAAAGTTACAATAAATTGAAATTTGGTAGAAACTCCTGTATTTACAAAAGAAAATGTTATTGAAATAATAAAAGTTATATCATGAGAAATGGGCTTTTTAAAATTTCAAGACAATTTTGAACTTGATTTATCTTATAAATTTAAAGATAGTGATAGATTTAGAGTGAATTTCTATGCTGATACTAGTTGATATAGTATAGCAATGAGAAAAATCCCTGTAGAAATTCCAACTATTGAAGATTTGTGACTTTGAGAAAATATCAAACAAATGTGTCAAAAATCAAAATGATTAATACTTGTAACATGACCAACATGATCAGGTAAATCAACTAACTTAGCTGCAATGATTGATTATATTAATAGTAATTTTAAGAAACATATTATTACTATAGAAGATCCTGTGGAATTTGGATTAACTTCTAAAAAAAGTTTGATTAATCAAAGAGAATTATGAAATTCAACTCGTAGTTTTGCAAATGCTATAAGAGCGGTATTAAGAGAAGATCCAAATATAATAATGGTTTGAGAAATGAGAGATGCTGAAACTATAAAATCAGCTATAACATTAGCTGAAACTGGGCATTTAGTTTTATCAACATTACATACCAATGACACAGTTCAAGCTATCGATAGAATAGTAGATGTATTTCCTGCTGGACAACAAGACCAGATAAGAATGCAATTAGCTATGAGTTTGATTTGAATTGTAAGTCAGAGATTATTACCAAGAATTGATAAAGAATGAAGAATAGCTGCAAGAGAGATAATGGTTGCAAATGATGCTATAAGAAATCTTATTATTACTTGAAAAACTCATCAGCTTTATAGTGTTATAGAGGTTTGACAGAAAGAATGAATGGTTTTGATGGATAAATATTTACTCGTTTTGTATAATAAATGAATAATAAGTAAAGATATACTAAAAAGTTTTGCTCGTGATAAAGACCAGATAGATTTAATGCTTAACAATTAATTATTTTTTATGTTAAATGTAGATTTTTTAAAAAATTCTTGATTTTTTCAATATAAAGAACTTTCATCATGAGAATTAGTTTTTGATGAGGGGATTTTAGATGAAAATTTATATATTATTGTTTCTTGAAAAGTATCAGTAGGAAAGTATACAACAATAAAAAAAGATGATATAAAAGAATTAGCTATATTGGGAAATCTAGATTTTTTCTGAGAGGCTAGTTTAAGTTCAAGTATTCCAAAAGAAGCTTTAGTAAAGACTTTAGAACAGACTAGTTTGCTTTATATAAATTGAAAAGAATGATTACAAAAATTTATAGAAAAATACCCGAAAGAATGACTTGAATTACTAGGATATATAATTGATATTACAAATAAAAGATTAGTTGTATCAAATAAATTAATCACTGCAAATTATGAGATAGTAAAAAGTATAATTGAAATAGAAAATGTTAATGATAAAAATATATTTTATTTAATTGAAAAAATAAAACTTATTACAGGATATAATTATATACTTTTTCTAGAAATCAATCCTGTAATGAGTGATTATCTTATTTTAAAATATGATACAAGGGAGGTATGAAAACTTCAAAGTAAAGTTATAGATAGAAATAAAATAAGTGATTTGAGTAAAATGACAGAAGTAGTTTTAGAGAATTATAATTATATACAAAAATTATGAATCTGAAAAAATGATTTATGATTTATGATTTTTTGAAAAGATACAAAATTTACTTATGAAGATAAAAAATTGATTCTTTCAATTTCAAATAATCTAACTTGATTATTAAAACAAAAAGAGATTTTAAATGAAGAAAATAATAAAATTTATATGAAAGAAATCTAGATTAAAGACGAGATATGAAGCAATTCAGAAATTGTGAAATGAATAGACACTTAATTAATATATTATTAAAAATAAAAAAATACCAATCTCTGATAAGATTGGTATTTTTGTTAAATTTTTATTGTTTCATACAATAAATTAAAGCAATATTTTTACCACGAGTTTCAGTTCATCAAGTAGATACACTGTTGAAAGCTGCAATATCAGTTGTATGAGAATGTGATCATCCAGCTGCACTCCAAAAAGCTGTAATATCGATTGTATGTTGATGATCTCATGCAACTGCAGTATAAGCAGTTCCACTATCCCGAGAAGTAGATCATGCTGAAGCAAAATATGCTTGTTGAACAGATCCATATTTTAATGCAACTCAATGACTATGAGCTCAATTTATAGTTGTAGCAGTATTTGGAGGATCAACTATATGACTATGGTCTCCTATTATACTACTAGTAGTACTTGGTGGATCAATAGAATGTAAATGACTAGCAAAACTATCAGCTTGATAACTTCATAAAGTTCTTGTTACATCTCTACTATTTTGATCACCATACATTCATCTTACGAAAGCTCATCTCATATCAGGAGTTGAATTTGTTCAATCAGCAAGTATCCAACCAGTAGGACAACTAGATAGATAAAAAGATCATATAAATCAACTAGGAACTCATCATCCTAATCATGTTAAAGCACTTCAATCTCATTGAAAAGCAGTAGCTTTTACAGTTCAAGTAACTTCAAGTTTTTGAGTTGGATTTGTTGTTCCAATTCCCACATTACTTCAACTACCATATATATTAATGAGTTTACTTCTTAAATCATTGTACCAATCAGCACTGAGAGTATCTCAAGGATTTATTGTATCATTAATAGATATTAAACTAGTTGCAGCATAAGTAATAAATATTCATAATCACATAAATATTCACATAAATAGAGATAAAGCTAGTTTTTTTGTTATATGTTTAAACATAAGAGTTATATTAAAAATAAAATTAAAATTAAATGTTAGGATTATTTAAATATTTCTGCTGTTGGATAATCAATGTAGGAGATAGAATTAATTACAAGTTGCACTCCAATTATCAGTAGGAGCCCAATGAATAGAATTATAAGATATACAGACACATGGATAACCACTACTATCATAATACATTGCACCCAGAATAGTAGAACTACATACAGCTGGTGGACCTACACTATTAGGTAATTTAATATAACCTCAATTAGCAGTTATATTTCCCTCAACTTGCAAATTACCACTTGTCCAAATACTACTTCAAATTCATGCAGTAGCTGTACCATTTTGCACAAGATATACCCCATGTCATCAAGCACTACCATTGTATTTATAAGCTAATCAATAAAGATTACCAAAGGTTGTTCAGTCTGCTGCATTTCTATATGCTGTTCACATTGACCAAATATGTTGAGTTTTAGTTGAATCGTAAGAACCAAAAATACCTTGGTCTCTATTGGTTGTAGGGACAATAACAGCAGCAGTTAAATTATCATTAGCATCACTTCTTAAAAAGCTCTCCGAACTAATTGAATCAACAGTATTTGCATTAGTAGCAGTTGCAGCATTTCCTGTAATTGATATACCAGCAGTTCATGCTGAGATATTAGCAGGAGTAATAGTTGTGATACTAGCTCAATTTCATATGAAACTTGTAGCTTTTACAGTTCAATTTACTTCAAGTTTTTGAGTAGGGGAATTAGTTCAAATACCTACATTACCTCAGCTACCAGTACTATATATATTTATAAGTCTAGTTTTTACATCATTGTACCAATCAGCACTGAGAGTATCTCAAGGGTTTATTGTATCATTAATAGATATTAAACTAGTTGCAGCATAAGTAATAAATATTCATAATCACATAAATATTCACATAAATAGAGATAAAGCTAGTTTTTTTGTTATATGTTTGTACATAGTTAGTTATCTTAAAAATAATAAAATTAAATATTAAAACTGTGTTTTTATTGTTTTACACAATAAAGAAGAGCAACATTACGAGGACGAACTCTAATTCAATATGCTTTTGAATTTGTAATTGTTCAAGCAGTTGCTAAACTATTATAAGAAGCATTAGTTGTTGCTAATTCTATGCTTCAATCATAATCACTTCAAACAGTTTGAAATAAATCTACTTGACGTCATATCCATCCTGCATCATCGACTTCATAATGAAATACTCTTGTTGCTGCTTGACTAGATTTCAAAGTTCTAGCAGGATCAACTCATCTTCAACTATCTAATCATCTAATAAATTCTCATCTCAAATCAGGAGTTCAACTTGCTCAATTTGCAGCTATCCATCAAGTAGGACAACTAGATAGATTAAATGGCATAATAGCTCAAGTAGGAACTCAATTACCAGCAGTAGTTGCATTTGTCGCATTCGTTGCATTCGTTGCAGTAGCAGCATTCCCAGTAATACTAATTCATGCTGTTCAAGCTGAAATATTAGCAGGATTAATAGTTGTAATAGTAGTTCAATTTCATATAAAACTTGTAGCTTTTACAGTTCAAGAAACTTCAAGTTTTTGAGTTGGATTTATTGTTCCAATTCCCACATTACTTCAACTACCATATAT
>JBAZXZ010000005.1:0-138888 GCA_041659565.1 Candidatus Altimarinota bacterium | reverse complement strand
ATTAGTATACATACTTTTTATAAATTTCAATTTTTTTTATCAAAATAATTCAATTTAATTTTGAAAAAAAATTTTTTTTCATATAATTACGAACAATTAATAAATTATTTGGGAAATATTCAAAAATTATTAACTTTAAATGCTAATTAATGCCGACAGTGTGATTTAAAACCAAGAAAATAAAAACTAATATGTGGTGATTCAAAAAAAGTATCTTCTTTTTAGCTTGATTTATATCAATATTATTCATATGTTTCTTATGAATATCTATTATTAAAAATATAAAGAGTCTTGATTTCAATTTTAATTTATGAAACATAATAAGTAATTTTAAATTCAATGTAGCTCAAAATCAAGACAATAACAATAAAATTAAAATACTGTTAACTTGAAGATGATGAGCAAATCATAGTGGTTGAGAATTGACTGATTCAATAATTTTAGTATCAATTGATTTAAATAAAAATATTGTTTCTATGTTATCAATTCCTAGAGACTTTTATATTAAATATGATAATTCAAGATATGGTAAGATAAATTGACTATATATTCACTATCTAGATCCTGCAAAATGAGAAGCAGAAGCTATGGAATACCTAAAAAATAAAATCAGCCAAATTACATGAGAAAAGATAGATTATTATGTAAATATAGATTTTTCTTGATTTAAACAAGTTGTCGATTTATTGTGATGAATTACAGTAGATGTTCCTGAAACTATTGCTGATTATTCTTATCCTAATACAACATGATGATATACTACTTTTATATTGAAAAAATGAACTTGGTTACTTGATTGAGAAACTGCATTAAAGTATGCTAGAAGTAGGCATAGTACAAATGACTTTGATAGATCACTTAGACAACAGTTAATACTTTCTGCAATTAAAGAAAAAATGATTTCAGAAGGATATTTTAATAATCCTATAAAAATAAAAAAGATGTATAGTACAATTAGTCCTTATTTTTCTACAGATATATGACTAAGTTGAATTTTAAAAATTGCTTCTGATTTTAAAAAATTATGAGATAAAAACAATATAATCTCTCTTAATCTAAACAATTCTTGTGTTTATTGAGCTTCTGTTTGTGCTGTGTGATGAATACTTTATACTCCTCCTATGGAAAATTTTTGATGAGCATCTGTAGTTATACCAAGATGAGCAAGTTATTATAATCTAGAAAAATATGGTGAAATTCAGAGATTTTCAAATATTATATTTAATTATTCTTGAGTTTTCATTGATAAACAAGAAATCAATATTTTTAATTCTATGCCTGTTGCAAACCAAGCTTTGTACTTAGCAAATGATTTACAACAATTTTGATTTAATATTCCTGAAAAAGATTCAATTTGAAATACTGATTGAGTTTTATATGAACAAACAACTATTTTATATAATAATCTATGAGACAAAACAGAGACTCTTGATGCTCTAAAACTTTTTATAAAATGAAAATATGAAAAAGTAGATAAACCTCGTTATTCTAAAAATCCAAATACAAAAATTGAAATTATAATATGAAAAGACCTAAAAGATATAACTGATTTTAACTGAGAAAAAGAAGAAAAATAATAAATAACAGATACATCCTAACCCTTAATAAATATGAATAGATTCAAACATAATTCATCAGACTTTATAAGATACAAAAAAAATAAATCTTTTCTAGATTTTTTTGATAATAAAAAAAGACTTAAAAAAATATGATTATATACAATCATAGGATTTTCTTGATTCTTAATCTTAGCTACAATAATTATTTATGTAAAATATATATTACCCTTACCTGATGTTAAAGACCTAGAAAATTTAAACTTAGCAAAATCATCAATTATCTATGATAAAGACTGAAATGAACTTTACAAGATATATAAAGAAAATAGAACTTATGTGACTTATGAAAATATTTCAAAAAATATGACAAATGCTTTGGTTGCTTGAGAAGATAAAACTTTTCTTAAAAATTCATGAGTAGACTTAAAAAGAATGCTTTGAGCTTTTGTTTATTATATATTATGAAAAACTGATAAAGTTGAATGAACATCTACAATAACTCAGCAACTTATAAGAAATACATTAATTTGAAGTGAAAGAAAGGTAGAAAGAAAAATCAAAGAAATATATTTATCATATAAATTAAGTTCTTCTCTATCAAAAGAAAAGATACTAGAATTATATTTAAATAAAATTGAATTTTGAAGTAATTCTTATGGTATAGAACAAGCATCTAAGACTTTCTTTGGAAAATCTGCAAAAGACCTAGGAATATTAGAATCAAGCATATTGGCATCTTTACCAAAATGACCTTCTTATTATTCTCCTTATACTCATGCTGATAGATTATTATGATATGCATATATATATGATGAGAAAGAGCCTACAAATCAGATTAAGATTCTAAATGAAAAAGATAAGATAACTTATGCTAATGATATAAATCCTCTTTTGAAATATCTAGAAAGTCTAAAATCAAAAAAAATCTCAGATTCAACAAGTCTTATTTGTTGAATAAATAAAGATTATCACAAAAAGAATTCTTTTATAGTTGATAAAGATTGATGTTCATTATTTGATTTTTCTAAACTACTGGAGTTTTTAAATAGTATCCAAATAAAAAATGACTGAAAAATAATTGAATACCAAACATGAAGAAAAGATTTTATACTTCAAAGAATGCTTGAAGATAATTATATAAAATTTGACGATTATAAAACTTCTGTAATCTCATCTATTTGATTTAAATTTGAAAAAAATATAGAAAGAATAAAAGCAGCCCATTTTGTACTTTATATAAAAGAATATCTAGAAAAAAAGTATGGTAAAGAGTTTATGGATTTAGGATGATTAAAAATATATACTACAATAGATTCAAAATTACAAGACAAAGCTGAAGAATTAATTGAAAAATATGGAGCAACAAATGCAAAAAGGTTTAATGCAAATAATGATGCTTTAGTAAGTATAGATAATACAACTGGGGATATACTTGCTATGGTATGATGAAAAGACTATTTTGATATAGATAATTGATGAAATGTAAATATGATAACATCTCGTCTACAACCTTGATCTAGTTTTAAACCTATTGTTTATGCTCAAGCAATTGATACAAATACTATATGATCAAAAACTCCTATTTTTGATTTACAAACAAATTTTCCAGGGTGATATACCCCATCAGATTTTGATTGAAAGTTTAACTGACTTATGAATGTATCAACAGCTTTAGATAATAGTAGAAATATTCCTGCAATAAAAATGGTATATTTATGATGATGAGAAAAAAAAGTAGTTGAATTAGCTAAAAAACTTTGATTTTATAATATTGCTGAAGATTGAAGATATTGAGCATCTATATGACTTTGAACAGTTGAAGTTACTCCCCTTGAGATGGCAGAAGCATATACTGTATTCGCTAACTTATGAGAAAAAAAGGAAATTAATCCTATAGTAAAGATACTTGATTCTAAGTGAGTAGTTATAGAAGAACAAAATAAGACAACTAAAAAAGAACAAGTTTTAGATTCTACTACAGCCTATATAATGAATTCTATACTTAGCGATACTTCATCTAGACCAGCTTCATGGAATGCTTTCGTATCCATTCCTGGTAGAAAAGTAGCAGCAAAAACTTGAACTTCAACAATGCAATATGAAAAAAATGGTAAAAAAATAAAATTGCCAAGAAACTTGTGGACTATATGATATACTCCTCAAATAACAACTGTAGTTTGGGTTTGAAATACTGATTGAAAAGAAGTTAATATGAGTTGAGATTGATTAAATGCTGCTTGACCTATATGGAGAGATTTTATGATTTTTGCACATAAAGATAAGAAAGTATTAGATTGGAAAAGACCAGAATGAGTAAAAACAATGACAATATCTAAATTAACATGATTTGCTACAGAAGAATGATTTAGAGAAGATTTAACAAATGTATCTATGTTTAAAAATCTACCTACTTGACAATGAACTTGATTAAAAACTATAAAAGTAGATGCTTTATGTAATTGAAAAATAAGTGAATTAACTCCAGAGGCATGAATAAAAGAAATTTATACTGTTGATATACATTCTTTACTTCCTGAAAACCCAGCATGGGAATGACCTATACAAGAATGGGTTAGAAGTTGAAAATATAAAGAAACCTTATGAGACCTAGTTGATTCTTCTGATGTAATACAAGATACTATATGTAAAAGAGAAGAAAATCCAACAGTATGAAATATACAAATTGCTTCAAAAATAAATGCAAAAGACCAATTACTAACTTGAATAAATTATATAGAATTGGCTTATAGAGGTGATTCTCCTATAATCAAAATAGATATATTATTAGATGAAATAAAAATTGATACAATCTCTCTGCCTTGAAAAAAAGAATGATCATACAAATGAAATTTTAAAATCCCTGATAATTACAAATGAGTATACAATATTACTATAAGAGCCGTTAATAATGAATATTACTCTGCAGATGAAACAAAAGAAATAGAAGTAGTAGATCAAGATAATATTGCACCTACAATAACTATTAAAAATCCAATTGATAAAAGTATCAAATTATATAACAATTGAGAAGAATTTAATCTGAGATGAGAAGTTGTTGATAATGGTAGTATAAAATCTATAAATATATATATAGATTTAAAACCTGTAAAACTTTGAATAACAGATAGTGATTTTGTTTATGCTATCTCTTGAGCAAACCTAGAAATTTGAAACCATACAATAAAAGTCGAAGCAATTGATAACTCAGGAAATAAAGCAAGTGAGGATATAAATTTAGAAATAATTAATTAACCTCCTTTTAATTCTGTATTCTGTATTCTACTAGTCTATTATCTTAATTCACTAACTTGTCAAGGCATTTTTCACTAAAAAACTCTATTAATCGTAGAGTTTTTTTAGTTTATATGATAGTATTAAATAAGTACTTAATCTTTTATCTTAAATACCGTGAATTTACAAACTTTTTTAGATAAATCTGGAATAAACAAAATTTGAACAAGTCCAAAAAATGTGGATGACTTGTTTAATATTTGAAGTTCTGATAATAATAATAAAAAAGGAATAGATTCGGATTTAACTATATCAAATAATCCAAAGAAAAATGATGATACATTTATAATCACATATATAAACGATATTATAATTCAAGCTCTATGATTATGAGCTTCTGATATACATATAGAACCAACTGAAAATGCATTGAAAATAAGATTTAGAGTTGATTGAAATTTTATAAAATACAAAGAGTTCCCTATAGAACAAAAAGATAGTTTTATCGCAAGAATAAAAATAATGTCTTACCTAAGAATCGATGAACATAGATTACCCCAAGACTGAAAAATAAATTATAAATTGTTTGCCTGAAAAACTCTAGATTTAAGAGTATCAATAATACCAACAATATATTGAGAAAAATGTGTTATAAGAATTTTGAAAAAAGATAGTAAACCACCTGAATTAAAAGAACTATGAATTATGCCATACAATATGGTAAAAATAAAAAAACATCTTCAGGATAATTATGGTATGATTTTGGCTGTATGACCAACTTGATCAGGTAAATCAACAACTTTATTTTCTCTACTTTCTCAATTTGATGCTGAAAAAAACAATATCTCAACTCTAGAAGATCCTGTAGAATACAGAATCCCTTGAGTTAATCATACACAAATAAATGCCTGAATTAATTTTTCTTTTGCTAATTGACTTAGATCGCTTCTTAGACAAGATCCTGATATAATAATGGTATGAGAAATAAGAGATGAAGAAACTGCTAAACTTGCTATAGAGGCCAGTATTACTGGACATATTGTTTTTTCTACTTTGCATACAAATTCAGCAGTACATACTATTCAGAGACTTGTAAACTTGTGAATTGATCCACTACTTATTACATCATCTCTTAGATTTATAATTTCTCAAAGATTATGAAGAAAACTTTGTATACATTGTAAAGAATCTTATAAAGCAGATGATAGAATAAAAGAATACATAGTGTGAAAAGTATGAAGATATATAAAGAATAAAGAAGATTTAACTTTGTATAGACAAGCAGAATTTGGATGTGATAAATGTAATAAAACATGATATAAATGAAGAGTATGATTTTATGAAGTTCTAGAAATGACTGATAAGATGGAAGAACTAATACTAAAATGAGCAAACAAAAACCAGCTTGAAATACAAGCTGTATGAGACTGAATGTTTCCTATAAAAGAAGATGCTTTAATTAAAGTAGTCTTATGAGAAACAAGTCTTGAAGAGGTTATAAGTGTTATATGAAACTAAAAATATTTTTTACTATTTAATTACGGAAAAATGCACAGCCCAAGATTAGACCAATATTTTATAACTAATTGTAACCAAACTGATTTAAATGATAGTTTAGATAATTTAGATGGTTTGATTGATCCAAGTTGTTTGGAAGCTTTTAAAAACTATAGGAATTCTATTCTATGAACTATAGAAAACTGAAGTCAAATTTAAAAATAATCAATTTTTTGCCATAAAAAAATACATATGATATAATTAAATTACAAAAATAAAAATAAAATATAACTAAAATAAAAATGGAAACTAAAGACCCTCTTTTAGAAAGTGAAAATCAAATAAATGAAAATAATATCGAATCTCATGAAATTAATTATGAAAAAGATTTTTTATTATTACAAGAATTACTTGAAGATACAGAAAAAACAAAATCAATTTTCAATTTTGGTTTTATCAATTTTAAAAATATCAAAATATCTCTTAGTTTTTTAAGTAAATACTTATTAACTTCTTTTAGTATATTTATGTTACTTATGGTAACAACAAATTACAAAGCATATATAAATATAGCAAATAGTTATATACAAAAAGATGAAGTAGCAGCAACAAATGATTCTTTATTAAATTCAGTAAAAGCTACAAATATAACAAATGACAATGTAAAAGAACAAAAAAAAGAAAAAAATGATGATGCAATACTAAACAATTCTCTAAAAACTTTTGTTAATCTAAAAGAAGAAAAACCAAGTTTAGATATAGATATAACTCCATACGAAAATAGAATTATTATCCCAAAAATATGAAAAAATATACCTTTATTGGATATAAAAAATAGAACTGTAACATGACAATCTGAATTAAATGATATATTTATGAAAGAATTAGAAAAATGAGTTATAAGATACCCTGGAAGTGTAAAACCTGGAGAAATATGAAACTCTTTTATTTTCTGACATTCTTCAAATTTTCCATGGGTAAATTGAGATTTCAATGATGTATTTTCTACACTAAATAATGTAACCTTTTGAGATGAGATTATTGTTTATTATAACCAGAAAAAATATGTTTATACAATAAAACAAAAAAGTGTTATATCTCCTGGAAATGTATCAATTTTTAAATGAAATAAAACAAAGGCTCAAGTAATGATAATGACTTGTTGGCCAATTTGAACTACACTAAATAGATTAGTAGTAACTTGAGAATTAAAAGAAGTAAAATAAGCCCTCACCCTACCCACTCTCCCAAAGGGAGAAGGAATAGTTAAAAAGATTAGAAAAAGCAATTTTCCTAATCTTTTTTATTTGCAATTTATGATTTTATTTATAAAATTTAATTTAGATATTATATCCTAACTATGACTTATTGAAAACATTAATCATTTGAGTAGGAGCTTTTTGATTTGCTATATTGAACCATATTTCTAAAAAAAATAAAGGCGATACAATTTATGCTTATGAAAAAAATGACTTAGTATCAAGTTACCTAAAAAATTTCAGAAAACATCCTTACTTTTTTGAGTGAGCTAAATTAGGAAAAAATATAGTATTTATAGACAATATCGAAGAGATATTACCTAGCATAGACTTACTAATTTTATCATTACCTTGTCAATTTGTTCTCCCTTTTTTCAATGATATTAAAAAACAGATAAAACCTTGAGTAACTATTTTAAACCTAGCAAAATGAATAAATAATAAAACTTTAAATACTGTATGAGATGACTTAAAAAATGTATTAACTTGAATTTCTTATAATTATACTTCTCTTTCATGATGAATGATAGCAGCAGATGTAGTAAAATGAAATATAATATGAGCAACTATATGAGCTGAAAGTGAGGCTCTATGAAATGTACTAAAAAATTATTTTGAGACTCCTATATTTAAAGTAAATTTATGTATTTGAAGTGTAAAAAATATAGAATTAGCTTGAGCTTTAAAAAATATATTCGCTATCTTTACTTGATACCAAGAATGATTATGACTTTGAGCATCTAGTTTATGATACTTTTTTTGTGAATACTACACAGAATACAAGAAATTATTTAAATTACTTTGATGAGATGATCGTATAAAATTTGATACTTTCGCTATATGATGAGACTTGATTGCCACTTGTTTTTGAAACTCTAGAAACAGGTACTTCTGAAGATTAGTTTGAGAGTGACATAAAGTTAAAGAAGTTCTTGAGACTATTAGAAATGAGAAAAAAATAGCTGAATGATATGAGACTCTAAAATGAGTTTATAAAATAATCCAAGACAAAGATGATTTTACAATAACTAAAGAACTTTGAAAAAAAATATTATTTCCTAATTAAGGAATAACGAAATAATTCAAATCTATAAAAAAATTATCTTTTTTTCTAAAAATTATTTAAAAATTTTTTGCTTAGGACATGCTAAACAAAAAATTTTTGCATAATTTTTATCTAAAAAATCTAGATTTTTATTATTGCGAAAGAATTATTTCGTTATTCCTTAAAATTTATGAAAGTAAGAATTAAATCCCTTGATGGTAAATGAGTTAATTATGAGACTCCTGGAGCTTGTGCTTTTGATTTTAGATGTCTAAATGAAGAGATCTTTGAGCCTGGAGATTTTAAACTAGTTGAAACTGGACTTGTAGTTGAAATACCAAAATGATATATGCTTCAAACTGCACCTAGAAGTTCTACTTATAAAAAACACTGACTTATACAAGTTAATTCAGTTTGAATTATAGACAATGATTACTGTGGAGACAATGATACAATCAAATTTCCTTACTATAACCTATCTGGTAAAAGACAAGTACTAGAAGCAGGAACTAGAATCTGACAATGAGTTTTTGTAAAAATAGAAACTCCAGAATTTGAACTTGTTGAAAGTATGAATAACAATGATAGAGGATGATTTGGAACAACTGGAGTGAAGTAAAAAGTATTTGCATTTCTATAATCATTTGAACTTTTCTAACAACAGTTAATGCATCATAATAACTTCATTAATAAATATATCTATACCACTATTAATATCTTTATTTAAATTCAATAGATTTATCAAATTTTTTCATTTTTCATAAGAGAAATCAGTATTAATTGTTATATTAAATTCTAATAAATTTTCATATTTATTTTGTAAAATTTTTATAAAATCTATCTCATTTTCGTAATTTAAATTGTATTTTTCTAAATTATATAATAGTAAACTTTGGCTTTCTATTTTTTTTGTATTTCAAAAATATTTAATTATTGATTTTATATGTCATAAATGTTGTTCAGGTAAGATATAATTTGGAATATCATAATAAGAACTCTCAAAAAAGGTATTTATTCAAAATGGAGAAAATAAAGCTTGAGTTTCTGATAATAATTTTTGGTATTTTTCTTGTGATAATGTAGTTATAATTTTATCTTTTGTAAAAATCTTTTTAGTTATGTCTTTTAATAATGGATTTACTATTATTATTTTTTCTATATTTATTTCAGATAATATATTTTTAATTAATTTAAAATAAACTTCATAGAAATCGATAGAACTTATAGGATTAACTTGTCATCAAAATTGGATTAGTATAAAATCTTTTTTATTTCTTTTATAGATTTTAGGATAAATTATTGGTCAAATCAAAGATAATTTTTCTTTTATTAATTTATATAATAATCATTCTTTATTTATTCAATCTGTTTTTCTTATAAATATTTTATCTGCAATTAAATATCAAAGTAAAATTATTTCATGATAATTACTTATATTTTGAAAATTTAAATTATTAAAATCTACTCAATTTTCATATTTTTTTATTAATTCATCATTCCATAAGAAAGTAAGGTTACATAGAAAAATAGTTTTTTTTCATTTTCTTTTTCATTCAAATATTATTTCAGGATCATAAAATCAAATATATTTATCATAATTTCAAGAATAATTATCTACTAAATAAATATTAATTCAATTATTATCTTTTATAAAATTATCATAAAAGATTTTACTTGAACTATTATTTTTAATAAAAATCTCTCAAGCAAATCAGTGAATTAATAAATGTTTAATAAAACTAAACATTTGAGTTGTTGGTCAATATCCAAAATCTTGACTAGATAATAATATTTTCATTTTCTTTTTTATTATATAATTTAATAGTATCTAAAATAACTTTATCAAAATTTATATAATCCCAGTTTCAAAATCTTCATAAAGTATAAATATCAAGTGAGTTTAATTTTTGTATAATTTCAGTTTTTAAAGAAATCATTTTAATAGTTTGAATAGGATATCAATATTGTATTTCTTTATAATCAATTTTTAGAATATCATCTTTGTTTTCTATAAATCCTTTTGATATCAAAAAATCAATATTATTTTGTATTAGTTTTTCTTGATCTATTTTTTTTCAATTTTTGTATGAATTTTCAAATTGGAAAATAAATTCATCTTTATTTTTTAAAAATTCTGAAGAATTAGAATTTAAAACACATTTATGAAAATAATATTTTTTATCTTTATTGTAAATTCTTTGTTTTTCTTCAAGTACTTTTTTTGTTAGTATAGCAACTATTTGTAAAGATAAGTATTTAAATTCATTTATATTATAATCTAAATCGCAAATTTTTATTAGTTCATTTATAGGAATAGTTGAGATTATATTATTATATGCATATATTCAATTATCTGTGTAAATCAATTTATTTACGACATCAATTTTTTTTATGTTTATATTATTTAAAATATTATTTTTCACATTATTATGAAAATTATTTAGATATTCTTGGTATCATTTTTGCATTGGGTAATTTATATAATTATTTGGTCAATAGTTATCTTCATTCTTTTCTAGATAGCCATGCAATAGTGTATCAATATTTTCGAAATATATTCTATCTTTAAAGTTTGATGAAATTTCACCTAGATTTGTTTTCCATATTTTCTCATTATATTCTTTTAGAAAATATTTATAAATACCATTTCAAAACTTAATTTTTAGATAATCTTTTAGATTCACAGCAGTTTTACCTTTATTTATTGTATAAGTCTTAAAAAAGTCTTCTATGCATTCATTTTTTTCTTTTTCTTCTAAATAATTTAGATGTAATTGAAATGGAAAAGGAATATAAGAATCTTTATAATCAATATAAGCTTTTCTTTTTTGTCTATAGTGATTTATTTCTCATTCTTTTTCTAAAAATTCTTTTATATTATTATTTTTATCATGTAAAGCATGTCATCATAAATCATAATAAGATTCTCAAATTTTAAAACTATTCATTAATCATAATGAGTAGTTTTCCTTTTCCAAAATAAGAAAATCATTTTTGGAATGTTTATTTAGAAAATATCAATAAAGTATTCAAGAAGCTCAAGCTCATAAAATGATATTTTCATGATAATTAAATATTTTTTTAAAAATATTTTTCTTAGATTCATTTAAAGATATATATATGATTCAATCAATTCAAAAAGAATTAGCTAAACTAATATTTTCTTCTTTATCATCTATAAATAATTTTACAGTATCAAAATCTATCTTTTTTGAAATAATTTCCCAAAATTGTTTTTGGGATTTTTTATGTCCTTCTTCAAAAGAAAAAATAAAATTATCAAAATATTTTGATAAAGTTTTAGATAATTCTATTCATAATTCTTTATAAATATCAGAAACAAGAATTAATTTATATTCTTGCTTTAAGATTAATAAAAATTCTAAAAAATGCTCATCCAATAAAGGAATCTTATATATTTGTTTTTCTAAATCTATTTTTGTATAACCTTGTTTTAAATATTTTTCTACCTCGTTTAAAAAATCAAATATACTATATTTTCAAATAACTAGATCTCATATATTTTTTTTATAAATATCTCTAATTTTATCTTTATCTATGATTAGATATTGTTCTATATTTTGAGATAAAAATCTAGAAATTCATATTGGAGATATGACTTTTGAAAAATCTATTAAAATTATAGGTTTCATAAAATTCTAATTAATTGACTAAAATCTGAACTTTGTTTGTCATTTTTTAAAGTATATGCAATTAATGGGTTAGGTAAAGTAAATTCTTTATAATATTTAATTATGTCTTTGTTATCTACATATCTTTCATGTATTAAATATTTTATTACATTTAAATTTGTGAAATTACTATTAGATATAAATTTAATATTATGACTATTATCCACAAAAATAACTATATCAATATTTCAAAAATTTGTTTTAGTAGCATCTTCATAAATATATTGTCAATTTTTTTTTCCTTTAAAAACTTTTTTTCACAAAGGTTTCAATAATCAATCTTTGTCTAAATTAATTAAATCTTCATCATATAATTCTTCTACTAGTCAGGCATTTTTTAATTTTTCAAATACATATGTTTTTCCAGATCAAGATAGTCATCATATTATTATATTTTTTCAGTTTTTTAGTCTAAATGTTATTCAGTGCAATACTATAAAATCTTTTTCTTTTAACATTAATCATTTATTTATTTCCAATCTTTGCTCTTGATTATTCATATCATTATTAGACATAATATGTTCTGGTTTTTGATTATCAGGTAATTTATTTTGAGAGTCGAATATATTACTCATTTTTGAAACACTTCATATTGAGATTATTTTTCAATTTATATTTGTATAGTATAAAGAAGCATTTATCATTGAATTTATTTTTTCTCATACAGATTTTTCAAAAAAATCTAAGGTGATTCTTTTTTTTGATAATTGTAAAACTTGATTTAAAAAGAAGTGAAATGTTTCTAATAATACGAATAAATCCCAAGTAGTAGATTTATATTTGTAAAAATTATTAATAAAATCATCCGTAGAGATTTTATCATATTTTAATGTTGATTGAATAAATTTTTGCATATCTTCTACATAATGTCACTTTTTTACCCATTCCCAATCTATAAAATAAGGAATTCATTTTTTTGTTATAATATTATCTCATTTTAAATCTCCGTGAGTCCAATTTAGATCTATTAAAATATTTTTAGATGAATTTATAAAAATATCTAAATACCCTTTTATAATTTTTTGTTCTTTTTCGCTTAATGTAACAGAATTAATTTTTTCATTAAATTGATTTTCTATGTATTCTTTTAAATGTTGTTGTCATATTTGATTTTTTGATAAAAGTGAGATATTTAGAGCTACATTTTTTGTTTTTTTATAATCAGGTTTCAATAATAAATCTCAATGTAAAAAATCTTCAACAAAAAAACTTTCGCCATCAGTTTCATTTAAATTTGGTTTAAAACTAAAGTCAGATTCTTTATAAAACAATAAAATCTTATTAAGTAGTTCTTTTGTTACTTTTCTAACAACAACGAGTTTTCAATTCTGCTTGCATAAAGTAACTCATTTATCTGATAATTGTTTAATAAATTCCATTTTGATTAATATTGATATTATATTTTAAGAAATATCTATAAATTAACTTTTTCTGTCATACTCCCGTGAAACAAAGTATCCTTTTAACCTAAATAAATTCACAAAATATTATTTAAGGGATTTCTTCGCTAATCGTGTGAGAGTGACAGTTTTTCAGACTTTCTTTAATTATATAGTTTTTATTATTTTTACAATTTAAAAAATATTCTTATTTGTTTTCTAACATTATTTTTGATAACTCAATCACATTTACTATAGCATTGATAGTATTAACTTTCTCAGGAGAAAAAAATCAAATTTCAACACACTCTTTGCTTGTATTATAATTTAAATCTTTTACCTTAACTTCATAACAGATATTTGCAATCCATGGTCTTGTCTTACTTTCTGGTTTATTAGCAGTTACAAAATATTTAGGTGTTTTATTTATAAAAACCACTTCTAATCACATTTCTTCTTTCAGTTCTCTTGTAATGCAATTTATAGGGTCTTCTCAATGATCTAATCCTCAACCAGGAATATCCCATACTCAATTATCTTCTTTGCACAATAAAAACTCTCAACTTTTGTTATATATTAATGCTTTAACACTTATTCTATACCATCCATTTTCAATGTTATTCATATTTTTTTTGTATTTAGATCTTGATATTATATGTTAATGGCATATTGTATCTTTTTTATTATTTTCTAAAAAAGATACTAACCTATTAGTATTCTTTGTGAGTTTATTTTTTTGAAATGCTAAAATTAGTCAATCTCTTAGATTTTTTATAAGTTCATCATGATTTTTTCAAACTCAATATATTATTTCTTTTCCGGCATTTACTCTACCTCAAAACTCTCAATTATTTTCTATGAATATTCTTATATCGTACATATTAAATTAATTATAAACTAATCTAATTTAATTATAAACTAATCTAATTTAATTATATAGTTTTTATTATTTTTGCAATTTAAATTGTCAATTTACTCTCTCAATAATCTACATATAATCCATTCCATCTACTTTTTCTCATTTTTCTATCAATTCTTGAATCTTTAATGTTTTTAATTCTATTCCTATAAAATGAGAAGTTGTTTGCATAATAAAAAAATTATTACTCAATAATAAATTACCTAAACAACTTTAAATACTCATCAAAACTATAAACTTTATTTTTCTTTAATCATGTGATTTCTTTAAGTATTCATATTTCTATAAATTTTTTGATATAATCATTTGATGTGGTTAAAGAAACTCATATTATATGAGATACATTTATTGCAGAAACATAAGGTTGAGAAAAAAGTTTGTTAAATAATATATTTCATTTTTCAGCTTTATTTCACAATAAAAGAATCTTATCTCAATAATATTTTTTCAGTTTCAATATCTCTTGAAATGTGTAAGTTGAAGATTTACATGTTTCAATAACTCAATTTAAAAAGAATTTTATAAAATGTTCTATATCATTTGAACTTCTTACAACAGTTAATGCATCATAATAACTTCACTTATTTCTTTCAAAAAAATCTGAAATATATAAAACAGGTCTTGTTAAAATATTTTTTTCTATTAGATATAATATGATTAAAAGCCTTCAAATTCTACCATTTCAATCAAGATAAGGATGAATAGTCTCAAATTGATAATGAGCAATTGCTATTTTTATAAGTTCTGGGATTTGTATATCATCATTATGTAAAAACTTTTCAAAATCAGTTATTAAATCACTTAAATCATCTTGATGTGGTGGTATGAAAAAAGCATCCTTTAAACTACTTCAACCTATCCAATTTTGACTTTTTCTTATTTCTCAAGGACTTTTCTGTTCTCATCTAACTCATTTTAATAATGTTTTATGAATTTCTGAAAATAAACGAAAAGTTAATGGTAATTTTTCTAAATATTGTATTCAGAGATTAAGAGCATCAATATAGTTTTTTACTTCTTGAATATCATTTTTTTCTTCTACTGTTTTTGAACTTGTATCTTCTAAAAATAAATCATCAAATTCAGTTTTTGTTCACTCTATTCTACTTGATTTTATAGCTTCTTTTCAGATATGCATAGATATAAAGAATTCTATATCTGGAATAAAATTTGAAAAACTTTCAAGTTTTCAAAGTTCTAAATTGGCTTTTTCAAGTAGTATATTTATTTTTGGATCATGCCAAATAAAAGGTTTATTGATAAGATTTGGTAAAAAACTCTTATACCCATATTGATTTTTCCAAATTCATGAGATAAATTTATTTTCCATATTTTTAATATTATTTTGTACTACATAACTTTATTATCCAATAATAATTGATTTTTTGGATTATGCAAATCTTATTTTCCATTTTTAGTTGTTTTTTTGGATTATACAAATTTTTACTCTCCCAATACCCTAAATATAATCCATTCCATCTACTTTTTCTCATTCTTCTATCAACTCTTGCATTTTTAATGTTTTTAATTCTATTCCTATAAAATGAGAAGTTGTTTGCATAATAAAAAAGTTATCACAATAATCACACCTTAATGTTTTTAATTCTAATTAAATCTTGATATTATATTTTTCTATTAATTGTTTATAATTTACTCATCAGATTTTTGATATATCAGATAGTATACTTTTGGCAGTTTTTGTAGCAAATTCTTTGTGAAAAGGAAAGTTAAACCAAATCATTCTTTCTCATATCTAAAATGACTTCAATTACTTCTTGATAATTTAAAATCAAAATCATCTAGTATTAATTGTACTTGTTTATATGTTAATGGCATATTGTATCTTTTTTATTATTTTCTAAAATAGATACTAATCTATTAGTATTCTTTGTGAGTTTATTTTTTTGAAATGCTAAAATTAATCAATCTCTTAGATTTTTTATAAGTTCATCATGATTTTTTCAAACTCAATATATTATTTCTTTTCAAGCATTTACTCTACCTCAAAACTCTCAATTATTTTCTATGAATATTCTTATATCGTACATATTAAATTAATTATAAACTAATCTAATTTAATTATATAGTTTTTATTATTTTTGCAATTTAAAAATTACCAATGTATTAAAAAATTATAATGAATAAATAGTTATAAGGGGAATTACAAATATGAAAATAGAAAATAATAATGATATAATATCTATGTGAAGATTTTGTTACTTCCTATAAATTATTTAGAAAACTTAATAAATATAAATAAATATTTGAAATAATATTTAATATAAGTATATTAATATTGTCAATAGTATTTTTACTTAAAAGAATTAATTATATATAATGAAATAATATGTACATTCCAAATCAACCATCATCATTATCAAGTCACAGGGAATATTTAGTTCAGAACATAAAAGTGGTTGACATTGAAACTTCAACAGCATGTAATAGGAAATGTTCTTATTGCCCAAATATTAATCATGATAACTCGTCAATAAAAAACAATTCTCTTATGAAAGAAGAAGTTTTTGCTAAAATTGTTAAAGATTTAGGAAATGAGAGATATAATTGAGAAATATGTCTACAAAGATATAATGAACCTCTTATGGATGAAAGAATTTCTCGATTGGTTGCAATTGCATCAAAATCTGCACCTAATGCAACAATAGCAATATATTCAAATGGTGATTATTTAACAGTTTCATTATTTAAAAAACTTATTGAAGCATGATTACATAAATTTACAATTACTCATCACTGAAATACCCCTTCAAAATGATTTTTAGATGTTGAGGCATATAGAAAAATGAATCCTGATAGAATGATTTTTAAGAGTAAAAAAATGGATCATTCTTGAAAATTTTATAATAGATGATGAGAAATTACTTTGTCTACTAATCAGCCGAAAAATTTCTTCTGTAAGACTTTAAATTGTATAACAATTAATTCAGAAGGTGAAGTTATTTTATGTTGTAATGATTACCATTCACAGCACTTATTTTGAAATGCAGGAACTGAAAATGTTCTAGATATATGTTTATGAAAAGAATTTCAAAATGTCAGAATAGAAGCCGTTACAGGACTATTTAGTAGAGAAATTTGTAAAATATGTATGTATGGAGATACTTTAGTGTAAATCTTGCTTTCTTACAAGTATTTCTTAAAATAATACAATAATCTTAAATTAAAATACATGAGTATAAAATTTGATGTTCCATATAATTGAGAAAAAAATCTAATTAAATATTATATTTCTAAGAAAGAACATATTGAAATGGTTTATGGTCGTGCGGAAGATTGATATCCTCAATGAAGAAAAACAGATAAAGGAATTCAAATATCACTAGATAATATTTTTGAACAAAATAATATTTTATTAAGTGAATGAATTAAATTTAACTATCTTTTAAACTGAACATCTCACTGAAATCAAGAATATAAAAAAGAATATAGGGATAAATTCTTTAATCATGTTAAGATGCTCAGAGATAACTGAATTAAAATAGTAACTGTTTGAAATCTTTTTTTACTAGAAGCTGTAATAAAAGAGATTTCATGAATAGAGGTTGCTGCTTCAATTACACTAGAAGTTGATAGTTTGGTTAAGCTAAAAACAATATGTAAATTGTGAGTAAAATATGTTTTTCTTTCTAAAGTACTATTAAAAAATTTTAATGCACTCAAAAATATTTCAATTTTTATAGCAAAGAAATATCCACATATTAAATTATTTTTACTTGCAAATGATCCTTGTTTAAATCATTGTTTATTTACGAATTATCATAATGAAACATTAAGCTTATTGACTTGAAATAATAAATCATGTAATAGCTTCTGTAGACTTCAATGTACAAAAAAGTTTTCAACAGATTTGGAATCATTAATAAGTGCTTCTTTTATTAGACCAGAGGATATTAGGACATATGAGCAAATATGATTTAATTATATTAAGTTATGTGACAGAAAACAAACTACAGAGTGGTTAAAAAATAGTTTAAATGCATATATAAAGGAGTGCTATAATGGGGAGTTATCAGATTTAATGGCTCCATGGAGTAAATATGACTGAGTTTATCCAACGACAAAAGAAGTGAGTATACAAAATCTTATTGAAAAATGATTAAATAGTTATCGTGATCAATTACGTTTTAGTCCTCGAATCAATAATAAAGATTTAGACTGATACCTTGATTTTTTTATAAAAAATAAACCTTATTGATGTATGAATGAAGATTGTGATACTTGCTGATATTGTAAAAATATTGCATATAAATATGTAAAAAATTCAAATCTGTTATTGCAATCAAACTTAAATAATGCAATTAAATCTTGTTTTAAATAAAAATATAATAAATATTACTTTTCTATTTTGTATTTTAAAATTTCATTTACTAATTTAAAGCTTTTATCATTCCAAGGTTGAGGTTTATGTTTTATAATTAATTCTGCTAAATATTTACATCTATCAATTTCAGAAAAAAATTGTTCATTTATATAGAATATAAAATTATCATAAACATCAATCATCTTAACTATCAAAGCATTTTCTCCATATTCCACACATTTTAATATAATATTTTCTAATACTTCTTCCTTTTTAATATTGTCTGATTTAGAGTTAGCAATTACAATTTTTAATATATTTTCTCAGAAAAACTTTTTAATAGTATCTTCTGATATTATAGTATCTTCCAATGCATCATGTAATAATCCTGCTATCTGTATTTCTTCAGAGTATCAATTGTTATATAAATAACTTCACACTCTAATACTATGAAATAAAGAAGGTTTCTTTTGATCTTGTTCAGGATAAAATTTTACTAATAACCTTATCGCTTGTTCAAATTTAAATCAATTCATTTTTATATATTTAATAAAATATTGAGAACTCTAGACATATATATTTGTTTATTTTTTTCTATCCAGTTTTTCTTGTTTTCTAATTTATGATATAAATTAACATCATTAATTAATTCAGGGATATCTTCTATGCTATCCGAAAAAGATTTATATCTATGTATTAATCAAGATTCTTCATAAAACTTTTGATAAGCCTTTTCTATTTTTGAATAATACCCACTTATTGCATTAGATCGAATAGTGGCTTCTAATGGACTATGATCCATTTCTCATTCTGGATTAGAAAAAATTTTTCACATCACAACTAAAGAAGTTTTCGCACATAATGATTTTAATACTCAAACCTTATTTATAATAGTAACATTTTTAGGAATATCAATATTATTTAAAAAATTATGTGGAAATGGATGTCTTGGCACAACTGCTATTTTATAAGGTAATTGTCCCAATAATTGCCACATCTGTGGATTATATTCCTTATTAGGATTTTTATCATTTATTTTAACATTTGAAACAATAATCTCATATCTTTCAACACTATCTAAGTTTATTCATAAATCAGATGGCATACAAGAAGCTAATTTATAAACATCTATTTCAGATTTTATACATTTTTCATATTTACCTGATATATCTGTTTTAAATCATAGACATTTTTGATTAAGTCAGTTTTCTCAATTAATTACTGATACATTTTGATATTTTGAAAAAATATCTGAAACATTCATTAATTTTAAATCAGAATTATAAGGCACAACATATACATTCCATTTAATTCAATATTTTAAAAATTCTGATATAATAAAATCTAGAGAATATATTTCTCAAATTTCTCTAACAACAAAGTTTATATTTTTCATATAAGAATAGTATTAATCAATTTAGTATATCACTCAGTAATGTTATTAAAATGAGAATAGTCAAAAGTAATAATGTTTATATTTGCTCAATTCAATCAATTTCTCCATTCAAAAAGATGTTTATTTTTAATATGGTTATTATAATATGGAAAATGATATGTTGCTTGTACAATAAACTCAGGGACATTATATAAATCTGTAATCACCGATATATCTTTTTTTACTCATGATACTAACAATACTATTGTTTTAATTGTAATTGCCTCATGATGCTTTATTACTCATTCTCAAAACAAAACTTCTGGTTTATAGCTTTTTTTTCTCTTTAATAAATCTGTCTTAATATTTTCTTTATTAATTCTGTTAATATGTGAATTTTCTTTAAAAGATTTTTGTGATAATGAAACAGAATTATCTGTTGTTGAAATATTTAATCAATTAATTTTAAAATTTCAAATCAACCAATCATCAGATACTATTTCTCATTTTCAAAGTATGTCCATAATATTTAATAATCCAGTTGTTTTTCATCCTCAATGTGATCATACCATCATTAATCCTCATATGTCAGGTGAAGTCATAGCTGATCAATGGATTGGTAAAGATTTTTGTGTTAAATCTCCCCATAATGTTGATAGTCAACTAACAGCAGATTTTAAAATTCAAAATCAATCTCAAATAACATAAGCGACTTTAGAATTAGTATCTATGCTTCATAATGCTCTATTACATTTTTCTGATTCAAAATATAATGTTCATAAAACATTCTCTTTATTTGATTCACAAAGAATTTCAAATTTTTCACCTAATAATTCAAAATATTCTGCATCATTAAAAAAAACTTTTATTTGTGTTCAGTTTGACAAAGATAACAATGTCGAGTGACTCATTTGTGGATTAACCAAAAAATTTTGTGGATTAACAGCTTCTTTCCATACAATTTCAGTATCTAGTTTATTAATAAGGTCATGAGTTATTATATTATTCATTATATTATTTTAATAGATATATTAAAAATGTGTTATTTTATTTGTAATATTAATTCAATAGCATCTAAGTCTTCTTGTGTATCAATTCAAATTCAACCATTTTCTATTTGTATTATTCCAATTTTATATCAATTTTCAATAATTCTAAGTTGTTCTAAGCTCTCTGTTTTTTCTAAAGATGTTTGTTTCATTTGTACATATTTCAATAGAAAGTCTCTTTTATAAGCATAAATTCATAAATGTTTTCTATAATTATCTATATTAATATTGTAGGGTTCTGTATATATATCTTTATTATAAGGTATTACATTTCTTGAAAAATATATTGCATTGTTATTAATGTCACTTATTACTTTTACATTATCTGCTTTTTTTAATTCTTCTATTGAATTAAACTTTGTACTTACAGTACACATAACAGTTTCAGCAGTTGAATGTATAAGACTATTAATTAGTGAGTTAATTGTTGTGTGACTAATTAATGGCTCATCTCATTGAACATTTATTATAATTTTATAATCAGGATACATTTTTGCCACCTCTGCAACTCTATCACTTCAAGTTGTATGTTTATGTGAAGTCATTATAACATCCGATGTAAAACTTTCAGCCCTTTTATAAATTTTTTCATGATCAGTTGCTATTAATACTTTATCAACTTTAGACTTTATGCAATTTTCATAAGCCATTTGAAAAATAGTTTTTCAATTTGATAACTCTATTAAATGTTTTTCTGGTAAACGAGTACTTCATAAGCGACAAGGAAGAACAAGTAAAGATTTTAAGCTCATATTTTCAATCTGCAAATAAAATATATAATATACTATATATAGTATATTATATATGTCAATCAAAAATTTAAATATTGATTATTAATAAAATAATTATAGTTGGTAATTAAAGAAATTAATCCAGTAATAAGAAATAAAAATTATTTAAAAATTTCTCAACTTTCTAGGCTTAATCAGTATCATACAGAAGAGAATGTATCTCAATTAACTATTTTTCATTTTCATAAAATACTATTAACACATTCTCTAATAATTGGAACTAAAGAACTCCCTCAAGTAACAAAAATTTTATTTATATTTTCCGCTTTTATTCAAGATTGTAGAAGTAGTTCTTTAATAGTTTTAGTAATCAATTCTAGTTCATTTGATATCATTTCTTCAAACTCTTTTCTAGAAATATCAAAATGGAATGGGTTAGAAAAAAAATCAAAATTTCAACTAAAAGTATCTAATGTAGATAACATTTTTTTTGTTCATTCAACTCATTTAAAATACTGATATCCTAAATAATAGTCTTCAGCAATATCCTTAAGTCTTCAAAATTTTATTTTATCATTGGAACTTCAAAATAACTCTTTAATTTTATTTCTATTATTAGGAGTTCCTAATTCATGAATTTTTTTCCAATCTGACAATGTCCTATAAAAAGTTGAAGGAATATCTGAATCAGATCAAAAAAATTTATATGTACCTCATTTTCATAATAATTCACAAAAGAAATTAAGGGATAATTTCTTATCAAAATCATTTCATCAAATATATATACCTTTATTTCAAATCACAAACATTTTTTTATTAGTCATATTAAGAATAGAGAAATCACTTGTTCATCATCATAAATCAACAATAAATACATTTTCTTCTATTCATGAATTTAATGTTATTTGATAATTTTTAGCTGCTGCCAATGGTTCCAATTGAAACTCAATATTTTTAAATCAGGCAATTTTTGCTGCTAATTCTAATCTATCTTGAGCAAGTCTATCAAGATTTTGGTCTGTATCATGGAAATTAACAGGTCTTCATAACAGTACGGAATCTATTTCATAGTCTAATACTATTTCTAATTTTTTCTTAAAATTACTTATAATTATTCATATAACCTCAGTAAGAGTACAAGATTTTCACAATATATCTACTCTTACTTCTTCTCTGGATTTCAAATAAGATTTAGGGGACTGTAGTAATCTTCATTCTGTTCATGTAATATACCTATCAATTCATTCTGTTCAAACTACAACTTCATTTTCTTCCTCGTCGATTAATAATACAGTCCTAGTCTCTTTTTTCACAGTTCATAAATGTATTAATTCCGTTTTGATTCAATCATTGAATCAAATAGTAGAATTAGTAGTTCAAAAATCTAATCAGGATGTAATATTCATTGGTAAGATAGTTTTATTTGTAATATAAAAAATTATAGATAATAATATATATATATCAAATTATTATGTAGAAATTATACAAATTTTTAATCTCTCAATAATCTAAATATAATCCATTCAATCTACTTTTTCTCATTCTTCTATCAACTCTTGCATCTTTAATGTTTTTAATTCTCAGTTGAAACTCAAAACTTGGCGAGATTTTAGGAGATTTTCTATATAGTCTTTTGTGATTCCATACTTCAATCCTGCTCAATCTTTGCTGATATCAGGTTTAAACAAATCTATTTCTTTTTTACCGCATAGTATAGCCAAGTATTTGCAATACTTTTTTTGTCATTTTTCAAATTCTAATCAGGTTCATAGATCATCTGGGATTGGATTTATCACTTCTTGTTTGTTTATTTCTCTTGTAAATTTCTTGATAAATGAGATATGTCATAGAGAACTTAGTCAAAATTTATCACAAAATTTAACTGTATCTTGCATTCTTGTTTCTTGAGATTTTATCTTGTCTTGGATGGTTTTTTCGTCTAGGTTTGGGTATTTTTGTTGTAGTTCTTTGTTTGTTTTTTTTGCCTGTTCTAGTTTTTTATTGATTTCATTATCATTGTCTTCTAGTTTTTTCTTACAGTTTGATATAATATAATTTAGGTCTTTTCACTCTAATTCTGTGATATTTGTTGTTCAAGTTATATTTGCATAAAGCATTTTTATTAGATATTCTATTTTTTTGCTAGATGATTCATTACTTTGATTAATACTTGTAATTGTATCTTTCAATAATGGGAATTTGTCACTTATTTCTGATGTTAAAAAATTTATTTCTGAAGATGAAATTGAATTAGGATCTCTGTTTCAGATTATTCATAATATTTGATCTAAAAATTTTCTTTTTATTTCATTATCACCTAATTCTCAATTTAGTTCTTTTTCTTCTGTTTGAAACTTTGTTTTTTCTGCAAAGGCTTTTCATTCTTCATCTAGAGAGTTATAATCAACAAGTTTTAATCCAGATTCATTTGATTTACATGTCATTTTTCCATCTTTGATAGTGATTTTTGATTCAGGAGTAGTTTTTACTAAAGTATCTCATCTCTTGTCGTAGCTTGGAAGTAATTTGTCTTCATCTGTATATTCGAATGATTTTGAATTACTTTCTTGTTCAGTTGACTTAATTATTTTATCATAGATTTCATCATGTCTATCTTGACTAATGATATTTAAAGATAGAAAATTATCAGCTACAATTTTAACATCTTTATAATTTCAAGTTTGTTTAGCATCTTCAAATAATATATTAAAGATTTCTTTTTCATTTTTTCCTAAGAAATCAATTTTATCATCAGTATTTTTTTCTGGATTATCAATATCAGCAAGTAATTTTTTAAGTTTTGGATGTTTTTCAGCATGATTATTTAATAATATAATTGTTTCATCATATTTTTTTTCTTTTTCCTTTTCCTTTTCCTTTACTTCATTTGTAGTTTCACCTACTTTAGTTGTGATTTTATCTACTTTAGTTGTGATTTTATCTACTTTAGTTGTGATTTTATCTACTTTAGTTGTGATTTTATCTACTTTAATTTTTTTTATAATATCTTTAAAAAAAATTTCAAATTGATTATATGTTTCATCTGTAAAAAAACCTTTTCATTCATCTTCATTATCTACATCAAAATATTCTATAACCTGTTCTCTTCACTTAGATGATTCTAATAAAACAATTACATTATCAAGTTTAGTACTATCTTTTTGATTTGATAGATAATTTAAAAACTTATCAAATCAAAATAACTCTTTTAATGGAGAGTTTTTTATAGTATCAAGTTTTTGCTTAAGTTCAGGATTTTCATTAGTTTCTATGTTTGACACTTTTTGTGTATCAGATATATCTAATGATTGATTTAATTCTCCCATAATTTAATAAAAAAGGGTACAATATATTAATTGTACCACAATTTATTTTTTAAATCAAAAAATGAAAATTTTATTATTAATTAATATTAGAAAGAGCTTTATTGAACTTATCAAGAAATCTTATTTGTTCTTCTAATTTAGTAATAGTTTTTCTACCTTCAGCAATAGTTTTTTCACCTTCAGCAATAGTTTTTTCACCTTCAGCAATAGTTTTTTCACCTTCAGCAATAGTTTTTTCACCTTCAGCAATTTTACTATCAATAAGCCCTAATACTGTTTTATCAACTACATCAAACATTCAAAGTTCTTCTTTTGTAAATATATTTTGTCAATTTGGATCAAAATCTCAGATAAAAACTAATGCACTTTCTATAGTTTTTGGCATATCTCAAACCTCACCAGTTTTTTTATATTTATCAACAAATTTTAATCAAAGTTGTACATTATTAAAAACTGTTACTAGATTAGAAACAGCTTTCATAGGTTTTCAATCTAGATTTTTATAATAATCCAAAACTCTTGTTTTATGACTATCTTGTAGAGAATTATATTTTGCTATTACTTTATCTCATCATTTTTTATCTTTATAATAATCACTAATCTCCTTCTCCGCAACTTTATCTTGAACTTCAGCTTTCAGTTGATCTTTTTGTTGTTTACTTGTATCAATAACTTGAGTAACACCTGGTTTATCTTGTACATCTATAGGATTTGCTTGTGAATCAGGAGCATTTACTCAATGAGCTAAAATAGCTCAAGCAAGTGTTAATGGTAAAACTTTACTTTTAACTTTATCTCTTAAAGATCAAAGTTGGTTTTTTGTTGTTTCTGTTTGAGATTCAGGAGTTTCAGAAACTTGAGTTTGTATATTTGAATTTTTAGATGTATCAGCCATAATTATTTTGAATTAAATAATAAACTATGTCAGTATTTTACCAAAGTTATAGTGTTTTGTCAAGAAAATTGTTGGGATTTGTATTTTTTTCAAAAATCATCCTTTTTCCTTTGATAAACAAACAATAAAAATAAACAATATCTAATTTTTTACACATAATTTGATTTTTCAAAATAACCTATATAATTAACTGTAATTAAAATATACTGATATCCCCCCTGTCATTCTGAGCTTTTGCGAAGAATCCCTTAAACATTAATAGTAAGCAAAAATGAAAAATTATTATGTTTATATATTAGCAAGTAATTCAGGAACATTGTATATATGAGTAACAAATAATTTAGAAAGACGAATTTCCGAGCATAAAAATTGATTAATAGAATGATTTACAAAAAAATATAATTGTAATAAACTTGTGTATTTTGAAAATACAAATAATATTATCAGTGCAATTGAACGAGAAAAACAATTAAAATGATTACTTAGAAAAAAGAAAGAAGACCTAATAAAAAGTATTAACCCAAATTGGCTAGATTTGTCTATAAACCACTCTTAAGGGATCCTTCGTTATCACTCAGGATGACAACATAACTACTTTATATTACCCCTGTCATTCTGAGGTTTTTTACCGAAGAATCCTTAAACATTAAAGTCCTGTCATTCTGAGGTTTTTTACCGAAGAATCCTTAAACATTAAAGTCCTGTCATTCTGAGGTTTTTTACCGAAGAATCCCTTAAGCATTGTTTATGATATTATCCTTGTTTAATGAATCATTCGTTATCACTCAGGAATGACAACATAGCCCCACTTCTATTTCCTAACCCCTACCATATGAACAATAAAAAAGCCTTCTCCTTTGTAGAACTAATTGTTGTTATCTCGATAATAGCTCTGATTTCTGTTATATGAATCAGTATAAACAATAATTATACTGAGAGATCTAAAAATAGTAAGATAACAAGTGATATTCAGACTCTTCAAAATTCACTTGAAGCATATAAAAGTGAGACTCAGACACTTCCTGATCCAAAGTGAAATGGGAAATATTTTGATGATGCTTCTAATTATGTGCATTATGATGATCCTACTGCTTTTGCTGTGGCTGGATTTATCACTGATGATACAATCCCTAAAAAATACCTTGGATACTTACCTGTTGACCCTAGAACAAACCAATACTATGCTTATGCAAAGACTCTGACTTGATGACTTTATTTTGAAATAGCAGGAGTAAATGTAAAAAATGGTGTTTATGAATCAAAAGTAGTATGAGATTATACTGGAGAAACGGGTCCATATAATCTGATAAGAGAATACAACTGACCAGATTTTGTATACGATAGTTCAACAAAAAACTTTCCATACAATCCAGATGAGAGAATAATCAAATGAAAAATATGAAGTATGAGTGGAGCTATTGGTAGTGTAAAAGTAAATGGTATTGTGGTAGATAATAATTGGATAACAAACAATGAATTAAAAGCTTGAGATACAATAGAAGTAAATGCTTGATCTGAAGCACAAATATATTACAGTGATTGAAGTAAATCATACTTGTGAGACCACGATAAAGCAAGTAAACTTACACTAGCTAATATGGTTTACAAAGATGAAAATAATCTATTTACAAAAATACAATTAGCACTTGATTATGGTACAATCTGGACAAAGACTTCTAAACTAGATCCAAATTCAGAATTTGAAATATACACAACAGATACAGAGGCTGCAGTTAGAGGAACTATATTTGGAGTGAGTAAAGATAGTTTAAGTATGAATACTAAAGTAAGTGTACAGACTTGAAGTGTAGAAGTATTTAAGATTGAGTCTAATACAAATATAAAAGATATAATTGATACCCTTAAATCAAATGAAACTGTATCAACTGGAAGTTTTTCAGTATGAGCAGTAACTAATTTAACTTCAAAAACAATTACAAGTTGAAATTGAATAAGTTTTTGAGAAGCATATATTTATGAGTCCCCTTATATCACAGTACCAACTCTCCAAGAAAATGAAAGTCTATCAAATATACAACCACAAATCAAATCTATAATTCCTGGTAAAGTTGTTTTGGAATTACCTAGTAGTTTTTCTGGAATACATATGAAAGTAATGACTTGAGCAAATAGTGAAATAACAAACAACTTGCAATGGTCAAACAACATACTGACTATGACTTGATTAACAGGAACTCAAGAAATCAAAATCTGTGCTTCTATTGATAATTGTACAAAATCAGTAAGTGTAACTACTACTTTGAGTTATAGTTCTAAATGTGAATTATGAGAATTAGATTTTTGAACAGCTTGATGTGTGGAACAAGATGCAAGTCTAGTAGCTAGTTGATATACTCTAGTTGCTTATGCTCCGTATAATGTGGCTGGGGATTTGAGTATGTATAGGCAAGGTGGTGAAAGTATAGTTCTATATTCTAGTGGTATCCGTGATTCTGTTAATGATAATAATTGAGAAAGTTTTCCAAACTGATGTGAAACAACAAATTCTTTTTGTGATATAGATTGAGTTAAGTGAGTATTTATATGAAGTTGAACAACTATTGCTGATTACATTAAATATACAGGTTTAGACTCTTTAAATTTATGACCTAACTTTGCAATTGAGATGAGTGTAAGAACTCCAACAGTAAATAATTCTACAAGATATTTGTTTCAATTAGATAAATATAAATCGTATTTATCCAATTTAAATTATTTATATTTACAAAATCCAACTACTACTTCTATTTATCCTAATTTTGACAATAACCTTGATTGAATTTTTCATAAAGTTATAGCTACAAAATTATGAAATGATTATAATTTACTAATTGACTGAGAAAATAAATGAACTTTTAACACAGGAGCTTCAATTGAATTTTCTCAATGATTATATATTTGAAATTTTTATACTTGAACAAACTATCTGAATCAATGGAATAATATAATTGATTATGTAAAGGTTTATAAAAAATAATCTTTCTCTAGTTTCCAAAAAATAAGAGATAAATGAAATTTCATTTATCTCTTATTTTACTATATCACTTATTTGTCATCTTACTCAATCTACCTCTCTAGCTGTTTCAAAGTATCTAGTAGGATTTACTACCACTCATTTATATATTCATAAACTAGGGTTTATCTCGTCTGTAAGCTTATTTAATCCATTTACTATTGCATAGGATTTTCAATTATAATCAAAATACCCTTCAAACTCAGGAATCTGTCTTTTTTCTTCTAGTTCTTTTGCAAATTTACCACTTTCTATAAAGTTTTGTTTCAATAAATTTATATCGTTATCTCTTGCCTGTTTATCAGTATATTCAACTACGAAAAAATTTCATCACATATCAAAAATTTCTATATTTCAATTTAATTGTATCTTCGTAAAATTAAAATTTATAAGATTTCAATTTCACTTTAACATATCTTCTATATCTCAAGCATAATTTCAAGTAATTTTCATTTCATAAAAGACTATATCTTCTGCTTGATAATTTATCGGATTAACATCTGTTAATTCTCTTGTATCTTTTCTTACTATATTCATAATTATATGATTATTTATTAAATTCTTTTATTCTTCCAAAATCTATTATATAGATATTTTTATTTCTATCTATCATAACATTTCCAGAGTGTAAATCATTGTGCGATATACCATCTGATCTCAAAATTTTTATTGCATTATCTAGAGGGGTTCATCATATCTTTCAAGTTTCTTTTCTATATTTATAACCCAATCAAAGCAAATCTGATAAATAATCAGTAGAATAATCTTCAATTATTTGGTCTAGATGTGAGTCGGGTTTATCAAATTTTTTCTTTAAAAATTCTCTTACTTGTTTATCTGCCAATTTTCATATTTGTTCTAGTTCTTGAGGACTTAATTTATCTATATATCTATCAATAAGTGTTTTTGAATATAGACTTTGTCAATCTACTTTTTCTATAAAAAAGTATCAGTCACTTTCTCATTTAATTACATAAGGAACTCTAATTTGTATGTCAATTAATCATTCTCTTTTTCATTCTTTTATTTTTTCATAAAATAAATTATGATTTTTAAATTCTTGCATTATATCATCTACTTCTCCAGGTTTTGCTATCTTGATTACTAGATTTTCGTTGGTTGGATGTCTCATTATTATAGCTTGTGTTCATTCTCAAACTATATCATCTATACTTATATTTTCTCACAATATTTCTTTATATTGTTCTAAAAAACTATATTTTGGTTGAGAATATAAAGAGTCAAAACTAGGTAATTTATCTTTTCCACAAATTCATTTTTCCATAAGTATCCTTGTATCATTATCATCTAAACCTGCTTCTTTTAATATTGTATACTTTTTTTTCAAATCTCAAAAATTATATTTCAGATTTTCATTTATATCTCATACTTTATGAGCATCCAATATAGCTTTTTGTTCTACTGGATTTAATTGTCTTTGTAAATAAATACTTCCAGCTTCCAACCTGTCTTGATCTCAAAGTCTGACTATATCATCTACAAGCATAGATTCAAAATCAAGTTCTTTTTTTGGAATTATATTATCTATACGACTTGTAGTTTTTGTTATAATTCATTTAATTTCTGGATTTGTAACTATATTTTCTTTATGTAATCTATAGCTTACTAATTCTCTCATTCAAAGTTTTAATCATTTTTTTCATACAGATACAGACAATCAGGTTCCAGATGAGATTAATCACAATTGTGCCACTGATTTTCATTTTTCGTATGCATCTCAGGTAAATAGATCTCATAGAGATTCTCATAGAGATATTGCTAGTTTTTTCATTCATTGCCAAGTTGCTAGTTGTCTCAAAGTATCCACTATGATTTTTCATTTTGTATTGTATATCTCTATAGCAAGTTCATAATTTCATATAACAAGTTCATCAACTACTCATTTTAAAAAGTTGTTTATTTGAGTATTTTTCTCTTGATTTTCATTTATTTCTAGTTTCTCATAAAGAATAGTTTTTGCTTCATTTACTAGAGCTTCTTTATCCAATCAATCTCTTACTTCATAATTGATTTTTTGTATTTCTCTGCTTTTATCTAAATCAACTTTGTTTGTAAAGGATTGTTGTATATCAAGTAAATTAGAAAATCTATTATCTTGATTATATAGTTCTATATATCTATTTTTGTTAGACTCATAACTTGACTTATCTGTATGTGATTCTCATACATCTATAGTTGATTTTGGAATTGTCTCGTTCATAAGTATATGTATTATGATTACTTAAATTGTATCATAAAACAATTCTTATGTAAAATATAAAGACACTAATAGTGTCTTTATATTATTATGTTTTAAAAATCTAATTTCAATTTAAATTATTAAAAGTCACTCTATATGTTGTAGTACTTTCTACTGAGTGATTATCTCTAGCTTTATAATCTATATATCAACTTCAAGTTCATGATGATACTAATATACTTATAGTATTACCACTTGCACTAGCACTTGATATAACTGGATCTCAAGCTAATATTCAAGAACCTACATATACTGCTTCAACTGTATCTCCAGAATCTGGGTCATATAATGTTACTGTTGTTGATGCTGAATTAGCTCAACCACCAGGTATATCAACTGTTTTATTTTCTCATGTTGGTGGATTATCTATTGGAGCTTCCACTGTAACTACTACATCATCAGCAACAGTTGACCATGCTCAATTATTATCTTGTACTCTTAGACTATATGTAGTTGTAATTCCTGGTGATACTGATAAAGTTTGTGTTGTTCATATTACACTTCATCCTGTACTCCATTCGTAGGCTGTTATTGTTCCATCACTATCTATTCAACTTCAATTAAGTATTGTACTATTTCAAGCTGTTATTGTCACATCTGGTCATGCATTCGCTGTTGGTGCATTATTTGGAACTGCTTCCACTGTAACTATTACATCATCTGCAACAGTTGACCATGCTCAGCTATTATCTTTTACTCTTAGACTATATATAGTTGTGATTCCTGGTGATACTGACAAAGTTTGTGTTGTTCATATTACACTTCATCCTGTACTCCATTCGTAGGCTGTTATTGTTCCATCACTATCTATTCCACTTCAATTAAGTGTTGTACTATTTCAAGCTGTTATTGTCACATCTGATCCGGCATTTGCTGTTGGTGCATTATTTGGAACTGCTTCTACTGTAACTACCACATCATCATATCAAGACCATGCTAGTTTATTATCTTGTACTCTTCATCTATATGTAGTTGTCGATAATGGTGATACTACCAAATCTTGAGAAGTTCAAACTACACTTCATCAAGTAGACCATTCGTAGCCTGTTATTGATCAATCAGAATCTATTCAAGCAAGATGTAATGTTGTACTATTTCATAGTGTTATTGGTACATCTGCTCATGCATAAGCTGCTGGTAATTGATTTGGAGCTGCTTCTACTGTAACAGTTACACTATCTGGAGCAGTTGACCATTTTCCTTTATTATCTTGTACTCTTAGACTATATGTAGTTGTATTTGTTGGTGATACTGATATAGTTTTTGTTGTTCATATTACACTTCATCCTACACTCCATTGGTATACTTTTATACTTCCATCAGAATTAGGATCAGTACTATTACCTCAATCAAGTGTTGTACTATTTCATGCTGTTATTTTTACATCAGCTCAGGCATTGGCTATTGGTGCTTTATTTCATAAAAGAAGTGCATTAATAACTGAAATATTAGCTAGAACTTTAGGATCAATCTTTTTAGCAGTATCTTTAGGTTCTATATTTTGATCTAATTCTGCTGCACCTGCTTCTCTAGGTGAGATTATGTCATCTAGCAATTTACCTGCTTTATTTCTTACATCTTGTGTTATTCATACTGTTTCTTGTGAGTGATTTACATCTTTTTGTTTATTGATTTCTCATCCTCATATAGATCATGCTAATCATAAAACTAATCAAGCTCTTTTAAAAAAACTTGATTTTTTTGTTGGTTCTTGTGTATTTCATACATTTTGAGGTTCATTTGAATTCATTCCTGCCATATATTTTTTATTTAAAAATTAACTTCCCTTTTATTATATCTATATATTGGGTATTTGTCAAACTTTTGATGGGGGATTTTTTATAATAACCTATATAATTAACTGTAATTAAAATATATCAATACCCCCTGTCATTCTGAGTTTTTTGAATAATTTGATTTTTTATAATAAGTGATATAATTAGCAGTAATTAAAATATAATTTATAATAAAAATAATATGAATCAAAGAGAAATAATTACAAAATGATTAAGCTCTGAAAAAATAAAACAACAATTTATTTCCTCTGGAATTAGTCACTTATCACTATTTTGATCATATGCTAGAAACGAAGCTACAAAAGAAAGTGATTTAGATTTATTATATGAGCTTGATTGAACTTTTTCAACTACTCTTTGAACTTTACAATATTTAGAAGATATTTTGGTGAAAAAATTCAAAGTTAAAAAAGTAGATTTTGTAAGTAAGAGAAAGATAAATCCTTATTTAAAATCATATATAGAACAAGATTTAATTAATATTTTTTAGATATGAAAAAAGATATTATATTGTATGAATCTGAGATACTAAAAGCTATAAACAAAATAGAAAAGTATGTATGAAAAATGAGTTTTGATGAATTTTGTGATGATGAAAAGACTTTTGATGCTTGTTGTATGATGTTACAACATATCTGAGAATGTTGAGTAAAATTATTAAATTTAACATGATGAAATTATAAAAATATTCCATTTATTGATATGAGAGGTTTTAGAAATAAAATAACTCATGATTATATGTGAGTAGATGAAAAAATTATTTGGGAAACAATCAAAGAATCAATTCCAGAGTTAAAAATATTATTACAATAATCACTATTTTTTAATAAATAAATCAAAATAGATATAGTGGGATTTTATTTTGACTACCAAAGATAATATCATCACTAACTACAAAAGAATTTGAAAGATTTTTTATTTGTTTTTTTGTTTTATTTTTTCATCAAACCTCAAAAATATATTTATTTTCTCAAATATTTATGAGAAAATCTCATCAAATATCGCTAAAAAAAACTTTATATTTATTTGAGAGTTGGTTTAAAAAAAATATTTCTCTTAATGTTCATATTTCAAGATTAAATCATGTTTCATTTTGAATTGCATAGATAATATTAGTATTGTCTATATATATTTTTTTTGATTTTCTTATAGTTTTTGAGATAACTCAAAAAGTACTTAATCACCTAATAAGTCCTACTTCTTGAAGTATATCTAAATAATTAACGACTGTATCATAAGCCAATCCCAATTTTTCTTTTAGCGAATTGATACTCAATTCTCAAGGAGTAGAAAAAGCAAAAAAAATGATTATTTTTCTCAATTTTTCTAAATTAAGAGAGTCTAATTTGTAGAAATTGGAAATATCTTCATAAATAAGTTTATCTATAGTTCATAGCAATTTATTATAAAAAGTCTCCAAAATATCGCTCTCAAAAGAAAAAGGATAATATCAAGATTTAAGATACATTCAAAAATCACTTATTATCTCATTTCAAATTTGATTATGGATTTCTTTGCTTAAATTTTCATGATTTTTTAGTATCTCTTCAAGAGAATAAGATTTTAAATTTAGTTTTTTTGTTTTATTTAAATATTCCCTAAAAGAAAATCAAGTCATTCTATAAAGTGTCAATCTCCTAGATAAGTCATATTTTCATTTTATGATATCTATACTAGAACTTCCAGAAAATACTATTTTTATGTCTACAAAATCATCATAAATATTTTTTAATTCTTGATTCCAATTTTGATATTTATGTATTTCATCAATAAAAAATTCTCTTTTTCATTCTTTGAAGTAAAGATTATTTATGACTTCATAGAGTCAATATTTAATGATATTGATATTGTCAGCAGAAAAATATACTCATTTTTTTAGGTTATTTATTTTCAAATATTGCAATAAAAGAGTTGTTTTTCCTATTCATCTTTGTCATACTATTCAAATAAGTTTTTGAGACCAATCTATTTCATCATAGATATTTCTTACAAATGATAAATCTGTTGCTGAAACTAAAATATTAGATTTTTCTATTATTTTTTCAAACATAAATTGATATAATTAAAATAAGTTAATACTGATATTAGTATATCATATTTACAGTCGAATGCAAATTTTAATTAATATTTTTATGTTTGAGTGTAAAATTACTCATTTTTGAGAGTTTTTACATGAAATATCATTTTTTATATGAAAATCAAAATTATTTCCTCCTACTTTTTCTCCTCATAAGCCACAAAATTGGCTTCTCCATCTTTATATCTTCCAACTTTTTTATAATCTTTCTGACAAGGACTTGAAATCTGAGAAAAAAGAATTTGAGCGACTTCCATTCCTGGTCTCAATATAACAGGAACTCTACTAAAATTACCAAGTTCAAAAGTAATATTTAAAAAATGCCCTGGATTTATAAGTCATGCAGTATTATGAACGGCTAAACCTATTCTTGCTAAAGAACTTTTTCATCATAATTGAACTAAATATTTATCTGAACCAAAATAATCTTTTGATGTACCTAAAACTGTCTCATTTGGGTGAAGTATAAAAGCTTCACCGTCTTTGATTATTATTTCTTCATATTCTGGTAATATCTTGTTTACAGGATCTACAAAAGGAGTAGAAGAGCCCTTAACTATCAAAAATTTATTTCAAAGAAGTATGTCATAACTAGCAGGTTGTAATCTCTTTTCATCAAAATCTGATATAACTATATCTTTTGATTCAAGAGCCTTTTTTATATCCACATCTGATAAATACATAAGTATAAAAATAAAATAATATTGCTCTTATATTATTTATATGTATAAAAAAATCAAGAAAAAATAATTTGCATATAATTCGTATATAGATATAATCTCTTTTATGCTACTATTTTGTCATCCTGAGCAAAGCGAAGGATCCCTTTAGCATTGCAATATTAACAATACCTTGTTCAAGGGATTCTTCATTTCATTCAGAATGACAAAGTTTTACTTTTACATTTTAATTTAATCTCTATGTTTTCTCTCGTTAAATCAATAGCCCTAAACTGACTTTCATGAACTATAATCGATGTAGAAGTAGATATTAATTTTGGGATGACAAGCTTCACTATAGTATGACTTCCTGATCAATGAATCCAAGAAAGCAAAGAAAGAATAAGAAGTGCTTTAAAATCAAGTCTAGCAAAACTCCCAACTACCAGAATCACAGTAAATCTAGCTCCAGCTGATATAAGAAAAGTAGGACCAAGTTTTGACTTACCTATAGCTATTTGAATCCTATTATCTGATGAAGTAATCATTGAAAAAAAATTGATAGAATGAAGTATATTTTTATGAGAATTAGCTCTTGATGGTAAACTTAGAAAAGTTTCTTGAATACTTCCTGCTACGATTTGAGCTCGTGAAAACTGATTTAAGAGGATATTCATCCCAAAAGAAAATATAAAAGAGGCATCAATAGTCGACTGAATTGAGGTTATTTGAGTTGATTGTTTACTTGATCTTATAGATGTATTAAATTTAAAAAAAGAATATGAAGTAGCTGAAAAAATCGATATAAAAAGTTTGAGAAAAGAAAAAGTTGAAAAATATGATTTTTCTTATGTAATCGGGCAAGAATTTGCAAAAAGAGCCTTGATGATATCTGCAGCTTGATGACACAATATAATTATGAGTTGACCTCCTTGAAGTGGTAAAACTATGCTATCCAAAGCACTCAAAACTATACTTCCAGATTTGACTCTAGAAGAATCAATAGAAATATCAAAAATCTATTCTATTTCATGACTTTTAACTATAGATAACCCAATAATCATAGAAAGACCTTTTAGAACAGTTCATCACACAGCAAGTAGCATATGTATAATAGGATGATGAAGAAATGCTAAACCAGGTGAAATAAGCCTCGCTCACAAATGAGTACTCTTTTTTGATGAGGTTTTAGAATTTCAAAAAAATGTTTTAGAAGTCTTGAGACAACCACTAGAAGACTGAAATATAACAGTAAATAGAGTAAATTCTACATACACTTACCCTGCTAAATTTATGTTTGTAGGAGCTATGAATCCTTGTCCTTGTGGATTTTTAACTGATCCCAAAAAGCAATGTATCTGCAGTGCTAAAGATATAGAAAAATATAGATCTAGACTTTCTGGACCACTAGTTGATAGGATTGATATATTTATAGAAGTACCAAAAGTAGAAACAGACAAATTTGGACAAAATGCTAGATTAGGAGAAACTTCAAAAGAAATCAAAGCAAAAGTAGAAAAAGCTAGACTTATGCAACTAAAAAGATTTACCTGAACAAAGCACACATTCAATTCCGAGATGTGATCAAAAGATATAGAAAAATATTGCAAGTTAAGTGATGAATCAGAAACTATACTAAAACAAGCTGTCAATAATCTAGATCTATCAGCCAGAAGTTATTACAAGATATTGAAGCTAAGTCGTACAATAGCCGATTTAGAGTGAAGTGAGGATATCAAAACTCCTCATATATTGGAGGCATTGGGATTTAGGAAGAAGGATTAGTTCTCTGTCATTCTGAGCTTTTACGAAGAATCCCTTTAGCCTTATTTTATTATATTATTAATGTTAAAGGGATCCTTCGTTACCCTCAGGATGACAGTATGTAAATATTCAATTTACATTTCATTATTTTTCAATAAAATAAAATTAATATTTGTAATTAAGCATTAATTTATGAAAGCACTTATTTTTGATTTTGACTGAGTTATACATGATACTTTTGAGTTTCATAGAAATAAAATTGAAGAATATTTTAAAATTGATTTTACTAAACAAGATCTTAAAAACTTGTCTAATTGAAGTATTTTTAGTAATACTAATGAAAAAATGAATAATGCTGACTGGGATTGATATACTAATTACATTTATTCTGAGTATTCTATTCTTGAAATTGATAAAAACATCAAAAATACAATTTTAGAATTAAGTAAAAACTACTCTTTACATATAATAAGTTCTGGGTGAACAAATAATGTTACAGAATACTTAAAAAATAATCAGATTCATCATGCTTTTGGAGATATACTATGTTATGAATTTCATAAATCTAAAGTAGTAAAATTTGAACATATTTTTTCTAAATATAAATTAAACTCTCTAGAATGTCTATTTGTAACTGATACTTTATGAGATATACTTGAAGCAAATGAGGTTTGAATTAAAACTATTGCTGTAGACTTCTGATTTCATGAAAGAGAAAGACTAGAAAAGTGAAAACCACATAAGATTATTTCTAACTTTCCAGAACTTTTTAATATATTAAAATAACTATGAAACAATTTAAAATCACTCCAAACGATGCAAATCAGAGACTTGATAAATTTTTGAAAAAACTTTTACCTCTAGCTACTAGAGGTCTTTTGTATAAACTAAACAGGACTAATAAAATAAAAGTTAATACTAAAAGAGAAGATAACGAGTATAAACTACAGATTTGAGATGAAATAAAAATATTTTTGCTTGATGACGATTTTGAAAAGTTATCTAAGGAAATAGATAAAAGACCGGTCTCTGAAAAAGAGACCGGTCTTAGAAGTCCGTTAAATAAAAAAGATATAGTTTTTGAAGACAATTTCTTGCTTGTTGTAAATAAACCGGCAGGAATCAATGTACATCCTGGGGATCATAAGACAAAAGAAACAAACTTGATTAGCCAAGTGCAAGATTATCTATGAGACAAACTAAATAGTCTCACTTTTAAGCCAAGTCTTGCTCATAGAATTGATAGAGATACCTCTGGAATTGTGATAATTGCAAAGAAAAAAGACATACTTACTAGATTAGTTGAAGATTTTAAAAATCATAAAAATATAAGAAAATATTATCTAGCTTTGGTTTCTGGAAGTTTAGAAAAAAAAGAATGAATAATAGATAAAAAGCTAGAAAGACTAGAAAATGCAAAAAATGAAAATAAAGTTCAAGTCTCTGAAAATGGTTTAAAAGCTATAACTCATTATAAAGTTTTAGAAGAATTAAAATTTCAAAATGAGATATTCTCGCTACTCGAAGTAGAGATAAAGACAGGTAGAATGCACCAAATAAGAGTACATCTAGCAAGTATATGACATCCTGTAATCGGAGACAAGACTTATGGAAATAAACCTCTAAATCATTATCTACAAAAAGAGCTTTGAATAAATAGACAATTTCTTCATGCTTCTAGAATAGAATTTACTCATTATTGAACTGGCAAAAAAATATTTTTGGAAGCCAGATTAAAAGATGATATGAAAAATGTTTTGGAGAAAATAAAAAAGATTTAGTTTTTAAAACTAAATCTTTTTTATTTTTTCATTAATTATTTTACTAAATAATCTACAAAAAGCACTCAATCAAGGTGATCAATTTCATGTTGAACTATACGAGCAGAAAGTCAGCTTAGATATAAAGTTATTTCTTTTTTCTTGTCGTCAACAAAACTTATTTTTATATTTTTAGGTCTAAGTACTTCTCATTTTTTACCTGGAACTGATAGACATCATTCTCTTTCTATACATGTTTCTTCAGATTTTTCGAGTATAACTGGATTTACCATCATTATTGTTGGATATTTTTCATCATCCCAGTCTTTTATTAGACTTACAACTATAAGTCTCTTATTAAATCAAACTTGAGGAGCAGCAAGTCATACTCATCAATTTTTAGGATTTTTTATGTATTTTATCATCTCTTTCCCAAGCTTGAAATAAGTATTAAACTCAACTGGCTTAATCTCTTCACTAACTTTTCTAAGGATTTCATTTTTTATTCAAGTTTGGATTTTTAACATAAGGAGTTATTAGTTATGTATTTCTAAGTTGTAAAGTTTTGTCATTGCGAGGTACGAAGCAATCCAGTTAGAATATCGTATCATGTTCCTAGATTGCTTCATTTCATTCGCAATGACAGAATCAAATTCCTTAGTATTATATCTCAAAACATTACTTTTTCAAAATTTTTAGCTTATCTTTTTCTAAACTTAACATTATTTCATCTCAATCCACGATTTCTCACTTCAATAAATAGTTAGATAATTCGTTTAAAACTATGCTTGTAATTGCTCTTTTCATAGGTCTTGCTCAGAATTCTATATCATATCAAACGATTATCAGATAATCTTTTAATTTTTTATCAAAACTAACTTTTATGTTTTTTTCAGCTAATATCTTTGCTACATTTTCAAGTAATAAATCAACTATTTTTTCAAGCATTGCTTTATCCAAAGGATTATAAACAATTATATCATCTATCCTATTTATAAACTCTGGTCTAAAATGATTTTTTAACTCTCCTAGTACCTCTTTATTTATTTCTTCATAAGTCTTTTTTTGTTCTATCATTTCTTGTATTTTTTGACTACCTATGTTGCTTGTCAAAATTATTATAGTGTTTTGAAAATTTACAGTTTTTCATTTACTATCTGTTAATCTACCATCATCAAGCACCTGTAATAATGTATTAAATACATCCGGATGAGCCTTTTCTATTTCATCGAAAAGTATTACTGAAAAAGGTTTTCTTCTAACAGCTTCTGTTAATTGTCATCATTCTTCATATCCTACATATCCCGGAGGAGCTCATATAAGTCTTTGAACTGAAAATTTTTCCATATATTCACTCATATCTATCCTTATAAAAGCATCACGAGAATTAAATAAATTCAAAGCAAGTGCTTTTGCTGTCTCAGTTTTACCAACTCAAGTAGGTCATAAAAACAAGAAACTTCAAATTGGTTTTCAAATTTCTGAAAGTCCAGCTCTTGATCTCCTGATAGCATTTGAAATAGCTATAATTGCTTTATCTTGTCAAATAACTGTTTGTTTTAGTATATCTTCAAGTTTCAATAACTTTTCTTTTTCTGATTCAATAAGCTTAGTTACTGGAATTCAAGTCCATTTTGATACTATTTCTCATATATCTTCTATTTCAACTTTATCTCTAAGATATGATTTTCAACTATTTTTTATATCTTGTAATTTATCATCTATTTCTACAATTTCTTTTTCAAGTGCTGGTATTTCACCGTAATTTATTTTAGCTACTTCTGCAAAATTGGCTTCTCTTTCAAAATCTTTAGATTTTTGTTTTAATATTTCTATTTTTTCTCTGATTTCTTTAGATCAATTTATCAAATCTTTTTCTTTTCTCCAAGTTGATTCTAGTCTAGTGTATTCTTCTTTTTTTGATGCAATATCAAGTTTTAGTTTATCTAAATTTTCAGTATCTGAGACCGGTCTTTTAAAATTAAGACCGGTCTCTTTTTCTTCACTCTTCTTTGCTTCTAATTCTATTTCTAAACTTCTAATTTTCTTATCTAAGATATCTAAATCAACTGGTTTTGAAATAGTTTTTAACTTTACTGAAGATAATGCCTCATCTATTAAATCAATTGCTTTATCAGGTAATTTTCTATCTGGAATATATTTTACACTAAGTTCAACTGAGGCAACAATTGCTGAATCAGATATTTTTATACCATGATGAGTTTCGTATTTATCCTTGATTCATCTCAATATAGCTAAAGTATCTTCCACACTTGGTTCGTCTACTAATACTGAAGCAAATCTCCTTTCTAGTGCTGCATCTTTTTCTATATATTTTCTATATTCATTTATAGTTGTAGCTCAAATCATATGCAAAGCTCATCTAGCTAGAGATGGTTTTAATAGATTTCAAGCATCGGCTTGTCATTCAGAAGCTCAAGCTCAAACTATAGTATGAAGTTCATCTATAAAAAGTATTATGTTACCATTTGATTTTTCTACTTCCTTGATTACTGCTTTGAGTCTCTCCTCAAATTCTCATCTATATTTTGCTCAAGCTAGAAGTGATCACATATCTAGAGATATTATTTTCTTGTGCAACAGATTATCTGGTACTTCTTTTTCAACTATTTTTCTAGCAATTCATTCTATAATTGCTGTTTTTCAAACTCATGGATCTCAGATTAAAACTGGATTATTTTTTGTTCTTCTTGATAATATTTGTAAAGTTCTTCTTATTTCTTCTTCTCTTCATATAACTGGATCTATTTTTCATTTACGAGCCAAATCCACTAAATCAATTCAATATTTTTTAAGTGCATTTAATTTATTTTCTCAATCATTATCTGTGATTTTTTCTCAGTTTCTAAATTTCTCTATTACCTTCAATACTTCATCATAAGTTATATTGAATGATTTTAAAATAGTTTTTATTTTATCACCAGAATTTTTAATAATTGATAATAGCAGATGTTCTTCAGTAGCAAATTCATCTTTGTTTTTCTCTGCAATATTCTGAGCTTCATTTAATATATTATTTAATTCATGACTCAAATTTAATGTATAATTTCATTCTATTTTTGGTAAATTATCAAGTTCTTTTTTTATATTTGCTTTCAAAATCATCAAATCAACTCACAAATCAAGAAGTATCTCTTTTACTATACTATCATCACTTTGTAACATAGAGTAAAATAGATGAATTCCTGTAATTTCTGGATTTTTGTTTCTATTAGCCAAATCCTGACTTTCAGCAATTCTAGAACTAGCATTTATTGTAAATTTTTCGATATTCATAATTTTAAAGATTAAGAGATAAAGAGCATAAAAGTTAAAAAAGTAACTATTATTAATCTTAAACAAAATAATCTATTTAGCACCTCTTTATTATATGTGCTAAGTCATTAAAGTCAAAAGTTTTTTATCAAAAAAGACTAAGTATTTTCTTAGTCTTTTTTGATTTATTTAAAATGGTAAGCTCATATTACTATCTTCATCTATATTTTCATTTTCTTCATCTTCTGATTCATTTATATAAACTTTATTTATATTTTTATAAAATTCTTTTCTAAGTAGGATTCAACCTGCTGTTATCATAATTCAAGCACATATCTCTGCTATTATTCAAGCTCAATAAATTATATCAGCTGAAAATGTTTGTAATCAAGATACACTATTCAATGCATTTATAGAAACCACTATAGTAAAAACTCAACTTATAATAATCAATGAGAAATCTTTTATATGTGAATCTATGCTTAATTTTAATTTTTCTTTGTTTTTTCTAGAAAAAATTAAAAATGTAATAAATATTTGTAATATTAAAAGTGAAACTCATGTTCTTCACACTAAATTTGAAAATGAATTATGTATATTCCCCGATACTGTAGATGTAGAATCAGTCCAATTTAAAAAAAGTGAAATAAGTCAAAATACAACTCAAGCCAATACAATTTTCTTTGCAGTAGACAAATTGAATCCCTTTAATTTTATCAAATTAATTGTTTGTAATAATTGTCTTTTGATTTTTCTACTTTTTGCTCTATCTCTATATTCCATATTAATATGTAAAAAATAAAAATTTATTTACTATTAGAAAAATATTTTTATAATATTTAAAAATATTTTTCTTAGTATATACAAAAATGTATAAAAATAAAATAAAAATAGAAAATAAATTTTTTGATTTCATTGGATTTTGTTTTAGTTTTTTTTATTCTTCGCTAAAGAGTCTCAATATATTCTTTTCAAATAAGACAATTAAAATAAAAACATTTTTTTTTGATTTTTTTGATTTTATTTTCAGATTATGGCCAAAATACTTTTGGGAAAAACCTACATTTTATAAGATTTGAAGATTTTTTAAAGATTTAATTGATTTTTTATTTTATAGATAATAAATTTTTAAAAAAATTTACTTTTTAGTTTAACTATTATGAAAAAGAATACAGAAAATAAACTACAAACTAGCCTCATTAATAAAGTGGGGACAGGAGTTTCTTGATTTAAAAATTCTTCTCTAAATTCTAATAAAAAAGCATTTACTCTTATAGAAATAATGGTTTGAATTACCCTTTTCTCTATAATAATAACTTCTTGATTTTATGCTTTTTCAGCAGTTTCAGTATGAAAAATCAAACTTATATGACAAACTGGTATTGAAAAAGAATCTTACTTTTTTTCTGAAAGACTTTTTGAGGAAATAAAAAAATGATGAGTTATAGATTTTGAAGAGTATTTTAATAGAAAAGTTGTTTGAAATACTACTTTTTCAAGTGGACATTATGAAAAAGACACATGATTTTGAAACTTTGGTTCAGGATGAATTGTATGAACAGACACTTATTGAGATTATTTTTATTTTTGTAGAAGCTGAAATTTAACTACATTATCAATGTGAACTTGATGATGTTATGATAATGATTTTAATAACTATTCTGCAAGTGTAAGTTGAAAACCACAGAGATTTTGACAATATACTTTTCAATTTATGGATTATAATTCAAATATGAATGATGATTCTTGAATTATTTGAGATGAAAATGGTGATGGAAACATAGTATGAGATGATGATGATGAAAATATATGAATCTGACCTGAAGCTCTTGCTAATTCATGAGAAGTTCAAGAACTTTATTTAGTAAGTTGAAATAAGAAAACTAGAACTTTATTTAGGTGGAATGTTATAGAAGACCCTGATAGACCAACAGGTGTTAGTTGTGATTTTTCAATTCCAAAAACTCCAACTTGATCATGATGTCTAGGGACTATTGAGTTTTTAAAATTAGATTTAAAAGATTTGTGAAAAAATCATGATTTATGAACTTGAGCTTATGATTGAACTCCTGAAACTTGGATAATTAATCCTGATTTTGCTTGAACTTGATGAGTTATAGCTTGAAGTAATTCTTGAAATTATTGGGTTTCATTATTTCCTAAATCTATAAATGTAAAAGAATTAGATTTTTTTCTACTTCCAAATAAAGATATAAATTTATCATGGAAAGATTCCTTAAGTAGTTCAAATTTTTCTCCATATCTAAGAATAAAATATACACTAACTCCAAGTCGGAGCAAAAGATGATGAATAAAATGAGAAATCCCTAAATTAACTTTTTCTACAACTATTACTTTGAGTGATTTATTTAGTCAGAAATAGAATAGATTCAAATATTTTCTAACTCATAATTTTATGCAAAATAATAATAAAAAAGCTTTTTCTCTTATAATTGCTATGTTTTTGATGATTATAACAAATCTACTAGCTTTATATTTACTAGAATATATAATACCATTCTCAAGAAATACAAAATGAATGGAAAACTGAACAAAAGCTTATTATGAAGCTAATAAATGAATAGAAGATGTGCTTTTTTCTATGAAAAAGGAAGATGCTTATTTTGAAACAGGTAATACTATGACAGGTTCTAATTTATGATATTATTATTCTTTAACTTCTACATGAAAAACTATACCACTTTTATGAGACTGAACTAGTGAATTTGGTAGTGGTTATAATAAAATCTCTATTTCAAATCCAGTACAACTTTTATTAAAATGAGTTATAAATTGGTCTAATGTAAAATTTTATTTTAAAGTTCCTCAATTTGATGGTTCTACTTCCACTCCAATAGTATTTACTTGATGAGCAGCAACAACTGATCCAATTATAAATTGGCAATTATCTTCAGATACTGAAACTCTAAATTCTAGTTGAAGTCAAATTATGTATAGTGATATATGTGATTCTCAATTATGAACATGCTTTTCTCCATATTACTATAATATTTCTTGAAAACAATGATATACTCTAGCTTGAACTTGAGAAAGTTTTGAAACTTTTTACAATGATGCAAGCAATAATTGTTTTAATTCTTGATGTATACTTAAACTTTCAATCGTAAATGAATTACTTACTAATGACTCTAGAAAAATCCCTTATTTGGAATATAAAATAGATTTTGATTCTACAAATGTAGCTAATTATTATGCTATTATAAGAACTTCTTGAAAATCAACTTGATATAGAAAAGATTTAAAACTATACATTCCACAGCAAACAACTATTGAAGCCTTTGATTTTACTGTTTTTCAATAAACTTATCATACTTTCTAAACCAAGTTAATTGTCTTTTTGCATAATTTCTTGTATTTTGTTGAATTTGCTGTATAGCTTCATCTAGAGTAATCTCTCAATTTTGGTGAGAAATAATCTCTTTGTATCCTATAGTTTCCATACCAAAATCATCTTTTTTATATCACATATTTAACAGATTTTTTATTTCCTCAATTAATCACATTTCAATCATTACATGAACTCTTCTATCTATTCTATCATAAAGAACTTTTCTATCTCCATCATAAGGATTTATAAAAAAAATATCATATTTTAATTGTTTTTCTCATATATAATCACTTTTAGGATTTCAAGTCATTATAGCTACTTCTATTGCCCTTATAACATACCTGAGGTTATTTGGATGAACTGTTTTTGCATATTCGGGGTCTAGCTTTATAAGTTTTTCATAAACAAATTCATTTCAATATTTTTTTGCTTCAATTTCAAGCTCTTCTCTTAATTCCTTATTTGGTTCAACTTTTGGTATAGAAAAATCATAAATCAAACTATCTATATAAAGTCCAGTTCATCAACAAAGAATGGGAATTTTTCAAGCTTCCCATAGATTATTTATTATTATTGTTGCTTCTTTTTTAAATTGTCATACAGAATACTCTTCATCTGGGTTAACTATATCTATCATATGATGTTTTATTCAACTTTTTTCTTCTTCTGTAACCTTGGCTGTTCATATATCCATAAGCTTAAAAATCTGCCTACTATCTGTGGATATAATTTCAGTATCTAGAGTTTTTGCAATATCTATACTAATAGCTGTTTTTCAGCATGCTGTTGGTCAATAAATAACTACGAGTTTTTTATTGTCTTTTTTATCTAAAAAATTTTGTAATTGTTCTTTTGAAAACATATGAAAAGTTATTAATTAATTATGTATTCTTCAAACTCAAAGCTCATAGGTAACTAATTGCGATAGCATCGGCTACATCATCTGGTTTTGGAACTTCATCGAGTTTAAAAAATATTTTTATAGCATTTTGAATTTGTTGTTTTGTAGCTTTTCCATTTCAAGCTATATATTTTTTAACTTCAAGTGGAGTATATTCTATAATTTCTATGTTATTTTTCATAAATTCATAAATAATAACTCCTCTTGCTTCTGATACACTCATCCCTGTTTTTATATTATTTGTAAAATACAATTTTTCAATACAAGCTAAATCTGGATTATGTTTTTCTATAAGAACTTTTAAATCAGTTCATATTTCAAGTAATTTTAATGCATTATCTATTTTTGGAATAGTTTTTATGATACCATAATCAATCAAAGAAATAGAATTTCATTCTTTTTTACTAATAGCATATCAAACAGTTGTTGTTCAAGGATCTATTCAAATAATTATCATAAAATTTTAACAAAAAATAATGAATTGACAAAGTAAATAAATAATTTAAACTTAATATATTTGACAATGTATAAAATGTATGCCATAATATATATGTGTGTAGTTATTATTTCTTAACCTTTATACATTATGATATAAATTATATGGAAAAATACAACAAAAAAAGAAAAATCCTTTTTGATAACACTTTGTTGGATAAGATAGTTAATTCTATAATTATAACGGAACAGGAAAAGCTTAATTTTTTGAAATATCTAGCTTACCTAACAAGTGAGGAAAAAAAAGAATTATCTCTATTGGTTTAAGAAAATATAAAAAGCTTGATTAAAATTTAATCAAGCTTTTTTAACATAATAAAATTATTTTAAAATCTAAATTTTTGAAACGAGGACTGTTTGAGCTGAAAGCGAGTTCCGCAGTAAAAAATTTTAAATTTTAAAATAATGCTGATATAATAAAACGATATACCAAAAAAACTTGAATTTTTACAAAAAAACATAGAATAGTATAGATAAAAAAATTATCATCTAAAAATATTTATTATGAAAGCAGTTATACTGGCAGCTTGAGAAGGATCTAGACTGAGACCACTTACTGATACGACTCCAAAACCACTTATCAAAATTTTCTGAAAACCTATTATTGAATATACCTTAGATTCATTGGTTCAAGTAGTAGATGAATTTATAATAGTAGTAAAATACAAACAATCTTTATTTAGAAATCTTTTTAAAGATAAATATAAAGATATAAAAATTACATATATAGAACAATGAGAAGAAAAATGAACTTGAGCAGCAATCAAAAATTTAAATATAAAATGAGATTTTTTAATCTTGAATTGAGATAGTATTTTTGATGATAAAGATTTACTTAGATTATCTAAACTTGATTGATATGGTTGCCTAGTTAAAAAAGTAGATAATCCAGAGAAATACTGAATTTTTAAACTAAACAAAAACGATGAGGTTGTGGAAATAGTAGAAAAACCAGAAAATTATGTATGAGATTTAGCTAATTTATGAGTTTATAAAGTAAATGACAAAATCATAAAATATCTTCAAGATGTTAAATTATCAAAAAGATGAGAAATTGAAATTATTGAAGCATTAAATACTTTTATATCAAAATTTTCTTTTAAGTTAAAGAAAATAAAATGAGAATTTATAGATGTATCTTACCCTTGGGATATACTTGGGGCTAATTCTTATTTTTTGAATAAACTAACTACTTCTACACTTGAATGAACAATAGAAGAAAATGTAAAAATAAAATGATTTATAAAGCTTGCTAAATGAGCTATATTAAAATCATGAACTTATATAGAATGAAATGTGTCTATATGAGAAAACACTATTATATGACCAAATATCTATATAAGATGAAATACAGTGATATGAGATAATTGTAAAATATGAAATGCATGTGAAATAAAAAATACCTCTATCTGAGATAATACAAATGTCGCTCATCTTAGTTATATTTGAGATTCTGTAATTTGAAACAATGTAAATATATGATGAGGCTTTATAAGTGCTAATCTAAGACATGATAATAAAAAAATTAAAATTCCTGTTAAATGAATTTTAACTGAAAGTTGACTTAGAAAATTTTGATGTATAATTGGCGACAATTCGAAGCTATGAATAAATACATCGACTTACCCCGGAAGAGTAATTGAGACTTGATCTTTTACAATGCCTTCTGAAATTATTAAATAATACAAAATCAGTGAAAAAATCCTCGTTTATAAAATATTTTTCTTTATTAATAATATTATTAATTGCCTGACTATCTTTCTTTACAACATTCTGAGCTAGTATTTTTATGCAAGATGTAAAGCTAGTATACAAATTATCAACTAATATCTATCCTAATTCAGACGAATTAAATAAAAGTCTTTTTGTTTATAAAAGTAGTTCTGATTTAAGTAATGCTTATTTTCAATCATCTTGTAAAACTGAAACAAAATTTATTACAAAAAAAGATGATTTATATTTATTTGAGTTATCAGTATTGGATAAAAACTGTTCTAATAATATCTTTTTTCTAAAATCAAGCTTGGGAATTTTAAATGAAACTGAAGTGAATTTAATTTCAGATTCAAAAATTTATTCATTATTGCTTGATTACTCTTCAAAAGAACTAATAAATATATCAAATTCTGCTTCAAAAAAATCAAACTGATTAAAAATTTTTACTACATACAAAAATAATCTACTTAATGATAAATACAATTTTTCTACAAAAAAAAGAATCTATGAAGAGCTTATTTATAAATGAGGAATAGTAAAAACAATTTTAGAAAAAAGAGAATTAAAATACTCTATTCCTGTACCATGATATAAACTACCAACAAAAAACCTATCAAAAATTCCAAATGCTTTAAGACCTTATAGATCTAATATCACAGATTGAGTTCATCATTCTTGGGATGTTAATGCTCCTTTTTGAACAAAAGTAGTAGCACTTGATGATGGAATAATTATTAGACTTGTTAAAGACTGGGATAAAACTGATTTTTCAAATTTGAGACAATGAAAAAATTTATCAAATGAAGATAAAATGAGAAATCTGGATATATTGAGGTGAAACCAAATTTGGATAAAAACTATGAAATGAGAAGTTGTTATGTATGCTCATCTTGATAAAATTATCGATTCTCTAAAAGAATGAGCAATGATAAGTAAGGGGGATTATGTTTGAAATATATGAATAACTTGAGTTCCTGATGATGGATATACTGATTATCACCTAGATGTTTCTATAACTGAAAACTCTTATAATTTATGAAAAGTAGGAAGTTATGACACAGTAGATTATATGTCTTGGTCATGGAAATTTAAGTGAAAATCAGCAGACTATATAATTAATCATCAGAATGATGTGTTTGAGTAAATAGAATAAATGCACTCCTGTCATTCTTGAGCACCCTGTCATTCCGGACTTGATCCAGAATCTATGAACTCATTATTACTTGCAGTAGACTCTTTTGAATCATTAGTTTACTAAATATGTTTTACCTTGCTAGAGATTCCGGATCAAGTCCGGAATGACAGAAAAGTTTAGAATGACAAGTACTAAAGCTTCCAATCAATTTCTTTTTTTCATAGTTTCTTTAGTATTTCATTAGTTTTACTAAATGGACGACTTCAAAAAAATCAATTATATGCTGAAAATGGCGACGGATGAGGTGATTCAATTACAAAATGTTTGGTAGTATCTATCAAGCTTTTTTTATTTTTTGCAAAGTTTCCCCAAAGTATAAAAATTACTCATTCTTTTTTATCTGAAATAGTTTTTATAACCTTATCTGTAAAAGTTTCCCATCATATTTTAGAATGACTTGCAGGTAATCAGGCTTTTACAGTTAAAATTGCATTCAACATAAAAACTCACTCATTCGTCCATTTTTCTAGATTTCAACTTTGTGGAATAGTGGCTCATATATCTTCTTTTAATTCTTTAAATATGTTTTTAAGTGATGGTGGTAATTTTACAGAATCCTCTACCGAAAAACAAAGCCCATGAGCTTGATTTGGTCAGTGATATGGATCTTGTCAAAGCAAAACTACTTCAACTTTATCAAATGGAGTATAATTAAAAGCATTAAATATATTTTTTGGATTTGGATAAATTATAGTTCATGATTCTATATCAGCAACAATTTGTTTTTTGATATCTTTAAAATAATCTTTTTCAAATTCATCTTTTAAAACTTCTAACCAAGAGGAATCCATTTTTATATCTTTGATCATATTTTATATTACAAAATAAATATCATTTTGTCATTACGAGTAAAACGAAGTAATCCAGAAATCATTGATTTAACACCAAAACATTGTTTTCCCAGATTGCAACACTTCGTTCGCAATGACAATTATTTCTTAATAAGATAAGTTTTTTAAATTTTTTTACAAGTTTTATTAATTTATAAATAAGATGCTAAACTATTTATATTGTAACACTCTAGTTGTTTTCTTGATTCTAAGGTAGTAAGTTCCTTTTCATCTAAAGAGATAACAAATGATAAATTATCTACGACTCAACCTAAACTTTCCACTAACTCTATTGCTGCTTTTACAGTTCATCAAGTTGCTAATAAATCATCAATTATCGCTACTTTTTGTCATTTTTCAAAACTTCACTTTTGTATCTCTAAAGTATCTTTTCCATATTCAAGTCAATATGAAACTTGATTTGTATCTCCAGGAAGTTTTCATTTTTTTCTCAACATTATAAAAGGTTTCTTGAGTTCGCATGCAACTAAGCTTCAAAATATAAATCCCCTTGCATCAAGTCATACAATAACATCAGAATTACTACATTGTTTTACTATTTCCATAGTTACAAATCTCAAAGCTTCTGGAGACTTCAAAATTGGCGAAATATCTTTAAAATTTATTCAAGATTTTGGAAAATCTGAAAAACTAGCTATATAATCTTTTACATCAATTTTTTGCATATATAAATTTTTACGCGAATTAAACTTCTTTATATTTCTATCAATTATTTCAACCAAAGACATATTTGGGTCTGAATAATTCAAAACACTTTTTACTAAATCTCTAGTAATTGATTGTACTTCATCAATATTTACTTCCTCTCTACTAAATCTATTTCTCAATCATTGTATTTTTGAATTCCATTTTCAAAGTAGTATAGCCAGATTAGTATTATTTTTTTCAGTTTTTTGAAAATCAACCACTGGATCTATTCATAATTCATAACAAACTGAAAAAATATTAGCAATTACATCTCCTGCTTCTTTATATATTTCCTCTTTATTTCATATTATATCTGATTCTATCAATTCGCAAATTTCTTGTGTAACTTTATTTATCACATCTTCTAAATTAACATGAGAATCTCTTTCAATTGATTTATATTCACTCATTTGTTCATTTAATCTTGTTTTCATAGTTTTTTAAATTAAAAAATAAATAATTATTATGGGATTTGAAATTTAATTGTTGTAGTTCAAGTATAATCTTCATTATATCAAGGAAAGTCACTTGTAACTTTTATATCTTGATATCCTAGTCAATTTAATAAATCACGGATTTTTTCATCAGCATCTGTGCATATAGATGCATTTAGAGTGATATCAACTTTCTTTTTAAAAGCTGCTACTGATTTAAGTATTTCACTTTCAAGTGCATTTCTTGTTTTTTCGCTTACTTCATTTTGTAAAGCTTTTAATCTGTCTTCTGGAGACATTTTTTCAATCATTTCTGATGCTTCTTTTGCGTTTAACATATTTCGTAAATTAAATAATAAATGTAAGCCTAATATAATCTATTTTCTAAAAAATAATTTAAAATGATACAATATGTAACAATTTAATTTGATTATTTATTTAATTTGCTTATATTAAGAAATATATTGTATTAAATATTTTTGTAACAATTTGTAACTTATGAAAAACTTTATACCTATTTTAGAATCAATTTGATTACAAAAAAACTCAGCAATTATCTATCTTGCATTGCTTGAACAGTGAAAATCTACAATAACAGAAATAACAAACTATACATCTCTTCATAGAGTTCAGATATATAGATTATTACCTTTTTTACTTGAATCTTGATTTATAATATTATCTAAAAGATGAAAAAGAAAATATTATTTTCCAGCTTCTCCTGACAAGATAAACGAAGCCTATAAAGAAATGCAAGAAAGAAATAAATGAAATATTTGAAAACTGCTTGATATCTATTGAAACTTAAATAAAAAACCCATTATTACATATGATGAATGAAAAAAATGAATTACTAATGTATTTAATGATATAATTGACTCATCAAAAACATGAGATACTTTCTATCGTATCACTTCAGAAACTGATGTAGAAAAGATAAATAACGAATATCTTCCAAAAGACTATAGAGAGAAAAGAGATAAAAAAGACTTGGAAAGATATGTTATAATGTCTTCTAATGCAGCAAAAATAAAAAGACCAAGACTTGAAAGAGAGATTAAAATAATTCCTGAAAATACAATTGAATTTAAAGATAATGTACTTATGACTATTTATGCAAATAAAATTGCTTTTATTGATTTTAATACTGAGACTTCAATTATAATAGAAAACAAAGATATGGCAGATTTTCAGAAAAAAATTTTTAAGCTTCTTTATAAAAGTCTTAAATAACTTTTATGTCATTCTGAGTTTTTTACGAAGAATCCCTTTAACATTGTTTTGTAAAAATACCTCGTTTAAGGGATCCTTCATTACATTCAGGATTACAACACAGATACAATAAATAATACTAAATCTAATTTGTTTTTTAGTCTATTTAAAGTATCATAAACCTAAATAATAATTAATATCACTACTCTATGCAAATTCTATGAATTCCTTTAAACAAGCTATCTTATAAATATTTTTTTGAGAATATTACTCGTCTAGATAAGAGATCTATTATATTTACTCCAAATCCTGAAATAATCTTGAAAACACTAGAAGATGTTGAATTTAAAGATATATTATTAAAGGCTGATTATTTATTGCCTGATTGAACTGGTCTTTTTATTGCTTTTCAAATAATTGATTTAAAGGCTATATATCCAAATTCTTTAATATTATGTCTTTTGTCTTTTGTCTTTCTACCATACTTTGTTTTTAATGTAATTTTTAGAAAAAAATATATCTATACAAAGTATGGAGATAAAATATGCTGAAGTGATTTGACTACTGATTTACTTAAATTTGCAAATAAGGAAAACATAAAAATAGCAATTATTGATTTATATAATCCAAATGATGAACAAAAAGTTGCTAGTCAGAAGATATTCTCAGAAAAATTAAAAGAAGTCTATAAAAATCTAAACTTTGATTATATAATCTATAATGAATCAAAAAAAGAAGAAATAATAGAAAGTATAAAAAATAGTGATAGTAAGGTACTATTCTCTACCTTATGAATGAAAAAACAAGAGAAATCAATACTTGATATAATGAACTCTTGTGATAATATAAAAATATGAACCTGAATTTGATCAAGTTTTGATTATATAATAGGATTTCAAAAAAGAGCACCAAATATATGGAGATATCTATGATTAGAATGGTTATATAGACTTGCAACCTGACCTCAAAAAATAAATAGATTAAAAAGACTTTACAGAGCCATATTTATATTTATATATAAAGTAATAACAAATAAATAAGTCAAGGTTATTAATTATAATTGATTTTGTTTTTTATGTTTTTGTATATACTTATAATTACTATATTATATTTTTAAATATTAATTATGAAAATAGTTTCAAAAAAAGCCTTTACTCTTATAGAGTTACTAGTTGTAATTACTATTATAGGTATCCTTGCTACTTGAGCAGTTTCTGTTTATACTAGCCAAATCCAAAAATGAAGAGATGCTACAAGAATAAGTTCTCTAGAAGCTTTAAGAGGTTCTGTGGAACAATACTATCAAGATGTATCTGAATATCCACTTGCTGATGCAAGTTTTTGACCTGTAGCTTGAAGCTGAATATTACAATATATGAATGCTTTACCAAAAGACCCAAAAACAACACAAAAAACTAATTACACATTTCTAGATTACTCTTATGCTGTTCATGATGATGGTAATTGATTAATTAATCAGGAATATGAAATTTCATCATGATTAGAAAATGGTTGAAATGTTACAGCAAAAGCTGCAAAAGATGATTGAAATAATGACAAAAGATTAGAAATATGAATAGATTTAAAAACCATTGATTCATGAAGTTGAACTACTTATACTACCACTTCAACACCTAATACATGTGGTACTAATTGTATTATTATAAAATAATAGTCTTATTAAAAATAAGAACTGATAAAAATGATTTTATCAGTTCTTTTTAATTACAATGGTAATTTAATATTCAAAATCTGTTTTATATAAAACAAAAAAACTAACAAATTAATTTGTTAGTTTTTTTGTTTGTAAATTTTTATCTATTAATCAACAGTTACATAAGTATTTACATAAATTCTTCCATCAAATTTTTTATTTTTCTTTTGGAAAAATCTTACTGTACCTTCTTTTGTAGCAAATAAAGTAAAATCATGACCTTGAGAAATTCATTCTGCTGGCCAAAATTTATTACCTTTTTGTCTTATAATTATGTTTCATGATATTGCTTTTTGTCAACCGTAAATTTTCACACCAAGTCTTTTTGCTTGGGAATCTCTACCATTGGTAGTAGATCACTGAGCCTTCTTGTGAGCCATACTAAATTTAGTTAAAAGTTAAAAAGTTTATGTTTTTTGTTTAACAATCACAGATTGTTTTATTTGTTAGCAAATCTTGCAAATGCTTTATTTGCTTCAGCCATTTTGTATACATCTAATTTCTTTTTTACAGAATCACCTGTCTCATTGGCTGCATCTATTAATTCATTTGATAAAAATTTAACAAATGATCCTCATTTTTTATTTCTAGCTGCTGTTATAATCCATTTAGATGCTAAAAATAATTGTCTATTTGGTTTTACTTCTTGAGGAACTTGAAATATAGAACCTCAAACTCTTTTTGGTCTTACTTCGATTTTTGGCATTACATTTTCTAAAGCTTTAATAAATATAGCTTTAGGATCTTTTTGTCATTTATTTTTTATTTCTTCAAATGTCTTCTCCATTAATTCTAATGCAATACTTTTTTTTCAAGAAAACATTATATAATTTGTAAATTTTTCTTGCAAGTTATCTGTTTTAGTCATTTTTATATATTTAACAATTAAAATTATTTATCTCGTGTAACTTCAGTAATTGCTAACTTACTACGAGTTATGTGTATTTGTTTTTATTTTACTATATAACAAATGTATCATAGATCCTGAACTAAATTCAGGATGACAAGGTATTATTTTTTAGCTTTTGGTCTTTTAGCACCATATAGACTTCTTCATTGATTTCTATTTTTTACTCATTCACAATCAAGTAATCATCTTACGATATGGTATCTTACTCATGGTAAATCTTTAACTCTTCATCCTCTTATATTAACAACAGAATGTTCTTGAAGATTATGTCATTCTCAACCTATATAAGCATTTACTTCATATCAGTTTGTAAGTCTTACTTTAGCTACTTTTCTAAGAGCCGAATTTGGTTTCTTAGGAGTCATAGTTGTAACTTTAGTACAAACTCATCTTTTTAAAGGATTACCTTTTCTAGAAGTATTTATAACTCATAAAATAGAATTTTTAGTAACTTGTAAAGCTGGAGCTTTACTTTTCTTAACTTTATCAACTCTGCTTTTTTTAACTAATTGATTAATAGTAGGCATTTTAAAATAATTAATAATTAATAATTATATACCCCTATAAAGGGATTATTAATAAATGAATTCTAAATAAAATTTATTGTTCATTATTAATATATAACAATAGTCCCTAAGGGATAATTAACGTTTAGACCATTGAGTTGCTTTTCTCGCTTTATGTAACCCAGGTTTCTTTCTTTCAACAATTCTTGAATCTCTAGTTAAAAATCAAGCAGACTTTAAAATCTTTTTAAAAGTCTCTTGTTTTCAAGCTAAAATCTTAGATAATCCATGTTTTATAGCTTGTGCTTGAGCTGATATTCAAGATCAAGTAACTTTTACTTCAAAGAAAAAACCATCTTTAGCTTTACATAACTTTAAAGGAGAAAAAACTACATCAAATAAATCTTTTCTAGTTATATAGTCTCCTATATTTTTTCAATTTATAGTAGATTCTTTACTTCCTTCAAAAAGTCTCACTTGAGCTGTTGCTGTTTTTCTTTTTCAAACAGAAAAAATATATTTATCACTCATAAAAATAATACTTATTAAATTATAATTTTAATTCCTGTGGGCTTTGAGCTCCAAACTTGTGTTCTACTCATGTAACTAATTTTAATCTAGAAATCATATCTGCTCTAAGTTTGTTCTTTGGTAGCATTCAACTTACAGCTAATTCTAGTGCTTTAGTTGGTTTCTTTTCTAATAAATCAGTTAAATTTGCTTGTTTTAATCATCCTAAATAACCTGAATGTGTATAATACATTTTATCACTCATTTTATTTCAAGTTACATTAAATTTATCACAATTTAATACAACAACATAATCTCAATTATCAACATAAGTTGCAAAATTAACTTTGTCTTTTCATCTAAGAATTATAGCTATTTTAGATGCTAGTCTACCTAGTGTTTGTCATTTAGCATCTACAACATACCATTTTCTTTCTAATGTGTCTAATTGTTTTGGGTTAATTGTTTTCATTTAAAACATTCTTAAAAAACTAAATTAATTCAAGTAATACTACTTTAGCATTATCTCCATCTCTATATTTAATTGGAGTAATTCTTGTAAAACCAGAAGTTTTACCTTTACATTTTGGAGCTATATTTTTAAATAATTCTACAGACGATTCTTTTGTATAAACATAAGTCATAATTTGTCTGATAGCATTCATTTCATCTTTATTATTAGCTACATTTATAAGTTTATCAATCATAGGAACTACAAACTTAGCTTTTTTTTCAGTAGTTTTTATAGCTTTATGTAAGAAAAAATTTGTTATCAAACTTCTCTCCATAGCTTTCCTTTGTTGAAAATCTTTTCCATTAAATTTAAGATTTTTTCTACATCTATGTCTCATAACAATTAATAATTAATAATTAATAATTATACCACTCTCTGGTACAGAATAATTTTCGAAATTATTTTTACTCGTCTCAAAGTAATTTGAGTCATCTTTCCCATAATGCATCTTTTATTTCTGTCATAGCTTTCTTACCAAATCATTTTATAGAAGATAATTTAGTTTCAGTACATTTTGTTAATTGTTCTACAGAAAGAATACTTCAATTGATAAGTGCATTTAAAGTTCTTGGAGAAAGTCCCATAATCTCGATTGGAGTATATGTTTCCTTTTCTAGTTCTTCTTTTATTTCTTTTTTCTCTTTGTTTATTAATTCTTTTACACTTCAAATAAAATGTCATTCTACTTGTAAAGCCTCCTCGTTAAATATTGAGTAATATGAAGTTAACATATCTCAAGAAAATTTAAGTGCATCTACTGGAGAAATTACAGAATTAGTTGTAATAATTAATTCTAAAGAATCTAAATTTAGTATATTTCAAAATCTTGTACTTTGTATATCATATTTTACATTTAATACTGGAGAAAAATTTGCATCTATATATAATACATCTAAATCATTTTCTCTTTCTTTTAAATCCTCTATACTCATATATCAAATTCATTTTTCAACTCTAATTTCAATATCTAGAGATATTCAATCTTTATCAATTTTTGTTATATATAAATCTTTATTTACTATTTCAATTCATGCACTAGTTTTTATATCAGCAGCAGTTACTGTTCAAGCTTTATTTTTTGTCAATTTTAACCATTCTATTCAAGGTTCTTTCTTATCTATTATAAGATCTTTAAAATTTAACATTATGTCAATTATACTATCATTTATTCATGGAATTGTAGTATATTCGTGGCTTATTCATTTAATTTTTATTCATGTAACTTTAGTTCAAGGTATACTAGATAACAAAACTCTTCTTAAAGAATTTCCTATAGTTATACCGTATCATCTTGGTAATGGTCCAATTATAAACTTAGAAGAATTTATATTAATTTCTTGTTCTAAAATTTTAGGTACTCAAATTTCTTTGTGTATGATATGCATGCTTTTAGAATTATAAAAATAAAGAGGTTATTATTTAGAATAAAATTCTATGATTTTTTGTATATCAATAATTTGATCAAAATCTTGTTTTTCAGGAATTGATTTAATTGTAATCTTTAGATTTTTTGGATCTACATCAATCCAATTAAAACTAGAAACTTTTCCTTTATTTTGTTTAGAAAACTCATCCAATTCTTCTAACAAAGATTTATAAAGGGGACTTTCTTTTAATTTATCTCTTAATTCTAAAACATCCCCTACTTTTAAAGCAATTGAAGGAATATCAATTTTTATTCAATTTAATTTAAAATGAGCATGTCCAACAAATTGTCTAGATTGCATTCTTGTTCTTGCAAAGTTAGCTCTATAAACAACATTATCAACTCTAAGTTCTAACAATTTCAACATTTTTTCTCAAGTTGTTCACTCTAAATTACTTTTTATAGCTTTTGTATAATAAGAAAAGAATTGTTTTTCAGATAATCAAAACATTCTCTTTGCTAATTGTTTTTTTCTAAGTTGAACTCAAAATTCACTTGTCTTTCTAGATCTCAATAATGTTCTTTTTGATTTATCTAAATCGTATTTTTCTGTTCAAAATAGATTTATACCTTCTCTCCTACATAATTTTTTCTTTGGTCAAGTATAGCGCATAAATTAAAATTAATAATTAATAATTAATAATTAATATTTAATGGAAAAAAAGTTTTTATAACTATTTTTTCATCATTAATTATTCATTGTTTATTTTTATAGACTTCTTGTTTTCTTTGGTCTGCATCAATTATGAGGAACTGGAGTTATATCAAATATAGCCTTCAATTCAAGTCCTCAAGAAATAATTCATCTTATAGCTTGTTCTCTTCCAGCTCAAATTCATTTTATATAAACATCAACCATCTCCATAGAATGCAGATTTTTAGCTTTAGTAACAGCTTGTTCTGCTGCAACTTGGGCTGCATAAGGAGTAGCTTCTCTTGCTCATTTAAATCAAGCCAATCAACCACTAGACCATGTTAAAACATTTCATTTTTCATCAGTAACACTCACTAAAGTATTGTTAAAAGATGCCAAGATATGAACTTGTCATTTTTGTATAATCTTTTTAGTCTTCTTTGCTTTTTTTACTTTATTAGCCATAATTTATAAATTAATAATTAGCAATTAATAATTAACAATTAAGTAATATTTAATAATAAATAACGTTAATTACTCACTATTAATATTCATTGTTTATTGTTTTATTTTTTCTTTCAAGCAACAGCTAAAGATTTTCATTTTCTTGTTCTAGCATTTGTTTTTGTTCTTTGTCATCTAACAGGTAATTTTTTAGAATGTCTCTGTCATCTATAACAATTTATTTCTTGTAATCTTTTTATATTTGAAGAAACAAATCTTCTTAAATCTCATTCAATTACACGACTTTTTAATTCATCTCTTATTAAATCTAACTCTGATTCTTCTAAAGTCTCTATCTTTCTAGTCTTCTCAATTTTTAACTTTTCTAAAATAACATTAGAAAGAGGTCTTCCTACTCAATATATATATGTCAAAGCTATTTCTACATGTTTACCATTTGGTAAATTTACTCAAGCTATTCTAGCCATAATTTTTAATAATTAACAATTAATAATTAACAATTAACAATTAATAATTTGAATGAATTTGAATTTAAGCTTTTTACTTAATTATTCATTATTCATTATTCATTATTACTGTTCTTACCCTTGTCTTTGTTTATGATTAGGATGTTTACAAATAACCCTAACAATACCATTTCTCTTTATTATCTTACAATCATTACATATTTTTTTTACAGATGGTCTTACTTTCATAATATCGAAATAAAAAATAAACTAAAATTTACTTTTTTCTAAAAACTATTCTTCATTTATTTAAATCATAAGGACTTAATTCCAATAAAACCCTATCTCATTCAATAAGCTTTATAAAATTATTCCTCATTTTTCAGCTTAGATATCATTTGACAATTTGTCATCAAAAATCTTCAGGTAATTGAACATCAAAAACCAATCCTGGGAGTGACTTAATTATAATTCACTCAACCTCAATTTTTTCTTCTTGTTTAGACATAGAAAATACTTTTTATAAAAGTTGTGGGGCTAGTCTATATAAAAAAATCTATAAGTCAAATCTTTTTTTTAAATTCTTTTGACTATATCCAAACTAAATTAGTTTTCCTAATTTTCTCGCAAATTTCAAAAACTCGACCAAATAAATTTGGGACTCAGACAGTTTTCATTTGCTATAAAAAATATGAAAACTAATTTAGTTTGGATATATAAATAAATCCCTGGATTTATAAAAAAATCAAGGGATTTATTAAATTTTACTAAACTCTTATTTTAATTCTACTGTTCAAACATTTGCAAATGTACTTATATTGTTTGATTTAATTTTACTATCTGATATAGAATAGAAATTATCTCATATATATAGTGCTCTTTTTATGAAATAATTACTGTATTTCCAACTTTGTTGTGCTACATAATCAGATATACTTGCTCATTCATAACAATATTCTGGAATATATGTATTTTGTGGTGGACAATAAGTCGTTCCATCAATTAGTTTTGTACATGTACTTCCTGTTTTTATTTGAGATATATAAGTATCACATTCTTTTTTTCTAGCTTCTTCAAACATAGAATCATCAATATGTGTAGTTCTATATAATTCTTTAATTCATTTATCTTTATCAATATTGATTACAAACAATCCACTATAGAAATCTTTATACTTGTAAGTAGTTTCATCATATGAACCATATATATTTGCTGGTAAGAAAAGAAGTTTTTTTGTATCATTCCATACAAACATACGAGGATTATTCAGAGCTTCACTATAACTTCATACATCTCAAATAGTAAGAGTATGTTGTTGTTTTACTATAATTCATTTATAAGTTCAATCACTACATAATTTTTGTTCATCTATAGTCAGATTTGTATCCCCACATTTTTTATCATAATTAATCTCATATAAATCAACTTTTATTCAAGCATTTTGAGTTCATCCCCATTGGTTTGTTTTTGTATCATATCCAAGTCCTATAAGATGATTTTCGTCATAAGGATGTAAATATGTACTATAACCTGGAATTTTTAGTTCTCATAATATTTTAGGATTAGCATTGTCTTTTAAATCTATTACAAAAAGTGGATCAATTTGTTTAAATGTTACTAAAAACAATTTATCTTTTATAAATCTACTAGATTGAAATGTCTCATCTTTTGCAAGTCAAGTCAATGCAGAAACTTTTTTTAGATCTTTATCTAGAACAAATAAGTTTGTTCATCTTTCTGGATACCATGAACTTGTTATAATCCTAAAATCAGAATTGTATTCATCCATACTATATTGATTCAGTGGATTTCCAGAAACTATAGCACTATCTTTATATGCTAAATCAGCATTATCTTGTATATCAAACTTATGAATTAATGTATTCTCACCTCTTGGATACCACATCATTGGACACATAAATCCAGGTCCACATCTAAAATCATAGTTTGTATATAAATAACTTGTCATATATAATGAATCTAAACTCATATGAATTTCTCTGATATCTCAAAAAACTACTTTGTTTTTTATTGGAGCTTTTAAATCTGCTAAATTTACTATTGAAACTATATTAAAAGAAGGATTAAAACTATATTTTTCAACTGTGGAGTCATCAGGTAATAGATATTCTACATCACTACAATTAACTGATTCTCAAGAAGAAACTTCATATGGCAAATCTTTTCATTTTAAATTAAGATTTTGTTTCTCTGCATCTGTAGTATAAGTTAAATCAAGTTCATTTGATATAACATCATTTGGGTTAACTTTTAAATCATCTACATTTTGTACTCAAGAATAAAGAGTATAGTAATCAAAATATTTACTTCAAATAAGATATAAATTGTCTTTAATTAATCTTGATTGAGTATAAGCTCATTCTGTCATATAAAGTTTAAGTAATGTTAACTTTTCAATATCAGTAGTATCAAAAACTATTATATATGTTTTTGCATCCATTCATCCTCCCCAAAATTGTTTTTGAAAAGCTTGAACTGGATAACCATTTGCAAGAACAATCAATTTTCATTCCTGAACATAAAGCTCTATACTATTAAAATGTTCTGGTAATCTAACCTTTTTAACCAAATTCATTTTTCCATTATCATTTTTTACTATATATATAACCTTGTTTGAAACATTTTTATTATAATCATAAGAATCAACAGCATAGTAAATATATTTTCAATCTGTTTTTACTATTTCTGATTCATCAACTCAAGCAACTTGAGTGTTTGTCTTACTATAATCTCAAGCATTTGATGATGCAGTTAGAGTTTCTGTTGTAACTGCTGATTTTTCCATTACAGCATCAGTTGTAGTTCAAAGCACATCATCCAATCAACCTCATCTATAATAAATAGGTCTTTGATTATAATACTTTTTCATATAATTAGTCAGCACATTTGACATATCTTCACAACTTTCAAATTTCTTAAGTTTGAAATCAAATTGAAGATTTGTAGTATTAGTATCATTTAATTTATCAATTACTTGAGTATCTTCTACTGCTGCATATGATGCATTAACATAAAAAAAATAGGAGAAAGTCAAAAGCATCAGTACTTTAATTGTTTTTCTCATATATAAATAATTAAAAAATAAAATTTTAAGGCTTACATACCTTATAACATTTTTTAAAGAAAAAAGTGACAAAATTATTATTAAAATACAAATAAGATTACTAATTTATAGTAATCTTATTTGTGTTTTAGTCAATTTATTTATAGTGAAGATTTTGTGAATTTTGTATAAGTTTTTATTTTTTTATTATTAACGAATCATTAGATAGTTTTATATATCATTCTAATCAGATTTTAGTTTGTTTAGATGATTTTATTACTTTTACTAAAACTACATCTCATTCAATTACATTTATTAATTCTACTTCATCTCATTTAGATAACATTGTAGATAATTTTTTATATTTATCATCTTTAGACAAAGCAACTAATTTTCATATTACTTTATATGTTTTTTTAATAGATGTTGTTTCTAAACTTTTTGAGTTACTTGTAACAACTTTTAAATCTTTAGACAATTTCATATATCATTCTAATCAGATTTTAGATTGTTTAGATGATTTTGTTACTTTTACCAAAATTATATCTCACTCTATTACATTTATTAATTCTACTTCATCTCATTTAGATAACATTGTTGCTAATTTTTTGTATTTATCGTCTTTTGATAAAGCAACCATTTTTCATGTAATTTGAAATATTTTTTTACTTGCTACTACTTCTTTTTTAATAGTATTATTACTGTTTGTAGTAGTAGATACTGTATTTTTTTTACTTATTGTAGATGATACATTATTTTGGCTTATTGTATTACTAATAGTACTTCATCCACCTCATCCACCACCTGAACTTCATCAAGTAGAACCACCTCAAGTATTTGTGTTAGTAGTAGATAATACAGTAGTAAAATAAGATAAATGATTAGTATAAAATGTACATAATCTATTTGAATCCAAAGTACAAGTAGAATCTGGAGAATTAACTTCCCAAGTATTTCAATCAACTGATCTAAAAAGCTTCAAAGTAGTTCCAGGATTTGCTCCTGAAACAGTAAAGCTAACTCTAAAATTAGATCAATTAGCAAGTAGACTTACTCATGACTCTCATCCGACTTTTATAGTTTGAAGAATCGTATTAGTTGTATTTTGTGAAAATAAACCTGCAAGTTCTCACGAAGTAGCATTTTCTGTAGATCAATTTGCAACTGAAGTTGGAGGAATCAATATTCAATTCCAAGCTAATCAAGAAACTATTATACCACTAATTCAAGACAGATTTAAATAATCTCATTCTAAAGATTTTACTGTAATATTTGAACCACTAAGTGATAAACTACCTCAATTTGAAATTGTTCAAGTTGAAAATGTTGTTGATCAAGTATAAGTAACAGCTCATCAAGTCGATGATCCTCAAGTATTTACATTTAAATTATATCTACAAACTCAAGAGAAAAATATAATACTAGATTTTGCCGGGCAAGAAGTTCATGAATTAGCATCATCAATTTCAGATGAAGTAATAGTATAAGTATTACCTCAAGTTAAGATTTTTATCTTAAGTCATCCTTCAAATTGGTTTAATGAAATAGCTTTTTCAAAAGCAGTATTACCACCATATTGTCCACTTTTTTCAGTAGTATAAGTTGAAATCAGATTATTTTGTCAATCATAAAATGTAATAACAGATCCAGCTGGAATATCTACTCATTTTATATCTTTAATAGTTCAAAACACAGACATTGGAAGAGCAGGAAATCAATCTGCAAAAGCTGGTAGCAGTACTAAAAATTGTAAGGTAATAAATATTAATAATTTTTTCATATAATTTTGTTAAGTAAAATTAAAATTAGTAAGTGAAAGTAGATTCAACTGAAGGTAATCATACATTAGAGTAAGTAGAAATAGTAGGAATAGTTACATTTCAACCAGTATTCATCATATCAGTATAAGATAAATCTTGAATTCTAAATATTCTTTTACTATTTACAGGTGCTGATTGTAATTCTGGAGATACTTTAAAGATAAATGTCTTTGAAGTTCCAGGTGAAATTTCAGTTGGAATAAATCCTCCAAAACTAATTACTCAATTAGTAGATATAGAACCTGTACTTATTACATTACCTGAATTTTCAGAATCTTTGTAAAGAGTAAATGTACCACCTAATCCAGAAGGATTAGTTATAGAGAAAGTAGTTGAAGCTAAAGTAATTCTATTATTAGCATCAGCAGTAACAGTAAATGTATGAGTACTTGCAGTAGCTGAAGTACTTATAGCAACAACTGGTCTAGATCTAGCAAGTAGGTGAGTATTAGCAACAGCAGATGAACTAGTTACAGAAGTAATAGCATATCAAGTAGTTTCAGAAACAAATCTAGCTCCATTAACAGTTCCAGACTCTGGAGGAATAGTAAAATTATTACCTATAGCTAATTGAACTGTTTTATTAGTTACAGAAGCATCAGTTAAATCGTCAAATGAGGCTTTTACTATTATAACACTATTAGAAGTATTTTTTGGTATTACAAAAGAACTTCATGGGTGGAATTGAATTGTACCAGTTCCAAATTTTGAACCTAGAGCTAATTTATTTCCATTTGTATCATATAATCAAATAGATTTTATACTAGTTGATAAATCAGCCGTTCCATTGTTTTTAATATATAAATCTGTTAGTCTTAAATCATCATCTTGAGCAGCAATAGTATATCTAGCAAGTTCCATTTCAGAAGATGCTGGAGTTAATATCATTGCAGTTGGAGTAGATGAGTTGAGAGAAATAGTGGCAGATCAATCTTTAACAAAAGTATATAATATACCGTTTGATGGCTTTGTTATAGATGAAGAATCTAATGTATTAGCATTTGAATCTATTGCAGTAATAGCAGATAATCATACTTGGAATTTTTGTCATGGAGTTATCGCCGTAGAAAAATCAGCAACAACTTTCACAGTTACACTAGTATTTTTACCAAGTCATAGATTTATATCATTGAAATTAACTGACCCAGACGCCATATTTTTTGTAGAAACTGTTAATCAATCTATCATTAATCTTACATTAGTAACATTACTACTACTTACATTTGAAGCACCTGTTTGAGTAAAAATCATTGAATTAATATCTATATATGATGTATCATTTGCACTCATAGTAAATTGTGTTAATGTTTGACTTGATGAACCTATAGCTATAGCTTGGTCAGCTATTCCATCATTTCTGATCATAGTAAGAGGTGTATCAATTCAAAGTTGACGTACACTCGCACATCAGTTAGTATCACAAGATGATGGAATACTTGAATTATAACGAATTGATCAATATAGTCACCTAGATGTATCACCTTCACAATATTGAACAAAATCTATCGCAGCACTTTCTAAAGTATTATTGTTTAAAGCATAATCATGAACATAAAATCATCCTAATATCGTATTACATCCACGTCAAGCTCAGTCTATATTTATACCATTACTTCAATTTCTAAAAGGATCTCTTATGGCAGGATAATATTTTCATTTTTCTAGTAAAGTCTTTCAATCTTGACTACTAAAAGAAGCATTATACACCAAAGGAATATCAGAGTTAGAAAAATAAAATGTAACTGATCAAGTATTTGCATTATTAGTGATGTTATATCAATGTGCAGTATCAAATGTTTTATTAAGTCATTGTCATATATATTCTCATGTTTCACTTTCCCACATTATAGATGTGTTATTTGCACTTCAAGTAAATTCATACATTGGTCCATTAAAATTATTTATCATAATAGAAGATACTCCTTTAAAAAAACCAAATCCATCAGGTTGATATATACCATTTTGTCAATCATAATAAACTTGAAAAGTTTTTCATGCACTTAAATAATCCTTGTCAAAATCACCAATAATCTCTAAATCAATACTTCCTCATTTTGGTATTATTACATTTAAATTATCAAAAATTATTTTATATATTTTACCATTAAAGCCATCAGGTTCTGATGTTAAATATTCATTAGTAGATATTAATGAACCATTTACAATTAATCTTATGTTTTTAACAAGACCTTCATCGTTATTTGAAGTAACACTATCTAATGTAAATCTAGCTATTGCTAAACGTAAATCTTCTACATTATTTGCTGTGATTTTCCCCTTGTATAAAGTCTTATTAATTAATGATCATGTATTTAGACTTATATATTGAGTATCTAAGTTATCCCGTTTTGTTTCTACTATATAATATGGATCTACATCCAATGACTGATTTCATCAATAAACTCAAGACTGAGACATAAATATTCAATATGATTCTCATAGTGTTGTTGCTATATTTGCAATATATGAATTTCAGATATAAGTATTATAATCCGATACTATATTATATGCTCAATTACCATTTGCTTTAGAATAAGTAAAATCAACTCACATAGTTGCATTTTGTCAAATTGTTGAAAATGGAATATATTGTGATGTAACTCATAACAAATTCCATCAAGCATTTAAAGTTTTAGAAAATAGAGATTCTCAAGGTGTTACTCATCATTTATAATTTAAGTTAGCAAAAATAGCATACTGAGTAGAATTATAAACCATATATCAATTTAAAGGTTTAATTGTTGTAGGAGATACAGCCACTGATTGCCATACTCAATTTTCTAAAGTATAAAATGTTAATCCTGCTCAAGTTGGATTTGGGGTAACATTGAAATAATCAGTATTTGAAAAAGATATATCAGACAATATTTTTGGAGTTGAAAATACACTCCATCATTTTCAAATAGTAATAACATTGTCAGTTGCAAAAACTGAGGAAGTTATAAAAAATAAGAATATTCCCAGTAATAGTTTCTTCATAAAAAATTAATTAATAATAAATAATAAGTTTTTTTGTAAACCTACATTTATAATAACCTAAATTTTTCTAAAACACAAATATTTGAATTAATTAATACTTTATTTACATTTCTAATTTAATTTTTATATTTTTTAATATTTTCCTTCTATCTAAATCACTTTCATCTTCTCTAAACTCTTCAAAATATGTAGCTTTAATTATATCAAACAATTCAATATCTATTAGTTTCTTATTTTTTTCTAGTTCTTTAAATGTCATATTTCTAGCAGAAATAAGGCCTTTGTATTCTAAAAATTCTCTTAGTAAATCATTGAGTAATGAATAAAATTCTGATTTATTATACAAATCACTTTTTTCTATGATATTATTAAGTTTTTCTAAAAAATATTGTTTTTTAGAAATTTGATTACCTATTAACTTCTTTTCTGTTTCTATTTTTTCTTGTTTTATAGTTAAATAATATTTTAATAAAAAATAAAATCCTATAAAAAATAGTATGATTAATAATATAACTATAAATCCAAAACTAAAATTTAGATGATTTTTTGGTCAAATTATATCATTTATATCTTGCATTTGAGTTTTGTTATTAAATTATAATATTATTTTTTACTAAAGAAATTAAAAAATTCTTTATATATATTTGATAAATTATCTATTTTTAAGTATCTTATTCATATTTTATTTAGGTATAATTGTAAATCTCTTATTTTTGTATTTCTCAATTTTGTGTATTCTTGTTTTTTTTCTTCATCTAGATTATCAATAAACATTCACTTTCATAAATTAGACAAAAATCATAAAATACCTGAATTTTCATTTTTTGCATCCAAAGTATTTTCAAAATTATCAAATATATTTACAAAAATAATGTCATTTTTCAAGGAAAGTACTTTTAAATCCTTATCATTCTCAAAATCCATTTTATCTGTTAAGAAAAAAAGTAGAGTGTTTTTTATTTTGATTTTTGTTAGAAATGAAAATGCAGAGTTGAGAGTTATTTGATTCTGTCATTGCGAGAAGGTACGACGAAGCAATCTATTCACTATATTGTTTCATTCTTTCTGGATTGCTTCACTATCGTTCGCAACGACAGTTTCATTCTCTACTATACTTCTATATATCTCAAATATATGTCACTTACCTTTTTTTGTATCAAAAAATTTATAAGAGTTTTCATCAAAAATCAAAGATCCGACATCATCAGAGTTTTCTACTGATGATAATGCAAGTAAGAAAAATATCTCAAGTAGAGTATCTTTTTTTGTCTTATCAAAACCAAAATCCATACTTTTGGAAATATCCAAAACAAAAAATACTTTCAAACTTTTATCTACACTAAATTTTTTCGTTAGTAGTCTATTTTCACGAGCCGACACAAGCCAATCAATATATTTTGAATCTTCACCATCTTCATATTCTTTAAATTCATCAAATTCAAGTCATTTTCATTTAAAAACACTTTTAAAATTTCAAGACAGGTTACTTGAAATCATTTTTTTTGTTTTTAAATCTAGTTTTTTGAAATTTTTTAAATGATCCATAAATTAGGTGAAAAATAAAAGAGTAAATCAATTTTATTTAATTTACTCTTTTATTCAATTTTTGTTTTTAAAATATTTTTTTATACCATTATTAGTCATTTCACGGTTTTTTTCTATGATGTCTTATTTGAGTAATCCATTTTTTTTCTGTTCCATCAACTTTTTTTAATCCTTTTACTTTTACATTTCAATCAACTATCTCAATTTTATCAAACTCTTTTTTTCATTCTTCATCAGATAACTCATTTCATTCTTCATCAAAAAATACACATCATGATCCAGTTAATAAAACAAAATATTTATTTTGAAAATCTCTAATTTTTCAAGAAAATCATTTTTTCAAAATTATATTTGCTAAATCATACATCTCTGAATCAATAAAATCATAATATTCTTCTTTTCTTTTTACATAATCATGACTATATTGTTGCCAAGTTATTTCTTGATCCTTTTTTTCTTTATCTACAAATTTTAAAGTTACTCAACCTAATTCACTAAGTGCTATAGTTTCTATATCAGATGAAAAAACACACTTAAAAGTTTGGAATCTACTATTTTTTCATCAAATCTCAACTAATTTATTTTCTTTGTCTCTAATTTGTATAGTACCAATTGTAAATGGAGTTCTTCATGAGTAATGCAAATGCCATCACATTTTTTCTGCTAGTGGTCATAAATCAGAATTAAATAAATCTTTTTTTTCTGATAATCATGATAATAATTTTTTAATGAATTTTTCAGTTTTTATTATTTCTTGCATAACTAATGGATTTTTGAGTGTGCTTTCGCCTATACTTTCAAACTGTTTTTTCATTTCTAATAAACTTAACTGTGCTTTATTAAATTCTGAAACACTTGAAGCAACTTCTTCAGTAACTCATCATCATAATTTTAATTGATTGTGTGTAACTCTTAATTCTCATACAGAAATCTCATCAAAACTATGAGTAAATTCTTTTTTTGCACCTTTTTCAAGAAAAATTACACTTAAAGATGAGAAATGAAGCATTTGTGTATGATTATTATATTTAGGATATTTATGTTTTAGACAAGTCCCCAATATTCATTCCTCAAGTAAATTACGAAATATTATTGTTTGTATTTCATATCTAATAAAAGCTGTACCTTTATCATTACAATTTTTATCACCTCTCAAATATTGTAAAAAATCAATTTGGTTTTCTATAGTCATTCATGATAACTTTCTTACTAAATTAATCCTTTCTCAATTTACAATAAGATTAAATTGATCTTCAATTGATAATTCTCCCGATTTATTTACTTTTTGATCCATAAAAAAAGTATTATATATTAAAAATAACTATCTCTATATATAATACTTTTTTGATTTTTGTCAATTTTATTTATTACTTAACTTTTACATTATTTAATACTTTTTCTATAAGTTCATCAACTCACATATTTTCAGCTATTGCTTCATAATTAAGTATAAGTCTGTGTCTAAGTACTTGTTTCGCTATTTCTTTTATATCTTCTGGAATTACAAAATCTCTTCCAGATAAAAATGCTAGTGCTTTTGAAGCTGACAAAAGTGCAATTGAAGCTCTTGGAGATGCTCAATAGAACAAGTATTTTCAAACTTCATTATTTGTATCTCTTGTATAAGTTACTATATCTTTTATATATTCATAAATATTTTGGTCTACAAATATTTCTTCAATTAATTTCTGAATATTTAAAATATCTTTCTTTCAAAGTATTTTTTTAATCCCAGATAAATCAGTATTTAGTGAATTATTTTTCATTATTTCTATTTCTTCTTGTTCGCTTGGATAAGAAACTATTGTCTTAAAAAGAAATCTATCAAGTTGTGCTTCTGGCAAAGTATAAGTTCCATCTTGTTCAATAGGATTTTGTGTTGCCAAAACTATAAATGGCTCATCAAGTTTAATTGTCTTATCAGCAATTGTAACTTGTCTCTCAGCCATAGCTTCCAAAAGTGCTGATTGTACTTTTGATGGAGCACGATTTATCTCATCTGCTAGTACAAAATTGGATACTATTGGTCCAGTTTTTATATAAAATTCTTTTGTTTCGGGAGTATATACACGAGCACCTATCAAATCACTTGGTAATAAATCTGGGGTAAACTGCACTCTAGAAAAATCCAAATCTAAAGCTTTTGAAAGACTTGAAACTGTCAAAGTTTTTGCAAGTCCAGGAACTCACTCAATTAGAATATGTCATCTACAAAATAGAGTTATAAGCAAATCTCTTATAAGCAAATCTTGTCCAACAACTACTTTTTTTATTTCTTGTTTTAGTTCATCGATTTTATTTAGATATTCTGTTTTCATTATTTTTAGGTTATAAAAAGATATTTTAGTAATTATAAAAAAAATACTTTTTTATTTTTACATTCTATTTTCAACTACTTCCCAATCAATTATATTCCAGAAGTTTTCTATATATTTTGCTCTTGCATTTCTGTAATCTATATAATAAGCATGTTCCCAAATATCTATAGTTAAAAGTGGTTTACTTTGAGTTTTAAATGGATTTTCAGCATTTGATGTATTAACTATCTCTAGACTTCAATTTGAATTTATTGATAACCAAGTCCAACCTGAACCAAAATTATTTAAAGCACTTTCAGTAAATTTAAGCTTAAAATCAGTAAAACTTCAAAAACTTTTATTTATCATTTCATTAACTAATCAAGTTGGTATATTATTGTCTACTTTTCATAAAGCTTCAAAATAAAAAGTATGATTCCAAATTTGAGCTGCATTATTAAAAATCGGACCTGATTCTGAATTATTTATTATTTCTTCTAAAGTCATTGTCTCAAATTCTGTTCAAATAATCAGATTATTTAAATTATTAACATAAGTTTGATGGTGTTTCCCATAATGATATTCTATGGTTTCACGAGAAATGAATGGCTCTAAAACATCCATTTCAAAATGTAATTTAGGTAATTCAAATGTCATAATAAAAGTAATTAATATGTAAACATTTCTGATTTTACTTAAAAAGTAATTTTATTCAAGATTTATAATTACATTTGATTTATGTTATAAAAATAAGTAAACTATTATTAATTTATATATAAAAAGATATAATGGTTAATTCTCAATGTAAAATCTGTTTAAATGATTTCCTTTTAGAAAATATTGATTATGAAATATATGATAAATATTCTCTAGTAATAAATTGAAACAAATACATTTTAAAACCTAGCCAAATTTGCCCTGATTGCTTTGAGCAAAAAAGACTATGTTTTAGAAACAAAAGAAATCTATATAAAAGAAAATGTGATTTTTCATGAAAAGATATTATTTCTATTTATTCTCCAGATAAAAAATATAAGGTTTATGATAAAGCTATTTGGTGGAGTGATAAATGGAATGCTTTAGATTATGCAATGATATTTGATGAAAATAAATCATTTTTTGAACAATTAAATAATTTAGTGCATAATGTGCCATTTCCAAATTTAAGTATAGTAAATTCAATAAATTCAGATTTTAATAACGAACTTGTTAATTCAAAAAATGCTTATATGTGTTTTTGAGATAATAATATAGAAGATACTTATTACACCGAAGAATCTAGATTTATTAAAAATTCATCTGATATATGGTGGTCTGGAGAAATAGAAAAATCTTATGAATGTATAGATTGTTCAAATATATATAATTCAAAATATTGTTACAATTCAAGCAATTGTTCAAATGCGATTTTTTGCAAAAAATGTTATAATTGTCACGATTGTTTTATGTGTTATTGAATTGATAACAAAAAGTATTGTATAAAAAACAAAGAATATACAGAGGAAGAATATAAAAATAAAATGAAAGAAATTGATTTATCTGATTACGAAAAATTATTAAGTTACAAGCAATTATTTAAAGATTTTGAATTGACTTTACCTCATATGAATTTACAGACAAATAACTCTGAAAATTGTATATGAGATTATGTTTATAATTCAAAAAATTCAAGTAATTGTTTCAATATAGTATGAGTTCAAGATTCAAAAAATCTATATGAATGATGAAGATGTAGTAATGTGTATGATTCAAGTTTTATTTATGATTTAGAATGACCAGTAATTTGATCAGTTGCAGTTTTTATGTCTTGTAAAAATGTATATTTTTCAGAATATATTTATGATAACTCGTTCAATATATTTTATAGTTTCAATTTAAAGTCCTGTAAAAATTGTTTTTGATGTGTATGACTTGTATGAAAAGAATATTGTATATTAAATAAAGAATATAAAAAAGAAGATTATTTTGTGGAAGTTGAAAGAATTATTAAAATAATGATAAAATCCCCCCTACCCCCCTTATTAAGGGGGACTACCAACCAAGTCTCCCCTAATAGGGGAGGTGCCGAAGGCGGAGGGGTTGAATGGTGAGAATTTTTTCCTGCAGTATTATCAAGATTTTGATATAATGAAACTGAAGCAAATGAGTATTATCCTTTGAGTAGAGAGGAAATAAAAAATCCCCCTGTCTTATCAGACATCCCCCTTATTAAGGGGGACAACTGAAACGAAGTGAAAGTGGAGGGATTATTCAACCGGTCAGACTACGAAGCTCCTTTTCCAAAAGTTGATAAAATAATTCCTGCTCTAAAACTTCCTAATAAGACAAAAGATATCCCTGATGATATACTAAATCGGGCTATAAAATGTGCGGAAACTTGAAAACCTTTTAAAATTAGTCCTGCTGAATTAAAATTTTATAGAGATAATATTTTATCTATTCCTAGATTTCATTATGACATAAGATACAAAAATAGATTAAATCTAAAAAATCAAAGAAAAATATATGATAGAAAATGTGATAAATGTAATAAAGCTATAAAAACAACATACTCTCTAGAAAGACCAGAAATAGTTTATTGTGAAACTTGTTACAATAATTTTATTTACTAATAATTTCTAACACTAATAATTTTTAACTTTGTCAAGATTAGATTTGATTTTATGAATAATTTGGATATATTATTTTAAAGTATTCTCCTATAAACTTATATGTATAAAACTCACTTAATAAAAATCTATCATTCATATACTAAATGAAAAAAGTATATTGATGACTTTTTGAAAGATATTTGAAAGACTCTTGAAGGAAAAAAGATGATTTTTGGAATCAATTTTTCAGGTGGAGAAATATTTTATAGTTACACTTCAACTGATGCAGTTTATTCAGCATTTGAATCACAATTTTATACATATTTCAATGATTTTCAACTTATCGCAGATGAAAAATGAGTTTGGGATTATGATAAATCTAGAACTGTAATCTGAGAATTAACTCTTGAAAATTCTTGGTTCTATCCATTTAAATATTCAACAACTGACAATACAGAATTTGTATTTAATATGTTTAGAAGCTTTGAAAACTTCTCTATTATAAAAGACAAAGTTTGAGTTTTTACTGAAATAAAACCTCTTCATTGAGAGAGTTTTAAGTTTTTTGTGAAATCAAAATTTAGGTTTATGATGTTTAAATTTAAATTGATTTTTACATTTTTTAAATATATGCTTAATCATAAAATCCAAAAATGATGGAAATGATTGTGAGATAAATATTATAAATACAAGCTTGAACAAGAATTATTTGAAACCAAATTTTATATAATTGTTCAATGAGAAACTAAAAATCATGCAGAAGCAAAGCTTAAATGACTTTTTAATAATTTCTTGGTTTTTAAAAACTATCCTCTAAATCAATTTAAATTAAATATTATAAGAAATATAAGTCAAATAAAACCATTTTGAATAAGTGAAATCAAAAATAATTATATCTGTACAAATGAAGAAATCTCATCAATTTATCATTTTCCGAATAAACCAAGTAGTGAAACTTCTCTATTAAAAGTTACTGCAAAAAAACTATCTCTTCCTATTTGAGTACCCACTTTTGATTTTGACACTCTAGCAAATGGTGAGATAATCCCAAAAAATTATCCAATAGATTTAAATATAGTTTGAACTTCTGATTTTAGAAGTATAAAAGTACCTGTTTGAATTTACGACGAAGATAGATTGAGACACTTATATATAATCTGAAAAACTTGAACTTGAAAATCAAAATTCCTAACAAGTATGGTAATCGATGATTTAAAACACGGAAAATGAATCTGATTAATTGATCCGCATGGAGATTTGATTGAAGAAGTTATTTCACATATTCCACCAGAAAGGATGAAAGATGTAATTATTTTTGATCCAACTGATGACCAATTTCCATTTTGTTTTAATCCTCTTGATATCAAAAAAACTGAAAGTAAACAAATATTGGCTAAATGATTTATTGATATATTTTACAAATTCTTTTGAGCAAACTGGAATGCTAAACTTGAACATGTGCTTAGAATGATATTTTTAGCACTACTTGATAAACCAAACTCAACTTTGTTTGATATAATTAGAGCACTGACAGACAAAGATTTTAGATATGATATGATTGAACATATAAAAGATGATGTAGTTAGAAATTTCTGGACAAATGAATTTGCCGGATGGAGCCAACAATTCAATACAGAAGCAATTATGCCGATATTGAATAAAGTATGACAATTACTTTCTGTTGATATCCTTAAGAATATATTTTCAAGCCATGAAAACAAACTTGATTTTGCTGAAATGATGAATGAAAGCAAAATCTTGCTAGTAAAACTTCCAAAATGAAAACTTCAAGCTGAGATAATGTGATTTTTATGAGCAATTTTTGTAACCAAAATATTCCAAGCTGCAATGTGAAGACAATGACTATCAAAAAGTGCTAGAACTCCTTTCTTTTTATATGTAGATGAGTTTCAAAACTTTGCAACAGATACTTTTTGAGAAATACTTTCAGAGGCCAGAAAATACTGATTATCTCTATCAGTTGCTCACCAATTTATAAAACAAATTCCACCTAATTTAAGTGATGCTTTATTTTGAAATGTCTGAACTTTGATAAGTTTCAGAATATCAAGTGAGGATGCTATTTATATGGAAAAACATTTTGATCCATACATAAAAAGTTATGATTTAGCAAACCTAAATCAAAGAGAGTTTTACTGTAAATTACTTGTAAAATGACAAGTTAAAGATCCATTTTCACTAAAAAGTATATATGTTCCTGACAGAGAAGTTCCAAAAGATTATGTACAAAAATTATACGAACTATCAAGAAGTAAATATGCAAGAAGTTTACTTGAAGCAAAAAAGAAAATCATAGAAGAACATAAAGATATAGTGGAGAAATTAGATAGTTTTGCTGAACCAATAATTTAGGAGTGGGTAGTGGTTAGTTAAACAACATCAACTTTTTATTTCAAAATTTTTAAAAATATGGATAAAAATAAATCAAATTGAAAACTTTGGAGATTAACAAAAGTTTTATATTTCATAATTACATTACCTTTAGTCTTATTTTGAGCTTGAGCACTATTATTTTTGCAAGAGATACATCGTTGAAGTTATGATTTAGGAGTACGGATTAATGATTATTTCATTTGAACTCTATATATGATTTTATTTTTATTATCATATATTTTAGTAACTGATTTTATTAAAAGAATAATTTCATATATAAATAATTGAACTTTAAATTGATTCATTTCATATATTGAAATATTAAAAAGATTTTTCATACTCATTATAATAATTTGATGAATTATACCAGTTATATTAGTTTCTTTAAGTCAAAATTTAAGAAATGAATGTACTTGAAACAATGAATGATTTAATGATTATTGAGTTTGTAGTTGTCATGAATCATACAAGAGAGAAAATTGAAGCTGTAAAAAAGATATAAAAATTTATGATAATTGAGAAGTAAGTTTTACATATCCTTGAAAATTAATAGTAGATAATAAAGAATTTGAAGATTTTAAGTTTTTTGAAAAAGAAAATATTTTTGTAAAGAAATATAATCTTGATTCATTTATGAAAGAGGAAATAGGAAGAATTAAATGATATTGGGAATCTTGAATGGCAGAAATTTCAAGATGAAGTTCAGTTAAATTAGAGGAAGAAAAAGAAATAGAAAAATCTAAAAATGATTATAAAATAATATTAGAAAAAATTAAAAAATGAGAAGATGATATTGTACCATTTTCTCATATTCAAGCTCCAATAAGTAATTGATTTAATACAACAAACATAAGTATAAATGGGTATAATTGATTAATTATCAATTATTATTTTACTGAAGATTCAACTATGGGGTGTATTACTCAATTTGTTACAGAATTATTGGTAGTTAAAGATTTAAACAATATATACTCAGTAATGTTTCAAAATAATTTTTGAAATGTATTAAATTATTTAAAACAATTTAAGTGAGATGATGGTGAAGTATGTCTATATAATTCTGGAATATCTGATACTAAATCAGAAGAAGCTTCAAATAAAATTTGGGATTATTATAAAAATTGAAATTCATTATATTGAACTGATTATGAATGATTTGAAGAAAATTATAATATTATTAAAGAAATTATAAATACTATTAAAATTAAATAATAATATGATTTAATTATTTTTTTAATGCAAAAAATAGAAGAATTAAGTAAAGAACAAAAGATAGTTATAAAATTATTTTTAGAAAGTGATTCTTTAGATCTAAAAGATTTCATATCAAAAAATAATTGTGATGTAATTTTTGATGAAATACATATAAAGGATTTAAATGACATTGCAAAATTTAAGATACAACCAACAAAATACCAACACTATGTTCAAAAAGCATATTTAGATTTATTTAAAAATCCTAATAATAAACAATGAGAAGTTAATATTTTAGATTTAAAGTTAAGAAAAGTTGTAAAATCAAAAGTTAGTAAATGATTATGTGTGGAGGACTATTTTTATTGAATAGAAAGTTGAAAACAAGATATGATGTCTCAAATTATAGAGTGGTATTTATGTAAATATGAAAATAATTTTTTAGACTTAGAAAAAAGAATTTCTAAACAAATATTAGAGAATAATTCGTCTAAATTAGATGAAAAAGACATATATGAACTTTGTGTTTATATTTCTTTAACATTAATGAGAACTAAAAATTTTAGAGAAGAAATGTGATTTGATGATGATAAAATATTTGATACTTTATGAATTAAGAAAAAAGATAATTTAACACACATACAATTTTTATTTAATTCTGAAAATGTCTATTGATTTTGAAATTTACTTTTTAATAAAAAAATAAACATATATTATCTAAAATGACTAGAAAGAAATTTTGTAACTTCTGAAAATCCTGTTTTACAAGTAGTTCCAGAATATGAAAAAAATCCTCGGTGAGTACATTTTATGAAAAGAATTCATTATTTCCCTTTAAATCCTAACATATTATTTGAATTTTTACCTTATAAATCTTGAAAAAAAATTAAAAAAATATTAATTCAAAAAAATGATAGAGTTACTTATTATAATCTTATTCGTTCTATAGATTCACATTACCTCTATTCTAATAATAAAGATAATTTTATAAGTGAAGAATATACAATTGCTAGAAGTAACTATATTGATGAATTATATAAAATTTTCTGAAATCATAGCAAATTAGATGAAGATTATAAGGTTATTAATCAATTGAAAGAAAAATATAAGTGAAAAAGTTTCATTGATAATTATGAAATGTTTAAGTATTATGAAAATGAAGAATTAGATTTTTTATAATAGATTTTTACATTAAGTATACTCTTTGCTCACTATGGACTTATTAGACTCATACACCTGCAATAAATCCCCTTGATATAAAAACAAAAAAAAGTACATTTCATTGTATTTAGAAAAAATATTATTTATTGCAACAATTATCATTTTCAATAGAACAAAAAAGATGCCTCCTGTGTAATACAGAGAGCATCTTCAAAATTTATAAACCTTTTTTTATAATCTACTGTTTATGTAGTAAATCAAAAGTAATTTTTTTTGTTTTATCATCTTGGTGGAAACGGATCTTTTCAAAAAGAATCTTTAATATGAATTTTATGCTCTTTTTTTGTAAATGCTATTAATTCAAGTCATTGATTTTTTGCTACATTTCTTGCACTATCCAGTGCTTTCACTTTAATATTAGATATACTTATAGCTCTTTTAGCATTAGGTTTTTCAACTCTCCAGTTTTGATTTTGTTTATCATATTGAACTAATATCTTATTAGGTTTTATCATTATTTTATTTATTAGGATTTAAAAGCTTGTTGCAAAGAGATTTTTTGTATTTTCCTATTTTATTCTAGTTCTATAAATTAAAAATTTAATGTATAGTCTTTTCTCTATTTTATAGTTATTATATAAATCATTTGCTTTTTGCTTACAAAACCATAAAATTCTATCACGACAAAAGAATTTTTCTTTATGGAAAACATCAGCTCCAAACTAGTTGGTGTTTTTTATTTGCTAAAAATTATAACCATGTTTTTATTTTAAATATTATATTAAGTCAATTATATTTTTAAAACTATCAATGTCAAATATAAATCTAACATTGAATGTTAGATAATAAAAAATCATTTGCTTATATTTATTTTTTCAATAAGATATAAGCACTTTTAATAATTAACAATAGTTATTATGAAAGAATCTAAAATAAATGAATTATTAAAAAAACTTAGAGAAGAGTCTTGATATAGCCAAGAACAACTTGCAAGTATGCTTAAATTATCAAGATCGAGTATTGCACATATAGAAATGTGAATTAGAAAAATAAAGGCGGAAGAATTACAAAAATACTCTGAAATATTTGATGTAAATATTGATTTTTTACTTTGAAAAACTGATGAATCAAAAGTTAAAAAAAATTATGATAAAGATAAATTTATAGAACTACTTTTGTATATATTGGAAAAATGTTGAGCAAAATATAATGTTTGAAAAACAGTTTTATATAAACTTTTGTATTTTGCTGAGTTTGATTTTTTTGAAAGATATAAAAAAAATATAAGTTGAATAAGTTTTGTAAAACTTCCAAGATGACCGGCTCCTTTTTGATTTGATTTTATTGTTAATGACCTGATAAAAAAACAAGCATTAGTTAAAGTAATTGCACCCTATTATTCTAATTATTTTCAAGAAAGATTTATTCCAAATAGAAAAGTAAATGTTGATATTTTCTCTATTGAAGAAAAAGATGTTATCGATGATGTTATAGAAAGATATTCAGACTTTTCTGCATCTGAAATAAGTGAAAAATCTCATGATGATTTTCCGTGGAAAATAACAAAAGACATGGATATAATAGATTATAACTTAGTCGCTGATAGAAGTTATCCATATTCTCCTCTTGCTAGAGAAAATAAGAAAAAGGAAGTACAAGAATTTGCAAAAATGACAGGCTTTTTTAATGATTTAATTAATGAACCAGATTTATATGAAGAATACAGATAATTTTATTTTTTGAGATATAATTCTCGCAGAATATATTTTTAGTGATAATTCTAATTCAAAATTAAGACCTGTTTTAGTGTTATTTAAAGAAGCTGATGATTACACAGTTTTGAAAATTACATCTCAATCACAAAATATTGATAATTTTACTATTGTTCTAGAACCAAATAATGAAAATAAAATAAAAATCACCTCTTATTTAAAAGTAAAAAAGATAAATTCTTTTCATGAAAAATTGTTTAAAGAGAAAAAAATCTGAAATATTTCAAATAAACAAAAAGAAATTCTAAAAAGTAAATTATCTAATTTATTTAATAACTTATAGTCTTTTATTTGCAAATCTATACTTTTATCATAAAATACTAAAAATTAATTTTTAGTATTTTATTTATGTCAGAATTAGTAAATGTAATAGCTCTTGATAATCCTTATATCAGCTTTCCAATGGACAGAAAGACTTTTTATAGTGAACAAGTTGAGGAATTTCAAAAAAATTGAAAACCAACTAAAGCTGTTGAGATTATAAATATCTTTTTATTTAACAAAGAATGACAACTCATTCTTCAAAAAAGATCCAATTTAAAAGCTCATAATGCTAACTTAATCGATAAATCAATTTGATGACATATTGATTATGGTAATTCACCAAATTTTTCTGTGATGCTTGAAACGGTTCAAGAATTACAAGTTCCATCAATAGTTTTAAATAATGATGATGATTTTGATAAGACTCTAAAATTATTAAGTAATTATACAGCAACAATTTCCGTAATAAAAAATTTCTGAACTCAATTAGTTCATATTGATAAGATAATTGATTGAAAAAATATTGAAATATCTAATAAAGTTCATTTATACATTTGAGTATATGATTGATCAATAAGAAATGTAGATAAAGAAGCTAAAGGTGTTTTGTTTTACTACCTAGATGAACTTGATAAAGAAATTGTAGATTTTCCAAGTACATTTACATGAGATTTGATATATTATATGAAAAATTATAGAGAGTATTTTGAAGATTTTGTAAAACAGATTAAAAAATAGAGAAAGTATATTAAACTTGTAAAATAAATTTGTAATTTATAATATTATTACTATAATATAGTTATACTTTAAAATAGTAATACTTTAGATTATGGAATTTAGGAAAAAAGAGCAAATTATTATAGATACTTTAGACGAAAGAAAGATAATTTTTCTTATCTGACCCAGACAAGTTTGAAAAACTACTTTGTTAAAAAGTATATTTTCTTGAATACAAAGTGAAAAAAAACTATTTTTAAATCTAGAAATTCTTGATTATCACGAATACTTTAAAGATTTCTGAAGTATAAATAACTTACTTTTAAAAAATGGGTTCAATAAAAATGAACTTTTTTATTTATTCTTAGATGAATTTCACAAAGTTAAAAATATTGATTGGGTTATAAAATCTCTTTATGATGAATATGAAAATCTAAGAATAATCTTATCTTGATCAAATAATATAGAAATTAATAAAAATATAAAAGAGTCATTTGCTTGAAGAAAAAGGGTCATAAATATGTTTCCTTTAGATTTTGACGAATTTTTAATTTGGAAAGAAAAAGTAGATGTAGATAAAGTTGAAGAATTTAAACAAAATCCATTAAATAAATCAAAAATATATTATTATCTAGAAGAATTTCTAGTTTGGGGATGATACCCTGAAGTTGTTTTGCAAAAAAAAGGCGAAGAAAAAAAGCAAATATTACAAGATATATTTAGCTTTTGGTTCAATAAAGATATATTAATTGAAATAAGAGAAGCTTATAAGTTTAATAATTTTTTGAAACAATTAGCTATAAGAAATGGAAATTTATTAAATATCAATGAAATAGCCAAAGAAATATGAGTTAGTCAGCCTACTAGTGAATATTATTTTGATTTGATGTTTAAATCATTGCTTGTTTATCCATTAAAACCATTCTTTACAAATAAACTTAAAGAAATAGTTAAAATGCCTAAATTTTATTTTATTGATAATGGATTTAGGAATTTTTTGATTAATAGATTTGAGTTTCTAGATGATGAAAAATGATTACTTTTTGAAAATTTCATTTACTCTGAATTTCTTAAAAAATGAATTAATTATGAAGAAATAAAGTTTTGGAGAACAAAAAATGGAGTAAATGAAGTTGATTTTGTTTTTGAAAGTCTTAAAAAAATATATGAAGTAAAATACAAAGAAAAAACAAAAAAATCAGATTTAGATTGAATAAATAGTTTTAATAAGCATCATGAATGATTTAATTCTCTTATAATCAATAAAGAAAATTTTTATAGTTTAACTTTCTAAATCATGTTTGACAGTGAAAAAGTAGTAGAGTCAAAATTATGTAAACACTGTAATTCAAAATTTGAAATTACAGACAAAGATTTAGAGTTTTATGAAAAAGTAAGTCCTATTTTTTGATGAAAAAAATACTTAATTCCACCTCCAACTCTATGCCCAGACTGTAGACAACAAAGGAGATTATCATTTAGAAATGAAAAAACTATAGTTTTTAGAACTTGTGATTTGACTTGAAAAAAGATTTTTTCTATGTATTCCCCAGATAAAAAATATAAAGTATATCATTATGAGGATTGGTTTACTGATAAATGGGATGCAAAAAGCTATTGAAAAGATTTTGATTTTTCTAAAAGTTTTTTTGAACAATTTCATGAATTAGATTTAATTGTACCAAAAATGTCGCTTTCAAATTTAAATATGGAAAATTGTGATTTTGTAAGTCAAGCATGACATTGTAAAAATTGCTACTTGATTTTTAATGCTGATATGGATGAAGATTGTTATTATTGACAAAATATATTCTCTTCTAAATATTGTATTGATAGTTTGTGAGTTTGAGAAAGTGAACAATGTTATAATTGTATAAGATGTATACAATGCTATGATGTAAAAAATTGAATGTATTCATATAATTGTAGAGAATGTAATTATGTTTTTTCTTGTATTTGATGTAATAATTGTACCTGATGTGTAAGCCTAAATAATTCAGAATTCTGTATATTTAATATAAAATACTCAAAAGAAGAATATTTTAAAAAATTAGAAAAATTAACAAAAAATGATATTAAAAATTGATATCAAAATTTACTTTGAAAATCTCCAAGAAATGCATTAGTTGATGTAAAAAATTCTGAAAATATATTATGAGATCTTATTTCATGATCTAAAGATATTTATAACAGCTTTGAAATTGCAAATTCTAGAGATATAAGGTATTCTACAAACATTGTTAATTCTGAAGATATATTTGATGTAAATTATTTTTGAGTATGACTAAGCAAAGCATATGAATGATCTGTTGTATGATATTGATCAAATTTATATTTTTGTTTTGACTGTTGGAACAATGTCGATAATTTAACATATTGTTTTTTTTGTGTAAATTGAGTTAAAAATTGTTTTTGATGTGTTTGACTTCATTCAAATGAGCAATACTGCATCCTAAACAAACAATATACAAAAGAAGAGTATGAAGAATTAGTACCAAAAATCATAGAACATATGAAAAAAACTTGAGAATGGTGAGAATTTTTTCCTAGTTCAATTTCACCTTTTGGGTATAATGAAACTGTAGCAAATGAGTATTTTCCTATAAATCCCCCAGTCATAAATGACATCCCCCTTAATAAGGGGGACAACTGAAACGGAGTGGAAGTCGGGGGATTATTTAACTGGTCCACTTACGAAGCTCCTTTTCCAAAAGTAGAAAAAATAATTCCTGCATCAAAACTTCCAGATAATATTTCAGATATTCCTGATGATATACTTAATCGGGCAATAGAATGTGAAATAACAAAGAAACCTTTTAAAATAATAAAACAAGAATTAGAATTTTATAGAAAACATAATCTACTAATACCAAGAAGACATCCAGATCAAAGACATCTTGATAGAGTATCTTTAAGAAATCCTAGAAAATTATTTGATAGAAAATGTGATAAGTGTTGAATTACAATAAAAACTACTTATAATCCTGACAGAAAAGAAATAGTTTATTGTGAAGAGTGTTATAACAAAGAAATTTATTAATATAATAATTCAAAATTTTATGCAACAAGAAAAAATAATAGAGTCAAAATTATGTAAACACTGTAATTCAAAGTTTGAAATTACAGACAAAGATTTAGAGTTTTATAATAAAATTTCACCAAATTTTAATGGTGAAATTTTTCAAATTACCACTCCTACTCTATGTCCAGATTGCAGAGAGCAAAGAAGACTTAGTTTTCGTAATGAAAGAAAACTTTATAAAAGAAAATGTGATGCAACTGGAAAAGATATAATTTCAATTTATTCTCCAGATAAACAATATAAAGTTTATCATCAGGATTATTGGTGGAGTGATAAATGGAATGTTCTAAACTATGGAAAAGATTTTGATTTTAATAGAAGTTTTTTTGAACAATTTAATGAACTTCTAGAAAATGTACCAAAACAAAATGTAATATGAGCAAATAACCAAAATTCTGACTATTGTAATTTAACAGCAGATAATAAAAACTGTTATTTAATATTTGAAAGTTCAAATAATGAAGATTGTCTTTTTTGACATTGGTTACAAAAATGTAATCGTTGTACTGATTGTAATTTTATGCACCAATGTGAATTATGTTATGAAAGTTTAGATTGTTATGATTGTTTTAATTCAAAATATTTATTTTCGTGTAAAAATTGTTCTGATTCATATTTTTTAGAAGATTGTATCTGATGTAAAAATTGTTTTTGATGTGCTAATTTACAAGACAAGGAATTTTATATTTTTAATAAACCTTATTCAAAAGAAGAATATTTTAAAAAAATAGAAGAATTTTCTGTTAATAATGTTTTTAAAGAAAAATTTTTAAACCTTTCTCAAAATTATCCAAAAAAATATTTAAGAATTTTAAATTCGATTAATTGTCTATGAAATCAAATTGAAGATTCAAAAAATTGTATTTATTGTAATCATGCTCACGATGCTGAAGATTGTAAATATTGAGAACATGTTTGGAGAAATGCAAAAAAATGTGTTGATGTAAGCACTGCTTGAAGAGATGCAGAATTTATTTTTGAATCAATAAATTGCTGAATTTGAGTTTATAATTGTAAATATTGTGTTCAATGTTGGTCTTGATCTAATTTAACTTATTGTATATTTAATAATAATATACATAATTGTTTTTGATGTGTTTGACTTCATTCAAACGAACAATATTGCATCTTAAATAAACAATACACAAAAGAACAATATGAAGAATTAGTCCCAAAAATCATAGAACATATGAAAAAAACTTGAGAATGGTGAGATTTCTTTCCGAGTTCTATTTCTCCTTTTTGATACAATGAAACAGTTGCAAATGAATATTTTCCACTTTTAAAAAATGAAGCAATAGAAAAATGATTTAAATGGTCAGATTATGAATCTCCTTTCCCAAAAGTTGATAAGATTATTCCTGCATCAAAACTACCTGAAAATATTTCAGATATTCCAGATGATATACTTAATCGGGCAATAGAATGCGAAATCACAAAAAAACCATTTAAAATAATTAACCAAGAACTAGAATTTTATAGAAAACATAATTTACCAATCCCAAAAAGACATCCTGATCAAAGACATTTGGATAGAATGAAACTAAGAAATCCTAGAAAACTGTTTGATAGAAAATGTGATAAATGTGGTATAGATATTAAAACAACTTATTCTCCAGATAGAAGTGAGATAGTTTATTGTGAAGAGTGTTATAATAAGGAAATTTATTAAAAAAATTTGATTTTAAAATTAATTAATATATACTTATGTATAAGTAAATTATTCTAGTTTTTATACTTATAGATATGTTTAAGGAAGTAATTTTATATAATCAGAATTTAATAAAAAACATACAAACTATAAAAAGAGATTATGTTTTTTATGATGATTTATTAAAACTCAATAAAATAGTAAGTTTTGTATGACCAAGAAGAGTTGGAAAAACATTTTTAATGATAGATTTCGTTAAAGAGCTTATTAAAAGTGGTAAAATAGAATTAGAACAAATTGTATTCATAGACTTTTCTATGAATACTTGAGAAATAATTGATTTTCAAAAATTATTACTCAATTTTAAAGAACTGTACCCTGATAAAGAACCATTTTTTATTTTTGATGAGATTCAAGATATTTTAAATTTTAAAGAATTTATTTTAAGTTTATTTAATTTATGATACAAGATTTTTCTAAGTTGAAGTAATTCTAAATTACTTTCAAGCGAATTATCTACACATTTTAGATGAAGAGTTTTTGAATATAAAGTTTTTCCTTTAACATTTAAAGAAGTTTTAAGATTTAAAAATATAGAAATTAAAAAGAATTATTCTACTCAAGAGCAAGCTATCATAAAAAATATTTTTAATGAAAATTTAGAATTTTGAACCTTTCCCGAAATTATATTATCTACTAACAATCTTTTTAAAATAGATAACCTCAAAACCTATTTTGATGTAATGATTTATAAAGATTTAATAGAAAGATACAAAATAGAAAACGAATTTTCATTAAAGTATATGCTTAAAAGTATTACAAATTCTTTTACAAAACATATAAATATTAATAAAATATATAATGAACTGAAATCATTAAATATTAAAATATGAAAAACAACTTTATATGAATATTACGAATATATCAAAAATGTTTTTTATACTTATGAGTTAGACAATTTTTACAATCCTAAAGCATCAAAAAAAGCTTTTTTATATAATATTTGATTCAATAAAATACTATGAAATAAACAAAATTTATGACAATCTTTTGAAAATATAATTTTCTTTGAACTTTTAAAGAAATATGAAAAAGTATATTTTAAAAAAGATGTATGAGAAATAGATTTTTACATTCCAGAAATAAAAACAAATGTGCAAGTTTGTTATGAGTTAAATAATGATAATTATACAAGAGAAACAAAAGTATTTCCAAATAATAATGAAAAAAATATACTAGTATATTTTTTAAAAGAAATTCATTTTGATAAAAACGACAATTTTGAATTAATTAGTTTTAAAGATTTTATAGATAATTTATAAATCATGTTTGAAAATGAAAAAATAATAGAGTCAAAATTATGTAAACACTGTAATTCAAAGTTTGAAATTACAGATAAAGACCTGGGATTTTATGATAAAATCTCTCCTGTTTTTAATTGAGTTAAATATACTATTCCCACTCCAATTCTATGTCCAGATTGTAGACAACAAAGAAGATTATCTTGGAAAAATGAAAGAAATTTATATAAAAGAAAATGTGATTTAAGTTGAAAAGATATAGTTTCAATATACAGTCCAGATAAGCCATATAAAGTTTATGATCAAGAAATATGGTGGAGTGATAAATGGGATGCTATAAATTATTGAAGAGATTTTGATTTTTCAAAGAGTTTTTTCGAACAGTTTAATGAATTAAAAATGGTGGTCCCTCATTTAAGTATGATTAATACTACTCCAGAAAATAGTGAATATTGCAATGCAACAACTTGAATGAAAAATTCATATCTTTGTTTTAATGCTATATATTGAGAAAATTGTTATTATTGTAAAGGATTATCTAAAAGTAGAGATGTAATAGATTGTTTACGAGTATTTGATAGTGAAATTTGTTATCAATGCATAGATTGTCATCAATGTTATAATGGTTTATATTTACAAAATTGTAAAAACTGTAAAGATAGTTCTTATTGTTTTGACTGCAATAGTTGTTCAGATTGTATTGGTTGTGTTTGATTACATAATAAAAAGTATTATATATTTAATAAATCTTACTCCGAAACTGAATATTTTTCTAAAATTAAACAAATTAAAGAAAATTTATCATTTAAAGAAATATATGATTTATTTTTACAAGAAAAATTAAAAGTTCCTCATAAATTTGCTATTTTAAATAATTGTGAGGATTGTATATGAGATAATATTTATGATTCTAAAAATGCTCATTATTGTTATGATGTTGTTGATACTCAGAAAATTAAATATTGTTATGATTTGAGAGAAAATAATTTTATGAGCTATGATATAGCAAATTTTGGAAATAATATCCAATTTTCATATGAGGCTAATTCATCAGGAAGTAATATGCAACATTGTTCTTTTGTAGATTATTGTTGGAATGAAGTAAGTGATATTTTATATTCAAGTTTTTGTCTTAATAATTCCTCAAACCTGTTTGGTTGTGTTTGACTAAAAAACAAATCTTACTGCATCCTAAATAAACAATATACAAAAGAAGAGTATGAAGAATTAGTTCCAAAGATAATTGAATATATGATGAAAACTGGTGAATGGTGAGAATTTTTCCCTAGTTCAATTTCGCCTTTTGGATATAATGAAACAGTAGCAATGGAGTATTTTCCAGTTAGTATAGATGAAGTACTTGATAACCGTCATCCTGAATTTAGTTCAGGATCTATAATGCAAGAATTTTTACAAAAACATAGTATCAAAGATACTGAAACAAGTTCAGCATGACAATTTAAAAATTGACCAATTTTTAACTGGTCCACATACGAAACTCCTTTCCCAAAAGTAGAAAAAATTATTCCTGCATCAAAACTTCCTGAGAATATTTCAAATATTCCAGATGATATCCTAAATCGGGCAATTGAGTGTGAAGTTACAAAAAAACCATTTAAAATAATAGCTCAAGAACTAGCTTTTTATAAAAAACATAATCTACCTATACCAAAAAGACATCCTGATCAAAGACATCTAGATAGAATAGCTCTTAGAAATCCTAGAAAATTGTTTACGAGAATTTGTAATAAATGTTGAATTAATATAAAAACCAGTTATTCTCCTGATAGAGAAGAAATAGTTTACTGTGAAGAGTGTTATAACAAAGAAATTTATTAATATTTTAATTTTAAAATTATGCAACAAGAAAATATAGTAGAAACAAAAAAATGTAAATTATGTTCTGTAGATTTTGATATAACAGACAAAGACCTAGAATTTTACGATAAAATTTCACCTATTTTTAATTGAAAAAAATACTCTATTCCTTCTCCAACACTTTGTCCAGATTGTAGACAACAAGAAAGACTCACTTTCAGAAATGAAAGAAAGTTATATAAAAGAAAATGTGATGCAACTGGAAAAGATATTATTTCGATGTATTCTCCAGATAAAAAATATAAAGTGTATTCTCAAGAAAAATGGTGGTCTGATAGTTGGAATGCTTTAGATTATGGAAAAGAATTTGATTTTTCTAAAAGATTTTTTGAACAATTTGAAGAATTATATAAGGAAGTTCCTTTAGTTTCACTTACCACAGATTATACTAAAGATGAAAATTCAGCTTATACAAATTTTGCTTGATCAAACAAAAATTGTTATCTTATTTTTGATTCTGATTTTAATAGAGATTGTATAAATCTTTCTTCTTCTACAAAAAATGAGAACTGTATAGATTGTTATTCAACACATAATTCAAATTTTTGTTATCAGGCAATTTGAGTAGAAAATTGTTATAATTGTTTTTATATAGTCAATTCTATAGATTGTAATGAATGTTATGAGTGTGATAGTCTTATATGATGCAAAAATTGTTTTTGATGTGCAAATCTTAGTAACTCTGAATATCAGATTTATAATAAACAATATACAAAAGAAGAATATATAAAAGAACTTACAAAAATTTTAGAAACTAAAAAAATAAAATTTAATAATTTTCTTGAGTATCCAAAAAAATTTATGATTACAAACAGGTCAGAAAATGTTACCGGAAATTATATTTATGACTCAAAAAATGTATCTAATTCTTATGAAATTTATAATGCTGAAGACTGTAAATATTGTTTTTGAGTTCATGATATTAAGTCTTCTTATGATGTTTCTGGTTTTTGAATAGCTGGACTTGATAGAATCTATAATTCACATGTTGTATGAATTTGATGATATAATGTTTTCTTTTCAAATATTGTAGTACAATGATGTAATAATATTTATTACTCAAATACAATTTACAATAATTCATCAAATCTTTTTGGATGTGTAGGTATGGTTTCAAAACAATACTGCATCCTAAATAAACAATATACAAAAGAAGAATATGAAGAACTAGTGCCAAAAATCATTGAACATATGAAGAAAACTGGTGAATGGTGAGAATTTTTCCCAAGTTCTATTTCTCCTTTTTGATACAATGAAACAGTTGCGAATGAATATTTTCCACTTTCTAAAAATGAAGCAATAGAAAAATGATTTAAATGGTCAGACTATGAAATTCCTTTTCCAAAAGTAGAAAAAATAATTCCTGCAAATATGCTTCCAGATAATATAAAAGATATTCCTGATGATATACTTAATTGGGCAATTGAGTGTGAATTAACAAAAAAACCTTTTAAAATAATATCTCAAGAACTTGAATTTTATAGAAAACATAATCTACCAATTCCTAGAAGACATCCTGACCTTAGACATCTTGATAGAATGGCTCTTAGAAATCCAAGGAAATTATTTGATAGAAAATGTAATAAATGTGGAAATGATATAAAAACTACATATTCTCCAGATAAAAAAGAAATAGTTTATTGTGAAGAATGTTATGAAAGGCAAGTTTATTAATAAGTTTTATAAAATGCAAGAAAAAATAGTAGAAACAAAAATTTGCAAACATTGTTGAGTTTCTTTTGAAATTACAGACAAAGATTTAGAGTTTTATGAAAAAGTTTCGCCTATTTTTTCTTGAAAAAAATACTTAATTCCAACACCTACTTTATGTCCAGATTGTAGACAACAAAGAAGAGCCTCTTGGAGAAATGAATTTATTTATTATAAATTGAAATGTACTAATTGTAATAAAAATATTATATCAGTACATAATGAATACTCAAATTTTCCTATTTATTGTGTAAATTGTTGGTGGAGTGATGATTGGGATGCAATAGATTATGGAAGAGAGTTTAATTTTGGGAAAAGCTTTTTTGAACAATGGGAACTTCTTCAAAATGATGTTCCAAAAATAAATATGATTAATGATAATTGAATAAATAGCGAAAACTCTGAATATTGTTACAATTTTTCTTACTGAAAAAATAATTATTTGATAACAACTGCTTGGCATGCTGAAGATTCTATGTACTGCCAATACTGATGATATTTTAAATACAATATTGATTGCAATCTTATATTTAACTCTGAAGTAGCTTATGAATGCACATGATGAGGAAATATATATAATTGTTTCTTTGTCCAAGATTCAAATGATTGTAATAACTGCTTTTTATGAATTGATTTAAAATGATGTTCTGATTGTTTTTGATGTATTGGACTCAGAAATAAAAAGTATCATATATTTAATGAAAAATATACAGAAATTGATTATAAAACAAAAATAAAAGATTATTTTCAATGATCATATAACAAATTACAAGTCTTAAAAAAAGAATTTTACGATTTTTCTCTAAAACAACCTCATATTTCCACACATCAAAATAATTGTACAAATAGTATTGGTGATAGGCTAAATAATTGTAAAAATGTTTTAGGAAATAATATTTATAGCTGAGAAAATTGTAAATATTATTGGTGAGGTGCCGACAATCCGAGAACAAGTTATGATATCTTAATCTGATGAAATCATGATTTATGATATGAATCAATTGTTCCTGATAATACCTACCAAGCATGTTTCACAAATTATTGTTTTAAGAGTAAATTTGTTTTCTACTCAGATAATTGTTTTAATTGCTCAAATATTTTCTGATGCATCTGACTTCGTGATAAATCTTATTGTATTCTAAACAAACAATATACAAAAGAACAATATGAGAAACTAGTTCCGAAAATCATAGAACATATGAGGAAAACTTGAGAATGGTGAGAATTTTTTCCTTCATCAATTTCTCCATTTTGATACAACGAAACGGTAGCAAATGAATATTTTCCATTAGAAAAAAGTGAGGCAATAAATAAATGATTTATTTGGTCAGATTATGAAGCTCCTTTTCCAAAAGTTTCCAAAATTATCCCTGCATCAAAGCTTCCAGATAATATAACCGATATTCCAGATGATATACTTAATTGGGCAATAGAATGCGAAATTACAAAAAAACCTTTTAAAATAATAAAACAAGAATTAGATTTTTATAGAAAACATAATCTACCAATTCCAAGAAGACATCCAAATCAAAGACATCTTGATAGAATGGCTCTTAGAAATCCAAGAAAATTATTTGATAGAAAATGTGATAAATGTTGAAAAGATATAAAAACTACTTATAGTCCAGATAGACCTGAAATGGTTTATTGTGAAGAATGTTATGAAAGGCAAGTTTATTAAACTTGTAAAATACTAAAAAATCACTAAATTATAATACATAATTTAGTGATTTTTTAAATAAAATGCAACAAAAAAAAATAGTAGAAATCAAAGTTTGTAAACACTGTAATTCTAGTTTCGATATCACTGATAAAGATTTGGAGTTTTATGATAAAATTTCGCCTATTTTTAATTGAGTAAAATATAACATCCCTTCTCCAACATTGTGTCCAGATTGTAGACAACAAAGGAGACTTTCACTCCGTAATGAAAGAAAATTATATAAAAGAAAATGTGATTTTAGTTGAAAAGATATAGTTTCAATTTATTCTCCAGATAAACCCTATAAAGTTTATGGGCAAGAAATTTGGTTGTGAGATAAATGGAATCCACTTGAATATTGAAAAGATTTTAATTTTTGAAAAACTTTTTTCAAGCAATTTGAAGAATTAAATAACAATGTTCCTAAACTTTCCATAAGAACAATGCCAGATATGGAAAACTGTCAATATTGTAATAATGGTTTTGGTTCCAAGTCTTGTTATATGTGCTGTACACCAATTAATAGTGAGAATTGTTATTATACACATACATCTATTAATTGTTATAATGATATAGATTGATTATTTAATGTATGAAATCAATTTTGTTATAATTCAGTTCAAAGTAATGAAAATTATAATTGTAGTTTTATATTTTATTCTCATAACTGTAAAAATTCTTTTTTTCTTAATGATTGTGTTAATTGTGAAGATTGTTTTTGATGTGTGAATTTAAATAATAAAAAATATTGTTTTTTAAATGAGCAATTGAATCAAGAAGAATATCAAAATAAAATAAGTACTATTGAAATAAATCAATTTAAAGAAAATTTTAATAAATTTGCTGAAAATTTTCCAAAACCGTATACAAGGTGAACCAATTTTTCTAATTGTACATGAGATTTTATAGTTAATTGTGATAATTGTTTAAATAGTTTTTGAATAATAGATTTAAAAGATTCAAATTATTGTTATAATGTATGAATTTGAAGCGAAAATATTTATGATTGTGTTCATGTATGACCTGCTAATAATTGTCTTGAAAGTGCAACAATAGCCTGAACAACTAATTCATTATTTTCATTAGATACAAAAGATTCCTATAATGTATTTTATTGTCATTCTTGTAGTAATGTAAAAAATTGTTTTTGATGTTTTTGAATTCGTGATAAATCCTACTGCATTCTAAATAAACAATATACAAAAGAAGAATATGAAAAACTAGTCCCAAAAATCATAGAACATATGAAAAAAACTTGAGAATGGTGAGAATTTTTTCCTAGTTCTATTTCTCCTTTTTGATATAATGAAACAGTAGCAAATGAATATTTTTCACTTACAAAAGAAAATGCACTAAAAAAATGATTTAAATGGTCAGATTATGAATCTCCTTTTCCAAAAGTAAAAAAAATTATTCCTGCATCAAAACTTCCGGATAATATTTCCCAAATTCCTGACGATATCCTAAATTGGGCAATTGAATGTGAAGTTACAAAAAAACCTTTTAGAATAATTAAACAAGAATTAGATTTTTATAGAAAACATAATCTACCAATTCCAAAGAGACATCCTGATCAAAGACATCTTGATAGAATGGCTCTTAGAAATCCTAGAAAATTGTTTGATAGGAAATGTGATAAATGTTGAAAAGATATAAAAACTACTTACTCTTCTGAAAGACTAGAAATAGTTTATTGTGAAGATTGTTATAATAAAGAGGTTTATTAATTTTTTATAATTATTAATATGGCTAAATTAGATAAATGGGAAAATATAATCAAAGAAAAAAGAAAAATAACTACTTTTAGAGATTTTGTAAAAGAAATTACAAGTTGGTCTCCTTTGAATTTATATAAAAATAAATGAAAAATTTGTAGATATCCTAATACTGAAAGAGTAAAAAATTTAGATGATAATGAAGCTCTAAATGCTTGAAATTATTTTATGGATTATGATTTTTCGCAGTGATTTACTGACAATTTCAGAAATTTATTTAAAAAAGTTCCTTTGCAATTTATTATGGATTTTTGAAGTAATGAAAATGCAGAATTTGTTGATCAAGCATTTTGAGTAAAAAATTGATATCTTACTTTTGTTTGTTGATTTGGTATTGAAAATGTAGCATACACAGCATTTTGCTATTTAAATTCTTCTAATATATATAATAGTTTTTTAATTCAGGCAAATTGTAATAATATATATTTTTGAGCCTGAATAATAAATTCTTTCAATATTTTTTATAGCAAATATATAAATGATAGTTCAAATTTATGGTTTTGTACAAATATGATTTGATGTCAGGAATGCATTTTTTGTAATTGATTACAAAATGGGAAATATTTTTTTCAAAACAAACAATATAAAAAAGAAGAATATTTTGAAATAAAGAAGCAATTATTAGCTAAAAAAGAGGAATTTTTAAATAATTATAAAATTATATCAAAAAATGAACCTATAAATTACTTATCTGAAAATATAAATTGAAAATATAATATAAAATGTCACAATGTAGAAAATTGATATTGGGTTAATAATACTAGTAATTCAAGGAATGTTATAAATTGTTGATGAGATAATGTAAGTAATTTCTATGACTCTTTTGATGTTTGAGTTAATTCAAATAATTTTTATGCTGCAATTTGAGCATGAAATAATTCAAATAATATCTTTTGTTCTACACAATTAGATACATGTTCATATATATATTATTCATATTTTATGAAAACTTGCTCTTTTTGTATATGATGTATTTGATTGAAAAATAAAAGTTATTGCATATTTAATAAACAATACTCAAAAGAAGAATGGTATGAATTAGCAGATAAAATATTTACACAAATGGATACTGATTGAATACTTTGAGAATTTTTCCCATGAAGTTTAAATCCATTTTATTTCAATGATACTATGGCTTATTTAATAGATGATAGTTTTACAAAAGAAGAAGTAGAAAAACAAGGATATTTATGGAGAAATGAAGAAATAAAAGTGGACATAGCAGAATGAGTAGAAGTTGTAAATGTGAAAGATTTAGATATAGTAAATTTTGATGAATCTATATTAAAAAAAGTTATTATGGATAAAAATTGAAATTATTATAAAATTGTGAAAATGGAATATGATTTCTTAAAAAAACATAATCTTCCTTTGCCTGAAATACATTGGTTGGATAGGATAAAGTTGTGATTTAAATTTTAATGTGAAAATTTATGCAATGAGAAGAAATAGTAGAAACTAAAATTTGTAAACATTGTTCTTGTAAGTTTGAAATTACTGATAAAGATTTGAGATTTTATGAGAAAGTTTCGCCTATTTTTAATTGAGTAAAATATACCATTCCCACTCCAACTTTATGCCCGGATTGTAGAAGACAAAGAAGATTATCTTGGAGAAATGAAAGTAAGTTATACAAAAATATAGATTCAATTACAAAAAAAGAATTAATTTCAATATACTCACCTGACAAAAAATTTATAATATATAATCAAGATTATTGGTGGAGTGACAAATGGAATCCCCTAGATTATTGAAGAGATTTTGATTTTAATAGATGATTTTTTGAACAATTTAGCGAATTACAACTGCAGGTTCCAAGAATTACACTACTTAATTGATTTCAAGAAAATGCTGATTATTGAAATCATTCTTATCATAATAAAAATTCTTATTTGGTTCATTCTTGTAGTTATGTAGAGGATTCATATTTTTGTATAAATACTACATTTTCTACAAATTGCATGGATTGTTATAATGCTGAATATAGTAACCATTGTTATGAAATTATAGATTCAAAAAAATGTAATTCTTGTTGTTTTTTATTGTATTGTAGAGAATGTTTTAAATGTGTTTATTGTGATGATTGTATAGATTGTAAATATTGTATTTGATGTAAATGACTTAATCATAAAGAGTATCATGTATTTAATAAACAAGTCTCAAAAGAAGAATTTGATAAAATATATATTGAGATATTTAATGATGAAGAAAAAAGATTAGAAATATTTAAAAAATATCAAGAAATTCGCAAAAAAGTTCCTTCAAAATGAGAAACTAATATAAACTGTAAAAACACATTCGCATCTGACAGTTGTACTGATTGTGAAAATATTAAACATTGTTTTGAGTGTTCAGATTCAAAAGATATTGCTTATTGTTTTTGGATTACTGCAGGATGAGGTCAAGATTGTTATGATTATGATATTTGGTGAGAAAATTCAAATTTAGTTTATGATACACATTGTGGTTGATGATGAGTTTCAAATATATTATTTTGTAATATTGTTTGGTGATGACATCATAATACATATTGTGATTTATTTTTGTCTACTTCTTCAAATTGTTTTTGATGTATTTGATTACACAATAATGAGCAATATTGTATTTTTAATAAACAATATGAGAAAGGCGAGTATGAAAAACTAGTTTCTAAAATCATAAAACATATGATTGAGTTATGAGAATGGTGAGAATTTTTTCCATCAATATTTTCTCCATTTTGATACAATGAATCAATATCAAATGAATGGTTTCCATTGAATAAAAAACATGCTCTAAAAAAATGATTTAAATGGTCTGATTACGAACAACCTTTTCCAAAAGTAGACAAAATAATTCTTGCATCAAAACTACCAAATAATATAAAAGATATTCCAGATGATATACTTAATCGGGCAATTGAGTGTGAAATTACAAAAAAACCATTCCGTATTATCAAACAAGAATTGGATTTTTACAGAAAACACAATTTACCAATACCAAAAAGACATCCAGATCAAAGACATCTTGATAGAATGGCTCTTAGAAATCCTAGAAAATTGTTTGATAGAAAATGTGATAAATGTGAAAAGGATATAAAAACTACTTATTCTTCGGATAGAAGTGAAATAGTTTATTGTGAAGAGTGTTATAATAAAGAGGTTTATTAATTTAAATTAATAATTAAATATTATGCAAGAAAAAGTAGTTGAAACAAAAATTTGCAAACATTGTTGAGTTTCTTTTGATATTACCAATAAAGATACAGAATTTTATGAGAAAATAAGTCCTGTGTTTCAGAGACCGGTCTCTTTAGAGGAGACCGGTCTCAAAGAGTGAGTCTTTAAAAATCTTTGAAACTGAAAAATTAAATATCAAATTCCATCACCAACACTTTGTCCAGATTGTAGACAACAAAGAAGACTTAGTTTTAGAAATGAGAGAAACCTCTATAAAAGAAAATGTGATTTAACTAAAAAAGATATTATATCAATTTATTCTCCAGATAAACGATATAAAGTATATGAACAAAATGAATGGTGGAGTGATAAATGGGATCCATTAGATTACTGAATAGATTTTGATTTTAGTAGAAGTTTTTTTGAACAGTTTTGAGAATTAATGAAAGAAATTCCATTACAAAACTTAAATAACAAATTATTGGAGAGTTGTAATTATGTCAATGATTGTATTTCATGTAAATGATGTTATCTAACTTTTAATTCTATCCATTCTGAAGATTCAATGTATTCATATATTTTGAGAAATTGAATAGATTGTGTTGATACAGATTTTTGTGATAAATGTTTTAATTCTTATGATTTAATTGAGTGTTGATGAAATTCACATTATTTATTTTACTCAGCAAAATCTTCAAAATGTTTAAATTCATATTTTTTATTTAATTGTTTTAAGTGTGAAAATTGTATTTGTTGCTCAAATTTGGCTGATAAAAAATATTATATTTTTAATGAGAAATACTCATTGGAATCTTATGAAAAAAAGAAAAATGAATTATTTAAAAAATGATTTTCTTCATTAATTAATGATTACAAAAAACTTGTGAATAAATCATTTACAAGACATATGTTTTGATATTCAAATGAAAATGTCTTGTGAGATAATATTTTTTTTAGTAAAAACTGTAATGAATGCTATGATTCAAATCATTTAGAAGATTGTAAATATATCTATACTGCTATGGAAACAAAGAATTCACAAGATATATATCTTTTTTGAAATAATTTAGAATTGTCTTACGAATCTGTTTTTGTTTGAGAAAATTCTTATAAAATAATATTTTCTTACTGATGTAGTGTAAACTGTTATAATCTTTTATACTGTTATAATCTTACATGATCTTCGAATTGTTTTTGATGCATCTGACTTCGCAATAAACAATATTGTATTCTAAACAAACAATACACAAAAGAAGAATATGAGGAACTTGTTCCAAAAATCATAGAACATATGAAGAAAACTGGTGAATGGTGAGAATTTTTCCCTAGTTATATTTCACCTTTCTGATATAATGAAACCGTAGCGAATGAATATTTTCCTCTTAGTAAAGATGAAGTACTTCATAACCGTTATCCTGAATTTATTTCAGGATCTATAATGCAAGAAATTGCCCCAAAACATAGTATTAAAGATACTGAAACAAGTTCATGACTATTTAAAAAATGACCTATTTTTAACCGGTCAGATTATGAATCCCCTTTTCCAAAAGTAGAAAAAATAATTCCTGCATCAAAACTTCCTGATAATATAGCTCTAATTCCTGATGATATATTAAATTGGGCAATAGAGTGTGAAGTTACTAAAAAACCATTTAAAATAATAACTCAAGAACTTGATTTTTATAGAAAACATAATTTACCAATTCCTAAAAAACACCCAGATCAAAGACACCTGGATAGAATAGCTCTTAGAAATCCAAGAAAATTATTTGATAGAAAGTGTAATAAATGTTGAGTTGAAATGAAAACCACATATTCTCCAGATAGAAAAGAAATAGTTTATTGTAAAGAGTGTTATAATAAGGAAGTTTATTAACCTATAATAATTTTTGTTGATTATTTTTTATCTCATTTAATCTATTAGTTCTATGAACCAAAATCTCGAGAAAATCTTTAATTTTATGGAAATCTTACAAAAATTAAAAAACAATAAAAGATGGTTAGAAACACCAACTGTTATCAAAAAAGAATCTATTGCTGATCATAGCTTCAAAGTTTTGGTTATGGTTTTTGTAGTTTGAAAAAATCTATGACTTAATTTGAATAATCTAAAAATATTAAAATTGGCTTTAGTACATGACATAATAGAAGCAATTGCATGAGATACGGATTACAATTCTGTTTATCTATGACTCATATCAAAACAAGAAAAATATGATAAAGAACTTGAAGCAATTAAAGAAATTAAAAAAATCTTACCATCTCCTTTTTGACAGGAAATATATGACTTATGGATTGATTATGATACTTCTATTTCAAATGAGGCAAAATTTGTAAAAGCAGTTGAAAAAACTGAACCTATTGATCATGTATTATATTATGGACCTGACTACATAAATATCCCTGATAAATTTGCAACTTATTGTGATAATGCAATGGCAAATTTTCCTGAACTTAAATGATATTATCATGGATATAAACAAAAATTAAAAAATATGTTTATTGATTGATGACACAAATGGGAAGATATTTATGATACAAAATGAGATTTTGATCAGTTTAAAGATTTTGATAAGATTTTTGATTTTTTTCAGATAGCTCAAAAATTAAAAGAAACAAAAAGATATGAGACAATGGAAAAAGATGATATCAAAGAATCTACAGCAGAACATTCTTATAGACTTACCTTTTTCGTTTGGGTAGCAAAAGAGATTTTGGATTTAGGTATAGATTTACAAAGAGCTTTAGAAATAGCTATTTTTCATGACATAATAGAAGCTATTGCCTGAGATACTGATTTTTCACTTGTCTGGACCTGAAAAGTGAGCAAGGAAGAAAAGAATCAAAAAGAAATAGAAGCTATGAAAAAATTAAGAGAAGTATTACCTATTGAGATATGAAACCAGATTTATGATTTGTGGGATGAATATGAAAAATTTGAAACTAAAGAAGCTAAATTGGTAAAAGCACTAGACAAACTTGAATCAATAGATCATTTTATAAGAAACTGATCTGAATATTACGATAATCCTGATAGAATTGCTTACTATCTTAATTCATCTATGAAATTTTGTCCTGAAATAAAACCCATACATCAGTTATATAAAGAAAAACTAAAAAATGAGTTTTTAAATTGTTGACTTAAGTGGGAAAAACTATATGATATAGTTTAATACCTATTAAAAATTATATGAAAAAATTCAAATTTATAAAGAAACTGCATTATCACAATCTAAAGAAAAGAATTTAATAAGAAGATCTCGAATTTTTGAAAAACATTATATTCCTTATCTGAAAAAACTAGATATTTTTCTAAAATGAAGTAATTGTATAGAACTTTGATGTTGATATTGAGATAAATTACAAAAACTAACAAATCATTTTCCTGATATAAACTATATCTGATTAGATAATTCTAAAAATATGTTGGATAGAGCAAGAAAGCAACTACCCAACACAAAACTGATTTTATGAGATATAGTTAATATGATTGAAATTTGAGATAATACTCAAGATATTGTATGTTTATTTCAAGTTCTTCACCATCTTAATCTAGAAAACAGAACAAAAGTATATAATGAAATTAATAGGATACTAAAACCAAATTGACATGTTATCATAATTGCTAGTACCCCTCCAGAATCAAATAAAATACAAATAGCTACTTGGAATACTATAAAGAGATTTTATGCAGTATTATCACAACATCCTGATATTTTATTAAGAAAAAGAATAAATGAAGCTATAAAAAGCATTTTATTTCCTTCAAATTATAATTCTGAAGATTTTTGATACTTTCCTATTGATTTTGATACTATGCTTTGAGCTCATAATGAATTAGAATTAATACAATCTGTTACACCAAAAATTATTTGTAATACAATTCCTTGTATTTCTGATATGCATATTTTTCAAAAAACTAAATAATACCTAATCCTTATACTGTATTTTATCAAATAGAAAATGCATTGTATAAGCTAGATCTTCACTTTCGATTTTTATTCAAAAAGATGATTCTTTGAAAATAATTATATATATAATAGTTCAAACAATAAATATATTTATGGCTGAATTACTTGCTGGTAATTTTTCCATAATCTCTATATCATAAGTTTTACTTATATTTTCCATAAGCATAACTCAATTTCACAAAAATGTTTCTATACTTATATTGTGTAATTTGAGATTTTTAAATAAATCTATACTAGATTGCTTTAAATTACTTGGAATTGTAACTTGTGAATCAATTATATTTGAAGCAAAAAGTTTAATTGATATGTACTTATTTTTCAATGTATTTTCTATTATATCATTGTGTATATTTATTATTCATGAATTTGAATCAAAAATTGTTATTTTTGGGAAATTCTGACTCTTTTTATTTTCAAATTCTTGAAGCTCACTTTTTATATTTTCATAACTTGTGTTCAATTCTTTATACTTATTAATCTTTTTTTCTGTATAAGTTTTTAATATCTCTATATTGGGTATGAAAAAATGTTTAATTCAGTCTTTGTTAGTTTCATAAACTAGATTTTCTTTTGTCAGTTTTTGCAAGATCTTATAAACTCAAGTTCTTTCCATTCACAAATATTTTGCAATAGTTGATGCTGGTTTAGTTCAAAGTATAAATAAAGCTTTAAAAATATCAGCTTCATGTTCATTAAATCATAAATCTATAAAATATTCTTTAAACATAATTAATTAATTAAGGGTGTTGTGATAATATTTTCACATATAATTATTAGTAATATAAGCTATCTAAGTCACTTTGTCAAATAATAATATTGCATTTGTGTGAATTATATTATAATTATCTTGTATTTATTAATAATTTCTATATATGTCAGAAAAAACTATTGAAATAAAAATATGTAAACACTGTCAATCAAGTTTTGAAATCACAGATAAAGATTTAGAACTTTACGATAAAATAAGTCCTTCATTTCCAAGTCCGGACTCTTTGGTGTCCGGACTTAAGAAAATCCAAATACCTTCACCAACTCTATGTCCAGATTGTAGACAACAAAGAAGACTTAGTTTTAGAAATGAAAGAAATTTGTATAGAAGAAAATGTGATGCAACTTGAAAACAAATAATTAGCATTTACTCACCTGATAAAAAATATAAAGTTTATAATTCAGATTTTTGGTGGAGTGATAAATGGGATGCTATGAATTATGGATTAGATTTTGATTTTAATAAAAGTTTTTTTGAACAATTTGATAATTTAATGAAAGAAGTTCCTCGTTTACAAAATTATCAAACTAAAAATGAGGATAGTGAATATACAAATTGAACTGCATATAACAATAATTGTTATTTAATTTTTGTTAGTGATCATAATGAAAATTCTCTTTATTGTGAGGATGTATTCCATAATCAAAATTTAATAGATTGTTCCGATTGTACAAATTGTGAACATTGATTTTATTGTGTATGATGTAAAAATTGTTATTCATGAAAATATTTAATAGATTGTTATGATTGTTCTAATTGTTCATTTTGTTTTGATTGTAAAAATTCAAATGATTGTTTTTTATCTGTTGGATTAAGAAATAAAAGTTATATGATTAGAAATATCCAATATACTCGTGAAGATTATTTAGAAGAAATGAAAAAATATGGAAATTTAACTTTTTGAAATATAAAAAAATTATTTAGTGAATTATTAGAAATAAAAAAAACTTTTCCACATCTAAATTTTCACTGAAATAGTAATGAAAATACACTTTGAGATTATAATTTCAATTGTAAAGATTCATATAATATATATTCATCTCACGATGCTGAGAATTGTAAAAATTCAATATTTTGTAATCAAGCAAAAAATTGTCATGATTGTTATGTTGCGGTTGATAACTGTGAATTAATTTATGAAAATGTAAGTTCAATTTGATTAGTAAAAAGTGCTTTTAACTTTTGATCTTGGGTTAACTGTAATAATTTATATTACACAGATCATTCTCAAAATTGTAATAATTTATTTTGATGTATTTGATTAAAAAATAAATCCTACTGTATATTAAATAAACAATATGAGAAAAACGAATATGAAAAATTGGTTCCGAAAATAATTGAACATATGCAAAAAAATAACGAATGGTGAGAATATTTTCCTGTAAATATAAGTCCATTTTGATATAATGAATCAGCATCTCAAGAATATTTTCCTATTTCAAAAGAAAAAGCATTAAAAGACAATTTCAATTGGTCAGAGTATGAATCTCCATTACCAAAAGTTGATAAAATAATTCCTGCAAATAAATTACCAGAAAGTATTAAAGATATTCCAGATGATATACTTAATTGGGCAATAGAATGTGAAGTTACAAATAAACCATTTAGAATATTGAAACAAGAATTAGATTTTTATAGAAAACATAATTTACCAATTCCAAGAAGACATCCAGAACAAAGACATCTAGATAGAATAGCTCTTAAAAATCCGAAAAAGATGTTTGATAGAAAGTGTGATAAATGCGGTAAAACAATTAAAACTTCTTATTACCCAAATACAGAAGAATTAGTTTATTGTGAAGAGTGTTATAACAAGGAAATATATTAAAAAATCCCCATTAGTCCCACTTATTAAGGGGAAGCTAGAAAAGAGCAAGGGGATTCTTACTTTATTAATCAAAAAATATGTTCAAAAATGAAAAAGTTGTTGAAACAAAAACTTGTGAACATTGTAATAAAAACTTTTCCATAACAGAAGAAGATTTAAATTTTTATGATAAAATCTCACCTAAAATAAAATGAGAAAAGTTTCATTTACCTCTTCCAAAATTATGTCCAGACTGTAGACAACAAAGAAGACTTTCATTTATGAATTATATGAGTTTATATAAATCAATATGTGATTGATGTGGAAATAATATAGTTTCAAGGTTTAATCCTGAAGGTTGAATAAATGTTTATTGTAATAAATGCTGGGCTTCTGATGGTAACGATTATCTAAAATATTGAATAAATATCGATTTTAATAAAAGTATATTTGAGCAAATCTCATATTTAATAAAAGTTACTCCTTTTCAAAACTTGTCAGGGTCTCTATCAAACATAAAAAATAATTCAATTTATACAAACCACACTGCCGATATACATAATTGTTATATGGTTTTTGAAGCTGATTTCGTAGATGATTGTATGTATGGAAGATGACTTAGAAAATCAAATAATTTAATAGATTGTTTAAATTGTACTGCTTCAGAATTTTGTTATGAATGTGTTGATTCAAATTCCTTATATAATTGTTTTTATACTATTAATTCAACATCATGTAATAATTCATATTATTTAAAAAATTGTCATTGATGTAGTAATTGTATTTGATGTGTAAATTTAACTAATAAAAGTTATTATATTTTTAATAAAGAAGTATCAAAAGAAGAATATAAAAAGATAGAAAAAAAGATTAGTGATCCCAAATTTAAAGACAAAATTATTGAGGAATTTGAAAAATTACAGAAAAAAAATAATACAAATGAAAAATACATTATTAACTCTGAAAATTGTAGCTATGACTATATTTTCAACTCAAAAAATTGTATTAATTCCTATGATATAACTTGATGTGAAGATTTGAGATATTGTACAGAAGTAAATTACTCAACTGATTCTATGGATATTAATTCATATTGAAGTCATTCAGAACATATGTATGAATGAGCTTGAGTTTGAAGATATTCAAGAAATTTATATTTTTGTGCAATAATATGAAAATGAGAAGATTTATTTTACTGTATCGATGTCAAAAAAAGTAAAAATTGTTTTGCTTGTGTAAATCTAAAAGAAAAAGAATATTGCATATTAAACAAACAATATACAAAAGATGAATATGAAATACTAGTTCCAAAAATAATCAATTATATGATTAAAACTTGAGAATGGTGAGAATTTTTCCCAAGTTTAATTTCTCCATTTTGATACAATGAAACAATTGCAAATGAGTACTATCCAATAAATCCCCCAGTCATAAATGACATCCCCCTTAATAAGAGGGACAACTGAAACGGCATGGAAGTCGGGGGATTATTTAAATGGTCCACTTATGAAGCCCCTCTTCCCAAAGTAGATAATATAATACTTGCAAGTAAGTTACCAGAAGATATAAAAGATATTCCTGATGATATACTAAATTGGGCAATTAAATGTAGTGTAACAAATAAACCATTTAGAATATTGAAACAAGAATTAGATTTTTATAGAAAACATAATTTACCGATTCCTAAAAAACACCCAGATCAAAGACATTTGGATAGATTAGCTCTTAGAAATCCAAGAAAAACTTTAGGATAAAATTATTTTTTATACCTAATCTTGAAATAACAAGTCTAATAAATATAATAAAAGTATTATAAATACTAAAACAATAATTAATGTATAAAATACTTTTTACATCTGCCTTGAAAGAAGAATTAAACCCAATTAAGGAAATCATTAAAAATCTTAAAATAAAATCAAAGATTGGTTTTTTGGTGTCTGAGATTTGAAATTATAAAACTATTTTTAATCTTACAAAATACTTAAGTGAAAAAAGTTATGATTTTATAGTAAATATCTGAATTTGTGGTTACATAGACAAAAATAAACCTTTTCAAGTTGCAAAAATTTTTAATATTTCAAATAATAAAGAATTTATTATCCCTATTGGTTTCAAATTTTTAAACCTTGAATCAATTGCTTGTAGTGAAAAAATAATTTTTGATACAAAAGAACTTCAAGATGAAAAATATGTAGATATGGAATCATACTGATTTGAGTTTGTCTGTGATAAATTCAAAATCCCTAGAATTATATTAAAAATCCCTTATGATTCTATCTGAACTACAGAAACTACAAATTATAATAAAAATAAATTAACCGAAAAAATTAAGCAAATTGATTTCGAAAAACTTATAAACCAGATAACCAATTTTTTAGATAAATATAAACCAGAAGTAATTGATTTTGAAAAATATTTTTCTCACTACAAATTTACTTTTTCAGAAAAACTTATTTTTCAAAAAATGTATTTTCATTATACCAGCCTAACTTGAGACAAGTTTGATGATTTTTTTGAGAAAAATAAAAGTTTAGATAAAAAAGAGTTTTTGAAAATCTGAAGTGAAATTAACAATTAACTTACTAAACTCTAAAACATTTAGAAATATGGGGGTTTGGGGGGTGAGACTCTAGTGAGGAGTAACAGAAACCACAAAATGCAAATTCTGAAATTCGAGCCCCCCCAAATCTTTTGCTTACTTTTGGATTCAAAAGTAAGAAGTAATTGAATTGTGAATCTAAAATTATTTATTATAATTCAATGTATTATAGGTCCTGAAATAAATTCAGGATGACAATAATAATCTAATTACACTATAACATATGATTCTCTACATAGAAAAAGACACAATAAACTATCCTCAAACTCAAAAAATATTGAGTCTTTTTCCAGATGTAGACAAAATTATCATAAAAAACTATAAAAATATATTTGAGAAAAAAATCCCTCTTCACCAAGAAAAAAGTATAATAATTGCAAAATTGACATGATCCGCAATTTGAAAAACTCCAGATAATTACTGACATACTAACAATACATATTTTTTCAAAACTAGTTTAAATTGTGTATTTGATTGCTCATACTGTTACCTAAAATGAGCTTTTAAAAACAATATCCAAGTATACTTTGTAAATTATAATGATATAAAAAAACAAATAAGTGAGATTATAGAACAAAATCCCCCTAGCCCCCTTGACAAGGTGAATTCCGCAATATGCGGAAGAGAAGGTACTCTGGAGTATAAGGGGAACTTGAAAGGACAGATTCCAATCCGGTTTTACTCTTCTGACTATTCTGACATACTATGAAGTAACAAAATAAGTACTTTCTTAGAAGAATTTGTTCCATTTTTTGAAAAATATAAATTTGTAATGATGGAAGTAAGAACAAAAAGTACAAATATACAAGAAATACTGGATTTATGATTTGTCCCAAAAAACACTGAATTTGCTTTTTCTCTTAACCCAGAAGAATTGATTAAAAAATATGAAAAGTGAACTCCATCACTTGATGATAGAATAAAAGCTATAAATACTTTAATTAATCTAAACTACAAAGTCTGACTTAGATTTCTACCTCTACTACCTGTTAAAAATTATGAAGAAATTTATAAAGAATTTGTGGAATATATCAAAAAAAATATAGATATAAAGAAAATTCATTCAAGCTTTGCTTCTGGACTTCTCTATACCAAAGAAGATTACAATAATATACTTAAAAAATATCCAAATCTTGATGTACTTTACAGATTAAAAACGGAAAAAGATAATTTTGTAAGATGTGATAGAGATATGAGAAATTTTTTCTATAATCTGTTTAAGGATTTAGATCAAAATTGTATGATTTGTATGGATAAGTAACTAATTTTTAATTAAAAAATATATGAATATCCTAATCACCTGATCAAATAAATGAATCTGAAAAGCTATCAAAGAAAGCTTAGAAAATAAGCATACCATTTTCAAAGTTTCTAAAAACCCCTCAAAAGATGATAACTTTTTCCAGTGTGATTTAACTAAAAAAGAAGAAATAGAAAAACTAGATTTTAAAAATACTATTTTTGATGCAGTTATTTTCAATGCTTGAGTTTGATACTACGGCGAGTTTTTTGAACAAAAATCAGAAAATTATGAAGAAATTATAAATTTGAATTTACTATCTCCTATCAGATTACTTAAGAAATTGGAACCACATATAAATAAAAAAACTAAAATAATTTTTATCTGATCAATTGCCTCAAAGAAATTTATGAGAAACTGAAGTGTCTACCTTGCTTCAAAATTTGGATTAAGATGATTTGCATGATGATTAAAGGAAGAGTGAAAAAAAGTATACATTATAAATCCTAAAATTGTAGACACTGATTTCCATAAAGGTAAGATAAATTTGCCTGAAAGTGTGGAAAGTATTAAGGTTGAGAATGTGGTTATTGTAATAGAAAAAATAATTATTTGAGAAGAAAAAAAATTTGAGATAGATTTGTAAAAAAATACCCTTTGACTTTTTATATTTTTTTATCATAATAAACTTGACAAATTGGAATTATTTATAATAATACAAATATTATATTTTATAAATAATTTTTAACATTATGAATAATAGTTTAAATTCACAAGAATTTACAACAATCAAAGGGATTAATTATTATATCCCTAAAAATATCAAAACACTTGTATGTGCTGTTTGATTATCTGTTATGACAGCTGTTACCCAATGATTTGCTGAAGAAAAAAAAATAACAACTAATTCTGGCAAAGAACAAAGTGTAGAAAGTGTGACAATAAATGTAAATGAACAAGATAGTCAAATAAAACCTAAAGATTCTTTAGATAATCAAGCTGAATCATCTAAAAAATTGATTGATGAATTTATTAAAACTATTTGAAGTAAAAATACAATAAGTGTAACAAAAGATGAATTAAAATCATTTTATTTAACTTATACAAGATTAAAAAGTTCTTTATGACCAGCATTTGAAGAATATATGAGAAAAATTATCTATGATTGTTATATATCTCTTCTTAATAAATGATATTACATAGATTATACTAGTGATTTAGATGAACTAACGAAGTTTTTATGAACTTTATCTGATAAAAAAGTTAGTTATTCGTCTGAATTATGAAAAGATTGAAATTATGATCAAATAAGAAACATTATTGTTGTAGCAGAGGTAAAATGAGATGAAATAATTATAAAAGAAAAAACTTGAGCTTTTAATAAAATATTTTACAAGCAAGATGTTAAAACAAATGTAAGTATAAACCTAAGAGATCTTTTAAATGCTTTTAACAAGGATAATCCTACAAGTTTTATAACCCTTATACAAGATAGAAATACTATTAATTCACAAAAAAATGATACTGAGCAAAAACTTAGAGAAACAATTATAGCTCTTGATGTAAGTGTTCACAAAACCAATACTCAAGCTTGAATAATTAAAGAGCTTGGAGATGAAATTATACAAATTACAGCAAAAGCAAATAATGATTTAGAAGCAGAACAAGAAAAGTGAAAACAGGCTGTAATAGCTACAGAATCATCTAAAGATAAAGAATGGGGTGATAAAATGGCAGAACAAGAAAAACAACTAAAAGCAGAAATATCTAATAAAAATCAAGACATATGAAACCTAGAATTAGCAGTATGATCAACTAAACAAGTAGGTAGTGAAAATGAATCTTGACTTGTAGCTGAAAATACAAGACTTGCAACTGAAATTATTTGATTAAAACAGAAACTAAGTGATACTGAATTAGCACTAACTCAAGAAAAAGTAAAAAATAATACTCAAAATTGACCAAGTAATACTGAAAAAAAATTACAAGAACAAGTTACACAACTACAAAAAGATAAACAGAATAGTGAACAGCAAATGCAACTTTTACAAAATAAATTAATAGAACAAAAAACATGACACGAAAAAGAACTTGAAGAACAAAGAGATAGATTTCTCCGTTATTAATATTTATAAAACAAAAAACACTAAAAAAATTTAGTGTTTTTTTGCGATTTATTAAATATTATGATATCATTATCTTATAATTATTTTATAAAATAAAAATATGATTAAATATTATAAAAATTTAATTAATTTTACTTCAAATTTTGCTAATCCTGAAAATACTCAAACACTAGACAATGAAGACTTAGGTACTATAAAGCAAGAATTAATTAAATTAGTTAATGATGTAAATAATTATGATTGAGTAAATAATATACCTGATTGGAAACAAAGAAAATCTAATTTTATTAGAGATCCTAAAACAAGTCTTAAAGATTTACAAGATTTTCATAGATTATTAAAAACTGATTTAAATAATTGAATACTAAGAATTAATGAAGAAACTAAAAATGAAATTTTACTTTTAAAAGAAGAAAAAAGAAAGATAAAAAAAATAACTTCTACTACAAATTCTCCTTCTTTATCTCCTGAACCATCTACAACTACAAAGTCTACTTCTATACCTTCAATAAATTTTGATTTTGAAAAACCTGGTTCTAAATGGGTAAAAGAAGCTTTAGATTCATATTTTAATAATATAAATAATCCTAAAAAACAAGAAATATTATCAGTACTAGAAGAATTTAAAAATACACAAAATTGATTTAAATGAATGGAAAAATGAACATCAGCTAAAGTCATCTTTGCCATCCAAATAGCTTTAAATCAACTTTTAATACCTGTAACTGTTGATTGACTTCTATGACCAAATACTAAAAAAGCAATTGCTCAATTCCAAAAAGAGCAAATGTGATTTAACAGAACAAATTGAAATCCTTGACCAAAAACAATGAAAGCTCTTATCAAAAAATTAGAAGCCATTAAGTAAAAACTAAAAAAACTTAAATCAAATTGATTTAAGTTTTTTTGTTATGCCTTTTCTAGATTATCAGTAACTAATTGTGAAGATGGTTTACTCGCTTGGACTGATGATTTTTGAGGATTTTTCCTCTTTCTTCTCCTATTCCATAACAACTTTCACAGACTTCATAATAAAATAAATCAAATTCAAGAAGCTACACCTCACATCATCTTGAAATTATATGTTTTTGGTGGAGTCCTTCATTCTGGGGTTTTTGCATTATCAAAAAATAATCTTCTAAAAGGAGTATTTTCAAGCTCGGCTAAAGTAGGAATAGGATAATTATCGTAATTATGATCTTTTAAATAATCTGAAATAATTTTGTTTTTAAATAATTTATATATAGAATTTGATGAATAATTTGATTTTTGTATATGATGTATTTCTTTTAATAATTCTTTTTTAAGTGCAATTGTCTCATTATTATCATCTCAATCAGAAAATGATAGTATTCAATTATAAAAATTATAATGTTCCTCTTTCTCTCTATCATAATCTACATGTCAACTTATTACTTTTGCCAAAATATCTAATCAAGTCTTATAAAAACTATGAAAATCATTTATTTTTGATAAATTTATCTCTCATATATCACTTTTTTTCAATTTTGGGAATGAGTTATCATTTATATCATATCATAAAGCATCTAAACACCTAAGTACATAATTTTCCCCAAGTCATACTAAAGTAGTTCACTCTCATCTATTGTACATAACAAGCAAAGCCTTATAATATCTTTTTTGTAATTCTTTGTTATAATGAATCTCTTCCAAAGGTATTCAAGCATTATTAAACCAAGCATTTAAGTTTACTCCTAATTCATGCACTTTATCTAGTGTCAAACTTGCTTGAATTATCTTTCAAACTATATTTATAGCTCTTGAATCATTAAACTTAAACAGTTCTTTAAATATATCATAAACTTTATTTCATACTTCAACTCTATTGGTATCATTTACAGAAACAAGCAATTTCTTTAATTCCTCAACAAGTATTAAATCAGACTCTACTCAATCAAATCTACGTTGTCTTCTATCAATTAACAATTTTATATCTTCATCATCTAGATATGATAATGATTTCTGTATTTGCTCTATATTTGGCCAAAGTGATAATGCTATATCTTTATTTATTAGATTAAAAAGTTTTAATTGAAAATCTCAAGTAGAGCTTGTTTTACCGAAGATACTTCATATTTTCTTTACCCATTTTCTTATAGGAAGTCATTGTTCGTAAGTTTCTTGTGTGATTATATATGCCAATATAGCACGATCCTGCTCTGTTTTTGCTATCTTTTTTATTACAGCATTATCTATATAAGAAGGTGGTAATTTATCAATATACAATTCATCCAATATATTTTTTAATTCATTATCTATAAAATCTAGCGGTATACTTACACTTCTCATACTTGGGACTTTTCAGTTTGATATATCTATACTTTTATCATCTGAAACCTTATCAATTATTATATCAACAAGTTTGTTTTTCTTTAATTGATCCAAATCATCCAGTCTTGAAAAAATTGGGTATCTACTAACATATCTTCTCAAAGTATCTTGTAATTGAGAATATACTTTTGCAAAATTATCAGTTGGATAAAAATATATATTTATAATTTTATTTGTATCTATATTTTCATCTTTATTTAGTGCTATTTCACTTTTCCTTTGCTCTATATATTTTTGAAAATTTGTTTCTATATTATTAGTATCAAAATATGGTATTGGACGATTCACATATACAGCTCAATCATTAATTAATCATTCATACTGCATATATCATATCATTTGAAGTCAATGAATTTGAAGAGTATATTCTTTTTCAAATTCTACTTTTTCTTCATTTGATAAATTTGAGATAATTTTTTTTGTTTTTTCTTTTTTAGAAAAAACTTCTTTTTGCATAAGCATTTTTCACTTTGAACTATTATTTAAATCTGAAATTTGATTACTTAATTCAATTTCTTCATTAGTATCACTTAATAATTCTGTCTTTCAAAATTTAAATCTTAAAATTGCTTCTTTAAGCTTTAAATCTATATCTTCAAAACTTTTTAGATAATACAAATTCGAAATTTTTAGATTATCTGTTAAATTTTGTAATACAATATTTTTATTGCCTTTTCTTTCATAAAAATCATCATTTGGTTCCATAAGTTCACTTGGAGTATAGGTTCAAATTAGAACATATTCTCAATAAAAAATCGTTCTTGCATGATTATTATCAGATATATATCTATTTTTTGAATTTTTATTATGAAATCAATCTAAAAGTACAGGACCTGAAATTTTTATAATATCTCCTTTTGAGATTTTTATTCTTTCTTCAGGAGATTTTTTTAATTCTTCCTCTAAATTAATTAATTCTCAATTTATACTTATACCTATTAGAGAATAAAAAGTTTTTAAATTCTCTTTAATTACTTTTTTAGTATAATCATCCAATGTAGGATTATATCATCATCTTTGTTGTACAAAATTTGCTATATAATCAACTATATCAACAGATTCTTTCATTTCTGAAGTATGACCTCAGTGAATTACTTTAACCTCATCTGCTTTAAATTCCATATAACTATTTCATAAAAAAATAGCTTCATGTGTGTTTATATGAGGGGTGTAATTTGGATTAGATAATTTTTGTTGAGCATTATAATCTCTTACTACTCATTTATAATTACTTAAATTAAAATATATAAAAAGTAAACTTCAAATTTTTCATTCTTTTTCAAGATATTTTCATGTTTCAATTAATGTTTTTTTATATCACTCTTTATCATTTACAATATCATTATTTCAAACTTTATTTTTATCAAAATGGTTCATTAAATTAATTTTTTGTTCATATCAAATTTTTTTTAGTTCTTCAGGTAAGGTCCATGCATCTATGTATTGTTTTCTAACATAATTATCTTCACCATTTGTTCTGTCTGAAGGATTTTTTGAAAAAGCAATAAAACTTTTCATAGTTGCTGCACAATTAACCTGATCCTGCCATTCAACATCAACCATAAGTGGGTTAACTCCTTCAACAAATCACCATTTACTCATATTTCATAAAAATCACTCAGCCATTCTTTTTATTCCTATAGTTTGAACACTTGAAGGAAAAAGTAATTGATTAGGATTCTTAGATAATTTATTATCTAAATTATGATTTTTAGCTTCATCTATTGCTTTTTGTAAATTATCAGGAATGTTCTGTTTTTGTGATAAAACTGATACAACTTTTGATTTTGTTACATCAAAAGTCGGCTCTATGATAGTTTTAGGATCATTAGCTATTTGAGATGGTGTTGTTGCTGATAATATTCAAGCAATTACTGGAATAGCAATTATTTTTTTCATTCTCTACTTTATAAAAAATAATGAAAATTCACTATATAATAATTACTATAACAAATATGTCAAATCTGTTTTTAAGAAAGTTGACTTTTTTGTATATTTATGTTAAATTTATAATAATAATTGTTTTAAATTACTTTTTTATGACACTTTTAAACTTTTTCTTAGCTACAGATAAACAAAAACATTTAATTATAAGTATTTTGTTATTATTTATGTTTTTCTTAATTAGAAAAGTACTTTTAAAAAGAAAATGATATTTAATTCAACTTTCTTTTTCTTTAAGAGATGTCTTTGCTATAGGAATTCTAAAAGAAATTGTTGATTTATTTTGATTTTGACACCCTGAATTATTAGATTTATTTGCTGATTTTTTTTGAATTTTAGTTATTTTTTATATCTATTTTTTATATAGAGAATGAAAAAACTTAGAAGAAAATAACAAATTTTTTAGATATGAAATAGGATTAATTCAAAAATTAAAAGAAAAATTTATGATACTTATTAAAAGACTATCTTTATTTTTAAGTATAAATTATAAAATTCTTATATATAAAAAAAGAATTTTATATTACTTACCATCTAAAACTAGAAAATTTTTGTTTAAAAGATCATTTTTTGAGTTTATGCATATAATTGTATATACTTTTATACTAAGTATTATTTGGTTTATAAACTTATTAATTTTAGTACTAAAAATACCATTTTTAGCTATTTATGATGCTATAAATGGTATAGTTTGGATGATTAAATATTCTTTTGATTTAGATAAAAATGATTTGAAAAATGTATAGTAATAGTTATTTTCTTATACTATTATATATTTTTTTTACAAAAAAACGAATATTTTCATTTTCTAAAATCCTAACTAAAAATCATGGTAAAGTTTTAAATTTCATATCTTTTATATCATAAATTCAATCAAATATTCCTTTCATAATCTGTTTATCTAATTTTGAAAATATTACTTTTAATAATTCCTTATCATTTTCTGATCTTGAAATATTTTTTATAATAAATTTTTCTATGTCTTCAATATTTATAGATAATGTTTTAGAATTATTTTTATCTATAGTACAATAAATAAGCTTTCACCCTATTTTTTTTAACATTAAAACTAATAATTTATCATTATTTCTTGATACAACAACTCTTAAATATTTTTTTCATCAAATTAGAAAATTAGAAGTATTTATACTTGGTAATGCTTTAGTAAATTCTAATAAATCTTCAACACTATTAAAACTCTTAAAAACCTCCAATTTATCTAACAATTCTCATATATTTTCATCAATATTTGTTTTGTAAAAATTTGTATTTTTTTGTTCTTTTCAAGTTTTAATAGAAAACTGTTTAAAATGAGAATCAATAATAAATTTATCATTTATTGAAAAAGTTCAATGATAATCATTATTATCTATATGAAATATTATTTTAATATCTTTATCATCTCAAATTATTTCTTTTAATAATTTATAATAAAATCCAATACCAAAATTATAACAATTTCATCAAGAAACAGATTCTAAATTCCTGATATCATATTCTGTTGGAATCATAAGTCTCATAAGCTGATTTTCTGGTTTTTCTTTTACAAATTCTTCTGAATTTATATTTGGATACCTTACAAATACTTTTTTTGCTTCTATATTTGCAAATAAATAATCTAAAGACAACAATACCTGCTCGATAATATTTTCTTTTTCTTCTTTGGTCTCTGATTTTAAAAATAAATCTCTTCAAATTTTGATTAATCTTGTTATTTCAGATTGAAGTTCTTTTGTTTGAGAATATTTCAACTTTTTTTGTTCTCAATTTTTATTATCTAAAATCTGATTTATTTTTTTTATAGAGTCGTTTAAAATAGCTAATATTTGAATATCAATTAACTTATTATCATTTAATCTTTGTTTTTGACTAACTCTATTATCTAAAAAATTTAACATAAAAAAACAACTATTATTAGTTGTTCATAATATATAACAATATTACTTATTGTCAAGTTTTACTATTTTAGACTTATTTCTTCAACAAATTTATAAAAGCCTCACTAGGCAAGCTTACCTTACCAAATTGTTTCATTTTTTTCTTTCATTCTTTTTGTTTATCAAGTAACTTTCTCTTACGAGTTATATCTCAACCATAAAGTTTGGCTGTTACATCTTTTCTCATAGCACTTATATCTTCACGAGCAACTACTTTTCATCCAACTGCTACTTGTATAGCTATAGCAAATAAAGCTCTTGGAACTACTTCCTTAAGTTTTTTTGTGATTTTTCATCCTATAAAACTTGCCTGTGATCTATGACAAAAGAAACTAAGAGCATCTACTTTTTCTCAAGCCAATACTACATCAAGTTTTACTAAATCATCTTCTTTGTATTTTAAAAATTCGTAATTCAAACTAGCATATCAACTACTTAAACTTTTTAATTCATCATAAAAATCTCCTATAAGTTCAGCCATAGGAAGTTCATAAGTAATTAACACTCTAGATTTATCAATATATGTTTGATTAACAAATATTCATCTTCTTTCTTTTGCTAACTTCATTAAATTTCCAATGTATTCGCTTGGTGTTATAAGTTCACATTTTGCAATAGGTTCCTCCATACATTGGTACAATTCTCTTCTTGGTAAATCTTCAGGATTTGATATATATATATAAGTAAATATTTTATCCTGAGGAGAGACCGGTCTTACTATTTTAAGACCGGTCTCAGAAATCAATTCAGGATTAAATCTAGAATATTCCTGAGTTTTGTCTCATGGTAATTTAATTTTATATGTAACTTGTGGGGATGTTATAATTACATCCATATTAAAATCTCTATCAAGTCTTTCTTTTACTATATCAAGATGCAATAAACCCAAAAATCCACATCTATATCCATGACCGAGAGCAGGACTTACTTCTGGCTCTATAGTCAAAGCAGAATCATTTAACATAAGTTTTTCAATTGAATCAACAAATTGAGGATATTCATCACTATTTATTGGAAAAACTCAAGCATATATAAATGGAACAACTTTTTTAAATCATTCTATCGCCTTTGCATTTTCTGGTTTATCTTTTGGTCATTCAATATTTTTTGGCTTCCATAAAGTATCTCAAACTTTTGCATCTCTAATTGATTTTAATCAAGTTACTACATATCAAACTGACCCATTTTCTATTTTTGGAGCTGAAACATATTTTGGTGAAAAATATCCAACATCTAAAGCTTCAATTTTTTTATGAGTATTTAAAAAATGAAGAGTATCTCATTTTTTAATTTCTCAACTAAATACTTTAACATAACTCACAACTCATCTATATGGGTCATACTGACTATCAAAAACAAGTGCTTTTAATTCAGAATTTTCGTTTTGATTTTCTTTTTCAAATACTATAGGTTCATTTATTTTATTTATTATTGCTTCTAGTACTGATTCTACATTTTGCCCAGTTTTAGCTGAAACTGGAATTATATCTTCTTTTTTACATCAAAGTAAATTAACAATTTCTTCGGAAACTTTATCTACATCTGAAGCTGGTAAATCTATCTTATTAATAACAGGAATAATATCTAGATTATGCTCCATCGCCATATATACATTTGAAAGAGTTTGAGCCTCAATTCATTGAGTTGCATCAACTATAAGTACAGCTCATTCTACTGAAGCCAGAGTTCTTGAAACTTCATATTGAAAATCAACATGTCCTGGAGTATCAATTAGATTTAATTCGTATCATTTCCGCATCATCCTAACAGGAGTAAGCTTGATTGTTATACCTCTTTCTTGCTCTAAATCCATAGTATCAAGAGTTTGAGATTTCATATCTCTTTTATTTATAGTTCCTGTTATCTCAAGTAATCTATCAGCAAGAGTGGACTTCCCATGATCAATATGAGCTATAATTCAAAAATTTCTTATTTTAGATATGTGCATAACTATAATTAACAATTAAATATTCAATACTTTTCAGCTATTTTATACAAAAAAATGAAAATTCAAAAAGATTTGGTGCAAAAAAATATATCCAATATTTGACATATTATAAATTATATGATTTAATAATAATGTAATTTTTAATTTATTAATTTATTTTATATGAAAAACAAAAATAAAATTATACAAATCGTATTTTTTATTATCACTTTAAGTATTTTTTGATATACAAATGCAAGTGATACTAACCTAAACATAAAAGATATTGTAAAATGATGAGATCATACATTAAAAATTAATTTTGATTCTCAAATCCCAGCAGATAGAACATATACAGGTGACATGAAAGTATTTAAAGATTTATGAATAGATAAAGTAACTAAAGATAGTCTTATGAGTAATAAAATAACTTTATCCTTAAATGATGAAATAAAAATTTGAAGTACTTACAATATTCTCTCTGTTTTTTGAGTTGAATGAAGTGCTGATTTTATTGTTGAAAATGCATCAAATGTAAAAATGCTTTCTGATGCAACTGATGTTCAATGAATAACAAAAGTTGTTTTAAAAGACAGTAAAACACTTGAACTTTATTTTAAAGCTCCTATAGTTTGAAATGAATTTGAGTTTAAATGATTGGAAGATTTAGGTATTACTGAAACTAAATCATCTGATTGAAGCCTCATTTTAAAAACATCTTCAGTAATTGAAAATAATAAAGATTATATTTTAATTTTTATGTCATTAGCTGATAATTTATGAAATAATTATTTATTATCTGAATCTATATATAATTTTACTATATGAGATAACACATCTGTAGAAAAAACTGATATTGTTGAACCTAGTAATATAATAAATAATACAATAGAACCAGACACATTAACATGACAAGTAGAAAATTTAAATGTAGATTTATGAAATACTGAAAATTGAACTGGAAGTGTTTGAAACATAGAAAATATCGCTGTTACAGCAGAAGAAACTCCAGATACAGGACCTGAAACTTGGATATTAATGCTTTTAACATTAATTATAAATAGTATTTATTTTTTGACTAGAAAATTTTCTCACTAAAATCACTGATATATTTGCTTTAAAAGTTAAGAAATGGTTTAATTATAGTAAGCTAGATTATTTCTTAACTTTTTTTATGGAAACTGTAATTAGAACTGAACACAAAATAAAAGATATGCTTTTACAAGTTATGATTGATAATGAATGATCTGATATGTATATAACAGTTTGATCTCATCCAGCAATTAAAATATGATGAGAAATTTTGAGGATAAATGAATGAATTGAAATATTAACTGAAACTAATACCCTTGAATTTGCTGAATCATTAATTACTGAGAAACAACATGAAGATCTTATAAGAGATAAGAATTTAGATTTTGCATTTTCCTTTAATTCAAGAAGGTTCAGATGAAATATTTCATTTCAGTCAAGAAAATATATGGTTGTGTTAAGATTATTAAGCTCAAATATACCAAGCTTAGATAATTTATGATTGACTGATATTTATAAAGAAATGACTAAATTATGACAATGATTAATATTAGTTACCTGACCTACTTGATCTGGTAAATCAACAACTATGGCATCTATGGTAAACCATATAAATGAAAACTATAATAGGCATATTATTACTATAGAAGACCCTATAGAATATATTCATGAACATAAAAGATCAATTATTGAGCAAAAAGAAATATGAAGAGATGTATTAAATTATTCAAGTGCTCTTATGTGAGCAATGAGACAGAATCCTCAAGTTATACTTTTTTGAGAAATGAGAACAAAAGAAGAAATAGAAATGTGACTTACTCTAGCTGAAACATGACATCTTGTATTTTCTTCTCTACATACTAGAAATGCTTACCAAAGTATAACAAGAATAATAGATAGTTTTGATGGACCTGAACAAACCCAAATTAGACTTCAACTTGCAGAATCATTGATTGCTATATTTTCTCAAAGACTGCTTAAAAAAAGTGATTGAACTTGAGTAGTTATGGCAAAAGAAATACTAATAAAAAATAATGCTATATCTAATCTAATAAGAGAAAATGATTTACATCAAATACCTTCAGTAATACAAATGTCATCTAGGGATTGAATGCAATTACTTGAAAAAGATTTAATTGATTTAGTAAATAAGTGAATAATAAGTTTAGAAGAGTGATTAAAATACTCTAATAATCCAAAAGTACTGCAAGAATGAGTTTCTTGATTATAAAAAAAAATACAAGCAGTAATGAACTGCTTGTATTTTTTTTTGATTTTAATTTAATTTTTTTATTTATATTTTGAATAATCAAACATTTTCATTTCACTATCTACTTTTCTTATAAGATCAAGTATAGTAGAAACAAGTATTATAAGTCAAGCTCAAGAAATCAAGAAATCAACTTTTTGAGATGATGAAACAACCTTTTCAAGTATATAAGGCAATACAGCTATGAAAGCTAAAAATCAACCTCAAAATAAGTTTAAGTGAGATGAAACTCTAGCTAAATAGTCTGCTGTTTCAGTTCATGGTCTAATTCATGGAATATAACCTCATCTTTTTTGTATACTTTCAGAAACTTGTTCTGTATTGAAAGTAATAGAAACATAAAAAAATGAAAATATAAGTACAAATATAAAATAAACAATTATAAATATCCAACTTGGATTTTGCATACTAAAGAATTGTAATAACCAAGTTCCTATAGCTTTTGTTTGGGGAGCTGTTGAGTTTGACATTATTTGTCATACTATTCATGGAAAAGTAACTAAAGAGATAGCAAATATGATTGGAATCATTCATGCTTGGTTAATTCTTATTGGGAAATAAGATTTTTCTTCTCTTCAAGTTTTTGTATAAATAATAGGAATTCTTCTATTTCATTCAGTAAATTTTATTATTACATAAATAATAAAAAGGGTAGCAATCAAAACTGCAGCAAACAATGGATAATTTCAAATAGAAATATAATTAAATATAACTCATGGTACTCATCAAAGTACTCATGCCATTATTATAATACTAATACCGTTTCATATACCATATTCTGTCATTATTTCACCTAACCACATCAAGAATATCGTTCAAGCCGTTACAACTATCATGGCAAATAATACAACATGCCAATTCATCATATCTATTATAGTTCACTTAGCTAAATTATTTAACAAAAGGATCATACCATAACTTTGTAAAAAAGCTAAAGGTAAAGTTAACCATCTTGTAATTTTATTAACTTTTCTTTGTCCTGCTTCTCATTCTTTCTGCATATCTCAAATTTTTGGTATTATAACTCATAAAAGTTGAATTATGATAACAGCATTGATATAAGGAGAAAGTCACATAAGTATAACTGAAAAATGACTAAGTCATCATCCCATTAATGCACTAAATAATGACAAACCTTTTTGTTGATCTATTATTGCCTGTAATCAGGCAGTATTAGCTCATGGTAAAGGTATTACTGATAACATCTTATATACAAGCACTAATAAAAGTGTTGCTATAATCTTAGTTTTTAGACTTTTTACTGCAAAAATAGATTTAATATGTGTCAAAATCATATGGAAACAAGTATTAAGTATTAAGTATAAAAGTATTTAAATTATTATTTCAATGCTTTCATATTATAAAAAATAGTAAGTGTAAGTTGTGGCTTACTACTTACTACTTGTAGTTTATACATTTTCAATTATTCTTATAGTACCTCAAAGTTTTTCAACAGCATCTTTAGCAATTTTAGAAACTTTATCTAATTCAATTACTATTTTAGTTTTCAATTCTCAAGCTCATAATAATTTTAATCCTAATCACTTTTTTCTAATAATTCAATTTTTCATTAAAACTTCATTATTTACTTCTAAAATTCATTTTGAAGCTAATAACTCTAAATCTCCAAGGTTAACTATATTAAATTCTTTTTTAAATCTATGATTAGAAAAACCTCTTAATTTTGGTATTCTTCTAAACAAAGGAGTTTGTCCTCATTCAAACCATGCTCACATTTTACTTCATCTTGCATTTTGACCATTACATCATTTTCAACAAAAAGTTCATTTTCAAGAACCATTTCATCTTCAAAGTCTTTTAGATCTTTTTCTTGAACCATCATCTGGTTTTAAATTATTTAGAGTTAACATAATAATTAATAATTAGCAATTAAGGGATTATTTTTTAAAAGAAGTAAGTGCCTTCAGTGTAGCTCTTGCATTATTTATAATATTTGTTGATCAATATCTCTTTGCTATTACATCAGAATATCAAGCAACATCTAATACTTTTCTAGCTGCTCATCAAGCAATTATTCAAGTTCATTTTGATGCTGGATGAATCATTATTATTGCTGATTTATATTTAGTAGTCAAATTGTAAGGAACAGAACCCTCATCAATAGAAACTTCTACCATATTTTTCTTTGCATCATTTACTGCTTTAGCTATTGCTGTAACAACCTCTCAAGACTTTCAAGTTCATAGACCTATTTTTCATTTTCAATTTCAAACCAACATAACAGCTCTAAATCTTAACTGTCTACCTCAAGCCGTTACTCTTGTAACTCTATCAACACTTAATAATTCTTCTTTGAATTCATTACTTATACCATCAACTTGATTTTCTTTTCTATTTGATGTATTTTGTTTAGGATTAGCCATAAAAATAATTAAAAAACTAAAATTTTAATCAACCTTCTCTAGCAGCATCTGCTAAAGATTTTACTCTTCAATGATATGAAAATCAATTCCTATCAAAAACTACTTCTGAAACTTTTTTTTCTAAAGCTTTTTTTGCGATATCCTCACCAACTTTTTTTCAACTTTCAGTTTTAGTAAGTTTTCATTTCATTTTTAAATCACTTGAAGCACAAACAATATTACCTGTTGTATCATCTATAATTTGAGCATAAATAAAAACATTACTTCTATAAACACTAAGTCTATGTCTAGATGAACTAGAAATAGTAGCTTTTACTCTTTGTTTTCTATTTAGCCTCTTTAATTGTTTTTCTAACATACAAATTAATTAATAATTAATAATTAACAATTAACAATTTAATGATTTTTAAATTTAAAGTTAAACTTTAATATTCATTGTCATTAATTAGATTAATTTTTATTTACCTGTTTTTCAAGCTTTTCTTCTTATTATTTCACCAACATATTTGATTCATTTTCATTTATATGGCTCAGGTTTCTTTTTTGCTTTTATTTTTGAAGCAAATTGTCAAACTAATTGTTTATCAATTCAAGAAATATAAATCACATTTTTCAATTTTTCATCAACAGTAATTTTTATTCCTTCTGGAGCTTCCATCTCAACTTTATGAGAAAATCAAACACTTAATATAAGTTTTTTATCAGATACTACATCAAATTTATATCAAACTCAATTTATCTCTAATGCTTTTTTATATCAAACAGAAACTCATTCAATCATATTTGCAACTATTGCTCTAGTAGTTCACCATAAAGCACTAGCTTCTTCGTTCTTAGGTTTAAAAACCAATATATTTTCTTCTTTAGAGATTTCAATTAACTCAGAAAATTGAAAATTCAATACTCATAATTTTCATTTCGTTGTTATTTTATTTCAATCTAAAACAACTTCTACATTTTCTGATATTGTTATAGGTAGTTTACCAATTCTAGACATAATTAATAATTAACAATTAATAATTAATAATTAACAATTATATATTTTATAACTATTAATTAAAATATTTCACAAATTAATTCACCTCAGACATTCAAAGTTCTAGCTTCATACCCAGTAATAATTCATTTAGGAGTAGAAACTATATAAATACCTTTTCAATTTCTAGATTTTTTTATATCTCTTGATCCTATATAAATCCTTTGTCCTGGTTTACTTATTCTCTTAAAAGTAGGAATATATTTAGTAATTCTAATGTCGTTTAATTTTATAATAAGAGATTTCTTATTGTTTTCTTCAGACAAAACTTCATACTCTAAAATATATTTATTTTTTTTCATTATTTTCAATATATCAGCTTTTATTCCAGAAAAAGGTATTTTAACCTCTTCATTTCTAGACATATATGCATTCCTCAATCTTGTTAATAAATCTGCTATTGGATCTATTATCATAAAACTATAATTAATAAACTAAAATGATTATTTTATATTACAATTACCAACTTGACTTTCTAACTCAAGATAGTTCTCAAGCATTTGCTTTTTCTCTAAAACAAATTCTGCAAATTCAAAAATTTCATAAATATCATCTAACTCTTCAGCAAACATTACAACAGTTAAAAACTTTTGTAGAAAATTTAGGTTTTCTTCAATCTTTTATTGCTCTCAAAAATTGTGCTTTCAATTTATTAGCTTTGGCTATTTTTGACTTTCTCATCTAAAATTATAATTAAATGTTAAATACTATTTAGAAAAAGGAAACCCCATAGAATTAAGTAATTCTCTTCAAAAATCCTTATTTTTAGCTGTTGTTTTTATAGTTATTTGTAAACCATTATTTTTAACAACATCATCTTGAGGCACTTCTAAAAATATAGAATGTTCTTTAATTCAGAAATTATAATTTCCTTCCTTATCAAAACTATTTTTTGAGATTCATCTAAAATCTCTAACTCTAGGAAGTATAATATTTATTAATTTTTCAATAAAATTATACATAGCATCTCCTCTCAATGTTACAGATAATCAAACAGGCATTCATTCTCTAAGTTTAAAATTAGAAATTGATTTTTTAGCATATCTTACTGTAGGTATTTGTCATGCTATTAAAGCTAAATGTTGTTTTAAAACATTATAATCTTTATTTCAAGTTCTTATATAACTTCAGATACCCATATTTAAAACAACTTTCTCTATTTTAGGTACCTCCATTATATTGTCTATCTTTAAACTATCTTTTAACGTTAAAACTATTTGTTTATTATACTTTTCTCTAAGAGACATTTTTAGTTTTTTAAAAAATAAATTTTTTATTTAATTAAAAAATCTTTTGGATCTTTTTTTAATTCTTTAACAGCTTTTTTAGAAAATCTAAAATTTTTGTTTTTTCATTTTTCTTCAACAGTAACAACTCATGTTCTTGTTGGTTTTTTTGTAAATGGACAAACAAGCATTACACAAGATGCATCAATAGGTTTTTCAATCTTTATTATTTGTCCTGGAGTAGTTCCTGACTTTTTAATATGCTTAGTAACTATACCAACTCATTCTAATAATAGCCTATTATCCTCTTTCAAAACTTTCAAAACTTTCGCTTGTTTTCATTTATCTACTTCTTTTCAAGACATTACTTGTACTAAATCTCAAACTCTTATTTTCATATAATTTAGAAAATTAATTATAAAACCTCTGGTGCTAAACTGATAATTTTTTGATATCCTTTTGCTTTTAATTCTCTTGCAACAGGTCAAAAAATTCTTGTTCATTTAGGAGTTCCATCATCTCATATTATAACACATGCATTATCATCGAACCTTAAATAATTTCAATCCTTTCTTCTTATTTCTTTACTTGTTCTAACAACAACTGCTTTAACAACTTTTTTCTTTTTAATGGTTCCATCAGGTAATGCTTTTTTTACACTACAAACTATTACATCTCATACTGAAGCATATCTTCTATGAGAACCTCATAAAACTTTTATACATAGAACTTCCTTAGCTCAAGTATTGTCAGCAACAGAAAGTCTAGATTCTGCTTGTATCATACAATATTTAATTATTAATTACAACTAAACAACTTTTTCTACAAGCTCCCATCTTTTTGTTTTAGATAAGGGTCTTGTCTCTTTTATTACAACTACATCTCAATCATTACAAGTATTTTGTTCATCATGTGCATAATACTTACTAGTTACCTTGTAACTTTTTTTATACTTAGGATGTTCTTTATAAGTATTAACAGATACAACAATTGTTTTATCCATTTTTATACTAGTAACTGTACCTTTTTTTGTTCTCATTAAATATAAATTATAAAAATAACTTATTAAACTGTTTTTTCTAGAATAATACTTTTTATTCTAGCTATGTATCTTCTAATAAATTTAATCAAATGTGTTTGTTTTAATTCATCTGTTGCTAATTTCATTCTTAGAATAAAAAATTTGCTTTCAGAATCTTTTAATTCTTTATTAAGATTTTCTAAACTTAAACCTTTTAAGCTTGTCTTATCTTTTAGTTTTAGATCTTTTAACTCTTTCATATTTTTTAATTAATCAACTAATATTTTAGTTTTTACTGGTAATTTATAAGAAGCAAGTCTAAAAGCTTCCCTAGCAACTTCTGGTTTTACTCATGTTAATTCAAACAGGATTCTACCAGGTTTTACAGGGGCTCTATACATTTCTACAGATCATTTTCAACCTCACATCGGAACCTCTAAAGGTTTCTTTGTGAAAGGTATTTGAGGAAAAATTCTTATCCAGATTTTTCATCATCTTTTAATAAATCTAACCATCGCTCTTCTTGCTGACTCAATTTGTCTAGAAGTAATAAATCATCTATCAACAGTCTTTAATGCATAATCACCAAAAGCAATTTCACATCATCTAGTTGCTGGTCACTTCAACCTTCATCTTTGCATTTTTCTATATTTCGTTCTCTTTGGTTGTAACATATGATTTCAATTAGTATATAAATTTTTTTTAAAAGTCAAGTTTATTTATTTTTTTCTTGAAAATATCTCACTTGTAAATCCAAACTTTTAATCAAATTGTTCAATAAACTGTTTCTGCTCTAGCTGTAGAATAATCTATATCTGCTCTTATTGTTTGAGTAGGTATATTTCATTCTTTAAATGTCTCATTTCTAGCTATTTCAGCTCAATTTAATCTTCATGAAACTTTAACTTTAATTCCTTTAGCTCATTTTTCAATAGCTTTACTTATAGCTTGTTTCATAGCTCTTTTATATGGCATTCTTTTTTCTATCTGGTTTGATATAGAAAAAGCTACAACTTTTGCATTTAAATCAGGTTTTTTAATTTCTTTTACATTTAAAACAACTTTAAATCATAATTTCTTTGAAACTAGATTTTCAATTTTATCTTTATTTTCTCATGTTTTTCAAACTACTAAAGCAGTTTTAGCTGTATAAATATCTATATTTATAGCATTATCATTTTTCGAAATAAAAATATCTCAAGTTGGAATTCAATGTAATTCTTTTTTTAAGATCTCTCTAATCATTAAATCCTCTTTCAAAGAATCTTTATATGAATCTTTTCCAGAAAACCAAGATGATTTCCATGTCTTTATGTAAGGTATTCTAAAAGCTACAACACTAACTTTGTGTCACATAATATAATAATTAATAATTAATTTAATTGTTTATTTTACTTGTAATTCCATTTTAACATTAGATGTTCTTTTTAAAATAGGATGTGTTCTTCATCTAGAAATAGGTTGACCTCTCTTATAAACTACTCATTTTGTAATAATAAGACTTCAAATATATAGTTTATCTATTTCTTGGTTATTATTATTTTCAGCATTTTTAGATGCAGAAAATAATAATTTGTAAAGAATTTTAGCTCATTTATTTGGAGCAAACTTCAAAAATTTTAAAGCATCTTCTACTTTTTTTCATCTTACGACTTCAGCAGAAACTCTTAATTTTTTTGGAGATATTCTTACATTTTTTAAATTTGCTTTCATTCTTTTAATATTAAGTGTTAAGTATTAAGTAATAATATGTATTGCATCTATATTAAAGACTAAAATACTTATTACTTCTATTTTTATTACTCTAAATTATTTTTTTTGCCCAGGATGTGCTCTAAAAATTCTAGTAAAAGAAAATTCTCATAATTTATGACCTACCATATCCTCAGTAACAAAAACTGGTGTATGTACTTTTCAGTTATGTACTCAAAATGTATGTCATACAAATTCAGGAACAACAGTACAATCTCTAGACCAAGTTTTTATTATAGTTTTTTTTCATAGTTCGTTTAATTTCGAAACTTTCTTCAATAATCTATCATATACATATGGTCATTTTTTTAAACTTCTTGACATAAAATATTATTTAAATATTAAGTTAAGTAAAATTATTTATTAATTAATCTTCCTTTTTTATCTTTTAGAATCCATCTATTTGTAGTTTTTTTCCTACTTCTAGTTTTAGCTCATAGAGCTTTCTTTCCCCAAGGAGTCTTAGGAGCTTTCATTCAAATAGGAGCATGTCATTCTCATCAACCATGTGGATGATCAACAGGATTCATAGATTTTCAAAGAACTGTTGGTCTTTTTCACATCCATCTAGATCTTCATGCTTTTCAGATTACTATCATATTATGATCTGTATTTGATACTTGTCATAAATTCGCAAAACATTTTTTGTTTACAAGTCTAATTTCTGAAGATGGCATTTTTACTTGAGTATATTCTCATTCTTGAGAAAAAATAACTCAGTATGTTCATGCTGATCTTATAGAGCTAGATCAATGTCATACAATAAGTTCTAAATTATAAACATGTAATCAAACAGGAATATTTCATACTTCCATTCTATTTCAACTTGCTAAAGTAGTTTCATTAGCACTTAAAATAATATCTCATACTTTCATATCCTTGTGAGCTAACACATATCTTCTTTCTCAATCTTTATAACAAACTAGAGCTATATATGCTGTTCTATATGGATCATATTCTATTGTCTCAACTTTCGCTGGAATATCTTTTTTATCAACCATATAAAAATCTACAAGTCTATATTTTTGTGCATGACCACCTCATTTATGTCTTACTGTAATTCTTCAAGAACTACCTCTTCAAGCATGTGTTTTTAACTTAACAGTTAAAGACTTAACTGGTTTAGAAACCGTTAATTCTTCAAATGTATATCAAGTCATCTGTCTTCTACCTGGAGTAGTTGGTTTAAATTTCTTTATAGCCATATTAACTTATTAATAATTAATAATTAATAATAATAATTAAAGTTTTTGGAATAATTATTTAATACTAATTTTAGTGTTTTTTATTTTATTACAGAAAAATCAATTTTCGATTTTTTATCTTTTAATGTAACATAAGCTTTTTTACTAGCTCTTCTTTTAAACTGTAATCACCTTTTTCAATTTTTGTACTTTTCAACAGTTTTAACTATATTTACAGATGCTACTTGAACTCAATATAATTCAAGTATTGTTTTTTTTACATCAATTTTAGTCGCAGAACTATCAACTTGGAATATATAACAGTTTTTTAATAATTCCATAGACGATGCTTTTTCAGTAAAAATAGGTTTTTTTATTATATTATATAATCTCATTTTCTTAATAATTAATAGTTAAAATCAATATTAGTAATATTAATTTAGTATTATTTTAATGCACTCAATTTTCATAAAGAGTCTTTCATTAAAACCAATGTTTTATATTTTAATAAATCTGCAATATTTAGATAATCTACCATTATAGATTTAACATAAGGAAGATTAGATGATGATTTTTGTAATACATCATTTTTTACAGGTATAGTTAATAACAATTTTTTCTCATATGGTAAATTAGAAAAAATAGAAGCCATTACCTTAGTCTTAAAAGAATCAATTTTTATATCATCTATTATTATTAATTCATTGTTTTTCAATTTAGCAGACAATGCACAAAATAAAGCTTTTCTTCTTTCTTTTTTATTCATATCAATTGAAAAATTTTGTGTATTTCTTGGTCCGTAAGCTACTCATCCTCATTTTCTTGTAGGAGATCTAGAAGATCCCGCTCTAGCATTACCAGTACCTTTTTGTTTATAAATTTTTCTTGTAGATCATCTCACTTCTGATCTAGTTTTTGTATGAGCTATATTATTTCTAGCATTAGCTTTTTGATAAACTAGAGCTCTATGAATTAATCATTCATTTACTTCAAGTCAAAATATATCAGAGTCCAATTCTACAACTCAGATTTCTTTTCATTCTTGATTAAAAAGTTTTGTTTCCATCATTTATAATATTATTAAATTAATTTAAAAAATTATTTTCACTAAAGAATTTCTTCATCCAGGAACTCATCATCTAACTCAAATTACACCTAATTCCTTATTAATCACTTCCACATAAACTTTTCTTATTGTAATTTGTTCATTTCACATATGCCCGTGCATTTTTTTACCTGGCTTTGTTCTTCTAGGTTTTCTTGTACCAATAGATCATAATGCTCTATGAAATTTAGATCATACTCTTCATGGTCCTCCAGAAAAATTCCATCTTTTCATTGCTCAAGCAAATCATTTTCATTTTGATATTCATTCTATAGAAACAGCTTCTACTCATTCTAATAAATCCACACTAAATTCATCTCACATATTATATTTACTTAACTCAGATTCATCACATTCAAATTCTCTTATCTCATCAAAACACGATAAATCTAAAGACATTTTTCATTCTTTTATTTTTATCTCTTTTCATTTCTTTTCTACTCAAACTAAAAAAGCACTATATCAATCTTTTTCTATAGTTTTTTTAGCAACTAATTTTAAAACTGGTATTTGCAATAAAGTAATAGGAATAAATTTATATTCTTTAATTACCCTTGTCATTTCTAGTTTTTTAGCTATCAATCAAGGCATAAAATTTTTATTAAAAAATAAGTTAGAGGTTAAACTTGTCCTTATTAAATAAAGTAGTTTAACTTAACCTCCTAAAGCGAACTTATACAGATATTTCACAAAAAGTGATGGTATTCTATTAAATAAATTTAATTTGTCAAAAGAATTTTTTATTTTTTTATATTTTTATATTATAAATATCTAAATCTAGATAATTTTGATATGATAGTTGTATAAAATAGAATGATTTTTTTCCTGGTATAAGAAAAAACTCATTTAAAATCAAGAAAAGAATTATTAAACTACTTCTTACCTAAATTCTTTACTCCATTTTTTATTTTTCTCTCAATCTTTTTTAAATCTTCTTCAACTGGTAAATCCTCTGGTTTTATTCAACTTTCCTCAAGATATTTTCTAACTCATACATTGTTTTTTATATGTTCATCAGTTATCTTTTTTTCTCAGTAAAGTCATTTATGTTTCATATTGTGATTTGTAACTTCTGTTGCTAAATCTTTTGCCTTAATTGTAACTGTAGGTAAGAAATCTGCTAGTGGTCATGATTTAACTCACAATTTCTTTTTCATATCTCATGTGGTTTTTCATCAAAATAATACTGTATCTCATTTACTTCTAATTCTTCAAATTCAAACTCAATCAACTCATCTATCATAAGCCAATTCTTGAAATTCTTTTTCTGTTAAAGTAAGTTTTTTTCTTGCATTTAATCTTTCGAAATCGAGCATTTTCTGTTCTACAAGTTCTTGTTTTCTTGTCTGAATAGCAAAATAAGCCTGAGCAAAAGCAATTTCTTGTTTTCTTACATCTCAATTTTGGGCAATCAAATAACAAGCATATCTAGATAAATAATAATCTTCTACATATTGAATAGCTCCTTTTCATCCTGATATCGGTTTCCTGACATCAGCAAAGTGATCATTTGAGCTATATCAAGCCTCTTTACAAGATAATATTGCTTTGTTAATTGTCTTTGAAAAATTTTCCCATTTACTATATCAGAGCAATTCTTGCAAATCCCTTGCACTCCAAAATTCTATATTATCTTCAATTTGTTTAATCTTTTCAAATGAAGAAAAAAGTTGTGTAATGTTTGTTTCCATAATGTTTTGATTTAAATTAAGTATACACTTATTATATACTTTTTATTTAAAATGCAAGTTATATTTTTGTTTTTTTGAAATTAGTACTTAATATAATTATATTTTATACTTTTAGAAATGGTTTTTTAATACTTTTTATCAAATTTTGGTTTAAATTTAGAAATATAAGAATTTAATCATTTTCATAATATTGCTAATTCCTTCATCTTTTCAATTTTATCAATTCAAGAACTTTCATAAGTATAAACATAAAATATATATTCTACTTTTTTGAACTCTACAATAATATAATCATCTCAAATTTCGTATTTTAATATTCAAGATTTTCATGTAAGATTTTTATATGGAAACATAGGGAATTAGTTAGAAATTAAACAAAAATTTATAAAAACTAAAGATGTATTCATAACCAATAGAGCATCCTGTAATGTTGGCTCCTTTTTTCAAGGCTTAGCATCACTTTTTTCTGCTCTTTCAGAAGATAAAAAACTTTGAGTAGTTGTTAAAATTCAATTAGTAAATTGATTATTTAATTTTTCATTTTTCTTAAACTCACTGAAGTATTTTCAAAAAGCTCACTTTCAATTTTCTTCTTTCTCTCACAAAAAAATTTGCAAAAACTTCTGCAAAACATTGTGTGAGCCAGAAATAACAGAAGAATAACTTTTATTTTGAAAATCTTCAAATACTTTTATTAATAATTTATCTACTTTTAGCCATTTTGGATTTTGTAATAATGAAATTGTAGGAATATAGATATTATTAATTATAACTTCTTCTTGCTTAGGAATAAATCACTCTCTAGTTAAAATAAGATTAAGTGAATATTGCTCTGATATATGATTAAACCAATTACAAAATCTATCAAATTTTTCAAATGCTTTATTAATATCCTCTGTTGTAGATTTATCTGTTAATAATCTAAACAGATGTCTTTCATTCAGTTCATTTGCAAACATTGATATGACTTTGTATACCAAATCTTCTTGTGCAAATAATAAAATATATTTAAAATCATTATATGCAGCACTTTTCATATTATATTCATTTTTAAAGTTTGGTCGACTATAATCAATTTCTGGTATTATACTATTCAATTTTCTAAAAGGATAAATACTCATATATTTTTCATTAAAATAGTTTCCTATTTTGACTAAAATATCTGAATATTGATCTATCCATCATTTTTTTTCAAGGTTAAGTATAATGTTTTGTTTATCCTTTTCTGATAAGTTAATCCATGATTTTAAAGATAAATCTCACCTTATTTTATTTTCAATTTCAGAATTTCACTCTCAATATATTTTGAAAACTGGTATTGTCATATAATCATAAAACAAAATAAAAAGTAGTATATACTCAGTATAACTACTTTTTTACATTTTCAAAAATTTTAAAAATTTGATGTTAAAAACTTATTCAAAAGTTAGAAGTAATTGAATTGTTTTTAATAAAAAACTATTTTAAGATTCTGAATCAAGTTCAGAATGACAATATAGAACAAACTGGATTGCTTCGTAAAAACTCCAGAATGACAATTTTATAGATTCCTGTCTTCACAGGAATGACGAGAATAATGACAATTTAAAACTTATATAATAAAGATTCACAACTTCTCAGAAATGACAAATATTTTTTATTTTTTTTATATTAAAATCATTTTCTTTCCAAAAAAGCCTTTGAGGAAATTGGTACTCAAGCAAAATCATAAAATAATTCACTTGCTTTTTTTATACTTCAAGCTGACAATATAGTATCTAAAAATTTGTTTGCAATTTCTTTATCGAAAATTCATTTCTTCTTGAATATATCCCAAACTTGTGCCTCTATAATTTCTGCCCGCATATAACTATAATACCCGGCACCATATCATCAATCGAAAATATGAGAAAAGGAAGTATACATTTTATAATCTTTTTCTTTTGGGGAAATAGAATAATTATTTACAAATCACAATACATAATCATCTAACTCATCTATATTATCTGGAACAGCTTTGTTATGCAAATGCATATCTAGACTTGCAAACTCATTTTGTCTCAAAGTAAAATTTCCAGTTCAGTATTTTTCAAGTTTTTTCATAATTAAAAGCATATCTTCAGGTATATCTTCTCAAGTTTCATTATGTTTGGCAAATATTTTCAAAGATTCTTTTTCTGTAGCCCAATTTTCCATAAGTTGTGAAGGTAATTCTACAAAATCCCATTCAACATTAAATCAAGTTAAATCACTATATTTGCTTATTGAAAGCATTTCATGAATAGCATGTCAAAACTCATGAAACATTGTTTCTACATCAATGAAATTTAATAAAGTTTTTCATTTTTCTCATTTAGCAAAAGCACAAACATTAACAATTATAGGAAGAATTTGTCCCTTTTCACTATTACCCATCTTAGGTCTAAAATTATCACACCAAGCTCAACTTCTCTTGTCGGGATTATAAAAATAATCTCCTATAAAATATGAAATAAGTTTATCGTCTTTATATACTTCATAAAACTTTAATAAAGGAGAATAACTATCGATGATAATTTCTCTCATTTCAACTCAATACAATTTATTCACAATTTCAAAAAGTCAGTTTAAAACTTTATCAAATTCAAAATATTTTTTTAATTCTTTTTCATCAAATTTAAATTCTTTTTCTTTATATATTCTGCTGTAATAAGACATATCCCAATGATCCAATTTTTCTAACTTAAAATATTTAATTAACTGTATTATTTCTTCATTTGCTTTGTTTTTTGCTTTTACTGTTACATCATCTATAAGACTTATTATACTATCTGGAGTATCTGCCATCTTGAAAACAAGAGATAATTCAGCATAATTTTTATATCATAAAATCTTGGCTTTTTTATCTCTCAATTTCAATATCTCTAAAATAATTTCTCTATTATCGTATTTTCAACTTGATGCAAACTGGTGTTTTGAAGTATAAAAATACTTTCTAACTTGAGAATCTGTACAATACTTCATAACAGCCATGTATGAAGAAGGTGAAGAATCAAATAAAAATCATTCCTCTTGCTTTTGTATTGCTTTATTTTTAGCTTCCTTTAAATCATTTTCTGGAATATCTTTTATAGTTTCATCAGTTTTAAATATGTAATTAAATTCTTTCTGACTAAGAAGTAAATTATTTCAAAATTTTTGTGAAATCTCTGAAAGTCTTTTACTTATTTTTTTTAATTTTGTTTGTTTTTCCTCTTCTAAATTTATTCATTTTACTTCATAAGATTTTATAGAAAGATCTAGTATTCTTTTTTGCTCTGAATCTATTTCACAATTATCTCTACAATAACAAAGCATATCATAATACCTCTTACTATAGGCTATATAATTTCAAAAATCTACATATTTCGGTTCAAATTCTTCAATTATATTTCTTATTTTTTCTCCTGATTTAACATTTTGTAGATGATTTAAAAGCGAAAAGAATAAATCCAGACGAGAAAAATCAATAAAGATGTCGAAAGTAATTTTTTTCTGTCATTCTGAGAGTAACGAAGAATCCCTTTGTTCTTGTTTTCTTGATATAGCCTTGTTTAAGGGATCCTTCACTTTCGTTCAGGATGACAAATCCAATCACTCATACTCTGTATTGACAAGTTCATCAAAATCTTTTTTTTCTTCTTCCAAAAGTTCATTCAAAACTTCCAGTGCCAAATACAAAATTTCATCCGAAAACAGAAATTTCAAATCAGGAATTTTAGTATTTTCAAGTTCTTGTAATATTTTTTGTTTTAACATAATATTTTTGTTTATTAATAATGATAGCTCTTTCAATACTTTATACAATCTATTCTATAAAGCTGTTCTAATAATATAACCATTGCTTCTATATGCGGAAAAGTCATAGGAGAAAAAGATATTTCAAAATCTATATATTTTTTTAATTCAGTATAATCCAATCAATAAGGTCAACCTATCACAAAAACTATTTCTCAATTATTTTGAAATTTATATTGTATAAAGTTCATAAATTCAATCGTTGAAAAACTTTTTCATTCAATAGAAAGTACTATTTTAAAAGCACTTGTTTTTGATAATCTATCTATCACCAATTTTGTTTCCTCTCTTATAATCTCGTCTATACTATCTTTTTTACTTGGTTTAAGTTTTATTATCTCCACTTTTTTTCAAAGCCTTTTTTTGTATTCTTTGATTGGCTCTTCAAAATGTTTATAACTATCACAAACTGTAAGGATTTTTATCATATTTTCTTTAATTAACTATATCAATTTTTATAATTCTATTTCCAAATCTAGGACTATTTTCAGATTCTCTTATAGAGACTATAAAAGGTGAGGAGTCTTTAAAATTATCAACAACTGTTTTAAAAGTTTCTTTTGCTCATTCTATAGAGATAACTGTATAAACTCAATCTGCTTTTTTATCAATATAAATATCTAAATCATCTTCAGTTGATATAGATATATCTTGATTTACATATTTTACTCAAGCTATTTTTTCTAATTCTTGAAGTAACTCAATACTTGTTTTAATATAAGTTTTTCAATAAAAAAAATAAGTATAAGTTCAGATAGGATTAAGACTTTCAACAAAATACAAATCTTTAATTTCAAAATTGATTTGTTGTTCAAAAGTTATATTTCAAGCTGTTTTGTGCATAAAAAAATATAATCATAAAATATTTTTATGATTATATTTAATTTTGTGAAATTACAAAAAGTTGTTTTTAGTTTAATAAAACTATCTAAATCTAATTTTGTATTTTCTTGAATTGACTTATAGATTTTTATCTAATATTATTTATACTTTCAATATGATACTGAAGTTATTTTATTAATATACATAATAAGTTGTCCATTGATCTCTACAATTTCATCAAGAAGAACAATTATATAATCATAACTGATAACATGTTTTACCTTGATTAATATACCATCAAGTATATCAACAATTTCATGTTATTACTTCTGCTGTAAAAAATCAACAATGATTCCATCATCCTCATGAAGTTTGATAAGCAGATTTATTAGTATAAACACCTATATTATTAGTACAAGCAGTTATAGTATTGTTTAAGTTAGGTGAATAGTATCAAACTCATACAGCAGAACAAACTCACACACTAGATTCATATAAATCTACTCAACATAATGGATTATAAGTATAAGAACAAGAGTTAGTTCAAGCTCAGTCAGTAGTATAGTAATAATTTCTACTAGCATTATCTGCCGGTGATGTTGTACAACTATATCTAGTATTATTACTCGCTGGTGAATAGTATCAGACTCATACGGCAGAACAGGTTCATTCAACACTTTCATAAAAATCAAGTCAACATAGAGGTGTATAAGAAGCAGTACAAGAGTTAACTCATCATCAATCACTTGTATATGTATAATTTCTACTAGCATTATCAGGATAGTTAGTACAAGTAGATCTAGTATTGTTTAAGTTAGGTGAATAGTATCAAACTCATACGGCAGAACAGGTTCATTCAACACTTTCATAAAGATCAAGTCAACATAGAGGTGTATAAGAAGCAGTACAAGAGTTAACTCATCATCAATCACTTGTATATGTATAATTTCTACTAGCATTATCAGGATAGTTAGTACAAGTAGATCTAGTATTGT
>JBAZXZ010000004.1:0-204410 GCA_041659565.1 Candidatus Altimarinota bacterium | reverse complement strand
TAATTGGTATTCCACATTATTGTTTGCTATGCTATATGTATATTCATTATTACTTAGTGGATCTGTTGGTTTCTTTGATAGATTTCTTAAGTTTGTTATTACATTATCTCATACTGTTCATTGAGTCCATGCTGTTCCTCAACTGTATGTTATTTGAGTTCAATTATCTGGTATTGGATAGAATCATTTTTCTGTGATAAATATTCCCAAGTTTTGTTTTACATTATTTGTATCTGATATTCTTACTCCATCTCTTGCATTTGATGAGTATCATTGGAATGATATAAAGGCGATTGTTCATAGTATTGCTAAGATTGTGATTACTACTATGAGTTCTACGAGTGTAAAGGCTTGGTTTTTTAATTTTTTCATAGATTATTGTTAGGAAAGTAAAATATATTATGTTGTTAGATTATTAGTACAATTAAATCCCGGGGTTATAAATAAAATAGTTTCTATTATATTGAAATTGCTTATGAGCCAATCTCTGGTAACCCCGGGATTAATAGTCTATTGTTCATTGTTTTGCAGTTTTTAAAGAACCAAAAAAGGACTATTTCTCGCATTTCATATGTATATGAAACGAAAAAAATAATCCTCTTGTTTTTAAAGATTTTAATCCATTGTCTACTAACTTGTTGTAACTTGTTGTAACTTGTTGTAACTTGTTGTAACTTGTTGTAACTTGTTGTAGACATACTTTGTTTTTTTATATTCTAAGTAATAAAATCTTATGAGTTTATTAGTGTTTATCAAATATTTTTTGATTTTTGGCTTGACTATAAGTTAAAATTCTTTACAAATAAAGACCACTTTTTTCATTAAAGTAGTCTTTATTAATTATATAAACTTTTTTACATACAATTTTAGTTGTAGATTGCTTCGTTACTCTCGCAATGACAGAGATTTTTCCTATTTCCTACATTCTGCATTCTATCTTCTACTTACTATTTTTTATTTTCTCTATTTTTCTCATAGTTGGTTTAAATTTTGAAACTTCTTCAACCATTTTTTGATAACATAAACCTAAACTATATTTACTACAAGAACTAGCTCTTTTGATTCCATATTTTTTCATTATTTTTGCACTTTTTCATTTTTTGGACATAGATTTACTTTCCAAAATTACTAGATTATCAAGAGAAATTATATCTTTTCATTCATTTCTTAAATCTTCTAGTCTTACCCCAAAATCAACTGTTACTCTTTCATCATTACTTTTACTACAAAAAGTTATTCTATTATATTTTGTTGCTAGTGCAGGAAAAATATTTTCTGGAGCCATTGAATAAAAACTTTGATAAGCTCATTCAAAAAATTTAGTAGATTCACTTGTCATATTTCAATGATCTTTTATATCACTAAATTGATATCTAAATTTTCTTGTTACTCATTTTTGTTTTTGTTTGTATTCAAAGAAAGATATCCCACTATCTAAATAATTTCTTGTTCTAACTTTTGTTCTATTTTTTTCACCATTTTGGTGTTGATAATAAAAATGATAATCTTCTGTATCCATATAAATACTTTCATACTCAAAAATTGATTTTTCTTTTATTTCAAGTATATAAAATTCTTCTTCTAAATCTTTTAAAATATTTTTAAATTCATCTTCAGTTAATAAATATTTTGTATCTATTCTATTAAGAAAACTTGCTTGTGCATTAAGCTCTGTTAAACTTATCTGATTAAAAAACTTTAAACTACTATTTAAATCTGTTCCCATAATATTGCCTTTTTAAAAAATTAAATTTGTTTTTATTTTTTTATAAAGTGTTATTACCTTATATAGAAATATTAACATATTTAAAATGTAAGGTCAAAGAATTCTATATATTTTCTTGAAAAAATCACTTGACTATAATTAGTTATATAATCTAAAATTATAATCATCTGGAATATATTGTTGTTTTATTACTGACATACATTTTGTTATATTATTATGCCAATTATAATCACTTGATGCATAAATTGATCATGTTTTATTACCATACCTACTTAAATCTTTTAATTTATCATACTTTCATAGATACTTATTATTTAATGTAAAAATTATTGATCTAACTCAATCTCTAACACTTCACATAGTTTTTGTAGCTCATGAGTCAGTATTTCATACATTTCAAACATTATTAGATGTTTTTGTATGCTTTCCAAGTCAAGTTTCAGCTATACCTATACACATTACAAATGTTGGATCAACATTACCATCTAAAGCTTCTTCTACCCACATATTCCAATCTGAAAATCATCATTTTGCATATCTACTTAATAGACTTTTTTGTCTCTCAACTTCAGTTAATCAATCAATTTTTAATCATCTTTGACTTTTTGTTACATCTTCATATTCGTATCATTTTCTAATTTTAAAATCATTATAAAATTTATATCTGTATTTTTCTGGTAATTCAGTTAATATAATATAAGATGTATCTAAAAATTCTAATGGATCTACAAAAGCTCTATTTTGAAATATTTCAAAATGTAAATGAGGTCAAGTACTTAATAATCAAGCTCAGTTTGTACCATATTCTCATCAACTTTTAGCAAATATTTCTCATTCTTTTACATAATCATACTGCCTAACTAAAACTTCACTTAAATGTCAATAAACGGTTACAAATCAATCACTATGCTTTATAGCAACATAAGAATAAGCATCTGTAGTTGGTGGATTAACATAAATAACATATCAATCAGCAGCAGCTTTTACCGAAGTTCATTGAGATATCTTTATATCTACAGCATTGTGATCACCTCAAATTGCATCTTTGTATCATGAATCATGATAATATGCACTTACTCAATAAGAAGGAGTAACTGGCCACTTAAAAGGATTCATTCAAATATAATTTAATTTTTGAAGTTTTGATTCACCATAAATTATTTTATTTAATTCTATACATTTAGCTGACATTCTATATAATTTTTCTGAATCTTTATTTACATCTACATATTCACAACCATTCTGTTTCAACGATTTATTCTTAGTATTTTGAAATATTATAAGTTCTTTTATTTCTTTTTGTTTCATTTTCTTTTCTATATCAAGTTTATCTTTTATATATTTTTTATATAATTCTTCCTTTCATTGAGTCATTTCCAATATCCTTTGTTTGAATTCTTTCTTTTCATCTAAAACTTTTTTTTCTATAATAAGATGATTTCTTAAAATTACTGCATTTTTTTCATTTTTTTCTAACTCTATTTTTTTTTCATATAAATCTCATACAAGTTCTCTGTGTTTTTCCACCAATTTTTGTCATGCAAGTTCCAACATAGATTTAAAATGCAAATCATTCAATATCTCTCAAATATCATCTCAATTAAGAATAATTCATTTTATATTATCTATATTATTATCATTACTAAAAGTAAGATTTCATTTTTTATATATATGTGTTACATATTCTAGCAAAATCTCTCTATTTGTCTTAATTCTTTGTTTTAAAACCTCTATCGTTTTCTTTCAATCCTCTATATCTTTTTTTGTTTTTAATATTTTTATATTTGTAGTATTAACATCTGTTATTTTATCTTGAATGTCTTTATCAATTGATTGTATAGATTTCTCTAAGGAATTAACTCTTTCTATAAGTAATTCGTTCTGTTTTTCTAAATATAATCTTTTTTCTTCAGTTTTTGATTTCAAAGTACTGTACGTATCAATCTTTTTAGATGAATTAATCAAAGAAGTATTTGATAGCGGATCAAAAAAATCTGTATTATCAAATATATTTTTAATTTCTTGATTTTCAAAATTTTCTAGTATTGTTTTTTGCTTATCTTTTACTGATTCTGTTTTTTCCACAGCAAAAACAATATTTCAGAAAAATATTGAATTTATCAAAAGAATGGAAATTATTTTATTAAACATTTTTATTTTTGTTTTTTATTATTTCTTTATTTATTTACATAAATTTGTAACTTAATTATATTTTATCACATAAAAAAAAAATAATCAAGAAAATGACTATTTTAGTTTTGTGCTTATATATTTTTTATTCTATCATATATCTTCAAAATTTCTTATAAATAATTCCAAAAATACAACTAATGCAAAAATTACAAATATATTTATAACTGTGAAAATAGAGAAAAAATAAAATATTATATTTAAAAGAATAAATAAACTTATAAGAAATCATTGCCTAAAACTACTATAAACATGATAAAGAAAAACATCTCATCTATAATAAACTTTTTTAAATAAATAAAAAAATAAAGTCAAAAAAGTTGTTAAACCAAGAACAAAAGACACAATTACAGAAAAAATACCTATAATTCAACTAGAATAAGGATCAACAAAGTTTAGTATAAGTATAAGTGACAATATACTTATTAAAAAAACTATTATAATTATAAAAAGTAAAAATTTCTTTTTCATTAAGATTAAAATAAATCAGATAAAATAGATTTCTTTTTGATAATTTCATGTTTATAAAAAGATACTATTACCATTTCAAATAAACCAAAAAATATTATATAATTCAGTATAATTAAGAAATAATTTAAATAAAAATAAGTTACTTCAAGACTATTTAATTTCTCTGCAGAAAATCAATAATAGTACATTTTTAATTCATTAATATAAGTATTATTTACATCTTTATCAACTATACTCTTTTCAGTTTCTCACATAGAATAGTATTGTCTATATACTCTTACATCCTTTAATGATTTAGAATAAAAATCTTGTAAAAAACCAAAAGGTAAAATAACTATAGATAATAAAATCATTATTAAAATAAATTTCATAAAAACGAAAATATCTTTGGTTTTTAAAAATGATTTTTTTATATAAAACATAGGGGTTTCATTATCTTTATAATGTTTTTCATCAACCAACATAATCACAGCAAAATATAATCTGTATGATATATAAACAAAAGCTACAATACAAATTACTAATAACAATAAAGCAATTAAAGAAAATAGATTAAATTGACTAGAAGTTAATAATGCTTGAACTCAAGATGCTCATCAAAATATAAAAAATAATATAAAAAATCCAATAATAAAAACAAAAAATGGCACTGATACAAATAAAGCAACCAAACTTATTACTTTAAAATATTTCCAAATCAATTTAAAATCAAAATAACTATTTTTTATATAATTAAGATTTTTTCAATCAATGTATGATAAATTTAATTTTGTAAATAATACTCTTCTATAACTATAACCAATTAGTGCAGAAAAAAATGTCAATAAAGAAAAAATAATGAACAAAATAAAAACTAAAGGCTGGCTAGATAAAAATCCAAGTAAAGATAATATACTTACATCTAGAGAAGTAATATATGAATTTAAATCAAAAACAAAATACATAATAACTAAAGCTATTATAGAAGGAAGTGCTAAAAGAAAAGAAAGTACTATAGATCACAATGAAATAAACACCTTGCTTATATTCCAATGAAGAAAATTTCTATAAAGATTTTTTGTATCTTTAAATATTGATTTAATAAGTTTTAATATGTCTTTCATAGTAATGAAAATAAAAAAATAATCTTTCCTATATTATATAATTTAATTTTTTTTTGCAAATAAATATACTTCAATTTGCAATTGAAAATAAAAAAAATAAAATGTATTTATAATATTTCAAAGTTCTGAAATCCTAATGTTTTCGCCTCATGAAAAAATACGAAATTATATTATCAATTATCAAGATTCCTCTTGATTTTATTGTGATATTTTTTTCATTTTTTATTGCTCGTGAGATAAGACTTATAACAGATTTGGTTCCTTGAATAATCCTACCAACTCAAACTATAAATGATTACAGTCTTACTAAATTTGCATTATTTGGAAGTTTTTTATATATCGTAATAATTGCAAGCCATAAACTATACCAGATAAAAATCTCAAATTCTAAAATAAAAGAAATACTAGAATTAATTAGATATTGATTTTATGCCTTTATATTTTTCTCAGTTTTTGCTTACTTATGAAAATGATTTATCTATGAAAAAACTGAAATCCCTAGACTTATAATCCTTTATACATTCATTATTTGAACTTTTTTAAATATTGCATCAAGATTAATTTTAAATAAAATACAAAATTACTTACTTGATAAAAAGATTATTCCAAAAACAAAAATATTATTAATAAATAATAAAAAAGAGCCTGAAATTCAAGAAATAATAGATGATATTAAAAATGCACGTATATATAAAATTGTATGATACATAAACAAAAAAGATAAAAATCTAGAAAAAATCAATTATTTTTGAAATGATAAAAACTTAGAAAAAATATTACATTGAATTGATGAAGTTCTTTTTATAGACAGTGATTTCAATAATGAAGAATTATTTAAGATATGGGAATATTGTAAAATATATTGAATAAGATATAGGTATATAACTAATCTATTTGATCTTACAAAACTTAATACTGAATTAACTCTAATAAATAATATACCAGTAATTGATATCAAAAATATAGCACTTGATAATTGGTGAAGAGTAATAAAAAGATTTATAGATATAATTTGAAGTATTATTTGAATTATTATTTTTTGACCATTGATGATTATTGTTTGAGTTATGATAAAATTTGAAGATTCAAGTGGTCCAATGATTTATAAAAATAAAAGAACCTGACAAAAATGAAGAGAGTTTTTTCTATATAAATTTAGGTATCTAAAATGGAAATATTGTATAAAAGATAGCTACTGAATAAATCCTGAAGAGGATGAAGCTTTAGAATATGAAAAACAATTAATAAAAGAAAGAAGCTCTAGAACTTGACCTCTTTATAAAATCAAAAATGACCCCAGAAAAACAAAAATATGAAAGTTTATAGAAAAATATTCTATTGATGAACTTCCTCAATTATTCAATGTATTTATTTGAAATATGAGTTTAATTTGACCTAGGCCTCACCAACCAAGAGAAGTAGACAACTATGAATTATATCAAAAAAGAGTCCTAACAATCAAACCATGAATCACAGGAATGGCTCAAGTAAATGGTAGAGAAGCAAATTCTTTTGATGAAGAAGTAAAATTTGATATATTTTATATAGAAAACTGGAGTTTTTTACTTGATTTAAAGATACTTTTTAAGACGATAGGGAGTATATTGAAGAGATAGAATTTATTTATTATTTTTTATATATGGAAGAACAATTAATAGAAGATGACAAAAAGAAAAAATTATGTACAAAATATCTTATTATGACAATAATTATGGATTTGTTATTTTTTACTGTTTATTGAACAATTATTTGGTTTATATTTATATTAATATTATTACGTAATAGAACAAATCTAAATCCAAAATGTTATAAAAAAATTATTATTATATGGTGGACTCCTGTTATTTTAGCATTATTATTATTTTGATGATGTATGTTTATTTTTTTTAATATGTAACTTAATATATGACTAAAGATTATGTACTTCTAGAATCTACAATTAGTATTTGTAATGAATGTTTAGCAAAAGTTGAAGCTAAAATAATTAGAAAAAAATGAGGAATTTTTATAAAAAAACTTTGTCCTATTCATTGAATACAAGAAGAAATTTTGGAAGAAAATCCAGAATATTATTATAAAAAAAATCTTTATTATAAACCATGAACTGCTTGTGAAACTCAAACAACTTATAATAAATGATGTCCTCGGGATTGTTGACTTTGTCCTCATCACGAGCAACATACTTGTATATGACTTATAGAAATTACAAACAAGTGTGATTTGTGATGCCCAACTTGTTATGCCAATTCTTGAAATGGTAATTTCCTTGATATAAAAACTATTGAAAAGATGATGAATTTTTACCAAGAAACTGAATATAACAAAGCTGATATATTACAAATTAGTTGATGAGAACCTACTCTACACCCTGAAATTATAGAGATATTAAAATTAGCAAAAAATAAAAATTTTAAATACATGATGCTAAATACCAATTGATTAAGAATTGCAGCAGATGAAGATTTTGTAAAAAAACTATGAGAAATAAAACTTGGATTTGAAGTTTATTTACAATTTGATTGATTTAAAGATTCTACTTACAAAAAATTGAGATGAAAAAATATACTTGAAGAAAAAATTAAAGCTATAAAAAATTTACAAAAATATAAAATTCCAACTACTCTTGTTTCTACTATTGAAAATTGAACAAATGATGATGAAATATGGGAAATCGTAAATTTTTGATTAAAAGAAGATTATATAAGATGAATCAATTTTCAACCAGTTGCATTTTTTGGAAGATGAAATCATAATACAAAAAACCGTATAACTCTAAGCTGAATAATTGATGAAATCGAAAGTCAAAGTGATAATTTTGTTAACTTTGATGATTTTATACCACTTCCCTGTGATCCTGACAGAGTTGCATTAACTTATCTTCACAAAAAAAATAATTTATGGGCTCCAATAACTCATAAAATAGATGCTGTTAAAAATCTAGATAGTATAAAAAATACTTTTGCATTTGATTTAAGAGATATATTAGAAGAAAAAACAAAAGAATGAGATTGCTGTAATTGAGTTTGTAATCCTTGGCAATGACTAACAAAGATTCTTGAACCAAAACTAATTTTGATGACAAAACAAGCACAATCTGATTATGTAAATAATAATTTTTTTCGTATAAGTATAAAATCTTTTATTGATATCTACAATTTTGACATAAAATCAGTACAAAAAGATTGTGTACATATTATAACTCCAGATCTAAAAAAGATACCATTCTCTACTTACAATATGTTTTATAGAAAAAAATAATTTTATTTACTAATTTATTAATTATGGAAAATACAGCTATTTCTGAAATCTTAGAAACAGGCGAAAATAGAAAAAGATGTATAATAATAACTTTATTAGCAATTTTATTAGATATATTTGCACTTATTACTACACTTTATTTACTTATAACTAGTATTAATAATGCATTCTTATCTTTGATATTATTTATAATATGATTTTTTTGAATTATTATTTATTCTATTTATCTAAAAAAGAAATTACTTTTAGAAAAAAAATGCTTTAAGCAAATTCTTATCATTTTATTAATTCCTATTATTATATTATTATTATTAGGATGATGATGTATTATAATATTACTAGGCTTAGGTATTGGAGTCTAATACATTTTTAACAAAGTTATACCTAAAAATAATTTATGGAAAATATACTAACTCAAATCTGGACTTCCCAAAATTTTCTTACAAATCTTATAATTTGACTATGTAGTTCTGCTTTGATTATTTCTGTTATTATAGATTTTTTGTTATATCAAGAAAATAATAATACTAAAAAAGTAAAAAAAAGTAAAGTGGCAACATGAAATATGTCATTTTTCTTTTTTTTACTCTACCTAACATGGGTATTTCGTATTTGAAATATAGAGGTAAATGATAATTTAAAAAATATTTTTACTATTGTATGATTATTTCTAGTAATTATATGAACTATATTAAATATTGTTTGAAGGTTTTATCTATCAACTAATTGGGCAAATCATATAAAAATATATGATAATCACACTCTAATAACTTATTGAGCATACAAAATAGTAAGACATCCTCTTTATGCATCGCTTATCTGGTTTGCTTATGGGGTTTGACTAGCTTATAGTAATTGGATAGTTATATTACTAAATACAATTATATTTATCCCCATGATGATTTATAGAGCAAAACAAGAAGAAAAATTACTTACCGAGAGATTTAAAAATTATACTGAATATAAAAAGAAAGTTTGAATGTTTTTACCTAAATTATTTTAAATCTAATGTTTGATCATCATCATATCTGAGAAACTACTAATTGGTGAATTTTACAATATTTTAATGTATTTTGAATTCATATACCTACATATTCATTTTTTGTTTTACTATGATTAATAGTATGAATCTATGTATTTTGGCTTCTATGAAAAAAAGATTATGCAAAAAATGAAAATAGTTTTTATGTCATATTTTTTTGAATTCTATGAGGAACTTTATGAGCAAAAATTCCAATTTGGATAGCTTATTTCAATGAGATAAAACAGTCTTGAAATATAGAAAGTATACTTTCTTGAAGAACCATTACTTGAGGATTAATCTGATGATTTATAGCTATATGGATAACTAAAAAAATACTTAAAGAAAAAAATAGATTTGGTAATGCCATAGCTCCTTGAGCTGCAATATGAATAGCAATATGAAGAATTGGATGTTTTTTACACTGATGTTGCTATTGAAAACCTACTAATCTTCCTTGGTGAGTTGATTTTTGAGATCATATATCAAGACATCCAACTCAAATCTATGAAATTATTTACTTAACTATTCTTTCAATAATATTAATTAGATTACAAAAAAAGAAACTAAGACCTTGAATTTTATTTGATTACTTTTTAATTTTTTATTTTGGATTCAGATTTTTTATAGAATTTATAAGAGTAGAACCAAAGGTATTTTATTCTTTTAGTTTATATCAAGTTGCATCAGTATTTGTTATTATATTAGTAATAATTAAAATAAATTTATATAAAATTAAAAATTAAATTAATTATACACCATCTCTATTTCCCTTTCATCATCTTTATCAGTTTTTCTCAACTTTATTATTATATCAGGATTATAATACCCCTCCAATATTTCTGGCCATTCTATAAGTATAATTCATTCATTATTATCTAGTATTTCTTCTCAACCAATCGCAAAAAATTCATCATAATTTTTTAGTCTATATAAATCAAAATGATAAAGAGTTAATGATTTCTGTATTCTATCCACTTTATACTCATTATAATAAGTGTAAGTTGGACTTGTAACCTGTCATTTATATCAAAATAAATCATTAATTATATGCTTTGATATAGTTGTTTTTCAAGCTCATAAATCGCCATATAAATAAATTATACTTGGGACTTTTATAGCTATATCTAAATCTTTTATATCACCTATATTATATATTTTATTCATTTTTTAATATTTTAGTGTTTAAAAAATTTGATTTAATAAAAAATATAGTATATAATAATCAAAAGTTAATTAATTTCTAATAAAAATAAATAAATATGGAAACATTAATAGAAATAAAACAAAAAGATGTAAATTGAATTATGGTTTTTGAATTTGCATGAGAACTAGATGAGACAAATGCAGATAAGACATTTTGATCTTTATATAAAATAATATGAGATTTTAACTTAAGAAAAATCATATTTAACTTTTCTGGATTAAAATATCTTAACTCAAAATCTATAGGTTATATTGCTGATATATTTTCAAATATCGAAGAAAGTAATTGAAAAATTTACATAACTAATTGTCAGGAATGAGTTAAAGATGTACTTGATTTAGTTTGAATAACATCTATAATTCCAATAGCAGAAAAAGAAGAAGATGCAATAACTGCCCTTGCAGTATAAATTAAAATTTCTAATAAAAAATAAACTTGGAAAAATTTCCAAGTTTATTTTTTATTTTGATATCAAATCATTTAATCTTTCACTAAACTTTTCTAGTGAAAAATCTTGAGCTCTCTTTTCACAATAATTTCTCATTTCAATACATTTTTCTGGAGTTAGAAATTCTACTGCATTTATAATATCTTCAATTTTAGCTTCACTATCTATCAAAACTCAAGTTTTACCATCAATTATACTTTCTTTTAATCATCATTCATTTACTCAAATTACAGGTTTTCAGGCTGACATACTTTCAACAGGACTCATCCCAAAATCTTCATTTACAGGTATATAAATAGTTGCTATACTATTCCCTATATAATCAGTAAAACCTATATTACCAGGTAGTGTGATAAATTCTATATTTGAAAATCATTTAGCTAATTCCATAACTTCTTGTTTTTGTGGATCATTTTCTCAGTAAATTACTATTAATTTTTTGTTTTTCATCAATTTAAAGGCTTCGACAATCCTATCAACTCTTTTTACAGTCGATAATCTTGCAAAACTTAGATAATAATCTCACTGTCATTTATACTTAAATTCAGTTAAATCAACAGGTGGATATAAAATCTCTGCATCAATTCAAAGAAACTCTTTAATTCTATCTTTTGTATTTTGTGAATTTGTTAAAATCAAATCCATTTGTTTTATATCTCTTTCATAAAGTGTTTTAAAAATAAAAAATCATGTTTTAAAAAAAGGTCTTACTAAAAAATTGATTTTTTTTAGATATAGTTCATTTAAATCATATATATATCTAGGTGGAGTATGACAATAATAAATCTTTTTTTGCCCTTTAGTACAATTTCTCACAGCACTTATACAATCTCAGCTAAATATTACAGTATCATAATCTTTTAAAAACTTAGTATTAAACAAAAAAGCCCATTTTAACTTCAAGTGTCTGAATCCTTTTTTGAATATTTCACTTGATACTGAAATCATTTTTCAAGTAAATCATTCTTTTTTTAAATCAAAACTTCCCTCACTAAAAAAACCAGATGCAATATCTGCTCCAAGCACTTTTCACATCATAATTATAAGTCTTTCTCATCCTCATTTATATAAAAAAGTATCATGTAATATTATTGTTTTATTTGTCATAAGTTATATTTATAAATTACTTGTTAATTGTCATAAATTTTCTTTTGTTTTATCTAAAATTCAGTTTTTAGAATATTCATAAGATCTAAGTACCGCACTTGTTATGGATTCAGAATTTGAACTTCAATGAGATTTAAAAATATTTCAGTTAACTCATAAAATAGGAGCTCAAGCATATTTATCTGGATTATATTGATTCTTAAAATCTTTGAAATAAGGTGATAATAATAATGTTAATCAAGTAGCTATTTTTGATTTCAAAATATTATTTTTTACTTCTTTTGATAATACTTTTACTGTTCCTTCAATAGATTTTAAAACCATATTTCAAGTAAATGCATCAGTAACTACTATATCTGCATCAGTAGTGAGTAATTTATCTCATTCAACATTTCATATAAAATTATCTCAAAATTGTTCTTTAAACTCTTTATAAACCTCTTGAAGATTTTTTGGTCATTTGTAATCTTCTGTTCATATATTAAAAATTCATAAATTAGGACTTTTTTTTCAATGAGATTTATAATAAGCTATCGCAAGTAATGCATTATTTATATAAGAATTCAACATTTCTTGAGGACTATTAAATCAAGCTAAAGTTGCTCATAAATCTAGAACCAAAGTTTGTCATCATCATTGTTTAGGAAAAAAGTTTGTTAATGCTGGAGTAAATTTCTGTCAGTTTGATTGTAATCTTCATAATCTAATTGATTCTTTTATAAGTTTTCAAGTATCTCAAGCTGAAACTCATCAATCCAAAGTTCCACCTTTTATTTGTTTTACTAAATTATAAATTTCAGTTCACTCTTGCACATCAACAAAATCAAGCCTTTCTGTATCTACCTTAGATCATTTATCCAAAACAATATTTCTAACTAATTCCTCATTTCAAATTAAGTATAATTTCATTTCAGGAGCAAGTTTTAATGATTTTAATCATCAAGAAATCCTTGAATCAATTCAAGTTTTTCAAGAAATAGCACTATCTCATCACATTACATCAAGTCAAATTTTTATCATAATAACTAATTTTTATTTATTTAAATACATTTTAACTCACTCAAGATATCAACTCATAAAATAATCTTCTAAAACTATATCTTCTAAATTTACCCATTTAAAATCAGCATGTTCATCTGAAATTACAGCACATTTATCGCAATTTAATATTCATTCATAAAAAATATAAAATATATAATTATCTTTTTTTTCAGTCTTTCTAAGCTCAGCAAGTACTTTATGTCTTGCAATTGCTACAACTTTATTTTCAATTTTTACATCTTTAATTCCTGTCTCTTCAAATATCTCTCTTTTAAGTATATCTATATAATGAGTTTCAAATTCCTCTTCATCTATTCTTCAACCCGGGAAATCATAAGTCCCTAAAAAACTAGAACTTGGAGTAGTTTTTAAAATCAAAGTTTCTCATTTATTATTCTTTAAAAAACATTTTAAAGATATCTGATAATTAGCTATTTTAGGCATAATTTATATTTTAGTTTTTAAATCTTGTAATTTATTCAAAGCATCAATTGGAGTCAACGAATTTATATCAATACCTTTTAATAATTCAATTATTTCACTATCTTTTTCCACATAAACTACTTCTACCTCTTTGCAACTTTTATCTATTCAAAGCGATAATTGTTTTGAACTTGAATTATGACTAAGTTCAAGTTTACGAAGCATTATCCTTGCTTCATTTATTATATTCTTGTTTATTCATGCTAGAGAAGCTACTTCAAGTCAATAACTTTTTTTCATTCATCCAGGAACTATTTTTCTAAGAAATACTATATTATCTTCATTCTCACCTACTGCAACTGAAAAGTTTTTTACTCACTTTAATGATTTTGATTCATCAACAAGTTCATGGTAATGAGTTGCAAACAAAGTCTTTGCTTTTATATTTTCATGATTTTCCTTTAGTATAGCCCATGCTAAACTCATTCCATCATAAGTTGAAGTCCCTCTTCATATCTCGTCTATTATTACAAAACTATTTTTAGTAGAATTATTAAGTATATTAGCCATTTCTTGCATCTCTACCATAAAAGTTGATTGCCCAAGATACAGATTATCAGAAGCTCAAACACGAGAAAAAATCTTGTCAGTTATAGGAATAATTGCTTTAAAAGCTGAAACATAACTTCCTATGTGAGCCATAAGCAAAATAAGTGCATTTTGACGAAGAAATGTAGATTTTCATCACATATTTGGTCATGTAATTATGTGTACAAAATCATCTTTTTTCAATTCTAAATCATTTGAAATAAAATCAGAAGTGATTTTTTCTATTATAGGATGTCTCCCCGATTTGATTTGTAAAGCATAATCTTTTGTAATCTCTGGTTTTGTATAATTTCACATATAAGCAACTCTAGAAAGCGATGTCATAAAATCTACTTTTGCAGTTTTTTCACTTAATTCTTTAATTTGCTTAAATGAATCAAGAATATTTTCTCTTATATTTAAAAACTCCTTATACTCTAAATCTGCCAAAATCTGTTCTCACTCCATAATTTCTTTTTCAAAACCTTTTAATTCTTCTGTGATATATCTTGTTGCATTAACAAGAGTCTGTTTATATACAAAAGAATCTGGAACTTTAGAAACTTGATTTTTTGAAATTTCTATAAAATACCCTGTTATATTTGTATACTTAATTCTAAGTGTTCCTATTCCAGTTTCATTTATTAATCTTGATTGATAGTTAGCTAACCATTCACGAGAATTATTGATTCTATCCCTGATTTTATCTATTTCTTCATTAAATCAATCTTTGATAATATTTCATCAAGTTATAAGATTTTCACCATCTTCTTTTATTGATTTCTCTATCAAACTTATTATATTTACAATGTCTTGCATATTTTTAAAATTAAAATTGAAAATATCCTTTTTCAGATTATAAATATAACAATGTAAAATGCAAAAAGAATATAAAAAGATAACTAAAATCTCTTAACTCTAAAACTCTTTATGATAAAAGTAAATAATACAGATTCTATAATAGATATTATACAAAAGATTCAAAAAGAAGAAAAAGATGAAATAATTCTAGATTTTCCTTTCTGACATCCTATATTGCATAATTATTTATCTCTAAAAATACTTAAAAATAAATCTTGAAGTAAACAATTAACAATAATTACAAAAGACTTAACTAGTAGAAATATATGAAAAAGATTATGAATCAATTTTTCTATAGTAAAAGATGATAATTTTATTGAATATTCTTGAAAAGCTAAAATAATAAACCATAATTTAACATTTTTTGAATACCTGAAATTTGAAATAAAAAATTATATAAAAATGTTTTTACATTTTATCTCAAAAGGTTCGAAAGTAGATGAATTCAGAAAATATTCTTTAAAATATTACCAAAAAAGTTGAGTTTGAGTTTTTATACTTATTCTTCTTTTATCTATATTTGTATTCTTCATTGTCTTATTTTTCGTTATAAATAAAACTTATATCTATATAAAACCTGAAATAAATGTAAAAACTGTGGCTTATAATTTTATTTTTAAAGACTTGTGAAATAAAGAAGATATGGTACTTGATAATAGAGTAATTAAAATCAAAAAAATATCTAAAGTTGTTAATTTAGAAGAGAAATTTCAAACAAGCTGAATAAATCCTGCTAACTCAAAAAAAAGTTCTTGAAAAGTTATATTTTACAATTCATTTGCTGAAGATATTACATTAAAACCAAAATCTAGAATAGAAAATAAAAATTGATTACTTTTTGAAACAATAGAGACAATAACAATTCCTTCTGCTAGTATTGATTCAAATTGAAAAATCTCTCCTTGAATATTAAAAGTTGATGTTGTAGCAAAAGATTATGACTCAAATTGAAGATATATAGGATCTAGATGAAATAGTATAAAAATAAAAGACAGATTTAGTTTACCATGATTAAAATGAGAAGATAAAACAAAAATATATGCAGAAGCAATAAGTAAATTTGCTTGATGAGATGATATTTATGAGAAAGTATTAGGAGAAACAGATATAGAAAATGCTAAAATTATATTTGAAGATAAATTAAAAAAAGAATGATTAAAAGAATTAAAATCATATCTTGAACTAGAAAATAATACCAATAATGTAACTTTTGAAATATTGTCATATGATGATATATTTAAAAATGTTAAAATAAATATTATATCTCCTAAAAATTTGAAAATCTGAGATAAACTTGATTATTTTACATTAAAATGAACCTTAGAATTTTCTAGTTATGTATATAATAAAGATTTAGTTATCAATAAATTAAAAAATATAGTAAACGAAAAAATGGTTAGAGAGGAAAAAGTAGTTAATTGAGAAACAAAAATAGACGAAATTGAAAAACTTCTATCTATAGATAATAATTCTCTGAGAATGACAAATATTGTATATGAAACAAATTCACCTAAACTTGAAGTAAAACTGACTTTAGAAATAGATGCATTGATTTACAAAAATTTCTTAAATGAAAATAGTGCCTATGTACAAAGATTAAAAAACTGAATATACTGATTATCTAAACAAGATGCGGAAAAGATTTTGTTAAATGATAAAAATATAAGAAGTGTAAATATAGATATACAACCTTTTTTTATGAATAATATATCTAATATAGAAAATAATGTGGTTTTTGAAATCGAAGATCCTAGTTAGAATGCAGAATAAATCCTACTCCCTATAAAATATTGATGTTATATAAAAATATCAAAATAGAAAATAAATTATCATCATAAAAGTCCATCAAAGTTCAAGAGATAAATCAAAAAATGCATGTCAGAAAACAGAAAATGTTATACCTATAAAAAATAATTTAATAAAACCAAATGTGAAAATAGTTTTATATTTAAAATATGCTTTTAAAAAATAATAAGTAAGTACTGCACTACAAAATATATGTAACATAAGAGAAAAAACAGACCTAGAAAAATATACTAAGAAAAATTGAGAACCAAATCAATTATTTCAATAAATATTGTAAATATATAAAATATTTTCAAGAAAAACAAAACCTAAAGTCACATAAAAAGTATACAATACTCATTTTTGTATAGTGCTTATATTATTAATAGAAGTTCACAAAAAATTTGTATGCTTTGTTAATTCTTCGATTAGTGCAATAAAAAGATAATAAAATAATACCAATACAAAACTTGTTATAGTAGTTCAATGAAAAATAAGATTATAATTATTAGAAAAATATGATAATAATCAAAAATAATCTATAAGATACAAAAATAATGATACTATAATTGTAAATATACAAAATATTAAAAAACTTGAAATTATATATTTTCAAGTTACTTTATATGATTTTTGTAAAAATAATGAATACAAAAAAGAAACAAGTGCAATAAATATAAAAAAGACAATTATAATTGAAAAGTATCCTAATAAATTAAATTTTTGGAAAATATTTAAAATAGAGGATATTTTCAAAAAAGAGAATATTTGCTCAAAAAAAACTATTGGTAAAACTCAAATTAATCAAGCTCAAATACCTATAATAAACCTCAATCTATTTAGCCTATCTCAATCAATATACGAAAAAATATATGCCCATATAATTATAGGTAACAATGCTATTAATGATATGAAAAATAATGTCATAATATTTGAGTTAGTAATCTAGAGTTTTTACCTATAAATCTTGTATTTCCCAAATTTTATATAATTATCTTCTTTGTTTTTCTTACCAGAATTAAAAATACTTCAAACTGATAGTATACTTACTCATACAAAAACAAAAAATCCACCTATAAGATAAGCCAAAAATTTAGGAAAAATTATAATTGTAACTCAAAATAATATAAAAAATATTGCAAATGGTTTCATAATGATTTTTTAAAGAATAAGTTAAGATGATGTCATTCCGGACTTGATCCGGAATCTATGAACTCTCAATATATATTTATTTCACTTATAACATAAATAAGTTTTGTTTCTTATTTTTTTCTAAATGTTTTATCTTGCTAGAGATTCCGGATCAAGTCCGGAATCTATGAACTCTCAATATATATTTATTTCACTTATAACATAAATAAGTTTTGTTTCTTATTTTTTTCTAAATGTTTTATCTTGCTAGAGATTCCGGATCAAGTCCGGAATGACAAAAAACAATTATTTATTTTCTCTACTCCTCCTCTCTTATATCCCCTCACAAAGAAATTATTTTTTCTAAAAAGTTAGAATATCATCTTTTTATATAATTTATATTTGTGATTTTAGTTTCTCATTCTATTAAAAGTGCTATTATAACCATAGCAGCTCAAGCTCTTAGATCCCAACTAGTCAAAGTCTCACCTGCTTTTACATTTGTCTTTCAAAATACCAAAGCTTCATGTGGATTTAATATAGCTACATGTCATTTTATTTTTTCTAATTCAACCAAAAAATTTAATCTAGATTCAAACAAAACTTCATGTATTTTTGATATTCATTCAGCTTGAGTCATCAAAACTGAAAAAGGAGATTGTAAATCTGTTGGAAACCCTGGAAATATGTTTGTTTGAATAGATACTGCTTTTAAATTAGTTGACCTCCAAACTCTTACTTTATCATCTCACATATCCTCTATTCTAACTCATGCTTCCCTAAGTTTTTCTATAAATGCATATAGATCTTTTATTCTAGCATTTTCTATATCCATATATTCTCTTGATAACATAGCTCATATAATCATAAAAGTTCCTGATTCTATATAATCAGATACAACATTAAATCATAAATTACTATTTAAATTATCTACTCAATTTATTGTAATAGTATGATCATAATCTACAATTATATCTGCTCATGCTAATTTTAAAAAATCTATCAAGTTTATTACATGTGGTTCTATAGCAGCCATTTTTATAACTGTCTGTCATTTTCTTAATACATTTGCAATTATAAGATTTTCAGTTCCAGTAACTCAAAATCAGGCATTTATAATTTTTTCTCAATACTCTTTATTTCATGAAATTTCTATAGTATCATCTTCCTTAATTTTATAAGAGTATCAAATAGTTTTTAATCATTCTAAATGTGAATCAATAGATCTTTTTCATATATTGCATCCACCTGGTTCTGGAATCGTAATCTTATCAAAAAAATGTAATATAGGAGATAAAAGCAATATACTTGCTCTTATTTCTTTAATTCTATGTGCATCAAAATTATCCATACTTAAATTTGATGAATCCAAAAATAAAGTATCATCTATAAAATCATGAGTTACTCATAATGATTCCATAATCTCAAGCATAGTAACAACATCTCATATAAGAGGTACATTTTTAAAAAATACTTTTCATTTAATAAGCACTGAAGCTGCTAGTAGTGGTAAACAAGCATTTTTTGATCAACTTATTTTTACACTTCAAGATAATTTTTTTCATCAATTTACGATAAACATAGGTAAGTAATTAATAATTAATGATTTTTAATCAAGTTCTGTTACAACTTCTTCTAACATATCCTTTACAATAGTTCTTTCATCATAAAATATTTTATGAGCAACAAAAATCATTGAAAGTAAATTTATATTATCAGTTCAAATTTTATCTATTTCACTTTTACTTAAAGTGAAATCAGGTTCAATAAACTCTATATTTTTAACAATCTTTATATGATTTCAAGCAAAATCTATAGTTTTAAAATAATTCTTTATAAAACTACATTTTCATCATCATCAAGTTATAAAAAATTTATTGGGACATATTTTTCAATCAATCACATCTTGTAATCATGCAACTATACACTCTTTAAATGTATCTAAAAAAATTTCTTTTTCCTCAAAAAAATCTTTTTCTATTTTTTTAATTATCTTTTCAGTAGGAATTATTTTCTTTTGTTTAATTTTTTTAAATAAATCATTCATTCAAATATTTATTTTTGTTGTTCAAACTATTTCATCTGATTTTTTTATTGATATAGATGTTGCAGAATTTCATATATTGATGATAACTACATCAGTTTGTTCATCAAATAATTTAGTTATACTATATTCATCAGGAATTATTGTGATTATTTCTTTTCAAAGTATCTTTCAAATTTCTTCTATTAATTCGTATTTACTATTATGAATAAACATATTAGTAATAGAAATAGAAATATTTTTTCCGGTTTTTCATATCAAATCTTTAACTTGCATAGAATCAACAAATATATGATTTATATTACTTGATAATATTTTCAAATCTTCCTTTAAATATCAAGTTTTTGCTTTTATATTTTTTACTGCCTTTTCTATACACTCTATTTCTTTTTCTCTTATTATATGGAAAATCTCTTCTTTTTTTATTTTTTCATCTTTATATTTTCTTTGATAAGTAGCTCTACAAGAATTTAAAAAAACATCTAAAGTAATTGAATTTATTATAATTTTTTTTATATTGTTATTTGGATCGACTTTTTTGAAAGCTATTTTAAGGTTTTCACATATCGTCTTTAAATCTATAATTTCTCAATTCAAAATTATATCTTGTTCTTGTCTTTTTTCACTATATCATACTATATCGATTTCATCTTTTTTAAATTTACAGTTAGCAATCTTAATCCTGTAACTTCAAATATCAATTACAGCTATATTGTCTGTTCATATTTCTTTTTTTTCAAACATAAGCATTATTTTTTAAAATTTTTTCATATTTTTAAAAGCAAAGTATTTCAATCTTTTACATTTCCTGATCATATAAGAGCCATAGCTAAATCTTCAGTTATAAGTTCATCTCATGGAGATATATTTAAGGCTCTTTTAAGTATATAAATCCCTTTTTCTTGTTCTCATACCATAGCATAAGCCCATCATAAATTTCTCAAAACTTCGGCATTATTTCACATCAAGTTATTTGATTTTTCAAGATATTTTATAGCTTCAGATGATTTTTCATTTGATAACAAAATAAATCCTTTTAAATAATTTCAAGTAGCTGAGTCTTTATTTAAAGATAATGCAAAATTGACAGCTTTCGCTGCTTGCACCAATTTTCATTCATACAAATATATATCAGCTATTTCTTCATATATTCTATAATCCTCACAATATTTCATAGTGGCATCTTTAAGAATATCCAAAGCCTCTTTGAAATTTTTGTTTTGTTTTAAATCTTCGATTTTTACTATTAATTCTTTTACTACATCCATAATTTTATAAACAATTTATAATAAATAAAAATAATTCTAATTTCACTAGTAAATTTTAAAGAAAAAATACAAAAAATCAATTTTTATTTTCAAAAAATTTGTTTAAAAAACAATATTAACTATAATTTTTTCAAAATATCTAGTTAATCCCTTACTTATTAATCAAAATGAAAAAAATATATTCTTTCTCTGAAATTATAGAAAAATTTTTTGAACCTCTTATACAAAAGAAAAATATCACACTTAAAGCATTATTTCCAATTACTTTTAGTAGTATTTTCAATATAGTATCAGTTTACATAATAAAAGAAATAACAAATAAGCTTACCAACTGATTTCAAGAAATTTCATTCTTAGTTATCATACTTATTACTTTAGTTTTATTAAATTATATAATTATTTACACTACAAAGAATTGGACTCATGCTGTATTATGGCCTGAATTAAAAAAATATATTTATAGTAACTATATACCAAAATATCTTTATATTGATAATAATTATATAGAAAAACAATGAACTTGAAAACTTATGACTATGATAGATAAATGAGTACATTCATGGGTTGATTTACTAAATAAATTTTTAGAAGATGTACTACCTAGTATTATAATGATTATTTCTTCTTTTATATTCATTTCATTTATAAATATATATTATGCTTTTGCTTTGGTTATTTTATTTATTTTTACTCTATATTTCACATATATTCTACAAAAAAAAGCAAAATCACTAAGAATTGAAAGAAGAGAATTAAATATAGCATTAACAAGAAGATTTGTAAAAGTTTTAATGACAAAATTTGAAATCTTACAAAATAATAAATGATTAGAAGAAACAAAAAACATAACAGACTCTTTAAATAAAAACAAAAAAATAAACTTTAAAATAAGAAATTTAACAGTTTTAACTGGTATTTTTACAAAATTTATCATTGACTGAAGTAAAATATTTTTAATAATTATTTTCGGGTTTTGATTATTTTGAAATATAATAAACTTTTGAGAATTTGTAGCTTTAATGTCTATTGCATACATACTAGACCAAATTTTAAGTAAATTTATTTTTTTATATATAGATTTTACAAATATATATGATGATATAGAAAAATTATGGGGATTTTTTGATAATGCTCCTATGATAAAATGATATAAAAACTGAAAAGAATTTATTTACAAAAAATGAGATATAGATATTGTAAATCTAGATTTTAAGTATTTCAAAGACAAAATTTATGATAATTTCAATTTAAAAATTGGGGGTTGAAAAAAACTTGCTATAGTTTGACCAAGTTGATGATGAAAAACAACTCTAATCAAAATTTTATCATGATATATTCACCAAAATGCTGGAGATATACTAATAGACTGACAAAAATTATCAGAGGTTTCTTTAAAAAGTTATTACAAAAATATATGATACTTAACTCAAGAACCATCAATTTTTGATTGAACTATCTATGAAAATCTCACTTATGCAATTTATAGAGAATTAGGAGATGGTGAATTAGATAAAATATTAAAATTATCTAAATGTGATTTTGTACATACTTATGAAAAATGACTACAAACAGAAATCTGAGAAAGATGAATCAGACTAAGTTGATGACAAAAACAGAGACTTGCAATAGCCAAAATTATGTTAAAAAATCCAAAAATAATTTTCTTGGATGAACCTACTTCAGCAATGGACAGCTTCAATGAAGATGAAGTTTCAGAAGCTTTATATAATCTATTTAAATGAAAAACAGTAATTATTATTGCTCATAGATTACAAACAGTAAAACATGCAGATAGAATAATCTATATAGAAAATTGAGAAATAGTTGAAGACTGAACACATAGCGAACTTGTAAAAATATGATGAAAATATAAAAAAATGCTTGATTTACAAAGTGGATTTTAGAAAATATATAAAACATATATATACAAACCGTATATTTTTTTATTAAAATTAATTTGATTTTATTTAAAAAATACTTATTCTTACTTTAATTATAAAGTTAATTTTTAAAAAGTAAGAGATATGAATAAAATAATACTTTTTGAATCGCAAAAAATTCGTAGAGTTTATTATAACGATGAATGGTATTTTTCAGTTATTGATGTTGTTTGAGCATTAACTGAAAGTCTTGATCCAAAAGATTATTGGTATAGAACTAAAAAAAGAATGGGGGAAGATGAACAATCTGAGTTATCGACAATTTGTCGACAACTGAAATTAGAAAGTTCTGATTGAAAAAAATATAATACTGATTGTGCAAATACTGAATGAATTTTTCGTATTATTCAGTCAATTCCAAGCCACAAAGCGGAACCATTTAAAAGATGGTTATCAAAAGTAGGATATGAAAGAGTTCAAGAAATAGAAAATCCAGAATTAGCACAAGATAGAATAAAAGATCTTTATGAGAAAAAATGATATTCTAAAGATTGGATAGATAAAAGACTTCGTGGAATTGCTATTCGTCAAGATTTAACAGATGAATGGAAAGATAGAGGAATTACAAATAACAAAGATTTTTCTATATTAACAGCAGAAATAAGCAAAGCTACTTTTGGTATGACTCCAAGTGAATATAAAAAATTTAAAAATATTCCTGAAAAATCAAAATCAAATCTGAGAGATCATATGACAGATTTAGAACTTATATTTACAATGCTTTGAGAAAAAATTACAACTGAAATTTCAAAAACAGAAAAACCTGAAAATTTTGAAAATAATAAAAAAGTAGCCAATAGATGATGAAAAGTCGCTTGAAATGCAAGGAAAGAAACAGAAAAAGAGATTTGAAAAAGTGTAATTAGTGGAGAGAATTTTTTGAAGAGTTGAAAAAAAAGAAATTAAAATAGTAATTTAGTTTTGTGGATTTTAAAAAATTGAGTCTAACAAATATCCCAATAAACTTCAAATATTTCTTTAAACATAATATAAAAACTTTCATTGTGAATTCTTATTCAGCTTTTCTCTTTTGGATCGAATAAATAAACAAAATTTTTATATAACATTAGACTACTTGTAAATAATTGATCGTCTCATAAAAACTTAGTCTTTCTAAGTTCTTTTTTGTCTTGTTTTTTTAAATCAATTGATAATTCAGTTTTTTGTGTAATTAATCTGACATTTATTTTATTTTTTATTCTTTTTTTGATCCATTCTTTTTCTGTTTCATCACTTATTAATCAATAATGTTCATCAAGATTTATTATTACTAATAATTCTGATATTTTATTATCTGAAATTTCATTATACATTTCTCTATATCATTCAGCTCCTTTATAATAATTTACTTGTGTTCATTCACCAAAATTTTTTATATTCTTAATTTCAGTAATAACATTTTCAGCAATTTTTAATTTCTCTCTTTCTGTATATAAAATCTTGTTTATATCATCTATAGCAAAATAGGTAATTCATCATTGTATAAAAGTTGAAACTAATCATTTTTGAATTAAACTATTTAAAATATCGTAAACAGATGCTCTTTTAATGGATGTTATTCTTGCTAATGTAGATGCAACTGATTGTCATAATTTATAAAGAGTCAAAAGAATTTCTATTTCTTTCTCACTAAATCAAAGTTTAATTAATTTTTCTTTTATCATAATTATTATTTAATACTGTTGATATTTATCGACACTTATAATTTATTTATAAATTGACTAAATGCAAGTTTATTTTTAAAATATATTTATTAATTGTTATTTATAACTATAAATACATATTTAATAATAAAAATAATTATGTTAGCACCTATAATAAAATGATGGAATATTTCTGAAAAACATATAACAAATACTGTTGTTAATAATCGATTAATAAGATTATGTACTGAAACTCCAAGTGGTTGTAATTTAAAATGTCCAGTATGTTTTGTTAAAAAGTGAAATGAAAAATTAAAACCTATAGATACAAATATTCCTGATAAAGTTAAATTAATTATTGAAGCATGAAAACTTTGAGTTGAGGCTGTTGATATAGTATGAGCTTGAGAACCAACTATTCACCCAGTATTAATTCAAATGATTAATAAAACTAGAGAGTTATCTATGAAAACTATAGTATTTTCAAATTGAGCTACAAAATTCTTTGAAGAAAAAAATATAGAAAAATATAGAGATATTAGTTTTGTGATAAAATTATGGTCTTTTACTAAAAAACAAAATGACTATGTATGAGTAAATTTTGATTACTTAAATCAAAGGAATGAGACTTTAAAATTATTAATAAAAAAATGATTTACAAGATGAGAAACTATGAATTTAAATTGAATTAATCGTATAACAACAAGGGTTGGTGCTGATATTTTGGTAATGAAAAGCAATGTTGATGAGATACCAGACATATTTAGATATTGTCGAAAAAATAATATAATGCCTCTTATAAAAACATTTATACCATTTGATTCTTCTACCCCAGATGATGAATGTTCTCTTGTAAAATTAGGTGAATTAAGAGATAAGCTTAAAGATATAGATGAAAGAGAATTTTGAATAAAATTACCAATAGATCTTTTTTATCCTCAAGCTACAAATTGTATTCAAAGAGTTTGATGAGTATATGTAACTAATGAATGAAGAATTTATTCTTGTGTAGGAACAAAATGAGAGGAAAATAATCCTCCTACATTTATTCCATGAAAATGAACATTGGAGTCTTTTATAAAAAATAGAGAATTTTCTTGATTTTGATGTGAGCCAAGATTGATAAATTATAGATCTAGATGAATAAGTATCCCTCAACAAATTGAAAGGTCTCTTTTATGGTAATTTATAATTTTATATTTGATTTTCAAAGTGGTTTTTAAGAGAAATTTGCTTTTTATTATTTTTTATTTAAAATACATTTAAAGTTTATTTATAACTTTAAAGAAAATGTTTACTATATTTAATACATATTCTATAAGAAGACAAAGATTTAATGAGATTTCACTCAAAGTCATTATTTAAGTGTATTATAATTCATTTAGATAAAAACTTCGAGAGAAATCCCGAAGTTTTTTTGTAAAAAATTTTTTTTTATTTTCTAATTTTAACAATATGGAAAAATTACCCAGATAGCCCTTATTTAGATATCTATAAAGAAGAAAAGTTTTTAATATTAAAGATTAGCTGAGAATTACTTGAAAGTAATGATTTTATTGATTTTGTAGAATACATAAAAAAGTTAAAATCAAAGTGAATCCCTATAATATTGGTTTATTGATGATGATCTCAAATTACTAAAGAGTATGAAAAACAAACTTGAAAAGTAAGAAAAAAATGAAAAGATGGAAAAAATTATACAGATAAAAATATATTAGAAAAGTGAGTTATTCCAGCTTATAAAACTTTATTTACAAAACTTAAAACTTTATTTTGAGAAGAAAATTTAAATATTTTTACTCCAAATGATACTCAATGTATAAAACAACAATGACTTTGAGAAGTTTGAATTCCCAAAAAAATCTTGAAATCTTTTGATAAAAATAAAATCAATTTAATTCCTTTTGTTTGAGTAGAATTATGAAATGATAATATATTAAATATAAATGCCGATGATATAGTTAAAAAAATTGCAGAAAAATATACTAATATAATTTCTAATATAATTTTTTTAACTTGAACATGATGATTAAATAATACAAAAATGGAAACAATTACTTTTATGACTAAAAAGAAATTAGAACAAGTTTTAAATTGAGAAGATAAATATATAAAAGTTGATTGAGGAATGATGAAAAAAATACAAATAATTAATTCATTAATTGAAGTTTGAATATCCAAAATTGCTATAACAAGTCTGTCTGGTCTAAAAAAAGAATTAGAATGATTTTGATCATGAACAATGTTTATAGATTTAGATAAAGCAAAATATAAAAAACTAGAAAATAGAGCTATGTTTGAGTTGATATATGATAAAAATATATCCGAAAAAAAGTGGAAAAAAAGGGATGAAGAAAAGAAAACTGAAATATTTAATTCATATAAAGTTTTAGAACTTGAATGAACTATTTTATGAGGATATGCATTAAGTGATACAGAAATAAAATGAAAAAAATGAAAATTATTAAAATGTTTATATGCATCAAAAGAATGAAATTGAATCTGAAAACTTTTGTGATTTGAAATAAAAAAAGAAGCTGTAGTCTTTGCATATTCAAAATCATGATGATTTTTTGAGAAACTTTGATTTAAGAAAATAGAATGAGAAAAATCAGAAACATGAGCAAATTTATACATTTATGAAAAAAATACTTAATTTTTTTGACTTTATATGTAAAACATTTAAGCTAGAGATAATTATTTCTAGCTTTTTTGTATGAAAACAACTTACAACGAATTTTGATTTTCTCTTGTTATCTGAAAATGAAATTGGGTAGGATTATCTTATGAATTTGAAGACTGAGACTATGAAATTAGAAAACTTTGATGGAAAAAATTAGAAAAAATTAGAGATATATATTTTAGATGACAAATTATGAAAAAAATGATAGTTATATCAAATAAAAACTGATTTATAATAAAAAACAAAAATAAATACTGACTTAAAGCAATGATTTGATTTTCTGATAGAAAATAATTTTACTAAATTTATGCAAAAAAAATACAAAATCTGAATAGATGAAGCTGGACGAGGCCCTTGGCTAGGTCCAGTTGTTGCTTGTGCTTTAACTTTTAATCCAAAAAATCTTCCATCAAAAGAATTATTATCTAAAATAAATGATAGTAAAAAATTGAGTGCAAAAAAAAGAGAAGAAATATTTAAAAAACTTGTTGATTTATCTCTATGAGAAAATCCTTCAGTATATTTTTGAGTCTGAGTTGTGGATAATTATATAATTGATGAAATTAACATAAAAAAGGCTAATAAAGAAGCGATGAGAAGATCCTTAATAGAATTATTGAGAAAGATAAAAAAAGAAGATATAGATACCGTTTTAGTTGATTGAAACGATAATTATACATTTGAAGAATTAGATAAAAAGCCTGTTTATGTAATATGATGAGATGCAAAAATAATTGAGATTTGAGCTGCTTCAATTATAGCCAAAGTTTTTAGAGATAAATTAATTGATACTTATGCATCTATCTACCCTGATTTAAGTTTAGAAAATCATAAATGATATGGAACAAAGAAACATTCAGATTACCTCACTTGAAAAAATAAAGTCACTTGAATTCATAGAATCACATATAAACCTGTGAAGAAAATACTTGAACAAAAAGAAAAACTACTCCTTCATATATGTTGTTGACCAGATGCTACAATTCCAATTATAGATTTAAAAGATCAATATGATTTAACATGTTTTTGGTATGACCCTAATATTCACCCAAAATCTGAATACAATAAAAGATTAAAAGCATTTAAAAAAGTTTGTGAAATAGAGCAAGTTCCTTATATAATTTGAGAATATGATATAGATAATTTTTTTATAAATACTAAATGATTAGAAAATTGTCCAGAAAAATGAGAAAGATGTGAAAAATGTTATGATATGAGATTAACAAGAACCTCTATAGAAGCAAAAAAACTAGGAATACAATACTGGACTACTACCCTAACAATTTCACCACACAAAGATGACAAAAAGATTTTCGTATTATGAGAAAAACTTAATCTAAAAGATAAATTAGAATTTCTAAAATTAGATTTCAAAAAAAATGATTGATTTAAAAGAAGTATAGAATATACTAAAAAACACAAAATCTACAGACAAGACTACTGTGGATGTGTTTATAGTAAGAAGTAATTATATTGTTAAAAAATAAAATGAAACAAATTCTAAAAAACAAAATAATTGATATCGACAAAAACTATTTCGACAATAAATTCCTATTTGAAATTTACGATTTTTCAACTTGAATAAAATCAAATGACACAAAAATAATATTTATGGAAGATTTACTAAAAGAGAAAAAAAATGATACTCTACTAGAAAAGATAAAAGTTCATCCTGCTATGTGGAGCGAAGTATTCTCACCAAAAGATGAACTAGAAATATTTACTCAAATATTTGAAGAGGCAATTAATACAAAAAAAAGAACTCATATAATATGAATTACACTAAAAGAAGAAGTCGAAATGCTAGAAAAATATTATGAAGAATTATGATTTTTTGATGAAAGTATAAATTGTTTTAAAGTTGATTACAAAATTCCTTTAGTTTCAGCTTCTGTAAAATTAAATAATCTTATGTGGAGATGAAGTGATTATAAAAGATATTGAAAAGATATATTTTTTATACCACCAATCAGAGAAGCTGGACAAGTAAAAGCTATGTACAAAGGAGTAAATAGATGAAGTATTGCTTGAATCTATATAGATAAACTTTGAGACGAAGAAAAAACTTTTATGGAAAATCAAATCAAAGAAGAACATATACTTTCATTAAACTTAGCAAAAGTACTTAATTATAATTATGAAGATTTATGATTTAAGGGAGAGAAAATTAATATGGAGATTGAGTATTAATTATGCCCTAACTTTACTATCTCCTCATGTACACTATTTGCAGCAAGACAACCTTCTGCAGCACTCATAATAGTCTGTCTAAATTTATTACTGTTTGTTGTTATATCTCAAGCTGCATAAAGTCCTGGAACTGAAGTTTCTTGTCTTTGGTCAACTACTAAACATCATTCTTCATCTTTTAAAGGATTTAAATGATCTATTATTTTTGTATCTGGTTCATTCCCTATTGCTACAAATAGACCATCAGCTTTCAAAACTTTTCCACTTTTTAGATGAATTTCTTCCATAAACATAGATCAATTTACACTTTCTACTTCTTCATTTAAAACCATTTCTATATTTGGAGTATTTTTTACTTTATTTACCCGAACAGTTTCAGCTCTAAAAGTATCTCTTCTATGAATTAAGTATACTTTTTTACAAATATCTGCTAAAAAAAGACTCTCTGTTAATGCTGTGTTACCTCATCAAACTATTGCAACATCAAGTCACTTAAAAAACATAGCATCACAAGTTGCACAATAGCTTACTCATTTTCATAAAAACTCATTTTCTCATATAAAACCTAGCTTTCTATACTTATTTCAAGTTGCATAAATTACAAATTTTGAATTGAATTCTTTTTGTGAAGCTGTTTTAATCACAAATCAATTTTCATTTTTATCTACATTTATAACTGTATCCTGAATTATCTCACTTCATGAACTTTCAGCATGGCGACGAAAATTATCCATTATCTCTTTTCCAGGAGCACTTATAGTACCTGGATAGTTTTCTACTTTATGAGAAGTTGCAAGTGCTCAGCCTGGCATACTTCAGATTATAAGATTTTTTAAATTGTATCTACTTGCATACATTCAAGCTGGTAATCAAGCACTTCAAGCTCAAATAATTATTAAATCATAGTGTTGCATAAATTTATAGTTAATTTTTATTATTTATCTATTTCTTCTTTTATCTCTCTAAACAAAGCATCCATACTTACATAATTTTCTCAAGAATCATCATATCTAAATCTGATTTTTGGTATTTTTACTAGCCCCATTTTTAAATTAAACCTCTTTTGTATATCATATCCATGCTTTGCTAAAGTCTTTGGTAATATCTCTTTTTGCAAAAATGAACTTACAAAAACATCAAGATAAGATAAATCCGAGCTTATTTTTACTCAAGTTATAGTAATTATACCAAATATTTTCTCACCATCTTCTACTTCTTCAAAAATTATTTCTGATAATAACTTTTGTGCTAAAGATTCAAGCTTCTTAATTCTATCTTTATTCATATTTCAGGGATTATAAATTATTATTTTTCTAAAATTCTTTTTCCTATATCCTGCATTCTACATTCTATATTCTTAAATGTATTATATTTATAAATTATTTATTGACAAAAAAAAATTTTAAATACAATAATAGTACTTATATTTATAACTTAAAGGAGATAGAATTATATGATATACTCAATAAGAAAAGAAGGAGAAACTAATGAAAAACTGATTTTAAAATACAAAAAGTTGTTTTTTCAATCAAGAATTTCAAATAAACTTAAAGCTGAAAGATATGCTGTAGGAGACACTAGTAAAAGAAAAAAAAGAGAAATTGCTATTGTTAGAGAACATTACAGAAGTTTAAATAACAAAAGTTACTTTTAGTCTAAAAATAATAAAAAAAAAGTTTTCATCAAAATGAAAACTCTTTTTTTTATTATAATACTAACTATTTAATACATATCAAATTACATATCTAAATCTGGTTTTTCTAACTGCAACACATCTATTAAACTTGAATCTCATAATGTAATTTTTATAATATCTTTATCAACTATACTATATCTCTTATATGCATCATTATAATGATTTACAGTAGCTCATAAACTATTTCAAACTTTTATAAAAACTTCTTCGTATTTTTCTAAATCTTTTTGTAGTTTTATAACATATTTTTGTATTTCTTTAGCTTGTTCTTCTATTTGAAGAGCCTTCATTCATTGTATAACAGTCTGGAGATAAGCATAAAAACTAGAAGGAGAACAAATAATAACTTTTTTAGAAAAAGCATATTCAATAATGTTTCTAACTTCTATATTTCAAACCTTGTTAATAAATATATCATAATACATTCATTCAGCTGGAATTAACATAAAAGCAAAATCTGTTGTTCCCTTTTCTGGAATTATATATTTTGAAACTTCATCTATCCTGTTTTTTAGGTCTTTTTTAAGCTCTGATGAATATTTTTTTATATGTATATCATCTTCTACCGCTATAAGCCTCTCATAGTTCTCCTGTGGAAATTTTGAATCAATTGGAATAGTTTTTCCACCAATAAATAAAACAGCATCAACTATTCAAGCTCATTCAATTGTATATTGAATTTTATATTGCTCTGGAGTAAATACATTTTCAAGTAATTCTTGTAAAAAATATTCTCATAAATTTCATCTTTGTTTAGGATTCTTAAGTATATTTTCAAGTCACCTAAGTTGTCATCCTATATCTTTAATTTGTTTATTTGTCTCCTCAAGTTGAGTTAATTTTTTTGTTATATCTTCTATTCTTTTGTTTGCATCTTCGTTTATCTTACTTGAAGTTGCAAATGTCTTTTGCATATTATCAGTGATTAATTTATTTGCATCAGATAATCTAGTATCAAGTGTTTTATTTGTACTTGTTAATTTATCCTCTATACTTTTTGTGTTTTCAGTAAGTTTTTGGTCCAATGTCCTATTTAGATTTAAAACCTGTTCCTGGAGTAATCTCATAGAATCATTCCCATCTTTCTTACTTCATTTTAAAATCAAAAAAAATACTACTAAAATCAAAAATATAATTATTACTCAAAGTATAATTTCCATAAATAAATTTAAATTTTACTAATAATTTGTATAAACATCTGTTTTTATTTCATAAAGATAACAATCTTTTTCATTGAATTTTTTATTCATCTTAGCTTCTAAAATCGGTATAAAATCTTCTCAAGTTAGAAGTTTAGAGCTTATATTTGGTAGTACTATTCAAATACTATTATAATCTTTACTCATAGCTATAACTCCTGATTTTACAGGGTCTATAGTATACATCCTTCATTCTTGTTGCAATTCCCTTTTACTTATATAATCAATTCTTATTCTCAAATCTTTTACATCTTCTGTAGTAAATGGAGTAAATCTCTTATCATTAGTTATTGCCTCAATAGTATTTTTAATAGTTTCTGAAACTATATTTGGTTCTATTTCTTTTACATTTCAAGCTCATCATCTTATCTCTCAATTTTTATACAATGTAATAAATAAACAACCTTTTTTCGTAAGTAATGAAGAATCTTTTATTTGTAAATCTTGTTCCGTAGGTTCTTTCTTGTTTTTTAAATAAAAATCTATAGTTTTAAGTGATATTTCTGTTAATTCTTTCATAAATTTATATATATTATAAAAATAGTATTTTTATTCTTCCTGTTCTTCTTTTTCTATTTGATAAAATACATTACCAATAGGATCATTTCAAGTAAAATTAAAATAACTGTAATAAATAAATTCAATGAATTGTTTTGATAAATAAATTAAACCATTTATTACTGGAACAAGAAAAATTATTATATAAAACTTTCATTTTGAATTATCAGGTAATCCTAACAAAATTATAAAAAATATAGTTATAATCGTTCATAAAAAACTACTGTAAATTCACAAAATTAAATGAGTATAATTATTTAATAATTCTAAAATAATACTAAATAATAAGGAAGTTATTATAACATGAAATAAAAATACCATTAAAATATTTTCATAATGAGTACTTCATATATTTAAATATATAGGAATAATAACTATATAAACCAGTATAGAAGATAGTATTATATGAAAAAAAGTACTAATATTTTTTTTATAATTATTACTATGTGTTACAGTTAATACATAATAAGTAAAAAGCATTGTTATAGTTGTAGCCAAAAATACTATCAAAGATAATAAAAAAGGAAATAAAAAACCTTCTTTAAATCCAGGAGTTCAAGCTCATCATTCAAAATTAAATCAAAAAGCACTAGATAACATAAATAAAAATGCCATAACTATAAGACTTCATAAAAAACCTGCAGCAAAAATTCATAAAGCATTAATGATAGTTCTTACTAAATCAACTCTTCTTGGTCAATATTGTTTTTCTTTTTTTTCATATATTTCCATAAAAAATAATTAGTAAGTAATTTTTAAAATTGATTTTATAAGTTTATTATACACATTCATTATCTTTTTTCAAAACAATTATTATTAAATAAAGTATAATTCAAATACTTATATAAATATCTGCTAAATTAAAAACAGAAAAAAATTTAACTCAAATAAAATCAGTAACCTCTCATAAAAAAATTCGTTCCCGTGCATTTCATAATGCTCATGATATAATCAAAATATAACTAATATTTAAAAATTTATTATTTTTAGATCTTTCGTATTTTATATAATAATATAATATAGCTCCTATTATTATAATCGTTATAATTTTTATAAACGGTAGATTCATACTAAATGCTATTCATTTATTTTTATAAAGCTCAAAATAAATAAAATTTGATAGCAAATCTATCTTTTTTGATGCTAATAATTTATATGCATAATATTTACTTAAATAATCAAAAAAAATAAGAATTATAATTACATATAATTCATAAAATCTAAATATACCTGTATATAATTTTTTATTATTCATACAAATCATATATTAATTTTAAATTTTTCTTACAATTTCATATAAATTCATTTTCACAATAAAAAATCTTATTTGGAATTCTTAAATCTATATAATTGATTGTAGTTATTTTTAATAAACTTAAATGTTCTTTATTAAAAACTATCAATTTTGTTAATTGTTCATCTGGTTCTACATTTATATCAAAAATCAATTTTATGTCATTATTAACATCAAAATGAACTTCTCTTTCCTTTACAAAATAATAAATATTTTTTATTTTCAATCATAAAATATTTTGTTCAATATCATTTTTTAATTTCACAATTTTTTTCAAATAGTCTTCATGCAAAATCTTTTTATATTCCAAAAAATAATCATTTTTATTTTGCATGGAAATTTTTATTTCCTTTAAATCTTTAATTATAGTATTTGTATAAACAAAAACTCAATTTTCTGTTACAATATACTTCTTTCAATTAATTATAGTATAAAATAATGCTTTAGAAGATCCCAATTTTATATTTAACACTGAAGGAAAAAAAGATTTATTAATTTCAATATTAACAATATTTTTTTGATAATTCACTAATTGATCCTCAATTTCACTATTATTTAAAAAAATGAGATTTTTTCACCTATAATTATTTAATAAATCATATGCTATATTCAAATCTATAAGCCCCTCTTGTTTATCATACAAAGTAATATTAATTTTTTGTATATAAAAAATTGGTGTAAATAAAGAAACTACTATCAAAAATAAAAATGTAAAAATTATACCCAAATATAACATTTTTAAATTATTTTTAATATAGTTATTTTGAAGTTTAGGAAAATTAAAAGTTATTTGTTTTTTTCTTTTAAAAAATTTAGATTTATCAAAAGATGTATCTATAAAAACTTTTCTTTTTTCCTTCTTAAGTGTTTCTTTAAACTTATTTTTTTTTACTTTCTGTTTTATTTTATTTATTATTTTTGTAAACATATTTTATTTAAACTAAACTTTAAAGTTAATGAATATCTAAAAAAAGATTTATATAATTTTATATAAATCTTTTTTTTTAGCAATGTTTTTATATTTTTATTTTTTTCTTGATTCCAACAATAAGTCATCAAGTTATAGAGTCCTTAAAATATATTTCATCAACTATATTTTTTATTATCAAAAATAATCATCTTCACCTTATTGAAAAATGATTTTTAAATCATTCCTTTAATTTCTTTTCTCCTAAAATTTGCATTTCTTTTGAAGTTTTATGATATTTTCATTTTCAAGAATCTTCTGTTTCTATAATAAAATGATAATATAAATCATCTTTAATTATAGAAATTCTCATCTTATTTACATCTTTTTCCAAACTACCATACTCTATTGCATTATTATTTAATTCATCTGTTATAAGTATCATTTTAAACTTTAAAATAGGATCAATATAAAGTTTATCACATAATAATGAGACAAAGTTTCTTATAGTTCCTGTATTTAAAAAATTGGATCCATAAATCAACTCTAAATCTAACTTTTTAAAGTTTTCTAATTCTCAAGTTATAAAAGTTGTATCCAAATCTGATAAGTTCAAGTTATCTATAACTAACTTTCTCATACAGTAATATATTAAAACCTTAGGAATAACAATTAATGTTACCTTACTATATAATATAATATATTTCAATAAAAATCAAAAAAATAAGAAATTCTATTTTATTAGAATTTCTTATTTTTTATTTCTTATTTAAGAAAAATTATCTAACACTTTCTTTTAAAGTTTTTCCAGCTCTAAATACAGGTGATTTCATAGCAGGAATTTTAATAGAAGCTCCAGTTCTTGGGTTAACCCCATTTCTAGCTGCTCTTTTAGAAACTTTAAAAGCTCCAAAACCAGTTATATTAACATCATTACCAGCTTTTAATTCAGAAGTAACAACTCCTATCATAGAAGCTAAAGCTTTAGAAACAGCATCTTGACTAAGACTAGCATTAGTAGCAACTGCTTTAATAAAATCTTGTTTTTTCATTTTTAGTTAGTTATAAAATAAAAACATTTAAAATATAGCAAATAAAAAAAGAATTTCAAGTTTTTTTTTGACTTTTTTTAAAAAAAGTCCTTTAAAGTTCATATTTAGTCATTATAAATAGAGTATTTTAATATTCCTAAATAGTCAGTATTGTCGTATTTGATGCTAATATTCTGTTTATAATCTCCTAATTTTGACGATACTATTATATCAGTCCTCGGTTTTGTAAAAAAACTTCATTTTCCATCTATTTTATAAGAAACAGAAGTATTTTCATTAGAATTAAACAATACTAAATAATTAAAATCATTTTTATTTGCTTCTAAAAAATTACTTATTGTATTATCTGACATCGTAAAATCTCAAAAAGTATCTAATTGTTTTAAAAATCACTCTGTTGTTCAATTAAATCATCATGCTCAAGATAATCATCAATCTGAAGTTATTATATTCCATGACAAATCATTTAAATCTCCTGTAGATGTTAAACTCATATCAAGTACAACTCAACTTGAGGTACTATCAGTATAGAACAATGGTATAACATCATAAGATAATGGAGCTAATTCTCAAGCATAATTTGATACTTTTGAATTAATATCATAAGCAATTATTGGATTTTTATCTTTTTGTGAATCTTTATTTAATATATTTGATATTGGATTTCAATTATCTAAATCTATTTTTTCATAATATCAATATCAATTTTCTTTTATTTTAAGCATTACTAATTCTCATGCTCAAGTTGTTGCATAATATGATTTCAGATAGTTATAAACTCATTTATTATCATTTGATTCAACTAAAACCATCTTTAAAATTGATGAAGTTAAAGTCAATAAAAATCATATTACAAATATGGTAATAATTATAGAATATCAGCTTTTATTACTATTTAACATATAATTTAATTAATAATTAATTTTTTATATACTGTTCACTCAAAGTTGTTTGTAAATTTAACTCAGTATTTTTTATCAGATTTGAATTAACTCATTTTCATCACATAGGTTTCAGCAATAAATTTATTTGGACCTTTGGTATATGCTCTTTAAAAATACTGAATTTAAGATTTTGAACAGTAACAAATGAGTTAGAAAGCATTTCATTATTCTTAAGTAAATAACACTGATTAGTATTACAATAATTTATATCATCTACCTTTATAAAACCTGCAATTGTATCATTTTTTGCTAAATAATACCAATTATCTCATATCCAAAGTTCTGATCAAATAGATATTGGTTCACTTCATATACATCAATTAGTAATTCACCCTCAACATACTTTTAAATCGTTTTTTCTTAAATCTTCAGATATAGTTTCAATTATATTTTTTGAATTTTCTTGTAAAACTCTATTTATATCTACTTTCATGGACAATTGAGTAGAATTTACAAAAATAAACATAACTGAAACCATAATTATAGACATAATTGTAACTGCCACAATTATCTCAACTAAAGTAAATCAAGAATTTAAGTTTTTAGAATTTTTTAATAAATTTTTCATTAATTATTAATTGTTAATTATAAATTATATTACATTCTCTTATGATTAGCTAAAATCGTAGTCAGATTAATCTCGTGATACCCTTTTTTATACCAAATTACTTTTGATATAACTTTGTAAGCATCCTTAACTATTACATCATTTCATAAATCATCTTTATATTGTAAATCTTCAAATTTCACATACCTATAAAAACCTGATCTATTATTTCAAGAAATACAATTATATGTATATTTTTTTTCTGAATTAAAACATAATTCATAATCTTTCATAGAAGTAATTAAAAATTCTTTTCATTCTTTGAAATCATTTATTTTTTCTATTTTTGTAGAAAATCAAGGAAATACTGAGTTATAATCTAGTTCTACTTTATAAAAGGCTCAAGTTTGTATTAGATTTGATGGTGTATCAAATAAAGCAGTTAGATTTGGATTTATAGAATTCCAATTATGTAAATTAGCATAATTTGAATCTCTAAGATTTTTCACAAGTTCAAGTCATTCTCTTGCTAAATTTGAAGCTATAATCTGATTTTTACCATACTCATTTAAATTTATACTTGAAATAATAACAAGATAAATAGAACTTAATCATATAGTAAATATAAAAATAGCCACAATTACTTCAATTATTGACATTCAAGATTTGTTTAAATTTTTCATAAAAAGTTATTAATAATCAATTATATTTGTTCAAATTATATATTTTATATCTTTTGTTAGATTTGAGGACTCAGATTGGTTCAATGATATTTTTATATCTATACTATTTCCTTCAAAAGATTTCTTTCATGGTGTACTATCCCGATAATAATAATAACCACTTCAAGAAATAGCTTGAAATAAAAATAAAAACTTGTCTTTATTTTCAACTCAATTTAATTCTATATATTTATAAAAATCTATTTTTTTAATAAGTTTTTTACTGTCAGTACTGAGTAAATCAGTAGAATTTATATCTAAATCATAAGGATAAGAAAAAAAAGAAATCTTGCTTTTATTATCTACTGAATTATCAAAATAAACTCAAACTGATACATTTCAACTACTTGAATCAAGTCAATTTATAGCCATATTTCTAGCATTATAAAGTGCTTGTGATATATCTTTTGCTGTAAGTTTTAAATTCATCTTATTTTGACTATATGCAAAATTCATATATGTAGCTCATCAAACTAATACCATAATAGTTATAGTAACCATAAGTTCTATGAGTGTAAAAGCTTTGATTTTAGTATATTTTTTATTCATAAAAAAAAGATATATATATTTATAATAAAATTATATATCTTTTTTTTTTAATTCAAAATGATTTTTTATAGATATAAAATCTTGAATATAATTATGGAGTATATTTACAAGTGATAGAAGTAACTCATGTAGCAGAAGGAAAAAATATTACTGTATTAGAATTCCAAGAATTGGATGATAAGTACTTATACTCATATATACCAAATATAACTATAGAATAAGTACTTGCTGTATAATATAAAGATCATCCTCTTACAAAATCATTACAATAAAATAATCAACTTGTTTCTGATAAATTATATCAAACTCAAACTCATATAGTGTGTAAATTAACTTTTGGACTACTTATAGTTTTATAACAAATTCAAGCAGTCATTGTCCATCAACTTTCACATATAACACAAGTAGTTCAATTCCATGAATAACCTGTATCACATGTATAATTACATGCTGTTGTACTTGGTGTTGTGTTATAAACGGTTAATGTGTCAGCTGGTGTCCATAATGTTCCATTCCATGCCTGTTCATAACTACTTACTGTATTCCATACTGTTCATATTGCTGGTTTGGCAGCACATGTATATCTTTGTGTATTTGCTACACAATTAGTTCAATTCCAAGTATAGTTTGTATTACATTTGAATCTACAATCATTATTAGATGCTATTTCATTGTAATTAGCTGTTTTATTAGTAGGTGTAAATGCAGTTCAATCCCATACCTGTATATAATTACCACTAGTATTCCATATTGCACTAGTTGGTAAACTTCATTCACAAACAGCTGTTTGTGAATCTGCTTCACAAATTGTTCCATTCCATGTATAATTTGTAGGACAAATAAATGTACAATTTCAATTAATTTCATTATAATTCCGTATTCATCAATCTAAACTTAATGCATTTGATACTCCATTTTCTGGAATACTTCACCTACAATATCAATAAATCATATCACAATATTGTTTTTCTAAGCTTCAATTTAAGTTCATTAAAAAATATCATGGTTTTAAAAAATATCATGCATTTTCTTCTATATAATCATCACAAGTCTCTCATATAATTCATGTAGTTGCTGTTCAATATAACACTTGTAATAATTCTCATGTTCAACTTATATTCTCTGTATCACTAAAATATACATTATATGTTTCTGTTGTTGTTTTTACATCTAATCATGTTGTTTTTAAATCAACATTATCTTGTATAGGTTGGTTATTTACATCAAGTATTATTCATACTTTATTTCAGTATGACACTGGCATCCTTTCATCAATTGTATTATCATTTGTATCAATACCATTCTCTAATAATGCTAAAACACTTCTCTTTCTTTGTTTAAAATTTGCAAAATATGTAAAATATTTTCAACTTAATGGATCTTTTCATCATTCTTCATATCATACAATACTAAGTACATTTTTACCTGCATATCACTGATATCATATAATTTCTCAACTAGCATACACTGTAATTTTATCATCTGGTATTGGAATAGATCATTTCATTCTACATGCTTCCATTGCAGATATTATACTTGATACTTGTGATACTCTGACTGAATCTCTTGATTGTGAAATATATCAATTATAAGATATATATCATATAGTTGATAAAATTGCTAAAATTGTAATAACTATAATAAGCTCTATAAGTGTAAATCAGTATTTTCTACTTAGTTTATTTTTTTGTTTTGTTTCTTTTGGTAAAATCATATTTTGTAAAGATAAAAGATAAGACTTAAAAAATCTTATACTATTTATAATTCTATCACAATTTAAAAATAGAAGTAAAAATAATTATAGACTAAATATTCTAATATTAAACCTAACACTTTGAATATAATAAAAACTTAACATTTATTATTTAACAGAGTATCCTATTAAAAATATAAGTAATAATGGCAAAAATACAAATATTAAATATTTAAAGATAGAAAAAATGATTAAAATGAATAATAATTCTACTTTATAAGAATTTAGGCTTAATAACTTAGAATTGAGATATTTTTGCATACTCTTAAAAAAGATATATAAATTCCTAGCAAATTTATATATCTTTTTTTTTATTCAAAATGATTTTTTAGATTAAAGTGAATTGAAGTTTTTTGTTTTGGAAATTATTAATATGATATAACTATTTTAGTTTTTAGTACACCTTATAGTAAATCCAGGAGCACGATAATATTCTAAACTAGGGGTAATACCAGTACTGAAATTAAATCCATAAGCATATGTACTAGGTGTTGATAACCAATAAGTTCCATAAACACCTTGATTATACATAGCACCAGTATCCCAACTACGGCCACCAGATTTTGGTAATTTAAGTGCATTCATCATATTTGTTCAATTTGTTCACCATCATCATGCTGTTAATATTGCTAACCACTCTGGTTTACTTGGTATATGATAACCTGTAGCACATGCTCATTGTCTTGCTATATTTGTATTTGTTGTATCTCCCCAATTATTAGTTATATCAGTATTAGCCCAAGTATATGGAAGTGGTAAAGTACTATTCCGAACAAATCAATAAGAATCAGTTCCTGCATTTAGTCAGACTGTTCAATTTATAGTTGCAGATAGATGACTTAAATCTCAATATATAAATCATTTATTTCTTCACCATTGAAAATAATATCAATATGAACTAGATCAAGTTCATGCTATAGCTGCTCATATATTACATGATGATAAAGTATATCAAGTTCAACTTCAACTACATACTATTACATCTTGTGTATCGCATGCAGGATGTATTGGCTGTAATCAAGACACTGAAACTCAAGGATAAGTACTACTAGCTGTTACTAATTGTCAAGTTCAAGTACAAGATGCTAATGGATCTAATACAACACAAGTAGTTCCATTCCAAGTATAACCTGTATCACAAGTATAGTTACAAGCTGATGTACTTCATGTAGTATTATATGCAGTTGTTGTAACAGCTGGTAACCAAGCTGTTCCATTCCATGTTTGTGTATAATGATCTACTGTATTCCATACTGTTCAAGTTACTGGTTTTGCTAGACATGTATATGTTTGTGTATTAGCTACACAAGTGCTTCAATCCCATGTGTAATTTGTATCACATATATAGTTACATTCTGTTGTACTTCATGTAGTATTATATGCAATTGTTGTGTTAGCTGGTAACCAAGATGTTCCATTCCATGTTTGTGTATAGTGATCTACTGTATTCCATACTGTGCCTGTTGCTGGTTTTGCAGTACATGTATAGATTTGTGTATTTGCTTCACAAGTAGTTCCATTCCATGTATAATTTGTGTCACAAGTATAAGTACATTCTCAAGGATTAATATTATAGGTCCATACTCATCAATTTTTACTTAATGCATTTGATACCGCTAGTTCTGGGATACTACCCATACAATATCCAAGTACCATATCACAATATGTTTTTTCTAAACTTCAACCTAAATTTAGTAGATAATATCATGGTGTCAGAAAATATCATGCATTTTCTTTTATATAATCTTCACAAGTCTCTCATATAATTCATGTAGTTGCTGTTCAATATAATACTTGTAATAATTCTCATGTTCAACTTATATTATCAGTATCACTAAAATATACATTATATGTTTCCGTTGTTGTTTTTATATCTAATCATGTTGCTTTTAAATCAATATTATCTTGTATAGGTTGATTATTTGTATCAAGTATTATTCATACTTTATCTCAGTATGACACTGGCATCCTTTCATCAATTGTATTATTATTTGTATCAATACCATTCTCTAATAATACTAAAATACTTCTCTTTCTTTGTTTCAAATTTACAAAATATGTAAAATATTCTCAACTTAATGGATCTTTTCATCATTCTTCATATCATATCATACTAAGTATATTTGCACTAGCATATCACTGATATCATATAATTTCTCAACTAGCATATACTGTAACTTTATCACCTGGTATTGGAATAGATCATTTAATTCTATATGTTTCCATTGCAGATATTATATTTGATACTTGTGATAACCTAATTGAATCTCTTGATTGTGAAATATAAGAACTATAAGATATATATCATATAGTTGATAAAATTGCTAAAATTGTAATAACTATAATAAGCTCTACAAGTGTAAATCAGTATTTTCTACTTAGTTTATTTTTAAATATTGATTTTTTCATAAGCTTTATCATTAAATTTGTTTTTAAAATCTTCTTTTATCTTTTATCTTATTTTTAATTAACAGTTTCTGTAACTTTTAAAATTGCTCAAAATATAGCAAAAGCAAACCATACAACAAAAAATCATGCGATAAGTATGGCAATTGGTTCAATCCATTTTGTGAGATTTCATAAAGAATTATCTACTTCTATAGAATACTGTGAACTAATTTTTTTTGTAACTACATCTAAAGAAGCAGTTTTTTCTCAAACTGAGAAAAGTTGTATAAAATCAGGAGTAAAATATTTACCTTTTTTATCAGCTTCTTGCATTGCATCAGTTATTTTATTTCATTTTGAAACTTCATCTGAAATTAAAGAAATTAATTCTTGATACTCTACATTATTTATTGCTTTAGAAACCAGTTTTAATGCTTTTACAACTGGAACTCAAGATGACATAAGTGTTCCTAAATTTGAAGCAAATATAGATAAAATATAATTTCTATAAACATTTCAAACTATAGGGAAATTTAAAATAAAATTAGATATAACTAATTTTCATTTCTGTGTATTTTTAAAAAAACTAAAAAATATAAGAGAAAATATAAAAAATAATATTAATAATATAGAATTATTTCTTATAAAATTAGATACATTAATAAGCATAATAGTCGCAAATGGTAATTCTACTCAACTATTATCAAAAATAGGTAAAATAGCAGGTATAACATAAGTCAAAACTATTAAAACAGCAATTAAAAGAAAAATAAAAATTATGAGAGGATAAGTTAATGCTCATTTAATTTTTTGTTGTAGATTATGTATTTTTTTTAAATCTTCACTCAACTTTAAAAAAGTCGTATGTAAATCTCATGTCGTTTCACCAGATTCAATTATAGCAGTCTCTGAATTTGAAAAAATCATAGGCATTTTTTTCATAGATTTACTAAATGAATCTCAACTTGATATATACATTTTTAGTTCATGAATTTTACTTACAAAAAAAGTATTTCTTATTTTATTTGAGACTGAAGATAAAGCATCAGATATTGATACTCATCATTCTATCATCATTCACATATAATCATAAAAATTATATTTATCTACTAATGATACTTTCTTGAATAAATAAAAGTTATCATACATATTTTCATCTACTTGTTTATTTGTGTCTATTTCATTATTCATAATTTTTTAAAGGATTATTTATAAAACATTCTTATTGGTATAGTAACCTGAAAACCTCACTTATTATCAGTATCATTTGGAAAAGAAAAATTATCAATAAAAAATTGGTATGATGATTCTTCTGATGTAATAAAATCAAGCATTTTAAACATTTCTTGTTCATCTGATACTGTTATAATTAAATTAATTTTACTTTCATTAAATCAATATTCGTTTTTTGTTCCTTTTTCAATATTTATAGAGTCTATAATAGTATATCAACTTCAACTTCTATTATTATTTACAAAACCATAGAAATATTCTATTAATTCATCTTCTTTAACTTCTTTTAAATATTTATTCATTTTCAAATCTTTTCACAAGTTTTTTTCAATGTCTTGTAATTTTTTTAAAGTTTCTCATTGTGTTTTATACTCTGTTTGTTTTGTTTCAAATAAATCCATATTTTTTAAAACAGAGAAATATAAATCTTTTGTAAAAAAAATTAGTATAAAAAGAGATAAAAGTATCAAAGAATAAAAAAATAATTTATTTTGATTATTTGTTTGCATATTTTTAAAAGGTTAAGAATTATTTTAATTTAAAATTTACATTAAAAGTCATATTATCATTTCAATTAAATGTATTTATAAAATCTAAGTCAAAAAGAGAATTTTTATCTTCTCTATAACTTTTTATAAAATATGAAACTCTATTTGCTGCTGTCATATTTATATTAAAAGGTACAAAAACAGATGTAGATATAATTCAATTTGAATAATTAAATCATTTAAAAATAATTGTATATGCAGTTTGCAGTTCCCTAATATTGTATATAAAATTATTAATCTTTGATTTTTTTTCTAAACTTTCAACCAATTTTTTATTTTCCTCAAGTAGAGTATAAACTTGTACTGATCTATTTTCTTGTAATTTTTTTATAGAAGTATTATATTTTCATATATTTTCCTCTAGATTTTGAATTTTATTTTCAAAATATGAATTAAAAAGAAAGAGTCATACAACAATTATAATTGATAAAGCTAGAAACCCATATCATATAACAAATAATTTATTTTTTTGTTTTGTTTCTTCTTGTAAAATCATATCTTATAAAGATAAAAAGATAAAAGATAAGAGTTTTTAAATCTTATACTACTTATAATATTATCATATTTTTTAAACAGAAGCAAAAATAATAATAAAAAAACTATTTTTTTAGAAAAAATAGTTTTTTTATTTTAGAATTTAGATATTAGAATTTATATTTCAGTTATACCTTAAAGTGATCGGTTCAACAGAAGCTGAATTTAATATATCTATAATAAAAATAACAATTGAATAAGCTAACCAAATTATAACTATTCATATAATTACATGTAAAATAGTTGTTCTTGATTTTTTTAAAGCATCTTCACTTCATCATCATATCATTATTTTAAATCAAGCATATATTATGTATATTACAGCAATTATACTTAAAAATGTAAGTAAATAAATAATCACAGACTGTATATATTCTGACAAAGTTTTACTTGTTTCATTATTATCAACCAATGTCTTTACTAATTTTACTCAAGATGAATAACTACATTCATTATTATCACAATAAGGAAGTTCTCCATCATCAGTAAAAAGATTCCCTGAAGAAAAAACTTGTGAAAAAGAAAAAAACAAAAGCAAAAAAACTAAAACTCATTTAAATATATTTTTGTAATTCATAAATTTAATTTATAAAAAATAATTGATTTATTTAAATTATACTTAAACTTAGGAAAATACAAAAAAATATTTAACTTTAAATTTTCTTATGAAAAATTACAAATACTTGATATCTTACTTTTTACTTTGATTTTTTCTTTCTGAGATTTTTTATATATCTTGATTAATTAAATTATTAGAAAGTATAATCAGTCTAATTATGTACTTAATTATAAGTTTTTTTATCTATTTTGCTTGGAAAAAACTTAGAAAAAAAGAAGCTTTATATTTTAATGAATATATTAAACTATTTATTTACAAAGTATGTTTATTTATATACATCATTATCATTATAATCTGAGGATTTGCTTATTACAACAATGATATAAATCCAGCAAAAATGCCAGAATATACAATCTCAAATTGAAAAAAGACTGTAGTTTTTCAAGCGATGAGTCATATTGCTAAAAAAGATTTTTATGATCAAATAAGCAAAAATATAAGAGATTTCAAAACATCTTCTGGAGTTTATTTTTATGAATGAGTTAAACCATGAAGTAAAGAATCAAGCCAAAAATTTGATGAAGCTTTATGAGTAAATTTTACTCCTGATTTGTATAAATATATGAGTAGACTTTATGGAGTTACTTTTCAAGATAATAATGATTTTATCTGACTTGTTAATAACTTGGATTTCAATGTAGATTTAAATCTAGATGAGATTGTAAAAATCTATGAGAAAAAAGTAACAAAGTCAAATATAGAAAAAAAAGAAAATACCCAAATAATCAATGCTAGTGAACAAATTCTAAATGAATTAAGCTCATTAAATGATAAAGAATTAAAAATACTTATTTATGTAAATCAAGCAATATTAAATGTTATAATTAAAAATGACTCTCAAGCAAAAGAATTATTAACATATATTTGAAATACTGATTTATTTAGTGTGATACTTGAAGATAGAAATAAAAACCTTGTAGACTCAATAGTAAAAAGTGAATATAGTAAGATTTATATAACTTACTGACTATTACATTTCGATTGAATGTATAAGTTACTCCAAGAAAATAATCCTAATTGGAAAATTGTAAATATAAGATACTATTACCCAATAAAATAAATTTGATATTATAAAAATATAAGTAAAATAATAATAAAAAAGAGTTTTAACCCATTTTTAATTCTATGAAGAAAAAGAATACAAAATTTTCAAATTTTTTAGATATTAAACACTATAAATTAATCTATAATAAAGGTTTTACACTTATAGAATTAATAATTGTTGTAACAATAATAGCTATTTTATCTACTATATGATATATATCATATAGATCTTATTTATTAAATTCAAGAGATTCAATTAGAAAATCTGAACTATCAGATATATATACCCTTCTTGATTCATATAAAATCAAAGCTCAATTATCAGTCCCAGACAATAAAATAGATCTATATTCTAGTTGATTTTTAATATGATTTCAATGAAACCTATCAAAAGATATCTTATTAAAAATATGATTTAAATGAACTTGAAAAGATCCTCTTGATCAAGTGTATTACACATATTTCTTAACAAAAGATTTGAGAAATCCTGGAGTTATGGGATTTTTAGAAAATAATTCTGTAACTTGAAATTTTTGAGTTATATCTAAAACATATGCTGTAGATTACTCTGAAAGATATCCAATTATATTTTGAAAAAAACTTGGAATATTAGTTGATGAAAACAATACTCCAATACAAGCAATACCTGAAATTCAAGCAAGTTGAAGTTTAGAATTAAGTACTTTAACTTCAGATTATACAGCATTTTTTGATAATAGTACAAGTATTTCAAATTCATTATATTCTATGGATATCCTTTATTGAACTACTACTGTATGAATTATATGAAATAGTTGTGAACAATATATAGAAGAATATGACTGAGAAATACTTAGATCTTGATATTATTTAATAAATACTAGTACATGAACTACAGAAATTTATTGTGATATGAGTAATTCAGTAACAAAAATTGCTACATGTTCTTGAACTATGCTTGCAAACACATATCCTACAAATTGAAATACATATATACAAACATTTGATTGAACAAATTGGAATCCAGATTCTATATCTTGGTCTTATAGTTGAACTATTTGTTGATTTAATTGTTTAGATACTCATACTTGGAGTTGAGCTTTAAATGAATGTTTACAAAAAATAAATTGAGTATGTTGAAGTGCTACTTTACTAAATATAACTACTGAACCTATTAGTTGATTATGTGCTTGATGAGATCCTTCTACAATTTCTTGAATATGGCCATCTACATGGACATGTAATTGAAGAAATTGATGAACAGATGATAATTGTAGTACAACCCGGTATTGTATGTGATGAGGAATGACTCCTTGTATATCTCATTAAATTTTTTATTTTTTAATTTTTACATATATGTTTAACAAAAACTTTTGGAACTGGAAAACTATAATTGTGACAGTATGGATAATCATATCTATTTTATATATATGATTTGATATGTTTAATAAATTTGCAATTTGAGTATTTAATAATTGATATGCTAGTGCTGTAAATTCTCTAATTGAACAAGCCTCAAATAAAGAATGTAAAGCATTTTCTGTATATAATGATAAAACTAAAGTTGAGTTAGTAAATGTTGCTTGTTTACAAAAAGCTCAAGAACAAGCAAATCCACAAAAATAATTATTAAATTTTAAACTTAAAATTATGTTTAACAATATAACAAAAAAGGTTATTTTATCTCTTATTTTATGAATATTTGTATGAATAGGTGTTTTTATAAGTTATGCAATAGATAATCTATCAGAACCTATAACTGACTGAAGTGTACTTACAACTTCTTGGTTTAATAATGTAAAAAATAGATTACAAAATATAACAGATACTTGAATATATACTTGAAGTATTGATCCAACAAAAATATCAGCAGGAACTGGATGAATTAGTATAACTGGAAATGCAGCAACAGCTACTAATGCAACCAATGTGGCACGGACATGAGTAATAAATAGACCAACAAATGTATCAGCATTTACCAATGATGCTTTATATATAACAAGTACTGGTATAACAGATAATCGGGTGAATACTACCGGTGATAATATAACTTGAAATCTAAATGTAAGTGGTAATATAGGTGTTGGAACAACAAGCCCATGATATAAACTTGATGTTGTTGGAACTACTAATGTTGATTATCTTAGAGTTGATCCTCAGGATGTAACAAATGAATGAGGTGAAATGCAATTAGCTTGAGCTTGAACAAATTGAAATATACAAATTGATAATTTTGCAGGAAATATTAGAATACACACTCTTGCATCTTGAAAACAATTTCAAGTTCTTGGTTGAAGTATATATGCTAATGGTACTGCAGATAATTATTTTTGATCAAATGTAGGAATCGGTACAATTTCTCCTTCATATAAACTTGATGTTAATGGAACAATCCGTGCTGGATCTTCTGCTATTTTGTCAACTGGTGGAGCTGCAGGATATTATCAAGATACAATTAATGGTGCATATAGATCAATTGTTTCAAGTGCAACTACTAATGGATATTATTTTCAAACTAATGCTGGTACTACTACTACAATGTATGTAGGATTAGGATGAACATATAATGGTAGAGTTGGTATTTGAACTAATGCTCCAACAGCTAAATTAGACATATATGATGATACCACAAGTGCAGCTATGAATGTGAGAAGTAATGCGGGTACAGCTGGAATAGAACTAAGAAGTAATAATGGTGGTAACACATATATTGATTTTAGTGATGATTCAACTGAAGATTATGGTGCTCGTATCGAACAAATGAGACATCCTGGAAATCCTAGTCTAGGTCGGATGAATTTTAAAGATGCTGTGATGTATAATTTTTATACTTATGATGTTAGTAATAGTAGTTATGTAACTATTGGTTCAAGTGGATATTGAGGAACAAATATGGGATCAATAAAAATCGGTAGTACAGCGAGCTACCCATATTATATTGAATTAATTGATTATAATGAAAATGCTATTTTTAATAATTATGGTAAAGTTGGGATATGAACAAATTCCCCATTAAATAAATTAGATGTACTCTGAGATGTTAGATTCGGTAATGCAGCTTATACCTATATAGTATTAAGAGACGATGAATCTCCAAATGGTGTAAAATATATTCATGCAAATTCAAATAATATTGGATTCCTAAGTGGTGCTGGAAGCTGGCTTAGTCGTTGGGATGATACAGGAAAACAATTTAATACTAGTAGTATAACAGCTACTGCTTTTATCTCTTCCTCAGATAAAAGACTAAAAACTAATATTAAACCTCTAGAAAATTCAAAAGATATATTAAAAATTACTCCAGTTAGATTTGATTGGATAAAAGATTGAAAAAAAGATATCTGAATAATTGCTCAAGAAGTAGAAAAATATTTTCCAGAATTTGTAGAAACTGATGATAAATGATTCAAAGCAGTTAATTATCCTAAACTTGTAATTCCACTTATGAAAGTTGTAAAAGAACAACAAAACGAAATTGAAACATTAAAAAATAAACTTGATCTAATTGAGAAAAAACTTAAATAGTTAATCAACCCTAGACCTTTATATTTTCACTTTTTTTTATGAAAACTCTAAAAATCTTCTTAATATTTTTTTTATTAAATTTCTTGCTTTTTTCTTGTAGTGTAACTAAAAAAACGGAAGAACAAAAAAAAATAGATACTCAAACTGGAGTAAATATTCAAACCCCAATATCTCAAAATACTACAAAAACAGTCCAAAATTTGCCAAGTGTAGAAGATTCTATTTCAAAAATTGGAACTAAATTAAAAGAAGAACCAGTATATCGTGAATGTATAGCAAGATCTGTGGAAATGTGTGAATTAAGAGTAATATCATATTTTACTCAAGAAAAAGATAGTGATCAATCTTGTAATATTTTTGAAGATGCTTCTCTAAAAAAAAGTTGCATCAATGCTATTAATACTGAATTAGCTAGAAAAAAAGTTGATTCATCTTTTTGTGATAAAGTTGATACAGAAAATCAAAAAACTTGTAAACAACAAGTTATTACAGCTAAAGCAATAAAAGAAAAGGATGTAAAAATATGTGAAAAACTTAAAATTCCAGATACAGATATTAAAACAAATAGTGGTATAATGATGCCTAATGAAATTAATAATCAAGACCTTCAATGTATTATGCAAGTAGTTATGATATTGGAACCAACAGAAGAAAATCTAAAAATTTGTAATACAATATCAAATGATATGATAAAACAAAGATGTAATTCTATGATAAAATCCCGTATCAATGAACAAAAAAATATGCCTATTCCACCACCGGATATTTTACCTTTAGTTAAATAAAAATAATTAATTTAAATTTAAAAACCTTATATTATGTTCAAAAATATTACAAGAAAAATTATTTTATCTATTATGTTATGAATCTTTTTATGAGTAGGAGTTTTTATATCTTATGCTACAGATATAATTAATCTATCTTCTTGAGATGTAAATACATGAGATATAATAAACAATACTTGGTTTAATAATGTAAGAGTTAGACTTACAAATATAAATGATAGTTGAATATATACTTGAAGTATCGATCCAACAAAGATATTAGCAGGAACTGCATGAATCAATATTACATGAACTGCTGCAACTGCTAGCATTGTTCCATGGGCCTGAGTAACAAGTAAACCGACAACTATTGCAGGATATGGTATCACAGATGCTCCAACTAAAACATGATTATGAGCTAGTGGGACTTGGTGAATTAGTATTACAGGAAATGCTACAACTGCTAGTAGTGTTCCACGGACATGAGTAACAAGTAAACCAACTACTATTGCAGGATATGGTATTACAGATGCTCCAACTAAAACATGATTATGAGCTAGTGGGACTTGGTGAATTAGTATTACAGGAAATGCTACAACTGCAACTAATGCAACTAATGCTAACAATTCAGATACCACAGATGGTTATCATCTCAATCAAAATGTTACTAATGGGTCAAATCCTCAATGGGGTACTACATATACAAATAATTGGTTTCGCAGTCAATGAGCAACTGGCTGGTATAATGAAACATATGGTGGTGGTTGGTATATGAATGATACAACTCGGGTAAAAGCATATAATGGAAAAGGTATTTATACCGATAGTAGTCTATATGTTGGTTGATTCATAAATCAAAACAATCCATTTTGAGTAAATACAATAGTAGGGGAAACAAATTTTTCGATTAGTCCTGTAAATATCACAAAAAGGCTGAGTGTTTCAAGTGATATTAGGGCAACCGGAGAAGTTGTTTGATGACTTGGATATTGACAATTTAGAGCAGTATCTTGAGCATATGGAACGATGATAAGAAATGATTGAGCTAATACATATTTTTTAGTAACTAATGCTCGGGACCAGTATTGATCATGGAATGGATTAAGACCCTTCGCTTTTAATAATGTTACTTGACATGCTGAAATGCTAAATGGTCTTACTGTCAATGGCGGATTTACAAATTTGTCAGATAGAAGATTGAAGACTAATATAAGACCTCTTGAAAATTATGAAGATATATTAAAAATAGATTCCGTACGATTTGATTGGAAAAAAGACTGAAAAAGTGATATATGAGTTATAGCTCAAGATGTTGAAAAGTATTTTCCTGAACTTGTCAGAACAGATGATAATTGATATAAATCTGTAAGTTATATTTCACTTGTAGTTCCACTTATGAAAGTGGTAAAAAATCAACAACAACAAATTGAAATAATCAAAAAAGAAAATAATTCTTTCAAAAAAATTCTCTGTCTTGATCATCCAGCAGAAAAAATATGCAAATAAAATTAATTTAAAAATATTAATATCTCCTTATTTAATTATATTACTTGATTTTTTTAGATATTTCATATACTAAAAAACTATACTTATTTTAAAATTCTAATACTAATCCTATGTGAAGATGACCAACAATAGAATGAAAAAGAAATATCTCAAATGCTTTAAAACAAAAATCTTTTTCTCTGCATGCTAAACTTATAGCACTTGCAGCTGCAAAGTGAAGTGATCCACACTTGAATCCTTCTCTTTATGATGCTTTAGAAAAAGCAAGAAAAGATAATGTGCCAAGTGATAATATAGAAAGAGCGGTCAAAAAGTGATCTGGTGAAGATAAATCTAGTGAACAAATTAGTCAAATAACTTATGAATGATATGCTCCAGGTTGAGTAGCTATAATTATACAAGTTCTAACTGATAATAAAAATAGAACAGCTTCAAATATAAGACATATATTTTCAAAATTTGGGTGAAATATGTGAGAACCAGGTAGTGTGGCATGGATATTTCCAAAAAAATGAATGATTACATTTGATAAATCTAAAGTAAAAGAATCTGAAATAGAAGAACTAGTTTTTGAAACAAATGTAGATGATATGCAAAACACTGAAGATAAAATAAAACTTATTTGTTCTTTAGAAAATTTAAAGTGAGTTTCTGATTTTTTTAAATCAAAGGCAATTGAATTTGAAAAAGCAAGTATAGAATACATTCCAAATAATGAAGTTGAAGTTACTGAATTTGATAAAGCTTTGAAAATAATAAAAATGACTGAAGCTCTGGACGAAGATGAAGATGTAGAAGATTATAGCTTAAATGCAATAATAAGCGATGAACTTGAGAAAGAAGTTTATGATTTTATAGAAAAAAATACTTTTAGAACATAAAAATAAAAAGGTAAATTAAAGACCGGTCTCTTAAAAAAAGACCGGTCTTTTTTTATGCACTTTTTTTATTTCAATATCAACTTATTATCTGAAACTTCAAAATTAACTCTAAATATACCATTTTTATTTAGAATATATACTTCCCCATCACGATAGATAGCAAAATCAATTATTTTACTAACTCAATCAATTTGTCATATATAAGTAAGTGTTTTTGTCTGATTAAAATTTGGTGAATTAGTTCTAAAAATCCAGATTTTATTATTTAAAAACATATAAACATATTTCAATTTACTTCAAACTATTATCCTTGGAGTATGAGTATTTGGTTCTATATCATAATTTTTAGGTAATTTATTTAGAACTAGTTTTTCTATCCTATATGTTGGATTTCTAAATACTTTTACTAAACTTAAATCATTTTTTAATAAATAAATTCATCCATCAATTGCTATATCCATTATATTATTTAAAGTTTTTGTATCTTGTTCTTCTAGATAAGGAACTCATTTTTCAAAACTATCTCAAAAAAGTTTGTGTTTATATACCTGATTTCAATTTGCTGCTAAAGTATATAAATATGTATTATATGTCTTAACAAACTTAAAATCCTCCCATTTAGTTTGTCATTCAACTGTATAATTTTTAAAAAATCAGTTTTTTTCAAAAGAAATTATCTTACCAGTTTTTGTTACTAAAAATATAGCAGAATCAACTACAGCCACATCAACAAAACTATCTTCTCATAATTCTTTATACATATATTCTTTGGCTTTATTTCATCAAATTATAGGGCCTAAAATACTATTTTTAGTTATTGTATATAAAGCTCATTTTATATTTATGACTTTTATAGTTCAAACTGGTAATCACTTATAAATTAGATTATCTGTTCTCTCATCAAATGTTTCAACCAAATTAAATTGTTTTTTTATTGTTTTTATATCTTCATCTATTTTTTCTATATCTGTTAAAAATAATTTTTGATCTCTAAGTTTAGCCAATAAATCTTCTGCTTTTTTCAAATTTTCATCAAATACTGATTGATTACTTATATTTTCAGATGCTAATTTTATTAAATCTTTTGCATTTTGTAAGTCTTTTTTAGAATCGTTTACAACTGCTGTTTGTCAAGTTTTTGTGATTATAGAAGAAACAGTAGAGAATAATACAAAAAATGATAATATAATACCTAAAAGTAATATAACAGACCTAATTGATTTTTTTTGTTTAAGTACTTTTTCTTTAGAAATCATATACATAGCTATTGATTTCTTTGTAAAATTATTATCTAATGCTTTATATAAATAATTTTTTACAAAAGAAAAAGTTTTATTTGTATTTTCCTTAAAATAAGAGTTTTTAATAACTATAAATCCAATATTTTTATTAACTTTTTCTTCAAGTAATGTTATCTCTAAATTATTAGATATGTCATCTACATTGCTTACATCTATTGAATCAAGTATATCAGATTTAGAAATATGATGAAGTAATCTATCACTACACATAATTATCAATTCTTCATTACCTAACTCTCAATTTGATATATATAAAAATTCTTTTTTATTATCATCTTTTTCAGTAATTTCTAATACTTCTTTTTCTTTTTTTACTAAGTAACAAGAAGGAGTTCAAATAGTAGAAAAAATTATATTTTTATCATTAAGTACTGCAACAATTATACTTAGACCTCAATCTATTTCTCCTTCTTGTCTCCAAGTTTTTATAATTGTATTTGTATTTTCTAAAGCTATACTAAGATCCTTGTATGCTGATTGTTTAGATATCTTTCAAATTACATTATCTATTATTCTTCATAAAATTATCTCAGAAAACTTTTTTTCTTCAGTATCTATAAGTATAAAACACCTCAAATCAGTATCTAGTTCAATAGTTTTCAAAATAATATCATTTTTCTTTTTAAACTCTATTTTCTTAGATGATACTTCAATCATATTTTATTTTAGTTTATAAAAATATTTAAATCATTTTAAGATTTGAGTGCTCTTTGTCAAATCTTATTGATTGATTTAAGAAAAAAAGTTTGACAAATTACATATAATATTTATTGAAATCTAATTAAATCACATACTTAATTTCAAAATCATAAAACTTAATTCCTACTTTTTTAAATTTCAATCCAACCTCATTTTTTATTTTATCTTCAATCAATAAAATCTCTGATTTAACTATTGGTTTGTTTACTTTTACAATTATAGATTTTCACTTAATTTGAATAGATACTAAATATGGCTTTATATCCATATTTTTTTCTTGTTTAAAAATCTCTACTATACTATTCCAAACTAGAGATTTTATAGTCATTTCATTAAGATTTCTTTTATTTATTGATGTTGATAGATACATAAAACATTAAATTATAACTACAAACTCCCCTTTTTGCTTTTCTTTTTTGCTATATATTTCTATTGCCTCTTTTATAGTAACTCTATTAAATTCTTCAAATTTTTTAGTTAATTCGCGAGCTATAACTATTTTTCTACCTTCTCAAAGGTATTCACCCAAAGTTATTAGAGTCTTTTCAATTCTATGAACTGATTCGTAAAACACAACTGTTTCCTCTACAGTTTGCAATTTTTTAAATAATGTTTGTCTTCACTTTTTGATAGGCAAAAAACCCAAATACAAAAAATGATTTATAGGAAGTCCTGATGCTTGAAGTGCTGTTAAAAATGCTGAAACTCAAGGAATAGGAACTATTTCTATATCGTTTTTTAATGCTTCTTGAATAAGAGGATACCCAGGATCTGATATTCCAGGAGTTCAAGCATCAGAAACTAAAGCAATATCTTTTCATTCTTTTAATAATCATACAATTTTATCTAATTTTGTAGCATGAGAATATGAATGATAACTTAAAAGTGGTTTTTTAATCTCATAATGATTAAGTAAAACTGCCGTAGTTCTAGTATCTTCACAAGCTATAAAATCAACTTCTTTCAAAGTCCTAATAGCTCTTAGAGTTATGTCTTCTAGATTTCAGATTGGAGTAGATACAATGTATAGCATAAATTAGACAAAAGATTAAAGATTAAAGATTAAAGATTAATCACTTATAAACTTTAATTTTTATTTATTTGAACAATATTAGCTATTTTTCTCCAAAAATCAAAAATAATCCTAATTTCTTAGGATTATTTTTATAATTTAACAATAGTAAAAAAATCAGTTCAGGGTATTTCAGCATCATCATTTGCAATCAATATCGTTACAAATTTTCAAGTTTTAGTATAATATAATACAATTTTAAAATCTCCCATTTCTTTCTTATTATATGGAATTCAAGGTATAAATATTCCCACATCTTCTCATTTTTTAGATTTTGTTGGATAAAGTACATAAACTTCTTCTCATTCACTTATTTCTTTTACTTCTCAGGTTATTTGCATAGAAGTTGATAAATCTAATGTCTCTGCATTTCCAATTTCTGATTCAACCAATGAACTTATATCATCTTGAGCTTTAAGCACTTGTGGTGCTAAACTTAAAGATACTGATAATATTCAAGTCATCAAAGCATTTCAAAGTTTCATAATATTTTATAAAATATAAAGTTTATGTATTATAAAGAAATTTATATTTTGTCAAATATTTAAACACTTCCTATTCTATACTCTATCTCCTTTCCTACAAATTCTTTATCTCTACCATATTTAAGTCTTGATAATTCTATAAATGCTTTTGCGATTTTTTTATCTCAAGTTTCTAGATATGGGTTAACAGGAATTATAGAAAATGGAGTTGTTGGTTGTTGATCTACTGAAAGCTTCATAACAGCTTTAAATTTATCCATATTTACTAAGTCTTGCTCAGAAAAAACTGGAGCATAATATTTTGCCAAAAATTCTCAATCTTCCGGTCAAACTTTGTAACTAAGTACACTTCATACATTACCAAAAATAGCTCATTTTAAATTTAGGTTAGATTTTGTTAAAGCATCACTTTTTTCTAATTGTCATAGATACTGATGGGCCAAAATTAATCAAAGACGATATTTACGAGCTTCAGATAAGATAGATTCGATACTAGGAGTTATATAATTTTGAAACTCATCTATATACAAGAAAAAATCTTTTCTACTTTCTTTATCAGCTTGTTGTCTTTTCATAGCTGCCATTTGTATTTTATTTACAATTATAAGTCATAAAAGCTCAGAATTTATATCTCATATAATTCATTTACTTAAGTTTATCATAAGTATCTTCCCTGTATCCATAACATCTGCTACATCAAAACTACTTTTTAACTGCCCCAATATATTTCTCATCATTGTATTAGTTATAAATTGTCCAAATTTAGCAGAAAAATATGGTATAATTTCTCATTTTTCTCTATCTCACATAGATGCAAAAGTCTTGTCCCACCAACTTTTTACAATAGGATTTTTTAAATGTCTAATTCTCTCCTTTTGAAACTCATTATCAGTAAAAAGTCTGATTATGTCTGTTATTGCTCATCATTGAGGATAATCCATTAAAGTCAGTGCTCAGTTTCTAAAATAATCTTGTAAACGAGGCCCAAATATCTCATTTCAAAATAATTTTATCATTATATTCATAGCATCTTGAGATACTTTTTCTTTATCTTCAGGAGTATTTGCCTCAAATAAATTCAATCACATAGGTCTTGATTCATCAGCTGGATCAAAATAAATTATATCATCTGCTCTTTCTCTAGGAATAAAAGGTAGTAAATCTTTAGCTAAATCCCCATGAGGATCCATAACTGCTATACCATTACCATTTCTTAAATCCTGTCTCGCCATAACTTGAATAATACTTGATTTTCAAGTACCTGTTTGCCCAATAACATAAAAATGTCTAAATCTATCCTCAGTTTTTACTCTTATCTCTTTTTTAATTCATCTATGTTGATTATATCAAAGTAATAATCATTCTTTAGGAATATTTGATGGAGCTTTAACTATCTTGAAATTTTGCCATTTTATTTCTGGAGTTTTGTTGTATTTACTATGTGGAAAATGAAAAAGTGATGCTATTTCTTCTGTATTTAAAACCATTTTTTCTTTTCAGAAAGGTTTTCTAAAAAACCTGTAAATATAATTTTTAACAAGTTTATCATGCGAATGATGAGTAGTGCTTCAAAATTTATTAAAATCAGGATAAGAAAATTGTGAAAATGCTGAAACTATATTTTTAAGATTTGAATTAACAGAATTTCTATTATTTCAAGTTGTAATAACTTTTATAACTACTTCATATCATGTTTTATCTCATTTTTCATCTACCGTTTTAGCTCTTTCCTGAGTCAAAGCTGAAGTATCTCATCAGGAATTGCTTGAATTATTATTTTTATCATCTTTATTATTACTAAACATTGTTTCAAAAAAGAGTGGAATCAACTGTAATGGATTATAACTAAAACCAGAATCAGAATTTTTTCATTTCAATATCTTACTTGATACTTTTGCTGATCATTTTTGCCAATCATCTCATACAGTTCTTAAAAGTATCTGTATAACTGCTGCTTCATCTTCATCAAGTTTTGATAAAGCATTAGTTATATTGTTTACTGGATCTGATTCAAGTTTTTGATATGTTTTTATCGGATAATAATAAGATTTTTTTGTAAAAAGATAAGTTGAAATATGTACTTTTTTGTTTAAAAAGATATTTTCTTCAAGAGTCTCTTCTACAATCGCATCTGGATAAAATCAATTAATTTGTTTTTCTAAAAGTTCTTTATAATCTTTTGGCATAACTATATAAAAATATATCTCATCTTTCAATGCTATATATTCTAAACTCATTATATCTTGTCATAAAATCTTTTTTAAGATTTTCCCAGAATGTATACTTTTTAATGATGATAATAATTGTTCCATCAAAGAAACGGCTTCTTTAAAATCTTTTAATGTCTCTCTTTTCTCATCTAAATCACTATCTTTTTTAGGAATTATTACTTTAAAGAAAGCCATTCTTAATGACCTTTGTAATTCCATTTTTTTCCTAAAATAAAACAGTACAATATATGATATTCAAAATAATAAAACAGCAATAATTAAAACTGGGTACATTCTTTATATTTTTAAATTTTATTCTCGTTATATTATAACATAATTTCTTATATATTATAATTATAATGTATAAAAACACTTGAAAAACTTAAATTAGAATGTAGAATATAGAAAAATAATTTATAACCATTAATAAATGAAAATAATTCTTCTTGATTCAATTAGATCTATGCAAAATGTATGAGCAATTTTTAGAAATGCTGATTGAGCATGATTTGAAAAAATTATATTAACTTGATTTACACCCACTCCACCAAGATGAGAAATCTGAAAAACTGCTCTATGAGCAGAAAATAGTGTAATTTGGGAATATTATGAAAATCCTTTAGATGTAATAAACCAATTAAAAAAAGAATGATATAAGATTTATAGTGTAGAACTTGCAAAAAACAGTATAGATTATAGAGAATTTTTCTGAAAAAAACAAGATAAAATCTGCTTAATAATGTGAAATGAAGTATCTTGAGTTCGCCAAAATATACTTGATAATTCTGATAAAATTCTTATGATACCAATGATGTGAAAGAAAAACTCTCTAAATGTCTCTGTAGCTGCTTGAATAGTTATGTATGCATTTGTTTAGATTAATAAATAATAAAAATAATCTATCTATGAAAAAAAATCGTATAATATCGTCTTTACTTCATGTACTTCTATTTGTAGTTGTTGAAATAATTTTTGTGTTTTTGATACTTCACGAATTTCCTGAAGTAAGTTTTTTTGAAGATTTATGAATAATTCATCTGCTTTATTGGATAAGTATATTTGTAGCATGATTTTTAAGAGAAAATATAAAATCTTACCAAGTTAAATTTTTACTTACTTTTATACCTGTTTTGTTTCATATTTGATGACATTTGTATATATGAGAAAAAACCATCTGACTTATAGAAAATCATTGACATGAACATTGATCTGATATTTGGCTCATAATTTCAACTATCTGTGCTTGAATACTTATATTTATCTGAGAATATTTATTACACAAAAAATACCATTGTGAACATAGCCATGCAAAAGTTCACAAATATTGTAAAGAAGAGTAAATAATTAATAATTATAAAACATATGTTTAAAAAAATCGTATGACTTTGATTTAGTTCAAAATGAAAAAATGCAAAAGATGTAGGAGAATACATAAAATCTCTTGTTGATTCTTGAGCTTGAGAATTTTTTACTGGTTATAATCCTCTTTATTGGTATGAGAAATTTGGTTTTGAAGTAAGTCCAAATGGTAGATTTGCTGAACATGAACAAATAACTGATTTTGAAACATTAAAACAAATAGTAGAAGAAGTTCATTCACACAATCTAGAAATCTTTGTAAACCTAAATGCTTGGTATTATACAAATGAAACTTTCCCAATTATTCAAAAAATGGTAGAAGAAATAATTTCTATATGATTTGATTGAATTATATGTGGTAATATATGAATTTTAGAATATCTAAAAGAAATAAACTATACCTGAAAAATAAATATCTCTACAATACTTGCTCTTTACAATAGCGAGGCAATAAGATTTTTTATTGAAAACTACAAAGTAAACAAGATAATATTAAGTAGAGAAATAACTTTGAAAGAAATAGAAAACATAGCCTTAGAATTTAGCGATATTGATTTTGAAGTTTTTTGAGAATGAGATTTTTGTAGATACAATAATTGACTTTGCTTTGCAGAACACAAATACTGAAGCAAAGATATATGTACTGTAGTCATAAATGATTTAATTATAAAAAATAGATTTAAACCAGATTACAAAAAAATTATTCTTGATAATAACTCAACAAATATAGAAAAAACTTGATTTTTAAACAATGATTACAAAGATCCTTTCTCAACTATTTTAGAAATTCTTGAAAATATTGAAATATGAATTTATGATAAAGAATATTATACAAAAAATTTAATTCTAATAATTAAATGACTAAAAAATAGAATAGATTTATATTATGATTCCCTAAAACAAATAGAAGATAAAAAAAATAAAGAAGTTATTTCCCTACTAAGATGACTAAATTATTTATTAAATGATAATAATTCTTATTTAAATTTAGATGATAGAAATGACTTTTTAAAGCTAAAAGAAGAACTTGATAATTCAGTGAAATCGTGAATATCATATAACCTACAAAAAGAAAAAGAAGTTTGATGAAAAACTAAAATTAAGTCTCTAGAATTAGCAAGTTTTTACTCTAGAACTGATAATTTAAACTTATATGCATTTTTATTTTTTTCTAAATTTAAAAATATAATTACTATGAAGTTTCCAACTAGATGAAGACATTCTATAAATAAATTTGATTTAATTAAAAAAGTAGTAGAAAGCTGAAAAGTTGATAAATCTCTAATCGATAGATGAACAAGTATTGAAAGATCTCATTATGATTTAACTCATATTTTCAAAGATAAATTATGGTTTAGAAAACTGATTAATAAATAATAATATTATATATGCATATTTTTATTGCCATAGCATTTTGACTCTTAATAAATCACCTAACTTGATGACTAGATTTCAATACTATGCTATGTTTTTTTGCTGGTATTTTTTTGATTATGCCTCCATTACTAAATTTTAAAGTTAAAGATTTTTTATTATTAAAAGATTTTAAAGCAATCTTACTTCTAGATATTGTTATAAATTTTGTACTTATACCATTTTTATTTTTTTGTATAGGATTCATATTTTTATGAAATGCTGCAGGAACTTATGCACTTTTGTTATTATGATTTTTACCTTGATGATGAATGCTATTTTCTTGGATACAAAAAACTTGATGAAACATAAAATTCTCTTTTCCTATATTTTTTCTAAATATATTAATTTTCAGTAGTATTTTCTTTCAATTAAATATTTTTCTAGAACAAAAATGAGAAGAAATAAGTAACAAAAATATAGAAAATCTTTTTATAAACAAAAATGAAGAAGCTTGTTTTTTAGATACTTTAACTTATTGAAGTGTTAATTGTAGTTTTTGAAGCGAATGATGAGTTAATCCTATATCAATAATAATAGCTTTGATAATATTCCCTTTTTTACTAAGTAGAATAATTCTTGTTTCTGAAAAACTTACAAATTTTTTAAAACCTAAAATAAAAATTATTAGCCAAATAGCTACTTTTACAATTATAACTTACATATTTTCTCTTAAATCAATGAATATTATTTTTGATACAAACTATTTCACGATTTTTAAATTTTTATGAATAATACTCTTGATTTATGTAGTAGTTTACACAATGATTTATATGATAAGTTTCTCAAATTTAATAAATAAAGATATAAATATTGCTCTATTTTGGAATTCTGCAACTCGTTTTATAACTTTATGATTAATATTATCTTTTATATACAAAGACTTATTTTGAGTTGATTTCTTACTTATAATGAGTTTATGATATATCGTACAAATAAGCTTATCATCTATAATTGCAAAAATAATTACAAAAAAATAAAGCACTAAATTTTAGTGCTTTATAAATATCTATGTAAAAATTACCCTTTTTTAATTTCTTTCATTTTTAAAACTTCATGTTGTCTTGTTTTTGGATTATATTTTCTCAAAGACAATTTCTTTCCTTGTGGAAAATTCTTTTTTTGTATGTTAGTTACATAACAAAGATTACCAGTTTGTTCGCTGTATAAACCTACATATGTTCTTTTACCTTTAGCCATAAATCGAAAAATAATATATAAAATAATTTTATTATGCTGTAATTATATAGATTTTTTTTTAATTTCAAGTTTTTATTTACTATTTTTATAATATTCTGCAAAAGTAATATTATCATCGAAAAGCTTTTTTGCTAAAGAAACTCATAGATACCTCCAATGCCATGGTTCAACAACATATCAATCCACTGCTACACCTTTTTGATAAGTATTATGAAAACCATATTTATATGCATTTGCTTTCATCCATTCAAAATATTTAACAAATTTAGAATTATTTAAAAACTCTTTTTGTGTGCTAGCTTCCCATAAATCTGTAGCAAGTCCAGTTTGATGTTCTGAAAATCAAGCTTTAGCACAAAATAAATCACTACATCATCTAGATTTTATTCAAACTTGATAATCATAGCTTCTATAAGTGCTTACAACAACAATTTTTTCTCAAAAATTATCAAAAAAATCTTTTGCCATTTGTTGTAAAGCTTGATTTGCCTCACTTCTCAAAGTTTGATTTCATTTTATATCTTCTACATAATCAGATTCAACTTTAACAAGATTTTTTGGAATATAAGATAAATTATAAAAACTTATTTTATTATTCACAAATTTTGTTATATAATTATCATCTCCGTAACCTGAATTTGATTCAATATTATCATTTACTTTATATTCATTTATAATTTCATCATTTTTAAATTGTTCTTTAATAATATTTATATGATTTATCTTTGTAGCAATAAAATATCTATTTTGATGAATAACATAAATTAATGATATCAGATATAAAGCTAAAAAAGTGGTTAAGATATAAGTATATATTCTAATTCTATAAATTGGGTTAAGTAAATTTGGATTAAGAGTTTTTTTTCTTTTGTCACTCTTTTTTATATTTATTTTTTTACTTTTACTTGTTTTTTTTTCTACATCTATTTTTTTATTAAGCATTTTTTATAATTATAAATAAATTGTAATTTGAAGTACTTTACTATTATCTCAATTTGTTTTTTTTTGTCAAATACTTGTATAAATTCAACTGTATTTTTTGTTTTTTTCATTTATAAAATCTTTTTTGTTTTTGTTATTTGTTTGTACAATAAATAATATTTTAAAAAATAAATATTATTTATGATAAATATTTCACTTTTTGAAGAATTTAAAAGAAGTAAATCTAAAATACTTGCAGTAACAAAATATTGGGATACATTTGAGACCAATAAAATAATTCAGGAAATTGAAAATACTTATCCAGAAATATTATTTTGAATATGAGAAAATAGAATCGAAAAAATCATAGAAAAATGAATATCTAGAGAAAATATGAACTTTATATGACAAATACAATCAAAAAAGCTAGAAAAAATTGTTTCTTTTTGTTCTACAATTCATTCACTAGATAACATAAAATATGCATTATTAATAGACAAATTATCAAAAGAAAAAAATATAAAAACAAAAGTGTTTTTACAAGTAAAACTTGATAAATCTAAAGACTCTTGAATAGAAATTAATGAATTTACTACTATTTTGAAAGAAGTGCAAAAGCTAGGAAATATAGAAATACTTTGAATATCTGGTATGTGAACTTGAGAATTTACTATAAAAGAAAAAGAAAATGAATTTGAGTTATTAATAAATTTAAGAGACAAATATCTACCTTGAAAACTAATCTCAGCTTGAACTAGTAGAGATTATGAAATAGCATTGAAATATTGAATTGAGGTTATAAGAATATGAAATAAAATTATTAATTAATATTTCAAATATACTCTTTCAAATCATCAATATGATTTGGTCTAAGTTTTTTTATATCACTTTTTAATCATACTTTTTCCATAAAATACCTAAAATTAATATCAAACCAAATATCTGAATTATTTTTTACAAAAGTTTTATTTATACTATCCAATGATAATCATTTTTTAGATAAAAATTCTAATAATTTATTTTTATATTCTATTTCACTTAAATTTTTAGGTAATCATAATTCAATTCATAATTTTTCAAAATCACTTGAATTCATAGTAGATAAAATCTTTCCTGTCTTTGTTTTTACAAAATTATTTATATATTTATAAAACAAAGATCTTTTTTCAGTAAACAGTCTCTCAAATTTTTTAATTCAATAAAAATTTAATCAATACAAACAATTAACTCAAATACTTTTAAATATTTCTTGTAAAGATTTTTTTACTCTTTCTTCATTATATTCAGTATCCATTGGAACTCAATCTAATCCTACCCTTCTTGCAAACCTTTTCAAATGATCAAACCTATAATCTTCCAATCGAAATACTCATAATTCATTTAACAATATTCTACATGCTTGATTTTCCCACAACATTGCTCTTATTTCAGTTTTTTTGTATTCATTTAAATCACTAAAATCTTTAATACCATTTGTTCTTAAAAATTCTTGTATTTCTATATTTTTATTACAAGGTTTTTCAATTAATCATAATTCAGCTCATAATTTTTCAATATCATCTTTTAAAATAAATGACTTTTGTATTTGTTTTACATAAACAAAATAATATTCAAGAATTGGATTATTTCCTACTATTTTTTTAAAATCAATTACATCTATAGATAATAAATCATCTAAATAATTTATTTTATATATCTTAAATATATCAATAATGTTTTCTTTTAACTCAGTATCGTTTAATTTTTTTAGACCTATATCATATCAAAATAATTCAAAATCATTAAATTTTGTTCTTACAATACCTTTTTTCTTTGCCCTTATAAAATAATATCTAAAAATCTTATCATCTCAGAAAGATGATTTAAAATTATTTAATCAAAAAATAATTAACTCATTAATACTTGTAATAGATTCAGATTTTAATTTTTCTGAAATATAATCTTTAATCTCTTTGACTGATAATCTATGATATCCTAAAAACTGTCAAATTTTTAAAATTCACTTTGATGAAATTTTAGAAACTGCTTCTCATGTAATTTCTTTATAATAATCTAATAAATTATTCTGAATCAATATTTGTCTAAAATCTTCTATTTTTATAAAATACAAATCATAGTAATCATTTATTTCATTAGATTGCAGAACATTTCTTGATAATTCTGAGGAAGACATTCACACCATACTTTTAGTTTTATCCTTTACTTTCTCCCTATAATTTATTACTTGATTCAATCATAATTTTCAATTATCAATATGTGCTTTTACTCTTTTATCTATTATTTCAGTCATTTACTAATCCCATTAATATTAAAATATAATAAATTATATCATAATCTAATCAATAATTCAACTCATAATTAATTCATCTTCTAAATATATAGCACCTATTTGACCACTTGCTATTGCTCTTTGTTTTTCTCTGAATTTTATTTCAAATCTATCATCATCAATTTTTATAATACTACAATCTTGATCTGCTTGTCTATATCTAATCTTAACTTTAGCTTCCAGTGGAAATTGAAAATCTTTTTTTCATAAAAAATGAATATGTTTTAAAATCAGTTTGTCATCATAAAGTTCTAAATCACTTTCTGTTCAAACTATTAATCTATTGTTTTCTATATCTTTTTTAATAACAAAAATTGGTTCTTTAAGTCATCCTATCTCAATTCATTTTCTTTGACCAATAGTATAATAAAATACTCATTTATGTCTCCCTAAAACAGTTCAACTTGTATCAACAATATCTCACTCTTTATGTTCTATTCTCTTCTCTAAAAACTCCTTAAAATCTACTTTTCCAACAAAACAAATTCACTGACTATCTTTTCTTTTTGCATTTGGTAAACCTATTTCTTCTGCTATCTTTCTAACTTCACTTTTTTCTAAGTGTCAAATAGGAAAAAGAGATTTTGATAACTGAAATTGATTTAAAAAAGCTAAAAAATATGATTGATCTTTTGTAGAATCAATTCATTTTAAGAGATGTCATTCTTCTATTCTCGCATAATGCCCTGTTGCTATATAATCAAATCATAGTTCCATAGCTTCTTCCAAAAACATCTTGAATTTAATCTCTTTATTACACATCACATCAGGATTTGGAGTAATTCATTTTTTATATCACTCGTACATATAATTTAGCACTTTTTCCTCATATTCTTCCCTATAATCAAAAGTAAAAAAAGGTATTTTTAAGTATTCTGCAACTTCTTTTGCAACCTTTATATCTACCTTTGTTGGACAATTTAGATTTTCTTCATCCAAGTAATTTATCATAAATCAAGCAGTTACATCGTACCCTTGCTTTTGTAGTAAATATGCCGAAACTGCACTATCAACTCAACCTGATAATCAAACTAAAACTTTTTTCATATTTTAAAATGGTGATTTAATATTTGTCATTTTTGTATTCTCTTTCATTTTTAATAAATATTCTTGATTATTAATTATAATGTTTATAATTAAAATAATAATTAGTTTGCAGATTGTAACATCAAGTGCAACACTTGAGAGTTACTAGATAGATATATTATAATTAAAAATTAGATAATACTAAAATTTAATTTAAAGTTTTGTTGCACTGCTCTTTAAAAACCTCGTTAGGAGTTTTCCAGTTTAAACACTCCATAGGCATATTATTAAGAAGATCTTGATATTTATGTAGCTTATAATTAGATAAATCCTTAATAGAAGATTTTTTATTAATAAATCTTCTTAGTCTGAGAAATCCTTGTTCAATAGAAGGCTTTTGCCGACCAGAATAAGCATCACAGAAATAAGTATTTATATTTAATGATTTATGATTTACATTTTCAACTCATCTATCAAAGGTTCAAGTTTTAATAATTCATTGAACTTGATGAGCAATAAAATTAAATCAATATTTCATAGATTTATTTAATCTAGAAACTTTATGAAGAAATATTTTCCTAGAAAATCTATCAATTCATCAAGTAACTCTAGCTTTATCTATTCTAATAGCTCACATAGTATCAAATTCAAAATGGCCTATTTCTTTTCTTAATTTAGCTTCAATAGGTCTTTCAGAAATATTAATCATATTAGGAATAATATGTTTTCATTTTCTTTTAGCTTTTCTAGACCATTTAGCCATTTTAGAAAACATAAATTGTTGTAATTCATATCAATCATATGATTTATTAATATAATTATATATTGTTTTAAAAGAAATATGTACTCATTTTAACTCTTCTACTAAACCTAAATTGATTCTATTAGCTATCATTTTAGGAGTCCAATAATATTTTAATTTTGTTTTAGAATGAATATAATTTCTTAGTTCAAAATTAGAAATAATTTTTAATCAGTAAAATTTAGAATATTTTCTTCGAACATATGCTTTATGATCCGCTTTATCTGGTAAGTATTCTAAATTAACTTGGTTTCTTCGAAGTTCTCGGCTTACAGAAGAAGGGTTTTTCTTTATAGCTTTTGCTATATCTCGGATTGAATAACCTTTCTTCTGTAGTATGAAAATTTCTTTTCTTTCTACACTAGTGAAGTGCTTATAATTTTTACTCATAATAAATATTATTATATACTACATTTCTAGTATATCTCATTTTTTAGAGTGTTGCACTTCAAATTACAATTTACAGTTTTTACTAAATTTAGTTCGCATTTTATTCTATTTTAGTGTAAAAGCAAATATAGGTTCAGATAAAAAGTAGTTAAACGAAATTCACTAATTCAGCATTTAAACATATAAAGATATAAATTATGAACTACAAACACACTCAAATTAGTTACTTGATGATAGTTGTTACACTAGCTACACTGTCACTTTTTGCACGGACTTATATTACGGCCTCGGCCGAACCTCCTTCAACTAATTCAGGCACAAATTTTGCCATTACTGCCATAATGGCATTAATTCTATTTATTCTTGCTTCCTTTGTGTCACTTCAAGTAATTATTGATGAAAAATATTTACGAATCAAATTTGGCTATGGTATTTATCAGAAAAAGTTTTCGCTTAATGATATAAAATCCGCTAAAATCGTAAAAAATCATTGGTATTATGGATGGTGAATAAGAGTATGGTTATGGCCTAAAATGTGGATTTACAATGTGTCCGGTTTTGATGCAGTTGAAATAAAACTGAAAAATGGTAAAACATATAGGATAGGCACGAATGAACCTAAAAAATTAGAACAAACAATTCTGCATTCAATTAAATAAAGTATTTGGACTTTTTATATAAAATAATTATATTGTAATTGTGTTTAAGGACTATGATTTCAAATGAACTTAAAATCATATAAATAACTTAATAACTTTTATGAAATAAATTTGAAAAAAATGAATTAATTCCTTATTTAGATAAAATTATTAAACATATTAAAAACACTATGAAAAAATTTATTACAATTATGATTCTAATACTACTTACCTCTTGTTCTAAAACAACAGATAACAAAGAACCTTGAATGATACAAGAAACAAAACAAATAATCAATGACTATCCTGATACTTTAGAATCAAGTATCCAAGATGCAAAAAAAGTTACAAAGCAATACAATCAAAATGCACAAGACCTAGAAAGACAATTACAAAATGCAACAAAATAAATTTAACAATAATTATAAAATTTATGAACAAAAAAAACTACAAATTCCTAACTTTAATTACTGTATTTTTTGTTACAGTTTTACTTATTTCAAACATTGTTTCTACAAAAATCGTAGATTTGTGACTTTTTGTTTTTGATGCTTGAACTTTACTTTTTCCTTTAAGTTATATATTTGCTGATGTACTTACTGAGGTTTATTGATATAAGGAAACAAGAAAAATAATCTGGATGTGATTTGGATCAATGATATTATTATCTTGAATAATTATATTGGTTTGAGTATTACCTCCAGCATCAGATCGGCCTTTTCAAGCTGATTATCAAAATGTACTTTGACTTACTCCTAGAATAGTTTTAGCAAGTCTATTTGCATATTTTGTATGAGAATTTAGTAATTCTTATATAATGGCAAAAGTGAAAATCAAGATGAAATGAAAACAATTATGGGTAAGAACTATTTGATCAACATTAGTTTGAGAATTTTTTGATACTATGATTTTTGTTATGATTGCCTTTTACTGAGTATTTGACAATGAATTATTAAAAACAATTATTATCTCAAATTATGTTTTCAAAGTATGAGTTGAAGTCTTATTTACTCCCCTAACATATCTAATCATAAACAAACTTAAAAAAGTTGAACAAGAAGATTATTATGACTATAAAACTGATTTTAATCCTTTAAAGATTGATTAAATAAAAACTATGAATAAAAAATCTCTTTTAATTATCTGCACAATAGCTTTTATTCTAAATATCTCTCGGGAATTTGCTCATCATTTTTTGTATATTGATTTATCATGAATTCCAATTTATTTTCATCTATTTATTGCATCATTAGTTGATACTTTCATTATTATCAGTATTTTTCTGCTTATATCACTTAAAAATAAAACATTAAACTGGCTTATTAATCCGACTAAAATTGATTATATACTTATAATTATTATATCAATTCTTATTGCTATACTGATTGAATCTACAAATCTAAGATTATGAAGATGGCAATATACTAGTTTTATGCCAACAATTTTTGGGATCTGAATAAGTCCTTTATTTCAGTTAGCAGTTACTTGAGTTATTTCATTAGTTATTTGAAAATATTTAAAAAAATCTTAGAATTTCATTATAACTTGAGTTTATACAAAATACCTTTACAATAGAGGTATAGTTTTTTGTTTTTTATCCTTTTTTTCAAAATTTAGAATCTTTAAATAATTTACAGAAATTATCACTTTTATATTTTAATAATAAAATTACCTATGCCATTTAAATCTCTAAACATTATCGAGTCTATATTAAAGGCACTAAGTGATGAATGATATACAATCCCAACTCCAATACAAGCTCAATCTATACCAATAGTCTTATCTAAAAATGATTTACTTTGATGTGCTCAAACTGGAACAGGTAAAACTGCTGCATTTGCTATACCTATTCTTCAATTACTAAGCAAAGATAAAACATATGATAATAGAAGAGTAATTAGAAGTCTTATTGTTACTCCAACAAGAGAATTAGCTATTCAAATTGGTGAAAGTTTCAAAGCTTACTGAAGATATACATGAGTAAAATGAACTGTGATTTTTGGTTGAGTTGGACAACATTCTCAAGTAAATGCTCTAAATAATTGAGTTGATATAGTTATAGCAACACCAGGAAGACTTCTTGATCTTATAAATCAAAAACATCTATCTCTTAGAGCTGTTGAAATATTTGTACTTGATGAAGCTGATAGTATGCTTGATATGTGATTTATTCATGATGTAAAAAAGATACTTGCAATGCTTCCAAAACAAAGACAATCACTTTTTTTCTCTGCAACTATGTCACCAGAAATTATCAAGCTTGCAAGTACTATACTAATTAATCCATCTAAAGTCTCTATAACACCTATATCATCAACTGTCGATATAATTCAACAACATATTTATCATGTAGATAAATGAAATAAAAATAATTTACTTATTGAAGTATTAAGAAATCCAAATATAAAAACTGCTCTGGTTTTTGCTCGTACAAAACACTGAGCTGATAAGATAGTAAAAATCTTACTAAATAACAATATAAAAGCAGAAGCAATTCATTGAAATAAAGCACAAAATGCTAGACAAAAAGCTTTAGCAAACTTCAAAGATCAAACTACTCGTGTACTCGTAGCAACTGATATTGCTGCTCGTTGAATTGATGTAGATGATTTAGAATATGTAATCAATTATGAAATCCCAAATATATCAGAAACTTATGTTCACCGTATATGAAGAACTTGAAGAGCATGAGCAAAATGAACTGCCCTTTCTTTTTGTGATGCAGAAGAAAAAGCATATATCAAAGATATAGAAAAACTTATAAATAAAAAAATCCCTATTATAGAAAATCATCCATTTCCTCTAAGAGATCATAATCCTGTTAAAGTAGTAAAACAACAATGAAGAGGAAATTCAAACAGAAGATGACCTTCTACTAATCAAGGTAATAATACCAGAAGAAGATTTTCTAATCCAAATAATTCAAGATAATTAAATATTTACATTAAAACAAGGATAAATTAATTATATAATTTCAAGATTATAATTATTCATTCATTTTGTCTTATATATACTAGAATCACTTCATATAATAACTCCATCTATATTTTGTTTTTCTAGAAAAACAAGTGTGTTTTTTATGCCCATAGCAATACATGCTGTTGCATAAGTATCAGCTATATAACATTTATCTGCAATGAGAGTTATACTTATTATTTCATTATTATTGGTACCTGTTTTTGGGTTTAAAATATGATGAAATTTTTCTTTATCTATATTCCATTTTCTTTTATATGTTCATGAAGTCGAAATTGATTTATCTTTTATTTCTAATGTTGCAAAAAGTTCTTTTGTATTAAAAGGATTATCAATACCAACAACTGGAATTTTTTCTAAAGAATTATTTCACGAAAGATATATATCTCATCATGCATTAACTATAAAATCTTTGTATCATTTTTCTTTTAGATAAGATGAAACTAAATCTACTGTATATCATTTAACAATTCATCAAAAATCTAAATTTTGATTTTCTTTAAGAGTTATAAAATTTCAAATAATTGAAATTTTATCTAAATCAAAATTACTTAACTCTTCTCTTTTTTCAAAAATTCATTTTCAAAAATCAGAAGAATATCAAATATTTTTTAGATTTACCAGTGGATTAAAATATCCATCACTATCAATACAAATCTGTTTTGATAAATTTAAAATATCTATAAATCTATTACTTACTTCAAATTCTCTTTTTTTATTTAACATACTAAGATCTGAGTCTTCTTGAAATCTAGAAAACTCTCTTTCAAGTGAATAAAAAATACCAAAACAATTATAAATATCTTCTAAAGGATTAGTCTTTGAAATGATACTTATAGTTATATCTGTTCACATTATAAAAGAATTTCTTGAATATTGCATATAATACTATTTATTTAATTTAGAATCTATATTTTTTTGACAATCAAAAACTCTTACTCAGCTACATACATTATTAGCTGATAATATAATTAGCGCATATATAAAAACAATTGTAATTATGACCACACTAGATATAATTCAAAATTTATTCATAAATTATTTTTATTAATTAAATTTTTCTGAGTATATATTTTTATATCAAGCATTAATTAAATACTCTTTTGAAGAATTTACAACTCAAGGATTTCAACAAATATAAAATTCAGTTTCCTTATCAAAATCAAATTTAGTTAAATCAATTCTTCAATAATTATATTCTTCTGTTTCTTCTCTTGATAAATAAATATGTTTATTTAAATTTTGAATATTTGATATTCTATCCAAGAAAAATAAATCTTTCCTAGTTTGTACTGAGAAAAATAAATGATTTTCTTCTCATTGTAATCATCAAGATATCATATTTATAATTGGTGCTAATCAAGTTCAAGTAGCAATAAATACTTTTGGTTGTATAGTATTTTTTAATACAAAATCTCAATAAATTCATTTTATTTTAATACTATCACCTATTTTAATATTTTTTAATAATCTTCAGCCTCTTCATATATCTTTTGCTTTAATTCAAAAAGTTAAAATCTGATTTTTTGATTCAACAATTGAATAAGCTCTAGAAAATTCTCAATCGAAATCTTTTAAAAGCAAAATAGCATATTGTCATCTCAAAACTTTAATATATGTATCTAATTTAATAGATAATTCTAAAACATCTTCAGTTAACATATTAATATTAACAACTTCTCATAAATATCATCAAAATATAGTATTGTTATCATCATAATAAGGCTCAAAATCTGTTTTTGTTACTCAACATATAGGACAAGCCCAATCATCTGGAATATCTTTAAATAAAGTTCATGGTTCTATTCAACTATCTGGATCTCAAACATTTTCATCATATATATATCAACAAGGTATACATATATATTTAGTAGTTATTCATTTATTTTGGTCTGATGATTTTGATAAATAAGATATAGTTCTAAAAGTAATTACTAATACAAATAAAAATATATAATAACTATCAAATCTAGATGAAAATGCTACATGTATAAGTGTTAATAGAAAGGCAGGATAAACAAGAGATTGTAAAGATTTCCATCTTTTTCAAGAAAATAATTTAATAGATACTTTATTTGAAGTAACTCATAAAAGTAACATCATTATTCAAACAACAAATCAACTGAGTGCATCATATCTGACAAGTATATTTTCATATGCATATTGAAAATATGAAACATCATTATGATATTTCACTTGAAAAATATATTCTGAAGCAAAATATTCTAATCAGTGTTTTAAAAAGAAAATAAAAGAAAGAATTCAAAGTATTTTTCTCGATAAAATTAGATTATCCCTAACTTTAGTATTTTTTACAAATCTTAAAATTGGGCTAATCATTAGTGTTAAAGCAAAATATAAAAATGCTATTTGTCAGTACGATCTTAAATAAAGATTTGATTCTGATAAATGTTCAAGTAAAAAATAATGATTTACAAAAAAACTAGGTATGAGAAATATTGAAATAAAGAAAATGGAAGTAATAGTATAAATAGTCTCTTCTCTTAAGTTATTATTATTTATTTTTATAAATCTCACTGATATTAAAAGAGAGGTTCAAATAATTAAATATAAAAAATAAACAAATGTATAAAAATTTGAAAAATTAAATTGAAAAATATTTTCTATATTTACAAAAGTAAGTGCATATAATAAAGGAAAAATAAGTAATCCAAAAAATATATTTAATATTAGGTTTAAATTCTTTTGAATAATTTTTAACATAGATTAAATTTAAAAAACAATTAAATTAAAAATATTTTTTCTTTTTTAACTAGCACTAGTTATAGTATTAACTTTTGCTGCTGCTGCCTTTGCATCTGCTGCTGCCTTTGCATCTGCTGCTGCCTTTGCATCTGCTGCTGCCTTTGCATCTGCTGCTGCCTTTGCATCTGCTACTGCCTTTGCATCTGCTGCTGCCTTTGCATTTGTTGCTGCTTTTGCATTTGCTACAGCTTTTGCATTTGCTGCTGCCTTTGTATCTGCTGCAGCTTTTGTATCTGCTGCAGCTTTTGCATTTGCTACAATTTTTGTATTTGTTGATGCTTTAGAATCAATTGCTGCTTTTGCTTCTAAATCTGTAGCTTTTACATTTGTTTCTGCTGTAGTTTCGGCTTTTGCATATAACACTTTATCTATAGATTGTTCTCAAATTCTATCAATAATATTAACATCATCTTTATCAATTTTTCACTCAAGTTCTATATTTCAATCTAAATCACAAGAAGTGATAAAAAATAATAAAAATAATAAAAAAAATGTTTTTTTCTTATTATACATACTTTAATCAATTATTAAATTATAATACTAAATTATATCTTCTTTACTATAATTATCAATTTTAATTTAATAAACAGATATAATATTAATCATAATATATACTTAGTTTAAGAATTAGGTAAGGAATTTTAATTATTTTATAAAAATTGTATTTAGGGATAAATTCTACCGAAAATATGTTTAATTATTATATGATAATACAAAAGTACTGTTATAAATGCACTAAACATTGCTAAGGTGATTCTTCGATAATCTCTCAAAATAACAGTTTTTTTGATATTCATTAAGAAAAAATAAATTTAAATTGAAAAAGTTACTACAAATACTATAATAAAAAGAATTAAAAATTAACAAAATTTTATGAATTTAATCAAAAAAATAACAAAAGAAGCAAAAAAACACTTTAAGTGAAAACATGGTTGTCATGGATTTGACCATACTATGAGAGTCTATAAATTATGAGTACATATCTGAGAAAAAGAAAATGCAGATTTAGAAGTAATTCAAATTGCTACTTTACTTCATGATATATGAAGAAGTGAACAAGATAAGTGTAAATGAAAAGTTTGTCATGCTGAGATTTGAGCAAAAAAAGCAAAAGAAATACTTAAGAATTATGATATAACAAAAGAAAAACTAGAAAATATAACTCACTGTATTGAAACTCATAGATCAAGATGAAGTAATATTCCTGAAACTATAGAAGCCAAAATTGTATATGATGCTGATAAACTTGATTCTATCTGAGCTGTTTGAATAGGTAGATTATTCTTATTTGCTTGAGAAATCTGAGCAAAGCTTCATAACAAAGATGCAGATATCGAAAATACAAAAGAGTATTCAAAAGATGATACTGCATATAGAGAATTTTTAATAAAAAAACAAAAAGTTAAAGATAAAATGCTTACCGAAGAATGAAAAAAAATAGCAATAGAAAGACACGAATACATGGTACAATTTTTTGATAGACTAAATATGGAAGTTGATTGAGAAATATAATTAAAATAAAAAAATGAAAAAATATTTATTAGAAATCACTGTTTTCATATGTTGAGCTGTTATAATGATATTTGAACTCATCGGAGCTAGAATCTTATGACCTTATTTATGAACATCAATTTTCGTATGGACTAGTTTAATTTGAATAATTTTATGAAGTTTAAGTTTATGATATTATCTAGGTTGAAAAATCGCAGATAAAAAAGCTGACTTAGAATTTCTATCTAAAATTGTTTTTTTATGAGCTATTTTTATATTAGTAACAATTGTTATCAAAAATATACTTTTAATTTTTATTACAACAACAATAGATGATATAAAAATATGATCTATTATTGCTTCTGTTATATTATTTCTACCAGCAAGTATAATATTGTGAATGGTATCACCTTATGTCGCAAAATTAAAAATAGAAAAATTAAGTAATTCTGGAACAACTATATGAAATTTATATGCTATTTCTACAGCTTGAAGTATAATATGAACTTTTTTATCAGGTTTTTTTCTTATTCCTTTTTTTTGAACAAATATTTTATTGATTATCTTATCAATAACTTTACTTTTATTATCAATTTTCATTTATAACAAAAAGTATTTAATCTCAAAATTTATACTTCTATTTATTATATTAATTATATATTTTGGTCTAAATGAAATTAAAGAAATAAATAAACAAAATGGTTTTATAGATACCGATACTGCTTATAGTAGAGTCTGGATTTATGATATTATACAAAAAGATACAAAACTAAAAACTAGAAATTTACTTATAAATAATGAGCATAGTTCTGCTATGTTTTTAGATAATAATGAACTAGTTTATGAATACACAAAATATTATAATCTAGCAAGACATTTAAATCCACATTTTAAGAAAACATTGATGTTTTGATGAGCTTGATATTCTTTTCCAAAAAGTTTTTTATTAAATTATCCTAATTCAAAAATAGATGTTGTGGAAATAGATCCAAAAATGACTGAATTAGCAAAAAAATATTTTAATCTAAGAGATAATAAAAATTTACATATTTATCATGAAGATTGAAGAGTCTATCTAAACAAAACTAAAAATAAATATGATGTAGTTTTTTGAGATGCTTTTAGCTCACATTATTCTATCCCCTACCAATTAACTACAAAAGAAGCAATACAAAAAACATACAATATATTGAACAAAGATTGAGTTGTTATACTCAATATAATTTCCGCAATAGAGTGAGATAAATGACAATTTTTACAAGCAGAATATAAAACATATAAAAGTATATTTCCTCAAGTTTATATTTTTCCTGTAAGAAATAAAAATGATTGAAATGAAGTACAAAATATAATCTTGGTTGCTTTAAAATCAGATAAAAAACCTGATTTCTATAGTTCTGATTTAACTTTAAATAGTTACTTAGACCATTTACGGAAAAAAGAAATAATATCTGATTTACCTATATTAACTGATGATTATGCCCCAGTTGATTACTATATAAATAAAACAATTTAATATGACTAATAACAAATCTAAATTTTATATAATTGGTTGATGAATAGCAGGACTTGCTACTGCAGTTTATCTAATACAAGATTGAAAAATAAACTGAAAACAAATAACTATTTATGATAAAGCTAAGAGATTTTGATGAGCTCTTGATGCTAAAGATTATGAAAAAAAAGATGGTTATGTAATGAGATGAATAAGAGTATTTGAGGAAACAGCATACACTTGCACTATGAATTTTATGAAAAGAATTCCTGTTCTTGATAAACATCATAAAACACTAAAAGATAATTATACAAAATTTAATAATAAAAATGATATCTATTTTGAATCTAGACTTATAAAAAACAAAGAAGTAGTTGATGCAAAACATTTTAAATTAACTAAAAGTGATAGACTTAAACTTTTTACATTATTAGTAACTCCAGAATCTAAACTTGATAATAAAAAGATAGCGGATTATTTCTCACCAGACTTTTTTAAATCAAATTTTTGGTATGAATTTTGTACTGTTTTTGCTTTTAAACCATGGCATAGTCTAATAGAATGTAAAAGATATATACTTAGATCAATTCATTCAAGTCAATATTTTGATACCCTAGAACCTCTTCAAATAACTCCATTAAATCAATATGAATCTATGATCTTACCAATAATTGATTGGTTAGAAACAAAATGAGTAATTTTTGAAACAAATACGAAAATAACAAATCTAAATATAATGAAATCTCTAGATAAGAAAAAAGTTAGTAAAATATTATATAAAAAAAATAATACTGAAACTGATCACGAGATAAAAGTTAGCAAAAATGATTATGTATTTATAAGTATTTGATCTATGGTATCAAATACTACACTTGGTTCAATGACCGAAGTTCCAGTTCAAAACTTAGAAAAAAAATCAGTAGCTTGGACTTTATGGGAAAATATAGCAGAAAAAAATCCTGAATTTTGAAATCCTAGAAATTTTAATTCTCAAGTTAATAAAACAAGTTGGATATCATACACTATAACATTTAAAGATCCTTTAATTAGAGAATTAATAAAAAAATATATAAATAAAGATGTTACAACTTTTTGATGATCAACTATAATAGATTCAAATTGGTTTATGTCTATTTGATTTTACTTAAAACCATATTTTAAGAATCAAGATAAAGATACAACTGTAGCATGGTGATATGGTTTATATGCTGATAAAGAATGAAACTATGTAAAAAAGAAAATGTCAGAATGTAATTGAAAAGAAATACTTACAGAATTAATTTGCCATTTATGATTAGAAGATCATCTTGAAAAAATTATTAAAACTTCTGTTTGTATCCCCTGTTTTTCTCCTTATGTTACAAGTCATATGTTACCAAAAAAATATACAGATAGACCTCAAGTTGTACCAAAAACTTCTCTAAATTTTGCATTCCTAGGACAGTTTTGTGAGATACCTGAAGATATAGTTTTTACGGTTGAATACTCTATAAGATCTGCTCAAATTGCAGTTTATAAACTGCTTAATTTAGATAAAAAAGTAACACCAATTTATAAATGATATCATAATCCAAAAGTTTTATTCAATGCGGTTAAAACACTTTTCAGATAATACACTTAAGTAAAATTGGTTTTCCTATATTTCATTATTTATTAAATCAAACATTTGTAAAACTCTTTTTCATTTTTTTATTTTACAAATTGAATAAACTCCATAAAATACCACTGGTTTTATCATTAAAATTATCTTCTATGCTTTTTCTTAGTAAATTCCCTTTTAAGACCCAAAAAACAGCCCAAAAAACATCTGATAATAAATCTACAAGTATACTTTTACAAGCATGATTTATAAGACAAGTTATGGCTTGAGTATACACTTATACTACCCTATGATTAAAGGTGTTAAAAAAAATTGAACAAGTAGTAAGAGAAGAAATGAATAATTATTGAGCATTTGAGACTCTTATGCCATCTCTATCTCCTCGTGAAGTTTGGGAAAAAACTGGTAGATGGAATAGTATTGATGTTATGTTTCATATACCTGCAGCAAATAATAAAGAATATGCTCTTAACTCAACTCATGAAGAAATAATCACTCCTTTATTATGAGAATTTATAAAATCATATAAAGACCTCCCAGTTTGTGCTTATCAAATTCAAAATAAATTTAGAAATGAAAAAAGAGCAAAATCAGGATTACTTAGATGAAGAGAATTTATTATGAAAGATGCTTATAGCTTTCATGCTGACAATGAAGATTTTGTACAATACTATGAATGAATGAAACAAGTATATATGAATGTATTTACAAGACTTTGAATAGCAAAAGACATTTATATAGCTCAAGCTGATTGATGAACTTTTACAGAAAAATATTCCCATGAATTTCAAATTAAACTTGATATATGAGAAGATGTAATTTTCCTTGATCCAAAATCAAAAGAATGCTTCAATAAAGAAGTAACTCCTTGTACTATACCTACTCCAAACATAAGTGATGATACATTATTAGAAAGACAAGATAAAGAAGCAATTTGAATTATATGAGTTGAAGCATTAACTAAAGCTTTTTGAGTCAGAGCAGAAAAATCAACAAAAACTATGATGTTTGAAACTGATGAGAATAAATTTATAGTAGCCTCTGTTAGATGAGATTATAATATCAATACATTAAAATTACAAAAGATTATTTGATGTAAATCTCTTCGTCTTGCATCTGAAGACAAAGTAAAAGAAATGACTTCTGCAGAAATTGGTTATGCTTGAATTTATAATCTTCCTGATAATATAGAATTATATATAGATGATTCTGCAATGTGACTTACAAATTTTGAAACATGAACAAACAAAACTTGATATCATAGTATAAATGTAAACTTTGGTAAAGATTTACCAATACCTAAAAAATTCTATGATTTTAAAGAAGCTAAAGTATGAGATAAAAATCCAAAAACTTGAGAAGTTTATGAAGTTTTTAAGGCATCTGAAGTTGGTAATATATTTCCTTTAGAAACAAAATTTTCTAGTGCATTTAATGTAACTTTTTTAGATGAAAATAACAAGTCAAAAACTCCTTTGATGTGATGCTATGGGATATGAGTTTCTAGACTTATGTGAGTAGTTGCTGAATACTTTTTAGATGAAGTATGAATCGCTTGGCCAGAACAAATAGCTCCTTTTAAATATTATTTTGTAATAATATGAGAAGAAAATATTGACAAATGATTAAAATTATCTAATATATTAAATACTAATTCAGATGATGTAATAATTGACGATAGAACAAATGTTTGATTCGGTCAAAAAATGAGTGATGCTGAACTTATTTGAATACCAAATATCATCATAATTTCTCCTAAAACTCTTGAGAAATGATGATATGAGGTAAAAAAAAGAGGAAGCAAAGAAAGTGAATTAGTTTTATTTAATTTTTAAAATTATTTATGACTATAAATACTTGAAATACTAAAGAACAATCAAATGGATTAAATTTAAAACAATTAACTGATAAATTGAATGCTAATCCTATAAAGTTTTATGTAGAAAGTAAATTAAATAATAAATGACTCTTTTTAAATGAACAAGAAAAACAAACTTTACAATCACAAAATAAACTATATTTACATAATGTTTTATCATGATGAATAAAAACAGAACTTAAAAAAATTACAGATAAGGATTACAATATTAGTTGAATGATTAAATATTTTTTAAATCAAATATATATAGAAAATCCAAATAACTCTGATTTAAATTCTATATTAATTCATAAATTCTATAATGAACTTTATGAAGAAAAAAGTAAATTAGCTAATTTTAAAAAATATATTTGAAATAAATGTTCTAATTTATTAAAAGGTCTTACAAATCGCTCTTAGATATTCTTTAATTTATTTTATGCAAGGAAACAAAAACTTTACTAATGGTTGAGATATACCTATAGAACAAAATACATCTACTGAAAAACCCATAACTAAAACTCAAATAAAAACTCAAAATAATGTTTGAAATGTACTTGATCATTTAAGTTTTGATATTACTTTTAGTATCAGTGATAGTTTAATATGATTTACTGATAAAATTGAAAGTTTATCAAATAATTTAAATATGATTGACTTTACTAATATCAGTGATGAAATTCTAAATAAATTAAAACCTATAATTCAAAGCTTATTTACTTATCTAACAGTAAGGAAAGATGAAATATTAAACTTAGATAGAAATATATTAAATTGATTAAAAACATATTATAGAGGAATCCAAAAAAAAATTGATTCTACAAAAATAGATAATTCAAGTGAAAAAAGTTTTTCTAAAATATTAAATTGTATGGTAGATTTCCTTGAAAAAGGATATTATTTATTTGTGCCTCCTGAAAAAAATAAAGAACTACCTAAAGAAATTAAAACAGATAATGTTTTACTATTTTTTAGTGATAATAATAGGTTTGATGATGAAGAAAAATTTAATCAAATATTAGAACAAACAGAGTTAGTATGTGATGAAATATTTAAAAAAACAGATATTATCTTAAATCTAGATTTAGATCAATTAGAGGAATTAAAATCTGATATAGAGACATTAATTACAGAAATTCAATTATCTATAAATGATATAAAATATATAACAGGATCCCAAGAATGAAAACTAAAATCAATACATAAAAAATTAAAAGATAATACATTAGTTGAAATAGATTCACAAATGAGTATAAAAAATTTTACAATCAAAACACAAATTTTTTATACTCAAATACCAAATGTTGATTTTTATACTCAGAAACAAAATGTTGATTCTGAAATACCAGTTATCGATTGAAAAACATTCTGAGATTTTATAAATAAATTTAGAGAATTAAAAAGAGATATTATTGATACTAAAGATATTTTGTTAAAACTAGAAAAATATGATTTGATAATCTTAAAAAATTTATTAATAGAAATAAAAAGTAAGTTAAATTATATCTTAGAAATATGTAAACAAGATAAAACATCAATAATATCTTATAATGCTAGTTATTCTCTAAATTTTATAAGCACTACTCTTGCTCAAATTCAAATATAAGCTTTTTCTCAATTTAGTAAAAAAAAGTATTTCTGGAATTCCAGAAATACTTTTTTTTACTAAATTTTCATTATGTCTACTTCCTTCTTTTTAAACATTTCATCTATTTGTTTATTGGAATCATCAACTAATTTTTGTAAATCTCTTTCATAATCTTTTGCAATATCTTCACTTATTTCTTTATCATCTTCTGCTTGAGAAATAAGTTTATGAGAGTCTGCTCTTGCATTTCTAATTCATACTTTTGCTTCTTCTGTCATATTTTTTGCTATTTTTACTGCTTCTCTCCTCCTTTCTTCAGTTAATGGTGGTACTTTTATCATTATACCATCTGCATTAGTTTGAGGATTTAATCATAAATTTTCTTCTGTAATTGCCTTAGCTATCTTGTGAATCAAAGTTCTATCCCAAGGTTGAATAGAAATAGTTTGAGAATCAAGCAAAGTCAAAGATGCCACATTTTTAATTGGTCCCATACTTCAATATTGTTCAACCAATATACCCTCAACCATTGCTGGATTTGCTCTACCAACTTGTAATTTAGAAAATTCAGTTTCAAGATGTGTTAAAGCTTTTTTAATTCATTCACTTGCCTTTTCTAACATAAAATTAAGTTAAAATATAAAAGACTAAAGATAAAAGGTAATTTTTAAAAACATATGTTTTATTTTTTAATTTTCCTTTTACATTCTCTACTAAACATAGTATATTATTTTTTTTATAAAATCAAACTTGTTTTAAACAATTTTTTATATAAAATATCAACATTAAATTTTAAGTATATTTGATTTATTAGGTAATTTTTTTCTTAATCTTTTATACTCTTAATCTTTTAACCTTTCCTTATGAAAATACTAGAATTAAAAAATGTAACAAAATATCTAAATTGAAATAAAATATTATCTGAAGTTAGTTTTGAAGTTGAAAAATGAGATATATATGGTTTTTTATGACCAAATTGAGCTTGAAAAACAACAACAATGAAATGTATACTAGGTCTTATAGAACCTGAAGAATGAGAAATTAAGATTTTTTGAGAAAATTGATTATCTATAAAGTCAAAAGAAAAAATCTGATTTATGCCTGAAAATACTTATCTTTACAGACATTTAACTTGAGCTGAATTTCTTAGATTTAATGGTAAATTTTTTGATATAGAATCTAAAGAATTAGAAAAGAAAATAGAACATTTATTAAAAAAAGTATGACTTGAAAAAGCTTGAAATAAAAGATTAAGTGATTATAGTAAATGAATGCTCCAAAGAATATGACTTGCTCAATCAATAATAAATGACCCTAAACTTTTATTTTTAGATGAACCTATGAGTTGACTTGATCCAATAGGTAGAAAAATGGTAAAAGATCTACTTTTAGAACTAAAAGATGATTGAACTACTATTTTCTTCAATACTCATATACTTGCAGATGCCGAAAGTATGTGTAACAAGATAAGTATAATTCACAAATGAAAAATAATTGTTGAATCAAAAAAAGTAAAAGATATAGAAGAAGATCTAGAAAAGTTTTTCATACACAATATAGAAAAATCTGAGTAATCTTTAAATAAAAAAAAATGAAATGTTTTCACATTTCATTTTTTTTTATTTTCTTTTATCAATATTCTTTCCTCTTCATTTTAGTTCCAAAACAATAGGAGTTCCAAAAAATCAGAAAGTATCTCTTATACGATTTTCCAAATATCTCTTATATGAAAAATGGAAATGATCTGGATTATTTACTGTGATTACAAATTTTGGAGGATTAGTATCAACCTGACTACCATAATATATCTTTGGATTATGAGATTTTTTATTCCCGCTTGGAGCATGTTTTAATACAACTTGTGATATAAATTCATTAAAAATAGATGTTTTAACTCTCTTTTTTCTTTCTTTATCTATTCAAATAGCACTATCCAAAATCTCATTAACTCTCTTTTTTTCAGTCGCTGAAGTAAATATAGTTGATACCCAAGGTAAAAAATCCATTTTTTCCTTTAAATATGATATATATTTATCCATTATCTTATCTTTATCTATTCCAGGTTTTGCCAATACTTTATCCCATTTATTTAAAACTATTATAAGTCATTTATTTTCTTCTAAACTTCTACTTACTATAGATAGATCTTGTCAAACAACTCATTCAAAAGCATCAACAACAATAACAACTATTTGGGCTCTAGTTATAGCTCTTTCTGTTCTCATAATTGACCAATTTTCTATATTTCTAGTTCAAACTTTACTAAGTCTCCTTATTCAAGCTGTATCAATAAGTATAAAATTTTGTTCATTATAAGTAAACTTAGTATCTATACTATCTCTGGTTGTTCAAGCCATATCTTTAACCATTACTCTATCTTTTCATACGAGAGCATTGATTATACTTGATTTTCCTACATTTGGTCTCCCTATAATTGCAAGTTTTATATAACTATCATCAACTTCTTCTTCTATATAATTAAGTCATTTACTAGTTAAAAAATCTGCTACATATTTTTTTACCTCATATATTCATCTATTATGAGAAACTGATACTGGAAAAAATTCTTTATATCATCAAGTTCAAGCCAAACCATAAGACTCCATTATTTTCTTTTCATTATCAGCTTTATTTGCAACTATTATAACATCTTTTGATTTTTTACTTTTAAGTAATTTTAAAATTCTCTCATCAAGTTCAGTAAATCTGTCATATTCTAAAAGCCATATAAGCAAATCACTTTCTTCAATAGTTCTTGCTGTTCTATCAATTATATCTTTTGCTATTTCTTCATTTGTACTTGAAAAATCAAGTCATCCTGAATCTGACAATATATATGTTAAATTATTATCATCATCTCTAAATTCAAACTCTGAAATATCTCTAGTAGTTCCCGGTTCATCCGCAACTATAGCTATCTTATGCCCAGTGTACATATTGAAAAAACTTGATTTTCACACATTTGGTCTTCCTATTATCGTAACTTTTGCTAACACTTTTTTAAATATAATAAAATAAATCCCTCAAATTATACAGATTTATTCAAAAATGCAATTTTATTGCAAATATAAAAAATATATGTTAAAATTTTTATATATAATTTAATTTTTAAATATAAAATATGGCAAATCCAGAATTACCAGAAAATTGAACACTTTATAACTTTGATAGTATTCCTAAAGATGAAATTACAAATACTCAAGAAGTTACAAATTGAAAAATTGGAAAAGAAATTCCTCACATATATCCAGATAAAGAAAAAATAAAATATGAAATTAATACTGAAGCAAAACATTCATTGGCAGAATTATCTAAAGAATTCTTTAATAAAATTGGTGTTATATTAAATAAAGATAATAAAGAAATTCAAACTCCTCCGTCTTATATTACTTCAGAGGAAAGTGAAATACAAAATGCAAAAGATTTAAATGATTATATACAAACTTCTGCTGAAAATCCTGAATAATACAATCCCCCTTCTGATATGCCTTTAGAATTTGAAGAAGAAAAAAATAAAATAGATAAATCTAAAAAGGAAAAAAATAATACATGAAAAACTACAGTAGCATAACATTTAACTTATACAAAAAACACCAATATAAAAAGATTGGTGTTTTTTGTTTATTTATTATTACCTTCTCTAAAATACCAATATAAAATAAATATTGTAAATAATGTACTTCAAAATATTGAAGAAAGAACTACTATTGAATTCTCTTGAAAAGGTGTTTTTACATTCATTCAATAAAAGCTAGTAATTAACATCATCGGAAAAGTATAAGTTGAAACTACTGTAAGAATTTTGATAACAGTGTTTGTTCTTATATCAATTATAGTTTTATATGAAACTTCGATAGATTCAATATATTCATCAAGTAAAATTATCTCATTAACTATTTGACTCAATTTATCTTCTAAATCCTCGAAATACTCTTCAATCTTTCATGCAAATAACTTATTCATATTGAACTCCAGCTGATTTAATACAGTGATTTGAGGTTTAAACATATTTTTTAGCATCATTATATTTCTCTTTTTGATCATTATATCTCTTACTAAAGAAGATGAAGCTCAAGAAAAAACATTTCTTTCTATAACTTTTACATCCATAGTAATCCTCTCTGCAACTCTAAATACTTTTTCAAGCATAGACTGAATAATTTCATAAAGCACATATCAAGAAGAAATTTTCATCTTATTATTTTCATCTATATCCAACTTTTTATACTGTTCAAAAATCTTATCTATATGATTTCATGGATAATTTCTAAAAGTAAGTATATAGTTTTTTCATAAAAATATATTAAACTCATTTAATTCATAAATTTGACTCCTAGTATTATACTTTGGAAAATGAAGAGTTATAAACATATAATCATCATAGTAATCTATTCTGGCTCTCTGATTTTCTTCCAAACAGGCTTCTATATCTAATTCATGGAAATCATAATGTCTAACAACTGAAAGCAATTCAGCTTTAGTTACATTAACTCCATCTACCCATAAAATATCTTTTATATTTATTTGTCTAAGCATAGAAAAACACTTAATAATTAACTAAAGTTCTATCGGTTTTATTTCTATATGTAATTCATCAAGTTGTGATTGATCAATTGTTGAAGGAGTATTCATCATAACATCTTGAGCACGACCAGATTTTGGAAATGCATAAACTTCTCTTATATTATCCTCATCAATTAATATCATCATAAGTCTATCCATTCAAATTGCAAATCAACCATGAGGAGGAACTCAATATTGGAAAGCTTCATACATAGCTCAAAACTTATCCATAACTTCTTGTTTTTTTCTTCAAACTATAGCAAATGCTTTTACCAAACTTTCTATATCATGATTTCTTATTGATCCTGATAGTATCTCATATCAATTACAAGATAAATCATATTGTACAGCTTTTATATTAAGTAAATCTTGTCTTTCAAATGCTTCAACTCAACCGTGAGGCATAGAAAAAGGATTATGACAAAAATCTAGTTTTCCCGTTACTGAATCTTGTTCAAACATAGGAAAATCTACAATCCAAGCAAATGTTAATTTATTATTATCTGCAAGATTAAATTTATCTCTTAAAGCAAGTCTAACAATACTCAAAACTGAAACAGCTCTTTTAAATTCATTTGCTGAGAAAAATATTATATCCCCAGTTTTTGGTTTAAGTCTAAATTCCATTTCTTTGATTTCATCTTCACTGAAAAATTTTAAAATCGGTGATTTTGGTCATTCTACTGGATCATAGATTATGTAAGCTAGTCATTTTGCTCAAGCTTTTATAGCAATCTGTGTAAGATCATCTATATCTTTTCTACTCATTGATTGTCATTCTAATTTGATTGCTTTTATAACTCCTGATGTATCATAAATATTTTTAAATACTGAAAAACTACTATTTGCAAATATATCAGTTAAATCAACAAATTTCATTCCAAATCTCAAATCTGGTTTATCTGTACCATAATTTTCCAAAGCCTCATCATAACTCATTCTATCTAATCAAATTGGAGAAATTATTTCTTTATTACTTACTCATTTTACTAAATCTCTTAAATATGATTCAACAACATTAAAAATATCTTCTTGTTCTACAAAACTCATTTCACAATCAATTTGATAGAATTCACAAGCATGTCTATCTGCCCTAGGATCTTCATCTCTAAAACAAGGAGCTACTTGAAAATATTTATCAATTCAACCAACCATAAGTAATTGTTTGTATTGTTGTGGCGCTTGTGGTAATGCATAAAATTTACCAGGATGAAGTCTTGAAGGAACCAAGAAATCTCTTGCTCATTCTGGACTTGAAACTGTAAAAATAGGAGTTTGAATTTCTAAAAAATCATTTTCTACAAACCAATTTCTAGTAAAATTGAGAAATTTAGATCTAAACATAACATTATCAAGTACTTTTTTTCTTCTTAGATCTATATATCTGTGTTTGTATCTGATTTCTTCATTTGCAGTATCACTAAAATCATCCAATTCAAAAGGAGGAGTTTTTGATTTTGATAATAATCTAGTTTTATAGATAATTACTTCTACTTCTCAAGTTTTTAGATTTTTATTACTTTGTCATTCTGGTCTAGGTCTAACTTTTCAAGTAACTTGTATAACAAATTCACTTCTAAAATCATTAGCTTCAAGCCATGCTTGTTTATCATCTTCTGGATCAAAAACTATTTGAGTTAATCCATATCTATCTCTCAAATCTATAAATATAATTCAACCATGATCTCTTCTGTTACTTACCCACCCACAAAGGGTTACTTCTTGTCATTTATTCTCTAAAGTTAATTCGTTACATGTAATTGTTCTTAGCATAATTTTATAATAAAAATAAACATATTTTATACCCTATTTAAAGTATGATTATATGATTATATAAAAAATATAAAATTTTCAAATTTTATTTTACTTTTGCCAGGTTTGAAAGTTTCAATAATTACAAAAAAAATCTTTTTAATAAGTTTTTTATTTATTAAAAAGATTTTTGTTATTTTAAGAAAGTCCAAAGAGAGAAATAGTCGAATCTATTTTTCAATAAGACGAAGTGGTAAAGCAAAAGCTCAAATATGATTATAATCAATAGCAGAATTATCAGAATTAAAAATCAAATACTCAGCTCCATCTTCATATTCTTTAGACCAGTACATACCAAAATGTCCCTCACCATTCCCCTTCTTATTAAAAGCAAAACGTTGATAACAACCAGTAAAGGAAAGTCATAATACTTTTTGTAAAAATTCTGATTTATTTTTATTATCTCACGGAAGAAAATCTAAATATTTTTTCCAATCTGGAATTTTTCATTTTCATATATTTTGTTGTTTTTCTGCAGAAGCTCTATCAAATAATATATTTCATCTATAATCAAAAATATAATTTTTTCTTGGTTTAGTTTTTTCATCTTCTACTTTAAATATATCTCATAATAACTCTATACGACCTCAATATAGAAAATTAAAATTTGATCAAAAATTTTTTTTATACCATTTTTTATTTAATGGACTATTATTAATCCATTCTTCAAATCACAACATTCTTGAATGATTTATGGCTTCTATATTACCGTAAGATAATATGTGATGAATATTATCATTAACCCCTAAAACTCCTATTTTTTCAAATATGGGAGTTTGTTTATCTGGATCCGGTTTTTCTAAAGCTTCTCATTCTACAGTTCCTTTTTTGTTTAACATAAAAATTGTGTTAAAATGTAATTAATTATTAATATAAACATAATATTATATTTGTCAATATATTTTTGAGAGTATTTTTTCAAAGTTGACTAAACATAAAAAAAATATAAAATTAAAGAAATGTTAAAATTGAAATTTTTCAATTAATTAACATTTAGAATTTTATTATCTAACTTTTCAAAATATGAGTTGTTGTGAAAATAATGAAAGTCTGTTTGGACAAGTGAAAATAGATATAGAAGCTCCAGGATTTAACCTACCTGCTTATGATCCTTTAACTGATGATGAAACTATTGTAAGTTCTGGAAGCCTTGCTTGAAAATGGATAGTATTATTTTTCTATCCTGCTGATTTTACTTTTGTATGTCCTACAGAATTAAAAGATATGGCAGATGCTAGAGATATATTTGAAACTATCTGAGTTGAAGTACTAACTGTTTCAACTGACACTGTTTACTCTCACAGAGCTTGGGTAAAACACGAGAGATTGATGCAAAATTTCCCATACAAAATGCTATCTGATCACAATCTAGAAATTGCTGATGCATATAATGTACTTGATGAGCAAACTTGAATTGCCTGAAGAGGTACTTTTGTAATTGATCCAGATTGAATAACTAGAGTTATAGAAATTACTTCAGGACCACTAGGAAGAAATAGCGAAGAATTAATTAGAAAAATAGAAGCTCTTCAACATATGAGAGCTAATCCAGGTATAGCTTGTCCAGCAAGATGGGTAAAGTGAAACACAACTTTAACTCCATCAATCAAGATTGCTTGAGAAGTTTATGAGGCTTTGAATAAATAAATCCTTCTGTCATCCTGAAACAAGTTTTCAGAATCTTTAAAAAAGAAGTTTGCTTGAAAAAGTGAACTTCTTTTTTTATTTGATTTTTTAAAAAGTATAGATATATTATATACGGATTATATATTTTAATTTAATTATTTAGAGAAATATATATAATTATCTTATAATAAAGAAATTATGAAAGAAAAAGAATTTGATGATATGTTCAAAAATAAAGAAATTCAAAAAAAGTTAAATAAAGTATCTAGAAAACTGGATAATTTAGATTTTTAATTCTATAATTCTATGATCCATGACGGATTTAATAAAAATAGCTGACAATAGATTGATAAACACTTTTTACCGGAGCCGGTAAAAATCTCAAAAGTGTGATGAAGACCAAAAGAAAAAGTTAAAGTAGTTAATTCCTTAATTTTAAATTATTAAAATAATTTTATCTATGAATCCACAAGTTAAAGTTCTATGAACTGAAATTAAAATTATAAAATTTGAAGATGATGATTTTATCAGTTTAACAGATATTGCTAAGCATAAATGAAATAAAAGTGAGCAAATTATTCAAAATTGGATGAGAAGTAGAAATACTATTGAGTTTTTATGACTATGGGAAAATCTTAATAATTCAAATTTTAAACACCTCGAATTCGAGGTGTTTAAAAAAGAAGCTTGATTAAATGCCTTTCTAATGAGTCCTAGAAAATGGATAGAATCAACATATGCAATTTGAATAATATCAAAATCGTGAAAATATTGATGAACATTTGCTCATAAAGATATTGCATTTGAATTTGCAAACTGGCTTTCTGTTGAATTTAGACTTTATTTTATCAAAGAATTTCAAAGACTAAAACAAGAAGAATTTAAAACTCTAGATTGGAGTGCAAAGAGATTTCTAACAAAAGTAAATTACAAAATTCATACTGATGCTATAAAAGAAAATCTAATACCAAAAGAACTTTCTAAAAATGAAATAAATTTTGTATATTCTGACGAAGCAGATATACTAAACAAAGCTTTATTTGGGATAACAGCAAGAGAATGGAGAGAAAATAATAATTGAAAAAAGTGAAATATCCGAGATGAAGCCAATATAGAACAACTGATAATTTTAGCAAACCTAGAAAGCCTAAATGCAGAGTTTATAAAAATGTGAACTAAGCAACCTGAAAGACTAGAAACTCTAAACAAGATTGCAATAACTCAAATGAAGTCTTTGATTAGACTAGATGTTAATGGAAAATTTAATTGAGAAAAGAAAAAGTTAAAATAGTTGTTGAGTGTTGTCATCCTGAACTTGTTTCAGGATCTATAATACAATGTTTTGTGCATAAAATAAGCCTTTAAGATTCTGAAATGAATTCAGAATGACACATTTTCTTTTTTCTACTTCTACAAAATGGTTAAACTATAAAAAATAATTACTTAAAAATGGATAAAAATATATTTATATATTGAGATACAAACTCAAAAAAAGAATATCTACTAAAAGCTTTTATTGAAATATATTCGAATAAAAAAGATATAAATTTATTTTTAGTTGATCCAAAAAAAATTGAATTTGAAGAATATAAAAACTATTGTTATTTTTGATATATTATTAATAATTTTAAAGATTTTGAAACTAAGTTTACTGATTTTCAAAAATTAAAGTGAAAAAAACTTATTATATTAAATGAAATAGCAGATTTTGTATATAATGAAGAACATTATGATGCTTTTAAAGAAATTATGTTAAATATTATGCAATCTATAAAAGATATTCAATTTATAGTGTGCACTCAAAGACAACTTGATAAAAAGTTAAATTTTCTAATAAGTGATAAAAATATAGTTAAATTTATTTTTTAGTAATACATATGTACGATATAAAAAATACTGTCAATAAATTTTTAGAATCAAGAAATAAAAATCATAGATATTCATCATTTGATTATTGTTATAATTATTTCTATAATTTTTATGTTAATAATAAACTTAATGAGATTTGAAATGATAAAAATATTGAAAAAAGCTGTTTACATTTGTGATTTTACCTTGCTAGTTGGTGAATGATGAGAGGTTCTTCATTTTTACTACAAAAAAACTTAATAAGTTTTAGAAAATTAATTCAAAATATATCTAATAATAATGCTAATATATATTGGGACATAGATATAGATAATTATAATGATGAAAATATAACAAATTTACTCAAATTAAAAGATATTATCTACAAATCTTTTTGAGAAAATAAACCTAGTGATACCCTTATAACAAAAATTATGCTATGAATTTTCTGAAACATTCCTGCATTTGATAGATTTTTTAAAAATTGAATGAAAATTAATTCAGTAAATAGGAAAAACTTATACAAAATAAAAGATTTCTACCTAGAAAATAAAACTAATATTGATAGCTTAAAAATAAGAACTTTAGATTTTAATACTTGAAAAAATACAAATATTTTTTATACAAAAGCAAAAATTATAGATATGTATTGATTTATGATTTGATTAAACAAATAAATAACCCCCAAACAAAATGCAAAACCTACAAAAAATCCTCCAAGATAAATTCAAATTAGAAGATTTCAGAGAATGACAGCTTGAGATAATAGAAAGTATCATCGCAAAAAATGATACTCTTGTTTTTATGCCGACTTGATGAGGTAAATCATTGACTTTTCAGTTCCCTGGAGTTATGCTTCCTGGACTTGTTATCATCATTTCCCCTCTTATTTCCTTGATGAAAGATCAAGTAGATAAACTAAATGAGCTTTGAATCAGAACCGAATTTATAAATTCAAGTATTTCAGTTGTGGACAAGAGATTTATACTTGATGAGATAAGTCAAAATATCCCTGATGAATCTGGTTGTATCAAGTTTCTATATATAGCTCCGGAGAGACTTCACGATGAACATTTTCTGAGAGTGATTAAAAATGTAGATATTTCCCTTATTGCTATCGATGAAGCTCATTGTATAAGCCAATGGTGACATGACTTCAGACCAAGTTATATGAAGATAAAATGATTTATTGATGATTTGAGAAATCCCCCTGTCACCTATGACACCCCCCTTAATAAGGGGGACTTAAATGGGGATAATTTTTTTCCCATCGTAGCTCTGACTGCCACAGCCACAAAAAAAGTAAGAGAAGATATAGTTTTGAGACTTGGGCTTAAAAACTACAAGATGTATACAAAATGATTTGATAGAAAAAATCTAGTTTTTATAATAAGAGAGATAACAAAAAAAGAAGATAAACTCAACAAAGTAGTTGAAATAATCAAAAAAACTCCTCCTTATTGAATAGTCTATTGTTCATCTATCAAAGCCGTGAAAGAAGTATATGAACACTTAAAACAAGAGTGAATCAATGCTTGAATTTATACCGGTGAAATGAAATCAACTCTTAGAGAATCTGAACAAAATAATTTTATGGATTCAAGCTATGATGTGATAGTCGCTACAAATGCTTTTGGTATGTGAATTGATAAAAAAGATATCCGATATGTAATTCATTACAACTTGCCTTGAAGCATAGAAAACTATTATCAAGAAGCTTGAAGAGCTTGAAGAGACTGAAAAGTCAGTTATTCAATTGTTATTGCATCATACCAAGATACAATTATACAAGAATTTTTTATAGAAAATGCTTATCCTTCAAAAGAAGATATACTAAAACTTTATGATTTTATTTACAAAGATTTCAAAATCAGAGAATGAGCTTGAACTCAAATACTTAGAACTTATGATCAACTTGCTAAAGAAAGTGGATTAAAAAGTGGTATGAAAGTATGAAGTATTATCAAGATATTTGAAAAATATGGAGTTATGAAAAGATGATTTGATGTAAACGAAGATACAGAAGATTTTAGATGAAGATGAATAACGACTACTTTATGAAAAAAAGAACATAAAGACATCCCTATTTTATGGGATCATCAAGATATTTTGAAAAATGAATCATACTTCAAACTTGAACAAATCAAGAAATTACTTTTCAAACCAGGTTGTAGAAAGAGATTTATACTAGAATATTTTGGCGACGAAGAAGATATAAAAAACCTATGAGATAATTGTGGAGTTTGTGATTATTGTATAGACAAGAAAAAACTAGTAAATTGAAATTTCAAAGAAATAGTAAAAACTGCTGTGTATTTTATAGTTTTAGAATTTATAAAGAGATTTGATAACAGATTTTGAGGTAATATATTGGCTTCAATACTTGTTTGAAGTAAAGAGAAAAAAATCACTGACTGGGATTTAGATCTAGACAAAGATTATGCTATATTAGAAGAATATAACAAAGATATAATCGTCTCTGTTTTTGAGGTACTTATAAATTCTTGATTTCTATACAAATCAGCCTGACAATACCCAAAAATATGATTAACTGAAAGATGAAGATTAGCTATTTTTAATAACAATATATTACTTGAAGAAATAGACGATTTACAATCAAGCCTATTTATGAAAGCCAGTAAATATTTAGATAAAGCTAAGGAAGAAAAAACAAAGAAAATAAAAAAACTAAAAAGTCTAACAAAAGTAGAAAAAATAGACACATACACTCAGACATTAGAATTGTACACAAAATGACTTTCAATTGATGAGATAACAAAACAAAGAGAACTAACAAAACAAACAATAGAGTGACATATTATCTGACTTTATAGTTACTGAAAAATCCCATTAAATGAAGTTATGAAACTCTCAGAATTAGAAAAATTGAAATTTATAAAAGAGTTTTTATTGACTTCTAAATTGGAATTAACTAAACTATGAGAAATAAAAACTGAATTAAATAAAGAAAGACAAGATATAAATTATGTAGATATAAAACTCGCTTTAGCGATGATAGACAAGAAAGATTTATAGAAAATGTATTAAATTGTCATTCTGAATGAAATGAAGAATCCCTTAATCACAGTTTATTGTATTTATAATGAAACTTGAAAACTACCATATTAAAGGGATCCTTCGTTACTCTCAGGATGACAATGACGAAGTAATAATAAAAAATTTGTTATTTGATGATTTTTATTTATAATTTAGCAGATTTTTCTTTTTTGCTCCCATAGTTCAGTTGGAAGAACGCTAGGCCGCGGACCTAGAGGTCGTGGGTTCGAATCCTGCTGGGAGCACCATAATCGCTGATAACAACATCTTTTTTAGGTGTTTTTCTTTTATTTAAGCTTTCTGTGGGTTCAACAAATCCTACTCTATCAATATCCTATCATTCAAAGTTTCAAGTTTTTCTTTTATTTAAGCTTTCTGTGGGTTCAACAAATCCTACTCTATCAATATCCTATCATTCAAAGTTTCAAGTTTTTCTTTTATTTGATATCATTGTAAATCAGGATATTTCTCTAGGATATCTTTTCAGGTAAAAAATTTTTTATCTTTTAGATTTAAAAGAAACTCTTTATAAAAACTTTTTAATTCAATTATCAAATCTTGACTAGTTGGAATTCTTCACAAGTAATCTGAAAATCAGATAACCATTAGGTATTCAAAGTATTTGTGCATCATAAACTTCCTTGCTTTTAATACTCTCATTTCTGGGACTTTAAAAACCTTTAAGTGGTTATTTATTAACCAAGAAATTATATCTTTTTGGTCATTTGTGAATATAAACCTTTTTTGTATATCATTAAATTTTTCTACTCAAATATGTTCATGATTTAAATAATGAGAATTTCCATTATCACACTTCTCATAAGTATCATATTTTCAAATATCGTGTAACAACATAGTCCGATACAATGTGATTTTCTCAGTATTTTCAAAATACTTTATTATCTCATTTCAATTTTTATCATATGTAGTAAATCATTTTTCAAATATATTATTTAATTCCCCTATAGTCATCAATGTATGAGTCCATACATCTCATTCTAAGTGATATTTGGGTCATCAGGCAACTTTATCAAGGATATCAATTTCAGGAAAAAATAATGCAAAAAATCAAATTTGTTTTAGATCTTTTAAAGCTTGTATATTATTTTTCAACAACAATATCTTCTCAAATTCATCTTTTATTCTCTCTACACTTATATTGTTTAGCAATGCTATATTATCTTTTAATATATCAAAATAATTATTTGAAGCTACAGACAAATTGTAAGCATTTTTAAATCTTATAAATCTCAAAATTCTTAAAGCATCTTCATTTATCCTATCATTAGGATTTCAAACAAATCTTATTATATTATTTTTTAAATCATCTATCCCATTTTCTGGATCTATAAATACTTTATTTTGAACATCAAAATAAATAGAATTGATAGTAAAATCTCTTCTTTTTGAATCTAAATATAAATCAGTAGTAAACTTCACTTCTACAGGTTTTCTATTATTCAAAATTCAAATATCTTCTCTAAAAGTTGTTATTTCAAAAACCTCTTTTCATTCTTTTATTATCAATGTACCATATTTTTTTCACACTTCTGCCACAACAAAAAGAACCTTTTCCATTTCTAGAGGAGTAGCATCAGTAGTCAAATCTACATCTCATTTATAGTCTATTCATATAACTTTTGCTCTTACATATCATCAAACTATAAACAATTTTTTTCAGATTTTATTTAGTTTATTAGCTATAATTTCTATATTTTCCATATATTAAATTAATTTAAATACTTTTTCTAGATATTTTACTCACAATACTTAACTTTTCAATTTGAATTTTCATCATAAATCCATATATTTAATCAAATACACTTTAATTTTCACCAATGAACACCCCAAACTCCCCCACTAAATACAAAAACCAAAAATTCACATCATCTTCATTCCCTAAAACATTCACAAATTGTACTTTTGAAAAGTGTGATTTTACTGAATGTGATTTACAATCTAGTACTTTTGAAAAATGCACATTTTCTTCTTGTAATTTTTCCTTAACCAAAGTTGAAGATGTTATTTTTTCCGATGTAAATTTTTTGAACACAAAAATTTGTTGAATAGATTTTAGTCTCATAAATAGATTTAATGTATCTATGAATTTTATAGATTGTATCATAAGCTTTGCTAGTTTTTTTGATCTCTGAATGAAAAAAGCAAAATTTACAAATTCCAAAATTACTGATACTCGTTTTATTAGAATGGATTTAATCGAATCTGATTTCGGATGAACTGACCTAAAATGAACTATTTTCAATAGTTCCAATTTACAAAAAGCCAATTTCGTAAAAGCTTATAATTACTATATAGATCCAAATCTCAACAAACTAAAATGAGCAAGATTTTCACCATACGAAGCTCTTTCACTTCTTAGCTCTTATGAGATAATTATTGAAGAATAGAATAATATTTGCAATTTAAGGTTTTTGGGTAAAATAGATTTATTATCATTAACTAAATCAATTATGAGAGAAAGAAATGCACAACACCTTGAATATAAATATTTTGTAAAAAAGGTTTTAACTGTAATTTGATTGTTAATTCTCGTTTGGTTTTTGTATAATATTTCAAGTATCTTGGTATTACTTGTATTATCATTATTTTTGTGTGTACTTTTTTCACCACTTTTAAACAAACTAAATAAATGGAAAATAAATGATTTAATTTGAATAATATTAATCTTTTTATGATTACTTCTTGTTGTTGCACTTATAATATTTTTGATAGTACCACTTATAGTTAATCAGTTTCTTGTACTTGTAACTTGGGTTACAGATGGAGCTAATAATCTTCTTGATATATATAATAAATCCTGAATACATTGATTTTGATTACCGCCAATTGTTGAAAACTTTATAAATAGTTTAAATATAGAACAAGTATTGACTCTCATAAAAGAAAATTCAACACAGATTTCATCATTTTTATGATCAAACCTAAAGACTTTTATAACAAGTGGAGCTTGAGTTATATTTTCTGTTGGTTCTTGAGTATTTAACTTTGTTTTATTATTTTTATTTACTATTTTTATAGTACTTGAAAGAAAAAATGCAAGACAAGTATTTTATGCTATACTACCTAAAAAATTATCAGAATATGTTTATGATAATGAAAAAGAAGTAACTCATATATTAACAATATGGTTAAAATGACAACTTATCTTAGGAATAGCTATGTTTTTTTTAACCTTATTTTGATTACTTATTTTAAAAATATTTTGAATACATATTAATTGAATACTGTCTCTAGCTTTAATAGCTTTATTTATGGAGTTTATACCTTTCTTGTGAACTTTTATTTCAATGTTTTTAGCTTTGTCTATATCTCTATGAACTTGATTAAATGGCTTTATATGAGTATTGATAGTATACTTAATTATCCAACAAATAGAATGAAATTTCTTAGTTCCCTACATAATGGGAAAAACTCTATCTCTTTCACCTTTCATAGTTTTGATATCAATGATAATATGATGAGCTTTATTCTGAATAATCTGAGTTTTATTTACAATTCCAGTTATTTCAATTATAAAAGTATTTTTAAGACCTTATATAATAAAAAGAGAAAAAGAAAATAAGTTTATAAAATAAGTTTTAATTCTTCCTCAAATATCTAATTCAAAGTCCATCTCAAGAAAACTCAAATATATCTGATGCCTTGTTGTTGCCCACTTCTCATGGTAATATCTCTACTATTTTTTTCTCAATATAATAACTAAAAGCTTCTTTTATTTCTTCTTTTTTGTAAATTTCTTTTTCTCAGGAAGTATTTGCACTTGTTAAAAATATAGGTCAAACTTCTTTTATTAATTTCTTTTGTGCATTATTATGAGCAATTCTGAATGCAATTTTTTGGTACATATCTCTATTTTGAAATCATTCTCAGTTTTCTGATTCATAATTTAACCATAGAGATATAGGAACTGAATTTGTAAGCACCGTAAAAGGTTTACTATAATTTTTTAAAAACTCTATTTGCTTATCATTCAAAGTAGTATTTGTTTTTAACCAGTTAAAATCCAAAACCATAATAGCTAGAGGTTTTCAAAAACTTCTTTTTTTTATCTTATATATTTTATCATAATTTTTTATATCATCTAATGAACATGCTATTCAATAACAAGTATCAGTTGGAATTATGTATATCATAGTTTTATTATTTAAAAATTAAATTTTAGTTTATTGTTATATATCTTTTAGTCAATAAAATTAATTTATACTAGAATATTTAGCTATTAAACTCTCCCCAACTCTTAACCCATCAATTGCTGAAGAAGTAATTCAACCAGCATATCAAGCTCACTCTCAAGCAGGATAAATTCAAGCTATATTTGACTCACAATTATCATCTCTAGTAAACCTAACCACTGAAGAACTTCTAGCTTCTATAGCTGTAAGTATAGCATCATTACTTGCAAATCATCTGATTTTTTTATCAAGTTCTGGTAATGCAATTCTGAGAGCTTTTGTTATAAATTCTGGAAGACATTCATCAAGAGAAGTAAGTTTTATTCATGGTTTATAAGTTGAAACTATTTTTCATATACTTTTTGAAGGTCTTTTAGCTAAGAAATCTCCTACTAATTGTGCAGGTGCTTTATAATCACTTCCCCCTTGAATAAATGCTTTTTCTTCCCAAAATCTTTGAAATTCTATTCAAGCTAAAGGATGTGTTGATCAAAAATCTACAGGATTAACAGGAATAAGCAATGCACTATTTGATATTCCACTATCTTGAGCATATTCACTCATCCCATTTATACAAAGTCTATTTTCCTCGCTTGAAGCTGGAACTACAAAACCACCTGGACACATACAAAAAGTGTAAACTGACCTTTCTTTTTCGTTATGAGTTACCAATTTATATCTAGCTGTTCAAAGTTTTTTATTGTTATAATATTCTCCATACTGTGATTTATTTATTAAATTTGCATCGTGTTCTATCCTGACTCACATAGCAAAAGGTTTGGCTTTCATCTCTACTCATCTATTGTAAAGCATTTCTAAAGTATCACGAGCAGAGTGTCATATAGCCAAAACTAATTCTGAAGTTTCCAACTTTTCTTGATTATTTAAAGTAATTGATTTAATTTCATTTTCTACTATTTCTATATCAGTCAAACAAGTTTCAAACCTAAAAGTTCATCAAAGTGAGATTATTTTATTTCTCAGATTTTTTACAAGCACTCTAAGTTTATCAGTTCCTATATGTGGTTTAGCATCGTAAATTATCTCTGGAGGAGCTCCGGCTTTTACAAATTCTTCAAATATATATTTACTCCTCCTATCATTTACGAGAGTATAGAGTTTCCCATCTGAAAATGTTCCAGCTCATCATTCCCCAAATTGGATATTTGAGTTATTGTTGAGTAATCAAGTACTAGAAAACAATTCTACATCTTTAATTCTCTCATCTACTTTTTTTCATCTCTCTACTATTATAGGATTCATTCAAGCTTCTGCCAAAACTAAAGCACAGAATAATCAAGCAGGTCAACTTCCTATAATTATTGGTGGATTTTTTGGTTTATTACTAACTTTTTTGATTTCATAAACAAATTCTTCTTCGATTCTTATTTTATGTTTTTTGATATTACTTTTTATTTGTTCACTTAATTTATCTAAATCTTGAAAATATTTTTCCTCATCTTTTATGTTAACTCAAACAGAATAAACAAAAAGTATATTTCTCTTATTTCTCGAATCAATAGCCTTTTTTAGAATTTTATAATCAAGTAAATCTTCTTTTTTTATCCCCAAGACTATTACTATTTTCTCACTAAGTAAATTCTCATTTTCGTTCAAACTTAGTTTTATTTCTTCTATTTTTATATATTTTTTCATTTTATTGTTTTAGAAATAATTTTTATTTACTAATGTACCTTTATCTTATTATAAACAATAAATAAGTCTTTTCAAATCAATGTAGATTTTTATTTTCAAAAACTTGAATTTTTGTTTTTTTCAATTAAACTAAAGATTACCTCTTATTTTTTATTTTGATAATTTTTTTATATGGTAGACTTGAAGCTAGTTAGACAAAATCCTGAACTTATGAAGGATAACATAAAAAAAAGAAATCTAAAAGTTGATTTAGATGCTTTTTTGGAAATGGATAAACACTTAATTACATTGAATCAAAATCTTGATGAAATCAAAAACAAGAAAAATATATTTTCAAAATTAATACCAACATTATCAAAAGAGGAAAAAGAATCGAAATTATCAGAAATGAAAAATTTATGAGAAAAAGAAAAATCAATAACTGAAAATATTAAATCACTTGAAATAGAATATAATGCAATACTTTGGAGACTTCCAAATTTTCTTGATGAAACTGCTGCAATCTGACCAGATGATAGTGGGAATACAGTTGAAAGTACATTTTCTACACCTACAAAATTTGATTTCAAACCAAAAACTCATTATGAGATCTGAGAACAAAAATGATGGATAGACACAGAGAAATGAGCAGAAATAAGCTGAGCAAGGTTTTGGTATCTAAAATGAGATTTAGTGTTTTTACAATTTGCTATTGTTAATTATGCTATTTCAGTTTTAGCAAGTAGATGATTTATGCCAGTTTTACCACCTGTACTAGTTAGAGAACCTGCTATGTTTGGTACTTGATTTTTACCAGCTTGAGAAGACTGAGTTTATAAAGTTAATCCTGGAGATGATGAGTTGTATCTAGTTTGAACTGCTGAAGTTCCTGTAACATCATATCATGCTTGAGAGATTATTGAAGACTTAACTAATCCAATCAAATATGTATGATACTCTTCTTGTTTTAGAAAAGAAGCTTGATCAGCCGGAAAAGATATGAAATGAATCTTGAGAGGACATCAATTTGATAAAGTTGAAATGGTTTGTTTTTGTCGCCCGGAAGATAGTAAAAAACTACACGATGAAATGACAAAAATAGAAGAAGATATTTGGCAAGGACTTTGAATTCCTTATCAAAAATTAAATATCTGTAGTTGAGACCTTGGAAATCCAGCAATGAAAAAATATGATCTAGAAGCTTGGATGCCTGGACAAGAAAAATACAGAGAAGTAACAAGTTGTAGTAATGTATGAGAATATCAATCAAGAAGACTTGGTATTAGATACAGAGATGAAAACTGAAAACCTCAATATGTTCACACTCTAAATGGTACAGTTATAGCACTAAGTAGATGTCTAATTGCAATTATAGAAAATTATCAAACAGTAGATGGAGATGTAATGATTCCAGAAGTTTTAAAACCTTTTATGTGAGGAAAGCAGAAAATCTAATTTTTTTTACCATAAAAAACTTTACTTTTGTATAAAAAATATATACTGGGTATATATAGATTTTAATTAAATAAAAATGATTAAATGAGTTTCTTTATTTGCAAATGTATGAATAGCTGAATTTTATCTAAAAGATTTAGGAATTGATATAATTGTTGCTAATGAATTAATAGATAAAAGATGTGGTTTATATAAGCATTTTTATACTGATTGTGATATTATTTGTTGAGATATAACAAATAATAATATTTATAATGAGGTTTTAGAAAAATCATTTAAAAATAATTGTGAATTTGTTATAGCTACTCCTCCTTGTCAAGGGATGAGTATTGCATGAAAGATGCAAGAAGATGATCCAAGAAATAACTTAATTATAAAAGCTATAGATTTTATAAAAGATTTAGAACCTAATTATGCAATAATAGAAAATGTTCCATCTTTTTTTGATACTAATGTAATAATTAACTGAAAAAAAATAAAAATCAGAGATTATTTAATTAATGAATTAGGTGAAAAATATGAATTAAATATGTGAATATTAGATGCTAGTGATTATTGAACTCCGCAAGTTAGAAAAAGAGCAATTACATTAATTACAAAAATATGAATTTGAAAATGGGATTTTCCTAAAAAACAAAATAAAATTTCAGTTAGAGATTCTATATGAGATTTACCTAGTTTAGAAAGTTCTGAAAATTCAAATATAAAATATCATTATGCAAAAAAACATAATTCAAACCATATTTTATGGATGAAACATACTCCGACTTGAAAAACTGCATTTGAAAATGAAAAGTTTTTCCCACAAAAGGAAAATTGAGATAGAATAAAGTGATTTTCTACAACTTATAAAAGAATTGAATGGGATAAACCTTGTCCTACAATAACAATGTCTAATTGAGCAATATCTAGTCAAAATAATGTTCATCCTTGAATAATATTACAAGATTGAACTTATAGTGATGCGAGAGTTTTAAGTATAAAAGAAATATGTATATTGACTTGATTACCTGAAAATATAGATTTTCCAAATTTTGCTAGTGATAATTTTATAAGACAAGTTATTTGAGAATGAGTTCCGCCAAAAATGATAAAAGAAATAGTAAAAAAAATGCCCAAAAAACAAATTACTCCAAATTATTTAAGAAATAAATCAAAATTAAAACTTGTTTCTGAAAATAATAAATCAATTATGAAACAAGAAAAATTATTTATTAATACATAGTTATGGTAAGTATAAAAGAAAAATCATTAAGAGATATGGATTTTGAAGAAGTATCAATTAAGTATGAAAATTTATTTTCAAATTTAATTTGAAATGAAAATTATAAAAAAATTAATAATGACTATAGAAATAAATATCAAATTTTTATAAGGCATAAAGATAAATGATATGATTCTCCTAGTGCAATGTGAAGAGATAAAATAGCATATTGAAGAAATATAATTTATTGATGGTTTTGTGAAGAATTAATTATAAAAGTTCTTGAAAAAAATAAATTAATTTCGTCAGTTTTATTGTTTTGAAAAGATAAATCGCATGATTTTGTTTATGATAATGAAAAGAAAAAAATTAGTATTGATTGAGAAAAATCTACAGATCCAGACATAGAAATAATTTTAAAAAATTGAAACAAATTTTTACTTGAATTAAAAACAGCTAATAAAGATGTTTTTACAATAAAAAGATGAAATGTAGAAAGTTTATTTAGTTCTGTAGCAAATCATAATAAATTTTGTTTAATTATGATGTTAGATCTATCAAAATGACTATATGAAATAAAAGATTTAACATTTTTCGAAAATGAAAAACCTTTCTCAAATGCAAATATGGAATGACAAATATGTTATAAATTTCCTTTTCCAAATTCTCAATTAGAAACTTTAATAACAATAAATTTTGATTCTTTTGCTAATATGTTGATATTAGAAAATATTTGGGTTAAAAAGTTTAAATTATTAAAAATAGCAACAGAAAAAGATAATAAATTTTGGGCAAAAATTATAAAAAATAAGATTGTTCTTGAAAAATTAGAAGAAGAAATGAGTATAAATACTGATAATTTTAAAAATAAAATAGATAAAATAAAAACTAAAATTCCAGAAGTTATAAAAAGTTGGAATGAAATAGAGAATGAACTTAATAATATATAGAAAATTTATTATGAAACACAAAGTTTTTGAAATACTCGATGATTTAAATATAAACTATACAAATTATGAACACCAACCTGTTCATTCTGTTTTGGATTGTAAATGAATAGATATCCCCTGACAAAGAGTAAAAAGCTTACTAATTAGAAATAAAAAGTGAACAAACTTTTATATGGTTGTATTATGAGAAGACAAAAAACTTGAAACAAACAAGATAAGAGAAATCTTTGATGATTCTAAAATGAGTTTTCTAGAAGAAGAACTTATGATGGAAAAAATATGTCTAAAACCATGAAGTGTAAGTCCTTTTGCATTAATCAATAATAAAGATAAGGACATAAAAGTAGTCTTTGAAAAGAACTTAAAATGAGCTTTGATAGGGTTCCACCCTTTACAAAATGACAACACAGTAGTTTTACAAATGGATGATGTAGAAAGGTTTTTAAAAAACTTGTGATTTGAGTTTGTTTATGGGGATTTATAAATTTTAACTAAATTATCATGAATAATAATATAGCCTTTATAGACTGACAAAACCTCCATCTTGGAACTAGTGCTGAAAACTGGAAAATTGATTATAAGAAATTTAGAATCTACCTAAAAGATAAGTTTCAAATTGAAGAAGCTTATTATTTTATTTGATTTATATCAGAAGAAGAACAAGACTTATATAGTAAGCTACAAAAAGCTTGATTTATAGTAGTTTTTAGAGAACATTCAAGTGAATTAAAATGAAAAAAGAAATGAAATGTAGATGTAGACATAGTTTTCGAGATAATGAAAAGAATTATTGATGAAAAGGATTTTGATAAAATAGTTTTAGTTACCTGAGATTGAGATTATATAAAGCTTGTAAATTATTTGATACAAAAATGATTATTGGAAAAAATCCTATTTCCAGGTAGAAAATATTCATCTCTTTACAATAAAATAAAAAAACAATACTGAATGAACTTATGAGTTAAAGAAATAAAACAAAAAATCTCATATTATGACTATAAAAAAAGACAAAAAAAAGAGGTGTCCTAAAGCACTGACACTTTTTGGAACCTCTTTCGTGGTGATACGAAAACATCTTATCAAAAATATTAAAAATGTCAAAAAAATTATTAATTCTTTTTGATTAAGAACATTGTTATATCATCAACTATTTCTGCATCATCTATATAATCAATAAGATCTTTTTGTAATGATTCATATAAAACATCAGTTTTTCTGTGAGCATTTGCTTTGAAACTTTCTTTTAATTTTTCAAGTCAATAGAAATCACCTTTCTTATTTCTAGCTTCAGTAATTCAGTCAGTATATAATAATATTATATCTCACTGTGTTAGTTTTATAGAACTTATTTCAAGATCTCTTTTTGTGCTTTTAAACATTCATATAGCATCTCAACCACTTTTTATTTCTTCAACAATATCTATTTCTTTTCTGTAAATAAGAATTTTTTCATGTCATGCTCATAAATATGAGAAAGTTCATTCTTTTTTATTATACTGTAATAAAAGCATTGTTATAAACACTTTTTCTGGTAGTTTATAAAATAGAGTAGAATTAAGAATCGTAAGTATTTCTACTAAATTAGTAAAACTATTTGCAAGTCAGTAAACTAGTGTATTACATACAGCCATCATCATTCATGAAATTAAACCATGTCAAGTAACATCTCAAATATAAAATAACACATTATTTGGATCTGATTTCTGATTAATTACATCATATAAATCTCATCCGATTTCAGTAGCTGATTTTATTCAAAAATGCATATCTAGTCAATCTATATTTATCTCGTTTAACTTTGGTAAAAAATCATTTTGAATTTGTTCTGCTAATTCAAATTCTTTTCAAATTCTTTCTTTTTCAATTAATTGAGTTGTAGAATCTTTTAATTTTTCATATGATCATTTTAATTCTTCTTTTGTCTGTTCCAACTCTGTAATATCATGTCAGATTGATATAAACTCAACAATATTATTATCAACATCCAATATTGGAGCAACAATCATTGATGCCCAATAAGATTCTCAAGTTTTTTTCTTAAATTTAATAGTTCATTTCCAAATTTTTTTTATATTAATAGTATTCCATACATCTTCAAAAACTTTATCTGTAGTATCTGGATGTTTAACAATTTGCATTGTTTTTCATATTAATTCATCTCTTGGGTAAGTTGATATTTCACAAAATGTATCATTAACATAAGTTATTTTTCAGTCTTTTCAATATTTTGAAACTAAAGAAGATTCATCAATAAGTCATTTATATTCATTAAGTATTTTACTATTTGTTTTAATATTGGACAACATTTTATTGAATGATGTTGCTAAAAATCATAATTCATCATTTCTATCTATATCTAGTCTTGTTGAATAATTACATTCTATAGTATCACATTCAGATATTTCTTTAACTGTTTTTAATAATCTAGATAATGGTGAAGTAAAATTTTTAAATATAACTATTACTAAAAATATTATTGAAACTACTATAAATAAAATTAGTCAGGTAAACAAAAGCCATAAATAATTTATATTTTCATATGCTTCAATACTAGATTGTTTAATTATTATTTTCCTATAATTTCATCTATAAATGCCTGATCAATTTGAATTTTCTTCTCAAATAATTACTTCTACACCTAAAACGATTGTTGTATTATCAATTTTATAATTTGTTTCTCCTTTATTATTAACTATAGAAAAATTTGATTTATTTCAAATATAGTTGTTTTTTACAATTTGATCTATAAAATCAGTTTTTAAATTTCAAACAAAATTATATTTTTTATCTCATATTTGTATATTTGAAAAAATTATATTAATTGAGGGTTGTTTAAATTCATTGTATTTAATATCTGAAACAAAAAATTTATCATCTTTATTAATGCTTATATCTTGATTTTGTCATATTCCTTTTTCTTTTACGATATAATAATTATTAGTATTTCATCTTTGTACGACATCACTTCTTCAAATTACCGTTCATAAATCATTAGATATTTCTATATAATTAAAAGAATTATTAATCAAAATATAATTATTTAACTCTTCTTGTAGTAAATCAGTATTTTTTTCTACTGTATTTATAATTGTATTATTTTTTGTAAGAGTTTTTATATCTATGATTTTCTCATTAAGAAATAAATCTATATCATAAGAAATAGATTTAGCACTTTCATTAAAATTTATTTGAATAGAATTTAGTATAAAATCTTTTGAATTATATGCTATATATCAAAATGATGATATACATATTATTCAAATAATAATATAGTAAATTGGTAATTTATATTTTAGTTTCATTCTTAATTGTTTTTATATTCTATTTTAAATTTATCAAGTGATTCAAAAAACTGTAACCTTTCTCCTAATCATACTAAATTTATAGTATCAAGTATTAAATCATTTATTCATAATATAATTATTTCAGAAGCTAATTCTTCTAATTTGTTATACCAATCTGATATATGTCAAATAGCTGTAGAATTAATATAAGTTACTTTTTTAAAATCAAGAAGTAGTATTGATGGATTTTCAATTCATTTTATAATTTCTTCTATATTTTTATTATACTCTTTTATACTAATAGTATCTAAATCTCACTCCATTTCTATGTAAAAAATTTTTTTCATTTTTTTATTTTTATTAGGTAATATTTTTATAGTGTAATTGTTTGAACTTTTATTTTATTTTCATCAATAGGAGCATTGCTTTCTTTTATATCAGCACATTCTGAATTAAATTTTTTGTAAATTATTCAAGTTAATCATCATTTTTCATTATCCACATAATTAAAAGAATCACTAAGAACTGATACTATATGAGATAATCATCTACCTCTAATTCAAGTTTTGAGTTTTATTCAATTATTTTTATTTTCTAAATTTATCTTTATTTGTTTTTCTAAATCTTTCGCCTTTATTTTTTTTCAATCTTTTCACATATCTTCTACGATAATTTTTAAACTATTATCCTCCATTGTTATTATAGAAATATCTATACTATCTTCAGATCAATTTGATCAATGCTCTATAGCATTATTTACCATTTCATCTACCATAAGTGCTAATCTTCCTATCCATATATTTGAAAATTTAGCTTCTTGTTTTAAAAAACTAATTACAAATTCTCTTACCTTAGGAGAAAGAGGAAGTTCTGCAGGAATCATTATAGCAATTTTTTTCCCTTTTGTATTTTTAGAATCCATTTTATTAAATTTATTATAATATAAACTAAATATTTATTGTATATAAATACTACTATATAAATTTAAAAAAATCAAATATATGCTAATATAAATTAATAATAATAAAAATAATTTTGACAAAATAATAAAAAAACTTATATTTAAAATATATAGTAAATCAAAAAAAACTTATGAAAAATATATTATTTACAACAACTTGGTGGCTAATAACTAAAAATAACAGTTTTAGTTATGTTTTTGTTGTATAAAAAATTTACAAAAATTCTAAATTAAAAGCTGTTATTAAAATTAACAGCTTTTTTATTTTCTAAAATTTTTCAAAATATGAAAAACTGAATACAAATCAAAAAAAATATCTGGTGGAAAACTTCTTTATGGTGATAGCTTATAAATTACCTATTTTTTAGGTTTTTAATTTATTTTTAAGCTATCACTTAATGTCGATAGCTTTTTATTTATTTAATTTTAGAAATTATGAATATATTAGATGAAATAATAACAAATAAAAAAAAGAATTAACTTTAAATAAATCAGATAAAGACTTATTTAAAAGTATTTTTTCAGAAAAAGAAGCAAATATCATCTGAGAAGTAAAACTCAAATCTCCAAGTAATTCTAACCTAGCTTTAGAAAAAGATATTAATATTATAATAGATTTCTATTGAAATAACCCAAAAATAAAAGCAATTTCAAATTTGATAGATAAAAAATATTTTTCATGAGATATAAATTTATGAAAAATATTTAAAGAAAAATTTAAAAAACCAATTTTTTTCAAAGAATTTGTAATCGATAAAAGACAAATTGATTGAGCCTCATATTTTTGATATGATGCATTACTGTTGATAAAAAGAGTTCTAGATAAACAAGAATTAATTGATCTAGTTATTTACACTTTATCAAAAGAAATCTACCCAATTATAGAAGTTGATAATATAGATGATTTTGAAGAAATATTAATCTTGAGCAATTCTTATGATTTTTGAATAGCTATTAATTCAAGAAATCTTGAAACTATGGAAATAGACAAAAATATTCATTTTAAAATTTTTGAAAAATATAAAGAAAAACTAAAGAAAAAGTATTTATTTGCATTTTCTTGAATTAATAATCTTGAAGAAATAAATAATTACAAATGAAAATTTAATTGAGTTCTAATCTGAAGTTATTTTATGAAAAATATACATTAAAAAACTTACAATATTATATAACAATAAACCTATGAAAAATTTTATAAAAAAAGTCCTAGAAAATGACATTTCAGAAGCTGATAAACTAAAAATGCTTCAAAATGTTGCTGAAAAAAAAGTAACTCCATCTGAACTTGCTGAAATAGTAAATTATCTTAAATCAAAACAAACTATAAAAATAGATTTATTTGACTCTATTGATATATGTTGAACTTGATGAAGTGGTCTAGATAGAATAAATACATCAACTTTAACTTCCCTAAAACTAGCTGATATGTGAATAAAAATTGCAAAACATTGAAATAATGCTAGTAGTGGTAGATTTGGTAGTTTTGATCTAATAGAAAAACTTTGATACAAGATTCCAAATTCAAAAGAAGAAACCCTTGAAGAATATAAAAACAATAATATAGCCTTTTTATATGCAAAATTTTTCTTTCCTTTTATGAAAGACTTTGCTGAAGCAAGAAAAAACTATGCAAAACCAACTATATTTAACATACTTTGACCCCTTCTATCTCCTGCTAATTCTAATTATCAAATGATTGGTTGTAGCTTTGAAGATAAAATGGAACTTATGATTGAAACTTGCAAAATTCTATGAAAAATGAATGTAATTATTGTAAGATGAGAAGATTGACTTGATGAAGTAACTATAACTTGAAAAACAAAAGTCTATGAACTTAAAAATTGAAGTATAAAAAGTTATGATATAAACCCTGAAGATTTTGGTTTTAAGAAAGTAAAACTAGATGCTATACTTGAAAAAGACATAAATAAAAAAATAGAACTAGCAAAGAAAATAATCGCCTGAGAAAATGCTTGAGCTTACAGTGATTTAGTAGATATAAATGTAAAAGTAGCACTGAATTTTCTCTCAAAATAGCCAAATATTTTTTACTATATTGGTAAACTTTCAGGAATATGGGGTTTTAGGGGGCGAGACTCTAGTGACTAATTACAGAAAGCACAAAACACTAATTCTGAAATTCGAGCCCCCTAAATCTTTTGCTTACTTTTGGATTCAAAAGTAAGAAATAATTAATTAATATTAAAATATGAAAAAAATACTGAAAATTTGCTGAATCAGAAACCCCTTAAAAAGTTATGATTGAATCAATTATCTTTGATTTAATTTTATTAAAACTTCAAAAAGAAAAATCTCTATAGAAAAAGCAAAAAAAATTATTACTCCAGAAAATGTAAATAGGGTAGGATTATTTTGAAAATTTGAAAACAAAGTCTGGCAAAATCTGGATAAAATATATCTAGATGAAATCATAAAAATTGCAAAAGAAACAAAAATAAATTCCCTACAAATATACTGAAATTGTGATTTTTGATATCTAAAGAAATATTGATTTTACATAATCCATGCTATTTCCTACAATGAAGTAAATAATATTATAAAAGATGAAAATATAGATCTATACATAATAGACTCGCCTAACCCCTGAAGTTGAAAATGATATAATTATGAAATATTAAATAGGTTAAAACTATCTAAACCATTTTTAATTGCTTGATGAATAAATGAATTCAATCTCCAAGAAGTACTAACAAAAGTTCCAAATGCTTCCTGAGTAGATATAGCATCTTGAGTAGACAACTGAAAAAATATCTGCAACAGAAAAGCAAAAAGAATAGTAAAAATTATTGATGAAATAAATAATTAATTTTTAAATAAAAACATTATGTACACAAAACCATTTATAATTTATAAAAAAAAGTGAGAAGACTTCATAAGATACTTCTCATGAAAAGTGAAAAAATATAATCTATTATCCGAAATAGATGAGAACTTAGAACAAATATTTATAACTCCATTCTCACAAGCCGTCGAGAGATGATTTGAAGTAAAAGAAAATGAAGAAAAAATTATATCTATAATTATTGATAAAGAAAAAATTTTAACTATTAAAGAATTTATAGAAACTTTTGAAGAAAAAGAAATTGATTTAGATTGAGCCCTTAAAGATAATTTTTCAAAAGAGGAACATGAAGAAATAGTAAAAAATGTGATAAAAAATGAAATTGGAAATTGAGAATGATCCAATTTTTGTATTGCTCAAAAAATTAGTTGAAAGATAAAAGAGTTTGAAATAAACAAAGCTTTAACAATTTATAAAAGAATTCTTTTATCAGAATATTGAAGTTATCTACAGTTTTTATTTTTTGATTGAAACGAGTTTTTCATTTGAGCAAGCCCAGAAAGAAATGTAAGTGTGAAAAATAACATAGTAAGAATGAATCCAATTTCAGGTACTTTTAGAAAAGCAAAATATAACAATTATAGTGATTTTAAAGAAAATTTTGTTGAATTTTTAAAAGACCAAAAAGAAACAAACGAACTTTTTATGTGTGTAGATGAAGAACTAAAAATGATGAGTAAAATTTGTTCAAGTTGATGAATAATTGTATGACCCATTTTAAAAGAAATGTCTAATTTGATACACACTGAATACTTACTTAGTTGAGAAAGTGAAATGAAAAAATTAGAAATTTTCAAAGAATCTATGTGGGCTTGTACAGTTGTAGGTAGTCCGATTGAGAGTGCTTTTAAAATTGTAAAAAAATACGAAAATTTCGACAGAAGATATTATGGCTGAGGAATTTCTCATCTAAAAAAAGATTCGCTTGATAGTAGTATAATGATTAGAACATTAAATATCAAAATAACTGGAGATTTAGAATTTTGTGTTTGATGAAGTCTCGTTAAAGACTCAATTCCTGAAAATGAATATGCAGAAATAAAAATAAAATCAAAATGAGTATTAAATGCTCTACTATGAATTACAAATCCAAAAACAAATTTCTTAGAAAAATATTATTTAGATGATGAAGTTCAAGAACTTATACAAATAAGAAACCAAAACTTAAGCAAAACTTGGTTTTTTAAACAAGATTTTAAAAATCTAAAAATAAAAAAAGAACAAATTTTAATTATAAACAACGAAGATGACTTTACAAATATGATAGCTCATATTCTAAAAATACTTTGATACAAAGTAACACTAAAGAGATTCAATGAAATTAAAATTAGTGAATTAAATAATTTTGATATTTCACTAATCTGACCAGGTCCATGAAATCCATTAGACAACACTGAAAAAATGCAAAAAAATTTAGAAATAATTGATTACCTAAATAAAAATAATAAGAAGTTTTTTTGAATATGTCTTTGACATCAATTAATTTGTAGATACTTAGATATAAAAGTACAAAAGAAAGAAATTCTAACTCAATGAGAACAAATAGAAATAAATTTATTCTGAGAATTACAAAAAGTAGCTTTCTATAACACTTTTGCCTGATTTAAAGAAAATATCAACTGTCATTGCGAGTCTTTATGAAGCAATCCAGAAAAAAATATTGAATTCTCAAACAATCCAAAAACAAACGAAATCTATGCTCTAAAACACAAAAACTTTTTCTCTTTCCAGTTTCACCCTGAAAGCATCCTAACACAAAACTGACTCATAATCCTAAAAAAAAGTTTAGAAAAAATTTTAATTTAATAACCAATATATTATGAACCTAAAAAATATAATTATAAACTCCGACTGACACTTCTGAGAATTCGGTTGAAGATACATTCCCGAACTACTTATACCAATTATGGATGAAGTAAAAGATGCCTTTTTCAAACTAAAAAAAGACCCTAATTTTATACGAGAACTAAAAGAACTACACAAAAATTATATTGGTAGACCTTCTCCTCTTATATATGCTGAAAATTTGACAAAAAAACTTGGTTGAGCTCGAATATACTTAAAAAATGAATGAGTAAATCATACTTGAGCACACAAGATAAACCACTCTGTATGACAAGCTCTTGTTGCAAAATACCTTTGAAAAAAAAGAATAATTGCAGAAACTTGAGCTGGACAACACTGACTTGCAACTGCTGCAATATGTGCAAAACTGGGCCTTGAATGTATAATCTATATGTGAAAAAAAGATTATGACAGACAAAGACCAAATGTTATATATATGGAACTTGCTTGAGCAAAAGTAATTCCAGTATATGAATGAAACCAGACTCTCAGAGATGCGGTAAACACAGCATTGAAAGATCTACTTAATAACTCTAAAGATACTTATTACTTGCTTTGAACGGCTTGTTGACCAAATCCTTACCCTTCTATGAATGTATTTTTTCAAAAAATTATATGAGAAGAGGTAAGGAAACAATTGAAAGAACAAATCCCCCCTACCCCCCTTATAAAAGGGGGACAAAACACAATTCTTCCTGACTATATGATAGCTTGTGTGGGTTGATGAAGCAATGCTCTTGGATTTTTTTATGATTTTTTAGATGATAAAAATGTAAAACTTATCTGAGTTGAAGCTTGATGAAAATGAATAAAATCAGGTCAACATGCTTCCAGATTTGCAAATAAAAAAATATGATTTGTAGAATGATACAAATCATACTTTATACAAGATAATGATTGACAAGTCCTTGGTACATATTCGATTTCTGCTTGACTTGATTATAGTTGAGTTAGTCCTCAAATTGCATATCTTGAGAATATAAAAAGAGTAACTATGACTTATGCAACAGATGATGAATCACTAAATGCAATAAAAGTACTTATGCAAACTGAGTGAATTCTCCCAGCTCTAGAATCAGCTCACGCCGTTGCTGAAGTTATAAAACTTGCTCCGAAACTAAAAAAAGAACAGATTGTGGTATGCAATCTGTCCGGTAGATGAGATAAGGATTTATTTATTACTGCTCCTAAATTTGACCCAACTTTTTTAGATTTTTTAAAAAAATACTTAATTTCTAAATAATTATTTATGAAAAACCCCATAATGACACATCTAGTTTGTGGCTATCCTAGTATAAAAGAAAGCCTAGAATTACTAAAAATCCTGAGTAAATACTCAAAATACATAGAAATACAAATTCCTTTTTCTGATCCTATCGCTGACGGTCCAATAATCTCAAATGCAAATGAAGTAGCTTTGGAAAACTGAATTACTCCGAGTATTTGTTTTGATTTTTTGGAGAAGTTTATGAAAGAGAATAATTGTCATCCTGAATGCAATGAAGGATCCCTTTTACATGGCAAGTCTAATAAACAAAGTTCAAGGGATTCTTCGCTACTCTCAGAATGACAGGAAATAGCAAAAATCCTTATAATGACCTACTACAACATAGTTTACAATTATTGAGTTGAAAAATTTATAAAAAAAGCTAAACAAATCTGAATTTATGGTTTTATAATTCCTGATATGCCTTTTGATGAAAAAGAATGAAAAGAACTTATAAAATTATGTAAAAAATATGATATAAATCTGATTCAAGTTGTTTCCCCTACTTGCGAGAAATCTAGACTTAAAAAAATCTTTTCTATTTCAAATTGATTTGTGTATGCTGTTAGTCAAAATATGACAACCTGAAATAAAATAAGTTTTTGAAAAAATTTTGAAGATTATATAAAAAATTTAAAAAAACTAAAAGATATAGAAATCTGAGTAGGTTTTTGAGTTAAAACATCTGAAGATATAAATGAAGTTTGCAAAGTTGCTGATTTTGCAATTATTTGAAGTGAATTAATTAGGATATTAAACCAAGATTGAATAGCTTCAGTTAAAAAATATTTTGAGAATATAAATAAAACTTTACAATCTCATCAAACTTTATAAAATATAAATTATCTACTTCTTACAAAACTCTCTCAAAAAAGTACTATTGTTTTTATAAAATTAATTTTTATTATTATGAAAATATTAATAGTTGAGGATAATCATATTCTTTCGAATAATATAGCAAAATATCTAGAACTTGAAAATATAAAATCTAAGCAGTTATTTTCTTGAACCTGAGTAAATCTAGAACTGAAAAGTAATTCCTATGATTTAGTTATAATGGACTTATGACTTTGAGAAGATGATTGAATTGATATCATCAAAAAAATTAGAAATGCTTCTATAAATATTCCTGTTTTAATATTGACAGCGAGAGATACAATAAAAGACAAAATCTCTTGATTTCATTCTTGAGCTGACGATTTTTTAACAAAGCCATTTAATTATGAAGAACTTATTTTGAGAATACAAGCTCTTATTAGAAGAAATTTTACAGAAAAATGTGAAAATATAAAGATAGGAAAAATAGAAATTGATAAAAATGCGAAAATTGTAAAACTTAATTCCAAAGTAATTCATTTAAGTAAATTAGAATATGAACTACTTGATTATATGCTAAATTATAAATGAAAAATTATTTCAAAAAAAGAATTACTTGAAAAAGTTTGGTGAGAATATGATGATTTCTTCCCATCTAGAACCGTTGATATATATATATGATACCTAAGAAAAAAACTCTGAAAATACTTAATTGAAACAGTTAGATGAGAATGATATAGAATTAGTGATTAAAAAATACAAAATATATAATCCACTGATATTTAATTTATTACTTATATACTAAATTTTATTTAATATACATAAAATTATGAGTAATTTTAAATTACTAAAAAAATATAAAATAAAGTTAAGTTTCTTTTTTGCATTGTTTGTAATGTTATCTTTTTATTTTATTCAAGCTACTTTTGTATGAATAAATTATATTTCAAAAAATATAGAACTAAACAAAACTCTCGAAAATAAACTAACTTGAGTAATTAATATACTAGAAAATAAAGAAGAATATTATTCTCAAATCGAAAGTGCTGACAAAACATTACAAAAAATCATTTTAAAAACTCTTGAAAATAGTACAATATATAAAAATTGAACTATAATTACATCATTTATAGAAAAGTTACCTAAAAATAAAGACAAAATATGAGTATTTGATGAGTGAAATTCTAAGTTTTTGATAAAAAATATAACTATAAGTAATGATAATTACAAAATAATTATATCAATAAATAATGATTATATACTATTAAACTACATAAAATATATAAGTTTCTTTAGTTTATTTTTATTTCCCTTCTTTATATTTTTTTATTTTATTTGACATTTTTTTGTATGAAGAAATTTTAGAGTTATAGAACAAAGTATAAATTCTTTAGAAGATTTTACTGCAAATGTAAATCACGAGATGAAAACGCCTCTTAGTGAAATTATATCAACTCTAAGCCTAGCAAAGAAATTAAAAAATTATGAAGAAGCAAATGACATTAGCTTAAATTCTGCAGAAAAACTAAATAAAATTTTAGATAGTATAGTTTGAATTGCAAATTTATCAGACATATCTTACACAAAAGAAAAAATAGATGTGGTTAAAGAATTGAATTTAATAATTAATGAATTTAATCCAAATTTAGATGAGAAGAAAATAATTTTAGAAAAAATAATTAAAAATAAATCTTTTATTTTAAAAATAAACAAAGAACACTTTTATTTATGTGTGAAAAATATTTTATCAAATGCAATAAAATATTCAAAAACTTGATGAAAAATAGAAATATCCTTTAATAACTGAATCTTAGAAATAAAAGATTACTGAATATGAATTAGAAAAAATAATATACAAGATATTTTTAATAGGTACTTTAGAGAAAATTATAATTCTGCAGAATGATTTTGATTATGACTAGCTTTAGTTAAAAAAATAACAGACATTAATAATTGGAAACTAAATATAGAAAGTAGAAAAAATGCTTTTACTAAAATTAATATTAATTTTTTATAATATGAAAAAAATAATTTATTTACTTTTATTTATTATTTTAATTTCTTGCTCAAAACATAAAGAAGTTGAGGAAAAAAATAATATACTTCTTAATACATGAAGTGTAATTGAAAATAATATAGATGATAATAAAATTGATCAAATTAAAAATCTTCTAAATGATACAAAAAATATAATAATAGAACCTGGTTCTAAAAATGAAGTACAAAAAAATGAAATCTCTACAAAAATAAAAGATAAAACTCCTATTATTACCTCTATAAATAATACAACAAAATCTAAAGCAACAGAATCCTGAATATTAACTGAAGAAGAACTAAATATAATAGAAAATACTACCGATTGAGAAATTGATAAACTTATTGATCTATTATTTAAAGATTTAAATTAAAATATAGATATTCATACAATATTCATACATTTATAAATTATTATGATGGTACAATATTATTAATAATAATATAATTTACTTATTAATTAATATAATAGACCTTGTATTATTTTAATAATATAATTTATTTATTAATTATTATAAAGTATGAAAAAAACTATCAAAATATCACTAGCAATAATTTTTGTTGTGCTAGTATCATCAGTGTTTGCTGATAATGGAAATGGATGAAGTTGAAATTGAACACAATTGCAAGATCAAGATAGAACCCAAGATCAAGATAGATTACAAGATTGTACTTGAGACTGTGATCAAACAAAATTGCAAGATCAAGATAGAACCCAAGATCAAGATAGATTACAAGATTGTACTTGAGACTGTGATCAAACAAAACTGCAAGATCAAGATAGAACCCAAGATCAAGATAGATTACAAGATTGTACCTGAGATTGTGACCAAGATAAAGATCAGGATAGAACTAGAGATAGATTAAATATTTTGGATACAAATAAACTTTATAGAGAAGATATGAAAAATAATCAAAATATTTTTAGAGTTCAATACTGAACAGAAACTTGATCATTCGCAAATCTAAATGAAGAAATTAGAATGGAAATTAGAAATATGAATCAAGAATTTAATAAACAACTTGAAGAGGTAAGAAATCAATATAGAGAAAGAATTAATGCTACTATAATGCTTGAAAATAAAGAACAATTAAGAGAAGAATTAAGAACAAAATTACAAGAAATGACTATGATGCATTATCAAGATTTAAAAGAATTTGTATGATCAGATGAAAATGCTTTAGCTTGGGTTAGGGCTAGAGAAGAATTAGCTATAAAAAACAAAGAATTAATAGAAAATAGTTATACATTAAGAAATAAATTTAATTATGAAATAAAAAGCCAAGTTTTGTATTTTAAAGAAAAATTTGACTCTCAACTTTGAATTAACATTGAAAAAATAAGTCAAAATAATCCAGATAAATTAGAACAAATATTAACTAAAATTGATTCTTTGATTGTAGAATATGAAACAAATACGAATTTATCTAAAATAGTAAAAGATAAAATTCTTTCTCAATTAACAGCTCTAAAAGAATTAATAGAAGATAGTTTAGATATAGAAAAAATCCTTATGTAAATAAAGATAACTAAGAAAGTTAAAAAGATAGTAAAAGTTAAATTAATTTTTACTGTCTTTTTTTTAAAATTATATTTTTAATAATTAAATATCAATTTTCTTACAATTTTCTTACATTTGTATTATATAATTGGCTTACATTTAATTTATTAAGTGCTTTATATTTTAATTTTTTAGAAAATTTATGAAAACTATATTTAGAACATCGTTAGCATTAATATTAATTATGCTACTATCGTCTACATTTGCTAATGATAATGGAACTACTAATTGAGATAATGATACTGGAAGTTGAACAAGTATTTCTTGAACTTGAACTGTTGAAAATGATACAGAGGATGCAGATGAAGATACTAATGAAGAAGAAGACAATGTTTCTTGAACTTGAGCTAACAATATGATGAGAGTTAAAAATGAAGTTAGACATGAAGAAAAAAAAGAACTTAATAAAGATATAAAAGAACAAAGAGAAGAAATAAAATCTCAAATTAGAGAAAATAGAGAAGAAATGAAAAATAATCTACATAATTTTAGAAAAGAAAATTGAACTGCTTCTTGAATTTTTGAAAATTTAAATGATGAAACTAAAGCAAAAATAGAAGCTTTACAAGAAGAATTTAAAACTTCTACTGAAGCTTTAAAGAATGAATATGACAGTAAAATTGAATCTGCAACTTGAGTTGAATTAAAAGATACATTAAGACAAGAATTAAAAACTAAATTAGAAGAATTAGTAATTGCTCATCATGAAGAATTAAAAACACTTGTATGATCTGATGAGGAAGCCTTAGCTTGGGTTGAAGCTAGAAAAGAAATAGCAGAACAAAATAAAGAATTAAGAGAAGAAAACCAGACAGCTAGAGAAGAATTTAGAGGTGATAGAAAAAACCAAGTTTTAGCTTACAAAGAAAAATTCCATTCTCAACTTTGAGCTAAACTTGATAAAGTTTGAACAAGAAGTCCTGAGAAATTAGAGACTATTTTAGATAAGATTGATGTTATGATGCAAAAATTTGATGCTAATACAAAGATATCTGATATAAATAAAGAAAAAATTATGTCTCAATTAACTGCTCTAAAAGAGTTACTTGAAGATAGTCTTGATACAGAAGATGCTATTACTGCTGAGTAATCTTAAAAACCTTATCAAAAAAGAAGTCGGTGGCTTCTTTTTTGATAAGGTAAAATAAACTATGTAAATAAAATTTTAAAATAAGAAAATTAAATATTATTTTATAATATTAAGTAAGTTAAAAAGCAAAAAAGAATTTGAGATTTAAATATAATGTTTTGCATTTTTACTTATTTATTCTATAATTAAGTTTTTAAAACTTTATTACAAATAGGTTATTTAAAAATAAAAAAAAATACAGTAATTAAATAAAATCAAGATTCTGGTATACAAAATTGTAAGGCATATATTAGCCATTTTCATCAGTATAATTTTGATTTAAGTTAATTAATAATTGATTAAACAAATTATTTTATTACTAATAAATAAAATTATGAAAAATTATAGTAAGACTTCCCTAATAACTATATTGACTATTCTATTTGGAATAGCTAGTTTAATTTCAGTATTTGCTGCAACAAGTCCAGCTCTAAATAGTGCTTGAACATTTGCAATTCTTTCTAGTACATATACAAACACTACATCTACTACTGTAAGTGGTGATATATGATATACTACTCCACCAGCTACTCCACCTATACTAGTTACTGGTTCAGTACATATGGCTGATAGCCTATTTAGTCAAGCAGGTATAGATCAAGGTACAACTTTGGCTGATCTTAATAGTCAAGTATGTACATTTACTTTTGCCCCATGAGCAATTGATCTGGCAACTGATACTACCCATAGTTGAGCAGTTTGAGTTTATACTCCTTGAGTATATTGTATAACATGAGCTGCTACTGTTTGATGAACATGAATTACTCTAGATTGAGCTTGAACTTATATATTTAAAATAAATTGAGCTCTTAATACAGTAGATAATTCAGTAGTAACATTATCTGGAGCTTCAAATTGTGATGTTTTTTGGACCCCAACTGCAGCTACTACACTTGGAGCTAATACAACTTTTAATTGAATTATTATAGATGCTGCTGGTATTACTATGTGAGCTAATACTACTTTTTTATGAATGGCTTTGGCTTATGGGTGAACAGTTACAACTGATACAAATACTATAACTGCTCCAATATGTTCTAGTCCTGCTACTTTAAACATAATCAAGAATGTAGTTAATTGAACTGCTATAGCTTCTGATTTTAGTTTACATGTAAAATATCCCCTTGGTTCTGATGTAGCAGGAAGTCCAGCAACATGAACTTGAACTCCTGGAACAGCTTATTCTCTATCAGCATGAAATTATATAGTAAGTGAAAATGCAAATACTTCTTATACTCAAAGTTTTGCTTGAGATTGTAATACAAGTGGTAATATTAGTTTATTGGCTGGAGATAATAAAACTTGTACAATAACTAATACTTATATAACTCCCGTTATTAGTTGAGGTGGCGGAGGTGGTGGCGGTGGTTCAAGTACGATTGATTCTTGTCCAGAGTGAGATTATTCATATAGTTATTATGATTGAATATGTTGAACAGCACCTATTGTTGAATCTACTTGAACAACTATTACCACTGAATCTACTTGAACAATTCTTACTACTGAATCTACTTGAGCAATTCTTATAATAAATCCACCCGTTAAACCTAAAGTTACACAAATAATCCCTATTATTAGACCTACTGCTGTTAATGATAGTATTAATAGTGTTGAAAAAGTAGTTACACCAGGTTTTCCAGATACATGAATTCATTCTGAAAATAACAATAATCCATGGAATATAATTATAATTGCTGGAATTATTGGGATACTTATATTAATTTCAAATTCATTAGTTTTAAATTATAAAAAATAATATACATTATTTTTAAAATAATATATACCTTGTTTATAAGTCAGTAAAAATTCCACACAAGGTGGAATTTTTATATTATTAATATTTTTTAAAAAGTATAATTGAAAAAATCAATCAAAAATTTATTGTTAATTATTAATATTATGACTGTTTTATTATTTTCAGTAATTTGTTTTGTGGTTTTAGATATTTTTAATATAAATCCATTTATACAACCTATTAAAAATCATAATTATATTAAATCAGTTGAAATTTCCCAAAAAATTATTCCTATAGAACAAGTAAAATCATGACTTCCTATTTATTTAAAAATCCCTAAAATAAATATCAATGTTAATATTGAGCATGTAGGTCTTACAGATAAATGAACAATGGAAATTCCAAAAGACTTTACAAATGTTGCTTGGTTCAATCTAGGACCTCGTCCTGGTGAAAAATGAGTTGCTGTCATTGATTGACACTTTGGGTTAAAAAATGGTATATCACCAGCATTTAATGATTTACATAAATTAAATAAGGGAGACAAATTATATGTTGAAGATGAAAAATGAATAACTACTACTTTTATAGTTCGTGAAATTAAAACATATATTCAAAGTGATAGTACCTCAGATGTATTTAATTCAAAAGATGAAAAATCACATCTTAACCTAATAACTTGCCAATGAAATCGGGATAAAGTAAAAAAAAGTTATCCAAATAGATTAGTGGTATTTACGGATAAAGAAATAAAATAATGTAGTGCAAAAATTGTAATTTTATAAACTATAAAAAAGCTAAAAGTTTAAAACTTTTAGCTTTTTTATAGTTTACTATGGTTCGCATTGTTTTGAGAAGTTAGAAATGAGTTTATGAATTTTGGATTGATATGTGAATATTCCAAGATTGTAATAGTTAAATTAAGAATATAATTATTTCCTTGTCCTCAATACTTTTAAAATCATTATCACAAGATAAAATTCAATTAATATTATGTTCTTTACATAATAAGTAATGATTTATATCATTTCAGTCTAATTCAGTATATTTAGTTTTAGTTTTTTTAAATTTTCAAACTGTTTCTTCATTATTTGTAAATCAGCTTATGCAAATAAAATCTGGTAATGAATCAAAAATATTTTGAATTTCATCAATTACTTTAATTTTGTATATCTCTTTATATTCTTCTTTACTTCTCCAGTCTTTTTGCTTAATATTAAATCATTCAGTTTTTGAATAATCTATTCTAAGTTTTCTTCTAGTAAATTGATTATAATTTTTCCATTCCTCAATATTTATATTTTCAAATTGAATAATTTTCTTATCAATAAATTCCTGTAATGCTGTTTTTTCAACAACATTATATATTTCATTTATAGTTATATTAGAAATATAACATTTTCATTGTTTATATGTGAATAGGTCTCATAAAATATTTTGAGATTTTTTCACAATTCTAGCATCATTATCTATACAATCATAGTTTGCATTCAATATAAAAGAAGTATCAATGTATATACTTTCTAATTTATTTAAAAGTTTCTCATCCATATTATAATTGAATTTCTTTGATATTATCAGTTCAAAGTGTTTCTAACTCTTTTACTATTCTTTTATACATCTCTTCACTTTTTTCAGTTGAAAAATTTGATGCAGTAAAATTAACCTTATTATTTATTAATGGTATTAATAAACTTCTTATAAATTCAGATATTATAGATTTTATATCTCAAAAATCTATAACAATATTACTATGCGATGAATTATATTTTTGTAATATTGTCTTTGATATTTCTCTAGCTTTATCTGTATCAACTGCTATTGAACTTCAAATTAACTGTTGTAATTTAATATTTTCCATAATTATTTTATTGAGAAAGTAAAGGAAATATAAGTTCATTTTATATTATTATCTAATCTTTTATGATTAACTATAACATTATTTATATCAATTATACTACATATTTCTTTAAATCCTATATTTAAATATGTTTTTCAACTTGATATATGAATTACTCAATTATTTCTATACAAGAATCTTGATAATTCTTGTAATCACATTCATCAATTAATTCATCTAGTTGAAAAATTTGTACACACACATAATATAATAAAAAAAGCCTCAATTCAAAATTTATTTTTAATTTCTTCTTTAAATTTGATAGTTGAGAATTTATCTCATATTTTATTTATATAATCATTTATATCATAATTTAGCATTCAGTTTCATCAATCATATATAATGATATGTATACTATTACTTTTTGGATAGAATTGTCACATAATAAATATGTCTTGTGTTTTTCAATGAATAATAGAATTATTGTGGATTTCTCATATTTGGTCAATAATCTCATACTTTATTTCGTAATTTACACGATTTACAAAATTATCCAAATATTTTTGACAACCTGAAGGTGTAGGTAACTTAGAAAATGGTAAAATTACACTATCTCTTAAATTCCATTTATCTATCCTTGATGAGTTAATAAAACTTTCAAATCAACAAGTTTTTAAAAAATTTCATACTTCATTAGTTCATTTAAAAATGCATTTTTTTCTTTTAGTTTCTAGAGTATTAATATGATATCCTAGTAAAATTAACATATGAATAGGAATAAATGATGATTTACTTGAAATTTCTATTACTGTTGATTCAAAAATATCAATATCACTTAATTTAAATGAATTGTTAATATGATTGATTCATAAATATATATCATCTACTTTTGTTCATTTAATTTCTATTTTCATTTTTTATTACGAAGAATTATAGTCTTAATTATATTTAAATAATTTATTTTTCAAAATTTTCATTAATATTTTGTATATTCATATTTTACTATTATTAAATAGTAATTATACTTTGTTAAATTTATTAATTAACTAAATAAATAATGTCTATAATAATTAATTATTTAAAAAACATGGTAGATAAACTAAATAAATTACTAGGAAACAAAGCTCTGATTGCTTTTTCATATTGATTTCTTCTCTTGTTTCAATACATAATAATAGTAAATATAACTTGAAGAATAGATTCAATTTATTTTATTAGTTTAACATTTTCATTACTATTATTATTTATAATATTTTCATCTTTTTTGATGACTTTTATTTTCTTAATTATTTTTATTTTTTATATTTTCTATATTAACAGAATATCTTATTTAAAAGAATTTCTTTGGATTATATTAGCTATAATAATATTTACTATAATTTATTATTTAATAAATAAATATATTTCTAGATATAGAAGTAAATTAGATACACTACTACAGAAATGAATAAAAGCATACAACAAGTTTGTAATACTTTTTTTTATGCTAATATACTGAATTGCATTGACCTATTATTGATACTATTTATTATACCAACCAAAAACAATTATAATACAAAGAGAATATTTAAAAGATGAAGAATATACTCTTAGATTCTTCAATATGGACTATTACTTTTTACAAAAATGAACTTGAAGTGTAATAATAATAAACAGTACAGATATAAAAAGTATTAAATTTAAATAAGATAATACTCAAAAATTATAATTATTTTTTTTATTCTCAATAAAGTGCAATTTTTGCTAATTCATCGTTCGGTGATTTTCTTAGAACTTCTTCAAAAACTTTAATAGCTTCATTATTTTTTCATAATTTTGCTAAAGCAATTCCTTTATAATCCATTATTGTATACAATGAGGAAGATAAATCTTCTCCATTGATATTTGAAGAATAATTATTAATATAATTATTGCATTCGTTTAATCAATCTTGATATCTTTCCAAAAGCACTAATGTCATACATTTTATTCAAACAGTCTCATTTACATACATTTTTTCTGATTCAGAAACTTGTAAACTAGATGTTTTTTCAGATAAATCATATGCTTCCTGATATTTTTCAAGTGAAAATAAAGATATTGCCTTTGAATAATTAGTAATAAAATCATCAGGAATTAATTTTAATGCTTTATCATAATAAATAATAGAATCTTCATATTTTTCTTGTTCAGATAATATATATCATTTAACTTCATACATTATTCATTCACTTTTTTCAATTTCAAGAGCCTTATTTATTTCAACTAGAGCTTCTTCATTTTTTTCTTGTTTTGTTAATATTAATGCTTTGTTGCTATGAGCATAAGCATTATTAGGGTTAATCATAAGAGCTTTATCTAAATATTCCAATCATTCATCATATTTTAATAAATCACTTAATATTAATCATTTTGTATTATAAGCCATATCAATTCAGTAAATTATTCAATATCACTCAAGCTTATTCTCAGGTAAATCCCAATATTCAATAGATTGATTAACTAATTCTAATGCTTCATTATACTTTCATTCACTTTCATATATTATGGCTTTATTTCCTAAAGCAATTGAATTTTTTTGAAAATATGTAAGTGCAGAATCACAATATTTTACAGCTTCTGATGATTGTTTTAATGATTGATAGTATAAACATTTATTTGATTCTATTGTACTTAATATATATATTTCTTTTTCTGAAATACCTGACATATCAATTTTATTTATTGTATTTAATGCTTCTTGATACTGTTTCTTTTCATAAAAGATTAAAGATTTATCATTATATCACAAATAGTTATTAGGATAATCTTTTAATAATTCATCATATTTAGTTAATGCTAAATCATAATTTTTTTCTGAAAATGATTTTTTAGCTTCTTTATACATTCTATCTTCTTTTCATCAATAAATAGAACTAAATACTATAACCCCTATAAATAATATCCGCCATAATAATTTACTATTTTTCAGAAATAAATTCTTTATTCTATCTATATTTGATACATCTTTATTTAAAGAAACTTTTTTATCAAAATTTTCTATTTTTTCTGTACCTATATTAGTATTATTTTCATTATCAATATCATCAGCCTTTTCCCATTCTCCACAGAATCTACATTTTTTAGCTTCATTTTGAATCTCTTCTCAACAAAATTTACATTTTTTCATATTATAAATACTAAAAAATAAATATTATTCAATATCACTTAACAAATTTAAATAAGTTCTAATTTCTTCTTCCATTATTTCCATTTTTTTTCAAAAATCTATTTTTTCATACTTATTAATATAAACTTCAATTGAAATGGATGATTCTCATTCATTATCTTTTGAGTATGTCCATTTTGTAATAAATGATTTAGTATTTATATCATTTATTATTTCATATATTTTTAGCAATTTTTTTTCAGTATCTGTTTTTTCTATTGAATATTGAGAAGTTGCAAGAATAGTATTCTCATTAAGTATATTTATTGTAACATTAGACCTTTTCTCACTTCTACCAATAATAAATATATTTTCAAAGTCTTTAGTTCATTCTTGTACTTCTATATCAAATCCAAAGAACTCTAAATGATTTTTAATTTGACTTGCTATTTCTCTATTTTTTGTTAGTTTTGCAGAAATAGTAGTAGAATTTTTCTCTTTAATTTTCTTTTCTTCCTTATTTGGTAATTCTTCAGCACAAATAGGACATACTTTATCAGATTTATTAATATCTTCTCAACAAAAGGGACATTTAGTTTTATTACTCATAATAATTATGTTATTAAATAAAAATTATTAATTAATTTGTTTTTCTTGTTTAATAAATTTAATAAATAAGAAAATTAAAACTATATCTATTATTGTCCATATGAATCTATTTAAATAAATTACAGCAAAAGGATTATATACTATTGTAGAGAATACAAAAGTCCAAAATTGAAAATCATTATAATTTTTACTTTTTTTCTCTTTTACTAATAAATAAATAGAAAGAAAAAATACAAGAATTCTAAGTAATATATAATATTCATATGGTCAAAACCATATAACTCACAATCAAAGTATTCAAACAAGAATTTTTAATATTTTATTCTTATTGTAATGTTTTAACCATTTTCAACAGTATCTACATTTTTTAGCTGAATCTTGAATTTCTTCTGAACAATATGAACACTTTTTCATAATAAATTAATTAATTATAAAAAAATACTTAAATTTAAGTATAGACAAATTATTTATTTTGCAAATTTATAAAACTATAAAAAAGAACCAATGTATATATTTGGCTCTATTTAAAGTTTTACTATGGCTCGGGATGTAGGATTCGAACCTACGATGATGGAGTCAGAGTCCATTGCCTTACCGCTTGGCGAATCCCGAATAAAAAAGATCCCCGGGTCGAGCCCGAGGATGACATATTTGTGGCCCAAGGATGACACCTAAACATTACTCAAAAAAACTATCAATCAGTTTTCTATAAGATGTTCTTTGTCTTAATTCTTCATAATATTTATTTCAAGGAACATATAATTCTTTTAATTTATTTACAACTTCTTCTGAACCAAATCTAGCAAGTATATCCCCTATTTCTTTATCCATTTCACTATCATCTACCTTTGTATCTTCTGTTTCTAGAAGTTTATGTAAAATCAATTCTCACTCAAGTCTTTTTTTAGCTATAGATTTTACATTTTTTTCTTTATATTGTTCTTCACTCATTTTTAGAGATTCTAAATAATCAGCCATTCTTAAACCATCTTTTGTTAGATTTTCTTTTATCTCATCAAAAACTTTTCAAATTTGATTTTCAAGTAATCTATCTCAAATATCTAGATTAGTAACTTTTAAAAGTTCATCTATAAGTTTATGTTCTTCTTCTACCCTAGCATTCATATCTTTTGTTTCTTTGATTTCTTCTTTAACTAAAGCTTTAAATCACTCTAAATCAAGATCTTTTCATCTAAGTTCTTTAATAAATTCAGGAGTAAATTCTGGTTTTACAGATTTTTCTATTTTCTTGATACTAACTTTAAATGTAGTTTCTTTTCAAGCAAATCACCCATTGTGATAATCTTTTGGAAAAGTTATATCTAAAGTAACTTCATCTTTAGATTTTTTTCATATAAGTCATTCTTCAAATCATGGAACAAGTAAATTTGAACCTATAATCAAAGGATAATCTTGCATAGAAGTACTTTCTAAAACTTTATTATCTTTGTCATATCAAGTTGTATCAATAGTAACTTTATCTCATAATTTTATAGCATACCCGTCCTCTGCTTCTTCAAATCTAGTAAATCTAGTTTGTACATCATTTAAAGCATTTTCTACTTCTTTATCACTAACATCAATAATAGTTTTCTTAATCTTAATTTTTTTATAATCAGGATTTATAATAGCCTCTGGAAGTATTTCCACATGAGCTTTAAATATTAAAGGTGATTCAGAAATTACTTCAACTATTTCAGCTTGAGCAACAGGAACAACTTTTTCTTTTCTTATTGCATCTTGATATATATGATCAATAGCATGATCTATAACCATATGACTTATATGTTCTTCACCATATTTTTTTATTATCATTGCTTCTGGAACTGTTCATTTTCTAAATCATTTTATATCTGCATTATTTTTTAGATATTCCATTACATGTTTTCTCTCACGAGCTATATTTTTAGCATCTTCTTCTATTATAAGCTCTAAAATAGATTTTGGTAATAATTTTCTTTCAACTTTCATAATATACATTTTTAATTTATAAGTACTTCGATTATATCTAAATAGTTTGTTTTTCAAAAAAAATTTTACAAAATACCTCATTAAAACAACTTGTTATTTAAAAAAATTTGATTTTCAAAAAAAATCTATATAATACTTAAAAGAATGAGAGCGAGAGTTTGTTTGACAAATTCTCGTTTTTATTTCAAAAAATTAGGTTAAACACTTAATATTTAATACTTAATATTTAAAATTATGATAGATTTTAAAAAAATAGAAGCTGCTATAAATCTTATATCAGTTGAGAAAAAAATACCTAAAGAAAAATTGGTTGAAATCATAGAATCAGCTTTAAAAACAGCATATAAAAAAGATTACTGAACAAGAGATAATAAAGTAAATGTTAAAATTAATTTAGAACAGAAAACAATAGAAATAACTCTAGAAAAAACAGTTGTTAAAAAAGTTGAAAACCCTAGTTTAGAAATAAGCTTTGATGAATTATGAGATGATGCTTCAAATTTTGAAGAATGAGATATTATAGAAATAGATGTAACAGATGAAGTAACACAGTGAGATAATTGAGAATCTTTTTGAAGAATAGCATCTCAAGCAGCTAGACAAGTTATAATACAAAAAATCGCAGATAGTGAAAAAGAAAAAATTTATGACCTATTTGTTGGTAAAGAAGGTCAAGTAGTTAGTATGAAGGTTGATTTAGTTGAATCTTGAAAAGTAATATTTGATTATAACTGAAATCAAGTAATCCTACCAAAAAATGAACAAGTTTCAAAAGATAATTATATTGTTGATGCTAGATTTTATCTACTTGTTGCTGAAGTTACAAACAAAGAATTATGAAATCCAAAAGTAATATTATCAAGAAAAAGACCAGAATTAGTAACAGCTTTATTTGAAATATATGTACCTGAGATATGAGAAGGTATGGTAACAATAGATAAAGTTGTAAGATTTCCTTGATTAAAATCAAAAGTACTCGTTAGTTCTAATTATGAACAAATTGATGCAGTTTGAACTCTTATAGGCCAAAAATGAATAAGAGTAAAATCTGTTATGGAAGAATTGAGTTGAGAAAAAATAGATATTATAGCAAATTGAGATGATATAAGAGAAGTAATAAAAAGAGCATTAATTCCTGCTTCAGTACTTAAAGTAGATGTAAATGAAGATACTGGGGAAGCTTTAGTATACATAACAAACGAAGAAAAACCTAAAGTTATATGAAAATCATGAGTAAATATAAACCTAGCTTCTGAACTAGTTTGATACAAAATTAACTTGATAGAAGTTGAAGCTTAATTAATACAAAACTTTTACTTCCTAATCTATATTTTTATGAAAGTAATTTTCCTACAACACCTCGTAAATGTGTGAAAAGTTGGTGAAATAAAAGAAGTAAATGACAGTTATGCAAGAAATTTCCTATTTCCAAAAAATTATGCTAAAAAACTGTCTGAAAAAGAAGAAAACGAATTAAAAAATAAGAAAAATAAAGACGAAAAAAATAGAATACAAAAAGTAGAACATAGACATGAAATATGGGAAAAATTGAATTGAAAAAACTTTGATATTTCTTTAAATAAAGACTCTTCTTGAAAAACTTTTTGAAGTATAACTGAAAAAGAAATTATTGAATTATTGAAAAAAGAATTTAAATTAGATTTTACAAAATGAGAAATAGTAATGACAAAATGACATATCAAAAAATTATGATCTAATGATGTGTTTATAAAACTTTGATCTTGAGAAATGGCAAAAATCATATTAAATGTTAAATAATAAATATTATGTCCCTAATAGCTATAGATTTAGGAGAAAAAAAAGTATGAATTGCAATTGAAATAAATAATATTGCCTTTCCTAAAAAGATAGTCTCTAGAATCGAATTGGTAAGAGAATTAAAAAAAATCTTTTCTGAAAATGAAAGCTATGATACAATAATAGTTTGATTACCTTATGATTTATATTGAATAGATAACAAACAACTAAATAAGACAACTAAATTCATAGAAAAATTAAAGCTTATTTTTCCTCTAAAAAAAATTATCTGAATTGATGAGAGATTCACAACTTTTGAAGCTATAAATATAAATAAATCCTTTAAAAATAATAAAAAAGAAGTAGATGATATATCTGCTTCTTTAATATTGGAGAGTTATCTGAATACGATTTAAAATAATCTATTATCTATCATTTCTTGTAAATTTTTAACATAAGATTCAACAGAATTAGCTGATAAAATCTTATTATAATTTATACTTTTCTTCTTTTTTAAGAAAGAAGTTAAGGCACTTAAAGTGTCAGTGTTTGATAATGAATTAAAATGTTCTAACTCTCCTAATGTTGCCTCTTTTATAGATTCTAAATCACTAGCAATAATAGGAGTTTCAAAAATTAATGCATTATTTAATTCAAATGGAAAAGTAGCATATATATTTGGGAAAATAAGTCCAATGCTTTGTTTATAATAGTTATATTTGCTTGTATCTTCTATTTCTCATACAAAAAAAACTAAATCACTTATCTCATAATCCAAAACCAATTTTCTAAATTCTAAATTTCTTCAAGCATCATCTCACAATATTAGTAAATTTAAAACATTTCATTGTTCTCTCATTTTTTTAATAGCTAACAATACCTTATCTAGATTCTTTATACTTGATTCCATAGAATCATAAATTATATAATCTCATTTAATGAGATATTTATTTTTAATATCTATTTTATATATTTCTTTTTCTAAATTTTCATTTTTTAATGGAAAAAATCATTTTATTATTTCTATTTTATCTTCTTTTATATTAAATCTCTCATTTAAATCTCATAAAGTTTGTTTATCAAAACAAATTATTTTTTTTGCATTTTTTAAATTAGAATTTATTAATTTTAGATAATAATACTTTGAAAAAGAAGTTTTAAACGGTCAAAAAAACAATTTTTGTAAGCTTGGAATAACTAGTATATAATCATCTTTATATGTTATCGATTTATATTCATTGAAAAAAATCATTAAATCAAATTTTTCTTTTTTAAATTTACTATTTAATGTAAAATTTTCTCCTATACTTCAAACTTTTTCTTGTACTAATTCAATCTTACAGTTGGCAATATCTAGTTCTAAATTTTCATTAGAATAAACTGTTACATTATGTTTTTGAGTTTTAATTAACTCTTTAACTACTTCTAAGATAAAAAGACTATACAAATTGTCTTGTTTTAAAAACCTTAAATCTACTCAGATTTTCATAATATAAATTTATAAATATATTTAATATAAATTATATCATATTCAAATAAATAATCAAAACAAATAATACTTTAATTAAAAAAATTGATATTAACAAAAAATCTAGTATAACTAACTAATAATTTTACATTTAATTTTATTCAAAATATGATATATGACGAAAAAAAATTAGATATTCCTACACAAGTTGAATCTACTTGAGAAATTGGAAAAAAAACTGTACTAACAACAGATAAATTCTGAAAAAAAGTTGATACCATCGTAAAAGATAAAGATTATTCTTATCTTCTTGAAAAACCATTAAATGATTTTTCTCTTGAAGAATTAGAGTATATAGAAATACTATTAACAAAAAAAGAACAGAGTATAATAGAAAAAAAAGAACAATTGATAAAAAATCTTAAAATAACATTTTGAGAAGACATTATTGATAAAGTATATGATAAATTAATAATTAAACTTACTGGTGAAAATCAAAACAAAAGATTAAAAATACTTCTAACAGATAACCGTAATAAAACTACATGTTGAAAATTAAAAACATGTAATTGATTTTGGATTCCTTTCTATTTAGCATGAGATATGTATAAAGTTATAACTAAAATAAATAATGATGAAATTCATGGTCTACATCAGGTAGATGTAGACTTTGATGAAGAATGAACTCAACAGATCCAAATATACATATACTGATATCTGTTAAATCAAAAATGACAACGTCTTCATTTTTGGTATGATAAAAATAAAAAGAAATATACCACTCTTAAAAAAATAGAATGAGAAGAAATAAAAGGTATTTTATACCCAGTAAAAAATAAAAGATGAAAAATTATGTATTGAAAATATAAGAATTCTAAATGACATATCACCCCTTTTTGGTATTCATCAAAACTTGAAAAATATATATCATTAAAAATAGAATGAGAAACTATTTGTGATACAGGTAGGAGAAATAGAAAAAATTGAAAACTTATTTCTTGAACTTTTTTAAATGAAAAATGATATTGGTTACCTTTTTGGTTTGAATGAGATCAATGAGTTACACTTAAAATAGAGTGAGAGAAAATTCATAATACTAAAAATAGAAAAAGAGATGAAAAATGAAAACTACTTTCTTGAGAATTTCTGAATTCTGCTTGAGTTTGGCAAAAATTTAAACTTGAATGATGAAAATATATAATTAAAAAATGATTTATTGATAAAATAATATCTGTTTTTTAAGTATGCCCCAAAATAAATTGTTGAAAAACTAAACTTGACTTTAGTGTTAGTTGTCTTATATTTATAATATCAATTATTAGTCTTTTAATTTCAATAAATGTTTAATTTAACGGATAGAAACATAGATATACTCAGTATAATAGTAAGAGAATATATAGAAACTTGAAATGTTCTTTGAAGTAAATCACTACTTAAAAAGTATAATTTATGAGTTAGTTCAGCAACTGTTAGAAATGATATGGCAGTTTTAGAAGAGTATAAATTTATCTATCAACCTTATAATTCAGCTTGAAGGCTTCCTACTACAAAATGACTCAGAGTATTTATAAATTACTTAATGCAACATACTCCTGATCATTTTTTACAAGAAAAAAGTAAAAATGATACTCTAGAAATCAAAAATCTAAATGATTTTATTTATAGAATTATTTCTGAACTATCAAAAAATACAAATGAACTATCTTTTATGATAATAGAAGACGAATCATTATTACAGTATGCCTGAATTTCTCAATTTTTAAAATGAAATTATGGAAGAATCTGAGAAGATATGTTCAATATAATTTCAATGCTTGAAGATAAAACCAATTTTATAAATTTTATAAAACAATTACCAATATCATCTTGAGTAAATGTATTTATCTGAGAAGAAAATATAATCCCTTATCTAAAGGATTATACTATAATTTTGAAACCCCTAATGATTAATTGAAAAGTATGATATATTTGAATCATATGATCATTGAAAATGAATTATAGTTTCAATATAAGTGCAATAAGAGGAATAATTTAAAAACAAAAAATCTTGGAAAATTTCCAAGATTTTTTGTTTTTAAACATTTATTATTTCCATAACAGATGTGTCTTCACCATTTCTTTTTATATCATTTATTGCTATTACTCTATCTCATTTTGTTAAAACTCATTTTTCTATTAAATAATTTATAGCTAATTCCATTGTATCTAAGAAATTATTACTATTCCGTTTTTCAAGATAAAAAGGGTTTATTCAAAATAAACTATTTATATATCTTACAGTTGATTCATATTTTGTAAAAGCATATACATTAATTTTTGGTCTAAAAAATGATGCTAAACGAGCTAAAATACCTGTTTTAGTCAAAATAATCAAAGCTTTTGCTCATAAATCTTCTCATATAAATATACCACTTCTAATTAACATTTTCTTTTCTATATCAGTAGTTCTAAGTCATTCATTTGAATAATCTTTATGAATAAATGGAGCAAATTTTTCAGCCTCTTTAATAACTTTTACCATCATTTTAACTGCTTCAATAGGATATTTACCTATTGCAGTTTCTCAAGATAACATCAAACAATCTGGTTGTTGTAATATGCTATTAAATACATCTGATGTTTCAGCTCTTGTTGGAAAAGGATTATCTATCATAGTTTCAAGTAAATGTGTTGCTATAATAACAAACTTTCCTAAATTTTTACATTTATCTACAATTTCTCTCTGATAAACAGAAAGTTTTTCAACTGGAACTTCAACTCATAAATCTCATCTAGCTACCATTACCCCATCACTATATTTTATTATATCATCTAGATTTTCTATTGCCTCTGCATTTTCTATCTTTGATATAATCTTTATGTGCGAATTATTTTTTACTTCAAAAAGTTTTCTTATATCATCTATTCATTCTTTATTTCTTACAAAAGAAGCTGCAATAAAATCAAAATCATTTAGAATTCAAAAATTGATATCAATTTCATCTTTTTCTGTAATTCCAGGTAGTTTCAATCTAACTCAAGGTAGATTTATATGTCTTCTTGATCCTATTAAAGCTCCATTTTCAGCTTCAACTTCTACATAATCTTTTGATTTAGAAACTACTTTTGTATTTAGAAGTCAAGAATCAATTACTATATTTTGTCAGATTTCTACATCTTCTATCAAAAAAGAATAATCACAAAATAATGAGTTATCTCCAGATAATTTATTTTTATCCACATATATTTTAAATATATCTCAAATACTGTATTGAATCTTATTTTCAACATCTCATGTCCTTATCTCAGGTCATTTTGTATCAAGTAATAAACTTAGATTTGTTCTTCATAAAGAATTTAATTTTTTTATCAAATCCGCAGTTTTTTGAGCTCACTCATAATCAGCATGAGAGAAATTGAATCTAATTATATTTATTCATGCATCATATAAAGCTATTAGCTTATCTTCAGTATTTGTAGCAGGTCCTAAAGTTGCTATAATCTTTGTTTTTTTCATAAATTTTATATTGAAAATAGTAATGAGAGTACTATTATATAAATATTTTATTTTATGCAAATTCAAAATTTATTTTCTGTTTCTGTAAAAAATATCCAATCTTCAACTTTTTTATATATTTAATTGACATTAAAATTATTTAGTTATTATATGTTATACTTTTATTATTTAATTTACAACTATGGCCTGAGTTTGAGTTTGAAAAGAGATTATTAATGCTATAGAAGAATTAGACACATGTAATCCTAAATGAAAAAAACCTACTAAAAAATTAACTGAAATAACTGCTGGAAATGTTTTTGCTACTATGTATCCTGAAGCAGGAGCTATTGATTATAGTAATGCAATAGGTTTATCTCCTACTAATGATGATGAAGGAGATGATAATTTATATGTGCCTGATACTTATTGAAAATGAGATTTAACTAAAATATTTGGGTAAATAAACCTTGTTTAAAATAAAAAATCCATAATTTTTAAAAATTATGGATTTTTTATTGTGATTTTTTTCAAAAATACAACTTTTTCTTTAAAGATATTTTCTAATTTTTTTAAGTGGTAACCTTGTATGACTGACTCTTTTTAGTGATTTTTCATTTTGATAACCCATTTGAATTCAAGATATTAAAGAGTAATCATTGGGAATAGAAAAATCATTATAAAATTGTTTTTTTATATCATCGTCAATTAAAAAAAATTTAATTCAATCTTTTATTCTTGTTCATAATCATTTAGAATAAGCCCCTAATAACAAATTTTGCATAGCCATTGCTACACTAGTTTTTGTGCTTTCATTTGCTATATCTTCAATTTTATTATTATTTGATAATTTTATAATTTGAGATAATCCTTTTTTATCATAAGAACGAGCAAAACACAAAATATAAACTGGGGCTTTATCAAAACATCAATACTTAGCAAAAGAATCTACTACTTTTGAAAATATAGTTCATGAGATTATATTATTATCTTTCAATTGGGTTTTTAACTTTTCATATCCCAAAGCAATAAAATCATTCAACCTCTTTTTATTTTCTTCTGATTTAAAGATTAGAAAAAACCAAGGCTGAGTATTTGTGCTTGATGGAGCAAAACTTGCTAAATCTATCAATTCATCAATAATTTCATTTGAAATTTCCCTATCACTGAATTCTGATATACTCCTCCTACCTTTTATTATTTTTTCTAAATATTCTTCCATAATTTTCTATAACTTTTTTAAACTTATTTTTAATTTATATTCTTCAAGTTCTATATCTTTTTCAAAAGATGGATTAGTTAGTTTTTCAGTTATTGTAGATAAAGTTTCTGCTTGAATATTGTTTTTAAATTTTTCTATACTATTTGCTAATTCTAAATTCTCAGTTTTTAATTCTATCTCGATTCTATCATCTACATTGAAATTTGCTTCTTTTCTTGATTCTTGAATATGTCTAACTATATCACGAGCATATCACTCTTCAATAAGTTCTGGAGTAAGTTTAGCATCCATTGCTATAACCATACCAAATCATGCTTCTATGTCCATATTTTCATCAAGTTTCTCATAAGCCATTTCATATTCTCAAAACTCAAGAATAAATGATTTCTGTCATTCTGAATTTATTTCAGAATCTTTGATTCATTGTTTTGAATCAATTCACTGTATTATAGATCCTGAAACAAGTTCAGGATGACGAATTAAAATTCTTCCCTCTTCCAGCTCTTCAAAATTACCATTTTTTGCTTCTACTATAACTTTTTGTACATCCCTACCAAATTTTGGTCATATAAGTTTTGCATTTGGGCGACATACTTTTTTTGCTATCTTTGAAGAATCTTCCAATATTATTACTTCTTTTACATTTAATTCTTCTTTTATTATATCAAGATAATATTGTTCCAATTTTTCTCAGATTGTAGCACTTAGAAGAGGTTGTCTAACTCTTAATTTATTTCTTGATCTAAATGATAATCATAAATTAATCAATTTTGCTGTTTTTTCAAAACTTAAATTTAAGTTTGAAAGTATAAATCAATTATTTACACTAGGAAAAATAGTAAGATGAACTGACTCTTTTCAAGTTAGATTTCTATAAATATGTTCTGTAACAAAAGGCATAACTGGAGACAAAATCTTACTAAGTTCAACCAAAACTTCATAAAGAGTTTCATATGCTTCTATTTTATCAGAATCATTTTCTTGTTTCCAAAATCTTTTTCTACTTCTTCTTATATACCAATTTGTCAGATTATCCATAAAAGTCATTATAGGTCTTGTTGCTTCATTTATCTTATAAGAATCAAGTCAAGATGAAACATCTCAAATAAGTTTATTTAATTCTGAAATAATCCATTTATCAAGTATATTTTTTCTATTTTCTGGAAGTTTAAATATTGTCGCATTATTTATCGTAGGTAATTCATAATGAGCTTTATCTAAATCTAAATCATTTATAAATCTGTTTATTGGTCTAAAAGTTCCACTATGAGCAACTATAAGCACATTTTTTCATCTATATTTTTCTTCTATTTCTTTATAGCTTTCTAAAACTCTATTGTCAAAATCAATTACATCTTCTACTTTATTATATTTTCCATCTTTAAAAAATCTCTTTACTGAAGCTCCTAATTCTAAATCTAAATTATATTCTTTTTTAGCATATTTTATTATTTCTTCGTGAGTCATTCATTTAAATTCACCATCTCTGTGCTCATTTAATCTTTCATCAATAATTATTTCAGAATTATATCCTATTTCTTTTGCTATCAATTCTGCAGTATTTTTAGCTCTTATTTTTGGAGAAGATATAATTACATCTATTTTTTCACCAGATAATTTGAAATTTTTTCAAGCCAATATTGCTTGTTTTTCTCATTTTTCTGTTAATAAAGAATCCACATCTCAACCATTCATTACTTTTTTTACATTGAGATCTGTTTCACCATGTCTACAATAATATATATTAGATTTACTTGGTTTAAATTTATCGATATTTGCATAAGTTGTGAAAAAACTATAAGTATTCCAAAGTGGTAGAATAACTTTTTTAACTACTTCTTCTACTCAAGCTTCACTAAATCTCAAATCTTGGGCTTCTACGACAGGAGAATTCATCAAATAAAACCTCATAGCATCAGCTCAATATTTGTCAAAAATTAGTTTTGGATCTGGATAATTTTGTTTCGATTTAGACATTTTATGACCATCTTCAGCTAAAACTGTACCATTAACTATGGTATTCATAGTCGCAGGAGAATCAAAAAGTGCAGTAGACAAGATTATAAGAGTATAAAACCACCCTCTTGTTTGATCAAGTCATTCTGCGATAAAATCAGCTGGAAATTTGAACCCCTCCCCACTTTCAAAAGCAAAAGGATAATGTTTGCTAGCATAAGGCATACTTCCAGACTCAAACCAACAATCAAGAACTTCAGGAATTCTCTTTAGTGGAGCTCAAAATTTAATTAATCATTCTATTATTTTATTTTCTACTACATTAAAATGTCCAAATCAATTTACTTCAATTAGATTTGCTCATATCTCTTTTACCAATTCCCTAGCTCATTCAACTCTAGTTACTTTATCATCTTTTGAGGTTAATAAAATTATTTCTTTTACATAATTATTTATTTTACTTAAATCATCATGTTTCATTTTAGCAAAAAACTCAGAAACTTCTTTTGTTCCACTTCAATACTTTGTAGAAGAAACCAAAACTAATCTATCAATTTTGATTTTCTTTTCCAATATATATTCTAAAATAACTCTTCATCACATTGAATGAGTAAATACTGTATCATAATTATTTAAATTAAGTTCATCTAATTTTTTCTCCCAATTTTTATAATCAATAATAGATCATTCCTCAAATACTGGAGTATCAACAATTATTCATTCATTTTCAAGATTTATTTTAGTTTGATTTAAAAAATCAATAAGAGTTTCTGGATGTCTTTTAAATCAATGAATTCAAAGTACTTTTTTAGCTTTTGCTCATTTATTATTTTTATTTTCCACTAAAATATCATCAACAAAATGCTTATGTAAATCAACTTCTTGTAGACTTTCAGAGTAAACATAAGTTTCAAGATAATTTTTATTTCATTTATTTCTTATCATAAACTTTGCTCTATCTTTATCATAATCATAGTCTGCTATAAACTTTTTCATCAAAACTAATGGCTCTCAGTGTGAACAAATAACAATAGTTTTTCATTTATTTTCTTTTATGATTTCTTTAAAAGATTCAGTCATTCTATTGTACACATCTTTTATTGACTCTCCAGAACCAATCTTTTCATCATTAAATTTAAATAATTTTTCCCAATCAAGTTCTTTATCTTGATATGTTCATACATTCATTTCTGTTAAATCTTGTCTTGTTTTTATATCTAATCATAATTCACTAGCTAATGGACTTATCGTGTCTATACATCTGCTTAAAGGAGAAGAATAAATTACATCAATTTTAGTATTTTTAAACCTTTCTTTAATATTTTCTGCTTGTTTTTTTCACTCTAGAGTCAATTTTGCCTTACCTTGATAATCCATCAATTTTTCTCAATTGTAATCAGTTCTACCATGTCTCACAAATATAACTTTAGTTATTTGTCCATATTCTTTATTTGCTTCATAAAGATCATTTATACTTCCGATACAAACTTCTTCTTTTTTGTCTTCTGATTGCCAAACTGGAATTGCTGATCCCCAATATCTATTTCTTGAAATATTCCAATCACGGGCTTGTTCAAGCCATTTACCAAATCTACCATGCTTGATTGCATCGGGAGTCCAATTTGTCTTTTCGTTATTTGCAACCATTTTGTCTCTTATCTTTTCAACTGCTACATACCAAGCTGAAATTGCTCTATAAATAAGTGGAGTATCACATCTCCAACAATGAGGATATGAATGTACTATTGTCCCAATATTTATTGATAACTTTTTATCTTTCAATTCCTGAACAACCATTTCATTGAAATCAAATACAAATTTACCATTATTTTCAAGTAAATTATAAGTTTTTCAACTGTTATCTATATGTGCCACAAATCATAGATTTTCTTTTTCTCAGATTATAAAATCATCCTCTCCATAAGCAGGAGCAATATGAACTATTCAAGTTCAAGTCTCAGTTGTTACATGATGCCCCAATACTACTGACCAAGAATTTTTACCAAGCTTTATACTTGTTCATAAATCTGAATTCATCTCATTGAGTTGAATATCAAAATCAGGAAAAATAGGTTCGTATTTGATTCATTGAAGACAAGATCATTTATATTCTCTAATGATTTTATAGGTTTCTGTTTCATCTGAGTCCGGACTTAAAAGTCCGGACTCTTTTGTCGATTTATAATAATCTTTTACCTTTTCTTTAGCCAAAACATAAGTATCTCAGTTTGTTTTATCAAGTAATTCTACATATTCTATATCTTTTCAAACTGCAAGTCCTAAATTTGCATACAAAGTCCAAGGAGTTGTAGTCCAAGCTAGGATATATTTATTTCATGTTGTATGATATTTTTGAGTTGTCTTTTGTCATTTCAACTGTTTAAATACATTATAAGAATGAACCTCAAAATTATTTTCAGTTAAAACTTCATCGTTTATATCATAAAATTTCCAATGTTCAAATTTATCTTTTTCTGGATTTTTTACTAAAGATTCATCTTCTAAAACCATTTCATAAACATGTTCTTTCCAATTTTCTCAATTACTAAGACTTGTATTACAAGAAAATAATTGCTCATTTTTTAATTCTAATCATGTTTCTTCAAACAATTCTCTTTTTATACAACTTAATGGAGTTTCACAATTTTCAGTTTTTCAACCAGGAAAACTAAGAAGTCAATTTGATTTCTTTTTTCATAATAGTATTTCTCCTTTTGAATTTTTTACAACAATTCATGTTGAATCTTTATAACAAACTTCTTGTTTTCAATTTTTTACCTTAAATTTAATAGTTACAGTTTTACTTTGTTTATCTTTATAACCTTGATTTACTTCGAAATTTGAAAGTGGAGTCGTACAACGAGGACAATAAGGCACAACTCTATGCCCTTCATACACTAATCATTTATCATAAATATTTTTAAATACCCGCCAAACAGATTCCATAAAATTTGTATCCATAGTCTTATAATCATTCTCCATATCAACCCATCTTCACATTCTCTCAACTGTTTTTTTCCATTCATCTACATAACCAAATACATTAGCCCTACAACTTTCATTGAAATCATAAACTCAGATTTTGTTTTCTATATCATCTTTTCAACTTATTCACATCTTTTTTTCAACTATATTTTCAATCGGCAATCCATGACAATCCCACCCAAAAACTCTATCAACTCTTTTTCCAAGCATAGTTTGGTATCTAGGAATTACATCCTTAATAGTACCAGCCAAGATATGTCCATAATGCGGAGTCCCCGTAGCAAACGGAGGACCATCATAAAAATTAAATTCCTCGCTATCTTTTCTAGTCTCAATAGATTTCTTAAAAGTATCATTCTCTCTCCAATATTTCATCACTTCTTCTTCCAATCTAGGAAACGATTGTTTTTGGTTTACTTTTGGGAACATGGGGTGTGGTTAGTTAAGGGGTAATTTTTTTCTAATTATTTTAAAACTTTTCACGATGTGTATCAACGGGATTCTTAAGGGGCAACTTCGCCGTAAAACGACACACAAAGCATACTAGTATCATCTGCGAAGATTTGCCGCCTTAAGCATTTTTGTTACTTTTTATGCAAAAAGTAAAACTAAATTGTGTTCTAAAAAGAGTTCTGGATTGCTTCGTACCTCGCAATGACAATGTAGAACAATTTTTATATTAGTTATTTGTCATTCAATTATTCTTAAAAGTTCTTCCTTGCTAGAGATTCCGGATCAAGTCCGGAATGACAATATAGCACAGAATAAAAACCTAAACTACCAAATCAATAAGCTCCAAAGCTCTCTCCTTATACTCTCCCTCCTTAAACTCCGCATACAAAGTAGCTTCATTAAGTATTTCATCAAGTTCATTAACTTCATCTTCAGTAAGCATTCAAGTTACTGATAATTCCAGTACATCATCAAGTCCTAAGAAATCATCATCAACAAGTACTTTTTTTAGCTTCTCTAAATATTGTTTTTTCACGAGTATAATTTTTAAAAAATAAATTATTTTAGTTTTTTATAATCTGCAACATTTCATTCTTTATCAAAATAAAGCTCATACTCAATTTGCTCTCAAGCAATTACCCTTGGTAACCAAATAATATCATCTTTCCACATCTTGTCATATGGAATCAGATCTAGATTATACCACTCTGGAAGCATTTCTTCAGTTTCAATAGGAGTTCAAGTAAACTCATTTATCCTAAAAATATGACATTCATTATTCCAATCTGGATTATCCAGAAAATGAAAATAAAGTATTCAAGCCATTTCAATTCATTCTTTTTTAGTATCTAGATTTGTTTCTTCTTTCAGTTCCCTAATCATACACTCTTCCATAGTCTCACATTCATCAAGTTTTCATCAAGCACTATTCCATAATCACATTCCAAATCACCTCTTTTTCATACAAAGAAGTATTTTTCAATTTTTTACTACTATTCCTAAATTTGTCTTTCTCATAATATATAAAAATTAAAAAAGCACATAAAATAAGAATAAATCTTATATAATGTGCTTTTGGTCCTTGAAAGCTTTATTTAAGCGAAGAAGGAAGGTACCACCTAAAGCTATTTCTTAATTTGTATTTTATTAACGAGGATTATACCCCGGGAAGTTCTACTCACAAATATTTTTATTTTCTTCTTCCAGCTTCGTCTGTTGATTTCAGACTCAAATGCTTTTTATAAATTTATTATATATTTTTATTTTATTTTTCAATTAATTTTTAAATAAATCTTTGTTTTTTAAAATCAATGCATATCAAATTATAAAAAATAAGAATGAAAATATAATATATCCTATTGATGAACCTCTTGAATAGTACATATGTCCATAAGGATTAAATACTACATAAACAATAATTTGTCCTATATATGAAATCAAAGCCATAAAAGGAAACCGTTTTTTAAATTTAATCATTCAAAATCAAGTTATTACACTTAAAAATGACATACTTATTGATAATATAATTGATATCATTCATCTAAAATATCTAAATGAATCAAATAAATCTAAAATATATAAAACAATACTTATTAATCAAAAAATTATTGCTAGATATCAAAGAAATATAAAAACTTGTTTAAACCATCCCTTTCAAAAATCTTGTAATGCTTTTATAAAAGAACTATTCATAAGTTTTTTCATAAAATCAAGATTTTCAATAGATTTAACCAAAGATTCATTATAGAAAATTGCTACAAATTTATCAGAAAAACCTTCTCAAGTTCCCATAAAAGATTCAATAGCACCTTTTTCTTTATTACCCATATTTGTAAAATTAAAAAATAAATATTATTTAGTTTTTATACCAACCTTTATCTACAAAAATTGATATCTTATTTACTTCATTTATTATTTAATAATCTAATTACATATTTTAAATACTTTTTTATTATTTTCAAATTTTTCTTTTATTTTAAAAACAAAATTTTTTAAATTATATTTTTCTTGTAATTTTTTTTTGACTAATTTTATATTTCCATATAATAGCTTTTACAATAATTGTTGTAATAATCTATGCAGCTATCGTCTAGTGGTTAGGACATCGGGTTTTCATCCCGTAAACCGGGGTTCGATTCCCCGTAGCTGTACCAAAAAACATAAAGATAAAAGCTAAAAGACTAAAGCTATTATTACTTTAACCTTTTAGCTTTTATACTATATACCGCGGAGTAGAGAAGTGGTATCTCGCAAGGCTCATAACCTTGAGGTCGTTCGTTCGATTCGAACCTCCGCAACCAAAAAAATATAAAAACTGATACCTTGTCAGTATAGCTCAGTTGGTTAGAGCGCGGGATTCATATCCCCGAGGTCGGCGGTTCAACTCCACCTACTGACACCATAAAACAATGTACAATGAATAATTAACAATTAAGGACAGTGCAAACTGGACTTTTTTATTTTTATATTTTGAAAATTAACATATTTAGTTAAAATTTTAAAGATCTTTAGAGTACTAATTATTAATCATTAATTATCCTATGTTCATAGATGAAGTAAAAATCAAAGTAATCGCTTGAAAATGATGAAACTGAATTGTTTCTTGGAGAAGAGAAAAGTGTATACCAAAAGGATGACCTCGGTGATGAGATGGTTGAAATTGAGGTAATATCTATTTGCAAACTAATGATAATTTAAATACTCTATCATCTTTTAGACATAAAAAAATCTTCAATGCTCCAGAATGACAAAAATGATGAACTCAAAATATGCACTGATTATCTTGAGAAGACTTAGTTTTAGATGTTCCTATTTGAACAATAGTTAAAGATTTAAATACATGAAAAATTATTTATGATTTGAGTGAAAAAAATCAAAAATTGCTTGTAGTTTCTGGATGAAGATGATGATTTTGAAATTCTCATTTTGTATCTTCTACTAGACAAGCCCCTAGCTTTGCTGAACTTTGAGATATATGAGAAGAACTAGATTTAAATCTAGAATTAAAACTTGTTGCTGATATATGAATTATATGAGTTCCAAGTGCATGAAAATCAAGTTTAATTAATACTCTTACTGATGTAAAAGCAAAAGTATGAGATTATCCTTTTACTACTTTGATTCCAAACTTATGAGTTATGGAATATAAGTGAAAATCTTTGGTATTGGAAGATGTTCCTGGACTTATTCCATGAGCTTCAGAAGGAAAATGATTATGAATAGAATTTTTAAAACATATAGAAAGAACTTGAGTACTTTTACATTTAGTTGATTTGTACAGATTAGATCAGGCATTTACAGATTATGAAGATATAAGAAAAGAATTAAATTATTTTTCAGAAACTTTAACAAATAAAGAAGAAATAATAATCTTATCAAAAGCTGATTTACTAGACAAAGAAATGCTTGATTATATGCATAACGAATTTAAAAAGAAATACAAAAAAAAGAAGATTTTTGTAATTAGTTCTGCCAGTTTTTATTGATTAGAGGAATTAAAAGATTATTTAATTGATAATTATTCAAAAAACTTAGAAACAGAAACTGATAACTCTGAAATAACAAATGAAAAATCAAAAATAATAACTCTTTATGATTTAAAAGATCAAGAAGATTCAAGTAAATATAAATTATCTCATGAATCAGATTTAACTTTCAATATAACTGGGAAAAGAATTGAACAAATAGTAAGAATGACTGATTTCTTAAATCCTGAGGCAGTAATGAGAGTTTATGATGTACTTGAAAAAATTTGAGCAATACAAAAAATCGAAAGAGAAATAAAAAAACTATCTACAACTCAAGAATTTGATGATAGCTTCTTCTATGAATGATGAAGTGATGATGAAATAAGCCCAAAAGTAATTATTGCAAATAAAACTTTGAATTTAGATAAATTGAAATATAATCTGTAAAAAATAATTTTTAAACTCTTATATTATGATAGACATAGCAATTTTTTGACATAAAGCTCCTGATACTGACAGTATCTGTTCATCTTTAATTTTTGCTCAATATCTAAAAAATAAATGATATAATCCAAAAGTTTATAAACTATGAAATCTAAATAATGAAACTGCTTATTTATTGAATATGTTAAATATAGAAGTTCCTGAAAGCATCTCTACACTACCCTCTTGAACAAAAATTGCAATTGTAGATCACAATGAAAAAGCACAAACAATTGATAATATAGATATGCTTGAAATTGAATATATAATAGATCATCACAAATTTTCAGTAAATACAAACTCTCCTTTATTTATTAGAGCTGAAAGACTTTGCTCTACTGCTAGTGTATTATACAAAATGTACAAAGAAAATTGACTACCTATATCAAAAGAAATTTGAACTTTGATGTTGGCTGCAATCCTATCAGATAGCTTACTTTTTAGATCAGCAACAACAACAAAAGAAGATACAATAATCGCTGAAGAATTAAAAAATATAACACAAATAAATGATTTTAAAAAATTTATGAGCCCTTTGTTTGAGGCTAAATCTGACTTATGAGACCTGGATATTGAAAGTCTTATAAAATATGATTACAAAGAATTCGAAGTTGCCTGAAAAATGCTTTGAGTATGAACTTTGGAAACTGTAAATCCAAGTTATGCACTTTGAAGAAAAAAAGAAATACTTAAATGATTAAAATCTATAAAACAAAACTCTGGGCTAAGTTTTATAATGCTTAGTGTGGTTGATATTTTTTGAGAAAAAAATACTACAATAGTACTTGATTGAGATGATAGTAAAATAGTTGAAAATATTTTTAATACAAAAGTTATAGATAATCTAGCTGATTTAAAAAATAGATTATCTAGGAAAAAACAAGTAGTTCCTGAATTGACAGAATACTTTAATAAATAATTTTTATAATATTTTTTTATAGATTTATAATATAATTAATTTAAAATGTATAAATTAACAAGGAAAGAAGCATCTGAATTACTAAATATGTCTACAAGAAGTATTGATAGATATATTAAATCTGGAAAAATAAGAATTAAAAAAGACTGAAAAACTGTATATGTAAATGAAGATGATATAAATAAATTGAGAAATACTTGAGAAAACAACCAAGAAGTCATAATACCTACAAAGAAAGAAAAGAAAAATGTAGAAAATGATTTTGTAGAAAATGTTGTAACAAAAGAAAAATCTTTGAGTGTTTTAGATAATATTTATACAGATTTAAAAAATGAACTAAATAAAAAAGATTCTATAATACAAGATTTATCAGTAAGACTATGAAGAGCTGAAGAAATAGCAAAGAATTCTATTTCTTTAATAGAATTTAAAAAATCACAATTTCTACTTGAAGAATGAAAAGATTTTTTATCAAAAGAAGTAACTGATTTAAAACATGATAAATATAAACTTCTAAAAGATTTAAGGTATGAAAAGTGAACAAATAATATACTTATAGTCTTTATACTTATTCTTATTGTTATTGGAATTGTAATTTGGTTTGTGAATGTATAAATAGAAATTATTTTTTGATTTTCTATTTATTTATGTCCTCGTAGTTCAGTGGAAGAACAATCCCCTCCTAAGGGATAGACACAAGTTCGATCCTTGTCGGGGATACCATAAAATATAAAAAATACCTACGAATAGGTATTTTTTTGCATTTTAAATTTTTTAATTATTTATATAATGTTTACTTAAATAATCATTTGTTTTTTTATCTATTTCGGCTTTTACATCTTTTTTTAATTCTTCTTGCAATGATTCTTTAGAAAAAGATTGTCATTTATACATATATTCAGTACTTCCATCTTCTTTTACAATTATATCAGGTTTTACAGTCAACCATTTTTCTTTTATTAAATTTTCTTCTTCTATTACTCAGGTATTTGTAACTCATGTTTGGGTAGTATTTTCTATTGCTCAAGTACTTGTAATTCAAGTTTGTGTTTGTTCCTCAACTATTCATGTACCTGTAGATCATGTTTGTGTTGGAATTTCTGTTTCTCAAATATTTTCATTTAAGACTTGTGGTGGAGTATTTACAATTCAAGTATTTACAATTTTTGTATTAGTTTTTGGTCATATCAGTGAAAGTAAACTTGCTTTATAATTATCTAAAGATTGATTTTCTGGATCTAGTTGCATCATTAAAGCTACAATAGATATAGTAACAACAATTGAAATAACAACAAATCAAGTACTAGTTCTTGGAGTCATCTTGAATAACCTAATTCTTTGCATTATTGTTTTTTCATTTTTATGAAAATCTGAATCATAATTTACAAATAAATCTTTAATAGATTTTTTTCAAGCTGTTACATCCATTTTTTCTTCAATTACTGTTGGACTTTTTATTGGTTCTTTTTTTATTGTTACATATGTTCTTGGTATTATATTTCAATCTTGTTCTTGAATATTATTTTGATTTGCATTATCATCTAATTGTTCAGTTTTATCATTTGATAATTCTTCATTTAAAGTGATAGGAGAGATATTACTATTTATTTCTGAAGTTTTATCAGTAGATAATTCTTCACTTAAATTTATAATTGATAAGCTATTATTTACCTCATCTAAAGTTTTAACATTAGGTATATCACCTAATATTTGTGTATTTATTTTTATTTTATCCATAATTTTTATTAATTAAGAAATTAACTATCTTTATTATTTTAATATATTTTAAAATATATGTCAAATAAAAGTCAATACTTTTTATATAAAAACAATTAAAAAAAATTATTATTTATTTTTTGATAAAATTACTTCTTTGTGATACCTACAAATTTGCTTTAAGTCACACAAATCACATTTGGGATTTCTTGCAGTACAATTATATCTTCAAAAAAGTATTAAAGTATGATGAAGTTTTGATAAATCTTGTTTTTTTAGAATCTTTTCAACTTTTTTATCAGTTTCTAATGGTGATTTTGTTTTAACTATTCAAAGTCTATTAAGTACTCTATGCACATGAGTATCAACACCTAATACCTGAGTATTTTTAGTTATTGATAAAAATACTTTTGCGGTTTTTATTCCTACTCAATGTAAAGTTTGCAATTTTTCTATTGTATCAAAATTATTTAAATCATTTTTTAATAAGATTTCACAAGTTCTATAAATATTTTTTGCTTTTGTTTTATAAAATCATATTGATTTAATATAATTTTCTATATTTTTTTGTCATAATTTTAATCAATCACCTGGACTTTTAAAAACTTTAAAAAATTCCTTATTTACTTTATTAACTTGTTTATCAGTAGTTTGTGCTGACATAATAATTGCTATGAGAAGCTGAAATTCATTCTCATAAAAAAGCTCTGTCTTTGCATCAGGAAATAATTTATCAAGATAAGATATAATTACCTTTATATTTTCTTTAGTCATAGTTATTCATTATTTCTTATTCTTTATTTACATTTTAACTTGCTATTTAAAAAATTCAAATTATCTTTTACTAATCTTTAGTCTTTGATCTTTATTCTTTTATCTAATCCCATGTACTCAAAACCTTTTTATATAGACACTCCGTTTTGAAACAATGCTTTTTCTTTTAATAAAAGACCAAATAAAAGACTTTATGTTCCAAGTCTAATAACAATAAATAACTTAAATGATATAAAATTTTGAGACCAGATTGTTTTTGAAGACTATGATTTCAAATGAAATTTACAATCTAGTACATGACTTAAAAATTTTTATGAAATTGAGATAAATATTATACAGAATACAGAATACAGAATGCAGGAAGAAAATATTACAAAAATAAAACACTCTAAAAAAGTTTATATTTTTGATAATCACAATCATGCTTACTTCTTTTGGCATAAAGCTAGATTTGACTGAATAATTTCAAATAATTCTATACTTTATCATATTGATGAACATACAGATTTAAGAAATCCTTGAATTTATTTAGAAAAAGAAGAACTAAAAGATCTAAAAAGAATTTTTGAATATACAAATTATGTAGATGTATGAAATTACATAATTCCTGCAATTCATGACTGACTTATTAAAGAAATGTTTCAAATTAGAAGTGAAAATGAATTAAATGAAGTAAAAGCAAATTTAGAAACTCAAAAAATCCATCATCCTAAAACAAGTTCAGAATGACAACCAACAATAATCCTAAACCTTGACTTAGATTTTTTTCAACCAAAACTTGATTATATAGACTATAATCTAAAAAAAGAAGTAGTTCAAAAACTCATAAAAAAAGCTAGTCTTATTACTGTAGCGACTAGCCCATTTTTTATTGATCAAGATTTAGCTTTGAAAGTACTTAGAGATTTGTTTTAGTTTTTTTACTTTGTTCTTTTGTCTTTAGTCTTTTATCTTTAATCTATTTTAAGACTTAGGTATAACCGATTCAATAGCTGCAAAATTTGCTTGTTTTCAGGTTGGAACTATTATTGATACACTATCTCATATCTCAGCTTTAAAATGAGTAACAGCAGCTGTTAAAACATTATATGTTAATCATTCTGAAATTACTTGGTATTTTCATTGTTCTTTTGTAAGAAGTCCTACTTTTGATTCTCTCTCTATTGGTTTTATTTGTTTATATAACATTCTACCACTTGGTTCTATAGTAAGTTTTAATCTATCTCATTGAACAAGTCTTGATTTAGATGCATAATTTACAGGAACTGGGTATTTATGTTCATCTACTCAAAGCATTTCGTCTCAAGTAAATACTCACTCAACTATTTTAAAATCATCACTACTATAAGAAGTTAATCATTTTGTATCTAAATCTAGATTAATATCATCATCATTTAAACTCAATCCATGTTCCTCAAGAACATCTCTCAATATTTTCTTTGCATTTTTCAAAGATTTTTCAGCATTCAGTACAAAATCTCTAACAGCTTGTAATTTTTTTGCATCCATATTTTTTGTTTTTATTATTAAACTAAAGATATTATACCCGGTTTTACCTATTTTGTAAAAAAATTTAAATTTACTTTTACTTTTTATTTGTTATAAATAATAAAGTATGAAATTATTTATCTCTTTTTGAAATAAAATCGTTAAAAATAATCCTATTCATAAAAATGGTCAAAATGGGATAACAGTAGTAACTTCCTTAATTTTTTTTACCTTTTGTATAACGATAATTAAAATTCCTATTATACTTCAAGAAATGTATGCTAACATAATTCAAGGAAAACTATAACTATTTCATAAAATAAGTCCCATCAACATAGCAATTCTTAAGTCTCATCATCACATCCAAGTTCATTTACTAATAATTATTTGGAAAAACAAAAATGAAAAAATAAGCAATACTCAAAGTATAGAGCTCATAACAGGGATACTATAAATATCTATAAATAAATATGTTTTAAAAATAACAATTAATAAAATAACAAAAGATAAAATTAAAACATCATACAATTCCTTTAATCATTTTAAGATTATTATATAAAGACTAGATAATATAAATATATACAAAAGAATTGTTATAACCATATCTTTAAATCAAATTCAATTGTAACTTGAAATAAAAGTAGAAATTATATAAAAATCTGGATTTATAGTTTGAACAATTACAACAAGAGAAGATAAAAATATTCAAATAAATAAAATTAACTCATTTATTTCTAAAAATAATATATCATAAAATGTAAAAATTATAGTAATGAATGCCAGAAATAAAAAATATACTAATTTAAATATTTCTAATCAATTTAGTGCTAAAATTAAGTTAAAATCAATTAATTTAAATCAAACAAGAAAAAATAAAATCCCAGTTGATATTTCTAAAAGTGGATAGATTATACTTATTTTATCTTTACAATACCTACACTTTCCAAAGGTTGATAAATATGATAATATTGGAAATAAATCAATACTACTTAAAGTCTTTTCACATTTTGGACACTTACTTCTTCCCATCATAATTCATCATTCCTTAAACTTTAATCTATGAATTATAACAGAAGCAAAGCTCCCAAAGAATAATCAAAGGAAAAAAAGTAATATATAAAAAATAGTCGGATCTACCATAAATATTTTTGAAAATTAACTATAAAATTACATTATATCACTACCAGCTATTAATTTTTTATCTCTTGCTTTAGCTCATCTTCATTCTAAATCTTCATTTAAGTAAATCAATTTTGTATTTTGGTTATCACCTATATTTCAAAGTGTTTCTATTCTTGATGAATCAAGTAAAAATGCAAGAACTTTTTCTCAATCAAGCTTTGTATCTGATGATTTTATCAAATCTACAGATTCTTTAAATCATCTTGCTATTTCCATTCTCTGTCCAGCCATACCTTGCCCTAGTAATATCTTTGTTTCTTTTTCAGCTTCGGCTCTTTTTACTTGCATAATCTTCTCTGATTCTCATTGATTCATTGCAGCTTCTTTAAGCTTTTCAGATTCTACTACTTTATTCATAGCTGCCATAACAGAAGATTCAAGTTTTACATCTCTAACTTGTATAGAATCTAAAATAAAACCAAAACTTGATAATTTTTCTCTAAGTTTTTCTTCTATTTCATTTCAGATTTCTTCTCTTTTACCAAAAACCTCTTTATGGTTAAAAGTAACTATCATACCTCTTAATTCTTGATCAATTATAGATTTAATCATAGTTCTTGAATCAGATATTTTATAAACTGATTTATAAATAGCACCTTCTTCCGTATCATTTTTATCATCATCAACATAATATATAACATTTAATCCAATATAAGCTGTTACATTATCACTCGTAACTCAATCTACATCAACTGGAAAATTTATTCTGTATAATACTTGTTCTTTTGTAGTTTCCACAACAGGAATGATAAAACTTAATCATGGTCTTAAAATACGATTATATTTTCAAAAAACCTCAACTGTTCTAACTGTATTTGGTTTAACTATTCTAACTGATAAAGCAATTAAAAATACATCAAAAATAATTGCAGGAATAATAAGTCAAGGGATAATAAATCATATTACAGGAACTAATATTAGAACTATAGGTATTACTACTCAAAGCATAATTAAAATAATTAATTAAATAAAGTATTTTTATTATATAGTTTTAATTTTATTTGCAAAATATTTTGCAGAACAAAAAAGTGTCTTTTAAAGACACTCTAATGATATTTACATTAATTTTTATTACATATTAACTAAACATTTGTACAAAAACAGAGTACCCCGCTAATTCTGGTTGAAATGCAAAGATTTCCATACTTTTAACTGACACAGCTTCCATTACTTTAAAAGAAATAGTAAAAGCAACAGCTATAAACAAAGACCAATGTAATAAATCATAATTAGATTCTTTTCTTAATTTAAACATATATATATATAGTTATAAAATAATTAATGTAAATAAATTTTACTATATATTTTTTTAATATGCAAATATTTTGATATGTTTTTATAAAATAAAATTGTTTTTCGTAAATATCTTTATTTTTCAAACTATTTTAAAGAATATGATTTTATTATTTTTCAAACTGAGACTTGAAAAACAGCTATTCATCTTTTTATAAGTTTATTATTTTTATAAATCTCTGTTTTTACAATAAAATCTAAATTTTTATTTTTTTCTATACTTTTTATTTTAATATTTAATCATTTATATATTTTTTTAAATTCGCTAAAACCTAATCTCTTGTCTGATTTTAAATTATATGCTTCTTTATATTTTCAGGCATTTATATATTCAAAATATTTTTTAATAACTTTAAAATCATCTTCTGATACATATTCTGCTTTATCAAAAGATATCAAAACCACAGTTCATTTTTTTGCCCATTCATAAAGTTTTTTTGCATCTTTTTTTTCGAGCCTTACACATCAACCAGCAGCTTCTGATCAAATAGTTGAAGTTGTATTAAGATTTCATTTGTAATCTTCAGGAAGAGCATGAATTCAATAAATTCAGTCTAAAAATTCCATCCGATATGGCATAAGTTTTCAAGCTGATTTAGAAAGCATAGATTTACTTTTTGTACTTATTTTAAATCTTCCAAGTGGAGTCGGATGAGCATCATCTCAAGTTGATACATCCATTGTTCATATCTTTTTTTCCTTTTCATAATAACTCAGTTTCATTGAAAAAGTATTGATTCTTATAGATTTATCATAATTTTTATACTCATCATAATAATAAGCAAAAGTCTTGCTGAAGATAAGTAAAATTAAGAATGTAATTAGGATTTTTAGTAGTTTCATAATAAGTAGTATATTATATTTATAAATTTTTTAATATAAAAATCAAAATAACCATATAGGAATTTCTCTTTCTTTTGCTATTTCTATATCATCTTTAATCAAAAAAGAATTTTCTATATTTTTAATCTGCTTAAAAGTCTTATTTTTTCATCATATTTCAAATACATATTTATTTTTATCATAAACAAAAAGTACATCTCATTTTTCTGGATAAAATACTTTTCAAAATTTATTTAACATAGATATAACAAAACTTTCTCTTATAGATCATATAGTATTTTCAGTATTTAGATTATCAGAAAAATATTGTAAAAATGCAGTTAATTCAAACATAATCTTTTTAGTTTTTCTAAAATTTACTGAAATTTTTCATTCAACTCAAAAAATATTTATAAGTCCTATTTCTGAAAGTATATTTATATAAAATTTTACTGTATCAGGTGTTGTGTGTAATAATTTCGCAATATTTGAATAATTTATATCTGATGGAGATGAGTTTGCAATAAACTTTAGAATTTCAAAAAAATAATTAATATTTTCAGTTTTTAAATTATAAAAAGATGATATATCTTCATAAATTATTTTATTTATTATATTTCAAAATTTATCGTTATAATACTTTTCTTCTGTATTAAAAGCAAATCCAAGCTCTCAGAAAGAAAGATACTCTTTAAAATACTTTCAAATTTTGTTTTCTTTTGTGTAAATAGAAAGTGATAAATTTTTGTAATCTTTAAGTAAAACATCTAATTTTATATTTTCTAGTGATAATTTGTATTTTAAATACAAAAACTCTCTAAATGAAAATTTATTTAGGTGAAAAAGCAATCATCTTCTTGATAAATCATAGTTTCATTTAATCAAATCAATAGAAGAACTTCAAGAAAAATATATTTTTATATCATCAAAGAAATCATATAAAGTTTTTAAATCTTGTTCCCAATCTTTATACTTATGAATCTCATCTATAAAAAAATACTTGAAATCATAGTTTTTATATAAGTCTTCAACTATATCAAATATAGTTTTTCATTTAACAAACACACTATCCATAGAAAAATATACTGAATTTTTAGGATTTCGTCTTGCTACTTGTAATAAAATAGTTGTTTTTCATATTCATCTTAATCATACTATTCAAACTATTTTTTCATTTATATTTTCTAAATCATTATATAAATATCTCTTATAATCTAATGAAACTGAAAGTATTTTTTCTGCTGAATATTTTAAAATTCTTTCCATATTTTAGAGTGTGTTATATAATATATATACTTATATTATAGTATATTCTAAAATATTGCAAGTTTTTTATCAAAAAAATTAGCTTTAATATTTTTCTATTGCTAACCAAATATTACCAGTTTTACCTCATAACCATCTATGAAATGGATATTTTGGATTTCATTTTTCTTCAATTTCTCTATCAATATTGAAAGTTCTATGACTTGATCAAGGCATCAATCAAACAGTTTCAACTAAATTTTCTTCATTATTTCAATCAAATTTCTGCATAAATCAATCTCATGCAATACAAGTATGAATTTCTATAAAATCATGTACATTATGTAACAAACAATCTGTATCTGGTCAACAAAACCAGAAATTGAAATTATATTTAACTCATTCAAATTCTTGTTCAATTTTATCACTTCTATATAAATCAATTTTTTCAAATCATTCTACATCATATAAATCTCTTAATTGTTTCCAAATTTTTCTACAATATTCTCAAAACTCTTTATTAACATCAACTTTATTTAATACAATTTCATTACTATCCAAACTTACAACTGTTATTAAAGTCTTCTTTTTAGCTTTTACCTCTCATCTATAATAAATAGAACTTTCAAAAAATTTTAGTTTTCACTTGATTCTATCTTCTATTTCTCATGAAATAACTATAATAATCTCAATTCACTTAATTTGGTAAGTATCTCATGAATTAAGTATTTTTGTTGTGAATTTTATGTGGTTTTGAATATCTAATTTAGTCATAAAACTATTATTAGTAATTAATCTCTAAAAAAGCCTTTTTACAAAGGCTTTTTATTTTTATACATCTAGATTTTTAACTGATTTAGCTCTTGATTGAATAAATCTTCTTCTTGGAGCTACTTCATCTCACATAAGTATTTTGAACATCTCATCAGCTTTTGTAGCATCCTCAACGGTTACTCTGAACATTTTCCTAACTGAAGGATCCATTGTTGTTTCCCATAATTGTTCTGGATTCATTTCTCATAGACCTTTGTATCTTTGTATATTTTCTCAAACTATATTGTGTTCAGCCATAATTTTTTCTTTTTCTTCATCTGAGTATACATACCAACTTTGTTTTCATTTAGCTAATCTATAAAGAGGTGGTTGAGCTATATATATAAATCATCCGTCTATCAAATCTCTTAAATATCTAAAAAAGAAAGTCATAATCAAAGTTCTTATATGAGCTCCATCTACATCGGCATCCGTCATTATAACTATTCTATGATATCTAAGTCTAGCTATATCAAAAGTTTCTCAAATAGAAGTTCAAATAGCTATAATCAAACTTTTTATCTCATTATTTCAAAAAATCTTGTCTATTCTTGCTTGTTCTGTATTTAGGATTTTACCTCTTAGTGGAAGTATAGCTTGGATTTCTCTGTTTCTTCATTGTTTAGCAGAACCACCAGCCGAATCTCCTTCGACTATGTATAATTCTGAGACTTTTGGATCACGACTAGAACAATCAGCTAATTTACCTGGTAGAGTCATTCATTCTAAAGCTCATTTTCTTATAACTGTATCTCTTGCAGCTCTTGCAGCAAGTCTTGCTTTTGCAGCCAAAAATACTTTTTCACATATATTTTTTGCCTCACTTGGATTTTCTTCTAAAAATTCTAAAAATCTTTCTCAAAAAACTCAATCAACAGCTCATCTCGCTTCAGCTGTACCTAGTTTTGATTTAGTTTGTCATTCAAATTGTGGATCAACTACTTTAACTGAAATTACACAAGTTAATCATTCTACAACATCTTCATTTGTAAGGTTTTGATCTTTTTCTTTTAAAATTCATTTGTCACGAGCATATCTATTTATAGTTCTAGTAAGAGCTGTTCTAAATCATACCATATGACTTCATCCTTCAGGAGTATGTATATTGTTTACAAAAGAAATAATATTATTTGAAAATTCTTTATTATATTGCATTGCAACCTCTACATTTATATCATTTTTCTCTTTTTCTACATAAAAAACTTCTCAAATAGCATCTTCATTTTTATTTAAAAAATTTACATATGATTTGATTCATCACTCAAAAAAGAATCTATATTTATAATCAGTTCTCTCATCTAAAAAATTGATTTTAATTCATTTTGTTAGATATGCTTGTTGTCTAAGTCTATTTACTATTGTCTTATTGCTAAATACAATTGATTCTTTAAAAATAGAATCATCAGGAAAAAATTTGATAATTGTTCATCTTTTAGTAGTTTTTCAAATTTCTTTTGCATTTTCAACAGGAATTCATCTCTCAAAAGCTTGATAAAAGATTTTTCAATCTCTATTTACCCATGCTTCTAGTTTATTTGATAGTGCATTAACAACACTTGATCAAACTCAATGTAGACCTCAAGATACTTTATATCCACTACCACCAAATTTACCTCAAGCATGTAATACTGTAAGAATAGTTTCAAGTGTAGATTTACCAGTTTTTGAATGAATTTCAGTTGGAATTCCTCTCCCATTATCTTCAACCATACATGATCAATCAGTTCAAAGAGTAACTGTAATCTCATCACAAAACCCCGCCATTGCTTCATCTATAGAATTATCAACAATTTCCCAAACAAGATGATGTAATCATGTTTCATCAGTTGATCAAATATACATTCAAGGTCTTTTTCTAACTGGTTCAAGTCATTCTAATACTTGTATATCCTCAGCTCAATAATGTTCTTCTTTTTTTGTCATAAATTAAGGGGGTTAGAGATTAGTAATTAGATTAAGGATTTGCCCAATTTTATTGATTTTTATTTAAAAAGCAATTTTACTTTACATATTTCTTCTCTGTTATATCAAGTTCTTGAACTATGGGATATCCTTGGTTTTCAAGCATCTTTCTTAGATATTTTCATTGCAATTTTCAAGGAATAAAGTGCATATGAATATGTTCTACACTTCTATTTCCAATTGATTCTCTAGTAGCAGAAAAATAATTTTCATCTCAAAAATACTCTTTTACAAACTTATATATATCTTTCATTTCAAGTAATTCCTCATCACTTAAATCAGTAGAATAAAGTTTATGTTCATATGGAACTGCCATAATATGTTTTTCTGTTCATGAATATGGAAACATATTATGTAATATAATCCAATTCTTTCACTGCCAAACAATTTGTCATTTTTGATTTTCTCTATCACAAAAAGGGCAATTATCTTTTCAATAAATGCCTACATCACCTTTTCTTTTATAATATTCTTCTCTAGTTCAGATTTGTACCATACTTTTTTTGACAAAAAATTATATTATATTTACTAATTCCCTCTACTCGCCTTCTCTAATTGTTCTGTTTGATCAGCAACTGCCAATGCATCTATAATTGGTCATAATCTTCAAGTCATAATTATAGGAAGTCAAGAAAAATTTTGCCCTATTCTATGATCAGTAACTCTATCTTGTGGAAAATTATATGTTCTTATTTTCTCACTTCTATCTCATGATCCAACCTGAGCTAAACGAGTATCTCAAATTTCTTTTAATCTTTTTTCTTCTTCAAAGGCATATAACTTACTTCTAAGTATTTGAAAGGCTTTTTCTCTATTTTTATGTTGACTTCTACCATCCTGACAAAATACAGCTATTCAAGAAGGAATATGTTTTAAATGAACAGCACTATCTGTTTTATTTATATGTTGTCATCAAGCTCAAGAAGCTCTACAAAAACTCATTTCTATATCTTCTGGGCGAATCGCTATATCAACTTCATCAACCTCAGGAAGCACTGCAACTGTAATAGCAGAAGTATGAACTCTTCATTTATTTTCTGTTTCTGGAATTCTTTGAACTCTATGAGTTCATCATTCATATTTAAACTTACTATATGCTCATTCTCATTTTATCTCAAATATAAGCTCTTTTACACCACCACTATCAGCATCACTTTGTTCATCAATTTCTACTTTATAACCTAACTCTTCTGCAAAATTCATATAGGCTTTTGCTAATTCTCATGCAAATAAGGCTGCTTCTTCTCACCCAGTTCCAGCTCTTACTTCAACTATAATATTTTTTTCATCATTTGGATCACTTGGTAATAAAGCTAATTTTAATTTTTCTTCTAAATCTGCAATTTTTATTTCAGACTCTTCTTTTTGCATTAAAGCAAGCTCTCTCATTTCTATATCAGAAGAATTTATCATTTCAATTGCTTCATCTAAAGCCTGATTTATCGTTTTATACTCTTTATATAAACCAACTGATTTTTCTAACTGCTTCTTCTTTGAAGATACATCTCTTACTTTTTTCTGATCCTTGAAAACTTCTGGTTTTGCTAATTCCTCTTCTAATTTATTATATTCTATAACTAAATTATCTAAATTAAATTTCATATTTATTGTATTATTTAAGTAATTTCTCGGTATTATACTAATATATCAAAAAACATCAAAAATTTAGTGTAAAAAAGTATTTTACTTATTTTCCTTTTTTTATATAATAAAACTGTATTTATTACTTGTATAAAAAAATATGCTTGTTAAAATTATCTTTATAATTTCCTATGTTTTAATCATATCAATTGTATATATACTTATCAATAAAAGATTAAAATATCTAACAAATAAATATATAAACAATATATGAATCAATTATTTACATAAAAATTATTTACTTGTTATGAGTGTAATTTTATTCTTTTTTATAATTCTTACTATATTATCAATTATTTTAATATTAACATTATTGTAATATGGTACATTATATAGAAAAGTATGAACATTATATAATAATAAGAAGACATTTTATACTTCTTTTATTTAAAATTGCCAAATTTATATTTCTTCTTATTATTTCATTTTTTTTATACTGGTTACAATTCAAATACTGAGCCATTATTTCTGCAGATATAACATCTATTAATTATATAGTTTTTGGTATTTGTTTTATGTTAGTAAATTATGCTTTTATAGGATTTATAGTATATATTATAGAATACCTAAATAAACTTATAATAATAACCAATGAGGAAATCATTTTTATTAGATCTACATTATTATTAAAAGATGATGTAGAAGTATTAGATCTCTATAGAGTAATGAGTATAGATTCTTTTTCTCATTGATTGGTGGCAAATATATTTAATTATTGAACAGTTATTATAGAACAACAACAAACAGAAAAAATGGAAAATACAAAAAGACTTTATTTTATACCCAGTCCTCAAAAATTTATATCATTAATAAAAGAAAAAAAACTAAAAATTGTTACAGAAAGAAAAAATAGATATATCATAAATAAAGATGATAAAATAAAAGAAATAGAGTAAATACTATATTTCTTTTATTTTATTGACTGAAACTCATCCCAACCATAAATTAACGGATATTCTTTCCATGGTCATTCACAAATTTTATATTTACTACAACTTTTACATTCTTCCCTTTTTGCTTTTCATTCATTCCACCTATAATCAGCATAACTTTCGGTTCTACACTCAGCATCAACAACAGTAGTTTCAGGCATAAAATTATACTCAGCAATTGCCCACTCATATCACTGCATAAGACAAAAAGGAATAGCCTCAGTCATGCATATAATTCAAGCATTTTTTCATATATCTAAACCTTTTTTTATATATGGAATAGCATCTGATTTTTTTGGAACTACAATGTCTTTATTTTTATCTGCACTTCATAGTATATGAACAAAAGCAAATTGAAATTGATTAACTCATAGTTTTACAAGTAGTGAAGCTAATTCTGGGATTTCTTTATAATTTGATTTTGTAATTACTGAATTTATTATAACCAGCTGATTTAGGTTTTTTAAATTTATAAGCCCTTTAATAACTTGTTCCCATGCTCATACAGCTCATACTTGCTTATCATGAGTTTCTTTCTTAAATCAATGAATAGATGGTCCAAACTCAGTAACTCAAGCATTAATCAATTCTTTTACATAGTCTAAATTAGCAAAATTTCTTCAATTTGATTGAATCTGTATTTGTTGAAATCATAGCTTTTTTGCATAAATTACAGCTTTTGTTAAGTCCTTATGAATAGTTGGTTCTCATCAAGTAAAAACAACTCATCTAGATCAATTTTTAAATTCATTTTCAAGTATTTTTTTTATTTCTTCAATACTTCTAGGAGGATATTTGGTTCTCTTATCTCATTGCACACAAAAAGAGCACATATTGTTACATGCAAATCATACTTTTATATCAGCTCTTTTCATAAAATAAAGAATTATAAATTATTTATCATACTCTCTTATAAATACATTTTCAATACTAGGTAAACAAATTTTTTTGAATTGTCTCAATTCATCAACTATAAAACTTTTTCACACAAAATCTTTATCTAGTGTTTTTCATCATTTAAAATTTTGTAAAAAATATTTCCTAGCACCAGATAAAGTTTTAGCAATTTCTAACATATCTTCTTTTGTATGAAGTCATTTAACTAAAGTTGTTCTAAATTCATAATCAATATCTGAGTTTTTTATTATTTCTATACTTTCTTTATAATTTTCTAAATCTTCCGTAACACCTGTTGTTAAATTATATTTACCAAATGAATTTTTTATATCCATAGCAATATAATCAACTAGTTTATCATCTAATAATTTTTTTAAAATTTTTGAATTTTGTCAATTTGTATCAAGTTTAACTAAAAATCATAATTCTTTTATACTTTTACAAAAATCATATAAATCTTTATTAATTGTAGGTTCTCATCAACAAATGACAACTCAATCAAGTATTCACACTTTTGTTTTCAAAAAATTAAAAAATATTTTTTCAGGTATAAAGTCTTTTATTTCTTTAATTTTTTCAGGCAATACAAACTCACTATTATAACAAAAACCACACCTTAAATTACATCAAGTAGTAAATATTATACAAGCTACTTTTCATGGATAATCTAATAATGTGGTTTTTTGTATGGCTGAAATTAACATTCTTTGCAAGAATAACAATCAATAAAATTTGAATTAAAACTTTTTCATTCATTAAAATAAGTTCTTGAATAAAATTCTGATTTTTTTCAAGTATTGAAATTAGTAACTGGTCTAAAATATCACATAACTCTTGTATAAATTTCACATCTTGTTCTTTGTAAATTAGTTTTTTCTAAATTTGTTGCAGGTGCTACCATAATAATAAAAGTTAAAAAATAAACAAGTGATTAGTTTTAGTACATAGTACTTAAGAACTTTTTTTATTTTTGTTTTTTTAGTCTACCTAATTCAATAAACTAGTCTTCTTTGCTGTATATATTTCTCTAGTCTCTTTATCTTGTATTTCTCATGTATATCCAATTTCTTCATCACATTTTGGACAATAATCATGTTCTCAAGATATATAACCATGTTTTGGACAAATAGAGAATGTTGGAGTTATAGTAATATAAGGCAATCTATAATTTTCCAGGACTTTTCTTACTAGATTTTTACAAGCCTCTCAATCAGTAATTTTTTCTCACATATAAAGGTGTAAAACTGTTCCTCATGTATATTTACATTGTAACTCATCTTGATAATCAAGAGCTTCAAATGCATCATCTGTAAATCAAACAGGTAATTGAGTAGAATTTGTATAATAAGGAGCTTTTTCTGTTCATGCTTGAATTATATCTGGAATTTGTTTTCTATCTTCACGAGCAAATCTATAAGTAGTTCATTCAGCTGGAGTTGCTTCTAAATTATATAAATTTCATGTTTCTTCTTGGTATTGTTTTAATTGTGTTCTCATAAATTCCATCAAGTCTAAAGCCATTTTCTTTCAATGCTTTGTTGATATATCATCTTTACCATTTGTAAAGTTTAGTATTGCTTCATTTACTCAATTTATTCAAATAGTTGAAAAATGATTTCTAAAACTATGTAAATATCTCTTTGTATATGGGAAAAGTCATAAATCTAACCATTTAGTTAATTCTTTTCTTTTTAATTCTAAAGAAGTTTTAGCTTGATTCATAAGATATAAAAGTCTTGATTTAAATCATTCCATATCTCATTTATAACTATATCCAATTCTTGCCATATTTATAGTTACAACTCATATACTTCCTGTCATTTCAGCTGATCAAAAAAGTCAATTTCATCTTTTTAAAAGTTCTTTTAAATCAAGTTGTAATCTACAACACATACTTCTAACAGCTCCAGGAGTATAAGCATCTTCATTTCTTACTTTAATAGTTTTTCAATTTTTATCTTTTCACTTTTTAAATTGACTTCATACAAAGTTTTGAAAATAAGGAATTCCATATTTTGCTGTCATCTCAAATACTCAATTAACTATTTCACTATTCCGATCAAAATCTTCTGTTATATTGTATGTTGGAATTGGAAAAGTAAATACATTTCATTTTGCATCTCAAGCAGTATATACATCTATCAATGCTTTATTTATTATATCCATTTCTTCTTGTAATTCCCCATATTTTTTTTCATAATATCACTCATTTATTCATCAAAGCAATAAAGCTTTATCTTTTAAATCTTCTGGACAATGTAAATCAAGAGTTATATTTGTAAAAGGAGTTTGAGTACCCCATCTAGATGGTACATTTAAACCAAAGATAAAATTCTGCATTTGTTGAACTACATATCTATAAGTCTTATCATAAATATATTTTTTCTTTTCCTTTTCACTACCAAAGTTTGCATTTACTTCTTCTAATTCATTTTCTACATGTCTTTTATATTTGTGTATAAAAGGTGCTAGGTAAGTATCAAAACTTGAAAATGCTTGAGCTCAAGCCCATTCATTTTGCAAAGTTCCTAAAAAATTAATCATCTGATTTACAACAGATTGTAGATTTTTTGGTGGAGCAGATTCTAATCTATTTGGTAATCAATTAAATCATTCTTCTAAAAGTTGTCTTAAACTCCATCAAGCACAATATCCAGAAAACATATCTAAATCATGTATATGATAATCTCAATTTCTGTGTAATTCTCCTATTTCTTTTGGATAAATATAACTTAACCAGTAATTAGCTGTAACTTTTCAAGATACATTAAGAATTAATCATCCTAAACTATATCAAGAATTAGCATTAGCATTTACTCTCCAATCAGATCTATTTAGATATTCCTGCATTGTATTTCATACATCAACAGCTACATCTCTAGTAGTTCTTGATTCATTTCTTTTTTGACGATAAATTATATAAGATTTAGCAACTTTATCATGTCATTCTTTTATCAAAATTTCCTCAACACAATCTTGTATATCCTCAACATTTGGAATAGATTCTCAAATCTTTTTATGTAAAAGTTTTGTAACTTTTTTTGTAAGAGCAGAAACCTCAGAAAAATCAGTTCACCCAACAGAAACAATTGCTTTTTCAATTGCTTTTTCTATTTTAGCCTCATCAAATGTAACAAAGCTCCCGTTCCTTTTTTTTGCTTTAAAGAATTTCATAATATAACTATATATAGTAAAAAATAATATAACATATAACTATATATAGTATTTTTTTATAAAAAATCAAAAAAAAATACTAAATTCAACTTGACTTTAGTATTTATTATTTTTGTGGCATTTTTTTTTAAATAAATTTGACATTATTTTTGTTTTTTGAAGCCAATAAAATTGTTCACTCTAATAGTACAATAAGGTAGAATTTTAGGATTCTCATTTTTTGTTTATGAAATTTAAAAAATCATCTTTATTTGTAAAATTATGATAAACTGATGCATACCTTATATATGCTACTTCATCAAGTTTTTTTAATCATTCCAATATATCTTTTCATATCCTCTTACTTGAAATAGCTTTTTTATTTGATGCCCAAGAATTTTCTAAATCTATAATCATCTGCTCTATCTTATCTAAATCTATATATCTTTTATTACAAGCTTTTATTATAGAATCCTCTAATTTATCCCTATTATAAAATTCTTTTTTTCAATTATTTTTCAACACGAAAAACTTAGGAAACTCAATTCTCTCAAAAGTAGTAAACTTATGAAAACAATTTTCACATTCCCTTTTTCTCTTAACAAGTTTACCATTTTCAACAATTCTTGTATCAAGAACCCTAGTATCTTCACTTTTACATTTTGGACAGTACATAGTTTATGTATTAATTTATATATTTTTTAGTTTAAATTATTTTTTTTATTTTGCAAAAGATTATTTTTACATAAATCATAAAAATATATTTTATTTGATTTTTTCTTACAATATTCTATTATACATTTTTACTAATTTTAAGAATTAAATACTAAATTTCATACTAAAAATAGTATGAAATGCAAATTTTTATAAAATAATCTCCAAAGTCTAAATTAAACTTTGGAGATTAAGAATAAAAAGAGTCAAAGAGAACAAAGAGATTAATTAGTTCTTAATACACCTAACAGAGAACCCGGTAGCACGATAATGTAAATCAATAGGCCAGAGACTTGTAGAAAAGAAGTACAGATAATACCCATAAGTCCCACTTTCATAAGGCGATGATGACCAATAACCACCGAAAGCCCCCTGACCGGTCATAGTACCATTATCCCGAACACGGCGACCTGCAAAAGGCAGTTTAAGTGTATTTGATAATGCTGTTCATAAGGTAGTTCCCCATCATCATATAGCATGTATTGCTACCCATTCAGGTTGACTTGGTACATGGTAACCTATAGAACATGGTCATTGTCTTGCTATACTTGTATTTGTTGTGTTTCCCCATAAGTTATCATCTTGTGTTACTATCCAGTCAATTCTGTAACTACTTAAATTTGAATTCCATACAAATCAGTATGTATCATTTAGTGGATTATAACTTGCATTTGGTATTTGTGTAGCTTGTTGTGTAACTGTTCAAGTAAATCATTTATTTCTTCACCATTGATACCGATTACCATATGAAGCAAATGTATTTGTAGCTCATACAGTAGATGATCACAAATTACATGCTTGGAGTACATATCATGTATTATTCCCAGTACATACTATTATATGTCATGCACATGTTAATGTTAATGGATTTCAAGAAATTGTTGTTCAAGCGTTATTTACTCTTCATATTTCAATTCATGTTGCATCTGTATATATAAATTGTGAACTTCAAGTACAGTTTGTTAGAAATGTTGGCACACTACAATCACTTCATGTATATCAATTTATACAAGTATAATAACATGGATTTGTATTTGTTGAGTTTTGCCGTGGTTGATTTACTTGGGTTGGTGTTCATACTGTATATGTAGCATTTGTATAGATTGGTTGTGTCACACATGTATTTAATTCACAAGTAGTTCCATTTGAACTATAGTTTGGATCACAAGATATTGGAGTACAAGTTAACCGACTACTTCAATTCCGAGTTTGTTGTCATATTCAATTTAGTATAGTACAAGTTCTAGTATCTGATACACATGTTGTTCCACTATCTTCTGTATGGTAAGTTGTATTACAGTTATATGTACATACTCATGGTGTTGTACTATAGTGCCATATTCATCATGCTGCACTTGTTGCATTTGATATTTTTGTTGTTCAATCTGGAGTAGTTCATGCACATGTTTCTTGTACACATTGTTCTCATACTAGTACTTTTCATGTTCAGCAAGTCCAATAACATGGATTTGTATTAGTTGTATTTTGCCATGTTTGATTTACTAGTGTTGGTGTTCAAGCTGTAAATATTGCATCTGTATAGCTTGGTTGTGGTGCACATCAATATGTTATTACTGATGGGACTCCTGTTATTCATCACACATTATTTGTTATATATGTATCTACTAGAGTTATTGCTTGTGCTGGATTAATTACTGTATCTGAGTTTATTATTTCTGTATATATTGGTTCTTGATTTAGTATTGTATCTTTATATATTGTTTTAAGGTTATTTAGAAATATTAGTTTTTCTGTTTCTGTTTTTATTGATGAGTCTATTGTTCAGCTATATACTACTATATTGTTTGATATAGGTGAAAATTCAAATCATCATGTCATTGTATATCATAGGTTTTTGTATGAGTCTGGTAGATTTGAATAGTTATTATATACTAATTCTTTATTATCTATTATACTTTGTAAGTTTGTATCATTTAGATTAGCATTTATTATTGTTGGTACTGCTAGTATATATGTAGTTGTTCATGTTGCTACTTTTAGTATTTTTTCATTATAGGTTCCCGTTACTTTTGCTAGTGCTTTCTTTGTTGTTGCTGCATTTGCCTGGTTTGTTAATGGTACATTGTATGCTAATCATTCTTCTGTTACATATGATAGTTGATATTCTGTTTTTGAGTTTGTTACACTATATGTATATTCATTGTTTGTTAATGGGTCTGTTGGCTTTTTATTGATTCTTCATAGGTTTATTATTACATTATCTCATACTGTTCATTGTACCCATGCTGTTGCTCAGCTATATGTTATTTGGGTTCCATTATCTGGCATTGGATAGAATCATTTTTCTGTTATGAATAATTCTAGTGTCTTTTTTATACTATTTATATCTGCTACTCTTACTCAATCTCTTGAATTTTTTGAATAGTTTTGAAATGATATAAAGGCGATTGTTCATAGAATTGCTAGGATTGTGATTACTACGATTAATTCTACGAGGGTGAAGGCTTTTTTATTTTTCATAGATTATTGTTAGTTATTAAAGTTTTAAAAAGTACCGGTTCCTCATAATTAACATATTTGTACTTAAAATTATATTATTTCTTTCTAAATGTAGGAACCGGTACTAGTTAGTGGTATTTTAAAGAATCAAAAAAGGACTATTTCTCGCATTTCATATACATATGAAACAAAAAAATAATCCTCTTGTTTTTAAAGAATTTAATCCATTATCTACTTGCTTGTTATAGCTTGTGCTAAGCATATTTATTTTTTATTTTCTAAGTAATAGAATTTTAAAGCTATATTTGGTTTTATCAAATATTTTTTGCATTTTTGGCTTGACTGAAACATTTACTATATTTTAATATTTATTTCACTATCTACACTATTTTCATTTCCTTAGCTTTTTTAATCAGATTGTTGTATTTAATCAATGCTTCTAAATTATTTCCATCGTGTAATAACATATCTTTTAATTTTACTGATTCTTTTTTAAAGATATCAGAATTGATTTTTTGACACAATTTTTTTATATCATCTTTTATCTTTTCAGGTGTAAAAACTATTAATCTCTCTTCCATTTCTAAAGCTAATCATCTATACAATTCTTTTTTTTCTAAAGTATAATTATTTAAAAAATTATCTTCTTTTAAAGCATCTTTCAAAATAGAATCTAAATCATCTAAAAATATCAATTCTCTACCTATTTGCTCTCTATGCTTTTTATCAATTATTATATAAGATATAGCAAAATCTTGGCTTGTAATTTGGAGAGAAGTTTCTCATCACAAATCCTCTTTTTTGTTTGGAATCTTATTTAATTCATCATAAATCAGTTTTGTGGGAATATCCAAAAGATTAGAAATTTCTTTTATATAAAAGTCCTTTTCTATATTATCACTATAACTTTTGAGTACCTCTAAAATTGTTTTTAAAGTATTTTTTTTATCATCTATACTTTTTATATCAAACTTACTTTTTTTAATAAAAAATACCACTGGCGAAACTGCTTTTTCTATAAATTCATTAAAATCTATTCATGATTTAAGAAGCTCATCTGGATCTTTTCAACCTTCCATAACTATTATTTTTACCTCAAATCATTTATTTTTGAGTATCTCTAAACTAAGTCTTGTTGCTTGTTCTCATGCCTTATCATTATCAAAACAAAGATAGATTTTATTTGTAAGTCTCTTGAGTAATATTAAATGTTTTTCTGTTAAAGCCGTTCAACTTACTGCTACAGTATTTTTAAAACCATATTGATGAAGACTTATAGTATCCATATATCATTCAGTAATTATAACAAAATCTTTTTTTGTTATTTCTTGCCTCGCTTCAAAAAGTCAATAAAGAATATTTGATTTATCATATATTCTAGAAGCTGGTGAATTTAAATATTTTGGTTCTCCTGAATTAATAATTCTTCAAGCAAAAGCAACAGTATCTCATCTATGATTTTTTATAGGAAATATAACTCTTGCTAAAAATTTATCTCTTCTTTTTGCTAAATCTAAAAATACTTGAGATTCTTGAATTACATTATCATCATATCATCTCTCTTTTAAATAATTATACAAATTTATTCAATCATCACTATATCATAGTGAAAAAGTATCTATACTTTCTTCATTTAATCACCTATCTTTTATATATTCTTGTATTTCTGAATATTTTTTTAAACTAGATTTATAATAATTTGCTATATCTTTATAAAGAGTATAAAGATTTTTTTCATTTTTTATAACTTCTTTGTCTTTCATATTTTCAAATCATTTTACCTTTACTCCAGTCAAGTTTCAAAGTATTTCCACAGCCTCCTTGAATTCACAATTTTCTATATCCATTACAAACTTAATAGGTCATCATCATTTATGACAACCAAAACAATAAGCTATCTGTTTACTTGGACTAACAACAAATGACGGTGTCTTTTCGCTATGACCAGGAAAAGGACAAAGACTCTTATAATTAGCTCAAACTTTTTTCAGTCTAGCATATTTTCAAACCAAATCAACAATATCTATACTATTTTCTAATTCTTCAATTATTGACATAAATTTATCTTGTAATATTTTAGTATCTTAATTGTACATAAGTTTAATATTTTTCAAAATGATTTTTCTAGAGAATAAAGAGACTATAATTTCTATAGTCTCTTTATATAAATTAACCTAGCTACTCAAACAATGAATCAATATCAATTATTCATTCACTATCATCCATATTTTCTAAAATTAATTCTCTAAGAGCTAATAACATAGTATTTAACTTAGCTTTTATTAGTTCTGAATAATCACTTCAACTATTTATATCATTTATCAAAGTATCTATTCTTCAAATAATAATTTTTAATTTTGCATCGTTAAATGAAGAAATTTGGTTTCAATATTTAATTTCATATTGATTTTTATACATTATTTTAAATGAATTTCATTGATATTTATATTTTACATTTATATCATTTTCTTGTGGCTCTCATTGTTTTCATTGTCATGTAACTTCTTTTAGTTTAAGAAGATATTGATTTCTTAATTCATTTTTTAAACTTATATATTCTCTATTATTCATTTGGTTTCTATATCTATTCTTAAGTTCTTTAAATTTACCAATAAATTCTTTTTGAACATTTTGAACTGGTTTATCGTGATAATCAGTATGAATAACTGTTACTTTTACAGTTCAAATGTCTGTTCATCATTTTCAATCACTTATTGTATATGTAAAACTATCACTTCAATAGAAATCTTGATATGGTTTATAAGTAACTCAAGTACTAGAAAAACTTACAGTACCATGAATTCAATCTGTTTTTCATATAATAGTTAATACATCTCAATTAGCATCTGTATCATTAATCCTTGGATCAAAAGTTTTCTCGGTATTTAAATATGTACTAATTTTATCATCATTTGCAACTGGTAAACTATTTGCAGAATTTATAGTTACTGTTACAGTTCAAGTATCTGTTAAAATTCAATCACTTACAACATAACTAAAAATTATAGTTCATACAAAATCTGTATTTGGAGTAAATATAACTCAAGTTTTAGATGTTGTTATTGTTCAAGTTCAATTAATTATAGCTCCCAATGATGAAATAAATAAATTATCTCCATCTACATCTGTATCATTTCATACCAAATTTATTTCTACTGTTGTATTTTTCACCATAGTAAATGTATCATCTACTGCTACTGGTGAATCATTTACTGGATTAACAATTATAACTACATGTCATATATCTGTTAGTGCTCAATTACTTACGACATAATCAAAACTTCAAGTTCAATTAAAATCAGTAAAAGGAGTATACCTAACATTTCAAGATGCTGTAATTGTGGCAAATCAATTTACTATATTTGACAATAAAGAGACCGTCAAAGTAGTACCTGTGTCTGTATCTGTATCATTTCACAACACATTTATATTAACTGCTACTCATTCATTAGTTGTTGCTATATCATCAACTGCGACTGGTGCAGAGTTAACTCAAGTTCAAGTATTATCTGCAGAAACACCTAGAATACTTACAAATGTAAGTACTATTAAACTAATTATTTTTTTCATAATTTTAGAATTAAAAAATAAATAATGTACTTTTACATATTAATATCTAAGTGTATGAAATCTGTATGAAAACAAGAATTAAAAATTTTTAATTCTTGTTTTTTTATGATTATTATATGATTTTCAAATTAAATTTTACCTTTTTACATATGTTCACATTAAGTAAGCCATTCAATCCATAATAGGTCTAATCTCTGGATAAGGAACAGTACTTCTTCATGAAAAAGCTATGTTTTTATCAGGATTGAGATAATTTAACCGGTCTTTAATACAAAAAGTTGATCATCTATCTTCTCTTATGTTTCATCTACCAGCTAAAATACAATCAGTAAGACAATTTATACATCAATTTGATTTCACTTCTCAAGCTATAACTTCATGAATATTTTCCATTATTTTCATTCTTCAAGGAAATCAAACTGTACTATCAAAAACTATATGAGTAGGAGAAGAATCATTTTCTTCTTTAAATTTATTAAATTCTTTTACAAACTTCTTAGCATTTCAATAATTTCTCAAAACTTTATTTATCTTTTTAATATCTCAATTTTTTGAAGTAAAAATAAAAGCTTTGATTTGATTATAATTTTTAAGTTCTTCTTCACTTAAATCTTCTAGATTTTTAATTTCTTCATCAAAAAAATCATTATAAATTATTTTGTATAAATAATCTCTAACATTAGCTATCTCTGGAGTTTCTTCTTTATAATCTATTCATGTTTCTTTTGATAAATTTCTTAAAATTAATCAATTGTATTTTTCAATTATTTTTTCAAATTTTTTTAATACATCCTCACCTTCTGCAAAAAATTCTCTATCTAAATCTGTTTCTTCTCATAAGTGGTTTCATCAAATTAATCTTTTTTTAAATACTTCTCAATCACCATCACAGGCTTCTTCTGAAACTGCAGGAATTGTTCAAATTTGAATTCAACTAAATCATGCCTCAAAAGCTTCTTTTATCTCTTTATTTGTTGAAACTCATCAAGCTGCATAAATAGGAGGCATAACTTTTCATTTTTTCTCAAAAAGTCATTTTATTTTTTCCAACTCTTCAAATTTATCTCACATCCTTATGATATGTCATCCAGCTTTATCTCATTGTTCAAATGTATAATAATCATAATCAAAATCAGTAAAAACTTTAGATCTTCATCATGACACCAATAATCAAAAAGCAGGTAATGAAAACTCTTTATTACTTTCTTTTAAATCATCAAAAAATTCCTTTAAAAATTCTTTAGGATTCATAGTAGGATTTCAAGCTGCTGTAGTTATGTAATCCATTCATGCAAGTATAGATATTTTTAGAGATGCTATATATGAACTAGTCTTATACATACAATTAATTCACACATTATTTCACTCTTTTTTTAATCTAGTTGTTTCTTTATAAATTACTATTAAATCCATCATTCTGGCTATTTTTTCATTTCATAACTCTCAATTAAATCATTCATTTTTATCATTTTCTCATAAATCATCACATACAAAAAAATGTTTATTTATAAACTCATCAGACAAACCTAATTCTCACTTAAAAAGTTCATCAAAATCTTTTTTAACCTTTTCTTTTAATTCACTTTTCCAGGTAAAATCCTCATTAAATAAATCTGGATATTTTTTATAATAATAAAAAAAACCTACATCTATAGAAGATATATGTCATCCAAATCATATTTCATTCATTCCCTCAACTAGTGATGGAGATGAGACATTTTTTCACATTCATCAATTGATTATAGTTGGAATATTTTTCTTTGTTATTTTTCAATCACTATTTGTTGTTTCAATTTGATTATTATCTTTATATTTTTTTCAAAATGCAATTTTTTTACTTTGGATACTAAAAAAATCTTCTATATTTCTGTCTAATACTTTTCAATCTATAGTGATATCACAAAAATCCTCTATCTTTCAATTTGGATTAAGCCCATTTTCAAATTCAATAGTATTTAATTTAATTCTACTTGGTTCATAAGTTTCCATAATTTTTTGAATAAAAAATATTAATGGATATAATTTAATGAATATTTTTTAAAAGTCAAGAAGAGTAATTAATAATTTTTGGTTTTTAGTTTATAATAATTCTAATATCTCATGAATTTTATAGAAAAACTTGCAATTATAAAATTTCCAATATAATAACTTTACTTAAATCGTAGACAGTAGGCAATTAACTAAGTCCTACCGAGATAAAGTGAAACTTAAGTTTTTATTAAATTTAATTCTCTTTGTCTAAACAAAGAGTTTTTTTATTGTTAAAATAACTTAAAATTATTATTTAATATCTTAAAAATGGCTGTATCTAAATCTAAAAAGATTGATATCTTAGAAAATTTAAAAGAAAATATAAAAAATGCTAAATCTATAGCTTTTACTGAAAATAACTGATTAACAGTTGAAGAAATAACTAACTTAAGAAAAAGTTTAAGAGAGGTAAATTCTTCTATAACTTTAGTTAAAAAAACTCTTATAAAAATTGCTTTTAAAGAAGTGTACAATGTAGAAATAGATGATTCTATTCTTCCTGGTCAAATTGCAGTTGTTTGTTCAAATGATGATGCAGTTTCAGCTTTATGAAAAGTAAATGATTTTATGAAAACATTTACTAAAAATCCTAAAATTGTATGGGCTTGATCATATTTTGAATGAAGTATAAAAGATTCTAAAGAAACTGCTATTATTGCTGCAATACCTAGCAGAGAAGTATTACTTGGAAGACTTGTTTGAAGTATGATGTCTCCAGTTTCTGCTCTTGCAAGATTTTTTGATGCTGCTGCTAAAAAACTTACAGATGAAGGAAGAGCAAATCTATGAAGTGCTCCTTCAATAAAAAAAGCTGAACCTAAAGTAGAAGAAAAAACAGAAGAAGTAAAAGTTGAAACTCCTGTTGAAACTATTCCTGAAGTTAAAACTGAGGAAGTTAAAATAGAAGAAACTCCAGTTGAAGCTACTCCAGAAATAAAAGCTGAAGAAGTTACTACTGAAATAATAGAAGATAAAGAAGAAGTTGTTGCATAATTGATAACTAAAACCAAACTTTTAAATATATTTAAAAGTTTGGGAACTAGCTATTAATTAGTTAGAAAGTAGATTATTTAGATTTTTAGGCTTTAGCTTTTTAGAACATTATTAAATATATAATAATCTCTAAAGCTCTAAAATTCTAAGATTCTAAAATCTAATTTTATTTTTTAAATTTTTATAATATGGCTGAATTAGCTGGAAACTCTAAAAAAATTATGGACCTAGTTAAAGAACTTTCAATAGTTGAATTAAATGATTTAGTAAAAGCTATGGAAGAAGAATTTGGTGTATCTGCTGCTGCTCCTGTTATGGTTGCTGCTGCATGAGCTGGAGAAGCTGAAGAAAAATCAAGTTTTGATGTAATACTAAAATCTGTTTGAGCTAATAAAATAGCTGTAATCAAAGTTATAAGAGAAGTTACTGGACTTGGATTAATTGAAGCTAAAGCTATTGCTGATAAAGGATGAGATGTTAAAAAATGAGTTAATAAAGAAGATGCTGAAGCAATGAAAGCTAAATTAATTGAACAAGGTGCTGAAGTAGAATTAGTATAATTGATTAAAAATTAATTATTTTAAAAAATCCCATTCTGTAAATAGAATGGGATTTTTTAAAATTTTAAATAGGACTTTTTTTAAGTTAATTCTTTTATAGACATCTCTAAAACTTCAAAGAATTTATCAATATCACTTTTATCATTATATAAATATAAACTCATTCTGCATGTATGACTACAACTTTCACTTTGCAAAAAAGGTTCAGCACAATGCTGTCCGGCTCTTATACAAATATCTTCTTCAGCCAAATAATCTGCTATATCAATACTGTGAATTCAATGAACTATAAAACTAAATACTCAAACTCTATTTTTTGCTTCTAAATTTCAAAGTATTTTTATATCGTATTTTTCTTTTATAGTTTTCCATTTTTCTAATGCATAAGAAATCAATTCTTTTTCTACTTCTTCTATTTTTTCATATCATCATATACTTTCAATATATTCTAATGCCTTTAATAATGAAACTGCTCCTGTCATATTTGGAGTTCCTGTTTCAAACTTTTCTGGTAGAGAATTATTATCTTTATATTCTAGTTTTTTTACCCAAGCAATTGATCATCAACCAGAAAAAACAGGTTTTAAATTTTCTAAAATTTCTTTTTTAGCCCACCAAACACCAAGTCAACTATCAGCCATAACCTTGTGAGCAGTAAAAAAAATCATATCACAATTAAGTTTTTTAACATCAATTTTCATATGTGGAAAGCTTTGACTAGCATCAATGATGAAAAGAAGTGAATTGATAGTTGTCAGACTTTGTCATTCTGAGTGCAACGAAGAATCCCTTAAACCCTGATTTTGAGTTATTACCTTGCTTAAGGGATCCTTCGCATTCGCTCAGGATGACACTCAATTCTGATTTCTAAAATCCCTTATTATTCTCCCTACCTCTTCTAAATCAAATATCTGTCCAGTTACATTTGAAACTTGAGTTATAGAAACCACTTTTACACTTGAGTCAAGTTTTGATTTCAGATCTTCTAAATCTAGATTATAATCCTTATCTACATTTATATATTCAAGTTCTATTCATATTTCATCTCTAAGAATTAGCCATGGAACTATATTACTATGATGTTCTACTATACTTACCAAAACTTTATCTCATTTTTTAAAAAAATCTGATTTTCTCAAACTTCAAGCAATAAAATTGAGTGCATAATTTGCATTATAGGTATAAATTACCTCTCTCCAACTATCTGCACCAATAAACTCTGCAACTTTTTTCTTACTTTTCTCATACAGATTTTCTGATCTCTCTGCCAAACTATAAGCTCATCTATGAATATTACTATAATCTTTTTCAAGATAATTTTTAATTCAATCAATAACAAAAGCTGGTTTCTGACTTGATGCCGTACTATCAAGAAATACCAATCAAGGATTATTTTGAAATATCGGAAAATCTTTTTTAAAATCTTGCATAAAATTAAAAATAAAGAGTATAAGAGATAAAAAGTATAAACAATATCATAAAAAAGTAAATTAAATATTTTTCACAACTATTTACTAAATGGTAATTGAAATGTAAAAGTAAATCTAATTATTATTATTTTCAAAAAATTATATTTGACATTAATATAATTATATCTATTATACAATTACTTTTCTTTCTAGAATTAGCCCTCTTGAAATTTATCAAGACTAATTTCTTATGAAAAATAGTAAAAAAAAGGAGACTATATAATGTCTTGGAATCTTGAAAAATGTCTAATTTATGGGATTTTCCCATTAATATACATTATTGCAGTACTGGTATGTATGTTCTGTGAAAATAAAAAATTTTCAACAACTATTATTATATTGGGAAAACTAGCACCAGGAACTATCTATATAGGTAGTATTATATGGTTATATCATAAAAATATATTATAACCACTTATAATCTTCCTTCCTCCTTCTCCAGCCTCCGGGCTGGATCTTTTTTTTATTCTATTCCCTATCTATTCAAAATCAAAAAATCATTATAAACTTTATCATAAATAGTATTATCCATCATTTTTAAACAACCAAAATTTTTTATAAAAAAACTTTCTATCAACATTATAATTGCTTCATTTTCACTTATTCATCTTGATTTTAGATAAAAAAGTATCTCATCATTTATCCTTTCAACCTTACAAGAATGACTTGCTTTAACATTAAAACTTTTTACATTCAATTTTGGTAATCATCTAACTGATCAAGAATCTCAAATAAATATGTTTTTTTGTTTTAAGTCTGCTTCAACTCATATAAGTCATTGTTCTATTTCTATACTAGAATCAATACTTAATTTATTGTCTTTTATTATAGAAATAATATTAATAAAACTATTTGAATTATTTGAAGCAATAATTGATTTTATATTTGAAGTTAAATCTATTTTATGATTAAAAAACATCTGCTTTACATTCAATAAAGAGTTATCTTCAGATTGATTGAATTCAATTTTAGAACTAGACTTTTTACTAAAAAATCAAAAATAATCCAGTCTAGAATTCTGTCTCAAATTAAAATTAAAAGATTTTTCTGTCTCATTTAGAAACACAAAAGCATAAACTCACTCTCATATTTCTATATTTTCAGAAAAACTATCATCAATCAGGTAAAATCAGTTTTTTTGTATTTTCATAAGAAAAAGTGTTAATCAGTAAAACAAATAAATGTAAAAATTGTTTTGTCATTCCCGAGGAGTCGGGAATCTTCCTTATATTATTCTAGTAAATTATCATATAAATCAATTCTATTTATATTTACTTTGTCTATTAAATTATCTTTCCATTGTCTGTTCCATTTTTTTAACTTTTTCTCTCTATCAATTGCAGTATTTATATCATTATATAATTCATAATATACTAATTTTGTTAAATTATAATCATTTGAAAATCATTCAACAAGTTTATTTTTATGTTCATAAATTCTTCTAATTATATCATTTGTAACTCATACATATAATACTGTATTATTTGAATTACTTATTATATATACAAAGTAACTATTCATAAATATTTTTATATAATGTAGATTCCCGACTTCTCGGGAATGACAAATTTAATAATATATCAATCATACCATCTAACAAAACCATTTCATAATTTTAACTTGACATTTATATATTTTTATCTAATATAAAATCACTTTTCTTTCTAGGATTAGCATTCTTGAAATTTATCAAGACTAATCTTTTATGAAAGATAGTAAAAAAAAGGAGAAAAATTATAATGAAAAAAACTGTACTTTGTGGAATCGTTGGGACAATTTTATCCTTACTTTTACTCCTGTACATATGGAAAGAAACTGGCATTCTTTTCATTTCAGATAATGGAATCTGGAATGGGTGGTCATCATTTTCTTTAGGTATCTTTTTAAGTGCATGGGTTCCATTATTCTATGAAAAAATGGAAAAATCACATTGACACAATAATTTTTCATTTTTCCTCCTTCTCCAGCCTTCGGGCTGGATCTTTTTTTATATATCACTAATCTAAAACCCTCCCTCAAATTCCATAGAAATCAGCACATTCATCTCACTTGCATATTCAAGTGGTAACTCCTTAAGTATTGGACTAACAAACCCATTTACAATAAGCCCTGTTGCTTCTTGTTCACTTATTCCCCTAGACATAAGATAAAATAAAAACTCGTCATTTATCTTCCCCGCTGTTGCCTCATGTGCAACTATTGAGCTTGTATTATTTACTTTTATATCTGGAATTGCATTACTAACTGAAAGTTCATCAATTATAAGTCAATCACAATCTACTTTTGATATACTTCAAATTGCTGACTTTTTTATATCTACAAGTCATCTATAAGTACTTATTCAACCTCATTTACTAATTGATTTTGAAATTATATTTGAAGAAGTATTTTTCCCTATATGTATTACCTTGCTCCCAGTATCTTGATTTTGTCATTTATTTGCAAATGCTACTCATAAATGGTCAGCACGAGAATTATCTCATAAAAGTACACTACAAGGATAAAGCATAGTAGTATTTGATCACATATTTCAACCTACCCACTCTATTTTTGCATTTTCTTCAACTATTGCTCTTTTTGTATTTAAATTAAATGTATCCAAACTCCAATTTTCAACTGAACTATATCTCATAGAAGCACATTTTCCTACAAATATTTCAACTCATCCTGCATGAAGCGAATTTGTATCATATTTTGGAGCACTACATCATTCTATATAATGACATTCAGAATCCTCTTCTAGTATGATAATTGTATGTTCAAATTGTCCACCTGATTTTACATTCATCCTAAAATAAGATTGTAAAGGTTCATCTATTTTTACTCATTTTGGTACATACAAAAAAGTTCATCCACTCCAAACTGCATAATGAAGACTTGCAAATTTATGATCTGAAAGCGAAATAGCTTTAGAAAAATATTTTTTTATAATGCTCTCGTATTTTGGATTTTGAAGAGCCCTAGACATATCATCAAATATAACTCATTTTTCTTTTAGTTCTAATTTTAAACTGTGATAAACTACTTCACTATCATACTGAGCTCATACTCCTGATAATGCTTTCTTTTCTGCTTCTGGAATACCTAATCTATCAAAAGTCTTTTTAATATTTTCAGGAACTTCTTCCCAAGTCTTATTATCTCCTGCTCAAACAGGTTTAGCAAAATAATAAATACTATCTAAATCAAGCTTATCTAGATTTGGTCACCATTTAGGTATTGATTTTTCATTAAATAATTCCAATGCCTTAAGTCTAAGCTCTAGCATCCATTTTGGTTCTTTGTTTGATGACGAAATCTGTCTAACAACTTTTTCATTTACTCATTGAATAAGCTCATCTTTATACAAGACTATATCACTATAATCCCATGGGCTTTGTTTTTCAAGTCCCCCTTTTTCAAGGGGGTTAGGGGGATTTTGTATTTTTTTATCAGTTTTTAACATATTTTTTATAATTTTATTTGACATTATTATATTTATCATTATAAACTATTCACTTTTCTTTCCAGATTAGCAGTGATTTCGATCATTCCCAAATTTATTGGGACTAATCTTTGTGAAAGAAGGTAAAAAATTAGGAGTAGCATTTATGTTACAAGAATTTGACAAAGAAACTGGGTGTCCGGTAATTGTTTCAACAAGAAACAAAAAACAAAGAATTTTTCTTGAGAATTCTCGAAAAAAGAAAAAAGCTACTGGCTTACAACATAAGGCCAAAAGGCTACAGAAAAACCCTGAACATGCAAGAAAATTTAAAGAGATAAAATCTCTCTTGAAAAAATCAGCAAAACTTACCCCCCAGACTTACTTCATATAATTGTACCATTAATTTCTATTTCTAACCTTTTCCTCTCAGACTTTCGGGTCTGAGAGGCCTTTTTTTTATTCAAATCATTTCTTCTTAATCTCTTCAATAATCTCTACTCCTCATTCTCTATCAATGCTTCAATCTTTTAAAACATAAACTTTATCAAAATTGATATAATCCATTATTTTAAAATTATGAGTTATCATAATTATAGAATTATCTTTATTATCAAGTTTTGCTATCAAAGATGCAACTATCTTAAAAGCATCCAAATCAAGCCCAGAATCTACCTCATCAAAAATCATATATTTTGGATTAAGTAATCTTGCTTGAAGTATCTCTATTTTCCTTTTTTCTCATCCAGAAAAACCTACATTTAAATCTCTTTCTAAAAAACTCTCTTTTATATCAAGTTCACTTAAATATTTTTTTATAAATCTCTTAAATACAAATGGAGACAACTTAGGTACCGGTACCATTAAATTTTGCTTTGCTAAATGATTATTATAAATTATTCTTAAATATTCTCATAAATTAATTCAAGGAATTTCAACAATATGCTGAAAAGAAAGAAAAATTCAAGCTAACGATCTCTCTGAAACTCATATTTTAAATAAATCTTGTTTATCAATTGATACTTCTCCAGATTTAAATTCATATTTTGGATTTCACATCAAAAAATTAGCAAGACTTGACTTCCCACTTCAATTTTTTCACAATATTAAATAATTTTTCCCAACTTCAAAATCCAGAGAAATTCATTTAAGTATTTCTTTTTCTCATACATTGATTTTTAAATTTTTTATTTTCAGCATTTTTATCAAATTATTTCAAATAATTCTAGTCATAATATAATATTTATTATTAGATTTTTTACAAGTATTTAATTCATAAAATTATGCTTATTTTTCAAATAGTTCACAACTTGTTAAAAACAAAAAAATAACCCCTATTTTAAACAAAAAAATAAATTTCCTAATTTGTCTAGTCGTTTTTTTACTTTATTTTGACAAAAGAAAAAAAAAGTATAAAACTACTTATAGAAATACTTATTTATAGAGAAGAAAATCTAGTTATTAACATATTTTTAACAAAACTAGCTAAAAAATGGAAGAATTACACATACCAGTACTTTTAGAAGAATTAGTTTCTTCTGTAAAGATAGAGAAAAATAAGCAAAATATAATAGTTGATTGCACTCTATGACTTGGATGACATGCAAAAAAAATAATAGAAAAGATGAATCCAGAAGATTTATTTATATGATTTGATGCAGATATTAGAAACTTAAAATTAGCAAAAGAAAATTTAAAGTGAGTGAATGAAAAAGTTAAGAAGATTTTTATAAATTCCAACTTTGTAAATTTAAAACAAGAATTAGAAAAAATTGATATAGACAAGATAACTTGAATTTACTATGATTTATGAATATCTAGTTTACACATAGATGAACCTGAAAGATGATTTAGTTTTAGATTTGATTGACCTCTTGATATGAGATTTGATACAAGTACATGATTTCCAGCTTCGCACATTGTAAATACTTACAAAGAAATAGATCTTACAAGAGTTTTCAGAGATTACTGAGAAGATTCTGCAAGTAAGAAGATAGCTCTAAAAATAATAGAAAAAAGAAAAACATGATTTAAATTTAAAACTACAAAAGAATTGAGAGACCTTATAGATGAAACTACAAAATTTCCAAAGACAAAAACTCGTATATTCCAAGCACTTAGGATAGAAACAAATAAAGAAATAGAAAATCTAGAGAAATCTTTAAAAGATGCAATAAATTTATTACAGACAACTTGAACAATTTTTGTAATAAGTTTTCACTCTTTAGAAGATAGAGTTGTAAAAAACATACTTAGAAATGAAAGTAGAGATTGTATATGTAGCGATATAATCTGTACATGCAAACATACAAAACAAATACAAATACTAACAAAAAAACCAATTCTACCAAGCAAAAAAGAAGAAAGCCTAAATCCAAGATCTAGAAGTGCAAAAGCAAGATCTGCAATTAAGTGTTAAATTTGAAATTTTAAATCAAAGATTTGAAATTCCTATATTTAACATTTACCATTTAAAACTTAATATTTTAAATAAAATGTATCCAAAACTAGTATTAAGCGAAGATAAATTACCTTTTATCTCAAAAAGATGGAAAGAAAAACAAAATATAAAATTTGATATAAGCTTTACTTATGTTATTATGATAAGCTTCATCTTTCTTCTACTTATCTATTATATATGGATAATAAATGCAAATGCTACAAAATGATTTAGCATAAGACAATTAGAACAAGAAAAGAAAAACTTAATGATTGAAAAAGAACAATTAGAAGTTAAGATAGCAAATCTAGAAAGTATAGATGGGATAAAAGATGAAAATACGGAAAGTATAGATAATATGGAAAATGTGGAAAACCCTGATTACTTAGTTATAAAAGAATGAGTAAATTATGTATATAAAGATTAAATATTAATCTTTTACCTTTAATAAATCGCCCAAACACGAGAAAAAACTTTGTACCAACAAAGTTTTTTATATTTTAATATTTCTTTATATTTTATAAAGTTTGTTTTAAAGCATTTTCATTTTCTAATCTATGATTATAAACTGAAGCAAAAACATTATCAGATTTCAAAGGTTCTTTTGATTTTTCAACTAAAGTATTAATAGACATTAATAATCAATCAACATCTTTTTGTCATCATTCTGTAAACTTAGATAATTCTTCTTTTATTTGTCCATCATATTTTAAAGCTAATTCTTTTATATCAATACCTCAATTTGAAAAATATCCTTTTATTCATGCTTTAGTTTTATTTCTTAGATTTAGATTTTCTACTATTTGCTTTAAATTTGCATTAATATTGTCAGATGTTATAATCGAATTTGCATCTGATTCTAATTTTACTTCAATTTTTTCTCATGTTTCTATTTTATCTAATCATAAATTTTCACTTACCTTTAAATATTCTGTCATAAAATTTTTTATTAAAAAATAAATTATATTGTATCAAATAAATTAACTATTTCCTTATTTTCATTGTACCTTTCAATTTTTTCATAAAAATCATTTTCTTTTTTAGTTAAATTTCTTTTTAGATTTATTGTTCTAAGTGATAAATTATTTATTGTCTTTACTAGATTTTCTAGTATCAAATCTAATTTGTTTTCATCTTGAATATCATTTATATTACTTTTAATACTAGATAAACTGCTTATCTGATTTTGACTTAAAATACTATTTTCTCATATCTTTATACCAAGAAGAAAATCTATCAATTCTAAAATCTTATCTATTTTTTTATTTATCATATTCTTATAAAAATATATATTCTATTTATATTTAATCATAATTCATTTTTTTTGTCAAAATAAGACATAAAAAACACCTTGTACGATAAAATACAAAGAGTTTTCTATAAATTTATTTTTTACCTTAAACTTTTTTTCAAAATAAATTCTTTAACATTTGATTTATTCTCATCACTATAACAAGAAAAGTTTTTATAATAATTAAAATATATATTGAGTAATTTTGACACACTATCATACTTTATATCATAATTTTTAATTGGTGGGTAAAGTATTGTATCTATATAATTATTCAATGCTAATTTAGAAAAGTCAAAATTAGTTAAATCTGTACTTGATACAAAACTTCAAGTTTTTGTTATTTCTACCTTTTTCCTATTTATAAAGTCATTGTAAACTAAATTACTTCAATTTGCATAAATTCAAGTTGGGTATCATAATCATCAAGTCAAAACTTTGATTATATTATCTCATTTTGTAAATATATTATTATCTCATTTTGAAAAATATGGAAAATAATAAGTTTGTAAAACTGTAGGTCAATTTAAAAAATCTAATTTAGTATAATATGCTCAAGTATTTGAAAAATTAGTTCATGATAAAGTAGTTATATTTATATTATAATTAGTTCATGAAGTAAAAGTTTTATCTTCATAAGTTCAAATTATTCATGTTCATGAATCTGTACATTTTATTGGATCTGTTCAAATTATTTTATATTCTCAAATATTACATCATAACTGTAAAGTTTCAGGAGCTAAATATTTCACAAAATGATAAGTTCAAGTGTTACTACTTCATATTTGATATAAATCCTCTCATGTTGTTATATTTGTAAAACTAAAACTTCAAGTACCTGTTGGACTTGTAAGAGTAGGATTTGTAACTCAAGTAGCAAATAAAAATGAAAATTCAAGTTTATTTACATTTGTAATATCTTTTTTTGGTTTGAAATTTAAACTTATATTATCTACAAAACTTCAGCTTGAACTATAAGACAAAATCTCTCTTTTTCCACTATTTGCTATATAAAGAGTTTTTTCAGTATCATCATAATAAATTCAAGTAGGTTCTTTTAATCATTCTTCCCTTCAAAGTAATTTGCTTATTTTATTATTACTCAGATTTAAATACAAAATCCTATCATTTAAAGTATCACTTATAAATAAATATCCAGTTCATCAAATTGAAGCATAACTAAGACCAGTTGGATTATTTAAAAATACACCAGTTCCTAAACTTCAATCACTAAATTCATCTCAAAATACTTCTTTTCAAGCTATTTTAGTTATAGTTCAAGATATATTTGCTTTATCAAAAGAATAAACACTATTTCATAAAGTATCAGAAATATATCAAGTAGTTCAATTAAAGGCTACATCAGTTGGTCAAAATAAAACTCAAGTTAAAGTATTTATAGTTCAAGAAAACATATTTGTAGTAATAGTTCCCACAGAAAAACTCTTTCAATCAAAAATATCACCTCATTGTCATTCAAAAGGGATAAAGTTTTTGATAATTATATGATTTGTAATCTCACTTTCACTTCAACTTGCACAATAATATTTGTTTAAACTAGTTTCTCAAATATAAGTAAATCCTCATTTATCATAATTTTTATTTACTTTAAACAAAACTCATGAAGCAGTATTTTTTACATAATTTTTATTTACACTATCTAATTTCTCATAAATATCTTTTGTAAATTCTTTTATCTCTAAATCATTATCAAGTGAGATTTTCTGATTTGTGACATTTTTCATTCAATCAGTAACAAAAACAGAAACAGACAACATCAAAAACATAGAAATAGTTATACCAACTATCAATTCTACTAAAGTAAAGGCTTTTTTATTTTTTTCTTCTATAAATTCCATCAATTCTTGTTTAAATATTTGTTTACTAAATTTTTCACTGTGTTTTTTTATTTCTTTGAGATCAAATTCCATACTTTCAAATTTTTCTATTGCTTTATTTAAACTTTTTACAGTTTGTTCTTTAAAAAATACTCAAGTAACTCAATCTATAACAGTCTCCAAAGCTCATCATTTTTTATATGCTATAACAGGAGTTCCTGATGCTTGTGCTTCTATAGGAACAAGTCAAAAATCTTCTTCAGGAGGAAATAAGAAAGCCAAAGCATTACTGTACAAATTTATAATATTTGGTCTTGGTAGATTTATAAACCATTTTATATTACTCTTTGATTTTGCTTTTAGAGTCTTATAAAGTTTGTTTGGAGTATTTGTAACTAATACCAATTTTTTCCCATTTTCATTAAAAGCATCTACTATCAAATCAAATTTTTTATAAGGAATACACCTTCAAACATAAAGATAATAATCATCTTTTTTAGTATTTAACTTAAAACTTTTTAAATCAACTCAAGGATAAATAACTTTTGATTCTCTTCTATAGTATTTTTCTATTCTTTTGGCAGTATTTTCACTATTTGCTATAAAATAATCAGGTCTCTTTGATGCTACAAAATCCCATTGTCTAAGGCGATAAACAATCTTAGGCATTAACCATTTTCCAATTGGATTCAAAATACCAAATTCCATCATATTTATATACTCATGATAATGACTCCAGAAATAACGAGTTGGAGTATGACAGTAACAAATATGTAAAGTTTCTGGTTTTGTGATAACTCATTTACTTTCGGCAGATGAACTAGATATAACTAAATCATAGCTTGATAAATCAAAACTTTCAAAAGCAAGAGGTCTCAAAGTAAGAGCCAATTTATGTGATTTATTTAAAAAAGGAATTTTTTGTATAAATGAAGTAGTTATTTTTCTTCACTTAAAAATAGGATTATTTTCTTGAAAAAATACAGATGTAAATATATCTGCTTTGGGAAACATCTCAAGCAAATCAGCCAATACAATTTCAGCTCAACCAAAATCTTTTATCCAATCACAAACTATAGCTACTTTCATAAAAACAAAAAAAATTATATAAACATTAGTTTATATAATTTTTCTATAAAATCAAATTGATATAATATGACATTTTTTCAGAATTAATATCATTATTTGTAATAACTATTTCCTATTTGTTTTTTCTTTAATGTTAAATATGTAACCAATTCTTGATATATCTCTTTTTTTATTTCATTTTTCTCTTCTTTTATAATTTTTTTAACTTTATTTATTAATAAAATCAAACCTTTAGCTTTATTTCATTTTATTTCACCTATTTTTTTATCTATTTTTTCAATTATCTTTTTATTTAAATATTTATATTGTGTTGGAGCTGGAGTTGGTATTAAAGTTGATGTTGGTGTTGGAGATGAAATTGGTGTTGAAACTGGAATTAATATTGGAGCTGGAATTGGTATTGGAACTGTGGCTGGAGTTGGTGACAATTTAATATTTTCAAAAGCACCTATATCCCAAGAATTTCCTTGAGGTCTTTTTATACCATCAAAATCATCATTAAAGAAAGAAATAGTTTTTCCATTATCTATAGCTGGAGAAGTATTTTGTATATGAAAATTTGCATTGTTAATATCTACAAAATAAGGATTTCCTATACTTTCATTCTGAACATCATTTTTACTATTCCAAACATCTAAGTTTGTTGAACCTATTGGAATTTGAAAATGTTCATTTTCAGAAACTTTTATAATAGCTATTGCTTGATTGTCTTTCTGACTATTAAACCATAAATTATTTGAAAAAATATTATTACCTATATTTCCAATATCATTGATAACATAGTCATCTACAGCTAAAGCATAACGACAATCACCATAACGACAATCGATAAAGCCATAATTTGGATTATTTAAATTATCTGTTTTTGATGCCATTCAAATATTATTTTTTATAATATTTTTTTTAGAAACAAGTTTATAAACACCTTCATTATTTGTTACATCAGATTCAGCTTTATTATCAACATCAGCACTGAGAATTACCATTTCATTAGCCCCGAACCTTTTTCCCACATCTTGTCCATTATTATACAATGTATTATTGTAAATTTCATTATAACTTGAACCATAAGCAATAATTCCAGCCCCATCATTATTATATGTAATATTATTATAAACCTGATTATGATCACACCACATATCCAGTAGAATACCATTACCATCAGTCCTATTAATTTGTCTATCTTTGTTCTCTTTAGTTATGTTATAACGAATTATATTATAATCTCCTCCTCTTTCATATTTATCACTATCAACACCTGATTCACTTGCCCAACGATCAAAAAGATGAATACCACTACATCCACCATAACTACTACTAATACCATTATTTGTAAAAATATTACGTTCAACTAGTATATGATTTGCATCAATTTCAATACCATATCAACCACTATCTTTAACAATATTACCCTGAACTACATTACTACCTTTTTCTAAGCTACTTCAATCACAAATAAATTGACTCGCATATTCCTTTAAACTTGTTGAGCTTATACCAATTCAATTTTTTTTATTATTATAAATAGTATTATTTTTAATAGAATTATTACATCACAATGGACGATCATTTTTTTTGTTGGTATTCAGATAATCATCACCAGTATCTGAAGACATATATACACCTGCTAAACCATTAAAAATTTCATTTCAAGAGATAGTTATATTATTTAATCCACCTCATTCAATATTAATACCAGAGTCGGTATAATCATGAATCTTATTATTTAATATTTTTATATTACTTGCTGGAATACCATCCTCATCTTTGATTTTTACTCAAACTACCCCCCCCCATATTTCTAAATTTTGCACTGTGATATATTTCTGTCCAGAAATTATTACCATACCATTGATATTTGGCAAATTTCCTTCTCCATAAGATTCATAAACAATTTCATTATTTGAGTCTCCAGAGGTTTTAATTATATACAAATTCCCAGAAAAATTACTTCATTTTTTCATTTTAATATGATCCCCTGATTTGAAACCAATAAAAGAATTAATATTATCAATACTGTTCCATGGACTACTATAAGAACCATCTCATCCAGAAGAGACACTCGAATCAACATAATAATCTGTTGCAAATACAGACTGTGTAAAAAATAAAAGTGAAAATAAAAAAAGTATTTTTTTCATTGTTTTTAAATTAATAGATAACTACCAATAATTATATCTTATATGAATATTTTTTTTTGACAACTTTGTTGTTATAAAATCTATCCTGAAGTGCTACATTTAAATCCAAACAAAAAAACTAATTTTATTTTAAAATAAAACTAGTTTTAATAATCTCTAATTATAATACTTTTTATTAAAAAGGAATATCTTCTATATTGATCTCTTCTTCTTTCTTTGGTTCAGTTTTTTTAATAGCTGGAGTTTCATTGTTACCCATAGTTTCAGTAGATGATTGACTAGGAGCTCATGCTGAATCTAACATAATCATATTGTCTGCAATCATTTCTGTCTTATATCTCTTAGTTCCATCTTGTGCTTCCCAAGTTCTAGTTTGTAATCTTCATTCTAAAAAAACTCTTTTTCATTTTTGTAGATATTGACTAGCTATTTCAGCAAGTTTTCCCCAAATTACTATATTGTGAAATTCTGCTTGTTCTTGTTTCATTCCACTTCAATCAACCCAAGTTCTATTTGTAGCAACTGAAAAACTAGTTACATTTTGTCCATTTGGAGTAGTTTTTAATTCTACATCACTTGTTACTCTTCAGATTACCTGAGCTTTATTTAAATCCATAAAAACTAAAGTTAAAAAGTTAAATTACAAAAAAAGTAAAAAAAGTAAATTTTAGAGTTTTCTCCATACCTTTTTCTACTTTTAATTATATAAAGCAAATAAATAAAATCAAATAAAAAATTGATTTTTTGTTTTTTTTAAATAAACTACGGTCCGTGAGCTTCTACACAAATTTTTTTATTATTTAAGTTTTTGTATTTTTTCGAGAGATACGATTAAATCTACTTAAATAGCAATAACTAATAATCAAAAATTATTAATTATTAATTATTAATTATTAATTCTATAAATATGGCAAAAAAAGTAAAAGCATATATTAAGTTACAGATCAAGTGAGGACAAGCTACTCCAGCTCCTCCGGTTTGACCTGCATTATGACAACACGGGGTACCAATTCCTCAATTTACTGCACAATTCAACGACAGAACTAAAGATAAAATGTGAGTTATATTACCTGTAATTATCACTGTTTATGAAGATAAAAGTTTTGATTTCGTAGTAAAAGAACCACCTGCATGAGTACTAGTAAAAGCTAAATTAGGTCTTGCAAGTTGATCAAAAGTCCCTCAAAAAGATAAAGTTGGACATCTAACTTTTGATCAATTAAAAGAAATCGCTACACAAAAAATGGTTGATTTAAATGCAAAAGATATGGCTTGAGCTATGAAAATCATAGATGGTACAGCTAGAGCTACTTGAGTTACTACTGATATCCATGGAATGAGTAAAGCAGATGTTGCTGCTAAATTATAATAATTAAAAACAAGGATATGTCATTCTCGTGCTAGACACGGGAATCTAATCCTTGTTTTTTGCTCCTATCGTCTAGTGGTTAGGACATGGCCTTCTCAAGGCTGGAACTGGGGTTCAATTCCCCATAGGAGTACCAAACTTGAAAATTTGCTAATTTTATAATCTCAAAGAGTTTGTTTTCCTTTATTACAAGCTCTTTTTTGTTGTTAATAATTAGTTTGCACTGCATACCTTTTTCATTTTTTTTATGCTCTGTTTAAAATTAATAGCTTTTGCTTGAATTATATACTAAATAAAAAAGATATACTATAATAGTATATCTTAAAAATTATCATTATAAAATTATTATAATTCTGGTAATGGTATTCTTCATATAAAATTTGTAAATCTCTGAATTAAACTTTCTCTAAATAATTCCTCAACTGTTCATATATAATTTTCCCTATCTAATGAATATAATAAATCTCTTGGTAATGTATTAAATAATTTAAAATCAATAACAAAACTTGGGATTTTTAAATCTATATCATCATGTAAATAATGATATCTTTTAAATTCATCATTATTTATAAGTTTTTCTTTTGCTCCACCACTTGGTTTTTTTGAACTTTCAAAAGTTCTCATTTTCCAGTCTGTTATGTGTTCTCATTTACATAATTCTTCATAATTAAAAGCTGGACAAATTAAAATTGTCTGCAAAAACTTATCCATACTGGCTCATTCAATATAACTCTTTCTATACTCATAATCCCACTTTAAATCACAATCTTGAGTTAAAACAATAACATATTTCCAAGAAATAATTATTTCTTCTCAATTATTTCATATAACCTTAAAAGAGATATTTCTAAAAATATCTCATTGAACTATTCTAACTTTTTCTTCAATTTTTTTATATCTCTTTTTTATTTTACTATCCATATATAAAAACTATTTCTCAATAAAAGATGATTTATCAGATTTATAGATATTATTATTTCATAATGTTTGATTATTATCATTATAATCATTTCTATCTATACTATATTTCTGATTATTTTTTTCATATAAATTATATTCAGACATTTAAAAAAATTTAAAAGGTAAATTTTATTCATTCATTAAATCAATAAGTTTCTTTTCTATACTCTTTATAAAAAGTTTAGATATAATATCATTCATTTGTTTTACTGTATCAATAATATCATACTCTGTTTCACTAAATGTAATTGGATAACTTGTAGAACAATCATAATCTAATACAAACTCTTGATTACTTATAATATTTGGATAATCATTATTAAATATTCATGAATTAATATTTATTCTATACTTATCTTCTTTTATATATATATTTGACATATATCTTAATCACAATTTATCTTCATCATCTAGTAAAAAATTAATATTTCATAGTAAATGATTATTAATATACTCATTCCAATCAACAACTTCTTTTATTTTTTCATCTTTAATTAAATTTATATACCTTAATCAAACTCTTTTTATAACCTCTATTCAAAATAAATTTAAAAATATTTTTATAAATCTAATATCTTCAATAAGTTTATCTCTATTCTCATAAGTTTTATACTCAATAAAAAGATAATTATTACCAATCTCAAGATGTTTAGTACCATCTATACTTTTTGATACCCAAATTATAGTATTTTGCTGAACCTTACTTAATTCTCATTTTTCATCCACAGAAAACATCTTGGATAAAATATTTTTGGGAGATATAAAAGGAAAATCACTTTCAATTTCTTTTGAAAATTCACTGATTTTTTCCAAATTAATATTATCAAAATCTATTCTAAAAATAACCGTATCAATATAATTTTTTTTAAAAGAGTTACTCATAATTTATTATTATTTATAATTTTATACATTATAGTATTATATATAAATAATCAAGTAAATATAAAAAAATATTATACAATAAAATGTTATGTTTTTTTTTGATTTTTTACTTATTACATTATAATGAACATATTTATTCCTTAAACTAATATTTATGTCAATAGAAGCATGAAGTAATTGAAATTGTCCTCATTGTAAAAATGCAAACCGTTTTGAAGAAGTATATTCATATAATGGTACAAATATTTCAAATTTAAAAACACTTTGTAATACATCAATACAAAATAGTTACAATCATATTGTTATATGTAGATGTACAAGCTGTTGAAAAATAATTATACTTATTAATGACCAAATGATTTATCCTTTATGAGCACAAAGAAATTCAGCCCCTCAAGAAGTTCCCTACGAAATTGCACAAGATTTTAATGAAGCTTGTTTAGTTGAATCTCTAAGTAGTAAAGCTGCATCTGCACTTTGAAGAAGGTGTTTACAAAACATTTTTCATGAACAAGGAATAAAAAAGAAAGATTTAAATCAAGAAATTGAAGAAGCAATAAAAACTCTCCCAAGTCATTTATCAGATGCTATTGATGCCATAAGAAATATTTGAAATTTTTCAGCTCATCCTATGAAATATACACAAACTTGAGATATAGTTGAGGTTGAGGAATGAGAGACTGAATGGGTTTTGGATACATTGGAATGATTATTTGATTTTTACTATGTAGCACCTGCAAAATTAAAATCTAAAAGAGATACTTTAAATATAAAATTAACAGCAGCTTGAAAACCTAATTTAAAATAAAGAATGACTTGAAAATCTTTTAAATTTACTCCTGATATGTTCATTAATGAACCATATACTATATGCCCGAATTGTAAAACAAATAATTTATGAGTTTTAATGGTGAGTTGAAAATATTGTTCTCAAAGATGTAAAAAATGTTTTTATGATGATTGATTTGAGCTTCCTCAAATCAATAAAAAAATTATTTATTTAGACCAATTTGTAGTTAGTAATTTAATGAAAAGTATAGATAAATCCCATCCTTCATATTGAAAAGATGATTTAATAATATGGAAAACTATATTTGAAAAACTAGATAAATTACTATATCTAAGATTAATAATTTGTCCTTATTCTGATATACACGAAACCGAATCAGTTTTAATGAATAAAACTTCTTTACAAGTTTATGAAAGTTTAAAAAGAATGTATCATCATCTTTCTTATTGAAAATGATTTAGTTCAATTGAAGACACTAAAAAATCACAATTATATGAACATTTTAAATCACATATTGAAAAATATGAATATAATCCTCAATTTGATATTAGAGACATAATACACGGTAATATAAATGAATGGTGTGATAATATATATATTACAATTAATAGTAAAATTTATGAAAATGCCATAGATGATTTATTTAATATTAGAAATCAAAATCATGAATGAATAAGCGATATTTTTAATAATGTATGGAAAAAAGAAAAAAAAGATTTTAATTATAGGTATATTTTGGAGGTTAATGCTCATTGAAAAAGTATTTTTGATTTATATTTAAAATCATTAAATGATCAAGAAAAATTAGAAAGATGAGAAGTTAATATAAATGATGTATTATGAAGTATACTTTGACCTGAAAAAATATTAATACATAATTTTTTTAGTATATTAGAAAAAAATTGAATTAAAGATAAAAATAAACAATTTGAAATAATAATTCATTACTTACTAAAAGAAGATTTAAGTAATATCCCTTATATTAATATATCATCTGCTTTACGGGGACAAATAGGATACTTAGCTTGAATAAACCAGATATGAGAACCAAATAGATGAATGTCTAATGATATAAAAGTAATAGCAACCTATCTTCCTTATATTGATAGTATGTTTATTGATTGAGGATTAAAAAGATTAATTACTGATGATAATGTTAAAAATAAAATTTGAAAATATTGAAATAATAATATTTTTTCTTCTAAAAAAGAGGATTTACCATTATTTTTAAATTATTTAGATAATTTAGAAAAATCAATTTCTGATGAACATTTAAAATATGTAAAAAAAGCATATTGAGAGTATAAATGACCTTATGAATCAATGTATAATAAAGAATAAAATTATTTTAGATTGAAATAATATATGATGTTCCTATTCTTATATGGAATATAAATAAAATAGGGTTTTCCCTATTTATAAACAAATATTTATTACTATTTATTATTACCCTAAAAATAATCATATTCATCTCATCTTACATCCTTCTTTATTTTATCATAATGCTCTAAATATGTTCGAAAATCACTAGCCTTCGGAGTACCAAAAGAGAAATCTAACATTTTAGAGCTTTCAAGTAATGGACTTTCCTTTATTTGAAGCTCTTTTTTAGTTTAGTGCTTACAAAAAGTTCAAACAAGAGATTTTATATTTATTCAATTATCTCTCAAAATAGACAAGAATTAATCCTGTAAAATTTTACAGGATTTTTTTTACAGATAATGTATTAATATATATTTATCAGTTTTTAAGTGGTAAAGAATCTGAAGATATTATAGAAAATATTATTAATTACTAAGTTTTTATTTTTAAAAATTTATAAGCTTTAAAAAACATTGTGTATTATAAAACCTACTAAAGATATCTTTTTTCTCATTGTAATTTACTGAAAACTTAGTATAATGAAAGGTACTTATTAAGTTTATAATTTACAATAAAAATATGTCCTTAATTATTGAAAAATTTATTGAACAATATAAAAGAGAATTTGATTACTATGAAAAAATATCTTATGATGCATCTAAGATAATAGAAGAAAGCTTAGTAAATAAATGAATTAAAGCTATTGTTACATCAAGAGCAAAAGATCCAGTTAGTCTATTAGAAAAATTGAAATTAAAAGATAATAATAACCCTATTCCTTACAAAAGTCTATCAATAATCAGAAAAGACATAAAAGATTTATCATGAGTAAGGATTGCTTTATATTTTCCATCAGATAAAGAAAAAATAAATGGTTTAATAGAAGAATCTTTTATAATCAAGGATAAAAAAGTTCATCCTGAAAATGACTCTAGTTTATATTGAGCTACTCATTATCTTGTTCAGTTTAAGAAAAATAATAAAAACATAAGGTTCTGTAATTCGATAATTGAAATACAGGTTGCATCTGTATTAATGCATGCCCGGGCAGAAGTTGAACATGACTTAAATTATAAAGAAAAATCATGAGATATTTCAAATGAAGAAAAAAATATATTAGTAAAAATAAATGATATTGTAATGAAATGAGAAAATGAACTAGAAGAATTAGCAAAATGAAATAAAAGAAAGAAAACTAAAACAAAAAAAATTTAGCACATCTTCAATGACTGACTCTGAAAATAACGAAATTTTAAATACAGAAGAAATAGTTAATGATACTGAAAATGAAATAGTAGTGGAAGAGGAAAAATCAAAAAAACACTTATTTCTAAGTGTTTTTTTATTGTTTTATACCCTACTGATATACTGTTCCTTTTGGAATAATTGTGTCCTTCGATGCATTACTAATTATACATTCACTACCTCCTTGATAGTCACATCCATCTATATTTACATTAAGATTAAGATTTGCTCCAAGATAAAGAAGCCACCAATCATTATATTGATATTCAGGATATCCATCGTGATAAATCACTGTTGTCCATCCATCCATTGCTTCCTTGTGACCGGGAACCCAGTAGTCTGTTGCAACAAGCTGAATCGGAATATCTATACTCTCTCATGGAGCAATATATGGAATAGGTATATTCTTTGACTGAAATAGTTCTCCTTCAAGTGGTTCTGTAATCTTCACACTTTTATTGTGTGGCTCGATATTATTAATTACTTTTCCAATAGGAGTAGCATTCTTCGCAGTTGCTTTGAGTTGTAGACGATATGACTTAGAAATTGAAAATTTCTGTTCATCCACTACTGGAACATTTGTACGTTTTACAGTAAGAATGATTGTTGCATCGTGATAGAGAGCTAGCGGATCAAGATGTGATTTTACTCAGTCTGGAAGACAAAGTGGCTCAATACCCATCCTATGAGCTTCTTCCTCGCTAGAACAACCGGGGTTATTATTTTTTTTCTCTTCTAGCACTTTTTTAAGTTGATCTTTGATTATATCACGACATACAGCATCAGGACATCCTGCTGCTGCAGAAAGTTCTCCAGCAAGATAATCAAATCATCCATTAACAAGTTGGTCAAAATTTGGGAGAGTTGGAGGAACACCAAGTGCTACCATTCCAATATCTAGACCAGCGGCAAGTGCCTTTTTACAAGTCTCATCACCTCCACAAGCAACAGAACCAACAGCATCTATAATGCCTGATTTTAAACTGTTGTATGCTTGCGATACCCAAGCTACCCCGCTCGTGATAGCACTCCAAAGTGATTCGTACCAAGATGGTTCTCATTGTCCTTTATATACTGCTGGACAAATACGATCTCCGACATTGTATTGCTTAATACTTGTTCCATACATAATTGCCATCGGAGTATCAAGTATTACTGCTCCTTGGCAAATACCTGGGGTTGGATTAAGAAGAGGTTTAAAACTCTTAATCTTCACCTCGTAAGCCTTTATTGGGATAAAGAATTTAATAGTACTTCCAGAAGAAGCTATATTGAATTTAACCTTAACTTCATTGGTTGGTTTTCCAATAACTTTACCATTCTTCATTGGAATAACTCTTACATAAAATGTCGGTTGCATTTTGGCAATTGCAGCAGCATTGACTATTACTTGACCAGCTTTATTGACAGAAACGGATGTAGAATATGTTGAAGCAGCATTAAGTGCCGTTGCAGTGGTAGAAATAGGTGAACCATTAACAATACCTGGTAAATCTTTAATTGTATTGCTTAGTATGTTCGTTTGTTGTACTTTTACTCAGGTTGAAACTGTCTGATTTTGGGGAGTCAAAAATTGTTTTTCATCAGCTTTGAGAAGATTTTCGAAGTTAAATTTAGACTCTCCATATGAGATATTTTGTGAATATATTACTTTTTCTGATGGCCATTTTCATCCCATTGGTACATAAGAAATTTCAAGAAGTCCAGAATCAGCAGTTCACTTAGTCACAGTCCATTGAATATATCTATCAGCCTCACCTAAAGTTACATCGATACTTTTAGTGTTCCGAAAAGTACTTTGCATATCTCATGAACAATTCGAACTATACCCACAAAGTTTAAGTGTTGCACCGATAGGAGTATTGAATATGGCTGGCTTAAATTTAGTAAAAGTCCATTTAGTTGCTACTGATTTTTTAAAAAGAGTGTTTGCATTAACTGTTGGTACTATTGATATTTTTCTCTTCTTTTCAGTAGTTCCAGAAGAACTTTTAATAATTATTGATGTTGTCGGAACTTTGATAGTTGTCGTTGCAGGAATACTTAAAGAACGAGTATTTTCAGAACCTGTAGAAGAGGAAGAAGTTGTAGGAGTGATTATTTCTCTTGTAGGAGGAATATTTGTGATATCAGGAAGTGTTGTTATTGGAATAATAATTGTCTCAGGAGAAATTGTGCGAGTACTAGTAGAATCTGTGCTAGTTGTCAAAGATGAACCAGTATCAAGGAGTGATGGTGAAATGATAACAGGAGTTCTAATAATATTTAAAGAAAGAGCATACACAGAAAATGTCAGAAACAATCAACAAAAACCAACAAAGAAAAGTGATCTTTTAGCAAAATAGTACAAAAATCTATTAATCTTCATAATAAAAAAGAAAAAAAATAAAAATGTCCTATTGAAATTATATACAAAAATAAAAAAAGTCCAAAAAGGAATCTTGATATAAATTTATTTACACGATTTATAAAAATAAATTTGATTTAAGATTTTATTAATATATTATTGTATTTACAAATTTATAATTAACTAAAAATATATGAAAGACTCCAATAATAACGAAAATATAGATACTGAAGAAATAGTTAATGATACTGAAAATGAAATAGTAGTAGAAGAGGAAAAATCAAAAATTCCAAATATACCTCCAGTAGCAAAATATACTAGACCACCTGCTTTTCAAAAATGAAATAATTTTGCAAAATGAAATCAAAATAATAGAGGATTTCAACAAGTTCAAAGAAGAGCAGCAGGAAGATGAAGATAATATTTTATTTTCTACAATTCTAACATTTTTAAAAAACTCTTACATATTTATTTTGTAAGAGTTTTTTTATTTTACTTTTTTATAAATACTTATATACTTTATATATACTACTTATATATTTATATAATCATGCTATTAAGAAAATCTAAAAAAGTATTTATACACCTGGATTGTGACAGTTTTTTTGCTTCATGTGAGATACTTAAAAATCCTGTTTTAAGATGAAAACATGTTTGTGTATGAGAGGAAATTATTGTTGCTTGCACATATAACTGTAAAGCTCTATGAATCAAAACCTGAACCCCTATTTGGGAAGCAAAAAAGATACTTCGAAATAATTGATTTTTTTTGCCTTGAGATCATTCTTATTATGAAAAAATTAGTGATGAAATATTTAATTATCTAGAAGATTATACCCTGACTTTAGAACCTTTTTCTATAGATGAAGCTTTTTGTGAGATAACCTGATTACCAGAACTTTATAAAATGTCTTTGGAATGATACTTAAAAAATTTACAACAAAATATTTTGAAAGAAATTTGAATTCCTGTAAGTATATGATGTGCTGATACTCGTATCAAAGCAAAAATATTTTCAAAAATAAATAAACCTTTTTGAATTTATATATGATTTGATAAAGAAAAAGAAATTGCACTTTTTAAAAAATTAGACATATCAAAAATCCCCTTTATATGAAAATCATACCAAAATAAACTTAGAGGTGATGCAAAAAGCATATATGATTTTGTATGATTATGATTTTGGGATTTAAAAAATAAAATCTGAAAAACAGCTACTGATTTATGGCTAGAACTCGTTTGAGTAAATGCTTTTATCGTAAAAAAATCCAAAGAAATAAAATCTATGTCTAGAACTAGAAGTTTTAATCATCATATAAGCTCTGACAAAAACTTTTTATTACTTCAACTTACCCAAAACTTTGAATGGCTTTTTGAAAAACTAATAAAACAAAATCTAGAAATCAGAAAAATTGCTTTATTACTAAGAACAAAGAACTTTCAAACTCTTATATATGAACTCAATTTACAAGAACATACAAACAATAGAAATATTATATTTTCATCTTTAATTAAATTATTTGAATATAATTATAACGAAAATTTTTTATATCGTTCTACTTGAGTAATTTTTAATGAATTAAGAAACTATTTACCACAACAAAAAAATATCTTTGACTGACCTTTAAGATGAAAAGAAAATAATTATAATTTATATAAAACTATTGAAAATATAAATGAAAGATATTGATCGCATAAAATTTCTTTTGGAACTTGTCTACTTTGAAAATGAAGTGATTTAAAATTAGGACTTAGAAAAAATTAGTTTTTTATTTTTTATAAATAATTATTCAACTATCACTTTCAATCATTTTCAAAAATCTGTTTTATTTACATTTTCTATATATTTTGCTATACTTTTCTTGAAATAATGAGAATAAGAATTTTGAATTTTTCAAATTACATAATATCCTATTGCCATCATACTTCATAAATCAGCATCTAATGGTAAAGGAAAATTTATATGGTTTCACTCAAAATAAAATTCTCATTTTCCAAAAGAGATAGCCGATTCTTTATCATGTGGAACTACGGTAATAGCATGTTTCAAGTGTTCATATGAAAATACATCCCTTGCTATTTTTCTTCAAAATAATTCAATAAATTTAACTGTAAAAAGTTGATTAATTCATGAAAATATATCTGGAGTAATCAATAAATATGAATCAAATCTAGAAAAATCAATATTTTTTAATATTTTATCAATATCATTCTCAATAAATTTTATTATATCTCAGGCTTTTTCTCAAGTCAATGCAAAAATCCATCACATATAAGTTGAAGTATTATAAGTATACGGTTCTCTATTTTTAAGAGTTACAACTGTATTTTGTTTTCAGATAATTCTTGAAGTAGTTGAGTTTGGATTACAAGTAAGAAGTTTTGTTTTTATCCCAAACTTTAATGCTTTTTCAGCAAAAATTATTGCATGTTTTTCTCAAGATGCTGAACAAATAATAAGTCCATCTATATCTTTTTTTAGACACTGATCTATTGTTGTCTCATCACAAAATATAGCATCTGTTTTTGAAAATATATTTCTAGCTGTTACTATAGCATTCCCAGATCAAGCTACTAATGGTTTTTTGAATTCACTTATATCAAGTTTTTTAGGTGGATTTTGTTCGAATAATTCTAATGCTCAAAGAACAACTTCATCAAGAGATGGGAGATTGTCTTCGTTAAATTTTGAGATTTTATCTAGATAGTTCATAAGTTATTATATTTAAAAATAATCTTAAACTATCTTAATCTTTTTCTTTAAAAACTCAATTTTATATATAAGTGATTTTAATAAACTAGAATCCTGCTTCCATAATTCAAGTAACTTTATCATTAAAATATGAGTTAGGCATATTTTTCAAAATGTATAATTTTATTGAATCAAAAAAATGTATTATATTTTGTTTATTTTCTCATATTAAATTAATAGTATTTTCATCTAACAAATTAATCTTATCTACAAAATAATCATAATCACTTAAGGTTATTAAAGTTTCTTTTGTTAAATTATCTAATATCTCATTAAATCTTTTATCAATATCTCCTAAAAGTGATAATCTAGAAACTAGACTATTTAACCTAATTGTATTTTTCCTATTCATTCAAAATAATTTATCTTTGTTACTTCTTACTATTCAAGTAATATCTCATAATACATTATTATTTATCATATTTTTTTATAGTTATTATAATTATACCGTTATAATAATATAATTTAAAAAATCTTTCAAGTATTTGAAAGATTTTTTGCAATAAAATTAATAAACAAACACTAATTATATCTTATACTATTAAGCATAGCATAAACATTATAATCATCTTCTCATTCTATCTCATTATTATCATATTCATCCATTCAATTTTCTGAACTAAATATAACTAATAATCTATCTATTATCTCAATATCAATATTTTTTAATATTTTCAGTAATTCATTATATACTCACTTATTCTCCCTTATATCAACAATTATTAATGTAACTAAAGAATTTATATTTAACTCTCCCTTAGATATATTTTCAAGTTCTCTTTTTAAATTACCTTTTAAATTAGATCTATTTATAAAATCACTTAATTGTTGAAGACTTTCTTCTTTTAATTGATTGTTATTTAATACTTTTTCAACTTCTTCATTTAAACTAGTTATTCAACTAGATCAATTAAAAAATTTTTCTAACTCTCATCTAAGTTGTATGTACCTTAATGATGGATCCTCTATTTGAGGTTCTTTTTTAGTTATTGATAACAAAAACTTAACTCTTTTTATATTTTCATCCAAAAAACCATAAACTTTTTCACTTATTAAAGACAAAGACTTTGTAACTCTAGAACTTTCTAAATGTTCCTGTTGCTTCATATTAAAATAATAATAAAATTGTAAATTGTAATTTGAAGTGCAACACTCTAAAAAATGAGATATACTAGAAATGTAGTATATAATAATATTTATTATG
>JBAZXZ010000003.1:0-243716 GCA_041659565.1 Candidatus Altimarinota bacterium | reverse complement strand
ACTTTCAGTTAGTGGATCTACTGGTTTTTTACTCATTCTTCATAGATTTATTATAACTGTATCTCACACTGTTCATTGTGTCCGTACTAATGCTCAGTCATATTTTATCATTGTTCCATTATCTGGGTTTGGGTAGAATCCTTTTTCTGTTATGAATATTCATAAATTTTGTTTAATCATATTTATATCTGCTATTCTTGTTCCATCTCTTGCACTTTTAGTATAATTTTGGAATGCTATAAATCCTATTGTTCATAGGATTGCTAGTATTGTTATAACTACTATAAGTTCTACTAGAGTGAATCATTTTTTTCTTTTACGAATTAATTTTTTTAATTCTTTTCATATTTTAAATTTATTTTCTGACATATTTAAATAGTTAAGCATATATATAATAAAAATTATTAATTAATCTAAGGTATTGTATCATTTAATATGTTGTTTTGTAAAGAAAATTGGCTTGACGATTATGAAAAGATACTAGCCCTTAAAGATTAAGTTATTTTGAGCATAAAAAAAATAATCGTAAAAAATTTTTTACGATTATTTTTAAATTATAAAATTACAAAAAGTTATTTTGATTTACCCCTACCAATCTTTCTCACCTTGATTTAATATAGAGTCATTAAAAAGTGGATCTTGTCTGATTACATCAAACACATCTTGATTATTTTCTTGAATATTTTTACCAAACAAGTTTGAATTTTCTTTTTGTTCTTGTCTCAATTTTTTATTGTACTCTTCTAACTCTTTTTTTTCTTCTTCTGTTAATGGATCTAATTTTTCTTTTTCTCATATTTTATACTCTTCTCATCTTCATGACTGAATAGTCTGAGTGTCATTATTATCACCAGTTTCATTTTTATCTTCTGTATTATCTTTTTGTGATTTTTCACTATCTGAATCCTTTTTTTGATCTTGATTTCCTTGTTGATTTTTTTTAGTTTGATCTATCAAATCGTTTAACTTTTTTAATACAAAAGTATAATTTTCTCTTGTTTTTTTATCTTCTTTTTTATATAAGATTTGATTATAACTTTGTAAAGACTTTTTCCATAAATCAACTTTTTTTTGTATATCATTTCGTTCATTTTCACCTAATTTATAAAAAACATTTCCCAGATTATAATAAGTATCTAAAGCTAAATTTGAACCTGATAATAAATTAATCTTGGCATAATATTCTAAACTTTTAGCATAATTTCATAGTTTATAATAATCTCATCATAGATTATAATTTAAAAAATCATCTGGAGATTTTTTCTCAGATTTTTGGTGATAAATACTAGATAAAGGATAATTTCAATTATAAAAATTGAAATTTCACATTGCAGTATTAAAAAATACCAAAAAATTTGCATAATTATAAATAATTGCAGTAATTACAAAAATAGATGTTAGTATTAACAATAATTTATTATTTATTTTTTTCATACCCAGAGCAAAAATATTAAATATACCAGAAAAAATACAAAAGAGACAAAAGTTATAATTCTAGTTAAATCTACTATATTTTCAGACTTACTAAAAAATGTTTTTGTTGTTACATTTTTTAAAAGTCCTGCTTTATTATCTAAACTAGAAAATTGTGTTAATGAAAAATAATCTCCGTCAAAAAAAGAAGCTAGTTTTTTTAAAGATTGTTCATTTAATTTTGTGACAACTGTTTGAGAATTATATGTCTTATAAATCATTTTTCAAAAAGGATCTTGTCAAATTGGAATATAAGCTCATTTTGTACCACCAACTCACATTACAAAAAGTTTTACATCTTTTGGATTTTTACTATTTTTAAAATCTGATATGTTTAAATCAGTTTCATCTCCTCAATCAGAAATCAAAACTAAAACACCGTAATCATCTTCTTCAGTAAAATTTTTAAATCATTCTGTTATAGCATCTTTTAAATTAGTTCATTGTTTTGATATATTATTTTCATTTACTCATAACAATATAGTCATAAATAAATCTGCATCATTTGTAAAAGGTAAAACCCTTATAGCATCTCAAGCAAATACTACTAAAGCATATTTATTTCAAGGATTTTTTTCTATAAAATCACCTATAAACTTTTTTGAAGCTGTTAATCTGGAATAAGTATCGTTACCATTATTAAAATCTAATGCATTCATACTTTTTGAAACATCAAGAGCAAAAACTATATTTGTTCATACGATATTATTATTTTCTATTTTCAATGCTTTTATTCAAAAAATAGTAATACTAAGAATAAAAAAAGATATTAAAATTGCTATCATAGAATAAAATCTAAATTTATTTTTTGTCCTTTTATATTCTCTAAATCCAAAATAAAACACAATTAAAGATATTACTAAAAATAATGTAAAAATAATAATTGAGAATGTATTTAGATTTGTAATTATCATAAAAATACTTGGTTAATAAATGTTTTTTCATAAGAGCTTTAAATATGTTTTACCTTACTAGAGATTCCGGATCGAGTCCGGAATGACACATCATTAAATTCTAACTCTTTTAAAAAGTAATAACACAAACAAAAACTGTAAAAACAAAAGCACATAATAAAAATCTGTGTATTTTGTAATATATGATTTTTTAATTTCTACTTCTATTTCTTTTTTTTCTAATTTATTTATACTATCAAAAATCTCTTTAAACACCTCTTTTGAACTGGCTTTAAAATATTTTCATCAAGTTTCTGTGGCAATCATTTTTAAAGTTTGTTCATCTATTCATCAGATTTCTACTTTTAATTTATTTCAAAAAGCATCATCTACATACACAAAAGTTTTTTCTGTTCATCATATTCAAATAGTATATGATTTTATTGTTTTATCTTTTAATAATTTTAAAGCTAGTGATGGTTTTAATCATTTATTTGCTTCTCAATCAGTTACAATTATCATAACCTTTTCTCTATCCTTGCTTTTATCATCAAATAAATAACTCCCCATAAGCATCGCATCGCCTAAAGCAGTTCATTGTAAATTTGAATTAACTTGATTTATAGTTGAAGTAGTTATATTACTTACATAATCACTAAGAAATTTATAATCAAAAGTTAATGGAATTGAAGTAAACGGTTTTCCTGAAAAAACAACAATTCAAACTCTATCTGTTTTTAAATCTCCTAAAAAAGAAGATAGAACATCTCTGGCAACACTTATCCTATTTGGTTCTAAATCTGTGGCTTCCATACTATAACTTATATCAAAAATAAGTACTATATCTATCCCATTTTTTTTCACTTTTTCATTTGTGGTTTTTATATTTGGGTTAGCTAAAATAATAATATAAAAAATACTTATAAGCACTAAAAGAATAAAAAATGAATAGTAATAAAAACTGCTTTGTTTATAAACTGATTTTAAATCATTAAAAAAAGCGAAATTTATCTTATTTTTTCTTCTTAAAAACAAATATCCTATTATTAAAAATAATGGAATTAAAAGTAAAAAATATGCTCTGTTTAGAAAAATTAAATTATTCATTTTTATTTATTATTAATTTTCATATAATCACTATTATAATAAATCTTTTATTTTTTCATAATTTTAAATAAATGAGTTTTGAAATATTAGCAAAATACTGAATCAAAGCCAAAAAATCTCTAGGGCAAAATTTCTTGGTTGATGAAAATATACTTGATACAATTGCCATAACTCTAGATATAACTTGAAAAAATGTATTAGAAATAGGTCCTGGATATTGAAGCTTAACTGAAAAATTACTTTTACAGAAACCAAAAAGTCTACATCTAGTAGAACTTGATAAAAATATGATTGAGATTTTGAAAGATAGAGTTAATAATGGTGAATTTAAACTTCAATGAACAGATTTTCAAATTTTTAATGAAGATGTTTTGAAATTTGATGTAAAGTTTGAGAAACCTTGTCATTGCGAGAGTAACGAAGCAATCCAGAAAACATTGCTTAGTGAAAAAAATGGATTGCTTCATACTTCGCAATGACAAAATAGTAAAAATTACTATCTTATAGCAAATATTCCTTATTATATTACTTCACCTATCTTACAAAAATTTCTTTATAATATTGAAAATAAACCTGAAAAGATGCTAATACTTATGCAAAAAGATGTTGGTGATAAGATATTAGCTGGACAAAATAGCTGTCATTGCGAGAGTAACGAAGCAATCCAGAAAACATTGCTTAGTGAAAAAAATGGATTGCTTTGTCGTACCTCCTCGCAATGACAAATAAAGAAAAAACAAAAAAATAAATCTTCAGTTTTATCATTATTTATCGCAAAAAAATCTTATGTAAACGAAGTAATTTTAGTTCCTGCTAGAAGTTTTATTCCAGCTCCAAAGGTTGAATCATCTGTATTACTTTTTGAGACTCACGATAATTATAAAGAAATTGATGATAAAGAATTTATGAAATTTATAAAAATATGATTTCAAGAACCCAGAAAAAAACTCATAAATAATTTAGTAAAATGATGAATTGAAAAAGAAACTGTTTTAGAAATTTTTAAAACATTATGATTTACAGAAAATATAAGATGAGAAGATTTAAGTACTGATGAGTGGATTGAATTATTTAAGAAAATATATGTTTAAGAAAATTATTATTGATTTACTTATTATTTTAAATATATTAAATTTATTATTTTATAATATTTTTTATGAAAAAACTTAAACAAGAACTACTTGATAGATGACTTTTATATCAATTTACAAATGATAGTTTATTTGAAAAATTCGATAAATGAGAATGAAATTTTTATTGTGGTTTTGATCCTACAGCTGATTCTCTTCACCTTGGTAATTTTATTGGTTTTATGGTATGAGTTCATCTTATGAGAAGGTGAAATAAATATATAGCTTTGACATGATGAGCAACCGGTATGATTTGAGATCCAGGATGAAAAGAAAGTGAAAGAAACTTTTTATCAGAAGAAATTTTAGACAATAATCAAAAAAAAATTTCAGCTCAAATCTCTACAATTCTTGAAAATCTAAAAAGTTTTACTTGATATGATTTTAAATATGGCTTTGTAAATAATAAAGATTTTTATGTTGGTATGTGATTTCTTGACTTCTTAAGAGAAGTATGAAAATACATCACAGTAAACTCAATGATTAACAAAGATACAGTGAAAAAAAGAATCGAAGACCCAAGTAAATCTATATCATATACAGAATTTTCTTATCAATTATTACAATGATACGATTTTTGTAGATTATTTAAAGATGATTCTGTTACTCTTCAAATTTGATGACAAGATCAATGGTGAAATCTACTTACTTGAACAGAATTAATCAGGAAAAAATATGACAGCGAGGTTCATGCTTTAACTTGGCCACTTATAACAGATTCTACAGGTAAAAAATTTGGTAAAAGTGAATGAAATGCTATGTTTTTAGATAAAAACAAGACAAGTCCTTACTTTATCTATCAATATTTTATGAATACTTCTGATGAAGATATAAGTAAATATATGAAAATGCTTACTTTACTAGAAACTGAAGAAGTAGATGAAATAGTAAAAAAACACTTACAAAATCCAGAAAAAAGAGAAGGGCAAAAAATACTTGCATACAAAATAGTTGAAATAATTCATGGAGCAAAAGATGCTAAAATTGCAGAGAAAATTTCAAATTTAATGTTCTCTGATCAAGATAAAATAACTATAATTAAAAACTCTGACAAAGATGAAATAAATAGTATATTTTTAGAATTAGGATGATACAATTATAACTCTGAAAATCTTTTTGAAATGATTGTAAAATCAGGTTTAGCAACAAGTAATAGTGATGCCAGAAAGACTATAGAATCATGAGCTTTTTATATAAATGAGCAAAAAATCACAGATATAAAATATGATTTTAGTAATGATTTTATAAATTGAATTTTACTTATAAGAAAATGAAAGAAGAATTTTAAGTTAGTAATTAAAAAATAGTAACTATTTAACTATAATCTAATCTCAATTATACCAATCTTCACAAAATAATAATTTTACTCAAGACCTAACTCAATCATCATATCTATATCAATTAACACCATTTAATATTCATAACTGTAAAGCCAATTCTTTTATATATTTATCAAAAAATTTTTGTAAATCAACTTCTATATTTCACTTAAAATACATTGGATGAATATCTAATTTTCACTCATTATCTAAACAAACCAAAACTCTGGCGATTATATTTCACATCTCATCTTCAATATAAAAAACTCATTTATTTACTTCCAAGGCATTTGTAATAGCTGACCAATAATTTCAGACTTCATTGTAAAAACTCAAACAACTTCCATCAACCCAATTTCCCATCATAGCTTTTTTAATAGGATTTAGCTCATGATAGATTTTGATTTTTGATATTTTTCTAGATTTCGATGATGTAAAAAGCTTTTTTATTGATTCAACTTGAAATGCTAAATCATCAAAAATATTTTTGTCATATTTTTCTTCCACTTTTTTTAGTTTTGTTTCAAAAAAATTTATAAGTTTTCCTGGATTATCAAAATTCTCTTTTATTTCAAGTATTTCTAATTTTTCTTTTGCGACTTTTAAATGATGTGCTATCATAATTTCATTATTATCAATATCTTTATGTTTTATATTATCTACATCAAACTCCTGCTCATTTTTTGATAACCAAATCTGTCACTTCTCACTTAAAGTTTCTTTTAAAAATTCTTTATTTTCCCTTCTAGAATAAGGATATTTTTTCAAAATATCTCAACTTCAGTCATAAGATTTTCATTCTAAATAATTATTAATTAATTTATAAGCTTCTTTTTTGTTTGTTTTGGTTGCCTTGTACATTTTATAAAATTCTAATAAATTCTCATTTATCAAACTATCGTCAAATTCCTTTACTTTAAATTCAGTCTTAAATTTTATATGAATTTTTCTTTTCAAAATTGTTTCAAAATTAGCTAAAATTAAGTCAGCAAATACATTTTGAAGTTTTATTAATGTTGGTAAAACTTTGGTTTTATCAAATTTTTTTCAGTTTTTAACCAGAAGCGATTGAATTTGAAGTTTTACTTCATTTGCCTTGATATGAGATTCTCATCCTAATTTCTTGAAATTTTTATAAATTTTTGTTTGTTCTACACTTTCTCCAGTAAATAATTCCTGTAATTCAGATTCCTCTAGATATTCTAAAGGTTTCCCTCATAAAAATATCTTTGGATAGTCAATATCAAGTCATAAATCTTTAACGAGGTTGATTTTTTTTGCAAAATCAATAATTTTTCATTTTTTATATTTTAACAGGTAAACTATAGAAAAAACAACAGCATCTTCACTTTCTCTTGTTTCAGTTAATTTTTTCAACGGCCAATGACTATAAGTTTCTTTCAATCGGCTTATAGTTTGTATATCATCTTTTCTATTTCAAATTTTGTTATAGAAATTCAATAATTCATCTAATATACTTGGATCAATATCAAAAATTGTAAAATTTACTAACTGATTCATTCAAATAAAATAATTATCCCAGGAATTTATACTATCAAAAGCTACTTCTTCTGATGGTAGATGTTTTTCTATAAGTTTTGCAACTTTTTCAGTTATTTTTTCAAAATTTTCTGGATAATAATTTAAATATTTAGAAATAAAATCCAATCCACTTGTATTTTGATTTAAAATTAATCAAAAAAATTTTGAGTTCCAATCTTTAATATGCTTATTAGTTATATCTTGAAGAATTTTTCAATATTGAAAAAACTTTTCTTCACTTTCATCTAAAAATTGAGAAGAAAATCATAATCATCCACTAAAAAAGGCTGTATCATTTCAATTTTTAAATCATCTTCAAAGTTCTAAAATTTTTTGAAAAAACTCTTCACAATTATTATCTGTATATTTTTCAGCAACTTTATATACAAAAGGCATTCAACCTCAAAATATATTAAAACTAAATTTACCAAAAATTTTTCATATATCCAATAAGATATTCCAGTTATTTGGATGTTTAATAATGAATTTAGTAATATTGGATAAATTATTATCATAGAATTTATTACTGTCTCATAGTATACTCGTTAATTTCTTTAAATTCTTACAAAATTCTACGAATCTCTCAGGAAAATTTTCTAATATTTTAGTAATAAACTCCCTACCTGAACCATATCACAAAATATTAAAAATATCTTCTCAAGTACTTTCTAATCATTCTATTATTATTTTTTTATGTTGAGGAAATTTGTTAAATAAGTTCTTTAAATCTTTTATTCTAAAAGGCAGTTTAGAAAAAGATTCAATTGAATTATTCTTAGTTATTCACAATAATTTTATACCAATATCCCAATCATCTTCAGGAATTCTTAAAGAAATAAATTTTGCTTTTATTTCATCAGTCAAAATAATTGAGGCTTTATTTGCAAAAACCTCTCTTGTTTTTCATAATTGTTTATTTCATGATTCTTTTTGTTCTAATATTTCAGAACCTTCTATATCTAAAATACTTTGACTCATAATTAATAGGTTTTTAGCTCATTTTTATAACTCTTTAATTTTACCATATTTTTACAAAAGAATCAAAAAAAGCTATATATAAAAATATAGCTTTTTTACTGTAAATATATTGTTCTAAAAAATAACTCTTATTTAACTATATAATTTCACTCTGCAACTTTCATTAGAACTTCTCATACATATATATCTTTTTTGCTATCATAAAGTTTGAAAACTATATTATCTCAATAAGTACTATATTCTAACTTATAACTATTATCTTTTGTATAAATCTTTCCATCTGGGAATATACTAAATAATGCTGTTTTATCTGTATCTGAAGTAGAATATATAGATATAACTCATGGATTATATGGAACTGTTAAAGGTAATTGATAATAGCCATAATTTTCATTATCTACTTTTACATATATTCATTCATTATTTATACCATTAAAATTGTTAACTTCAGATAAATCTCATAATCAATTAAAATTAAAATATTGGTAAAATATATCTCAATTATTATCTCATAAAATTATTTTTACATAAGATTTATCATTTTCACTATTATTTGATGGAATTACTTTTATATTTGATCAAGGTAAATTATTTATAGTTATTTTTCAAGTATTTTCATTTATAGATGCTACTTTTATACCATCTTTTGTTATATTTAATCATTTATCATTTTCTGGTTTTACTGAAAAAGTATAAGCTCATGAAGAATTTGTATAAATTTTTTGAGCTCATGCATTATTCAACATCTTAGAAATAACTCATCATCTATATCTATATAAATTTACTGGTTCATTTAATAATTCTTCACTTAATTTTCAAGAAATTGTAGTTCATGTATGACTATCTATTTCTAAATCTGGAGCATAGACTTCAAACGGAACTTCTTTATAAGTTGCATTTCAAGCTAAATCCTTTAATGTGATTCAAACATTTTTATTAATTAATTCTTCATAAGGACCAAATTTAACTTTTACAGTTTTTGTTGTTACTCTTATCTTTGGTTTATCTAAGTCTCTATCATTAGTAGCATCTCCATCATTATCTGAATCTGCTTCTAAATCCATATCTATATAGAAATCACTAAATCAACTAGTATCATCTAAATAAGGAGTAAAATCATATGTATATTCTTGATAAATTGGTACTTTTATACCTTCATCCAAGTTTAGTTCTGGATTTGTTGTATCAGATGATATTTGTGGTGATAACAATACTTGATTAGATCTAGTTCATAAAACTCATTCTTTAAAAGGAAGTGCTCTAGCATAATAATAATCATTATCTTCTTTTGTATATACCATATAAGTGGTCTTTTTCTGTCATAAATCATATAATTCATATTGCCTAGTATCTCTGAAATCTATATTATTTTCAGTTCAATCATAATATTTTATATCTATATGTGATGATTCATTAAATAAAGCATTATCTCTTTCTAAAAGTATCTTAGTTCAAGAAAATATTGGTAAATATAAATAATCTTTTATTGTTTGTCCAGATAAAGTCTTTTCATCTTTTCATTCAACATAAGCATTTCATTCTAAAGAAAATATTCTAATTTTCTCATTAAATTTTATATTTTGATAACTACCTATAGTTATTTCATTTTTATCTTCTGAATCTCATTTATAATATCATATAATAAATGGGGTTCTTCATGAATATAACTTAGTGTCTACAGATAGAGAAACAAGACTTCAACTAGCTAAATCAGGCTTTATATTAACAGCTTCTTTTGTTGTTAATTTTATATCATCATTTATAGTATTTCACACATTATTTATATATGCTAGATTTTTACTTACAGTATAACCTGTCTGACTTTTTTCTTTTTCCTTGGTTATATTATCTACATCAGCAAACGAATCAATTACATTTTTCTTAATCCCCTCTGGAATATATTCATCATGATTTTCATTTAAATATTTATCAATTATTGAAAAAAACTCTAATTTAAAATTATTTACACTATCATCTGTTGGTGCATCAAAAGAAAAATTGATAAAAGAATCAAATGATATGGCTTCTTTTATATTGTTAAGTGCTTCATAATAAATATCTCAATTAAAAAATTTATTATCATTAATATTTAATACCAAAGCATCTGAAATTTCATTTTTTGTTTTGACTTCTTTTTTAGTATTTTCTTTTATATATAACTCTCATTTTACCATATATAATATATCTTCATCTCAATCATTATCGAAATCTACATGATTAATTTCTTCTGATCATCACAATTCTTCTATATAATCAAATAATCTATAATTTTCTTTTTTCGGTTTATCTTCTTCTGATAAATCTTGTTCATCTTTTATTTCTTGTGGAGTCATTTCCTCTAGTAATTTTTCTTTTTTTTCTACTACATAAAGTCATTTATAATTATATTTATATAATTCACCTCATGTTCAAGAACTACAAGTAGAAGCTGTTCAAGTTGGTGTAGTTGTATTATCTTGAGTATTTAAAGCAACTAATTTTTCCATAGAACTATTTAATCAATTAGATACCCTAGCTAATAATTTAGATCAATCCTGTTTTAAATCTTTTTGCTCATTATTATTATCAGTCAATAAATTAATAGTAGATTTAACTGTTTCAAAATTATGCTTTCTCATTAATTCATTATATCAAGTTACATTTGAATTAGTAATACTATCTATAAACTTTATATTACTTTTATCTTTAAAATCTTTTATAGAATTTATTTGATCTTTTGTTACTTGTTTTTCAGTATTTATTATACTTTTTAGAGTATCAAATTTAGCTTTATTTTTTTCTTTTAAATCATTTATTATTTTATCTTCTTTAGAGTAAGTCATATTTGCTACATCCTTCCATAGAGATCTTAATTTTCCTATATTTTCTTCACTTCATAAATTTTTATTTGCTAATCATTTATTAACCAAATATGTAAATTCCTTATTTGATACTGTTTCTTCATTATTTTTTTGTATATATGAATATATGTTATAAAATCCGTATACAAAGAATTTAGCTAAACTACTTAATTCTGTTATTTCAGCTTTATTAGTAATTTGTTTTCAACCTTGATTTGTAGAATTTGGATTTTTTAACATTCCTGATGTATTTCACAAATCTACATTTACTGTATCTGGTAATACATTAGAAAAATCTAAATCTGGTAGTTTATTATTAAACAAATTAACAACATCATTTGTAAAATTATTTAATGGTTTAACTCATTGTTTTACAAATTCCATTATAAAATCAGCATCTACCTCAAAATTTACATAAGTTGTAACATCTATAGAATCTACAAAAGAGAAAGAAAATTGTGGTAGGGTCATATCCAAAAAGTCTAGTGACATAAATCCTTGCCTATCAGTTAAATAAGCTATTTTTGTTCAAGCAGTCCGTTCTGGAGCAAAAGGAGAATGTTGCAATATACATTGTATTTTTGTTACTATTTTTAGTATATTTATAACTACCTCTATAACTGAGAGTATTTTTGGTAGATTTGGTGGTGGTGGTAAGTTTGGTAGTTCAATTGTTGGTAGAGTTGGTAAATCTGGTAATTCAGGTATTTTTATAGAAGGTAATATTGGTAGAGTTGGTAATTTTATTTTTACACTAGGAACATCAGGTAAATAAAGTTTTGGTAATGAAGGAATTACTATTGGTCTTGTATTGAAATTAAAATCAGGTAATGTTATATCTAATCATACTTTTATATTGTGTAAATCAATAACTATATTTGGCCATTTAGGGAATTGTACAACTGGAATTTTTGGAATTATCATACTTACAAGTTTCCATATAAAAGTCCGTAAATCAAATCTCTCATTTTTACATTCTTTACAACTCTTATCATATTCATCAAACAAATCAAGTATAATTTGCCATGATTTTAATATAGCTTTTATAAGAACATATAATTCAACCCAGGCTTTAAATCTCTTACCATTAGATCATAACCGTCCTCAAAATAATTTATATATAGAATCAACACTACACATAATTTGATTTAACCGATCTTCTTTTTTATTTAATAATTTTACAAGGTTTTCAGGGAATTTTTTATATTCTTCTATTACTGCTATATTTTTATTAAGCGATCTTATAAGAGCTTTAGCATCAACTATAATTTTATCTCATGCAGATTTTTGAGCACTATCTAAAGATCACCGTTTTTCAGTAACTCTTGCTATTTCTTCTTCCCGTTGTTTTTTTGTTATTTCAAAATTAACTTTAGCCTTTAATAAAGAAGTTTTTGTTATCCAAGGTACATTTACATTTACAGTTTGTGATTTCAAATTAACCATTGGAAGACTTCATATAAAATCATAAACAGCTTTTATTCAAGAAGTTGTTTGAGATGGATTAAAATCTTTTTCTAATACTTGTTTTTGTTCTTGTAATTGAAGTGTCATACATTCAAAATATCAATCATCAGATGCAGTTTTTTCACTACATTTCATATCTGATATAGTTTTTTGTGTCTGTTCTAAACCTTGTGATAAACCTTGTTCTGTATCAGCCCATTCAGTTTTTCATTCTTTAAAAGCACTTTTTATTCAATCAAAGAAATTTCCCCATTTATAATCCGCTATTCATGAAAAATCTGGTAATATGACAATCAGAGATGGGAAACTTGTCAATTTTGTAACAATTTCTTCTATTTGTCTATTAACCCATTCCATTAAGAACTGTGGAAATCAACTTATTAAAGTATTTTTTAATTTTATAACATCTTTAAATTCTCAATTAGCTAAAGCACTTACATTTATTTCAGCAATAAATGATACATCAACTTTATCACCATGTTCAGTTCAATCTCATAATTCTACTAATGGTTGTGTTTCTAGTATGTTATTTGTTCACCTACCTATATCAGCAAAAGTATCAACTAATCATGACATTGCTTTTTCTGATCAAGTTTGTTTATAACTCATATAATTTGACATAAAATTCTCATCAAAAGAAAAATCTTTACTTTTAGATTGTTCTTTTTGATCTACACAACTTCAATTTGCAACTCAAAAATTTCATCTTGCTTCTTCTTTTCAAGCTCATCATCAAGAACTAGCAAAACTTTCAGCATAATTTTTTTGTTGTACATCTCAATCTGATCAATTTCAACTACATCAAGCAAAAGGAAATGCTACTATTATACATTTTCATTGTGTTCAGATAATAGGAAATAATGAAGGTGGAGACTCATTTTCTGATTGATTATTTTGTCCAAAACATATAGCAAGTCAGATTGCTCAAGTAATAGTAGGAGTAACAAAAAGTCTAAAGTTATTTTCTCATTTTCATTTATCTTGTCAATCAAGCCGTCATCATGCTCAATTTGGACAAGGTGGCCAAACTTTTACATAACCACACCCATTTTGTAATACAGCTGAAAAAATAGGTAATCATTCTCAAGTTTTTTGTCCATCTCATACAGGATATCCCATTACAGAAGGATCATTTCAAGGGGCTAAAGGTGCCCGATTTACTGGAGAACTAATACATCATCATCATCAAAATCAATTACAAAGACCATTTGCTACTTTATCAATTCATTCACTTACATCATCAACTCATTCATTTATAGAAGTAAGAAAATCCTTATCATCTTTATCATTTTCAGTATCATAAGATGGTGTAGCATCTTCTGTATCAGGCATTCAATCAGAATCCTTATCTTCATTAACCTTATCTAAGGCTCAAGTAGCATATGTTATGGCTTTTGTTTTATCTTCTGATCAAGCACTCTCTACCAAATCATCTATATAATCTGGAACCCCATTTTTATTTTCATCTAATCAATTTTTTTGAAATTCTGAAGGTAGTTCTAATGTATCTGTATTACAAGATGAACTAGCTGTTCATTTTTCATAAGATCTTCAAGGAAATAATGCTTTTGGAAGTATGTAAAGAATTTCTAATGCACTACTATTGTATACTGCAGTATAAATAAGATTTCAAACTTTAAAAATATTCACTGGTCAATCTAATAATGGATTAACATCATTATTAACAACTTTTTTTATATACTTTGGAGCCTCAGGATTTGATATATCAATTATATTTATAGCATCTTGTTCAAAAGAAGTAACATAAAGTCTATTTCAATCAACAAGTAAATCAATAGGATTATTAATGAAGTAATTTCATCCTGATATATCAATAACTGATTTTGGATTCTCTGGATCTCTTATATCAATTACTTTTACAGAATTATTTAAATAAGCAGATACATATGCATAATTTCAAGATACTTCAACTCACCAAGCTCATTCTAAAGTTATTGAGTCTGTTATATTTCATTCTAATACTGGATTTTCTGGATTTGTTATATTGATAATTGATAATCAATTTCATTCATAACTTGATACATAAGCATAATTTCAAACTATTTTTATATCTCTTGCTCAATTTAAAGTAGTAGTATCTCTCAATGTTCAAACTATTTTTGGAGTTGTTGGATCACTTATATCAATTACTTGTAATGCATCATAATTACCTACAGTAGCATAAATATAATTACCTGATATGGCTAGTCCTCTTATTCAATCTAAAGCAGTAGTATCTACTAATTGTCACTTAGCTTTTGGATTTGTAGGATCTGATACATCTATTACTTGAAGAGTATCTGCCTTATTTGAAGCTACATATAAGTAATTACCTTTTTTTATAATTCCCGTTGCTCAATTTAATTTTATAGTTCATCAATTATCTATTATACTTCAAGTTTGTACAGGATTTGTAGGATCAGATACATCAAATACATTTACTCTATCTGATAAGAAACTTGTCATATAAGCAAAATCTCAATCAGCAACCACATCATAAGCTCAACTATAATTTGTTATATCACTTAGTACTCAAGTATGCACCAATGATCAAGTTGTTGTAAGTCATGTTGAAAGAGACCTAAATATATCAGGATTTGCATTACAAGATTTTTTATCAGTTTTTATAATTATATCCCCATATTCATCATCTCAAGCTTCTCATGTTTCAAAATAACCTGTTTTTATATCTCAATAACTTAAAGGTATCAACTTAACTTCATACTCCAAACTTATTTCTTCTCCTGCTGCAAGTGAAAATCAATCAATTAAAAAATTATAATCTCAAACATTATATTTTACAGTTGCTCCTGTACTTGTTCTTATACTAGTTCATTTACCTATTTTTATATTTCATTCTTCTTCAGAAAAATTAAACATTGATGGGATTTTTTCAGCATAAGCAACTTTTCTTTTAAATTGTCATGAAGTATTTTTTATCTTTACAATGACTTTTACTTTATCTAAAGGGTTTAGTTTTCACCCATCTAAATCTTTATATTCTTTTTTTATATCAAATCCAAAATTAGATGCATATTTATTTCTTACAAAAGATTTACTCTGCACATTATTACCACCACCATCTACATTACTATTAGAATATTCCTCCATATCATTAATTCAATTTGATACGGCATTATATGAATCTCAAAAATTCTTATCTTGTAATTTAGAATCATCCAAAATGCCTGTAGAAGATTCATCATTTAGATTATATGAAATTTTGTCATAAATAGTATTATCTATAAATTGAAAATTAACTGATTTTTTAGTAGTATCTAATTCATAATCTTTCACTAAAGACTCATTTTCTTTTTTGATATTATCTAACATTGAGTCTGTAGTTTTATCATCTAATCAGTTATAATAAATCGCTCAATCTCAATCATCTTTTTTTTCATTTAAATATAATGCATATCAATCTCAAACTTCAAGTTTTGTAAATTCTGGGTTTTTTGGAGTTCCTGCTCATCAATAAAATATAGTTATTTTTCATGCACTATCTAGAGTTACAATATCTTTTATTTTATCATTATCCATATCAAATGCTGAAGTTTTTATTATACTTCAAGACAAATTAAATTGTTCTTCTAATGGTATTTTATAAAAATTTTTCTCAGCATTATTTAATAGATATGGTTTTCATTTTGAAACATAAAATATATCATCATATCAATCTCAAGTAAAATCTCAAGCTTCAATAGTTCATCATGCTCACATTTCAGGCAAATAAACAAGATTTCATTTTGTAGAAAAATCAAATTTTCACTTATTTTCTATAATTTCTACATATGAGTCATTTTTAAGTAGCAAAATATCCTTAAGTTTATCATTATTATAATCAAAAGTCTTATATCATATATTTTTCTCATCTTTTGATATTTGTTTTCAAATAGTACTATCAAAACTTCTATATATTGTTCCAGATCATGTTTCTTTTTCTGATTCAGAATCCTCTCATGCTCACCATTTCATCCAAGCAATAGAAGACCTAATCTCTTTATTATGTGCCCCCATTCTAACAAGACCACTTACTATAAATCAATATGTTTCACCATCTTTTGGTTTCCAATCATCTATTTCTAAAGCATTTAAAAATTTACTTTTTTGGTTTGGCGCCATCCGTTCCCAAGTTGCTGCTGTCCACTTACCTCATTTTTTATATATCACCCAAGGGTTACCAACTACAGGAACTCAACTATTCTCAGTAAATGTATCATTTTCTAATATATCCGTAATCTTTTGATCTAAATTTATTGAAACTCAGCCTACACTTACTTTAAGATCAGATTCAACTTTCCGGTTACATATATCTTTATCTACCCACTCTATTTCACTACACTTAGGTTTATCATCTTTCATATCCGATGGAAATTTCTCTTTTACATTTTTCAATTTTACTACTGGATCTCAGAGATTTATAAGAGAAAAAGAAGCATATTTTTTTGTTGATTCTCATACTGATTCTCAAGCTGCATATAAAAGTAATGCTTTATTTGATTCACTCCATCCAGCTTTATAATTTTCTTTAAATGACTCATAAGTAAACCCTGGGCTTTCTGAAAATGTATTTAAATCATTTTCATCAGCAAATGGGTCGTTATAATAAATGGCTAAAGAACTATTGTCTTTTGATTCAAAATATCTACTTCAATATTTATTTGAGTTAAGATATACTATTATTGAATTTTTTAATGAATTCATTTTTTGTTCAAGTAGGCTTTCGTCCTTTGTTGTATTTAATTTTCAATTAATAAAATTATAAGAAAAAATTCCTATTATATCACCTCCTTCTTTTATAGAAAAAATTGATTCAGTAGAATCATCTAAGTCATCCTCAGAAACATAGTTTTCTATAGATATATTAGGATTATATGCTATTTCTCAATCTTTGTTTACTTTAAAAATTATTTCTCAAAAATTATTTTTCAACTGCAATTCACTTCCATCAATAGATCAACTATAACCTTCTTTTATTCATTTTAATAATATAGTAGTTTTATCCAACTCATTTGTACAGTCAGTAAATGTTATACCAGTTCACTCACAAACTTTTAAATCATTTCCATTATCTAAATTATAATAAATCTTTCCTAAATGTTCTGATAAGGCATAATTATATATATCAAAATAAAGTTTCTTTTTACTATCTAAATTAGCTATATATCATATATCTTGGGTTAAATTTTGACTATCCTCTACAGTTTTGATTTTTCAGTTTGAATTTATCCAAACTATATCATTATAATTATATGGATTATTTAATAAACTAGTTACAGTTAATCATCTATTATTTTTATCAAATAAAATTGATCAAGCTAAATAATTATTTTGAGTTATATCTCAATACTCTGCTCAAAGTAACACTGTATACAAAGAATTATAATAATTTCAATCAATTTTATCTTTATTCCAAAAATAAAAAGTTTCTATTTTTGCTATACTTTCATCTTGAGCATTAACCTTTATCTCATTATTTTTACTCCAAAAAGATTTTAATACTTCTTGAGTATCAATAGATAAATTCAGAAAATCTTTAGATTTTTCCAAATCTTCTAATTTATAAAATTTAGAAACATAATTGTATCTGTCATATTCTGTAAAAAATATTTTTCAAGTTGATGTTAATTCACCTTTATCTGTGAATCAAGTCATAGTTTCTATAGTAGTCTTCTCAACCGGAGTTTGTCATAGAATTGTAAAAGATGTTTCAAATCATGGAATTGCTTTAACCTTGATATAAGCCTCTCATGGTATCTTTGTAGCATTTATTTTAAAAAATATAGATCAAGAAGAAACAAATGTTGATCAAGAAGAAATAAATTTTGATCAAGAAGATAAAAGTATTGCTCATGAATCTGTAACTCAAGAGGACACAAATGTAGTTCAAGAAAATATAAATGGTAATCAAGTATATGTAGATCAAGAAGATCTAAATGTGATTCAAGTGGAAGTTGAAGCACTTACACTTACAATATCTTTATATTCTTGTCTTATTTCTAGTGATAATTTAGTAGAGTTATCATTAAATACTAAATTTCAATATCTATCTTTTAATTCTACTTTTAAAATTGAATAATCTGATTCTTTTGCCTCTATTTTATTTCTGTTTAAAATCAAATCCATTTTTATAGGCTTTTCTGGTAATATATTAACATATTTTGTATATATATTTTTTAATCACTCTATTTGAAAAGATAATTTTACATTTGGATCTGCTACAGTTTTAGTTGTAAAATACACTTCTCAAATTCAATTTTTAACAGGCACAAATGATTCTTTTGATTTTCAATATATTGAACTTAATGAAAGATATAATCTTGAGTTAAAATCTGTCATAATCTCTCCATCTTCATTTCTAACTGAAAACTTATACCCATATATTTCAGATCAAGTTCAAGTTGTACTTCAAGTTCCTAAAGTATTTCATGTTGATGTTCCAGATGATATTTTTATTTCTGTTTGAAGAGGTTGTAAAAATAAATGAATCCCCTTAACTGTTTCAATATTATTTTCTACTTTTAAAACTTCTTTTCAAGAACTATCACTTACTTTAAAAATTAAAGTATTGTCATCTGTATTATCTGTTGTTCTAATTCTAAAAACTTTAAATCATTCCAACATTTGAAAATCTATTTTATCACTACTTTCATTATTATTTAAAAATTTAACTCATCCTCAGTTTATTTCTCATTCAACCTTATATAAATCAGAATTTACTGGATTTCAATACTTATCATAAACAATTAAAAAATTTGTAGAAATAACTCATCAAACTTCCAATATACTTGATCATAAAGTAATTTCACCACTATATGCCTTATCAGCTATTACTTGAAAAATTTTACGAAATTTAAATCATTCATTATCTTCTACTTCTAAAGTATATTCTCAAGCTTTTTGTAATATAGCTAAATCAGCAAACTCTTTAATATTACTTAAATTAAAATATTTTGTTGTAAATATCTTTTCATTTTTTTTGTATAAATTTACTGCTAATGGATATTTTAAATCTATTTTTGATCAAGATTCAGTATAATTTTCTAAAGAAAAAATTAATTTTTCTTTAGATTTTGATGATGAATCTATTTTTTCTTTTATATCTTCTATATTTGTATTTTTTCCATCTGATAAATATATATTAGTCTCATCTGATGCCAAAACAGTATCTACTCAAGATGTTATATTTATACTAGAATCATCTTCTCTATCTATTTTATAATTTGTTGCTACAAAATTATTTCATCTTATTTCAACCTTTATAATTTTTTCTAAATAAACTTTTTTTGTATTTTTATAATCTTTTAATTCTATAAAAGCTTTTATGTAAGCATCTACATCTTTATTTTTAGCAGAAAAAGCATATTGTCCCTCTCATTTTGAGATTTTTATATAAGAATCATTGAAATTAATATATTTATCAGCATTTTTTCTTTTCTTTTCTACTTCTTCATCAGTTCATACTCAAGAAGTAAAAATATTTGTTTTACTTCAGTCTGAATTAAGTAAATCTAATTCAGATAATTCTACATTAACAGTTGTTGAATTATCTGAAAGTAATATATCTCAGTTTTTATCTTTCAGAGCTATATTTATAATTCAATTACTATTATATGCATATTTTGTTGAATCTGTTAATAAATCAAGAGAGCCACTTGCTAAAGATTGTTCTATACAATCATTTATTCAATTTTTATCAAAATCTCAATTACATGCTTTTATTTCATCACTATTTAAATCAAGCCATCAATTACTAGAGCTTCATCAAGATCAAGTTGTTGAACCTCAAGTACTTGATCATAATACTGTTTCTTCCGTTGAAAATATAGAATTAGTAGAACATTCTGTCTGTCATATTTTGATAGTAGGAGGTAATACAGTTCAAAGCCAACATATTATTGCTGGAATCCATTCCCATATAGGTACTCACTCAGGAGGTCCACATTCAAACTCACCAGTATCATTACTATTACCAGCATCATCGTAACTACTTCATAAATTAATTCATGACAACATATTATCTAAAGAAGCATTTTCTGATTCCTCTTCTGTATAAGGACTTCATGTTGTTTTTCATTCTGGATCCCTTTTTACATACATACTTGTAGCATCTCAAGGAGCTCACATATATGATAATTCATACATTTTTTTGTTTTTTGGTAATCAATACCTTTTTGTATTAGTTAATTGATCTGATAAATAATTATCTAAAACAAATGCATATTTTTCTGATATATTATTTATATTTTTCCAGTATAAAGCAAATTCTAAAGTATTAAGATAACTAATATCTTTTTGACCTCACTCAATACTACCAGTACTTAATTTTAGATCTACTAGGTCTTTATATAAATCTGTTTCCTTTGGAGTTCATGATATCATATAAGTAGTATAAATTTCTTTGAAAAGATCATATAATTCTGGAGTTAATGTTTCTGCCCGATCCACAAACTTTTTTGGCATTCAATTATTTTTCACTATTACATTATTTATATCCTCTGATGATTTATTTAAAAGATCTTTTAAACCAGTTGATACATTTTCTATATTATTTTCTTTACCTGTTTCTGGTTTAAATCTAAATAAATATGGATAATAATTTATTTTTTTATATGATAAATTTCTTCATATAAAATCAGTGTATCTATCTTTGTCTATAGGTACAGCATCAGTAACAATTCAGTTTGTTTGTTTAGATAAAGTTGTTGAACTAGGAGAATCATGTTTTATGTATGAAGGAAGTGTCTTATATTCATATATACATCATCACTCTTCACTTCAAGTAGCTGAACCTACAGTTTCTTCTCACACTTTACAAGAAGTCAATACTTTATGAAATGGTCATAAAACTACCAATTTCCCATCATTATCACTTTCCGGTTTCCACAATCTTCAATCTGAAAATTCCTTTCTTTTAGATCAATCTTCCACAACAAAATCATACTGTGGATCATTAAAAGAAACCTGTATATTTGTTCAATAATCCGCTCAAGACTTAGAAAACCTAAAATGAGTTCTATCTCAATTTGCTTGAGCTGGTGTAGATGAACCTCCCGCAGCAGCACCTCATACTTGAGCAGTATTATTTCAATTAGCTCAATAAGAAGCAACTAAATTTCAATCAATAAAAACTCTAGAATAAGGACATTCTGTTGATCCAGATGTAGTAGATTCAGATGTAGTAGATTCAGATCATGTAGTAGGATACTTTTCTTCTAAACTTTTCAAAAGATCAAAAATATCATTATAATCTACTGTTCAAGCAGCTAATACATTTACACCACATCATACCCCTTCAGATATATTATATTCTTTTTCTGTATTTTCGGTCATTATTCATACTCAATCGTAACAATCTAGTGGAGAAAATACAAAACTATCTTCTCAATCCATACGACCTGCAGTATCATGACACTCTCAATCAACACAAACCTCACAAGTATCTGAATAATCACCAGCTATCAATATAGATAGATTATGTGGAGCATTATCTGCTGCTGATTTCCATAAAAATTTCTTACTAGCAGCATAATCAGTAGGATAACGATATGGAGAACCAGGATTAGATGGTCCATTACCAGGAGGAGCTCCTGGATTTTTAAATGTTTTTGTATCTACAGTTTCTCCTCAACAATTAATAGATACAGTACACATTTTTCACTCTCATCAACAATATTTATCTCATCTTTTACTAAAACGATAAACAAGCCTAACATCACCTCAAGCTCAACAAGTCTCTGATGTCTTAATTGATCATACAATATCAAATAGAGGAGTAACTGATGCTTTTATATCATGTTCTTTTAATCTATATAAATTATTATTTTTAGCTAAAGGGTCTTTTTTCCATAAATATACTGAAGCTCCTGTTTCTGTACTAGATTTTAGATTTTCATCCATATTTACAGGACTATTTCATCACCAAAGTCACATAGTTGAACATACCGTATCTTCTCCACATTTTTCTCAACATGCTTCTCATATTTTATCATAATCTGGTTTAAGTGTATTTATATTGTATCATCTATTTGCTTCAACTAAAGTTCATTTATTATCTCATGTTCATTTAGATGATCATCTATATATACTACAAAATTGTGCACTATTTATATCAGCAGCTCTAGTTCAATAAAAAAAGTTTTCATATCTAACACAATCATATCAACAAGATGATACAGGGGTATAAGTAATTTCATCAGGATCAGATGATGATGTTCATTCTCATTTATCTCAACATGATACATTCACATCTTGTGTAAATCTAAAAGCTGCTTCATTTGTAGACTCTCATAAATTTCCTGCTTCTTCTCATACTATTGTATAATATAAAGTTGTTCATGCTTTTGGTAAAGCATAAGTTTTACCATCTCAACAAGTTAAATAATTCCGTCATGGTACATTATCTCAAGGATATACAGACCAGTCAGAAGCAAAATAAGCTATTCCTCTAATTAATTGCCATTCTCTACCTGCTAACCGTTCTATTTTCTTTTTTTCTCATCAAGGGGCAATTCCAACATTTATACTAGTTCAACCTTTACTAGTTAATCCCTGATTAAATAAAAGAGATGGTTCTGGTGCTCAATTAAAATAACTTACTGATAAACCTGAATTTGCATATATACTTGATAAAAAAGGAATAGGTTTTAATAATGGGTATATTTTTTCATTACTTCCTTTATATGATGTACCTTGATTATTACTTGATCATCATGAAGGATATCATGTAGTATATCTTTCAAACATAATAATCTTACTTGACCCACCATCCTTGACAACAGAATCAATCTTATCTTCTATTTTATCATTTGCATTTTTTATAACCTGTTCTGAAATCAAGTCCAAAACCGAAATCAGAAGTGGTATAAAGTGAGCATTTACTGTGTCTTTAGGTTCAGAATATCTTCAAGCATTGTATATATTTTTTCTTAATTCTCACAGGGCACTAAAATTAAATATCTCTACAAAACTTTTTAAAGTTTCTGTAGTTGGATATCTTGATAATATATCTGGAGATTTTTTAATAGCATCATTTGATTGATAATCTGATAATCATGATTTTGTATCCGTAAAAGTAATTGTTTCTTCTCATCAATCCCGCCTTACAGTAGCAGTTTCTAATTCAACATCAGCTGGTCATAAAATTACAAGATTTCCTCAAACATCAGCTACTGGTTTCCACAATCTTCAATCAGCCTTATCTACTCTTTCTGATCAATTAACTACTTGAAATTCATGTTCATTACAATCATAATAAACAGTTATATTTTTTCAATAATAAGAACCAGGGTGTGAAAATTTAAAATGATATCTATTACCATTAGCTTGTTCTCATGGTTCTGGATCATCTGCTTTTTTTACTCATATGACATCTCAATTAGGAAGTTTTGTTCAAGAAAAAACATCATTTATGTTTGCAGTTAATTCTTCTTCTTCCTTTCATAAAACCTTATCTTTTACATCTTGTGCTAATTTTTTTGAAAACCTATTATATACTAAATCTTCTTTGTTTTCTTGTTTTGCTTTATATCAATTATAGTTAATATCATTTATAGCTTCAATTTCTCTAAATTGATCAAAGTAAAAAATATATGGTACATATGAATCAAGTGGCTCTTCTTCTGGATTTCAATTTATCAATCATTTAGCACTTTCCTCATCAGTTTTTAATCATAAAAATGATTCTTTTTTACCAAATAATCATTTTCAGGTATAAAAATCATGATTTTTATCAAAATAATCTTTTATTACTTTTATATCATATTCTTTTTTTGATGTAGATGCAAATTGATCTTCAATAGATATATAATCAGTTGAATTTGGCGAAATAACTCAATGCCAAATTTCTGGCTCAATTTTTTCATTTAGATTTTCTGATTTTTTATAAATTTTATCTTTATTGTCATAAACATAAGTTTTATTATCAAAATCAGTATATGGTAATATAGTTTTTGAAAAATTATCTCAATTTTTAACAACAGGTAATGGAATATCTCAAACAAGTACAGTTCAAACTAATTTAGATTCAAAATCAATATCAGGTTTTACAGATTTATATCATTCATAATACAATGATTCAATAAGTGATGCTATTTGAAAGGCTGAAGCATCTTGTGGTGTAGGAATAAGTACAACTTTTGTATTGTCTAATACTGATTCTATATCTTTAGCATATCTTTTTAATTTAGATTCAACACCACTATATATATCTTCATTTACTATTACGGAAACAAGATTATAGAAGTCTTTATTTTCAGCATTTGTTTTTGGAGCAAAAAATTGCGAAAAAGGTACTCTTAAGCCTAAATTAAATAATATAAAAAAAATCAATGCTCATGATATAATTTTTTGGTAATATGAATAATCTCATTTTTTTATATTTCAAAATTTTAAACTCTTAAAAAAATCTTTTAATTTTGAATACTTAAAAAGATTCTTTAGAAATATAAAATCATGTAATTTCTTCATTTATAATTACTTGATTACAAAAGTATAAAAAAACAGTTTTTAACATTTTAGTTAAAAACTGTTTTAAATCAAAAGAAAATATATAAATTATGTGTACAATAATTTACTTGATTGCATAAACAAAAAAGGCGGTTTACATATTTTTTACTTACCATATTTTTTCTTCCCATAGAATTATTTTTTCTATTTCAATATTTTTTATATAAATCTTTGTATCTATTTTTTGTCATTTTAAATCAATAAAAACTTGTGTATCTCACTTTTCTAAAGATTGTAAAAATAATTTTAAGTCTAATAAATCAGTTTTTTTTGCTTGTATTGGTATTTTAATTATATAATCTGATTGTCATTTAATATTTTCTAATTTATTAGTTTCATCTAAATTTTCTTCCTTACTAGAGGTTACCGGGTCTAGCCCGAGAATAACATCATTTTTATTAATTATTCTCATCCCTCTTTTTACCTCATCAAATAATCATAAATCACGGGCTTGATCTCTTACTTTTGATAATGTAATCATCATAGATTTTCTTGATCCTATTGCTCTTCTACCATAATCTAAATCTATATTTAAATTTCACTCTACTATTACAATATTAGATATAGCTACACTATCTTTTACATCAGAAAATTCTCTATCAAAAATAGTAACTTCAAAGTCAAAATCAAATCATTCACAAGTTAAAAACATCATATTTTTACCTGTTTTTGTTATTATCTTTCTTACATCTGTAATTACTCCTATAGTTTTCACCATTTTTTCTCTTATATCACTCAAAAACTTCTTTTTATTTTCTTCTGTTTTTTCGTTTTCATATAGTTGTTTTATCTCATCAAGTGACATTTTTAGGTATTTTGTATTACTTGATCTTTTTTCACAATACCTTTTTAGACCATCAAGAGGATGACCAGAAACCATAAATCATAATACTTCCTTTTCGAAAAAAAGCTTTTCTTCATATCTTATCTGTTCTTTGTTTTTCAAAACTAAATTCTCTTCATATCAAGAATTATTCATATCAAACAATCCTATTTGCATAGTATCTTTTTTGCTTTCATTTCATTTTGCAAATCTCAAAATATCATCCATATTATAATAAACCTCTGATCTCTCTCATAAATCATCTAAACTTCCTGATTTTACTAGTGCTTCAAGAGACTTTTTATTTATTACTTCCTTTCAAACAAGCTTAACAAACTCTTGTAGGGAATTAAATCTTCATCATTCTAGAGTCTCTCTAGTTTCAATAATCTTATTTATAGGTCAATCTCAAAGTCATTTTATAGCTTTTAATCAAAACCTTATATTACTATCATCTATATAAGTAAAATGTTTTAATGACTCATTTACTGAAGGTGGTAATATATTTATAGAATTACTCAATGCCTCTGAAACTGCCAAAGAAATCCTATCTAAATCTTCTTCATCTGAAACCATCATAGCTGTTATAAATTCAGTTCTATGATAAGCCTTTAGATAAGCCGTCTGATAAGCTATTAGAGCATAACAGGCTGCATGAGATTTATTGAAACTATAATCTGCAGCTGGCATTATCATCTTTTCATAGATAGTTCTTGCAGTTTCTGGCTTGTATCATCTGAAAGTTGCTGCTTTACTTATAAATTCTATTTTTAGTTTTTCTACTACATCTTTTTTCTTTTTTCAAACTCATCTTCTCAGCATATCGGCTTCAGCAAGAGAAAATCAAGCCATTGCCTGAACTATTCTCATAAGTTGTTCTTGATAAACTGCAATTCAGTAGGTTATATCCATAAAAGAGCTTAAATCCTCAAAAAGCTTAGTTCTTTCTTCTTCTATCATTTTTTTTCAATATTTTTTTTCTAGTTCTTTTGCTAGATCTATGTACATATAATCAATCTCTTCTTTTTTATATTTTCTATTTATATAAGTTTCAATAAATTGCATTGGTCCTGGACGATAAAGTGCAACCATCGCAATTATATCATTAAAACTTGTAGGTTTTAAGTTTCTAAGCCACATTCTCATACCATCAGACTCAAATTGAAATACTCCCGTTGTGTCACCAGCAGCAAATATATCAAGTACTTTTTTATCCGCTAAATCTATTCAAAGTATATCTAAATCTATATTTTTATTTTTTTTCAATATTTTTCCTGTTCTTTTGATAATACTCAAGTTTCTAAGCCCTAAGAAATCCATTTTTAGAAGTCATAAATCTTCTAGTGGATAAGCTGAATACTGTGTAATTATAGTTCTACTATCTTTTGGTGGATGTTGAAGTGCTGTATAACTTGTCATCTTTTCTGGGGCTATAATAACGGCACAAGCATGCACTCATATCTGTCTTACATTTCATTCTATTTTTAAAGCATTGTCTATTATCTCTTTGTAAATAGGATTATCCTCATAAGCTTTTTTAAATTCTATTCATTCTTCCAAAGCTTTGGTTAGTTTTGTACCCGGTTTTTCAGGAATTAGTTTAGCTAGTTCATTCATCTCAGCAAATGGAATTCACATAACTCTTCATACATCTTTTACTGCTGCACGAGCAGCAAAAGTACCAAATGTACAGATTTGAGCAACATGATCTTCTCCATATTTATTTCTACAATAATCAATAACTTTATCTCTTCAATTATCAGCAAAATCCGTATCTATATCCGGCATTGAAACTCTTGCTGGATTTAAAAACCTCTCAAAAAGTAAATCAAATTGCATTGGTTCTATATCTGTAATTCAAGTTAAGTATGCAAGTAGTGCACCAGCGGCTGATCATCTACCTGGTCCTACGGGTATGCTATTATTTTTTGACCGCATTATATAATCTGAAACTATCAAGAAATATGTATCAAATCACATCTTATGAACAACAAAAAGTTCGTATTCCAATCTATCAATTCTTTCTTTTGTTTTTTCATCTAGTTTTTCAATTATTTTTTTCTTTTTTTCAGTAAAAAAATCTTTTGAAGCTGCTCTTAATTCTTCTACCGTTGAATCCTGAAGTGATTTTACAAGAGGATCAACATCTATTTTTTTTATAAATTCATTGATTTGTTCAATTGTAAAATCAGTTTTAAATCTCTCGTTCATTCAATTAAAACAAAGATATCTTAGATACCATTCATCCGAGTTGAGGGGTTTGAGATTTTGGTTACTGTATTGTCATTCCGTGCTTGACACGGAATCTATGGACTCACCATTACTTTTAGAAGCATCTTTTGAAACATTACTTTTTAAAATATTTGAGTCATTAGTGCTTTTTAAAATTTCTACCTTGCTAGAGATCCCCGGGTCTAGCCCGAGGATGACAGAAGATGAGTTAGTTAAATAAAGCTCCTCAATCTCCTCCGGCAACTTAAAAACTGGAATAAGTATTTTTCACATTTCTATTTTTATATTGATTTGTGATGCTATTTTTTCTGTATTTTCAAGTGCTACTGGAATATATCAAAATATAGAATTCATCTCTTGTTCTGATAAAAATGAATAATCTCAGTTTTGTAAACTAGGTCTATCATGATTATCTATAGTATGACCTGTTCAAAGAGCTTGAATTACATCTTGAGTTTGTTTATCTTGTTTTTCTATGTAATAACAATTATTTGTAGCAACTACTCATAAATTATATTTATTATATAATTCTATTAATCTACCTGTAACTAAATCTTGTTTTGGAATATCTTTGTGATCTAAAAGCTCTAAATAAAAATTGTCCTTTCAAAATACATTTTGATAAGCTTTTATTCTTTCTATTATCTCCTCATCTTTTTTCCCTGAAAGTATGTAAAATGGTATTTCTCCTGAAATAGGTCAACTAAGAGCAATTAAATCATTTGTAAATGGTTTGATATCTTCTAAGGAAATTCTACCACCTCAATCCAGATTTGTTTTTGTGATTATCTCAATTAGATTATTATATCAGTTTTTTGATTTAGCAAGTAGCACTAATTTATGATTAATATTTTTATCTAAGACTCATTCTATAAATATTTCTGATCATAAAATAGGATTTATCCCATTGTCTTTTGCTTTTTTATAGAATTCATGACATCCATAAACATTCATAGTGTCAGTAATGGCTACACTTGTCATTCATAAAGCTACCGCTTTTTTTATGTAATCTATCGGTTTTGGTAATCACTCAAGGATAGAATAATGTGTATGGTTATGTAGGTGAGTGAACATGGAAAATAATTAATAACTAACTTTTTTTGTTAATTATTATTGTAATCAAGTTTATGTAAATTGCTAGTTTTTTACAAACAAAAAAGATGTTTTAAAACATCTTTTTAACTTAAAGCTATTTCTCTTATAACTCTCGCTAATTTTTCAGGATCATGTCTAACTACATCACTTTCATCTATCATATCCTCATTTATAATTTTATATTTTTTATTTAAAAAATTATGAGTTTCTTTCATTTTTACTGGTTTTTTTCATTCCTCTTTTTTGTATTTTTCAACTAATTCATCACTTATATTTCAATTATTTACGATTACATAATCAATTACCTCTCCTGCATATTTTTCTATATTATCTATAAAATCTGGTAATTCATAAGTTGTGGTTTCTCCTTTTTTTGTCATTATATTACATACATAAATTATCTTTGCTTTTGTTTCTTTTAATGCTTCTTTCATACCAGGAGAAAGCAAATTTGGAATTATGCTAGTATAAAAATCTCCAGGTCAAATTATAATTATGTCTGAAGTTAAAATAGATTCTCTAGCCCTTGGATTTAAATTTCAAATTCATCAAACTAAAAAAGCATCTATTATATTTTGGTTTGTATTATGAGTTCTTTCAAAATCATTTTTATCACTTACGTCTATATTTTTTTCTCAAATTATCTCAGTTCAGTCTTCAAATTTAACTCATAAATGCACATCTTCTAAAGTTACAGGAATTACTTGTCATTCAGTATCAAACATCTTGCAAGCTTCATCTAATCCACTTTCAAAGCTTCATTTTATATCTGCAAGAGCTGTAAGAAGTATATTTCCTATTTTATTTCAACCAATAACTCCATATTCTTGAGAAAATCTATATTCAAATAGTTTTCTTACAAATCCCGTATCACGAGCCAGAGCTGCAACAGCTCTTCTTATATCACCTGGTGGTAATACTCAGTATTTATCTCTGATTTCTCATGTAGTTCCACCAGAGTCTGTCATAGCAATTATAGCTCTCAAATCTCTTTCTTCTCTACTAAAAACTTTTTTTAATCCATAAAGCACATTGAAGCTTCAAGCTCAGCCACCTATTACAGTTATATTTGTTTTTTTCATTTTATTTATTTAATAATTACAGATTTACTTCAGAAAAATATTCTCACGATTTTGCTTTTCTTAAGGCTTCTATATCATACATTACAAACTTATCATCTCTTAAATTATCTATATCTATAAATTTTATTTCACTACATTTTTCTCCCTCGCACCTTTTTATTTCTCAAGTATATTTTATTGCTTCAACATATATATCAAAATAAACTCTTTCTCCCATCGAAATCCTATGAGAAATGTGAATTACTTTTAAATCATTTTCTTGTATATCTATTCACACCTCTTCCTTTGCCTCTCTAATTGCACAATCTGTTATTGTTTCTTCTCATTCTAAGTGTCCAGCTGGAATAATCTGAAAATACCCATCTTTAAAATCACTTTTTCTTCTTCAAAAAAGTATTTCTCATTTTTCATTTTTAATTATTACATAAACTGCAGAGTAAAAATTTGGTCATCTCATAATTTTTATTAAATTAATGTTATAATTTTGCCATTATATCATTTATAATACACATATAATCCAATTTACCACAAAAAGTAATATCTAATCATATAGATTTTAAAAACGTTATCTCCTTATTATAAAAACTTGGGGTATTATATCAAGAACTTAGATATGTTTTAATTCATAAAAAATCCTGTACAGATAATTTATTATCCTCCACTAAAGAAATAAATTCATCTATAAATCATCAATCTATAATAATAAAATTTAATCCTTTTTTTAATTGCTCCTTTATATAACTAAGTAATTCTTTTTTTAATAAATAATTTTCTGTATAAGGCCTTTCTATTATGCAAGGGGTTATTATTTTTGAAATCTTATCTTTTAAAAAATGTGTAAGATAATCTTTATATGTATCTCTAACAGCCTCATCGTCATCTATTATTAAAATTCTTTTCTCCATTATAAATATAATATTAAATTTCTAAAACTGCTTTAATTCTCCTAACTCAAGCACTACTTGATTCTTCTTTTATTATTCTAAACTTTCACATACCAGTTGTTGTAGTTATGTGCGGTCATCAGCAAAGCTCTCTTGTGTATACATTCCCTTCAGAGTCTTTTAGTGTATAAACTTTTACTATTTCTGGATACTTTTCCCAGAAACTTCACTCTATTGTTGGATCTTGTTCTGCATCTGATTTTTTTATCTCTTCTAAAATCATCTCACAATTTTTTGTAATTATCTCATTTACAAAATCTTCTACTTTTTTTAATATTTCTGGAGAAACTCTTTCCCCATAATTGAAATCAAATCTAAGCCTTTCTGCTGTTATGTTTGAACCTTTTTGATGAACATCTGCTCCTAGATATTTTCTAAGTCAAGCAAGCATCATATGAGTTGCACTATGCAAAGCTGTTGTAAGTTCACTATTATCAGCAAGTCATCATTTAAATTTTTGTTCTGCTCCGACACGAGATAATTCTTGATGTCTTTTAAATGCTTCTTGAAATCATTCTTCATCTACTTTTAATCATAATTCTTTAGCTAATTCATAAGTCATTTCTAGAGGAAATCAATAAGTATCATAAAGTTTAAAGGCCTTCTCCCCTGAAATTATATCTATTTTCTTTCAAGTTCTCTCAAAAGCTATTTCAAATCATTTAAGTAACTTATCAAACTCTTTTAATCCATTCTCCAAAGTATTTAAAAACTGTTTTTCTTCTCTTTCAATTTCATCTATTATTTTTTGCTTATTTTTCTTTACTCATTCATATATATCCTCAAATTTTGAGATTATTTTATTTGCTATTGGAGTTAAAAATTGTCATTTATTTCATAATTTATTTCATTCTCTTATAGCTCTTCTAAGTAGTCTTCTAAGGATATATCATTGATCTACATTGCTTGGAACAATTCAATCTGAAATCATAATAACAGAAGTTCTAGTGTGATCTGCTATTATTCTCATTGATTTTTTAGTTTCCTCATTATAAGTCTTACTCAAAGTTTGAGCAATAACTTCAATTATATCAGAAAATATATCTGTATCATAAACTGTGATTTTTCAGTTTAATACTGCTGTAATCCTCTCAAGTCACATACCTGTATCTACATTTTGCATTGAGGCAAGATTTATTTTTCCATTTTCATCTTTTAAGTATTCCATAAATACATTATTCCAGATTTCCATCCAGTTTTTTTCATCAGTTTCTACATTACTTCCCATCGGTGGTAAAGCATCTTTTCCTACCCGATAAAATATCTCTGTATCAGGTCCACAAGGTCCAGTAAGACCTGCTGGCCCCCACCAATTATCTTTTTTTGACATATATGAAATACGAGATTTTGGCATTCACATTTCTTGCCAAATAATTGCAGATTCTTCATCTATTGGAGCATCTTTGTCTCAAGCAAAAACTGTAACTGCTAATTTATTTTTATCTATTCCTAGATACTTTGATGAAGTTAAAAGCTCAAATGAATACTTAATAGATTCTTTTTTAAAATAATCTCAAAGTGACCAATTTCAAAGCATTTCAAAAAATGTAAGATGACTATTATCTCATACATCATCAATATCACCCGTTCTTACACATTTTTGATAATTTACAAGTTTCTTCCCCAGAGGATGTCTCTCTCAAAGCAAAAATGGCACAAGTGGGTGCATCCCTGCTGTAGTAAACAAAACTGTTGGATCATTATCAGGAACAACAGGAGCAGAAGGAATCACAGAATGACCATGTTCTTTAAAAAATTCTATAAATTTTTTTCTTATTTCATTACTTGTTATGTTCATAAAAAAATGTAAAATAATGTAAATTCGGGATAATTTTATTAAAAAAACTGCTTTTGGCAAATAAAAAAAACTACTTTCAGTGTTTGAAAGTAGTTTAGTGTTTTATTGTTATTTTTATTAAGGATTTACATCTTCTTCTTCATCAATACAAATATCCACATTTGGAAATTTATCTTTTATAAAATCTTTTTGTTCTTGTTCTAACTCACACATTGTAAAATCAATGCTTTTTATATTTTTTAAATATTTAACCATTAGTTCAAGAGATTCTTTTGTAACATTATTTTCTCAAAAAATTAATGTCTCACAATTTTGCAAATTACTAAAAATAATCTCTAATTTTGCTTTTCATAAAGTGAAATTAGTACCCGATAAATCAGCAATTTTTATATTTTTTAAATTACTAAAAATAGCTGTAAGTTGCTCTTCGTTTAATAAATCTAAATCATATGATGATATATCTAATCAAGTAGCATTTTCTGCTAAACTAAAAATCTCTGTTAATTCTTCTTTAGTTAAAGATGCAATATTATTTGAAGATTTATTTCATCATACATTAATTTCTTCTGATTTTTTAAGTTTTTCTAATAATTCATCTTTATTTCTTCTATATTGCCCTACAAGTCTTTTTTCATATTCTAATGTTTCTACAATTATTGAAGTTAGTTCATGTTTACCTATTTCTATAATTGTAGAAACTAGTTTACTATTCCCTTTTTTTTCTTCGGTATTTTCAAAATCTATTATTTTACTAACAAGATCTCTTAGTCCATCTTCATTTTTCAACAATTCTTCTATTTCTTCTTTTAATTTTTTGCCTTTTGATTCAAGTTTTTTTAAAAAAATAATTTCTCCAATTTGTTTAATTAATGAAATACATTTAGGTATATTTTGTTCTGAAATATTATGCTCTTCTAAATATCTTTGCATTTTTATACTTATTTGTGGTTTTTCTAATAATTTATTGGCTTTTTCTGAAACTTCTCATTGAGCATTTTCAACTACAGGTCCAACTATAGGATTAATTGCCTCAGGAGTAATAGTTTCCTTTACTTTATCACCAGGAATATTTCCCATATTTTTATAATTAATTACTAAATACATCTCAATAATACCATATTATATATTTTTGTCAACTCTTTTTTTATTAACTCTTTTGTAAATAAATTATTTTTATTATAATATCTATCTTTAGTATAACTTTTCTTACTTTTCTAACTTTTTATACAAGATGCAAGAAAAACTATGTGATATAAAACTTTATGGAACAACAAATATATGACCAAAATGACAGATTGTTATACCAAAAGAGATAAGAGATAAGCTTAATCTTAATCCTGGTGATAGTATAACAATACTTCTAAAAGATGATAAATATGTTGGACTTGTTAAAAATCAAGATGTAAGAGAGCTTATAGAATATGTAAATTCTATGGAGTCTAATTAATTTAATTTTAAAATATTTAAAAATATGAAAAAAATAATCTCATTATTTCTAATTACACTTTTACTTTTTTCTTGTTCAAAAACAGATACTACTGTACAAGATTGAAAAAAAGATTTTTCTATACAGATTAAATCATTAAAATCGCTTTGAGGTGATTCTTTTTTGCAAAAAAGTGGTAAAATACAATGAAAAGATGATATAAAGCTTTCTTCTCAAGCAGTTTGAAGAATTTGAAGTATTTGAGTTAAAGAATGAGACAAAGTAAAAGCTGGTCAAAGTCTAGTTTTTTTAACTGATACAATTGCAAATTATGGTATAAATCTTGATAAGGCATCAAATTCAATTGAAAAAATGCAAATAACTTATGATTCAACAAAAGTTTCACTAGATAAACAAATATTTGATTTAGAAATTGCTTTAGAAAAATTAAACAATAGCTTAGATACTTTGAAAAAGACTTCTTCTATTGATATTTCTCAAGCAAAAGATAATTTATCAAATACAAATTATTCTTGAATGGATACAAAATCATCTTTAGAGCTTCAAAAAATGGATAACTCTATTTCAAAAGCTGAGCTTGATTACAATAATACTCTCTCAAACAATCAAGAAACAATAACTAATTTTAAAAATTCATTAAATAAAGAATATATAACTCAAAAAACATTTTTTGATGATATAATTACCTTTTGAGATAAGCTTTTAGGAGCTACTAAATTGTACGAGTATCAAGATGATTATGTAAAAATGAAAAATTACCTATGAGTAAAAGATGCTGGTCAAAAAGATAATACAAAAAATTTATTATTAAATTTAATCAGTAAAAGAGATACTGTTCTTAATAATATGAGTTTTGATAACTTAAGTGAAGATGATATATTAAATTATATTACTATTTTTGAATGAAACTATACTTTAATCGAAGCATATCTAAACTCTCTTGAGATTACTATAAATAATTCTATTATTTCTATATGACAATTAAATCAATCTCAAATAGATGCATTCTCTACAACTACAAATGCATATCAAAGTCAATTTGCAATAAACAATGCTTGATTTATTGGTTTTAAAAACTGAACTTCTTCTTTTTTAAAAACATATAAAAATAATGAAAGTTCTCTTGCTAAACAACTTGAATTACTAAAAAAAGACAAAGAAATATTTTTAAAAAATTATGATTTATGATGAACTCAATCAGAAAATACTTTAGATAAAATAGTTGCTGGGTCTGAAGATAGTATAAAATCTTTGGAATTACAAATAAGACAAACTGTGGATACAATTAAAACATCTAAAGAATCAAGAGATCTAACTCTAAAATGACTTGAAAACAGTATGAGAGATGCTTATATTTGACAAGAAGTAGCAATTAAAGATTATAACAAATTAAATATTAAAGCTTCTATTGATTGAGTTGTTTGAGATATACTTGTAGATGAATGACAAGATGTAACTATTTGAATGCCTATTTTATCAATTATTTCAGATAAAGCCTCTCAAGTAGAACTTTCTTTTAAAGAATCTGAACTTGCTTCAATAGCTGTGTGAGATAATGTACTTACAAAAATCTGAGAAAAAACTCTAACTTGAATGATTTACTCAATCTCTTCTATATCAAGTGATTCTCTTAATTATAAAGTTTTAGCTGTTTTCAATGAGAAAATACAAAATCTTGGTTGAGTAATAGATGTATCTATTCCTATAAAAGCTAAAGCAATTTTAATTCCTTTAGAATATATAAATCTTATTTGAACAAATAAATGAATTGTAAATATCTATGATAACTGAAAAATTGTACAAAAAGAAGTACTTCTATGAAAAATGTATAAAAACAATATTGAATTTTTAAGTTTTTTAGACTGAACAAAACTAGATGATAAAATAATGATTATAACTACTGATATTTCAAATTATGATGAAAATAAATTTAATTTAAAAGTTGAACAATAGATATACTATCATTGCGAGAGTAACGAAGCAATCCAGAAAGAAGAGAAAACAATATAGTGAATGGATTGCTTCATTTCATTCGCAATGACAAAATAGTTTACACTTTCATCTTTACCACTTTACCTATTTTTTATGTCTAGACTAACTGAACTAAGAGAATGAACATTAAAATGATTTTTTTGATTTTGGGTGAGACAATATCGTATCTCTTATTTAGCTATTTTTGTTATAATAGTTATATGAACAATGTCTCTTATAAATATACCAAAGGAATCGAGTCCTTCTATTGCATTTTGAATGATTTCTATATCTACTGTATATCCTTGAACAAATCCAAACGATATGGATAGTTTAATAACAGATAAAATATATAAAGAAATCAAAGATATAAAATGACTAGATACGGTAACTTCAAGCTCTTCACTTTGATTTTCATCTATTATTTTAACACTAAAAACTTGAGCAAATTCAAAAGATATAGTTAATGAGGTAAGAAATAATGTTAATAGAATTGTTCTCCCAACTGATGCTAAAGCTCCAGTAATAACAGAACTAGATACTGACACAAAACAAGCTTTTTGAGTTTATTTATATTCAAAAAATCCAGATATTTCAAAAAGTTTACTTATAGAAAAAGCTAATGTGTTAAAAAATGATATTGAAAAGGCTGAGTGAATTGAAAGTGTAAAATTTGCAAATTGAAATCTACAATCTATGCTTTGAGCATCTTCTACTAACTGAAACGAATATGATATAGAAATAGTTATTACTCCCGATAAATTAAAGAGTTCTTGATTATCAATAGATTCAATTTCATCATCAATAAGAGCATGGAATAAAGATATTCCTATTTGAAATTTTACAGTTTGAGATAAAAAATACGATTTTCGTATAGAATGAAAATACTCTGACTCTATAAATATGCTTGATGTACCTTTACAATTAAGTAATTGAAATTATATAAAACTATGAGACATTGCGACTATAGAAAGAGTTTATAAAGATAAGTCTGTGAGTTTACTTTGAAATAATGATATTAAATGACTTCCTTATATATCACTTCTTGTAAACAAAATTGAATGAACAAGTATATTTACAGCATCAAGTAATGCTAAAAAAATAATAGAAGATACATTTAAAACTGACAGCTTTAAAAACTTTTCTTTTGTTTATTGAAATGATGTTGCTGATACAATAATGGATGATTATAAAGATCTTGCAAAAGAAGCATTAACTACTCTTACCTTAGTATTTGTTGCCATGTACTTATTTGTATGATTCAAAGATTCTGTATTTGCATCTGTTACATTGCCTCTTGCCTTTTTATCTACATTTATACTGTTATATTACGGATGATATTCTCTCAATTTCTTAACAAATTTTTCTTTAATCTTATCTTTTTGAATAGCTGTAGATACGATAATCGTTATCGTACAAGCCGCCTCCGCCAAAATGAGAGTGTGATATGATCCTGAAACTGCAATTATGCTTGCCTTAAGAGAGTATGCAATACCAATTATTTCTTGAGTTTTATCAACAATTGTAGCATTTATTCCTATGATGTTTTTACCAGGGTTAATGTGAAAATTTTTAGCTTATATACCTATAACTATTTTCTGAGTTCTGGCTTGTTGATTAGTTCTAGCTTTGACTATTAATAGTGCTTTATATCTACTTTTTGTAAGAAAACAAAAAAGTTATATTCATGATGATACAGCTTTAGAATATGCAAGTAATGATGAAAAAGAATTATTATATCTTGAAAGAGAATGAAAAAGAGAAATATCTTCAAAATCTAGTCCTTTAAGAGTAAGAGTAATTCACTCTGTTACAAAATGGTATAAAAAAACACTATCAGCCTTTTTGATGCATACATTTATAAGAAGACTTTTTATAGCAATTCCTGTTTTACTTCTTGTTCTGTCATTTATATTTTTAGCTCCTTTGGTTTGATACAATTTATTTCCTGCTTCTGATAAAAATTCCTTGACCGCATCAATTGAATGAGAAAATTGATTAAAAACTGAAAAAATGTATGAAAAAGTATTATGATTAGGAGAAATTCTTTCAAAATACAAAGAAATAAAATATTATACTATTTCTATTCAAAATAACTCAGTAAATGTAACTATACAATTAACAAAATTTAATGATAGAAAAAGTTTATGACAAAGAAATGTTTTTGACTTAGAAAAATTGATTTCAAAAGATCTTGAAATCTATGAGAAAAAATGATTAAAGGTTATTACAGAAGCTTTGAAATGATGACCTCCTTGAGGAAAAGCTGTTTGATTAAAATTAACCGCTGAAAAATCTGAACAATTATCTGAATTGATTGATGTATCAAAAGTATTTGAAAAAAAATTAAAGCTTATTCCTTGAACAAAATCAGTAGAATCATCATCAAAAGATACTCCAGGACAATTTGTTTTTACACTTAAAAAAGAGATTTTGTGAACTTACTGAATTCCTCCAGCAGTTATATATGGTTATATAATGGAAATGATGAATTGAGTTAATGTGTGATCAATTGAAGATAACTGATCTGACATGGATGTATATATAAAACAATCTAATTTTAGAGAAGTGGTTAATGTTGAAGACATAATGAATTCAACTTTCAACTTTGCATGAAAAAATTACCAAGTTTGAAATTTTGTAGAATATAACACTAAAAATTCTATTGCTTCCATTGCAAGAGAAGATTGAAAAATAATAATAAGTGTAGATGCTGATTTAAACAAATGAGTAGATACAGTTTCAACTCAAGCAAAATTCGAAGAATTTGCAAAGTCTTATAGTTTTCCAACTTGAATTTCATATCTAGCATGATGAGAAAACGAAGCAAATAAAGACCTGATAGTTGCTGTATTATCTGCCTTTTTCATTGCAATAATGATTATTTTTACAATTCTAACTTTACAATTTAACAGTTATTCTCAACCTCTTATAATACTTTACTCTGTTGTGATGTCATTACCTTTTGTAATGCTTTGATTATTAATTACTTGAAATCAATTCTCGTTGCCTTTTGGTATATGATTTATATCTTTTACATGAATTGCTGTTAATCATTGAATAATCTTGGTTGATGCCATAAATATAAACTTGAGAAAATGAATGGGATCATTTACTGCATTAGTTGAAGCTTGATCAAGTCGTCTTGAACCAATGACTCTGACAACAGTTACAACAGCTCTTTGAATCCTTCCAATAGCACTTAAAGATGAGTTCTGGGCATGAATGGGTTTCACAATTATATTTGGTATAATCTCAGCATCTTTTTTAACTTTATTTGTCTTGAAATGAATTTATTATGAAGTTTATCTTAGAAGTGAAAAGAAAAAGAAAAGTTAAATAATAAAATTTATTATTGGATTTATTAAAAATCAACAAAAACAAAGGTCAAGTTAAAAATCAGTAAAAGTATCTCCATATTTTGTTTTTTTATAAAAATATATGTTAATATTAAAATATATTTTTATAATTTAATACAAAATATAATATGGAAGAAAATCAAAAAGATAAAAAAGTCTATTTATATTCTTATATAATTTCATTTATTGTCATATTAGGATTATTTTCACTTTTTATTTATAAAGCAAATGAGAATAAAACAAAAGAAGTAGTTGATACGGTTAATAATAGTTCAATTACTCCTGATAATAAAAGTATAGATATAAATAATTCTCTTACTTCAGGAGATTTTAAAGGTGCAATAAATGAACTAGAAAAAAAATGAACTGGTAACTTAGAGAAAGAAGAAAAAATGAAGCTTGTTTATTCTTATTTAGCTTATTGAAATTACTTCTATAAAGAAGAAGAAAATAGTAAGAAAGCTATAGAAATACTAGATACTTTAAAAGAAGAATCAGATGTGTTATATTATAAATGATATGCAAATGAGATAATTAAAAATTATACTGGAGCTTTAGATTATTATAACAAATGATTAGAACAAAAAGATTTAACAAATGAATATAAATCACTTTTATTAAATCAAAAATGACATTTATATGATTTAAAGTGAGAATTTAATAAGGTCCTTACTTATTATGATGAAGCATATAATTTAGATAAAAATAATACAATGGTATTATCAAATTTATGAAGGTATTATGCTAGAACTTGAGAATATGAGAAAGCATATGAAATTTTAAATCAAGCCCTTTCATTAACTGATAATTGACCATTAAAATCAGAAATAAGTTTTTGACTAAGTTCAATAGAATTGGAATTAAATTGATTAAAGCCAGATATTGATAAATCTATTGATTATGCTAGACAATCAATAAAGTACTATCCAAGTTATCCTATGTGATATGTAGCACTTTCGAGGTGATTATTTATGAAAAATGATCTACAATATAATAAAGAGATAGAAGAAAATTTAAATAAATCAATAGAATTAAATCCTAATTGATATTTCGCTTATTATATATATGTATTATATGAAATTGATAAATCAAATTTTGAAAAAGCAAGTGACTATATAAAAAAGACAATGTATGCTATTAATAGTGATATGATTTTGATGGATTCAGAAAGAGAAACAACTAAAAATTCTTTAATGTATGATTCAATTGTTATATGAACTTTAAAAAATTGAGCAACAGATCAGGAATTATTGATGAAGTTAATTAATAAAACAGGAAAATTAAAAAATCCAAAAATAGTTTTTCAAATAAAAAGAAATAATTATTGAATATTTGCCCCGATAAAAGACAATAAAGAATTTCAAGAATTAATAAAAAACTATTAAAAAATAATAATTTAACTTTTAAAATTAGATAATATGAAAAAATATAATAAAATCATCGTTTTTACTTTAATGTTTTTATGATTTCTATATTACTGAAATAATAATGTTTTTGCAGATAGATTATGTGTTAATGGAATCAATATTTGTAAATCTCCTGAAAAAACAGGGGATCAAGCTAATGAAGAAATATTTACATATCTTGAATCAGTTTGAATAAATTATGATTTAAATAAAATTAATGAATTTCGTGAGCAAGCTATTAATTGTAGTTATCGGTGTGATAGAACAGATTTTGTTTTAAGTGAGCATGATATTATTGATATAGATATAAGTAATATTTGAATAGGTATTATTTGGATGGAATGTGCTAATAATGGCTGAATGCGGTTTGAAAAAACTTTTATACCAACAACTTGTGATAATTTTGACTGGCAATGTCATTGGACTGACTGTCCGGTTATAACACCATGGGATGATTGTAAAAATACATGTAGAAGAGATTATATTTGTGAAAAAGTAAAAACATCAAGTATATCATGTCCATCAACTACAACTTGAACTGATGATACAAAATTTGAAATAAGAAATCTTACTCAATCATGATGTACTCAAAATGCAACATGTTGAGAAGAAAATTGAAAGACTTTTGCATATAATGTATCACCTGAATCATGGCCAACTTTAACTGATTTTTGTACTATAGGTACTTCTACACCACTAATTCCAAGTTTTCCAAGTGTATGATGAACTACAAATTGGACTTGCAGTGATTGAGTAACATCAACTTGATGTACAGCTTCAAGATGAACATGACCAACTAATTATTGTTGAGATTGACATGTAGATAGTTGAGAAGCCTGTGATTTATGAGCCTTAAATGGTATTTGAAATTGTACAACAAGTTGTACTATTCCTTGATGACCATCAACATTAACATATTGTTGAGATTGAATTACTCAAACTACAAACAGTTTATGATTTAATGAACAATGTGATGATGATAATAACATAAGTTGAGATTGATGTAGCTCTACCTGTACTGAAGAAAATAATCCTCCACCAACAGGTTGATGATATTGTTGAGATTGAATAATACAAGGTTCTGAAACTTGTGATGATTGAAACTATATAAATAATGATTCTTGTACAAACAGCTGTACTAAATGACTTATTTGATGGCCAAATGATAAATGATATTGTTGAGACTGAGAAACTCAAACTCCAAATAGTTTCTGATTTGAAGAAGCTTGTGATGATTGAGATACAAACAATGATAATACTTGTACAAACAATTGTACAGATCCTCATAATTCTCAACCTTGAGAATGAAGTATAATAGCTAATAGTACTTGTGATTTAACAAGTTCAGGTTATGCAAACAATTCAAACACTAACGATATATATGCTACATTAACTATTGATGCTCCTATTATATGATCAGATGTAATAAATCTATGAACTCCAATTAATTTCAGAGATTTATCAAATAATGTAACAGATAGAGTAAATTGAAAATGAAATAGCTCTCTACACTTTTCTGGAGTTGAAATAGATTGGGATCCAACTAAATGAACTACTCAAACAATTAAAATAGCTACAGTTAAATCAAAAACACCTTTTGTATCTTGTGGTAATAAAATATCTTTTGAGTTATTATCAAAAACAATGGTATTAAATAATATATGATATAATTTCAAAAAACCTTATATTTGAAATTTATCTCTAATATCTAGCTGAAGTATATCTCTATGAACAAAGCTTAGATATAAACTTTCTGCTATTGGTTCTTTAGGTTATAATCATTCTATTTCTTTATGAGTAAATAATATATCTAATTTTTGAAGTGGTATAACACTACAAAATACTAAATTAATGAATTATGCTTGAGGTTTATTTCGTAATTTTGAAACAAGAATAAATAGTAGTATATATGCAACAATTCTAAATCACAACCCTTGATTACAAGTTATATTACCTGTTATAAGTTATCAATTATGATGAGAAACTGTAAGATATTATTTATCTGCTTATGATTATGGTAATGATAAAACTCCTATAACTCTTAATTGAAATAAATTTCTTTGAGTTAAAATAATATGAGGATTACAATGAGCTTGAAAATATGAATTTACTGGTCAATGAAAAAATATTTCAAATCTTTATCCTTCTGATTTAAGAACTGAAATAAGAAAAAGAGCTTATGATTATATATCTAATATGACAAGTAATACAATAATAAATAAAGTTAAATATGTAAATTGAGATATTTCTATTTCTTTAGATATTCCAGATAATAATTTAGATTGAAAACCTGATTATGAAACACTAGTTGTAACAAATGGTAATGTAATAATAACTTGAGATTTAAATACTTCTCCTTCTAAAAATAAACTTTGAATAATAGTTTTAAAAGATAATTATAGTACAAGTAATTGATATAATTGAAAGTGAAATGTATTAGTAACTCCAAATGTAACAAAGATAAATGCTATGATCTATGCTGATGGATGATTTATGAGTACTAATTCTATGTGAAGTGTATATACAACAGATAGTACTGAAAGAACTAATGCTTTACAATATCAACTTACTCTGAATTGAGTTATGTTTACGAGAAATACTATTTGATGAGCTCAATTTGGATGAGTAAAAAATGGCTGAACTTATATATTACCAGGTTGAACAAAAACTCAAAGTTTTGATAAGGCTATGATTTATGATCTGAATTATATAAGGAGATGAAATAGTGGATGTGATTTAAGTACTATACCAAATTGATGTACTGACCCTTGAGAATATGAAGAATGATTTATCATAAAATACGATTCTAGGATTCAGACTGATCCTCCTAAGTTATTTTATAAATAATAATATTTAATTTAAAAAAATAAAAAAGAAGTAGACGCTTGTCTACTTCTTTTTTGGCTTCAAATCAATATAATTAATAATTAATGTGGACAAATATTAGTTTTATTAATATTTTTTGTCTATGTTGTCTATAATAGTTATATTGCTTTATTTAAAGGATTTTTATAATTTAACTAATATGTTAAAAATCTTATATCTACCTCAAATTTAGACTTTTTAAGTCTTTTATAAACTTTGTCGTCTAAATTAAATCTATCTTTTAGCGAATATCATATTAACTTAGTAAGATTTTTTGAATTTTCTTTAATTAGAATATAAACTCCTAAATGTTTTTCATCTTTTAAAAAACATTTTTCAATTAATTCACATTCCTTCTTCTTTATATAAAAAGAATTTAGTGTTTCATTTAATTCTTCAATTTCTTCTGAATAATAACTACCTCTGTCAGATTTATTTTTATTAATTAATTTCTCCAATAATACTTTACGATTTTTAATTTCTTTAATGCTTTCTATAATAGGCGAATTTAATAAAAAATAATTATTATAATTAGTTTCTATAAATCTACTTTTAATTAAATTATTCATAAATTTATAATGATTATCTTTCTTGTGCTTTTTAATTTCAAAAATTGGATAATCTAAATAAAAATCTTTCTTGAAATTTTCAGAATCAAGTAAATAATCATAAACATCTAATAAAAATCAATAGAATACATGATTATTATGAAATGTTAAAAAATCAAATTCAAAACTAATATCATCAATATGTTTTCTAAATCCTGAAAATTTTTCTTTTTTAAATAAAAGTACTTGTATTTCAAGTATATCTCTTAATGTATCTTTTGATATAATATTTTTATTCAATCATTCAACAATAACATTTCCATTTGATTCTAAAACTCTTTGTTTCCACATTTTCTTATTTTCCAATTCTTCATTATATTTATAAGTATAATACTCATCAAAGTTATTTAACTTAAAATCCAAAATTTCTTTCTCTAATAGAATAGATTTATTAAGCAAATTTATTTTTTCCTCAAAAATTCGATCAAATTTATCTTTATAATTATTTTTTAAATCAATAAAAATCATCCAATCTCAAGAATAATTATCAAATCTTTGATATGCTTGAGTTCTTATTAAAAAATCAACTCTAGTATTACTATTTAATTCTTCAATAAGCACATCTCTCTTTATTGAAAATACAAAATCTTTATATTTTGTAATATTTTTTTCATTTTGAGTAAATAAATTAGATCTTAATTTTAAAAATTCTTTTAAAAATATGTTTGTATTTTCCATATTTTTTATTATTATCAAATAACAATCTCATTATTTATCTTTTCAAAATAAATCAAAATTTTAGATTTCAAGCTCATCTAAAACTAGATCTCTGTACTGATTTAAAGAATGAAATAAAACAAAAATCCCTCTCCTAAAAGAAAAATGGATTTTTTCTAAATTATTTATTACTTTTATATTTCTATTTTCAAACTATCTACTATTATTTCATCTTTAACATTATTTTTTATAGCAGTAAAAAATATTTTGTAATTTCAATATCTAAATAAAAAAGAGCAATTTTCTATTTTATCAAAAGAATAGGTCACTTTTCTTCAAATAATTCAATTTTCACAAATAGAATTTATTTCATTTAAAATATCAGTTTTCATTTTCTCATACTTTTCAAAATATAGCTCCACTATTTTATCTACATCATATATTCAAGTATTACTATAAAAATTAGAATAGTAGTTTTTCATAGATAAAACAAAACTATTTAATCACTCAAAAAAACTCTCTTCAAAATATACTTTATACATAAGCTAATTTTTCTTTAGAGTTAAAATTCAATGATTTATTTTTAGATTTAATTAAATCTTTTTTTAACTCTTTAGCTTGAATTTCAATTATTTTTGTTCCTAGTTTTTGAGCTTCTGGAAGTGTATATATTTTTGTCATAATTATAATAATTATCAAATAACAATATCATTATATCTTTTTCTTTTTAAAATCAAATTTTGATTTAAGTATCATAATCTTTTCGAAGTAAATATCTGTCTACATCACTTGTCTATATATGTCTACTATATATCTAATTTATGGCTTATTTAATTAATTTCTTATCTACAAATTTTGTCTATATTAGATGACTTTTTTGGATTAGAATAGAATTAAGACAAAAAAATCCTCTTAACCTTGTTTAGAAGTAAAAGGAGATTTTTACTAAATTAATAGTTTTACTTATTTATAAACTTCAACAAACTTAATAATCAGATTCTTTAATTTAAATCTAATTGATAATCTTGATACTTTTTTATCTTCGTAATCTTTAAGTAATTTGATTATATCATTTCTTGCTATTCTTACACTTTCTTTATATATTTTTTTATCAATAATATTATCAAATTTAACCATAAAAGTATTATAAGATAGTGTTTTAAAAGTAGGTAAATATTTATCAATCATAAATATTTTTTCTATTGCTGAAATATCTACTTCTCCTGTAGTTCAAGTAGATGTATCAATTACTCATGTAGAAACTGTAGTTCAAGTAGAAGTATCTAAGCTTCCTGTATCTGTAGATCAAGTTAATACTACTATATCTTTATTTTTTAATACACTTACTAAAAGTAATAATCCTGTTGAATAATTTGCTCTTACATCAACTGTTCTTACTCTTATAGAATCAACTCCTTGTTGTAAAGCATATGAGAAATTATTCATATCTTGTCTGAAAAAACTAGATACTATATTTCAAGCATTTCACAAATTATCAATTTGTACTCACTGAAAATCTAAATCACCTGGCATATCTGATGACATAATTACTTTATTATCAACAATACTTCAAGTAAAGTTAAATACTTCGCTTGGAGCAAGTTGATCAGAATATGAATAAGTAGAGTCTACTCTTACTGTATTTAAAGTTTGGAAATCTGAAATTCAATCACCATTTATATCTATTCAAACAGGTTTTCATCATTGAGCTTTTGTATAAATAATTATTTTTACTCAAGCTATAATAAAATTATCTCATTTCAAAAAATTATCAGATACTTTAAATTGTATAACTCTCATATTGGGAAGTATAGTTGCTCCTGTAAGTATCTTGCTAGCTCCAGTTCATGAAACAGTAATTCAAGATAAATCTGAACTAAACCTTATATTTGAATCCTCTTGAAGTACAATAGAAAATGATTTTTCTTTAGTTATTTCATTATCATTATCTATATTAACAGTAATTGGAGATAAATCCTTTATTCAAGCTCCAGGAAAAAATGTTTGATTATCTTGTAAATTCAAGTTAAGAGCATTAACTTGTGATACAAATAATAAAGAAACCACTAAAATAATAAATTTTTTCATAGTTTTTTAGTTAAAAAATATTTAAATCTATTATATACTTTTTTAAAATAAATCAAAATTTTAGATTTCTAGTTCATCTAAAACTAGGTCTCTATACTGATTTATCTTATCTTTATTAGCTAATTGATGATAACTAGTCCGTTCATAATCATCTATACTTTTTACTATTTCATGCTTCAATGGATTGAAATTGACATAAGCAAGACATCTTTCTAAGTATTCTTGATCTTGTATAAGTTTTGCTTTAAATCTTCATTCGAAAAATGGCAATTTGGTACCGGTACCTAGAGGATACTTTACTCTATGCCAAACTGAATATGCTCATTGCAATTTCTTCATAAAATCCGATATTTTTAGGGTACCGGTACATCAAGTGTTATGAATTATAAAATGAAAATGATTTGGTAATAAGCTATAAGAAATTATCTTAAAATCACTTTTATAGTATTCTAAGTAATTTACCATCAATTTATAAAAATGATTGAAACAACTTTTATCTTTGTATATCTGTGTCTTATTATATCCTCTATTATAAATATGATAATATCAATTTTCAATAAATGGAGTTCTATGGTTTCAATTTCACATAACTAGATTAATTAGGAGGTACCGGTACCCTTACTAGGTAGTCTCAATTATATTTAAAATGCTTTAATAATCAAATTTATTTGGGTACCGGTACCGGGAAAAGAAAAACAACCCACAAAAAAAATCCCTCCCCGATTGCTCGGAAGAGGGATTTTTTTTCTAAACTTGTTTAAAAGTTCAATTAGAATTAACTAACAGTTTACTAAAAGATTAGTAAGTGAAAGTAGATTCAACTGAAGGTAATCAAACATTAGAGTAAGCAGAAATATTAGAGATAGTTTGATTTAAACCAGTATTCATCATATCTAAATATCCTAAATCTTGAACTCTAAATATTCTTTTAGAATTTACAGCAGCTGATTGTAATTCAGTAGATACTTTAAAGATAAATGTCTTTGAAGTACCAGCTGAAATTTCAGTTTGAGTAAAACTTGTAGGAGTAATTACTCAAGCAGCATCAATAGTACCTGTACTTATTACATTACCTGAATTTTCAGAATCTTTGTATATAGTAAATGTACCACCTGTAGCAGAAGGATTAGTTATAGAGAAAGTAGCTCCAGTTAAAGTAATTCTATTGTTAGCATCAGCAGTAACAGTAAATGTATGAGTACTTGCAGTAGCAGAAGTACTTATAGCAACAACTGGTTTAGATCTAACAAGTAGGTGAGCATTAGCAACAGCAGAACTAGTTACAGAAGTAACTTCGTTTCAAGTAGCTTCAGAAACTAATCTAGCACCAGCAGCAGTAGTTCCAGATACAGGAGATATACCAGATTTGTAACCAACAGCTAATTGAACTATTTTATTAGTTTGAGTAGCATCAGTTACATCGTTGAATGCAGCTTTTACTATTACAACACTATTAGAAGTATTTTTAGGTATTATGAAAGTAGAAGAACTTCATAGAGCAAATTGAACTGTACCAGTTCCTAAAACAGAACCTCCAGCTAATTTGTTACCATTTGTATCATATAATCCAATAGATTTTATACTAGATGATAAATCAGCAGTTCCATTGTTCATAACATATAGATCTGTTAATTTTAATGAATCATCAGTAGCAGCTAAAGTATATCTAGCAACTTCTATTTCAGAAGAAGCAGGAGTTAACATAATTGCAGTTGGAGTAGATGAGTTAAGTGTAAATGTAGCAGAACCAGCTCCTGCAAATGTATATAATGGACCATTTGATGGTGGAATTATAGCACTAGAAGGTAAATTTACACTATTAGCATCTCTTGCTTCAATAGCAGATAAAGCTATTTGGAATAATTCTCCACTAGCAACAGCTGTAGAGAAATCAGCAACAACTTTAACAGTTACATCACTATTTTTAGTAATTTTTACATTTATATCATTGAAATCTGCATTTCAAGTTGACATATTTTTTGTAGAAACAGTTTCTCAATTAATCATTAATCTTACATTTGTAACATTAGTTGTATTTACATTAGTTGAACCACCTGTTGCAAATGTTAATTTAGTAACAGTTACATCAGATACATCATTAGCTCTCATAGAAAATTGAGTTAATGTTTGATTAGATGATCCAATAGATAATGTTTGAGGAGCTATACCATCATTTCTAGTCATAGTAAGAGTAGCTGAACCAACAGCTGTAGCAACTCAATTACAAGAACCTACCATTTGATTAAGTTGGATAGCATTACCATTAGAAGCATATTCTCTAATAGAAAAATCATTAGGTACAACATTACTTAAAGTATATGATCAAGTTAAAGCATTAGTTTTAACATTACCAAGTATTTTTAATGTAGTATCAGCATTTACAGTAGTAGTTCATTCTAAAGTAATACCACCTGCTAAAATTCCTTTTGCTCATAGAGTAATTGGAGTACTTCCTGGAGTATAAGTAGCAACTACACTATTTCCTATCATTAATTTAATAGAAGAGAAAACTTTACTTAAATCTCAAGTACCTACAACAGCAAAACCAATTTTAAGATCTTCTAAAGTAATTGGTTGAGAAACTTTTAAATCAGCAGATAATAATACTGCATCATTAGTTCCTGGAGCAACAGTTTGTGAACTTGGAGATGAAGTAGATTTAGATAAGATTATATCTCATCCACTTACAGAGTAAGTAGCCATAGTTGTAGAAGTAGTAGTAATAGTAGATCTAAAACCAGTAACAACTTCATCTACAGATAAATCATCTGTATATCTTAAAGTGAATATGTAAGAATCTCCTGTAGTTAATTCAGCAGAAACAACATCACCTCTAATATAGTAAGTTTCAGTTCTACCGAAAGCTACTGTATCATTAACAGCAAAAGTTACACTTTTACCATCAAAAGTAACATCAGAAGATACTTTTACACCATTTCTATATACTCCTAAATTAGCAAGGTTAAGACTAGCATCACCTGTACCATCATTTCTAAGAGTTATAGCTTTAAAATTAACTGATTTGTCATCAGTTGAATTGTTTGTTAATTTAAATTGACCTAATTCTACATTAGTATTTCCAGCTCTATATGTAGAAGCTGAACCAGCTGTTTCGAAAACAACAGGAACTACAGTGTAAGAAGTAGTAGTCATAGTCTCAGTAGATATAGGGAAATTACCACCTACAGAAGCTGTAGAGTCTATATCAGAAGCAGAAACTATTGTAAATTTGTTTTGAGAATTAGAACTAACACCACTTAATGTAGCGATTAAATCTAAAGACTCTGTAGAACCAGCTTTAATAACAAAAGCAGGAGAGAAAGTTATATAAACAGTATCATCAGATCAAACAGTTTGTCTACCTGAAATTCTAACACCATTTTTTTCCATCCATACTCTAGTAAAGTCAGATCTAGAACCTAGACCTTGTCTAACTAATTTTACAGAAGTTAAAGTAACATCTTCATTACCAGCAGTAAAATCGAAAGTACCGAAATTAACTGTACCAGCTTTTGGAACTGATTGAGCCATTGTAGAAGAAGGGCTTAAATCAACAGTTAAATCTCAAGTAGTTGCAACTGTACCAGTACTAGTAGTATCAGTAGTTCCAGTACTAGTAGTATCATCACCTAAGTCACCTAGAAGGTCACCTAGAAGATCACTACCATCATCAGCCATTCCTTCAATTGCATTAACTGCATTTTGGAATATCCATCCTCTAACAGCAACAGTGTTGTAGTCAGTAAAAGAAGCATCTAAGATACCAGCTTCTACTCAAGCTTCAACATAAGCAGCCATCCAATCAGTATTGCTAGATTTAGCAATACCTCTTGCTTGCATTACCATTTTTAGTGCTTCTATTTTAGTTACACTATCTTGTGGTCTGAAAGTAGGATTAGCAGCGAAATATCCGTTAGCTAAACCAGCTTCAGCATATTTACAAGCCCAATCAGCAGCAACTAAATCAGTGAATTTTCATTCACAAGTATCAACAACATCTTGTTCTGACAATTTCATAGTTACTTTAGCCATTTCTCCTCTAGTTATAGAATCACCTAATCTGTAATTAGCAGGATTAGCTGAATTATCTACTATAACTCCAAGAGAAGCTAATTTGTTAGCTGACTCTAATGTAGAGTAAGCAGCCATAACTCCTGAAATAGGACTTACTATAGATAAAACTATAAGTAAAGCCATAGTAGCAGAAGTAATTTTTTTAAATAAGTTACTCATAAAGTATACTGTATTAAAAAATAAAATATATTTAATAGTATTAGATTAAATACAAAAGATTAAAAATAAAAGATTAAAGATATAAAAAATAAAATCCCAAGCCCTGAAACAATAATTTAAATATCTGAAAAATGTTATTTATTAAAATAATGTTTTAATATAATAAAATCAAACGGTTTGATTAGCTTTTTTATTAAAAAGCTAGAAAAAAGGTTAAAGCCTTAACCCAAAAGTCTATATGTGCACGACTTTGGGAGAAAAAGGAAAATCGAAATTATCCACTTTCTTCCAAAGTCATACAACAACAAACAATTAGGATATTTGTTTTTGTATTTATAGATGTTAAAGATCTAAAAATAATAAGCCCGCTAATTGTATACTTTTTTATATTTTAGTCAAACTACTAATCCCTATTTTCACTCAATCTTCACATAAGAATAATTAACAATTAATAATAAGTAATAAACAGTTGTAGTAGCCACTGCTAACAATCTCTAATCTTTTATATTTAATCTTTTATTTTTAGTTTTTTGTTTGCAATAATTTATGAAGAAATCTTCACTAAGATTACATATATTACCAAAAAAGTCAAGTATAATTATTTTATTCTTAATTAGTTCTTAATTGGTGAAGGATGGGTAAATGTATAAAAAATTATTTTTGCAACTAAAAGGTACCGGTACCTTACTAGGTAAGTATAAATTATATTTAAAATATCTTACTAATCTAATTTATTTAGGTACCGGTACCCGATATCTTCTCTGTCTACATCAATTGTCTATATTGTCCACAATAAATTAGTTATGGCTTATAGAACACAAAAAAAATCTCATAACGAGATTTTTTATTTATATTTTTTTCTACTTCCTATATTCTATATTCTATTATATTAACTATTACTTATCTGATCAGCAAGTCACATAATAGGTTGCATAATTGATATAGCAATAAATCATACTGTTACAGCTAAGAAAACTATTATTAAAGGTTCTATTAGTTTATTGATTGTTGCTATAGTAACTGAAAATTGTTCATCGTAGAAATCTGCTACTTTAATTATTGTCTTATCTAGTGTAGCTGTCTGTTCTCAAACCTGTATCATTTGAACCATCATATCTGGAAACAAAGGATCACTGTCTATTGATTCCCAAATTTTTATTCAAGATTTTACATCTTCCATTAAAAGTAATATTCTCTGTCTATATATCTCATTATTTAAAGAATTAGCCACAATTCTAAGAGATTCTACAACAGAAACTCAAGAAGCTATAAGATTCGAGAATATTCTTGCAAATTTAGATAATATATATTTTTTATAGATATCTCAAAATTTAGGTATATTTAATTTAAATTTATCAAAATAGAATTTTCCTTCCTCTGTTTGTATCCATACTGAAGAAAATATATAAACAACAATTAAACCTATAAAAAGAGTCCATCAATAACTAATTAAAAAATCAGATATATTTATAAGTAATTTTGTAGTTACTGGTAATGCATCCTTATTTTCAAATATTTCTAAAAGTTTAGGTACTACAAAAATCATCATAACAATTATAACTCATAAAACTACAATTATTATTATAGCAGGATAAATAAGGGCTCATTTTAACTTTGTAATTATTGATGATATTTTCTCTACTTGATCAGCTATACTTAAAAGTGATTCATTAAGTTTTCATGTTTTTTCTCATGATTTTACCATACCTATTTCTGATTCAGAAAAAGACATAGAGTAATTTTCCAAACATTCTGATAAATTTTTTCATTCTTTAAGATTTATCAGAAAATTTTGATACATATCCTTTATGTATTTATTTTTTTCTTGTCTTTCCAAAGTTGTTATAGCTCTTATAAGAGTCATTCAAGAATCAAGCATAACAGAAACAAGTCTATAAAATACAACTTTATCTTTTATTTTTATTTTTTGAAAAGCCAAAAATACATTGTTAAGTTTGTTGAAAAAATCTGAATTTTTTTTCTTTCATGCGATTTTTATATTTTGATCTTTATTATCAAGAATTATTATATCAGACATAGACATTAATTAAAAGATAAAAGATTAAAACTTAAAAAAATAAAAATTTATTTTTTCTATATTTCTAAGCTTTAGACTTATTTATTATGTAGTTTTTGCAGCTTTATACACTTCTTCTAGAGTTGTAAGTCAATTCAGAGCTTTCATTATACCATCTTGTTCTAGAGATATCATACCATCTTTCATGGCTTGGATATTTATATTAAAAGCTGATTGTCAGGCTAATATCATAGTTTTCACTCAAGGAGTTATTTCTAGTACTTCATATATTCAAACTCTTCATTTGTATCATATATTATCACACATATCACATCATACAGCTTTATAAAAAACAGGATTTTGTAATTTATCTCAAACTCTCTCGACTAGCTCTTCTTTTGGAGTAAGAGATATAGCTGTTTTTATATTCTTCACAGTATCTTCACCTAATTCATTCATTGTCATAGGAATTTTACAATGTGGACAAAGTCTTCTTATAAGTCTTTGGGCTATAATTATATTAAACGATGCAGGTATTAAAAATCATTGTATTCACATATTTAATACTCTTGTGATTGTTTCTGCTGCTGAATTTGTATGGATTGTAGACAAAACTAAATGTCATGTCAAACTTGCTTCTATGGCTATGTCTACAGTTTCTTTGTCTCTTATTTCTCATACCATTATTATATCTGGATCTTGTCTAAGAGCTGTTCTTAATCCATATGCAAAGTTATATCATATATCTGGTTTTACTTGGCTTTGATTTATCCCATCAACTTGTATTTCTACAGGATCTTCCATAGTCATTATATTTACATCTATGGAGTTAAGTATAGTTAAAATAGAATAAAGAGTTGTTGTTTTTCATGATCCAGTTGGTCAACTATTTAGAATTATTCCATTTGGTAAAGCAATTGCTTTTTTTATAAGTCTTAGATTTTTTCATTCTATTCATAAATCATCAAGTGCCGGGATTTTTTTACTTTTGTCTACTATTCTCATAACTATCTTTTCTCAATGTACTGTTGGTAAAGAAGAAACTCTCAAATCAAGAGGTTTTCATTCTATTGTTTTACTTATTCTTCAATCTTGTGGAATTCTTGATTCATCTATCTTTAATTCTGATAATATTTTAAATCTAGCAACTATTCAAGGATGTAAAAAGTTTTGATACTCCAAAATCTCTCTTAATTCTCAATCTATTCTATATCTAAGCCTTACATATGAAGATAATGGCTCTATATGTATATCTGATGCATCTCAAAGTACAGCTCAAAGAATAATGTAATCACATATTTGTTGTACATTATCTCATTTGTATACTAAATTTTTTAAAATTTCTAAAATTTCTTTATATTGCATTTTTTATTTTTATTTTTAAAATTTTTTTATTGTTTTTTGAGAGTATTTTGTAACATATCCAATGATTTATTTACTTCAAGAACTTTTTTATATGTCTTATTTAAATCTGTTTTTTCTTTTTTAAGAGTTATTATAGTTGAGTCTAATTCCTTAAGGTATGCTAATCAATTATTTAAAATTAATTTTTCTTCTTGAGTTATATTTTTATTATTTTTTAATTTACTATATTCTTCTTTTAATGCAACATATCTTTCATTTAATTTTTCTATTGATTCCAATATCTTATAATTTGGGATTCCTTTTACATAAAATCTAACATCTATACTTATAGTTATTTTCTCATTTCATTGAGTTCTTTTTATAAAATCCATAAGATTTTCTGTTTGAGCTTTAGCTTCAAGTCAAGAATCTATATAATCTGTTATTTGTATTTTTTCAATATCTATAATTTGGTTTTCAAATATATTTCAATTATCAAATCATAGTAATGATTTTTTTATAAAATTATCTTCTTGTACTTCAACATTTCATTCTGAATTAATTTTTATAGACCCTACATTTTCTAAAAAATATACAAAATCTAGAACATCTGATTTTTTTCAAGTTACATCGAATTTATAAGGTATGTAAAAGATAGTTGTATCAAGTGGTGGTTCAGTACCATCACCATAATCAGACAAAACATTTAAATTTCATACATTTATATTTTTATTTGGTATATCTAGATTAAAAGTATATAAAATAGATTCTATATATGTTACAAATTTAAAATCAGTCATAACTCCCGCTTCATTTTTATAATTATCTTCTACATATGTAGGTAATATATTATTAAAACTTTCTTTAATTTTTTTTGTATTTTCATTATTTTCTTTTTTATTAATTTCGTCTATTTTTTTACTAAAAAAAGTATTGAAATCTTCTCAAGAATTATTGTTTATAAAATTAGCAGTGAAGAAAGAATCATCTACCTTTTTTAACAAAGATGTATTATATAAATTTGTTTTATATGATCTTTTTAATTCATTAAATTCAGCAAAAGTTATTCATTTTTTCTTTAAATTTTCATAATTATCTATTTTTGTTTTTGTGTCTATTTTTTGTTCTCTTATTTCATTAAACTTAGGATACAAGAAGAAAGCCAACGAAACTAAAAATACTATTAAAATAGTAGATGAAAATATAAATCATGTTATAATGTAACTAGGTTTTTTTATTTTTTCTATCATAGATTTTTCTAAAATGATAAATTATTTCAATTGTATCTCATCTCTAAAGAGAAACTTGTCTTATAGATATAAAAACCTTTATTAGTAGATTCTTGTGAAAAAGTTTTTTGTCTATTTATTAAAGTAAAATTAGTAGATTTTGTCTGTATATAATTCAAAAAACTCATTGCTACAGATATAGATGTACCATTTACTTTTGTTATTCAATCATATCATACTATATCATCATCCCAATATGAAGAATAGGCTTCACAGTTAGCTTTAAATACATTTTTTGAATCTATAACAATATCTTTACAAACTATTTTATCTTTATCAACATAACTATATTCATTTTTCATTTTTTCAAATTCTTCTATTATATTTAATACCTTAAGTCTTTCATTGGATTTAGTTATTAAAAACTCCTTTTCTTTTGTATTACTTGATGTTAATTCATATATTCTAGGTACTTGCTCAATTATTTTATTAAATTGTTCTTGCTTTAAAGAATTTAGGTCATTTGTTATCTTCTTATTATAGCTTATTATTGAAGAACAATTTTCTCAAGATAAATAATTACTAACATCTTTTCATAAAAATAATGGGCAAAGTAAATTTAGATATGAATTTTCATAGAAAGTTTCTGATTTTTGTATATAAACATAAGTCGATAATAACATCACAAATATAAATAATAAATAATTTATTACTTTAAATATATTTGCATAAGAAGATAAATAATCATAAAAGTTTTTTTCTTCTTTTATTTTATTTGCATCATTCTTTATATCAGAATTTTGTACTATTTCATTGAAGATATTTAAATCTTCAAAACTGTTATTTTTTTCTTCACCATCCATATAATATAAATGTTTCTAAAATAAATTTAACTTATAATATCATAGTTTTATAAAAAAATCAAAAATATATAGATTTACTTTTGTGCTAATAATTCTATAATATGTTTTTTTGTTGTGACTATCATATTTATGTCTTTAGGGAAGGCATTAATAAAGACTTTTCCCCACTGAGTTGAATAAATTCTATCGTCTAAAAAAATAACAACTCATTTATCTTTTTTTGTTCTTATAAGTCTTCAAAATCATTGTTTTAATTTCAATATAGATTTTGGAACACTGTATTCTGCAAAAGGGTTTGCAAACAATTTACTTCTTGAAATATATATAGGGTCAGTAGGTACCATAAAAGGTATTTTATGTATTATAAGGTTTTCTAGAGGTTTTCATGGTATATCAACTCATTCCCAAAAAGAATCTGTTCAAAGTATTATACTACTTTGATGTTCTTGTAAAAAAGCATCTAAAACCTTGTTTTTTGAACCACTTATTGATTGAGCTAATAATTTAGATCAGATAGATTTAGTAAAAAAATTTAAGTTTATATACACATTTCTAACAGCTGATAGAGATGTAAATAAAACCATCGTATTTCCCTTAACTATACTAAAAACATCTTTTAAAAACTCTGTAACAGAAGAAAAATTATTTTTTATACTTCATAAATCTTTTGGTATATATAATATAGCTTGGTTTTTATAATCAAAATCTGTTTCATATTCCATAAATTCAAATTCTTCTAAATGTAGAGATTTTTTTATATAATCAAAATTTGATGCTATGGATAAGGTAGCACTAAGTAAAAAACAATTATTTAGATAATCCCAAAAATTAGTCTTTAGATATTTTCATATATCTAGAACTGTATACTCCAATTTTACTCCTTCATATTCCTTATAGTGTGCTATTTTTATATAATCATTATTATCTTTGTCTACTATCTTGTCCACAATGTCTACTATCTTGTCTAGTAAATTAATTTCTCTTGCAAAATCAAATTTTACATCTAAAAGGGATTCTTTTATCTCTATCAATGAGTTTTTTACATTTGCTCATAATTTATAAAAATACTCAGTTTGTAAAACATAAAAAGAATCATCTAATAATGTATTTATAAAAAAACTCTCATTGTTTGTTTTTTCTTTTAGATAAGAATGAAATATATCTAAAAATAATTTTATATTTGAAAATAAATCTGTTTTTTGTGTTTGAATAGGTGTTATATCCATATAATTATACTTGAAAATAGCTTCTATATAATTTAGCATATCTTCCAATACTTTAAGTGAGAACGAATTTTTTAGACTTTCAGTAGCTATATCTTCGATAGAATGAGCCTCATCAATAACTAGATTTTCCACTTTTCCAAAAAAACTAAAATCATTTTTTAAATCACTAAAGAGTAGACTATGATTTATAACTACAATATCAGCTAATTCTAAGTTAATTTTTTGTTTGTAGACAAATTCTTTTTTCAAATATGGGTTTTTGTCATCTAGTGTTTGATTATTGTCAGCATTGACATATTTTAGAAATTTATATTCATTTGCTGTATAAAAAACTTCATCTAATTCTCAGAATTCTGTATTACAAAGCCATAAAGACATCTTAGACAAAAAAGACACTTTCTCATAATCCAATTCAAATTCTTGTATAAAATCAAAAAATGATTTTAGCGATATATAATTTTTCTTTCATTTTATTTTTGTATAATTAAACATTATACCTAGGTTCTTTTTTATAATTTCTAAATCTTTAAAATATATCTGGTCTTGTAAAATCTTTGTTTTTGTAGATATAAAAACTTTTTTATTTACTTTTTTTGAATACAAAATAGCTGGTATCAAATAAGCCAGTGTTTTTCATATTCAAGTTGGAGCTTCTATAACAGTTTTTTTATTTGAAAAAAAATTGTTATATATTTTTTCAGCCATACTTATCTGATTATCTCTATTTTCAAAATCTGGAATCTTATAAAAATACTCTTTTATAATATCATTTTTGGTACTGATATCTTCTGAATCTGGTACAGGTACCATTTTAGGAATTTTAATTTTTATAATTTTGTCTAACTGTAATTGTACAAAATCATCAAAATCTATTTGTATTTCTTTTTTAAAAAATAAATTTTTTATATAATTAACATTTTTGTCCTTGGTATTTGAGAAAAAATATCCTAAGAGATTTTTTCTACTTTCATCTAATTTATTAAATTCTCATAACAATGTCTTATACAATAAAACTGTTGCAAATGTATCATTATAGGCTCTATGAGCTCAAGATAATTCTATATGATAATATGAAGTCAAAGACTCTAAACTCATTGATTTACAACCTATAGACAAAAAATTTGCTATAAAAAATGTATCTTGCACTATATTTTTACTTATATCTATTCATTTTTCTATCAAAAAATCTCTATCAAAGTAAGTATTGTGTCATAAAATAGGGAAGTCTCATATAAAATCTAGTATTTTTTCTTTTAATTCATCCAAAGATGGCGAATTTATAACCATTTCATCAGTTATTCAAGTTATATTTGTATTTAAATCTGGTATTTTAATTCATGGATTTATTAAACTTGTAAATTCTTCTATAATTTCAAAAGTATTTTCATCAAATTTTATCAATGCAATCTCTATTATAAAGTCTTTTTCTTTTAGTAATCCTGTAGTTTCTAAATCTAAGGCAACAATCATAAATAAGGGGTTAGTAAATAGAAATATTAAGGAATAACAGTAATGATTGTCATCGCGAACGAAGTGTGGCGATCCAGGAAACAATGTTTTGATATTAAATCAATGACTTCTGGATTGCTTCGTTTCACTCGCAATGACAATTGTTTTTTCATTTTCAAACATTCTTACTGTTACATTTTCAAAACACATATTTATCATAAGCCACAAACTTTAAAAAGAAAATTAAAGTTGTAACAATAGATATAATTACATAAAAATTTGTTCTTAAATAGTTCTTAATTAGAACAACTAATATGTAATTTAAAAAAGAAAAAATTAATAAAATAACTAAATATTTAACGAAAATACTATGTGAATAATTATTTTTAAATGTAAATTTAAGTGAAATAATAAAATTTATAATTGTAATTAAAAATATAGAAATAAAGTAAGATACTTCTTTTGAAAATAAAAAAAAACTAACTAAAATAAATGTCAGTCATACATTAATTCAATATGTGAGAATTCAAGCCAAAAAAAATTTAACAAATTTAATCATAAATAATCTTGATTTAAATTTTATAAATATATAATAACTATTAATTAGCATTAACAAAATTTATTAATGAAAAAGATTTTTTCTATAATTACATTATTTTTCTTATTAACAACAAATAAAACTTTTGCTGTTAGTTATAAAGATGATATAATTTTAGATTTATACCCTTCAATAACAAACTCTCAAACAAACATAAATTGAGCAAAGCTTATAGAAAAATATTTAATAAATTTAAAATACGAAATTCAAACTTTTAATGAAAAATATGATATAACTTGAGATGTGGAAACTGATGAATTCTTAATAAAAATAGATAAAATGATTTCTTCTTTAAGAAAGATTCAAACCATAAGTTTAGAAAAGAGTACTGCTGAAGATGTTATGAGAAGTATAATAAATGAACTTAAGACATTTAATCCTAAAATAAAATCATATCTTAAAAAAAAGAAAATTGCGGTTCAGATACAAACAACAAATACAAAAAATAATTATGTTGTTTTTTCTCAAAAACTTTCAAAAAGTCTATCAAAACTTATAAATGATTTTTATTCTATGAATATATCAAAGAACAAAAATGAGATAGAAATTCATCTAAAAAATCTAAAAAATTACAATAATAGATTACTTAGCTTTAGAGATCTAAAGTTCAATAATCCTTCTGGGGTTAAATCAAAATTTATTCAAATCCTAAATAATATTAAAAATGAAATTATTGAAATAAAAAAGCTTCTTAAATAGAATAAAAAAGAATGGTTTTGAACAGAACCATTCTTTTTTATTCTATTTAATTCATATTATTCAAAATAACCCTTTTAATTCTTTTTCTGTGAGTTTTTTATAAGATCATATAGATAAGTTTCATAATTCTATGTTTTCTATTCTTATCCTTTTTAATCTTTTTACTGTTCATCATACTGTTTCTAACATTCTTCTAATCTGTCTATTCCTTCATTCCTTAATAGTTATAAAGAATTTTCAAGAACTTATTCTTTTTATTTCTGCTTTTTTTGTTATTTTTCACAATATAAATACTCATTTTCCCATTTTTTCTAATTGCTCATCTTGTATTGGTCAAAATGTATCTACAACATATTCTTTTTCATGTTCATACCTTGGATGCATTAAAAAATTAGCTAATCTACCATCATTTGTAAGTAAAATAAGTCCTGTAGTTTCTTTGTCTAGTCTACCTATCGGGAAAACTCTTTCTTTTATGTCTACTATGTCTAGAATAGTTTTTTCTCATATTTGAGCACAAGTTGTAACTATTCAACCTGGTTTATTTAATTTATAGTAGACAAGATTTTTTTGTTCTTCAATAGCTTTGTCTAGCATCTCAACCTTATCTATTTTTGGATCTACTGATTGTCATATAATAGCTATTTTTCAATTAACTTTTATAAGTCCTTTTTCTATATATTCTTCTGCTTTTCTTCTACTACAAATTCAAGCTGTAGACATATATTTTTGTAATCTAACTAGTTCTCACATATTTATATTATAAATAATTAATTTTTTTTAATAGCAATATTTTAAAATCTCTAATTTTATTTAAACTTAGAGATATAATAATCTATCTCAAAATTATTATATCTTTTTTTTGCACAAGTCCAAGATTTTAATTGATTATTTTCTGTTATTTTATTTGTAATTTCACAAACTAGGCTATCTTTGCATTTAGCCAGATATCACATATTTGCATTTTCTCAAACAAGAGTACCTGAAAATTTATAACAATAATTATCAAAAAATAGTAAGTAAGATAAAAAATATAATAAATAAAGTATAACGACTATAACGATAAATAATTCTAATTTTTTAGTTTCCATAAAAAATAATTAAGTATTATAAATAATTCTCACTTCTGGTTCCAGTTCTATACCAAATTTATCTTTAATTTTTTCTTTTGCTAAATCAATTAAATAAATCAAATCTTGCCAACTTCAATTTTCTTTACTATTTATAAGAAAATTGGCATGTTTTTCAGAAAAAAAAGCATCATTGTGTCTATATCATTTTAATCAAACTTCTTCTATTGCTTTTCCAGCAGATAACTCTTTACTTGGATTTTTAAAAAAACTACCTCCTGAATTTCATTTTGGTTGTTTATTTTCTCTAAAATCTATATTGTCTACATCAGATGAATACTTTTCTTTTTTCTCATTTAAATCAAATTTAATACTTATTATAAAATATTTATTTGTTTCTTTAAATATTGAATTTCTATAAGAAAATTTAACTTTTTCTTTATCCATAACTTCAATCTTTCAAGTAGACAAGTCAAGAACTTCGGCTTCTTTAAAATTACCTTCTGTTTCCAGTCCAAAACATCAAGCATTACCAAATACAGCTCAACCAATACTTCATGGAAGTCATATAAATCTATGCCATATATTTTGTCCATAATCGTTTTCTAAGGTCTTTGCTATTTCCCAGATTTTTTCTGAACTATATGCTGTTAATATTTTTGTGTCATTGTCATAATCCCATCATTGTAGACAGTTTTTTATGATAATTCAATTAAATATATCAAAGGCAAAAAGTAAGTTTGTTCCTCATCAAATAAACAAAATTTTTAATTTTTCATTTTTTGCATACTCTACAATTTCAGATATTTTGTCTACATCTTGTCTACTACTAATTTCAAAATATAGCTTTGTGAAAGCTTTAGTTTTAAAATTAGACAAGTTTGATATGTCTACATCTTTTTGTAAATAATTTAAATTTATCATAAATATTTATTTATAGCTACTGCAGTAAAACTTTCTTTGCATTTTTTTACTTTTTCTATATCTCATGCAACTACAAGATTTCATCATCTATCTCAACCATAGGGTCATATATCAATTATATAATCTGAATTAATAATTACATTCATATTATGCTCGATAATTATAACTGTATTTCATTTATCTACAAGTGTGTGTAATATCTTTAATAATTTTTCTACATCTTGAAAATGAAGTCAAGTTGTAGGTTCATCAAGTATAAAAACAGTCTTTGATGTAGATCTCTTTGATAATTCTGTTGCTAGTTTTATTCTTTGAGCCTCTCAACCTGATAGAGTAGTTGATGATTGTCATAATTTAATATATCATAATCAAACTTCATTTAAAACAGTTAAAATGTTCGATATTTTCTTATGATTTTGAAAAAATGATATAGCTTCTTCTACTGTCATATCAAGTACATCAGCAATAGTTTTTCATTTATATTTTATTGATAAAGTTTCTTTATTAAATCTCTTTCCATTACATTCTTCACACTCTACATAAACTGGTGGTAAAAAGTGCATTTCTATTTTTTTAACTCAATCTCATTCACAAGCATCACATCTTCATTCACGAGTATTAAAACTAAATCTTCCAGGACCATATCACCTTACTTGAGATTCATACGACATAGCAAAAACTTCTCTAATAAATGTAAAAACACCTGTGTAAGTTGCTGGATTGCTACGGGGAGTTTTTCAGATAGGGGATTGATCTATAACTAAAACTTTATCAAAGTTTTCAACTCATTCTATTTTTTTAAATCTTCAAACTTGTTTACTTGCTCTATTTAACTCATTTGCAAGATAATTAGCTAATATATCATTGATTAAACTTGATTTTCCAGAACCAGAAACACCTGTTATTGATGTCAGATTTCAAGCAGGGATAGATACCTCTATATTTTTTAAATTATTGTGTGTTGCTCAAATAATAGTTAAAAACTTATCTTTTTTTCTATTTTTTCTTTCAATAATTACTTTTTTTGCTCACGATAAATATGGTCAAGTCACAGAATTTGGATTTTTTATAATTTCATCAAAAGTTCACTCGGCAATTATTTCTCAACCGTGAATTCAAGCTCATGGTCATATATCTATTATATAATCTGCTTCTTTCATTATCTCTTCATCATGTTCTACAATAAGTAAAGTATTTCCTATGTCTCTAAGCCTTTTTAGATTATTTATAAGCATATCATTATCTCTTGGGTGCAAACCTATACTTGGTTCATCTAGAACATAAATAATTCATTCCAATTTTACTCAAATTTGAGTTGCTAATCTAATTCTCTGAGCTTCTCATCATGATAGAGTATTTGCCTTTCTTGCTATTGTCATATAATCTAATCACACTCATACTAGAAATTCAAGTCTTTCACGAGCATTTTTTAATACATTTTTTACTGTTTGTTCTTCTTCTTTTGTTAATTTTAAATTTGAAATAAAATTCAAAGAATCACTTATTGATAAAACACTTAAATCTCAAATATTTAATGAATTAATATAAACAGATAAACTTTCTTGTTTTAATCTTTTTCACATGCAAACTGGGCATTCTATAGCTGTTACAAATTCATCTAATTTTCCATCTCAAACATTTGTTCATTCAAAAAATCTTCTATTTAATGTATTTATAACTCATTCAAATTTTGAAGTATATGTGTTTGTATTACCTGATTCATTTGTATATTTAACTTTGTATAAATCCTCCTTTGTTCAATAAAGAACAAGCTCTCTTTCTTTTTTTGTTAATTCACTGTATGGAACTCTTGTTCTTATATTGTGTTTTTTTCATACTTCTTTTATAAGAGCATGGAAATAACTTCAAAATCAGTGAACAATTACAGCTCATTCTTCTAAACTTAACCTAGAATTTATTATATTTTCCTCTAGAAATACTGTTTTAACTCAAAGTCAATGACAATCTGGACAAGCTCATTTATGACTATTAAAAGAAAATGATGATATATCAAGATCTTCTGGGATATGTCAACAATGACTACAAACAAATTTACTTGAATATTTTTTACTAATTAAGTCCGGACTTATTAAAGAAAGTCCGGACTTGAAAAAGTCTACCTTTATAAATCCATTTCCTGTTTTAAAAGCCAAATCTAAACTATCTTTTAATCTTTTTGTATCACTTGATTCTTCATCGGTAAAGTCTTTAACAATAAGCCTATCAATTACTATATCTAAATCATATTGTTTGTTTTCATCTAATTCAAATTCATCATTTACAGTGTAAATATCACCATTTAAAGCAAATCTTATAAATCAAAAATCAAGAACTTCTTTTTTTACATATTCTTTTGTTATTCAAACTTTATCTTTAAAAATTTGTGCTTTTATCATAAACTTAGTTTCCATATCATATGCACCAATATCTCTTACAACTTGCCTTAAAGAATCTTTTTTTATTACACTAGAACATTTTACACACTTTCTAACTCAAATATTTAGGTAAAGTAATTTATAATAATCATATATTTCTGTAATTGTTCAAACGGTTGATCTGGGGTTACGATTTGTTGTTTTTTGATCTATACTTATTGTTGGTGATAATCATCTTATCTCATCAACTTCAGCTTCTTCTTTCATTCATCATATAAACATACGGGCATAACTTGATAGACTTTCTAAGTATTTTTGTTGTCACACACTATAAATAGTATTGAAAGCTAAACTTGATTTCCCTGATCATGAAAGTCATGTAAAAACAACCATTTTATTTTTTGGTATTTTTAGATTTACATTTTTTAAATTGTGGGTTTTTGCTCCATAAATTTCTAAAAATTCTGACATAATTGTTTAAATAAAAGCTAAAAATAAAAGAAAAAGAATGATTATATAATATATAAAAAAGTGAATTATAATTCACTTTATACTAATAATCTATTTTATGGAAAAAAAAACTTAATACAAGTTAAAATGTTATATTATTTTTTTATTTTATGAAAATCAATTAATACTTGTCTTAAAAATTTATTTATTCAATCAAATCATCATAAATTTTTAAAATAATTCATCGTATGAAATTCTAAATTAGATCAGTTTTTTCAAACTTTAGCAAGGTTATTTTTTTCATAAGAAATATTTTTTAAACTTACTGTATCGTAATTTCATCAATAACTTTCATGGTGTTCAGATATATTATAAAAATAATCTTCTATGTAAATAACATATTTTTCTTTTGCTTTTTGAAAAGTTATGTTTTTGATTTTTCATTCTTTTATTTCTAAATCTTCAATATGAAAAATACTATTATTATTTATTTCTTTTAATATTGATTCATCTATTTTATTTTTTGTTTTAGATAAATTGATTTTTGGTGAAGATTTAGGAATAGTTAATTTATTTGTATTTTTTTCTCAAATTAAACAATCTTCACAATAAGTTCAATTTTGACAATAATTTTCTCAGCAATTTGGACATATTACAACTTGATTGTTTTTTTCATAATCATCATCAATAATATCTAATAAAGTCTTTTTAAAGTCTCCTTTTACTCAAGATAAATCAATTACATCTTGATTTTCATCAAAAATCCATCATTGAGTATTTTCTGATAATTTATTCATAATGTTAATTTTTAATAATAGAATTATATTATTACTTAAATTCTATCATAAATTCTATTATTTTACAAAATTAATCACTTGCTATAACAAGTCATACAACTTTTTTTGCTTTATTTTGTTTTAATATTTTTGATATCTCATTAATTGTAGTTCAGGTTGAAATTACATCATCAACTATTATTATTGTTTTTCATTTTATTTGTTCTATGTGTTTTTTATTTATTTGAAAAACATTTTCTAGATTTTTTTCTCTATCATGTTTTGTAAGTTTTGATTGTTGTTTTGTATGTTTTACTTTTTTTATTATTTTAAAATTATAATCTATCTCTAGATTTTTTGATATACTTTTTGATAAAATTTCACTTTGATTGTAACCTCTAACTACTTTCCTAAAAAAATGCATAGGTGAGGATATAATAATATAATCTTTTTTATTTATTACTTGTTCATTTTCTAAAAACAAAGTAGACAAATATTGTCAAATTTCATTTAATATTTCTTGTCTACCATAAAATTTTGAATCTTTTATAAGTTTTTTTATCAGATTATTTTTGTAATGAGTAAATACAATTATTTTGTCAAAGTAGACATATTTTTGACATTTTTTATGTATTTCAAAATCATCACTTTTGAGCTTACAGTTATAACAAAATCAATTATATTTTTTTATATTTTGTAGACATTGTAGACATAAAAAATGTCACTCTTTTTTACAAGAATAACAAATTTTTGGTGAAATAATATCTTTTATTAGATTTATAATTGTAGACAGTTTTGACATATTATTTGTCTATTAAAATTATATTTTATAACTCTTTATATTTTTTATCTCAAATATATTCAAACCTTGGCATTGTTTTTCAATCTCTTTCTATTGTTTCTAAAAACATAGCTTTAGGTCTAACCCACATAGTATTTTCTTTTTTTCATTTTACAGCATCGGGGTGATTATAAACAACTGTTTCTTCCATAGTTTCACTATCTAATGCAATTCATATTACTTCTACTATCATTCATTTAAAATGTCTGTAAATTCAAAGCTTCATTTTTTTATAAATTTTTAAATAAATTACTTAAACTATCTACTCAAAATCAAGTTGTACATTTTGGATATAATCAGTAAGCTTCAAATCTATTATTTGCAATTCAAGCTATATCTATATGAATAAATTTTTCTTTATTTAATAAAAAATTATGTATAAATGCTGCTCACATTGAAGCTCAAGTATAAATTCAAGCTGTCCAATTATCAAAATCAGCTATTGTAGATTTTGTCTTTTCCATATAATATTTATCAAATGGTAATTCAAAGTATTTTTCAAAATTATCATTTGAATAAGTAAGTAATTTACTAATTATATCTCTATCATTTCACATAATTCAAGCATATCTATAACCTAAAGCATATAAGCAAACTCAAGTCAGTGTAGCAATTGTTATAACTTTATCTAGTTTATAATTTTTTGAAATATAACTTACAGCATCTGCAAGAATAAGTCTTCATTCTGCATCAGTATTTGTTATATTTACTGTTTTTCATGAATAAGATTTAACTATATCGGATGGTCTATAAGATTCTCAGGAAACTGAATTTTCTGCCAATGGAATTGCTGCAATTATATTTACTTTTAGATCTTTATTATCTAATTCTTTCATAGTTGCAAAAACAGTTGAAGCTCCACACATATCATCTTTCATTGGATACATCCATTCTTCTGGTTTTATATTTAATCATCCAGTATCAAAAACTATTCATTTTCAGACAAATCAAATTGTTGGTAAGTTTTTGTCTATTATTCTCTCTAAAATAACCATATAAGGCTTATTTATACTTCATTTTCAAACTGCCCATAAAAGTCATAGTCCTTGTTTTTCTATATCTTTTGGTGACAAAATTTTGATTTTTGTATTTTTCCATTTAGTTTTTTTTATAATTTCAGCAAATTTTTCAGCATATAAATCACAGGTTGGAGTTTCTCATAAATCTCTAGCTGTTATTATGTTATCTATAGTTTCTAATCTGTCTTCTAGATTTTGTCTATTATCATTTTCACAAAATATGTTTATTTCATCTTCTTTTTTCTCTGTTAAATATTTTTGAAATTTATATCTTGAAAGTAGACAAGTGTCTACAATAGACAATAAATTGTCATCATTATTTGAAAGTATTGTGTATTTTTCAGGAAGTTTAGGTGCATATTCTCACAAAAGCTCAAATATATTTTTCTTGTCTTTGTCTATATATATTACTACAAATAAATTTTCAAAATCCTTTTTTCCTAAAAAAAACTGCAAAAAAGTATTTTCCTTTTTTTTCAAAGTTGTCAATATTTTGTCTACAATGTTTTTTTCTAATTTTAAAAAAGACAATTTTTCTAAACATTCTTTTTTTTCTACTAAAAAAAATAAATTTGAATCTTTTATATCTTTTAATTTATCTACTATTTTTATCATATATAGTTAATAATTATTAATTAATTTTCTATTTTTCTAAGTTTATTATAACTAATAAAAACCAAAACAGAATCGTAAAGGAGTATAATTCATAAATTAAATAAATCAAAAGGATTTATATAAAAGTAATAAACAGTTGCTACTATACTTATTAACAAACTCATAAAATACATAATATAATAATCATATATTCTTTTATATTTATGCAAATAAGTTGAGAGAGATGTTACTAAACTAATCGTAAAGCTGTAAAAAACAAGGTTTAAATCATTGTGATTTATTAAATAGATATAGTTGTAGTAAATATAAAAAATATTGAAATAAAACGATATAAAGAAGAAAAGAAATGATGTATAATTTTCATACAATTTATGTATTTTAAAATTAAAAAATGCTGAATAAAAAAGTATAGCTATTATTATTAAATCCAAATAAAGAGTGTTGTAAAACAATAAATAATAAATTCCTGAGACTATTGAAATGTAACTAAGAAAAATTCATAAAACTGTTAATGTTATTTTACTGTTTTTAAAAAAATGTATTTTACTTAATAAATAAAATATTAAAATATTTAAGAAAAATGAAATAAAAGAAAATATAAAAGATATATTATTAAAAATAAGATTGAAATAAAAAGAAATAAAAAAGAAGGAATAAGTAAAAAAATTAATTAAAATAAAACTATCACTTTTATTTTTAAGTAATACTTTGTCGCTATATAAAATTATAATAAAAGAAAATAATATTATTATAGAATTTATAAAATCAATAGTTAAAAATTCATACTGTTTTATTATAAATGTGTTTATAAATAAAAATATATAAACTGAAGAGAAAATAATATTATTTATTTTTAATAAATCAGCCAATATAAAAAATCTACTACTTATAAAAAAAGTAGTTATTATTAATACATTTATAAAAAGTATTATATAAGCAAAATTGAAGTTTAATTTTTTTAGCATCATTGAAATAGATACATAAAAAAGAATAAACCCTATATAATATAATATTATTTTGAAATTACTTTTAAGCCATTTTTTTAAATAAGGGGTTGTGTTTATTTGTATTTTCTTTTCGAAAAAAGTAGAAAAAAGTAAAAAGAAACTAAAGCCTATAACTAAAAAAACTAAAGATTCTATTATTAAATTTCACGATAATGATGATATTGAAAAATTTTGATAAAAATATTTATTGTCTCATAAAAGATTTCATACTATTGATAAATTATGAAAACTATAGAATATAAAAGAAAAGATAATTGATATTAAAAATAATAGTATGTTCATATATTTTTTATTTGTAAAAAAACAGAAGAATAAAAATTTATTCTATTTTTAAAAATTTACTGTAAAAAATATATTTAAAAAAATCAAAAATACAAAATAAAATGCAAATGTTAAAAATCCTCTTGTCAGTTTAAATAAAAATAAAATAATAACTAAATATATAAATAGCATTATTCATTTAGTGTATATTTCTATATTTATAAATGAAAAGTATCATAATGTTATAATAGTAGTGAAAATTATACTATAAATAACAATAATAAATGTTATATGACTTATTAATTTTTCTAAAAAATTAATAAACAAATTTTCTATTATTTTATATCCTTTAATTATTTTTGTATATGAAAATAATTTTCATTGTAATTTTGCTTTTAAAATAGATATATTTTGGTCTATTACAATTTTTTTTAACTGCAAAGATTCTTTTTTTTCTTTATTATTTCAAAATAAAAATTTTAATGAAAATAGATATTTTTTATATTCTTTATCAACTTCATGTTTTTTTTCTTCATACTTTTTCAATAAAACCAATGTTTTAATATATGAATGAGTTTCTTTATCTAATCATATTTTTTCTTCTTTTTTCATTTCTTCAAAAAATTCTTTTATTTTTCAATATTTTTGTTTTAATATTAAAACAAGATCTTTATCTTTTTCTATTATTTGTTTTTTTGATCCAACACTTTTTAATAAATTATTTGTTTCTTTTAATAAAATTAATATTTTTTTATCTTTTGTTTTTTCTAAATATTCTAATTCTATTTTTCATATTTTAATTAAAGCTAACTCTATAATTTCTTTTAATTTTGTTATATTTCTTGTGTTTTTTATAGAAGTAAGACTATTATAAATAAAAATTAGTTTTTCTTTTTGTTCTTTAGGTATTTCAAAAAATGAGTTATTTATTATATTTTCTAATTTTTTTAATACAAAATCATTTAATTTATATACTTCTTCTAATTCTTTTTTTAAATAAAAATCTTGCTCCAATATATTTTCTTTTTTTGATTCTTTTTTTTCTTCTATTTTTTTCTGTATTTCTTCTTTTTTATCTTTTTTATTTGTAAATAAATAATATTCTTCTTCTATTTTTTTTAATATTTCTTTTTTTTCAGCATCTGTTTTATTTTTATCTTGTTCATTAAATAAAGAAATAATATCATATTCAAATTCTTTTTTTAATTTTAAATAAACTTTAAATATATCTTCTCAATAAATTAATCAATTTTTTATATCTCAATCTTTAATAACGGTAAATAAAAATTTACTTCCTAATATATCTAAATTATCTATTTGTTCCACATTTAAAATAGAGTAACCTTCTTTATGTAATTTATCTCTAGCTTCTATTTCAGAATTTGCTTGTAAAATTAAATCATACCTTTTTTGATTTTTTGATACAATAAATTTAAAATTCATAATTTATTTTTTAATATATACTTTGTTATTTTACTATATTTTTATTTTTTTATCAAATATTACATTGTTTTATTATTTATTATATATATTTATATATAGTAATAGTAATAGAGTTTTATATGAATATTTATTTTACCTAATTAAAGCCACTTTAAAAATGTTAAAAAAAATAAATTGTTTAAAATAAAAAAAAAAGTGTTTATATAAAACAAAAAAAAATATTAATAAGTTTTTAACAGTGTTTTTTATTATTATTTGACTTGTGTTTTTTCAATTAAACATTATATTACAAAATGTTAAAAATTTAGTTTATGTAAAAAAATAAAAATGAAAGAAATTAACAAAAATGTTAAAAAAGTTATAGTTTTAATTGTTTTTTTAACAAGTTTTACAGCAGGGTATGTTTTAAATGAGTTTTTGCCTTATAATACCATAAATCCAAAAACAAATAAAGAGAATTTTTTAAATAAGAATGAAAATGATTTAGATTTAACTTTTTTTTGGGAAGTTTATAATAAGGTAAAAAAAGAATATTTTTCTATTGATAGTATAAAAAAAGAAGATATTGTTAATTGAATGGTTGCTGGAATGGTAAATTCTCTTTGAGATAAACATAGTGAATATATGAGTCCAACAGAAAAAAAATCTTTCGAAGAAACATTATCTTGAGATTTTGAATGAATAGGAGCCGTTGTAGAAAAAACAGATTTTTGAGTTGTTGTAAGTATGGTAATAAAAGATTCTCCTGCAAAGAATTCTTGAATAATTGCTTGAGATTTAATAACTAAAGCAAATTGAGAAGATTTAAAAGACAAAAATTTATATGAGGCTGTTAAACTTATAAAATGAACAGCTTGAACAAAGGTTATTTTGACTATATTAAGAGCTTGAGAAATAGAACCTTTTGAAAAAGAGGTAACAAGACAAAAAATAATTATTCCTTCAGTTCAGACAAAAATTTTTGATAAAGAAAATATATGATATATAGCATTAAATTTATTTTGAGATAAAACTGCTGAAGATTTTAGAGTTGCATTAAAAGAGATAAAAGATAAAAAAACAAAAGGCTTAATAATAGATTTAAGAGATAATGGAGGATGATATTTACAAAGTGCTGTTGAAATACTTTCAGAATTTATAGAAAAATGAAATATTTTAGTAAAAACAAAATATAAAGATAGTTTATTTAATAGTGCTTATCAAAGTTTAAATACTTGAGAAATATATGATTGAAAAATAGTAATTTTGGTTAATTGAAATTCTGCATCGGCTTCAGAAATTACTTCGTGAGCTCTTAGAGAATACAATAAAGCAATACTAGTTGGAGAAAAAACTTTTGGAAAATGATCAGTGCAAGAACCTTTTGATTTATCAAATTGAGGATTACTTAAAGTTACAATTGCAAAATGGTTTACTCCAAAATGAATAAATATAGATAAAGATTGAATAAAGCCTGATATAGAAGTACTTTTCAAAAAAGAAGATTATGAAAAAATGTATGATAGACAACTAGAAGATGCAAAAAAAGTATTGCAATATTTTATAAAATACGATGCTTTACAACTATCTGTTGATAAATATAAAGAAAGTGAAAGTAATTAATAATTAAATAAAAACAAAAAAACTTTTGAAGATTTAATAAAATATAATCAATTTATTTTTTAAAAATTTAACTATGGATTTTGATAATTTAAAAAGAACCGACCCTATTGCACATGATTTAGTTTTAAAAGAAATAAATAGACAAGAAACAACTTTAGAACTTATACCATCAGAATGTATAGCTTCTCTTTCTACTATTGAAGCACTTTGATCACCATTTACAAATAAGTATAGTGAATGATATGCTAGAAAAAGATATTACTGATGAAATGAATTTGTTGATGAAGTAGAAGAATTAGCAATAGAAAGAGCAAAAAAAGCATTTGGTCCATGAATAGCACATGTAAATGTACAACCCTATAGTTGAAGTCCTGCAAATTTGGCTGTTTATGTAGCAACTTGTAAACCTGGAGATACTGTTGTTGGTCAAAGTTTACTTGATTGATGACATCTTACTCATTGATGGAAAGCATCAGTTACAGGTTCATTTTTCAATAGTGTACAATATCATGTAAAAGAAGATGGATATATAGATTTAGAAGAGACTGCAAAAATTATTAGAGAAACAAAACCAAAACTTGTATGGATTTGAGCATCTGCTTATCCAAGAGAATTTCCTTTTGAAGAAATAGCAAAAGTTGCAGATGAAGTTTGAGCATTTGTTGCAGCAGATATAGCACATATATCATGACTTATTATATCATGAATTCATCCAAGCCCGGTTCCTTATGTAGATATAATAACAACAACGACTCATAAAACATTGAGATGACCAAGATGAGGTATGATTATGGTAACTGAAAAATGATTAAAAAAAGATCCTGAATTGGCTAATAAAATAGATAAAGCTATTTTCCCAGGACTTCAATGAGGACCACATAATCATCAAACTTTATCTATAGCAGTTGCTTTATGAGAAGCATTGAAACCAGAATTTATAGAATCAAATAAACAAATAGTAAAAAATGCAAAACATTTAGCTCAAAAATTAATGGATAAATGATTTAATGTTGTAAGTTCTTGAACAGATAATCATTTAATGTTATTAAATGTAGGAAAATGAAGATGAGTTTTTATGCAAGAAGCTTTAGATGAAGCTTGAATTACTCTAAATAAAAATACTATACCTAAAGATCCAGCTTCAGCTTTTTATCCTAGCTGAGTAAGACTTTGAACACCAATAGTAACAATGAGATGAATGAAAGAACAAGAAATGGATAAAATTGCTGATTGGATAAAAAAAATAAGCGATATAATAATTGACTTTAAACATAGTGACAATAAAGAAGAAAGAATAAAAAATTTAGCAAAATTTTATAGTTTTATAAAAAATAATAAAGATTTATTAGAAATAAAAAAAGAAGTAAAAGAATTATGTAAAAAATTTCCTATTTATAAATAATTATGCAAGAAATAATATATCAAGATAAAACAAAACTTGAAGAAATTTTAGAAAAAATAAAATCTGATTGATTAGATAATCTTCATATTTTAGCTGATTTTGACAAAACTATGACAAAAGCTTTTTCTGCTTGAAAAAAAAGACCAAGTTTAATTTCAGTTTTGAGAAGTGAATGATATCTAAGTGAAGAATATTCTCACAAAGCTTATGAATTATATGATTATTATAATCCAATTGAAATTGATCCAAAAATAGATTTAGAGACAAAAAAACAAGAAATGACAATTTGGTGGAATAAACATCTAGATTTACTTGTTGCATCAGGATTACATAAAAAAGATATACAAAGTATAATAGATAGTAGATTAATAGAATTAAGGGAATGAGTAAAGGATTTTTTGAGATTTTTATCAGAAAATAATATTCCTTTAGTAATAATCTCTGCTAATTGACTTTGAACAGATTCTATTGAAATATATCTTGAGAAAGAATGATTTTTAACTCCAAATATTAAAATTATTTCAAATGAATTTATTTGGGATACTAAATGAAATGCCATAGGTTATGATAAGAGAGTAATTCATGTTTTTAACAAAGATGAAACTGTTTTGCATGAATTTCCTGAAATTTATTCTCAAATTGAAAATAGAAAAAATGTAATTTTACTTTGAGATTCGCTAGGAGATGTATGAATGATAGAAGGATTTGGTTACAATAATTTATTAAAAATAGGATTTTTAAATAATAATGAAGAAGAATTGTTGGAAGAATATAAAAAAAATTATGATATAGTTTTAACTTGAGATAATGATGCTCTTATTTTAAAGGATTTATTTAAATAATTTAAAAAATGAAAAGATTAAAAGATATTTTTATAAAAGAATTAACTAATTTTTCTAAAAATAACTGGTGGGTTTATATAATACTTATTATTTGTCTTTGAGTTGTTTATAAAACAGGTAAAGGAGATTTGGTAGAGATAATAATACTTTTTTTAGCTAATTTTCTTGGAAATCTCTTTATAATGATAATGCAAGATTTTTATACTGACTGAAAAAATAAAAAATGAGCAATAAATCAATTAATTTCTGTTTCTATTTTTACAACACTTTCTATTTATGGACTTTTTTCTAAATGACAATTTCAATACATAATTTGGGAACTTATGTACATACTTGCTACATTAAAGACATTTTCTTTTTTTATATTTGAAAAAGATTTGAAAATATTAAATGAAAATACATTTTTAGTTATAAATTTTTTACTTTTCTTGGTTTTTGTAAATTATATTCCACATGATAATTTTCACATACTTCAAGCATTTTGATTTTCTCTAATTACAAGTTGACTAGTAAGTGTAAAAGATAAAGCTAGATACTGGTTAAATTTGTTTTGAATAGCAGCATTAACCAGTGGTTCTTTATGGTGAGTAATGGTGAGTTATATAAATTCAGAATTGGATTGAATTGCTCTTGGATATTTTTTATTAACTTGAACAGTTTTTATTTTTTATTTAAAGATTTTACCAAATTATTTTAAAAAAGTAGCTATTATTGATGAAGTTAAATAATATATAACTATTAATATTATGATTATAATTTTTGCATTTCTATCTTCATTGTTTTTATCTTTTGTTTTTATAGAGGTATTTAAAAGGGTTTTTAGAAAAATAAATATATTAGATAATCCAAAAAAATATGGAAAAAAAAGAGATCCAGTACCGTATAGTATGGGTATAATTTTTTTCTTTCTTTTTTTTATAATTTCATATTTTTTTGTTGATCATAATTCTAAACTTTATCTTATCTGGATTTTTTGATTAATAATAACAATTATTAGTTTTTTTGATGATTTACTTGATGTAAATGCAAAAATAAGATTATTTGTACAGATAATTATTTGAGCAACAATATGAATTACATCAATAAAAATAGGATATATAAGTAATATTTTTTGATGAGTTGCTGATTTACAAACATATAGTTTTTTTGTACTCTGATACGAGATTTATATAATACCATTAATTTTTACTATAATTTGGTATGTTTTTATTTTTAATTCTCTAAATTGGACAGATTGAATTCCTTGAAATACTTCTTGAATTTCAGTAATTTCATTTTTTATAATTTTCTTATTAGGGGTAATTTTATTTTATAAAGATAACTATGAATGATGAGTAGAGAATGCTATTTTTATTATGACTATGGCTATTATTTTAGTTTGAATAATTATTCCTTTTTGGTTTTATGATGTGAAAGAAAAAATTTTGATGTGAGATAGTTGAACAATGTTTTTATGATTTATGTTAGCAACTTTAGCTATTATATCAGGTTGAAAAATAGCTACTGTATTAGTTGTATTTTGAATTTATTCTGTTGATGCAGTATATGTAATACTTAAAAGAATACTAAAGAAAAAAAGTCCATTAAACAGGGATTTTACACATCTTCATCATAGATTACTTGATAAATGATTAACAAATAAACAGATACTTACCTTAATTTATTCTCTTTCTTTTTTCTTTTGAATCACAGCATTATTTTTAGATAAAGTATGAAAAATAATAGTTTTTTGAATAATAGTTTTTGTAGTTGTATTTATAAACAATATAGTAGGAGAGTTTAAAAAATTTAAAAAATAATATGAAAAAATGAAATAAGGCATTTACATTTGTTGAGATATTGTTTGTAGTAATGATAATATCTCTTTTGTCTGTTTCTTGAGTAAATTATTTTAATAATTTTATTGATTCAAAAAGAATTGAAAAAGATTTATCATTTATTGATACAAAGATTAAAGATTTAAATAAAAAAGTAAATGATAAAGAAATTTACGATTATGAAATGGTTTTTTCAGGATCAAAAGATTATTTATTATATAAAACAAACCAAATAATAAAGAAAGCTGAATTAATTTTAAATTTAGACCCAATTACAAAAAGCTTTACAATGACAACAACTCAAACAAGTAGTTGATATTGGAATATATCTTTATATGTTGATAATAAATTGAATGATGAAATATTTACAGAGCAAACAAATGTTTTTACTTGAAAAATGGATTATGCTCAAAGTTATGATATAAAAACAAAGTTAGTTTGACAAGAATTTAATTTAGGAGTTTTTTATTTTAGTGAAGATAATTTAGATGATTCTTGAGTATTTACAAATTTTATACAAGCAAATACAAAACCAGATAAAACATGATCATCCTCAATTAATTTTGTCTTGAAAAATGTTAATTCAAAACTACAATTTTATTCTTGAACAACTTTGTGGGATTCAAAAGAAGCATATCTATTTTTTGAGAAATGATGATTTGAAAAAAGTATAAAGGTTGGGAATTATTAATAATTAATTTTTTCTGTCATTCCGGACTTGATCCGGAATCTCTAGTAAGGTAAAGCTTATTAAAATAAAATTAAGAAACAAAACTTATTTATACCATAAGTGAAATAAATATATAATTATGAATTGATAGATCCTGAATCAAGTTCAGGATGACAAGGATTTTAATTATTAAGTACTTTTTAATCTTACTATTTTTATGAAATTAGCATTTTTTTGAACGGGAGAATTTTCGAAAAACATATTGAAATGAATTTTAGATATGGGTACAAATACCGATGTTTGTTTGGTTGTGAGTCAACCAGATAAACCTGTTGGGAGAGATAAAAAGGTAATAGAAACACCAATTAAAAAATTTTCAATTGAAAATAATATAGAAGTATTACAACCAGTGAAACTTAGAAATAATGAAGAATTTTTTGATAAATTAAGAAAATTAAATCTGGATTTTATTATAGTTGTGGCTTATGGAAAAATTATGCCAAAAGAGATTTTAGAAATACCAAAATATGGATGTATAAATATTCATTGAAGTATACTTCCAAAATATCGTTGAGCTAGTCCTATACAAGAATCTTTAAAAAACTGAGATAAGAAGACATGATTGACAATAATGTATATGTCAGAATGAATGGATGAGTGAGATATCCTTAAAATAGAGGAAATCGATGTAGACAATGTAGACAAAACTTGAGATATCTTTAACAAATTTGAAAAAATATGACCAAAACTTTTGATTAACACACTTAATTGAATTGTTGATTGAAATATAAAATGAATTCCACAAGATAATTCTAAAGCTACTTATTGTAAAAAAATAGAAAAAGAAAATTGATATATAGATTTTAAAAATGAAACAAGTTTTGAAATATATAATAAATTTAAAGCCTATTATAATTGGCCATGAATTTATACATTTTTTGAATGAAAAAAACTGAATCTAGAGGAAATAAGTATTGTAAATAATACTAGTGAAAGTAGACAAACAGGACAAGTTATAAAACTAGAAAACAAAAAAATCTGAGTTATTTGTGCTGATAATAAAGTGATTTTAATAGAAAAAGTAAAATTAGAATGAAAAAAAAGTATGTCTACAATAGATTTTATAAATGGTAACAAAAGTTTTATAAATGCTATATTGTAGTATATATAAAAATATAATTATTTTATAAACATAGCATCTCAGAATGAAAAAAATCTATATTTATTGTCTACAGCATGATTGTAGGCATTTTTTATGTTTTGTTGTCAGGCTAGACTTGATACTAAAACAAGTAGACTTGATTTGGGTAGATGAAAATTTGTTATAAGTTTGTCTATAAAAAGCCATTTGTATCAAGGATAGATATAGAGAGTAGTTTCTTTTTCTCAATAAGTTAATTCTCAAGTTTTTGTAGCAAAGCTTTCTAATGTTCTAGTAGAAGTTGTTCCAACTGAAACAATAGTTTTTCAAGATTTTTTATAAATATTTAATCTATTACTAGTTTCTTTGTCTAGACTTATGTATTCAGAGTGAATGTTATAATCAAGTATATTTTCAGTATCAATTGATTTAAATGTCCCAAGTCATATATGTAAAATAACATATTCTATTCTAACTCATTTTTTTTCTAGTTCTTGAAGTAATTCAGGAGTGAAGTGAAGCCCTGCAGTAGGAGCAGCCACACTTCATATTTCTTGAGAAAATACTGTTTGATATCTACTAGCATCTTCCAGTTTTTCTTTTATATATGGAGGAATAGGAGTTTCTCATATATTTTCTATTATTTCAAAAAATTCATTTCATCATTTATCAAATTCAACTATTCTTCAATCTTCAGAGATCTCTTTTATAACTCATTCTAAATTATCAAAATACACCTTAGTTCATACTTTTAATTTTTTTCAAGGGTATACAAGACAATCCCAAGTATTGTCAGAAATTTGTTTATGAAGAAAGATTTCGCATGAGGTATGAATTTTTTGTAATTTCTGTCATTCTGAACTTGATTCAGAATCATAAATTAGATTATTCCTTTTTAATGATCCTGAAACAAGTTCAGGATGACAAGGAGTGATTATTTCTCCTTTCAGTCTTGCTTTCAAAACCTTTGTCTTATTTAGAACAAGTACATCATTTTCTCACAAATAACTAAGTATATCAAAAAAGTTTTTATCTTCAATCTCTCAAGTAACTTTATCTAAAACAAGAAGTCTTGAACTATCTCTAGGAGTAATAGGAGTTTGTGCTATAAGTTCTTTAGGAAGAATGTAATCAAATTCGGATAATTTCATATTTTTTAAATTAAATTTATGCTATTATAAAAAATAAAATAAAAAATCAATTAATAATAATTGAAAAAAAATATTTTTTAGTTAATATAGAAACGATTTTAATTATTAATAAATAATTTGATGTTTAATCGTATTTTAAAATATTCTATAAAAAATATATTAAGAAACAAGTTTTTATCTATTTCTTCGATATTGGTACTTATGTTGCTTATGTTTTTTATCAATATATTGTTGGTTTTACACAATGTAAGTTTTAAGCTGATTGACTCTATAAATTCAAAACTTAGTATATCTCTTTATTTGAGAGAAACATATGATAAAAACTCTTTAGAAGTAATTGATTTAATGAATAGTTTACAAAATGTTTCAAAAAGTGTGCATATAGATTATAAAAGCAAAGAAATATTATTAGACGAATTAAAACAAAAAGACCCTAAATTAGTAGGAATCTTAGAAGATGTAAATCCTTTACCAAATACTATTGTTATTTCAAATGTGTGACTTAATGATTATGTATCATTAAATGATAATATAGAGAAAAAAATATATATGTTGGATAATTGAGATAAACAAGAAAAAAAGGAAAATTTTACAGATTATAAGGCTCAATATAAAAGAATCATTAAAGTTATAACTGTATTAAATATTTTAAGAGTAGGGCTTTATGTTATTATAGGGATATTTTTACTATCTATTTCAGTAATAGTCTATTCTATTATAGGGAACTTTATTTATTACTATAGAGATGAAATATATATAACAAAACTTGTTTGATGAGATAATTTTTTCATACATTGACCATTTATTTTTCAGTGAATGATTTATACTTTTTTATCTTTTTTGGGCTCTGCAACTATTTTTTTGATATTATTAAATAATTTAGATTTTATATTTTCATTAGATAATTCATTTGATTTTATATCTAATTATTTTAATATAATTCTTCTGTTTGAATTTATAATATTTATATTGATAGGAGCATTAAGTTGATACTTTTCATCTAAAAAGTATATATCAGTAAGCAATTAAATAATGAATGAAAAAAATTTCTTAGAAGAATTGAAAAATCATTGAATAAAAAATGATATACCAAATATTAGCTTCACAAATGCAAAATTTCTTAGAGATTTAATAAAAATCAAAAAGGTAAAAAATATGCTTGAAATAGGTACTGCAAACTGATTTTCAACAATTAATTTTGCATTAGAACTAAAAGCTTTGTGATATTGAAAGATTACAACAATTGAATTTTCACCAAATTCATACTGAGAAGCTTTAAAAAATTTTAAAAATGCAGGAGTAGAGGATATAATAAATCCTTTACTTTGAAATGCTTTGGACATAATACCGAAACTTAAAGAAAAATACGATTTTGTATTTATAGACGGTATGAAAAAAAGGAGTAAAGATTTTTTGGAGCTTGTTTGGAATAAAACAAAAAAAGATTGAATTATAATAATAGATGATGTTATCAAATTTAAACATAAAATGTTATCTTTGTATGATTATATTGAAGAAAACAATATAAAATACAACATAATACCTATTGATGAAGATGATGGGATTATGATGATTATTAAATAAAATTAGTGTTTATATAACTAATATAAAAAATAATGAGAAATATTGGTTAAAAGAAGTTATTATAAAATCTAAGTATTTTTATATTAAGTTTGATTTTTTTTAAAAAAAACTTAATATAAAAGCACTTAATTTCAAAAATTAAGTTATGACAAAATTACTAGAACTGGATAAACAATTTTTATACTAAAAAATTTACACTTATATGTTATTTGAAATTCAAGAATATTTTATAAACTTTAAAAATTATGAACCTACTAAATATTATTTGGGTCGTTTTTTGAATGGCCTTATCAGCAGTTGTTTTATTTATTATTGAGAATAATAGAGTACAAAAAGGAACTTCGAAATCGGTTAATTTGGTTAAAGAAGCTGAAAAGAAAAAAGAAATTATATTGCAAGAAACTAAAAAGGAACAGGAAAAAATATTAAAAGAAGCTAAAGAAGAAAGTCTAGATATAATAAAAAAAGCTGAAAAAATAGAAGAAAGAATTATAGAAAGAGAAGAAAAAATAGAAAAGAAATTAGATGAAATTTCAAAAAAACAAGAAGATTTAATAATCCAGGAAGATACTTTAAAAGAAAAAAAACAAGACCTTAGTGCTAAAATTGGAGAACTTGAAAATAAGTTATCTGAACTTTCTAAATTATCTGAAGAAGAAGCTAAAGAATTATTTCTTTCGCAGATAAAAATCAAGTATGAAAAAGATGCTTTATCTTTGATAGATAAACATAAAAAAAATGTAGAAGAAAGGAAAAAAGAAATAGCTAAAGAGATTGTTATAAAATCAATTCAACAATATGCTTGAGAAGTTACAAATGAGTCAACTTCTACAATTATAGAAATTCCATCAGATGATATAAAATGAAAACTTATTTGAAAAGAATGAAGAAATATCACAGCTTTTGAAAGAGCTACTTGAGTCGCTCTTATAATAGATGATACTCCAAACAGTGTATTTTTATCAGCTTTTGATTTATATAGAAGGTATGTTGCTAAAAAGTCTTTAGAGAAGCTTATTGAAGATGGTAGAATTCAACCTGCAAGGATAGAAGAAATAGTTCAAAAGACTTGAGAAGAAGCAAATGTATTGTTAAAAGAATTATGAAATGCAGCACTAGATGAATTATCTATAATTTGAGTTCCTGATGATATAGCAGCTCTAGTTTGAAAACTTAGATTTAGAACAAGTTATTGACAAAATATATTGAAACATAGCAAGGAAGTAGCTGTTATAGCTGCATCAATTGCAAAAGATTTATGAGTTGATTCAGAAATTGTTAAATTATGATGATTACTTCATGATATATGAAAAGCTTTGGATCATGATGTGGAATGAACACATCCTGAAATATGAGCTAAAGTATGTAAAAAATATTGATTATCTGCAAAAGTTATAGATATAGTTGAAACTCATCATAATGATTCTAGTTCAATAAGTATAGAAGCTGCTATAGTTCAAGTAGCTGATGTAATAAGTTCTGTAAGACCTTGAGCTAGAAGAGAGGCTGTAGAAGAATATATAAAAAGAGTTAAAGAAATGGAAAATTTGGCTGAGAGTTTTTCTTGAGTTAGTAAAGCTTATGCAATTAGTGCATGAAGAGAAATAAGGATTTTTGTTGATGCGGATATTATTTCAGATTTAGAAGCTCTAGAAATGGCTCAGAAAATTGCTAGAAGCATAGAAGAAAAAATTAATTATCCATGAGAAGTAAAAGTAAACCTTATAAGAGAAAAAAGAGTTATTGAATATGCAAAATAAATTAATTGTTAATTATTAATTATGTATCCTTTTTTTGAGATTTTTTCCATTAGAATTTATACTTTTTGATTTAGTATAACTATAATGTTTTTCCTATTTTACCGGATGCTGGGTAAATTATCATCTAGATTTAATTATGATTTTAACTTATTCAAAGCAAATATTTTGTGGTTTTTCATTTCTACATTTATTTTTTCGAGATTATTTTATGTATTAGCTCAGTGGAATGATATGAAATTCATTAAAAAATTCTTTGAATTTTTTATAATGAGTGATTATAATTTTTCATTATATTGAGCTATTTTCGGGTTTTTTCTTATATTGGCTATAAATATAAAAATAAGAAAAGAAAATATTATAAAATATATAGATGGTGTTGTTTTATCTTTTACTTTTGTTTTAGTATTAGGTTATATTGGAGCATTTTTATGAGGACAAGTTTACTGAAGTCCTACTAATTTATGAATTGAAATTAAATATAGCAATTCAAATTCATTGGTTCCTTTTACAGTTCCCATATTTCCACTGCCTATAATTTATTCAATTTTATCATTTTTACTTTTTTCATCACTTTATATATTGAAAATGTATATAAAAACTAAGTGATTTATATGATATTTAGGATTAGGAGCTTTTGCTTCTATTTCTTTGATATTTGAATTTTTTAGCTGAAAAGATGATATATTTAGTGTTAAATTCTTTTTAAATTTTAATCAAATTTGTGCAATAATTTTATTATTTTTTGTATGAAGAATCCTTTATAATATGGTTAAGATTGCATCTTTTGAAGGTACTATGAATATATTTGATAAGGAGTAATATGTATGTTATCAAAAAACACTTTTTTTAATTTTTTTCTTACATCATTTATAATCACTATTCTTGTAAATAATTATTTACAAGATTTTTTATTTACAACAATTTGTTTATTACTTTTTTCTGTGATTTATATAAATTTAATATTGTATAAGAAACATTTTAAAAAGTATATAATTGTATTATTATTTATAATTATATGAGGTATTTGTTGATTATTAATCTCAAATTCACATTTATCTAGAATAAAAGAAAATGAAGTTTTTTTAGAAAAATATTATTTAAGAAATTATAATTATGAATTAGAAGTAAAACAGTTATATAAAAAAAGCGAAAATTATAATAGTTATATAGTAAAAATAGATAGAATTGATTGAATTAATGTAGACAAAAAACTATATTGAATTGTCTATGTATCAAATAATTTATTGTTAGAAAAATGAAATATATTGTCTACTGATAGCCAAATATTAAATATAGACAATGTAGACAGTATAGACAATTACAAGAATTTTTTATTATCAAAAAATGTATATTTTAAATCATATATTTTCAATTTTAAGGTAATAAAAAAGATAGATAATATTTTTGTTTCTGCAGATAAATTTAGAACAAAAATATTAAATATAATAAATAAAATTTACCCAGAAGAAGAAGGTATTTTTCTTTCTTGAATCTTGATTTGAGCAAGAGAAAATATACCAAAAGAATTAAGCTATGACTTTAATAATTCTTGAACAACACATATGGTAGCAGTAAGTTGATTTAATATAACTATTTTAATTATATTCTTATGATATTTATTTAAATTTATACCAGTTTTTCTTAGAACTATACTTATTATCACATTTTTAGTTTTATTTTGTATATTTGTATGATTAGAAGCATCAGTTATTAGAGCTTGAATTATGTGAATTTTATGATATATGTTAACAATTATGTGAAGAAATAATAATTCTTTAACTATTTTGTTACTGACTTTGTTTAGTATGATTTTGTATAATCCATTTTATATAAATTATGATATTAGTTTTCAATTAAGTTTTTTAGCTGTTTTATGAATTTTATACACAAAAGAATTTTTTGATAAAGTTTTTAAATTTTTACCAAACATATTGGCAGTAAAAGAAAGTTTTATCATTACTTTGTCAGCTATGGTACTAACTTTGCCAATATCAATTTTCAATTTTTGACAAATTCCATTATTAACACCAATATCAAATATATTAATATCATGGAATATACCTATTATTATGCTTATATGATTTATATCAATAATATTATATATTTTTGTGCCTATTTTATGAATAGGGGTTGGATTTTTTTCTTTTATTTTACTAAAATGGAATATTTTTATAATACATTTTTTTTGAGGTTTAGATGATTTTGTTATTAAAACTGATTTTTGAAATTATGCTTTTTATTTAGAAATATTGTATTTTATTGTTTTGGTATTTTTGATTTTGAATAGAAAAAAAGTTGGAAATTAAAATACAAATTCGGACTAGAATGTCTGTGAGAAATCAGGATTTTTTTATGGACTAATAATTGTAAAAGCATTGGTACCTTCTCATATAATTGTTTGTCATTCTTTCACTACAAGTTTTATTTTATAATTTCATAATTTTTTTAATTGAAAATTACACGATATATTGGAATCGACAGTAATAGTTCAACTATTATTTCATATTAATGGAACATCAACTCAATTTGTAGGATCTTCTATAAAATTCCATTCATATGTTAAACTTCTTCATCATATTCAAGTTAAATTAGCAGAAAAAGCTAATACTGCATATCAAGTATATTCAAAAGCTCAAATATCATATCTATTTCAAGTTAATGGATGATCTCAGAAACTAGGATCTCAAGTGTTTATTGCAGGTGATCAAATAGTTAATTCTTGAGTTGTTGAATTAATTAACGGATCAGATCAGATTATATTTGTTCAATCTAGAGTTCAATTATATATATTAGAAATTTTATTATTATGAAATAAATTATATGTTATCGTTGGAGTTCAAGCATAATATATACCATAACGATTATTATCTTTAATAATATTATTTTTTATTGAGGGGCTTCATGCTCATATATAAATTCAATCATATGAAATGCTACCTATTATATTATTATTTGTTATCACTGAATTTCAACTATTAGAAATTATTCAATAATACCCATTATTCCTAATAACAGAATTTTGAATAGTTGGATAAGTTGTACTATTTCAATCAATACTAATTCATCTATATAAACTTTCTTCAATTAAACTATTTTTTACTTGAGTTGTAGTTATATTTAACCGCAATAAACCATATAAATTATCAGATCATCAATATTTAATTTTTGTGTAATCAAGAATAGATCAATTTGTTCATGTTCAATTAAACCTAAAATATGCCCAATTTCATTTAGCGGGAGTTCAAGTTCATAAATTTTCTGATCAAACACTTTGATCATTAATAGAAGTAAAAATTATAGGTTTAGTAATAGTTCCTTCAGCTTTTATTATTCAATTAGTTTGTAAAAATATTCCATTAACTACTTTTACTACAGTTCAAGGTGCAAAAGTCAAAGTTTTTCATAAAGCTAATACTCATACTCAATTAATAATGACATCTTTAACTGATCAATCTACAGTTCAACTAGAAGTTATATCAAGTCATCTTGAAGTAACTGGTCAAAGAGTATTTCAACTAAAAATATTATCAATTGCGGAATCATTTGGCTGAACTCTTACCTGTAAATTGTAAGAATCAATACCATACTGAAGATTATTTTGAATAGTATTACCAGATATTAATGTTGGAGTTCATGCATATATATATATACCACTACGTTTGTTATTTTGAATTATATTATTAGTAATAGTTGGGCTTCAGTCTCATATATAGATTCAATCATATGTAGTAGTACCTTCTATAGTATTTCAAGTTATAACTGCATTTCAACTTAATGAAACTATTCAATATTGTCAAGTATTCCTAATAACAGAATTTTGAATAGTTGGATAAGTTGTACTATTTCAATCAATACTAATTCATCTATATAAACTTTCTTCAATTAAACTATTTTTTACTTGAGTATTTGTTATATTTAACCGTAACAAACCATATAAATTATCAGATCATCAATATTTAATTTTTGTGTAATCAAGAATAGATCAATTTGTTCATGTTCAATTAAACCTAAAATAGGCCCAATTTCATTTAGCGGGAGTTCAAGTTCATAAATTTTCTGATCAAACACTTTGATCATTAATAGAAGTAAAAATTATAGGTTTAGTAATAGTTCCTTCAGCTTTTATTATTCAATTAGTTTGTAAAAATATTCCATTAACTACTTTTACTACAGTTCAAGGTGCAAAAGTCAAAGTTTTTCATAAAGCTAATACTCATACTCAATTAATAATGACATCTTTAACTGATCAATCTACAGTTCAACTAGAAGTTATATCAAGTCATCTTGAAGTAACTGGTCAAAGAGTATTTCAACTAAAAATATTATCAATTGCGGAATCATTTGGCAGAACTCTTATCTGTAAATTGTAGGAATTAATACCATACTGAAGATTATTTTGAATAGTATTACCAGATATTGATGGATATCAGGCAAGTATATAAATTCAACTTAGACCATTATTTTCTATTATATTATTAGTAATAATTGGATTTCAATTTGCTATATAAATTCAATCGTATGTGCTACTTCCTATAATATGATTATTTGTTATTATAGAATTTCAATTTATTAACCGGATTCATTGGTATCAATAATTTGTAATAGTTGAATTTTGAATAGTTGGATAAGTTGTACTATTTCAATCAACTCTAATTCATCTATACAGACTTTCTTTTATTAAAGTATTTTTTACTTGAGTTGTTGTTGTATTTAACCGCAGGGATGCATATGAAGTATCAGATCATCAATATTTAATTTCTACATAATCAAGAATAGATCAATTTGTTCATACTCAATTAATATATAAATATACCCAATTTCATCTTGCAGGAGTTCATGTTCATCATACTGCTCATCAAACACTCCAATCATTTATTGAAGTAAAAATTATTTCATTTCATAAAGTTCATTGTGCATTTAATACTCAATTAATAGTTATTGATAATCAATTACTAACTTTGACTACAACTCAAGGTTCTATAGTTAATGTACATCAACTATTTAAAATCAAATTTGTTTTTATAATATAAGGACTTCAGGTTGTTGTCCAAGTTGTGTTAGTTGCTATGGTTCATCAAACATCAGTTGCCTTAGCTACTCAAGTTGTAAATAAAAATATTATTATAATAAATATTTTTATATAAGTAATTTTTTTTAGTAACATATTATTGTTTTTATAAAATAGTAGGTATTAATTAGATATTTCTGGTTGTGTAAATAAATCGTTAAATCTAATTTCTATAAATTTTCATTCAAAATTAAAATTTTCTTTTAAAATTTTAGGTATATCAGAATTAATATCTAAATTTAATTCAGATATTTGATTTTCTCATATATTTTTTATAAATTTTAAAGAATTAGAAGTTTTTTTAATGTCCTCTACTTTTTGAATTTTATTATTAATATTTTCTTCTTCATTATTTATATATAATTTCCATCAATTTAATTTTAACTCTTTTTTATAATAATCAGAAATTGTTTCTATTGTTTGGTTTTTTACTATTATAAATGCATATTTTTGCATATTTGAATTTTGATAAATTTTTCACCCTTTTATGATATTAAAATCTTTAGGAAAATCATCAGCCCTTCATTCTTTTATTGTTAATTTATTTTTTATTGTTAAAACTTCATTTTTCATTTTTACTTCAACTTTTTTTTCTTCAAAAACCATATTGCTTCATGCTGTAAGTCACTTAGATTCAACATTAATATTATTCTTTATTTCTGGATTTATATTTTCTTCTTTATTAAAACATCCTGTTAATATAAGAGAGGTAATAGTTATTACTATAATTTTTTTCATATTTATATTTTTAAAAATTAAATTATTTTTTTAATTACATGATTCACATGTGTAAGTTCATCAATCACCAGGAGATATATTTATAATTACTGGTTCTGAATAAGTATAGGTAAATATTATATTAGTAGAGGGGGATTCATTATTAAAAGAGTCTTTACATTTTATGTATATATTATTAATTCATTCTGTAGCAATATAAGGAGTTTCATGGTTTATTGAATTAGTTGTCTCAAAAGTATTTATCATTAACTCATATGATATATCAGAAGTATCATATTTACATATTGCAATTTCATTTGTCGTTGCAGTTATTATTGCTCAAGAGGATATTATTGTTCAAGTTGGTCATGATGATAGTATTATTGGAGGATTTGCATCTTGTATACACTCAATTGTTTCTCAATCTATAACATTTAATAATAAGTTATTTTGTACAATATCTTTAGAAAGTAATATTTCTTTTTCTTGAGAATCACAAAAATTTGAAATTCAAATATCAGGTAATAAGTCATTTAATAATGTTCAATCATAAGAAAATTTAATATTATTATATAATTCTAATCTTTTAGATTGATCTGTTGATAATGCAAGACAACTTCAAGTATCAGAATAAGCTACTAATTTTTTAGGTGAGAAATCGAAACCTCACTCAGTAAATATATTATTTGTAAAACTTCAAGGTAAATTATTAAATCATTTATATGCAAATTTTTTCTCTGCTATAATAACACTTAAATCAGTATCTGATTCAATATGAGTAGTAATAATAGTAGGAATTGTTAGTACATCACAAATACTTCAAGATAAAACTTTTAAAATTTTTCAATTATATGTTCAAATAACATAAGATTGTGCATCAATAGTTCATAGAGCATAGGTTTTATTTATAAGATTTAATTGAGATAAATTATTTCATTCTAATATTCATCAAATTTCATAATTCATTCTATTTGTTGTAACAGAGTATGTATATTCAGAATTAACTAAAGGGTCAGTAGGAATCTTATTTAAATTTTTAACATTAATAAAAGTTGATTCTCAAAAATTTCATTGTTGCCAAATAGTTGTTCCTGAATAAGTTATATTTATTCAATTTGTAGGATCAGGATATTTTCAGTTATTAATAATAAATAATTCTAAAGAAAGCTTTATTTTACTAATATCAGAAAATCTAACAGAATCTCTACTGTTTCTTGTGTATCCTTGAAAAGATACAAAAGCAATAGTTCAGAGGATTGCAAGTATTGTAATAACGACAATTAGCTCAACAAGTGTAAAAGCCTTAGTATTTTTCATGTGGTTATTATTTAATAAAAAAATATAATTAAATTAATTTTATCATAAAATGAATTTATAAGCAAAAAAAATACTCTTTTCTATACAATGTGAAAAAAATAAAAAAAGAGATTAGATTTTTTAAAATCTAATCTCTTTTGGAAGTATAAAACTATTCATCATCATCAAGTTTGAATCATCTGTCTTCTCTGACTTTTAATGCAACATTTGTTGGAACTTCTTCATAATGATCAAATTCCATTATGTAAACTGCTCTACCTTGAGTTGCACTTCTTAAATCTGTAGCATAACCAAACATCTCTGAAAGTGGTACAAAACAATTAATAATTTTTGCTTGACCTCTTTGCCCCATTTCTTCTATTCTACCTCTTTTACTATTTATTTGTCCAAGTACATCACCCATGTATTCCTCAGGAGTATTTACTTCTACTTTCATTATAGGTTCTAAAAGTACAGGAGTTGCTTTTTTACAAGCATCTCTAAATGCTTTTGAAGCAGCAATTCTAAATGATAATTCACTTGAATCAACTTCATGATAAGAACCAAAAGTTAAAGTAGCTTTTATATCAACCATTGGATATCAAGCAAGGTATCATCTTGTATAAGCTGCATTTAATCATTTTTCTACACCTGGTATATATTCTTTAGGAATAACTCAACCAACAACTTTATTAACAAATTTATTGATTTTCTTTATTCCATTATCATCTTCATCAGCAACTTTATAAGGTTCAAAAGATATGATAACATGACCAAATTGTCATCTACCTCAAGTTTGTTTACTATATTTATGTTCTACATCTTTAACAGGATTTTTAATTGTTTCTCTATATGCAACTTGAGGAGCTCATACAGCACATTCTACTTTAAATTCTCTTCTCATTCTATCAACAATAATATCAAGGTGTAATTCACCCATTCATGAGATAATAGTTTGTGATGTTTCATCATCAGTTCTAACTTTAAATGAAGGATCTTCTTCAGCTAATTTAGCTAAAGCAAATCACATTTTTTCTTGATCTGCTTTTGTTTTTGGTTCAACAGAAACAGATATAACTGGTTCTGGAAATTCTATAGCCTCAACCTTAAGTTTTTTATTTATATCACAAATTGTGTCTCATGTTTTTGTATTTTTTAATCAAATTACAGCTCATATATTTCAAGCTGAAATTTCTTCTACATCTATTCTGTTATTAGCATGCATTTGAAGTAATCTTCAAATTCTTTCTTTTTCTCAAGAAGTAGCATTGTATACATAAGAACCTGATCTTAATGTTCCAGAATAAACTCTGACGAAACAAAGTTTACCAACAAAAGGATCAGTCATTATTTTAAAAGCTATTGCAGCAAGAGGAGAATTAACATCTACTTTGATATCTTCTTTTATTTCTTTATCATCAGGATCCATAACTGTTAATACTCAATTATTTACATCCATAGGACTAGGTAAATAATCACAAGCAGCATCTATCATAAGTTGAACTCATACATTTTGTAATGCAGATCCACAAAGTACAGCATATAATTCATTTTTACAAACTCATTTTCTCAATCAGCTTTTTAATTCATCTATAGATAATTTACCTGTTTCAAAGTATTTTTCCATCAAAGCATCATCTAAAGATGCAACTTTTTCAATAAGCTCAGCTCTCATAGAGTCTGATTTTTCTTTCATATCAGCAGGAATATCAATTTCTATAACTGTTTCTCAACTAGATCACTCAAATTTATAAGCTTTCATTTCAACTAAATCAATAATTCAAATGAATTCTGATTCAGCACCAATTGGTAATTGAATAGCCACGGCCTTATCTCAAGCTAATCTTTTTCTAATTGATTCTAAAGTCATATAAAAATCAGCACCTGTTTTATCCATCTTATTTACAAATGCAATTCTTGGAACGGTGTATTTATCTGATTGTTTCCATACAGTTTCAGATTGTGGCTCAACTCATTGAGAAGCATCGAAAACAGCAACTCAACCATCTAGTACTCTAAGAGATCTCTCAACTTCTATAGTAAAATCAACATGTCAAGGAGTATCGATTATATTTATTTGCATATCTTTCCAAAAAGCAGTTGTAGCTGCTGAAGTGATAGTAATTCATCTTTCTCTTTCTTGCTCCATCCAGTCCATAGTAGCAGCACCATCATGAACCTCTCCTATTTTATGAGTTTTTCAAGTATAGAAAAGTATTCTTTCAGTAGTAGTAGTTTTTCATGCATCTATATGAGCTATAATTCATATATTTCTGATCTTATCCAAAGTGTATTTTTTATCAGCCATACTTCTGTAATTAAAAGTAAATAAAATAAATATTTAGCAAGTAAAAAACTTACTAAAATTTGCCCAAATTTTATATAAAATCTCAAATAAGTCAAAAGATTATTTTTGTTTAAAAAAATAAAACTTAGATATTTACATTAATCATATTTTAGCTTTTATATCTTTTTAATATTTGATTTCAATATTATTAAAAATTAGATAATTTTATCTTCATCATCTTCTTTAACTTTTATAGAAAAATAATAATTTCTATAGGATTTTTTTAATTCTCCAGATATAAAATCAGTATAATTAAAAGCTTTTGATTCATTAATAGTTATATTCATTGATTTAAAGAAAAAAATAAAAATTCATATAAAATAATCATCTGATACTTTTTTTTCATTATCAAATAAATCAATAAGTTTTTTTGTTGTAATTTCCGATCATTCCATTAGAACTACATCAATCATATCTTCAACCCATAAATTTATTCTATTTCTTATTTGTTCATTTATTACACTATCATTAAATTCAACAAATTCAGGTGAAACATAATCAAAAACTAAAGTTTTTTTATTTGAAGATTCTCTTATTTTTGAGCTTATTTCTATATAAACCAAAGAAAAAACTCAAAGCAGAAAATTTGAAGGATATCATTTTTCTAGACAATTCATAAGTAAAACTAATAAATCATCATATTTTTTATCTAAAATAATTTTTATTAAAAAAGAAGATAATAAAAAATCATATTTTTTTGCCTTTTTTTCATCTTTTTGTATTTTTTTGGCTTTTGCAGCAGATTTTTTAATTCATTCTTTAACTTTTTCTGAGACCTCTGAACTACTTGAAACAGTGTTTCAAGAATTATCTGAAGCTTCACTAGATGAATCAAAATCTTCTAATCACATAAGAAAAATAATTAACAATTAATATACCCAAATCATTTTGTTTTTTCTAATTTTTTATAAATTCAAAAACAAGTATCAATTTAAACTCTGTTAAAATTGATACAGGGTAAGATTTTCATTTATAAAAAATTAGAAAAAACATTTTTACTTCCGTATAATTAAATAATAATCTTTATTACTCGGTCTATATTATTTGTATCTTTAAAAAATTCAAATTTTAATCATTTTTTTGATAAAAAATTTTTACTTACCTCATATTGATCAAAGCCTATTTCTATAAATAAAACTAAACTATTAAAGACCGTTTTCTCTTTTATTAGTAAGTTTATTAGTTCTTCATAAAGTTCAAATCAAGTATTTTTTCCCCCATACAATGCTATTTTTGGTTCAAAATTATAAACTCAAAAATCCATATTTTCAAAATCTCATTCTTTTATGTAGGGGAGATTTGCTGTGATAATTAAATTTTCTCCTGTAAGTTTTTTATAATCAAATTTTCTAAAATCTACATTTATAAGTGATATAATATTGTCTAAATTATATTTTATAATATTTTTTTTAGTTATTACTAATGCTTTGTCCGATATATCAAAAGCAATAATCTCTTTAAAATCTAGTTTTTTTGCCAAAGTGATTGGAATAATTCCTGCCCCTGTTCCAATATCTAATAATATTTTTCAATCTAAATTTCTTTCAGAATCTTTAATTACTTCATTTATCAAAACCTCAGTATCATCTCTAGGAATTAAAACATCTTCATTTACATAAAAATTAAGTCACATAAAATTAACTTTTTGTTTTATATATGCTAAAGGATATCAAGAAGAAAGTTTTTCAAATATAAAAATTATTTTTTCATAAAAAACAGGATTTATTTCTTCTAGTAAAAATACTTTTTCTTTACTTAAATCAAAAACAAACTCTAAAACTTGATTTATAGTTCTAGAGTCTAAATTATATTTTTCTTTTCAAAGTTTAATTAATTCTTGTTTTTTCATATTTTAATTTTCAAATTTCTTTCTATTAAAAATCAAAATAGTAAAAATTATAATTAAAAATAGGTATGCAATAGAATAAAAAGTATTGAAAATAAAATAAAGAGGCTTGAAATCAGTAAAACTTCAAATTACATCTTTTATATTAAGCGCTTCAAAAGGAGGAAAAATAAGTTGTAAGATTTTAATAGCATTAATCATTAAGACATTTTTAGTAGCTCAAACTAAATCAAGAAGTAGAGAGAATGAATGACTAATAAAATAAATCATAACACTTACTATTATAGTCAGCATATTTGACATAAAAGTTGAAAAAAAGAAAACAAATGATAAAAGTATTTCTAATTTTAAAAAAGTGAAAAACAATGAAAAAAGTATCAATTTAGTTATTTCTATGTCTTTAATAAATATAACTCCTAAAAACAAAATTGCTTGTAATACCATTATAAAAAGGATACAAAGAGAAAATCATAAAAATTTTCATATAATAAATTCATATCTTTTAATAGGTTTTGATAAAATCAAAAATATAGTTTTTCATTCTATTTCTTTAAACAATAATTGACTTCAGACAAATAAAACACTTAAAAATCAAAAAATTTCAATCATAGCAAGTCAAAAATCAACTACAATTTTGCTATCATCTCAAATTGTTAATTTTCATAAAGAAAGTGAAAAAATAATAAACACAAAAGCAAAAAAAACTATTAAATATAAAAATTTATTTCTAGTTATTTCTCTAAATGTATTTAATGCTATATTTAACATAAAAAATAAAGTTAAAAAATAAATTATGGTTGTGTAGGAATATTTTCTGGAACTTCAGTTATTTGGGTCTTACTTTCTTTTAAATTAGAATTTCTATAAGTATTTATTATACTAAGAATTTTACTTGAAGTATTAATAGCATCTGGAGCAAAATCCATAGTAAAATTAGTTGCATTTCAAGCTGTTAGAATTGTAATAGATCAGTAATTCAGCATATTAGCAAAAAATCACATAGTTTTTGATCACACTTCCTGAACTTGAGATAAACTACATTCAGAAACAGTTCTATTTAATAAAGATACTTGCTCAATTCATATAACTTTATTATTTGTTATTATAAATAAATCAAGTTCATGATCTAACCGTTTTACGTACAAAAATAGTGCAAATCACATCCAAAAGACAATAAGAATTATATAAACCCATATTTGAGTTGAAAAGAAAAAAATCAATGCAGAAGATAATAATACAGCACTAAAAAAATATACTCATATAAAAACATATACAATCCAATGTCTTTTTATAATTAATTCAACTACTTCTCACGGTAGAGGATGGTCTAATTTTACATCTAATGACATATATAATTGATTGGTATTAATAGTTTACAGTTTAAATTATTTTTTGAATTTTGCAAAAGATTTTGTTTATCATTTTATAAGTCAAAATAACCAAAGGGGGATTTTATTATATTCTGAAATAATTATATCATCACTAACTATAAAAGCATTTTCTAGATTTTTAATTTGTTTTTTAGTTTTGTTTTTTCATCAAATTTCAAAAATATAATTTGTATTATTGTATGTAAATAAAATATCTCAATTTGTAGGTAAGCTTAAATCTGTTTGGATCTCATTTCTTGAGTTTATTAATCTTTTTAAAAAATGTATTATAAAAGATTCTCTAATAATTCAAATATTTGTATTTAGATCATAACTATAATACAAATTTGGATTTCATAAATATATTTTAAACTCTTTTCTTAGCATATCTGATAATCAAATACTTTTTGGAATCAAATTTATAACTCATATTTTACTTAAAATAAAAACTATATTTTCAAGAGTATCTGAATTTACTCATATTTTTCTTGCTAATGAACTATAATTCAAATCTCAAGGAAGAGTATTTGCAATAAAATAAAATATTTTTTTTACTTTTATTAAAGTTGATGTTTGAAAATTTATAAAACTTGGTAAATCCTCAATAATAATTTTTTCTTGAGTATTAAAAATTTTATCAAAAAAATCATTAGATTTGAAATCTCTTGAATAAGGGTAGAATCAAGTTCTTATATAATGTTCAATATGTTTTTTTAAAACTTTATTTGATAGTTCAAAACTGATTTTTTTGTAATCTGAAATAATTTCTTCAAAAGTATAATTTGGTATATCAATATTGTAATATAATTTTAAAAATTCACTGAAGTTTAAAGGATAGACTTTTATAATTTTTACTCTTCTTTCTAGTGATGATGTTCAGGAAATTATATCTAAACTACTACTTCAAGAAAATATAATTTTCTTATTAGGAAAACTATCAATTATATTTTTAAGTTCCAAAGTCCAATTTGGATATTTATGAATTTCATCAATCAAAATATTTTCTATACTGTAATCATTAAATAATTCAAATACAAACTTAAATAATCAATATGATTGTACAATTGAATTATCTGCTGAAAAATAAAAACTTTTCTCATGTGTTTTTGCAAATTGTAATAGGGATGTTGTTTTTCAAATTCATCTTTCTCAAACTATTCATATAACTTTTATATTTTCTTCAAGCTCAGTATAAAAATATCTATAAAAATCTAATTTTGTCTGATTTAATAGATTATTGAAAATAGAATTTAATATATTAAACATAATTCTTATATATTATAATAGTAAAGATTATAGATATAGTATATTATATTCTGAAAGATTTGCAAATTTTAATTGACTAGATTTTTTGGAAAATATAAATCATTTATTTTATATATGTTTTGTTTTATGAGTTAAATTTAATTAGTTATTATTTCGTTGCATTATATAATGCTGATATTTCTGAGTCTGATAATGCACGGTTGTAGATTCGTACTTCATCGATTGATCAGTTAAATTGAGTTCCATCTAGTGTTCATCTCCAGCTTCAAATAATCATTGGATCTGTGGATAAATTTAATAATCAAGTACGATTTATTGTATTATCTAATTTTCAATTAATATATATTTTCATTTGATTATTTGGTAAAGTTGAATCAAACTCTACTAAAATATGATAATATTTATTTAATTCAATTAGAGAATTACTTTTTATAGGAGTTCCCGCATTATTATCTCTATAAGAATAAAAATAAAACTTTTTATCATTTACAATTCTTATAACATAATCTAAATATCTCATATTTATAGAATACATTGTACTAGATGGATATGAAGTTATTTTTATCCATTGACTGATTGTATATTTTTCTTTATTTGTAAAAGAATTTCAAAGATTGATATAATCATTATTCCCATCAAAGCTCGTTCCTTTTCAAATTACTCCATCAATTCATCATATAACTAGTCATCAATTTAAAACCCCATTATTACCATACTTACTCCAATCTCTCAATAAAGTTCCAGTCAAAGTTTCCATATCCCAATACCCAACAAGGGTATCATCTAATTTAGCAATTTCTTTGTTTTTTATAAGATCATTTCTTCTATTATATATGTTCGAAAATAATGTATTTCAACTTGCTGTTATAGTATCAGTATTATCAAAATATGTCATATAACTAGTTCAACTATTTGTTGTTACAATATCTACATCACTACTCACTGGATCAAGACTCCCACTATTGAGAAGTATTCACAAGTTATCTCATACAACTTTTACATACCTCTTACTGTAATCAGTAGCTGCATAAGTACTATTTATGATTGGATTATTATACAAAGATAAAGTATCTCAATTTTCTAAATATGTTAATAATTGATATTTTGTTCAATTAATATCTGTAGAATATATATATCTAGTAGAATCTAGAGGATCTAAAAATAATTTACTTAGATTTATTATTCTTGATACATTTTCTCAGACATATCATTGATATCATATAACTGTTCATGATGCTGTGATAGAAATAGAATCATCAGGTTTTGGATAAGCTCCAGATTTGATTTGAAATAAAGCAAGTCATTTTTGTGTATTGTTGATATCTGATATTCTCACACTATCTCTAGCATTTGATGAATATCACTGAAATGAGATAAATGCTATTGTTCATAGTATTGCTAGGATTGTGATAACTACTATTAGTTCTACGAGAGTAAAGGCTTTTTTGTTTTTTTTCATAAATCAGAATTAATTTATACTCGGTTTTTTTACATAAAAGGTTTCAATTTGTTTTTTTTCTTCTAAAATTACTTTAGAAAGTAGTTTTTTATAATCTATTTTATCATTTATTTTTATATCTAATTTTTCAGAAGAAAATTCTCAGTAAATTTCTTTTATATTATTATTTTTGATGTAATCTACAAAATCTTCATTTTTAATAATTTCTATTATATTATTTTTACTTTTTTTTACAAATAAATCTCTTTTTGAAGATGTTTTTATTATTGGATAATTTTCAAACAAATTAAAATAGGAAATTGGAGTTAATTTTATATTTTCAAATATATAAGATAGAGTATTTACAACTAAGCTAATACTTCTAATTCAAGTAAAACTACCAGGTCAATTTATGACAACTATATTTGTAATTTCATTATACAAAATATTATTTTTTTTCAAAAAATTATTAATCAAAAGACTAAGTTTTGAAGATTCTTCTAAAAGAATTGATATATTTTCTAAATCTATAATCTCGCGATTTTTTCAAAAAAGAATTAGAACTCAGTTTTTTGAAACAGCATTTAAAAATAAGTACATTATTATTAATTATTAAGACAAGTAATTGTTTTTGTTTATTTTAAGAAAAATTTTCTATTTTCAAAATAAAAAATATAATAATGAAACAAAGACTGGTTTTTTAGAAGACCGGTCTAGAATACTATGCTCTAATCAATATTTATGCTAAATTTAAAAATAAAATTAAAAAATAAACAAAGTTATATTTCTTGGGGAAATTATTTTTCAAAAAGTATAATTTTAAAAAATCAAGAATGAAAGGTTTTGCTTGTTGTTGAAAATGAAAAAATCGTATGAATTTATGAAAAATTATTAAATTTCTTTTGAAAAAACCTTATAAAAATTAATAAAAACTCTGTTTTAGTTGATCTTGTATTAAATAATTCAAAAGGAATTTTTTGTTTAACCATTGATGATTTACTAAAATTTAATGCTAATTTGTATGATCTAAAAAAAGATAGTTTATACCTAAAAAAAGATTCTACATATGATCTTGGTGATTTAATTTGAAAACTTACAAAATCTTGATACATATACAATGAATTTGGCACAAATTGATCATACAGAAAGATAGGAGATTTAATTTATATTATAAGTTTTGATTGAAAAAAAGAATACAAAATCAGTTTTTGGTGAAACACAGTTGAAAATATTTGGGAAAAAGAAAAAGTAGAACAAATCTTTTTCAAAGATATTGAGTTAAACGAAGTTTATATTTGAAATAACTTAAAAATTGATTCGATAGATATTATTGAGAGTGGTAGCATAACAATCAAAAAAAACAGTAAAGAAACTCCTTTTTATGAATTATTAAATGATGCTTCTTTAATGGTAGTTTTTGATTTACTTGATTTTCACACTAGCTATGAAAAAATAACAAAAAAACTAAATAATTTTTGTAGTTTTGATTATATATGACAAAGAAATAATGTACTTGATTCAGAAATAAAAGATTTAGATGTAGAAAATATAGATAAATTGAGAGATAAAATGTCAGAAAATAAAGAAAAAATAATATTCACAAAAAATAAAAAACTCATAGAAAACTTTACTAATTTAAACAATATTTCAAATTACACTATTTTTGAATCAAATGAAAGTTTAGCAAAATCTTTTGAAACAGAAAAATATATAGTAATTTGCGATGATAATATTTCAAAGATATTTATAAAAAGAAGAATTAAAAGAAATCTTTCAAATGATTTAAATTTACTTTTAAAAATAAGTAATGGTGATTTTATAGTTCACATTGATCATGGAATTGGTATTTTTAATTGAATTGTAACAAAAGAATTAAACAATATAAAAAGAGAATATATAGAAATAGAATATAAAAATAATGACAAACTTTTTGTTCCTATAACTGAAGTCGGTAGAGTTAGTAAATATATATGAGATGAAGATCCCGAATTAACTTGATTAAATACAAAAGAATGGGAGAAGAAAATGGTGAAAGTCAATGAAGATGTAGAAAGAATAGCTAGAGAATTACTTGAAACTCATGCTGCTAGAATAGCACAAAATTGATTTAAATTTGAAAGGCACAAAGAAAAAGAAAGAGAATTTCAAAAAAGCTTTCCTTATATTTATACTGAAGATCAATCTAGGTGAATTGAAGAGATATTAAGTGATATGAATTCTACGAAAAATATGGATAGGCTTCTTGTTGGAGATGTATGATTTGGTAAAACTGAAATTGCTTTCAATGCTATATTTACAGCTTTTTTAAATAAAAAACAAGCATGTTTTATATCTCCTTTGGTAGTACTTGCATATGAACATTTTGAAAAAGCAAAAGAAAGATTTAGTGGTTTTTGAATTAAAATAGAGATACTTACAAGGTTGGAAAGCTATAAACAAACAATGCAAACAATTAAAAAACTAGAGACTTGAGAGATTGATGTGGTTATATGAACTCATAAATTACTTTCTGAAAATATTATTTTCAAAAATCTATGACTTATAGTAGTAGACGAAGAACATAAATTTTGAGTAGAAGACAAAGAAAAAATAAAAAAAGTGAAAATTAAAGTAGACACATTGTCTATGTCAGCAACTCCAATTCCTAGAAGTCTGAATATGGCACTGTCTAATATAGTAGATATATCTATACTTAAAGAAGGACCTTTTTGAAGAAAAAGTATAAAGACAATAGTTACAAAATTTGATGAAAATATTATATTAGAATGATGTAAAAAAGAATTAGAAAGAGACTGACAAATATTTTTTATTCATAATAGAATAGAAAATATAGACATAATTAAAAATATGTTGTCTACAATTATGCCAGATAAAAAAATAGTTATAACTCACTGAAGGCTTACTTGAGATGAACTTGAAGATAGAATAATAGATTTTAAAAATAAAAAATATGATATACTTTTGTCTACAACGGTTATAGAAAATGGAATAGATTTCTCAAATGTAAATACTATTTTTATAAATAATTGTGAAAACTTTTGACTATCACAAATTCATCAACTTAGATGAAGAGTAGGTAGAAGCGATAGACAGGGGTATTGTTATTTACTTTACAAAAAAGATAATATTAACAAGGATGCAGCAAAAAGATTAAAAACAATTGTCGATTATAGTTTCCTTTGAGCTTGATTTGAGATAGCTATGAAAGATCTAGAAATAAGATGATGATGAGATATACTTGGTATCAGGCAAAGTGGACAAAATAAAAATATTTCTATTAATATTTTTCTTGAATTACTTGAAAAAAAGATTTATGAATTAAAAAATCAAAAAAATAATATAAAAATAATTGATACAATAGTTGATTTAAATATAGAATGTTTTATTAATGATAATTATTTTAATTCAGAAACAGATAAGATTAATTTTTATAAGGAAATTGAAAGTATAGAAAGTGAACAAGATTTAGATTTATTAGTTGAAGATTTCAAAAATATAAATTCTAAAATAGAAAAAGAGGAACAAAATCTATTTGATATTGTTAGACTTAGAATTAAATCATCAAAATACAAAATCACTTCTATTAAAAAAGTAGGAATAAATTATCAAATAGATTTTGATGAAAATATAAAAGTTGAGGAACTAAAACACTTTTTAGAACTTGATAAAGAAGTATTATTTGCAGTTATAAATATAAACAAAATAAGAACTTCAATAAAAAATTTTGAAAATGACAAAAAATTCTTACAATATCTGTTAAATCTTTTTGAAAATAAAATTTTTAATAAAAAGATTAAATTAATTTCTAAGAAATAGCATATGAAAAAAATAAATATTTTGATAATTTGCAGTATTTTTATACTTTTATTGTCTTCTTGTAATAAACAAGAAAGTAATAAAACAGATTCTAGTTCTTCTGGAACATCTTTACAAACTAACCAAAAACCAATGGCAAAAGAATTAAAGTGAACAGTTACTCTTGATATGAATCATCCTTTAGCTGGTAAAACTCTTATTTTTGATATTGAAATGATGAAAATAAGTTCTTGATCAGTAGTTTCTAGTGGAAGTAAAGTTGAAGTAAATTATAATTGAACTTTAGAAGATGGTACAAAATTTGATTCTAGTTATGATAGAGGACAAACTCTTCCTTTTACTGTTTGAGCTGGACAAATGATTTCTTGATTTGATAAAGCTGTAGTTGGTATGAAAGTATGAGATAAAAAAACAGTTACATTAGCACCAAAAGATGCTTATGGTGAATATGATAGCACAAAAACTCAAGTTGTACCTAAAGCTAGTTTACAAAGTTTTGCAAATGCTTGATATAAACTTGTAAAATGAGAAAAAATACCAACTCAAATGTGAGAATTAACTATAATTAATAGTACTGATGAGTAGTATATAAAATATTTAGATATCAAAAAAGTCCAAAGCATAACTGCTTTGGATTTTTCTTTGTAATTTTTACCAAAACTAAATTGGTTTTCTTAATTTTCTCGCAAATTTCAAAAACTCGACTAAATTTAACGAAAGTTAAATTTGGGGACTTGAACACTTTTCATTTGCTATAAAAAATATGAAAAACAATTTAGTTTTGGTATTTGTAATATTAAATTTATTTAAAAATCAATTAAAATAAACGTCAATCTAAAAATCAATAAAAGTATCTCCATATTTTGTTTTTTTATAAAAATATATGTTAATATTAAAATGTATTTTTATAATTTAACTCAAATATAATATGAGTAATAAAACAATTATTAAAAGATTTTTGATTAGTATCTTTTTATTATTAATACCATTTATAACTTCCGCACAAGAAGAACAAGTAAATATTGGTGGAGAAAATTTTGTAGTAGTAGTAGATGTCAATATTCGTGATTCACATATTATTAATCAAGATAATAACAAGATTGATTTGGGGTTTAGTCTAAGTAATGGAAAATGAGCTCAATCAGATATTCGTTATAGTATTAGATTAATAAAAGAAGATGAAAATAAAATAAGAAAAAATATTTATCAAAAAGTATATGATGATAAAATAACTTTAGCTGAAAATTCAAAGATTGAGAAAAATATAAATATAGAACTTCCAGATTATTTAGATTGAGAATATGAATTATGGTTACTTGCTGAAAATATAGATTGATTACCTTTAAGTAGTAATATAGTTGGTAAAATAAATCTAAAAAGTTCTAATAATCAATATATAAATATCAGTAATTGTTACTTATCAATAAAAGGATTACCGGAAAAATATAGTCTATGACAATGAGTAGATATATCATCTAATGAAGATTTAATACTTTCTTGTGAAGCAGAAAGTTTTTTTGATAAGTCAATTAATTCAAGTGTTATTGTTGATACATTTAAAAGAACTATTTATTGAGATAAAGTAATTACTAATTATGAACCTGAAATTATAACTTTTAATGCAAAAGAAAAAAAGAAAATAGATATAACTATACCAAAACCAACAGATCCACAAGCTTATGATATTGCAGTAACACTTAAAGATGGAGATAAAGAAATATCTAATACAATTAATGCACATTATGTTATTCAATGAGAAAGTGTTACAGTTTCTAATTTACAATTGGATAAAAGTACATATATAAAATGAGATAAAATTACTACTTCATTTCTATGGTCACTATCAGCTGATGGTTTTTTAGGTTCTCGTAAATCATTTAAAGAGAAAGAAGATAATAGAATATTATTTTATAATTTATCAATTTATGATAATAATAAACAAGAATGTATAAGTCCAGTTAATCATAATTTATTAGAAAAAAATTTACTTATCAATAAATCTATAAATGATTCTATAATTGATTGTGATAATCCATCTGTTAAATTTGCAATAGTAGATGAATCAGGAAAAATAATATTGGAAAAAGATTATAACTTTATACCAAGTAAGCCAGATAAAGTTATAGAATCTAAAGAAAACATAAAGAAAGAAGATTTAAAAGTTAAAGAACAAGAAAAAGGGTCTAATACAAATAATATTATTTTAATAGTAATAATAACAGTTATAATACTTATACTTGCTATATTTGGTTTTAAAGCCAAATATAAATCAATAAACATATTTGTATTTTTGATTTTATGAAGTATCTTTTTGGGAAATAATAAAGTAGAAGCTGCAACAATGATGCATGATACTGGATACAAAACTTTTTGTGAATATACTGTTAATAGTGATACTACAGATATTTCTCCTGGTGCAAATCTTAAAGTTACATCTGGTTGATGTACTGTCAATGTATGTCATAATGAAACAAATATAGCATTTTATATGTGAAGTACTTCAATAGCAAACGGAGACCCTATTCCTTGAAATTATGATTATTGAAGTGCATGGATTAATGAAGGTCGTTATAATGATGATCACTATGAAACAGCTGTACCAAGTGCAAGAAACATAACAGCATCATCAGCCGTTGGTACATATAGAATACCTTTAAAATTTAATTATGATCATTATACTGGATGGCGGCAATTATCGAATGGATCGACACCTTATGGCTGTAGCTATACATCACCATATACATGTCCAGATTTTAATTCCTATACAAAAGTAAAACTTCTTATTAATCCAGAGATATGTCATCGGGCTGGTAGTACAGTCAAGTGTGTGTGGTTAAGAGTTATAGTTAAAGATTATTTCACTTATAATGTTGTAAATCCAGATCCACCAACTTGTACACTTTCATATTCTCCATCATCTACAGAAGTTTGAAATACAATAACATGAAAATTGACATCTACAAATGCTGTAAGTGCTAAATCATGATGTGCAACTCATTTGCAACCTATTACTACTCTAAATCCAAGTTGAATAAGTGGTACTTGGCCTGTTACGGCAACTACAGAACAATGGATAGATTGTAAAACAGAAGTTACTAATAGTGCATGAGTAAAATGAGAATGTACTGGTACATATAAATTTATAACTCCTCAACCTACTTGTTGAACAGCCAATTGATATATTTTTGCATATAGTGATAGTTGATGGTTATGAAAAACTTATTGTAAAGATAATTGATCAGTAGCAAATCCAATTTCACCAGTATTTCCATATGCATGATCATCTACTACTTGGACATGTAATCTAAATTGACACAATACTTCATGTTCTGCTTCTAGAGTATTACCACCACCAAGTTATTGATCTTGTTGAACAGCTAATTGATATCCATATACTTATAATAATACAAATTGGTTAGGAAAAACTTTTTGTGCAAATTGAGCAGTTATACAATCTGTAGATCCTACATTTCCTGATGAATGAACAACTGCATATTGGAAATGTATTAAAGATTTAAATATAGCTAATTGTTCTACTTATAGAACTCCTGAAGAAATTCCACCACCACCACCTGTTAACCCATACTCATGTTATTATATATCATCTTGGCTACCTAAATGGTCCACTTGTAATGTATCTGAGAAAAATGTATGTAGTGAAAAATGTGAACAAGAAAATAGATGGAAAGCTGTCTGGAATTATATATCTTGGAATTGTTGGGACGAATGTAGTTCTGATGATGAATGAAATATCTCGTGCCGGCAAGTATGTGATTGAAGTTGTCCAGCAAATGTAGCAAAACCAGCAAATGTATTTGTAGATAAAACTATAAACATAGATGATTGTCCAGCACCACCTCCACCATGATTAGGAATTTGTTGAGATTGAACTCCTCAATCACCAAACAGTAAGTGATTTAAAGAAGATTGTGATGATGGTGATACAAATAATAATAATGCTTGTACAAACAATTGTACATATCCTCATAATTCTCAACCTTGAGAATGAACTATAATTGAAAATGCTACTTGTGATTTATCAGATTCTTGATATGCAAATAATTCTGATACAAATGCTATTTATGCAACGATAAGTGTTCAAACTGAAGATAACAAAGATGCTGTGAATTTATGAACTCCATCTAATTTTATAGATACAAATAATAAAGTAGATAGAATAGATTGGACTTGAGATAGTTCATTGACATTTATTCCAGTTACAACAGATATTACAATTAGATGAGATTGAACTCCTCAAAAAGTTAAAATAGCTGATGTAAAATCAAAAACTCCTTTTGTGTCTTGTAATAATAAAGTTAATTTTGATTTATGATGACAAACTATGACTTTAGGTAATATAGGATATAATTTTAAAAAACCTTATGTATGAGAATTAAAAGCATCATTAGATTGAGATACTTGGGATGCTAAACCTTCTATATGAACAATGACAACATATAGGTTATCTGCAATTAATCCTAAATTTAGTATTGAACCTTCTTCTTATACTGTTGGTTTAACAAATGATGATATATCATATGTTTGAGAAAATATTACATTACAAAACACAGCTTTGGTTATTTCTACAGAATGACCATATAAATTTAAAACAAGAATAAATAGTAGTGCAACTGCAACAGAACTAAATAAAACTCCTTGAATACAAGTTATATTACCAACTATTAGTTATACACTAGGTTGAGATACTGTAAAATATTATTTATCTACTTATGATTATGGTAATGATAAGACTCCTATAGAACTTGATTGAGATCCATTTCTTTGAGTTAAAATAATATGAGGACTACAATGAGCTTGAAAATATGAATTTACATGACAATGAAAAAATATTTCTAATCTTTATCCATCTGATTTAAGAACTGAAATAAGAAAAAGAGCGTACGATTATATTTCTAATATGAAGAGTTGAAGTGATCCTATAAATAATGTTAAATATGTGAATTGAGATTTTTCTATTTCTTGAGATTTGAATTACGAGACATTGGTAGTAATAAATTGAAATGTAACGATAACTTGAGATTTAAATACTCTCAGTAATAAAAAACTTTGAATAATAGTTTTAAAAGATAATTATAATACAAGTAGTTGATATGATGGTAAATGAAATATATTAGTAACGCCAGGTGTAAAAACTATAAATGCAATTATATATGCTGATGGATGATTTATGAGTGCTGATAGTAGTTGAAATTTATATACAACAGATAGTATTGATAGAACTAATGCTTTACAATATCAACTAACGATGAATTGATCATTATTTACAAGAAATACAATTTGATGAGCTCAATTAGGATGAGTAAAAAATGGATGAACTTATATATTACCTGGATGAACAACAACTCCTGAGTTTGATAAATCTATGATTTATGATTTGAATTACATAAGAAGATGAAATAAATGATGTAGTGATATTAATCATGATTGAGATTGTTATGATAATGGGGAAATAAAAGAATGATTTATAATAAAATATGATTCTAGAATACAGACTGATCCACCTAAATTATTTTATAAATAATATTTATATACAAAAAGAGTTAGATTTTAATCTAACTCTTTTTGTATGTAAAAAAATATTTTATAAACTATTTCTTATAACTTCGTTTATTTCTTGAGCTAATTTTTCATTTTCTTTTAAGAAATTTTTAGCATTTTCTCTTCATTGACCAAGTTTGATTTCACCATAACTATAAAAAGATCAAGACTTTTTAATTACTCAAATTTCAGTTCATACATCTACAATTTCTCAACTTCTTGAAATTCATTCATTATACATTATATCAAATTCAGCTTCTCTAAAAGGCGGAGCTATTTTATTTTTTATTACTTTTACTTTTGTTCTATTTCAACTTACTTCTTTTCCATCACCAGCTCAAGATTCTATTTTATCTTTTCTTCTAACATCAATTCTTTGAGAAGCATAAAACTTTAAAGCATTACCTCAAGTTGTAGTTTCTGGACTACCAAACATAACTCCTATTTTACTTCTTATCTGGTTTATAAAAATAACACTACATTTTGATTTGCTTATAGCTCAAGTTATTTTTCTAAGAGCTTGACTCATAAGTCTAGCTTGTAATCACATATGACTATCTCACATTTCTCATTCTATTTCTGCTTTTGGAGTTAATGCAGCAACAGAGTCAACAACAATTAAATCAACAGCTCATGATCTAACAAGTGCATCAACTATTTCTAAAGCTTGTTCTCCATAATCTGGTTGAGATATTATAAGATTATCAGTATCTACTCATATTTTTCTTGCATATTCTGGATCTAGTGCATGTTCAGCATCTATAAAAGCAGCAGTTCATCCGGTTCTTTGGATTTCAGCAATTGCATGAAGAGTTAAAGTTGTCTTTCCACTTGATTCAGGTCAATATATCTCAATAACTCTTCATCTTGCATATCATCAACCTAAAGCTAAATCAAGACTTAATGATCAAGAAGGTGTAGTTTCCACTTTTTGACCTCATTCTTTATCTCAGAGTCTCATAATTGATCATTTACCAAATTGTTTTTCTATCATTGCTAGAGCATTAGCCAAAGCTTCTTTCTTATCCATAGGAGTAAAGTTAAAAAGTATAAATGATAAAGAGTATAAAAGTAAAAAGAAGAATAAAATATAATTATTATTATCTTAATATCTATTTCTCTTTGTCTATATTTCTAATATATACGATATATATAAAATTGCAAATTATTTTTTTAAAAAAGTATAAATATGGCTTTAATAAAGTGAAATTATATATATACGGATTACTTGATTTTATAATTATTTTTTAATCATTCAAGAGTTCATATAGATATATTACTTCAATTACATACTTCACATATAAATTTATATCAGTTAGGGTTTGGTCTTTTTGTTTTTACTACCATTTTACAGTCTCTACAGTAAAATGATACATCTCATCTTTCAGGATTAAATTCTTCTTTTCTTTTATTTAGTTCATCAATATTTATTAGATCATTATAACTCATAATTTAATAGTTAAGTATTATTGTATATTTTTAAAATAAACTCATAATAGTTTCTTTTTTTTCTTCGACTTTAATAACATCTTTTTTTACAAGTTCAAGAAAACATTTAAGAGTGTTTTCAACATCTATTATAGCATTATGTGCTCAAACAAAATATTCTCAAAAAATTGTTTTATAAAGTTCTCATAATTTAGGATATTTAAATCTTTCTCAGTTTCCTTTTATTGAACAGAAATCTACACTATTTTTCATCGTACATACAATTTGTTTTGGTCTGTAATCGTATTCTCTTCATAGTCTTTTCAATTCAATTTTTACCATACCTTCATCATATTCTATATTGTGTCAAACTATTATATCAGATGTATTTATATAATATAATATATCCTCTATATGATGATCTATGGGACTTTTATTTTGTATATCTATATTGTATATATTATTTACTAGACTTGCTGCATAAGGAATTGCAATTCAAGGGTTTATATATATATCAATTCTTGATTCCTCTGTAAAATTTCAATCTTTTAAATCTCATAGAATTCATGCAAATTGGACAATATGAGGTTGTTTTTTTAGATTTGTATCTTTTTTATTTATAAATCAAGTAGTTTCGGTATCAAATACAAAAATTTTCACTTTGGTAATTTTTATGTAATAAACTTTAAATAGCATATATAAAAACTTTGATTTTGCAATAAAAAAAGAGATGAATTCCATCTCTTTTTTTATTGATACAAACTTTATGATTAAAAAGTTTTTGCAGGTCTTTCAGTATTTTCTTTTGCAAAAGAAACGAAGATTTTTCTTCATTCTAATTCTTTTTCATTAGTTTCAGCTAAAGCTTTTTTAGCATCTTCTAAATTAACAAAAGTAACAAATCAAAAACCTTTACTTTTTTTAGTTTCTCTATCTAACACAACAGTAGCAAATTCAACTTCACCGAATTCGCTGAAAGCTTGAGCTAAATCTTTACCTCTCATTTCCCAAGGTAAGTTACCAACAAAAAGTTTTCTGTTTTCACTTATTTGTTCATCCATTTGTTCAGTCATAAAACAATTATAAAAAATAAAAATACAAGCATAATCTTGTAAAAAACCATTTTAATCAAAGATACTAGGACTAGTGATTAAAGAAGAGTATTTTATTAAAAGACTGCTCAAGCCCCATTGTAAGTTAAAAACATAAAAATACAAGTTTTTTTGTAATTTTTATAAAATAGATATAATCATAATAATTTAAAATTTAATTAAATACCGTGAATATATCTATATTTGCATCTATTTGATGCCAAAATCTAGGCGATGAACTTATACTTAAAAATGAAATAAAAATACTTGAAAATGTTGAGTTCAAAGCTAAAAAATTAGATTTGATAAATATAAATTGACAACTTTTAAATCCTAATTCTTTTAGAGTTTTTACTTACGATATCAAAAATCCTTTTTTTGTAAAAGAAAATGTTAAATATCTTGAGTATTTTCCTATTTGAATTAAAAATAAAAAAAATATATTAAAGAATTTAAAGAATTTTATTAGTTTTATAAAAACTATTTTTTGGAGTGATTTGATAGTGATTTGATGAGGTTGAATCATATATGATAATGAAGTTCAAGCAAACAAAAATCCACTAGATCAATGGATTTTTAGAAATAAATTTTTTAGATTTTTTAGGAAAAAAGTTGTATTTTATGCTATTGGAATAAATATAAAAAATAAAGCAAATTTAGAAAAATTATGAAAAATATTTTCAAAAGCTTATAAAATTTATGTAAGAGATAGTTATTCTTTTAAAACTTTAAAAGATATTTGAATTACAAGTGAGATAATTGATGATCCAGTATTTAGTGAGAATTTAGAACAGAAAACTGAAACTATAGAATCTTATCTATTAAAAGAAATAGAGGCTAGTAATTTTTCTCTTAAGGATTTTAGTAATGTGGATTTAAAAGATAAAAATATTTGAATAACTTTTAGAGCTGGTTATATATGAAAAAGTGGGAATGAAAAAATAGAGATACTTATGATAAGAGAACTCGTAGAATTGTTGCTTAGTAAAAATTGTAAAGTATATTTTTTACCTCATAGTATTCACAGTACAGATATCAAATCAAATGATTTAGAGTATTATAAAAAAATATTTCATTGAACAAAATTAGAAGATAAAGTTTTTATTGCTGAAGGTTTAGAAGAAGTTTATAGTTTCTATAAAGAAAAAAAAATAGATTTGTGTTTTGCTATGAGGCTTCATTCTATGATACTTTCACAAGTTTATGAGATACCTTTTATTGCTTTTAGTTATAGTAAAAAAACTGAAGAACTTGTTAAAAAAATAAGAAATAAAGATCTAATAAAAAAATTATGAGATTAAATTCAACTTTTTTTCATGGTAAAGATTCTGTTTCTTTAGCTCAAGATTTACTTTGAAAAGTATTAACTAAAATAACTCCTCATTGAATAATTTCAGGGATAATTAATGAAGTCGAAGCTTATAGAGAAGATGATGAGGCAAGTCATACTTTTTGATGAAAAAAAAGTTCTAGAAATGAAGTTATGTTTAAAGAAGCTGGGCATCTTTATGTATATTTTACTTATGGGATGTATCACTGTATGAATATAGTTTCAGAAAAATCATGATATGGAGCAGCTGTTTTGATTAGATCAATTATCCCTTATAAATGAGAATATTTGATGATAGAAAATAGAAAATGGCAATGAAAAAAATCAAGTGATTTAACAAATTGACCAGCAAAAGTTTGTATGGCTTTTCTAATAACAAAAAAAGATAATTGAATCAATTTACTTGAAGCAAATTCAACTATCTTTTTAGAGGATATATGATACAAAGTTCCTGAAATTAAAACATCAAAAAGGATTGGGATTTCTAGGTGAGTAGATATGGAGTGGAGGTTTTGTTTTTAGAATTTATTTTTTTTCAAATATTCAAAAATATGGATCTATTTTTACTTCTTTATCTTCTAGCTTTATATAAAGCCATTGATGAATAAAAATAGAGATAAAATATCTTTTTTGAGTAATTATTTCAGACTCTTTAAACATTTTTGTATTCACTAAAATTGATTTAAATAGTCTATTTTGGGTATGACACCATAAAAATACTTTTTTACTCAGTATATTATTTGTTTTAAAGTCTCAGATATATAAAACAGTTAATAGATTTTTTAACTTTAACACTTTATTTTTTCATGAATAAGTATTTTTAAAATACTCATAAATATTCTCTATTGTTTCTATTTTATTTTTTCATTTTAATTCTGAAGACAATTGAATTAATTCTAGATAATTTTCTATTTTTGATTTTTTGAAATAATTTGGATACACAAAATATGGTAGTAATTTACAAAAAAGTAAATAGGATGAAAATATATATAGGTAAAGCATAATTTTAATTCTTTTAATTATTTAGAAAATAATTTTTCAATTTTCACTTCCAAATCTTTTATATCACTAAACTCAATAATCTCATCTGCGATAGTTCTTAATATTCTCAGATCTATTCATTTTTTGATTGCTAAAATAAATTTTTTATTTAAGGCTTTTGCATATCAAGCTTCTATTAATAATCATTCACTTTTATCCTCATTATCAACAAAAGCAAAAAATCATTCTGAATTTTTTAATTCTTTCAAATCAATATTTACAATGTCATTTATTGATATTTCTATATTTCCCCGATTTTGTATATCACGAAAAAAAATAAAAATATCATTTCAAGTTTCTTTAATTTTATTAGAAATAATATCTAAGTTATTTTTTAAAATCTTTATATCTGAACCAGTAAATTTATAAGCAATATAATATCTCATAATGAATATAATTATTAAAACTGTTCATTTAATTTCAATTTACTTTGATACATCATTCTTGAAGAACTGATTCAAAATCTCTGAGAAGCTATTCTGTCGATTCACATACCAAATGCAAATCAAGAATATTCCTCAGGATTGATTCCACATCATTCTAGTACTTTTGGATGAACCATTCAAGCTCAAAGAAGTTCTACCCATCAGCTTCAACTACACATTCCACAATTTCAAGCTTTTCATTTGCATATTTGACAACTTACATCTATTTCAACACTTGGCTCTGTAAAAGGAAATATATAAGGTCTAAATCTGAGAGTTGTATCATCTCATAATAGTTTTTTCATAACTGTGTCTAGAGTCCATTTTAAGTCTCAAAAAGTTACTCATTTTCCTACAACAAGTCATTCTAATTGGTAAAAATTACAAGTATGTCTTGCATCTTCTTGTTCGTATCTAAATACTCTTCATGGAACTATAATTTTTATAGGAAGTTTTTGGTTTAACATAGTTCTTATTTGAACAGGGGAAGTATGAGTTCTAAGAAGGAATTTTTCCTTGTCTTCTAGCGCATTATTGATTGCATCACTTATCCAGAAAGTATCCCAAACATCACGAGCAGGATGATCAGCTGGTATATTTAATTTATCAAAATTGTATTCTACTTTTTCTATTTGTGGACCATCTTCTATTTTGAAACCAAGAGAAATAAAAATCTCTTCAAGTAATTTTGAAGTTATACTAATTGGATGATAATGTCCAGTATTTTCAGAAGGAAATTCTAAACTTACATCTATTTTTTCTTTTTCTTCTATATTTTTGAATTGCTCACTTTTAAGTTCTTCTTCTTTCAGTTTTAATGATTCTTCGATAAATACTTTTAGACTATTTGATTCTTGACCAAATTCTTTTTTTTCTTCGTTTGATAAGTCTTTTAATCATTTCAAAATTTCTTTTAGTTCTCACGATTTTCAAAGAAGTTTATCTTCAAGATTTTTTAGATCTAGAGAGTTTTTACAATTTTTAAGTTCTGTTTCAAATAAGATTTTTAGATTTTTTAATTTTTCTTTCATATATGTAAAGAATAAGAGATTAAGAGGGAAAGAGAATAAGAATAAATATTATCTTTAAAGCCAAAAAAATAATATGAAAAAATCTGATAAAATCAAATTTTAATTTTGGTAAAAATCTTTTGGTATATAACTGATTATTCATAATACAAAATTTTATAAAAATCAAAAATAAATAATTTTTACTAAAAATGGGAATTATCTTATTTTATAAACTATTAAGAATAAAATAATTGCAAATCAAGTGTTTATAATTAATATAGGGCATATATTTTTTATTTGAAAAGCAATATTTATGAAATTTATAATAAGAGTATCTTCAGAGATAATAATAAAATCAAAACCAGTAAGAAAAAGAACAATAAGACTTTTAACAAAAAATATAAAAGTTTTTTTGAGTGATTATGAAGAAGAAGTAAAAATTAACGATTCTTGGGATAGAATAGATATTTGGATTGATGATAATATATGAGAAATAAAGAAAAAAGAAATTATAGAGATTTTGTCTTTTATTCCAGGAATTTATAATTTTTATGAAATAGAAGAAAATAATTTTACTGATTTGGATAATTTATTTTTAGATATAAAAGAATCTATTTTACCAAACTTAACTTGAAAAACCTTTGTAGTAAGAGTGCATAGAGTTTGAATTCATCCTTTTGGTTCAATGGAAGCAGAAAGATATTTAGGGGGATTATTTTTAGAAAATGCAGTCAATACAAAAGTAAAATTAAAAGATCCAGATGTTACTATAAATATAGATATAAAAGATGATAAATATTATACTATTTTAAATAAATATGATTGAATATGAGGTTATCCAGTTGGGTTTCAATGAAAGGTTTTATCTCTAATCTCTTGATGATTTGATAGTGGAGTTTCAACTTTTCTTTCTATGAAAAGATGATGCGGAGTTGATTTCTTATTTTTTAATTTGTGAGGTAGTGCTCATGAATTAGGGGTAAAACAAGTTGCTAATTATCTTTCTAATAAGTTTTCAAAAAGTTATAAATCGAGATTTGTTACTATCAATTTTGAAGAAATAGTAAGAGAATTAACAACAAAAATAAATCATAAATATAGATGAATAATTTTAAAAAGATTGATGCTAAGATGTGCTTGCCAAGTATGACAATATTCATATTTTGCTCTTGTTAAATGAGATAGTTTATGACAAGTTTCTAGTCAGACCCTTTCAAATATGGCAGTTATAGATAAAGCATCAAGTATGCTTGTTTTGAGACCACTTATAACTTATGATAAGCAAGAAATAATAGATATATCACAAAAAATATGAACTTATAATTTTGCTTGTAATATGCCTGAATATTGTGGGGTTATATCAGATAGACCAGCAACACAATCAGAAGAAGAAGTAATAGTTAAAGAAGAAAAAAATATAGATGAAGAAATAATTGTGAGAGCAATTTATAGTAGAAAAATCGAAAAAATGCAAGATTTATTAAATGAGGATTTATGAGACTTAGAAAAATGATTAGAAGTATCATATTTACCTTCTAGCGAAGAGATAATTATAGATATAAGAGATAATGAGAAAATAGAAAAAGACCCGTTAAAAATCAAATGAAGCACTGTTTTGAATATACCGTTTTATGATATAAATCATAAATTTGAAAATTTAGATCAAACCAAGACTTATCTTTTTTATTGTGAAAAGGGAGTTTTATCAAAACTACATGCTTTATATCTAAAAGAAAAATGATTTGATAATATAAAAATATTTAGATTTGAAAATAATCAGATAAAATGTGCAAAATAAAAAAATACAAATAAAACCCTAATTTCGTCAATCGAAAAAAACTTTATCTTTTGACTTTATAACTGGGGGGGGGGTACAATAAAACTGTAATTATTTGGATAATTACAGTTTTACATTTTAACTTTTTTCTATGAAAAAATTACTTCTTTTTGTAGCTATATTGTTTATCTCGTTTTCTTGAGTTTCTTATGCAGTTTCAAAATTTAATTATGAAAGTGCTTTGCAAATAGCAAATGAATATATAGCTAATTCTAGTTTTGATGAGAATTGGAAAGATTATAATCCTACAATAGTAGAAAAATGAAAAGAGTTTCATACAGATGATGATAGTAAAATATCATATATAGAATTTAAAGTAAGCTGTGATAATAATCAAGATTGCTGATTTGTTATGGTTAACTTTGACTGAGATGATGTAACTGTACCTATTGCTTCAACAAGTGGAAATACTCCTAGTGAAGTATTGATAGCACAAAACGGAGGAAGTAAAGAAGATAATAAATTATATTATTTTTCTCCTTTTGATATGTACGGAGAAAATACAAAGACAGAAGAAGTATCATCTATTAATCCAGTAGATAATATAAATAAAACTCTAGAACAAGATACTAAACTTACAAAAGAGCAAAAAGAAGAGAAAAGAATAGAACATAGAAATGAATTAAAAAACACGATAATAAAAGCTAAAAAAGAAGCTGGAGAATATAAAAAGACAGAGGATTTTAAAGGTAAATTAAATGAACTTAAGGAAAATAAACAAAGTATTCCTAATGAAGAGTTTAGTTATAAAATATTGCCGATGGCAAATGCAACTATTCCTTGAGTTTGATGAACATGATATGTTCCTCCAAGTAATGCTTCCAATACTTTTGTTTTAGGGAATGCTTATTCTTGATGTAACTGAAAATTACCTTGTTATAATCAATTTACAACAACATATAACTGATCAAGTTGTGCTGTCTGATGTGTTCCAACTGCATATGCAACATTATTTTGATATTATGATAGAAAATGAACATTCCCAAATCTTATTGCATGAACTGCTTCTACTTTAAATTCAACTGATATTCAAACGTTAATGTCAACTTTGTGACAGAGTTATATGTCAACAATATGTAGTTGAGCTGAATGATTAACATCAACAACAAATTGAATGAATTGAGGAGTTAATTATGCTAAAAGTAAATGATATGCAAATACCATTTGAACTGCATTTACTACGAATATATTTTCTAATATAAAGACAGAAATAAATGCTTCTAGACCTGTAATTTTATGAAATTGAAGTCATGCAATGGTTTGATATTGATATTATAGTACAACAGATACATCAAAACAAATTATTAGAGTAAATTTATGATATTGACCTTTGTATAATGTTACTAATGCTTGATGAACAGTATATTATTGATCTAGTATTGATTATAATGTTAGTTCTTTATATTATAACTCAAGTACTCAACCATGAATAAGTACTTTAGTAAAAATTATAGTATCTAATTAATAATTCTATGGAAAAAATATATGATCAAACAACAACTTGTAAAGCATCATGAATTATAAATAAGATTCTATGATGAGATATGACAATCCATAATTGTTGATATTATTATAGATTTAGGTTAAATGATTGAACAAGAGATTATGTTATTAGATGATTAGAAAAAAATAATGTTTGATATTGAACTTGATGCGAAAATATATCTTATTCATTTTCTGGATGAAATGTTCCAAAAGTTTGAGATCAAATGTATGTAATTGCACAATATGCAGACTCTTGGATAATAGAACAATGAAAAGGGGCTTTTGATAAAAACATAAATTTACCTAATTGTTCAATTACCTCTGATTGAGATCCTTCATATGAAGCTTACTTGTGGGCAGATAAATGCAAGGTTTCTTGAAAAATAGAAAATATCAAAAAAACATTTACTGACAAATGTTGATTTAATCTTAAAATAGAAGTTCATAATAATAAGGATATTTATTTTATAAATGGAAGAGAATATTTTTATTCAGAAAAATTTTGAGCTTTGTGTTTATGAGTATGAGAATGATGGTTTCCTAACTTAAAATATTCTAATGATTGAAAACTATTAAACACTTATTATCCAAATATATGAGATAATTTTTATGCTATTTTAGATAAAAAAGATAATACAGTACTTAAATATTGATTAGATAGCTACAATTCAGATAATTCTATTCCTGTTTGTAATAATGAATATCATCCTGAAAATCAATCAATGACTTGATGATTAACTCAAGAAAAGATTGATTTAGTTATGCAAGCTGTTGAAAAAGAATTTTTAAAATTAGATCCTTTTCATAATAATTTTGGGAAATGACATTCAATTTGAATAATGACAACTGTAAAAGAAAAGATTTCTGAACCCATAAAACCAATTATTAGTACTACAAAACAAATTTATACTCCTAAAAAAGCAGTTATTAAAAAGGAAAATATAAATACTTCATCAGTTGCTATAATTGATTCTTGAACAACAAGTAATTCCACTCAAATCTCAACTTGAACAAATGAAAAAGTTATTACTTGAGTTATTGCTAAAAGTGATACAAACAATGTAGTAATGACTTGAATTTCACAAGAAGTTAAAAAAGATAATAGTTCAAATATTAATAAATTTGAGGTTTACTGAATTATTATATTTGTTTGAATAATTCTATATCTTATTTATAGGAATTTGAAAATAAAAAAGTAAACTATCTTTTTATACAAAAGAAAAATCCAAAGTAAGAGTACTTTGGATTTTTCTAATCTCATTTTTAAATATTAAAATTCTATTAAGAATGAAAGTTTACATCATATCATTTAACAAATGGTAGTAAAGCCATCATTCTAGCTCTTTTTATAGCATTTGCTAATTTCTTTTGGTTTTTTAAGCTAACTTTAGAATAGTATCTAGGTACTATTTTACCAAATTTAGTTATATATTTACTTAATAGATCTACATTTTTGTAATCTATTTCTATTCATTCTAAAGGGCATTTAGTAGTCATATATTTAATTATTAGGTATTAAGTATTTAGTATAAATTATACTAAAAAATATTAAAATTTGTCTTCATCGTGTGCTAATTCATCATCTATTGCATCTAATTCATCAGTACTAGCTCCTTCCTCGAAATCAGATCTTTTATTTAAAAATATAAGATTTGATACAACTATTTCTGTTTTATAAATTTTTGTAGAATCTTCTTTATCTATAACTCTAGTTCTAAGTCTTCATTCAGCATAAACAAGTTTTCATTTTACTAAAAATTTTTCAACTCTATCAGCTAGATTTCCCCAAGCTACACAATTATGGAATTCTGATTCACTTTTATTTTCTCAATCTGCAGTTTTATAATATCTATTTGTAGCAATTGTAAATAATGCTATTTTTTTATCTTTTTCAGTAACTTTAATCGACGGATCTCTTGTTATGTTTCCAATAAGGATTACTTTATTTACTGTTCTCATCTTTATTAAAATAAGTTATAAATTAAATTTAAATTAATCTTGTAGAACAAACATATGTCTCCATATATTTTTATTTAAGTTAACTTCTTTAGTTATATTTTTAATTTCTTTTCCATCTAGTTCTAGAGTATATAAAACATAAAATCCTTTTGGTGAATTATTGATTTTATATGCCATCTTTTTTTCTCACCAAATATCTTCTTTAACAATTTTTCAAGAAGATTTTTCAATCAAAGCTTTAACATTATTTAAAGCAGTAGTTCTGTCATCTTCAGATGCATTAGGGTTGACAATCAACATTAGTTCATAATTTTTCATAGTTTCCTTTGGGTTAATATCCAGATTAATAAAATCTGGAAGGATATAAATAAATTGCCTTTTTTATAAAAAGCAAATACATTTTAAAAAATAATTTGGTTTTGTCAAAAGAAAAATAACAACATTCTAGAGATTTTTGGAAAGTATATATAAAAAATAGAAAATATAGTAAAAAAATATCTTTTGACAAAACTAAAAACAAGACTAATGTACCTATGGGGTAGGTAAGGATTTTAACATTAATTAATAAAGTATGAATAAAAAAATATCTGTTTATTGAATGCATTGTAAATCTTGTGAAATGTTAATAGAAAACAAACTTTCTGAAATACCTTGAATAAAGATAAGAGAGATATCAGCTAAAGAGAATTTTATAGATATTGATATAAAAGAAAATGATATAGAAAAAGTTAATAAAATTATTAAAGACCTTTGATATAATACTAAATCATGAAAAAATATAAAAAATAAGATTTTAGATAACAGTATAATTTTCCTTATTTTTATTATATTTTGAATGATGTTTTTTCTTTTTAAAGATGTTAAATTATTTAAAGATGTATTAAAAAGTGATAATTTAAGTTTTTTTGTAATTATTTTGATATGAATTGTAGCATCATTATCAACTTGTTTAGCTATTACTTGATGAATAATTATAGGATTTGCAAAATATATTGATACTTCAAAAAGTACATCATCTCATTTAAAAACACAATTAAAATTTCATTTTTGAAGAATTCTTTGATTTGCATTTTGAGGTTGAATACTTTGATTAATTTGATGATATTTATGAAGTTTTTGAATACTAAACAAGATTTTGTTATTAGTAACATGAATTTTTATGATATATATGTGATTTAATATATTGAATATATTTCCTTCAATCTCAAGATTTTGAGTTAGTATGCCAAAAATTCTTTGAAAAAAAATTCTAAACATAAAAAATCCTGTATTTGCTCCTATTATAGGTGCTTTGACATTTTTCTTACCTTGTTGATTTACTCAAAGTATGCAAATTTATGCAGCAAGTAGTACAAGTTTTTTATCTTGAGCCTTAATAATGTGAACATTTGCTTTGTGAACAATGCCAGTTTTATTTTTAGTTTGATTTTGAAGCAGTTATTTTAAAGATAAAAATTATACTTATATAAATAAGGTTATCTGAGTATTGATAGTATATTTTGGAATATTTATACTTTCAGGATTTTCAAATATGTTTAATTTTAATTTATTTAATACGAATAATATTAGTAATAATACAATTAAAAATACTATAAATTTACAAGAATTAAAAGAAGTTGAAGTTGTACATAATTGAGAATGATTTGAAAATGATGTAATTTTAGAATGAGCAAAAAATTATAGGTTAACTATAAATCCAACATCAGATTGACAAGGTTGTTTATATTGATTAACAATTCCTTGAATTGATGAAAAAGAATATTTAGTTAAAAAGTGAATTCCAATAATAATAAATATAAAAAATCCAAAACCAGGAACTTATAAAGCTGTTTGTACTGCAATGTGAATGAAACAAGGAATAATAATTATTAAATAATCACAACAATATGCAAAAAGTTAAAATTAATATATTATGAATGCATTGTACTAGTTGTTCTAAAATTATAGAAAATAGTTTAAGTAAAAATAGTGCAATATCAAAATCTCAAGTAAATTTTTGAAATAATAAAGCATTGATAGAGTATGATGAAACAAAAATCAATGAAGAAAATATTATTAAAATAATAGAAAAAGCTTGATACAAAGCAACTAAAAATGAAACAAAAAAGGAAGATGAAGTTAAGCTTTGGCTAAAAAAAAGTTTATTTTGATTTACTTTATCAATACCTCTTATAATTTTTATGGTTTATGATCTAGTTAAAGATTTACCATATAGTACTTTAATTATGCCATATATGGCTATAATTTCATTTATTATTGCTATTATTATACAATGAAGCATTTGAATTGTTTTTTATAAATGAGCATATGCAGCATTCAGACAAAAAACTGCAAATATGTATACATTAATTGCTATATGAACAAGTACTGCTTTTATTTATAGCATGTATTCTTATATAAATTTTTGCATTGAAAGCTGAAGTATAATTTGATTAAATGGAATGAAAATAGAGTGAATATATTTTGAAGTTTCAGCTTTATTAATAACTTTTGTAAGTTTTTGAAAATATCTAGAAAATAAAGCTAAATCAAGGACAAATGATGCTATTTCAAAACTTATGCACCTAGCTCCAAAAACCGCTTTTGTAAAAATAAATTCTTTATTTATAGAAACAGAAATAGAAAAAATAATATCTTGAGATATTATTTTAGTTAAGCCTTGAGATAAAATCCCTGTGGATTGAAAAATCATTCTATGAAATGCTTCTATTGATGAATCAATGCTTACTTGAGAAAGTTTACCAGTTGATAAAGAATTAGGAGATAGAGTACTCGCTTGAACTTTAAATAAATATACAAGTTTTGAAATGCAAGCAACAAATGTAGGAGCTTGAACAATGCTTTCTCAGATAATTAATTTACTTGAAGAAGCTAGTTTATCAAAATCAGATATTGAGTGATTTGCTGATAGGATTTCAAAAATATTTGTTCCAACAGTTATTTTATTATCTATTTTAACTTTTTTAGTTTGGTATTTTTTATTGTCTTGAACTTTTGAAAATTCTTTATTATTTGCTTGTAGTGTGGTTGTAATAGCTTGTCCTTGTGCTTTGTGATTAGCTATTCCTACAGCAGTAATAGTATGAACTTGAATTGCAGCAAAGTATGGAATACTAATAAAATGATGATCAGCTCTAGAAAAAGCTAATTATATAAATGCAGTTGCTTTTGATAAAACTTGAACTATTACAGCATGAAACCCAAAACTCCAAGATTTAATTATATTTTGAAGTGAAAATGAAAAACAAATTTTAGAAATAATATATTCTTTAGAAAATCATTCAAATCACCCAATTTCAAAAGCTATTATTACACATGCACAAGAAAAAAATATTGATTTAATATCATCAACTGATTTTAAGATAATAAACTGAAAATGAATTGTTTGAATAATAAAAGAGCAAGAATATTTAATTTGAAACAAAAAAATCATAGAAGATTTTAATTTAAATATTTGAAAAGAGATTTTAAAAGATTATGAAAAATTATTATTTGAATGAAAAACTGTTTTATTTTTAGCAAATAAATTTGAAATCTTAGCTTTAATTTCTGTGAGCGATACAATTAAAGAAACATCAAAAAATGCAATTAAAATACTAAAAAATATGTGAATTGAGGTATTTATGATAACTGGAGATAATAAAAATTCAGCTAATTATATTTGAGAACAAGTTTGAATAAAAACAGGAAATATTTATTATGAAGTTCTACCTCAGGATAAATGAAATATTGTAAAAGAAATTCAGAGACTAGGTTACAAAGTTGCAATGGTTTGAGATTGAATAAATGATTCTATAGCACTTACAAATAGTGATCTTGCAATAAGTATGTGATCTGGAAATGATATTGCACTAGAATCATCTGATATAGTGTTAATGAAGAATGATTTAAATGATATAGTTAATGCTATAAATTTGAGTAAAAAAACAGTTTCTAAAATCAAACAAAATCTTTTTTTCTCACTTTTTTATAATAGTTTATGAATACCAATAGCTGCAGGAGTTTTTATAAAGTTTGGATTATTCTTAAAACCAGAATTAGCAGGTTTAGCTATGGCCCTTAGTAGTGTTTCAGTAGTTATAAATTCTCTTTTATTAAAAATAAGCATAAAAAACAATTATTTTTCAATTTTTTCATTAATAATTCTTTTTATAACTTTTTTTAGTATTTTTATTTTGTTTGCAAGCTTAAATTAGATATAATAAAAATATAAATTAACATTAACAAATTATTATGAAACATCAAAAAGTTTTAATTTGACTTAAAAAAGCAAGAACTTCATTAGATAAAATAATAAAAATGATTGAAGAAGAAAAATATTGTATAGATATAATACAACAAAATCTTGCAGTAATAGGGCTTCTTAAATCAGTAAATATAAAATTACTTGAATGACATTTAGGTTGTTGTGTAAAAAATGCTATAAATAGTAAAGATGAAAAAGAGGTAGATGAAAAAATGTTAGAGTTGGTAAAGATTATAAATTTAGCACAAAATAAATAAAAACATAAAAAAAGTCTTATTTGATTAAATAGGACTTTTTTTATTATATATTAGTATTATTTTATTTTTTATTACTCTTCAATTGGTAATAATTTCTTCAAACTCTTTCTATTACTTTCTTATTTTGTAAATTCATATATATAGTTGTTCTTTTTACATTTCTAACTTTCAATACTTCTTTTATTATATCCTCTGTAGTCATTGGATCTTTATTTTTTGTAAGAATATCAGTTATAACATTTATAATAGTTCAAGGTGTAAATCCCCATTCTTTTAATGCATAAATACCTCTTCCAATAAGTATAAATTCATTATTTCTAATCAGCTCATTATGGATAGTATTTATTTTAACTTTATCTCATAAATATACAGTTATTTTATTTGAAATATCTACAAAATGCATAGGTACTTTATCTTTTTTAAGTACATAAAAAGCTTTATCTTTTAAAGTTTTAGGATTAAGTATTTTCCAAGATGCAAGTCATATAAGAGAATCTTCTCATTTTACTATATCTTCAAATATATCTACAACATTGTCTATTAAAACAATATTTAATCATTTTATACTACTTGATAAAGTATCTTTTATCATACCATATAAAGTTTCTTTATTCATTACATCGCTTTTTCTTTTCAATATTTTCAAAGATTCACTATGTATAGAATCAACTTCTTTTTTACCTATATTTGGTATACTAAAATATGTTCTAACTCATAATTTAGGTTTTGATTTAATAATATTATAATCAGCTTGAATAACGATTTCTAATACAGATGAATTTATATCACTTTTAAGATTTAATTCTTTTATTAATGTATTTATAAGTTTGTCTTTTGTAATAAGTCATGAATGTAAATCTATAATTTCTTTAGATTTATCTTGTATAACTGTTAAATCAGTTGCTTTTATAATTCTTCCCATTTTTTTAATTCAACTATCTTCTATTTGTCTAACCCTTTCTCTTGTTATATTTGGTGAAAATGAATTTCAAATAGACTGTAGAGTTTCTCTTTCTCAAGTCAATCAAATTCTTCTAGAAATTACATTTTGTTCTTTTTCTCATAAAGAACTCAAAACTTTTTTAAAGATATCTATAAGTTTTTGGTCATTTATTGGCTGAGTTTGTATCATTTTTAAATAATTAAACTATAATAAGTTTTCTAGGGTTAAATATAATTATATTATAATTAAAGTCAAATCTTTTTATTTTAAAAAACAATTATTAGCCTATGTCTACTTTTCAAGTCTCTAATCTATTATAAAGAATTACTTTTTGAGTAGAAATAACATAATTCTTGTCAATTATATATTTTTCTTTTTTTATAATGCCCCTTAAATAATTCTCAAAATTTGTAATTTGTAATTATTCATCATTTTAATTCTTTATTTTTATTAAACAAAGAAGCTATATCAAAATACAATTTTTCTAAATCTTCATCTTTTAATCTTATACCATATGGTGGATTTGAAACCATTGTTCAAATTAAATTAGAATTTATATAATTTCTAAAATCACCTTGTTCAAAATGAATTATATCTCATACTCATGCTTTCAAAGCATTATTTTTTGCAATATTTATAGCATTTTCATCTATATCACTTCATCTTATATTATAAGTTTTATTCATTATTTTGGATTTAGCTATTTCTTTTTCTTCATTAAGTACATCTTTATTTAGAAACTTAAACTTTTCAAAAGCAAAATTCCTATTAATACCTGGTGCTATATTTTTAGCTATAAGTGCAGCTTCAATAACTATAGTTCAACTTCAACAAAAGAAATCATAAAAATTCTCTTTGAATCTCCATGAAGACAATAAAACTAAACCTGCTGCTAGATTTTCTCTAATAGGAGCTTCCACACTTTGTTGTCTGTATCATCTTTTATGTAGTGCTTCTCAAGATGTATCAATAAGAATCTGACAAGTGTTTCTTATCAAAACTATTTCTACATATATTGAAGTACAATTGTCATCCTCTCTTAAAAATCATTTACTAAGTTTATCTACTATCGCTTTTTTTCATATTTTTTGTATACCTGGTACACTTTCTAATTGTGAAGATATTGAAGTTGCATTTACTATTATAGGATTTTCTTCTACTATAAAATATTTCCAATCAATACTTTGAATCAATTCAAAAAGTTTATCAAAAGAATCTATGCTATCTTTTTTCGCAAGTTCTATATAGACTTTATTTCAAACTCTTGACCACAAATTCAATTTTGCAATATTGTTTTCACTATAACTTGTTGTTATCTGCTTATCTTGAGAATTTACAATAGGTAATCCTAATAGTTCTATTTCTTTTTTAGCTATACTTTCAAGTCAAAAAGGACAAGTTAATACTAAATTCATTTATAATAAATTAAATGTTATTTTTATAAAAACTTAAGAAATAAGTATAATAAATTTTTATTCATTATTAACTCCAAAAGTTCTCAATTCTTAAGATTATTGTAATTTCTTTTTTTAAAAAAGCTAATTATTTCTTTACAAAATCAAAACTTTTTATAAAATTGTGTAATAATACTTTTATTTTACAAAAAAATACTATGTTTAAAAAAATTATTTTATTTATTTTCATTTTCTTATCATTTTTTTTATCTTACAATTTTTCTTATTGAGTTTGAACTTGTAATTTAGCATGAGATATATGAAGTTCCTTGGAATGATGCCTTTGAAATAAAGATGTTATACAATGACCATCAGATTTAAGAGTAGAATCTTGATTCAAAGATTTAGTTATAGGGTTTATAGAAACAATATCTATTATTTTAGCTATTTTAGCTGTATGATCTATCGCTTACTGATCTATGGTTATTGTTACAAGTATCTGAAATGAAGAAAAAATAAAAAAGTGAAGAAATATAATTCAATGGGCTTTGGTGTGATTTTTAATTCTTGTTTCAGCATCTTGAATAATAAAATTAATAATATATATTATTTATTGATTATAATATTTTCAAATATTAATTAAAGTAAATTATTCTCTATTTTTATATAATGTTAAAGAAAAATTTTTTTGTTATAATCTTGCTTACTTTGATTTTTAGTTTAGTAATTTTTTTAATTAAATTTTATTTTTTTTCGTGAATTGAAAATAATATAGAAGAGCAATATATAGATAGAAGTCTCTTCCTAAATTTAAATTCAAGTCAAAAAGAAAATAACTTAAAAAATACTCAAGATAATACAAACAATAAGGAGGCTACACAAAAAGATTTAATAAAAAAAAATTCAACTACTGAAAATAATATTAAAAAAAAAGAGATTAAATTAGATTTTATATACATTCCTAAAGATTTTAAAGAAAACACTTCAAAAGAAACAACAATATTGGAAAAAATAATTTTAACAAATCCTTTTAATTGAATTCTTACATACCTTTGAATAGATTTTTACAAAACAAAATTTGATGTAAGATGAAAAATGAAAAATTGAAGAGTTAAACTATATTGAATTTTGCTTATGGAAAATCCCGAATTAGTTTCTGTGTTTATTCATGAATTATGACATTATATAGATATTTATATCCTTAATAATATTAATCTAACAATAAAAGATCCAAGTTATTATTTCTATGATATCGCTTGGGATGGAACAAAAACTATTAAATCTTCAATGATAATGCAAGATTTTGTTTCTTGATATTCTATGACAAATAAATATGAAGATTTTGCTGAAAGTTTTGCATATTATATTCTTCACAATAATGACTTTCAAGAAAAGACAAGAAAAAGTAGTATACTCAAGAAAAAATATGATTTCTTTGGAAAATATTTATTTAAAAATGATGAATTTAAATCCATAGATTTTTGAAAAGATGAAAAATTAAAAGATTATTATCGGGATATTACAAAAATAAGTATAAATTTAGAAAATTTTTTGCAATATTTCTAAAAATCAATATAATGTAGCATAGATTTTTTATAAACATCATCTTTTAAAATCAATTATTTTTATAAAATAAATGCAGTTAAAAGCTATAAAGCTTTTTGTTTTTCTGTCATTTAACTTTATTAATTTTGTAAAAATTTTACAATATTTATTTATTAATTTTTAAAATCAAAATGAAAGATTTTTTTGATGAACTAGACAAAGAACTCACTTGAGATGAACCTTCAGATTACATTCAAGAAGAAGTTCAAAAAGAGATTAATACCAATGAGGTGGCTGAAAAAAGTGAAGTTAGTAAAAATAAAGAATTAGTTACTGCTGAAAAAAGTGAAGTTAGTAAAAATAAAGAATTAGTTACTGCTGAAAAAAGTAATAGAGAATATATGCCAAGAACTATATCAAATTTTCCTGAAACAAAATTCTATCTACCTACTTTAAGGGATGGTTATACAAGAGTTATTCCAATAGGTTGAAATAATGAAACTTGATCTAAAAATATGAATTTATTTCAATATGGGGATGATTTACTTTTAATTGATTGTTGAGTTCAATTTGCTGAACCAGATATGCTTTGAGCTAATTATTCAATTCCAGATATATCTTCACTTATTCAATATAAAGACAAAATCAAATGAATTGTAATTACACATGCTCATCTTGATCATATTTGAGCTTTAAAACATATATTACCACCATTATGAATGCCTACTATTTTTGCTACAAAACTTACAATATGAATAATTAAAAAATGACTTGAGGAAGCTCGTCTATTAAGTCATACTACATTTGTTGAAGTATCATGAGACAGTACTGAAAGAGTAAAAATCGGTGATAATTTTTCTCTAGAATTTTTTAGAGTTAATCATAGTATTCCTGATTGTGTATGAATATATTTAGAAACTCCAGGTTGAGCAAAAATTATGCATACTTGAGATTTTAAAATTGATTTTACCCCAGCTATTGATAAACCAGCTGATTTATGAAGAATTTGAGAATTATGAAGAAGATGAATTACTTTATTTATGTCTGATTCAACTTGATCTATTAAAAAATGATTTTCAAAATCTGAAAAAGACATTTGAGAATCATTGGAAAAAATCATAGCAAATCATACTCAATGAAGACTTATAATTGCAACTTTTTCTTCTTGGATATCAAGAGTACAACAACTTATAAATATTTGTGAAAAACATAATAAACAAATATTTTTAAGTGGTAGAAGTATGATCGAAAATACAGCTATAGCTAAAGAATTAGGATATCTTAAAATGAAGCCAGGTGCAATAAAAAAAATGAATCCAAAAATGATGGAAGATATACCTTTACATAATCAAATTATTATAACAACTTGAAGTCAATGAGAGGAATTTTCAGCATTAACTCGTATGTCTGAATGAAGACATAATTCTTTAGAGATAATGAAATGAGATACAATTATATTTTCTTCTTCTGTTGTTCCTGGTAATGAAAGATCTGTTTATTGAGTAATAAATAAATTATTAGCTTTATGAGCAAGTGTAATTACAAAAGATGATAGTGATGTTCATACAGGTTGACATGCTTTTCAAGAAGAACAAAAGATTATGTTAAACTTAGTAAATCCTAAATTTTTTATGCCAGTTTTCTGAGATTTATATTTTAGAACTTTACATAAAAATACTGCTGTAAGTATGTGATTTAATGAAGAAAATGTATTACTCCAAGAAAATTGAAGTATTATTGATCTTGCTCCAAATCAAACAGTATTTAAATCTAGAATTAAAATGCCCATCCAAGATATAATAATAGATGGTAATGGTATATGAACAGCTAATAGCCATGTTATAAAAGCCAGAGAAAAAATGATGGATTCTTGAGTTTTAGTTGTAATTTATAAAGCTGATGCTAAAACAAAAGAAATTTTATGAAACATAAAAATCGAAAGTAGATGACTTGTATATTTAGATGAAGTAAAGCTTGTTCATAAAATGGTTTTTAAAAAAGCAAAAGATGTATATGAAAATACTATTGCTGATGTTCCTGATATAGAAGAAAAAGATCTAGTAAAAATAATTAAGACAGATTTAGAAAATTTATTATTACAAAAAATAGAAAGACAGCCAATGATTATACCTATAATTTTATATGTTTAAAAAAGATATAATTTAAATTTGCCTTTTTTAAAAAATACATATTATTATAAATGTAACTTATTATTATAATAATATCAAAATTATGAACAAAATTATATATTCTATTATTTGATTACTTTTATTGAATTTAAATAATGCAAATGCGGCTATAAGTTTATGATGAACAAAAGTTGATGCTTGATTGAAGTGAAGTAATGATTGAGCTGACACTGCTGTACAAACACTTATAAAAAATGTAATGTTATTTTTGTATTTAGTTGCTGTAGTATATGGTTTGTATGGAGGTTTCTTGATACTTACAGCTTGATGAAAAGAGGATAATGTAAAAAAATGAAGAACTGTTATTGTACAAGCTTTGATAGGTTTAGTTGTTATATGGTTAGCATCTTCAGTTGTACAATGGTTAGTTACTTCTATCCTTTGAGTAACTGCTTAAAAATTTAAATTATAAAAAATCGAAACAAATTTTGTTTCGATTTTTTTTTAATTTGTAATTACGCCTTTTAAAAAAAATCCTCCCAACTTTTTTCGTTGAGAGGAAAATATTTCTAATTTAGTTCTAAAAAATTATCTTCCAAATTTTTTCCTTTCATTTTCATTTAAATATTTTTTTCTTAGTCTTACAGATTTTGGAGTTACTTCTACATATTCATCATTACTTATATAATCTAGAGCATCTTCAAGTGTAAATCTCCTTGGTGGAGTTAATTTTATAGCTTCATCAGTTCAAGAAGCTCTAATATTTGTTAATTGTTTATTTTTTGTAGCATTTACTGTTAAATCTCATCATTTTAAATGTTCTCATATAATCATTCATTGATAAATTTCTATTGCAGGGTCAATGAATATTGGTCCTCTTTCTTGTAATTTCCATAAACTATATCACATTGCAGTACCAGCTTCTCAACTTATCATTGATCAAACTTCTCTTTTTTCTATATCTCATTTATAAATATCGTACTTTTCAAAAGAACTTGTTAAAATTCCTTCTCATTTTGTTAAAGTAACAAATTCAGATTTAAATCATAAAAGTCATCTAGTTGGAACAAAAAATTCTAAACTTGTTATACCATTTTCTTCACTCATTGCAAGCATTTCTCATTTCCTTTTTCACATTCTTTCTATTATACTTCAAGCTGATACAGAAGGTAAATTTATAGCAACTCTTTCTATTGGCTCATATTTTACTCAAGTTTTCATCTTAAATATTACTTCTGGAGCTCAAACTTGTAATTCAAATCACTCTCTTCTCATATTTTCTATCAAAACTGATAAATGTAATTCTCATCTCCCAGAAACTATATAATTTTCTGCAGAATCTAAATCAATTTTTAATCATACATTTGTTTCTAATTCTCTTTCCAATCTATCTCTTATTTGTCTACCTGTAACAAATTTACCTTCTCTTCAAGCAAAAGGAGAATTATTTACTAAAAATTCCATTCTCAAAGTTGGTTCATCTATAGTTATAGCAGGAAGAGGTTCTACTTTATCATTTGCACAAATTGTTTCTCATATATAGATATCAGAAATTCAAGCTATTGTTACTATATCTCAAGCTGAAGATTCTTTTGATTTAATCTTTTTTAATCATTCATTAGTCAAAATATCACTAATTTTTCATTTTCTTTTAGTTCCATCATTTCAAATTATTACTACTTCTTGTCATTGTTTTACTGTTCAATCAGTTATTCTACCTATTCAAAGTCTTCATAAGAAATTATCATAAGCTAGGTTTGCTATTTGCATTCTAAAAGGTGCATCAATGATATTTTCTTTTGGTTCTACTTTTTCTATGATCATATCAAGTAATGGATGAATATTATCACTCTCATCATTTAAATGTCTTTTAGCTATTCAATCACGAGCAATAGTATAACAAGATGAAAAATCTAATTGTTCATCAGAAGCATTTAACTGAACAAATAAATCAAATAAATGATCTATTACATAATCAGGTCTTGCTGTAGGTTTATCTATTTTATTTATAACTACTAATGGTTTTAATCCTAATTCAAGAGATTTTCTAAGAACAAATTTTGTTTGAGGCATAGGTCCTTCATAAGCATCAACAACAAGCACTACACTATCAACCATTCTAAGAACTCTTTCAACTTCTGAACCAAAATCAGCATGTCCTGGAGTGTCAACTATGTTTATTTTGAAATCTTTATATGAAACAGATGTATTTTTCGAATAAATAGTAATTCATCTTTCTTTTTCTTGATCATTACTATCCATTACACAAGTTTCAACTTTTTCATGTTCTTTAAAAGTTCCACATTGCTTTAATAAAGCATCAACCAAAGTTGTTTTACCATGATCAACATGGGCTATTATAGCTATATTTATATATTTCATTTCTGAATATTAAGTATTAAGCATTAAGTAATAAGAATAAAAAAGCATTAGGTAAAAAAGTTATTGTAAACTTACTACTTAATACTTGTATTTTTAATACTAAATTTGGCAGAATTATATTTAAAAAACAAAAAAAGTAAAATTATTTATTTATTTTAAATTAATTTTTTAAAATATCAACACTTCAAGTGAGATTTTTTTCTCAATTTATAAATATATCTATATCGTCACTATTTTTTGTAATTTTCAATTTTGTTTTCAAAATCTCTATATTTATCTGTCTTTGTTTTGTATCTTTTTTATCTAAAATATGTTTTCTTTCAGAAAATAAATATCCTAGGAAAAATGATATAATTATAAGAATAGTTGAAATAAATATTTTGAAATCTTTCATAAAAATAAACTAATTACTAACTACTGTTCCTTCTTTCTCTCACATTATTGCTTTTTTTAAACTATCTTTCTTGAATAAATTAACTATTTTTAATGACATTTTATTGTCACGAGCTAAAGCAATCGCAGTTTGATCCATAACTTTTAATTTTTTTTCAAGTACTTCATCATAAGTTACCTTATCATACATCTTTGCATCTTCATGTTTTTTTGGATCTTTATTATAAATTCAATCAACTTGTGTTGCTTTTATAATCATATCTGCATCTATTTCCAAAGCTCTCAAAACTCAAGCAGTATCAGTTGTAAAGTAAGGAGCTCAAGTTCATCAAGCAAAAACCACAACCTTTTCATCCTCAAGATATTTTATAGCTTTAAGTTTATCAAATCTTTCTCATACTCACTCATAACTTACTGATGTCATAAGTTTTGTCTTGATTTTTTTATTTGAAAAATAATTTACAAGTGCAAGTCAGTTTATGTATGTTGCTGTCATTCCCATATAATGAGATGTATGCTCATCAAATCACAAATTTTCTCAGAAAACTCATCTAAATATATTTCATCAACCGATAACAATACCAATTTCGATATTTTCTTTTTGTAAATCCTTTATAGTTTCAGATATATAATCCAAAACCTTTGTATCAAAAGTATTTCAAGTGTCTCAAGCCAATGCTTCTCCAGAAATTTTTAAAAGTACTCTTTTATTTTTTTTTGACATAAAAATATTATTATTATTTAAATTTTTTATCAGCATTCAATACTTGATCCCAAGAAACTTGTTTTAATTCATCATTTTTATCTTTTATTGTATCTTTTGTAACTCAAGTTCAAGTTTCTAAAAGCAAGATTCAATATTGTTTTGTTTCATAATTTATATAATGTTTTTCATAAAAATAATTATCTCATTTTAATCTTAATACATAAAATCAAATTGATTTATCTTTAGTTATATCTCTACAACTATTCCAATAAGAATATCAATAATTTTCAACTAAAAAATCTGTTAAATTTTCACAATTAACTTCAGTAGTAAAATCTTTTTTTATTGATAGATTATTAATTTCTAAATTATCTCACATAGTACTTAATTCTCAATTTGAAGATAATTTTGCATTTATTTTATCTGTACTATTAGAACTTGTTTTTTCTTTTTCAGGAATATTTATTTCTACTTTTATTTTATATGTAGAATTTCCTGAATAAGCTGTGAATATATATTTATTTAGTCAAAAATCTAAAGTCTTAAAATTTGATGAAGCCATATATTTAAATGTAGCATCTCAAGATTTAAATTGTTTTAGTGGATATAAGTCTGGTGGATATGACGATGTATCATTTGAAAAACTAACTTCAATCTTATCAACTTGTCATAAAGTCTTTCAATTTATATAAAATTCACCTGAATAAAAATCTTTATTACTTAAATCTTCTATTTCAATAAGTGGTGTTCAAGAAGTTAATGATGTTATTATAGATGTTGGCTCATCTTTTTTTTCTTGAGTTATTTCTTCTGTACCTATATTTTCTTCTACAGGAGTATCTGAAGCTTCTTCTCAAGTATTTGAAACCTGACTTCAAAGCATTTCTTGTTTTGCTTCTTGCACTTTATTATTGTTATTATCAGAAAAAAAACAAGAACTAAGTAAAATAGGAATAAGTAAAATTATTATTTTTTTCATATGCATTAATTAAATAATAAACACTTTATAATATAATCCTTATTTTAAAAAAAGAAAGAAATTTTTTAATACCAAATTGTAAGTTATAAAAACGGATTTATATTTGGATTTTAAAATTTAGTTTAAATTTAAACTTGACGAAATTATTATCATATTTTAATATATATATTATATAAAATACTTTTACAATTACATTTTTATGATTATTATTATATTAGAATTTATTATTACATATTTACTATTTACTAATGATTGAATCAGTTAAAAAAGAAAGATTTATTTCTCCTAAAGCTATAAATACAGATAATAATGCTATAGAAAATTCACTAAGACCAAAAACTCTAGAAAACTATGTATGACAAATTTCTATAAAAAAACACCTTTCTGTTTCTATATCATCAGCAAAAATAAGAAAAGAAACTCTTGAACATATACTTTTTTATGGTCCTCCAGGATTATGAAAAACAACTTTGAGTAATATAATTGCTTATGAAATGTGAGCAAGTCTAAAATCAACTTCAGGACCAGCTGTAGAAAAACAATCTGATTTAATAAGTATACTTTCAAACTTAAATGATTGAGACATACTTTTTATAGATGAGATTCATAGACTTAAACCTCAAATAGAAGAGATTTTATATACTGCTATGGAAGATTTTACTATAGATATTATGGTTTGAGCAGGTACTTGAGCACAAAGTGTCAAAATACCACTTAAAAAATTTAGTTTAGTTTGAGCTACAACTAGATTAAGTGCATTATCTTCGCCACTAAGAGACAGATTTTGAAATATATTGAAACTTGATTTTTATGATTCAAGTGACATAGAAAAAATTATTGCAAATAATTCAAGCATACTTTGACTTGATTTATGTAAAGATTCTTTATGTTTTGTTTCAAAAAAATCAAGATGAACACCAAGAATAGCAAATAGACTTTTAAAGGTTGTAAGAGATTATCATACTATATGACATGATGTAAATAAAGCCCAAGAATTACAAGATATATTTTTAAGTATATGAATAGATGATTTAGGTCTTGATTATCTTGATAGAAAATATATTGAGATACTTTATCATAATTTCAATTCTTGACCTGTTTGATTAAATACTATTGCCTCAGCAATCTGAGAAGAAGAAGCAACTCTAGAAGATGTTGTTGAACCATACCTACTTCAAATATGATTTTTAGAAAGAACTCCAAGATGAAGAAAACTTACTTTAAATGCAGTGAAACATATAATTTGAAATAAGTAATATTATTTTTAAAATTAAAAATTATATAAAAAAGTAAATATTAATTACTAATTGTTAATTATCTTATGTCTTTTTGGCAAGAAAAAAATCGGTGAGAAATGCTAGTTAAATCAAAACAAGTTGAAAAAATATTATTTGTGGATGATTTACAAATAGAAAAAAGAAGTATAGGTTTTTGACAATATGGACTTTTTTTGTTATGAATTGATAAATTAACAAGTATAGAACAAAAATTAATAGAATTATGTAGACAAGAAAAATGTCTATTTATTCAGCTGGAAACATATAATTTAATTAGCAGTAGACAAATATTTTCAAACAAACATTTTAAAAATTGATACTACAAAAAATTTATTACTCCATATACTGCAATAATTGATTTATCAAAAACCACAGAACAGATTCTAGCAGATATGAAACCAAAATGAAGATATAATATTAAGTTAGCCGAAAAAAAAGAAATCAAAGTAGTTGAAGTAGACAAGTCAGATGACAATATAAAAATCTTCTATGATTTAATGCTGGAAACTACTTCTAGAGATGGTTTTTCATGAAATAAAAATGTCTACTATACAACTTTTTTAAAAACTATAAAAAACAGTAATTTATTAATAGCTTACAAAAACGATAAACCAATTGCTGCTTGAATTTTTGTATTTGATAAAGAGGTAAGCATTTATTATTATTGAGCTTCTACAAATGATATAAATTACAGAAACCTTATGGCTCCTTATTTACTTCAATGGACAGCAATAAAAAAAGCAAAAGAGTTTTGAAGTAAATATTATGACTTTTTATGAATTGCAACTCCTTGAGAAATAAATTCAAGTTTAGCATGAGTAACTGATTTTAAATTAAAACTTACAAAAGATATAGTGAAAATTTCTGATAGTTATATCTGGATAAATAATATAATTTTATATAAAGTAATATCATTTCTTAAAATAATTAAATCATTCTTAAAATAAAAACCTTTTTTCCCTACTATTCTAAAGTCTCATCAAAAATTGTAAAATCTATTTTTGGAACGAGTAAATCAATCATCATAGATTTTGTCATCACTCTATAACATTTATTAATGTAATTTCAACTACACCATTTAGTAATATCAATTTTGTTTTTTGAAGAAAAATCATATTGCCCTTTTTTGTATAAATCTCTTACAAAAATTTTTAAACTAATATTTGAAAAATAACTATTTTTTGTTTGAAAATAAGATAAATCTTCATCTTCTGAAACATCTAATAAATTATAAATAGTTTTCTTATCTGTTCAGAATCTCTTATTATAGAATAAATCAACTTTTTCTAATATATCATTATAAACAGAATTTTTCTTTAATTTATCATACTTTTTAAACCATTCTTCCGAAAATTCAGACTTTACTCAAACCAATTTTAAATCAATGTAATCTGTAAAAATATTTGCTTTTTCATAATCAACATAATAATTTAATGGTATTTTCATTTCTCTAAAGACATTGTAAAAACTTGTTTTTTTTCAGTTTATTTCAACATAATTATTTTTATAAAAACAAGTATAATTTGTTCAAATACAATTCTTTGTATTAAATACATAATTATATTTAAATCTAAAATAGTTATAAATAAAGTTATCCCACTTTATTGGTTCATCAGGATTCAAATAAAATCAATCATCAATAAGATTATATTTTATAAGTTTTTTTAACATTAGTTTATAATTATCTGATTGGTATTTTATATCATTAAAGCTCAATGGAACTATCTCATTATATATATTTGGTATTTTTGTAATAGAATCTCCTATTTTATTTATTTCTAAATTATTCTTTAAATAATCTATTGTTTTTCAAATATTTTCAATCATTTTATCTTTATCTGAAAGCAAAATTCAGTTTAGATAATACTCTTTATTATTATTTCCTACAATATTTTCATATATATTTATAACACAAAGTCTTTGTTCTATTTTTTTTCAAGCTTCATTTTTTGCCACAAAAAAACTATTATCACAATAAATATATCCTTTATGTCATAAAAATTTAATCATAGATTTATAATCTCATTCTATGCCTTTTGTATCATTTTCATATATTTCTTCTATAGTTTTTCATTTTCAATTTTCTTTTTTTAATTCTTTAACAGAAATCTTGAAATAATCATATAAATTTCAATAATACATTAATCAAAATCCAAGATTTTCACTCAATATAGATCAAGTTAAAATAGTAACAAAAGGGGATTTCATCTGAAAATCAAATTTTATGTCTTTTATTTTTTCTTTATAAAAAGATATTGATGTTATTAATTTATCAAGATTAGATTTTACTTTTGCATCTTTATCTGAGTTATTAAAAACTGGCTTATTTATAGTTAAAAAAATTACATTATTTTCTCAAACTCTAGCTATATATTTATCGATTTTTTCTGATACCCTAATATTTGTTTTAAAAATATCCGTAACAATGTAAAAATCTATCCCTCCTATTTTTCTGAAGTCCAATTTTTGAGTGATATTATCATAAAATCCTATCCTATTTAGATAAGATAAAAATTCATTTTCATCTTTTATATTTGGTATTTTTTCCAATGAAACTTCTAGATTTTTTATTAGAGATTCATCTTTTTTGTTTGGTATTAATACAATATTTTTATCTTTGAAATATCTTTTTACTTCATAATCATTAGGAAAAGAAAAATTAAAAAACAAATCACTTATTTTTTTATCTATATTAACTTTATCAAGTAATTTCTTGTTTTCTATAAAATTTGTTAATTCCTGGCTTGGAGTATTTTTAGCTATATTACTATCAATGAAAGATTTTAATCCATTAATTTTAATATAACTATCCCAATTATTTATAGGTTCTCAAGTTAAAGATTTTTGTATTCAAATAATTTTTCACTCTTTACTTAATAAAGTTTTTCAAAAAATACCATCCGAAGACCAAATATCTGTTTTTATATATTCATTATCACCATATGTTAAGACATCTGTTACCAATGATTTAACTTTAGTAATTGAATCTATTAAATTATATCATAAAATATAAACTTCATTTTTTATTTTAGATTCATAATTGTAATCAATTTCTAAAAACGATAATTTTGAAAAATCTACAATATTTCCGAAGATATCTTTACTATCTATTTTCAAAATAGCTACTCATAAATTATCATTTTGTTCAATTAATGTAGCCGTATAAGAACAATCTGTTTTATTATTAACTTCACTTACTAAACATATATTTATATAATCTGAATTTTCTCATATAGAATTAGAACTTGTTAATATATATCAATCTTTATTTATAATTAAAGCACTTCATAAAGATGTTTTTTCTATATATTTTCAAAATATATCTTTATATGTTATAATTTTTACTATAGATGATGTTTTTTCTTCATTTGCATACAAATTATTTAAAAAACTTATACCTATTATTAAAAGCAATAAAAGTATGTTTTTTCTCATATTAATTTATTAAAAAATATATAATTATAATGTCAAAGATAATTCTTAGATTTTTTTGAATTTTTATGATAGAATTATACAGAATATATAAATAAAAACAATCCAAAATGAATAAATTATTTTATATCCTTATAATATCTTTACTAACAGCTCCAACAGCTTTTGCTAAACTTATTTGATCACAATCACAAGCAAGTGTAATCAAAACAGTTGAAAATAAGCCATCATCTGTTTCTGGTATTTATGATTTTTTTTCAAATTTATGATGGTCTATTTTTTATATTACAATAATTATTTTATGATTAATAATTATTGTAAAAATAATAAGACTTTTATTTGAAATTTATTATTCTAAAAACCTAATTTATTTAAAAATAAGTCTTCCAAGAAATGATAGCAAATTAGACAAAGAACATGAAACTAAAAAAGATTTTAAAGAAAAAATATGAATTATGTCTATGTTTTATAAATCTATTCACAAGATGAGTGATATTTGATTTAGAGAATCAATAATAAATTTTTTGTTTAACTATGCAAAAATATCACTTGAACTTGTTTATGAAAAATGAGAAGTTTCTTTTTTTATCGTTACTTATAAAAACTTTTTAAATCTTATATCTCAAGAAATCACTTCTATTTATACTGATGCTGAAGTAAAAATAGTAGATAAAAATAAAGAATATACAAACCTAAGGGAAAAATGATATAATTTAAGATGTGTTTCCTTGCAAAAAGAAAATGATGATGTGTTTCCAATTAAATCTTACAAGTATCTTGAAAATGATCCTCTGAACAACTTTACAAATGTATTTTGATGACTTTGAGTAGATGATAAAGCAATCTTTCAAATAGTTATAAAACCCGTTTGATCAAAATGGAACAATAAAGCCAAAAAAGCAGCTGGACTTGTATCTAAGTGACAATATAACAAAAAGAAAAAATTTGCCTATGCAGATTTTTTATGGAATCCTATAGTCGCTATGATACAATGACCTGATGATATGATAAAAGATTCAAAAAATGCTCCTTGAGCAAGTTCGTGAGATTCTTATAAGATATTTAATCAAGCTGAAACTGAAAGTCAGAAAATTATGTGAGAAGCAGCTAGTCAACCTTCTTTTGAAGCATCAATAAGAATAATTGTAAGTAGTAATTCAAAAGATGTAAGTGTGGATTGAACTCATGCAATTGTTTGAGCTGCATCAATTTTTACAGACGAATACAATAATTCTCTTGATAATCCTCAAGTTAGAGAAGACTGACTTAGTTTTATTTTTACACCAGCTATTTATTTTTGATTTAAATATAAACTGGTATGATTTTTTCAAAATATCTCTACTTATTCAACAGATGAAATATCTACAATGTACCATTTTCCTGATATAAATTATAACAAATCACCATTAATAAAATGGTTAGATTACAAAAAATTAGCTCCTCCTCATAATTTAAAAAAACCTACTGAAGCAACTATCTTAGAAGAAAAAGATGAAGTCTGAAATAAAAAATTAGTACAAAAAACTCTTTGAGGATTTCCTGTTTTTAAAGATGCAGTTTTAATGTGATGGAATGAATATAGAAATTTAAAAACTCCTGTGTATTTTAGTAAAAAAGATAGATGAAGACATCATTATATAATTTGAAAATCTTGAGGTTGAAAATCTGTATTTATAAATTATATTGCTAGACAAGATATACGGAATTGAGATTGAGTTTGTGTTATTGATCCTCACTGAGATTTAGTTGAAGATGTATTAAAATATATTCCTAAAGAAAGGGCTAAAGATGTAATAGTTTTTGATCCTGGAGACGATGAAAGACCTATGTGATTAAATATACTTGATATAATAGCTACAACACCTGAAGCCAGATCAAGAGAAATGGATAGAGCAGCCCTTGATGCTACTGAAATATTTATTAAAATATTTGGTGATGAAGTATTTTGACCTCGTATTCAACATTATTTTCGTAATTGAGCTTTGACTTTGATGGAAGATGAAGAAGAATGATGAACTTTGATTGATGTACCAAGACTTTTTGTAGATGATGCTTTTATGAAATACAAAGTAAGTAAAGTAAAAAATCCTGTGGTAAAATCTTTTTGGGAACATGAATATGCAAGTACTTGAGATAGAGAAAAACAAGAAATGATTCCATATTTTTCTGCTAAATTTGGTCCTTTTATAACTAATACTACTATTAGAAACATAATTTGACAAACTAAATCAGCTTTTAATTTAAGAGAAGTAATGGATAACAAAAAAATATTGCTAGTTAATCTTTCTAAATGAAAAATCTGAGCTTTAAATGCACAACTTTTATGATTGATTTTTGTGTCTAAAATAAATATGGCTGCTATGAGTAGAGCTGATATGCCAGAAAATGAAAGAAAAGATTTCTTTTTATATGTTGATGAGTTTCAAAATTTTGCAACAGATACTTTCTGAGAGATATTATCAGAAGCGAGAAAATACCGTCTAGCTTTAATAATGGCTCATCAATTTATAGCTCAAATAGGATGAAGTTGAGATAAATATGGTAAATGATGAAAACCTGCAATTAAAGATGCTGTATTTTGAAATGTATGAACCATAATGAGTTTCAAAGTCTGAGCTGAAGATGCTGAATATCTAGAAAAAGAATATGCTCCTTTATTGTCTCAACAAGATATAATTTGAATTGCAAATTATACAACTTATTGTAAACTAAATATAGATAATGCATCGAGTCGTCCTTTTGATTTCAAAACTATTTGGGATGAAAGTAATAAAAATGAAAAAGTTGCTGAAATTATAAAAGAGTATTCTAGAAAAAAATTTGGTAGAAAAAAGAAGTTTGTAGATATGGAAATCGAGGCTCGTCTATGAATTACAGCTCTTGATAATGATATTCCAGCAAAAAATGAAGAAATACCAATACAGCCAAGTTGAGAAAATTTAAATACTGTATCAACTCAATAACTAATAATAATTATTAATTATAATCCTATGTTAAAAAAAATCTTTATATATATAATAATTTTATTATTTTCTTATAATTTATTTTTAATAAGTACTGTCTCTGCAGATGCTGTTAGTTTAGATTCCCAAGTTAAAATAAACTCTGTTACTAATTGAGCAACTAATGATCGTTTAAGTATATTTGAAAGTTTCGATGTATTTTTAGATCCAGGCGAAATGTCTTGAGCTGATGGATTAAAAAATACTATTTTATTAATAGCTAAAGATGTAAAAAATCTTTTTTATGCAGTTGCTATAATTTATTTTTTGATAATTCTGAAGAATGATTTGAAAATTATAAAAAATGATTGATTTGGATAACTCTATGAATTTTTGTTATGCAAATATCTTATTCTTTTGTGGTTAATACATTTGATAAATGAGCATCTTCATTTGCTTCAAGTTTAATAAGTAATGTTTTTATCCCTATTATAAACTTACTCGAAACATTAGCAGTTATATTTTTTATGCTTATTGCTATTTATAGTTTTATAAGACTTTTGTCTTCTAATTGAGAAAAAGAAAAACAAAAAAAATGAATAGACTCAATTATTTATGCAACTATATGAATCTTTTTAGTTATTTTTTCTAGTAGGATAATTACCAGTATTTACTGAACATATAATATTTCAATATCTTGAGATATCTCAATTGAAAAAGAAAATAGTTTTTCATGATTTACTACTATGTTTATAAAATTTATAAATTGGGTAAATTGATTTGTTGCTATCATAACTTTGATTATGATTATGTATGCTTGAGTGAATATAATTTTTGCTGACTGAGATGAAGAAAAATTAAAAAAATGAAGAACAACAATAGTATATGCTTTCATATGAATTTTTATACTTGTTACAAGTTACTTAATTCTTACTTTCTTTATCTGACCAGAATGAAGTAAAATAAATGTAAGTTAAATTTAATCTTTTTATTTCTTATTTAAATTAAAATGTTTAAGAAAATAATATTAAAATCTTTTATAATTTTATCAATACTAATTTCTATTTACCCAAGCTTGTCATATGCTTGAGTAATAAAAATTGATGGTGGAGACATAAAAACTGTTTCTATAGATCCAATAGGATGAGGTTTAACAGATTGAATAAATACTACTTGATTTTCTATACTTTCAAGTATAAAAACTATATTATTATGAATTTTTATATTTTATATGGTATATGCTTGAGCTAAAATGATTATGTCTATGTGAACTGATGAAGAAAAAATAAAATCTGCAAAAAGACAAATTTGGTATTCTATAATTTGAGTAATTTTTATAAGTATGCCTTGAACTATATATGAAGCTTTTTTTAATAATTCAAAAAAAAATACCTCAAATACAAGTAACTGGTCAGAAGATTGAATTTGAACAATAGTATGATCATGATTTGGTATTTTTTTAAATTATATTGTATGACTTTTAGAAATTTTGATATTTTTTACCGCTTTATTTATATTTATTTTTACTTGAATAAAATTAATTTTATGATGAAAAGATTCTAAAGTTGTTTGAGAGGCAAAAATGAAAATATTATATTCTATAATAGCATTGATATTAGTATGATTTATAGAGGTATGGAGATGATTTGCATTTAGTTGAAATATACAAGTCTGAGCTGGTATTTTTAGTACTATTGCAAATTTATTACTTTTTATTGCTCCTTTAATTGGTTTATTCTTCTTAACTTTAGCTTGATATTATTATATAACTTCAGGTGGAGACAAAGAAAAAGTAAAAAAAGCAAAAGATATAATTATCTACATATTATTGTGAACATTGATATTTTTAGCATCTTATACTATCTTACTTGAGATAAATACATTTATTGTTTAATTAATTTTATATGAAAAAATTTTTTCTTATTACAATTCTTATAATTTCTTCTTTATTTTATTCAGATATCTATGCTGGTACAATAAAAGTAAGGGTTCCTTCAAAAGTACCATGAGTTGATTGTACAGTTCCTGCAGACGCATTGTATGATATAAAAACTCAACTGCCTATGCAATATGAATGTACAGTAGAAACCTGATTTTGATCAATAAACAAATGAATATGACAGATTATTAAGTACTTTACTTTTATTACATGACTTGCATGAGTTTTATATATAATAGTAAATTGAATTATGCTTAGTATGGCATGACTTAATGAAAAACTCAAAGAAGATGCAAAAAATAACATACAAAAAACTATTCTTTGATTAATTTTATTACTCCTTTCTTGATTATTTTTAAATTTTATAGCTCCTTGGGTTTATGCTTAAAAAGTATTGAAATTTTTTTATATTCATATAGTTGAAATAAGCTTAATTACACTATATGATAATATAATAATAACTATTCATATAATAGCATAAACAAAAGTTTTCCAAGCTTTTTTAAATTGTGCTTCATCTCAAGATGATGTAATAAAAAGATATCATACATAGATAAAAACACCTATAAGTATAACTGCTAAAACTCAAAAAATATGGTCAATAATTCATGAAAATATATTATCCAATAAATCAAATCAACCAGATCATCAAACACTTATTATACTATTTGTATTAGGATCAATACTATTTTCATTAAATGCAAAAATGTTAATAAATACAAAATTGCTTACAATTAACAAAAATAATATTTTAATTGATGTTAAAAAATGCTGCATTTTTTTTAAATTATATATTAATCTGTGCTTCATTTATAAGATTTATCAAAAAATATCAAGAAATAGATATAAATACCGCTACTATGGACCAGATAATCCATTTTCTGGCTTTTTTTACTTTTTCTTCTTCTCATCATGAGAAAATGTACATAAATCCCGCTGCTATCAAAGCCAATACAGCAACTACTGCTACATATTTTATAAGTTCAGCAACAAGTGTTTTTACAAAACTTAATGCATTTGTACTACTAGCAACATTACATCATGGAAGTCATTCACATTCTATGTATGGATCTGCTCACAAAACAGTATTGACTTTTAAACTTATTAAAATAAAAAACAATATAATTTTTTTCATAAATAAAGAAATTTTAATAATATAGAATTAATTGTACAATATATATCTAACAAGATTCATTATATAATATGAACTAAGAGCTATAAATAAAGCTAGAAAACCTGTGGATATCATATTTCTTCATTTTTTCAAGAATTCCTCATTTCAATTATAAAATATCATATACCCAGCTCAAATAGAAATAATAAATAAAGCTATAACTCATATAGCAACCATAAGTATTTCAATTATTAATATAAGGAGATTATTAGTTTTCTTTTCTAATGTAGCTCAGTCGATTTTAGTATGTCATATATTTCATGTAATATCTCATATAGGTACAATAAATTGATCTGATGCAAAATCATTCTCTGGATTAACATTCCCTCAATTAACATTCAAAACAAAAAAACTGTTTATAAATATAAGAAACACTAGAAAGAACTTTTTTATTATTTTATTTATCATATTTTTTAAATTAATTATCTCACATTTCATAATCAAAGTAACCTGTCTTTGAATTAAATTTATATACTATTCAATAATCCTTATATTGTTGAAAATCTTTTGGCATATAATCAATATATCATTTTTTAAATAATTCTTTTGTATCACTAGCTTGTTTTCAAGTATCTTTAAAATACTTTTTGTTAGCTTCATCTAAATAATATAAATTTATTTCCCTAACTGATTTATTTACATAATTATGACAAGAATTACTATCTAAAAACTCTTTTTCCTTTTTTTCATCAAATTTTCAAAAAACTGTAATTAATGATTTTTCAAGTTCTTTTATTATATCTCAATTAATACCTTTAATTTGTCATATAGCTTGAACTAATGCTAAACAATTTTTATCTTCTATTTTTTTCTCATCTGCAACACTACGAGCTAGTGTTAAAAACATAAATATAGCTTTTTCCCTATCTCATCATTTTCATTGCATAATTGCTGCAAGGATTTTTGATCATTCCAAACTATCCTTGTTTGCACTAGAAACTTTATAATAAAAAGCTGCATTTATAGGATCATTATTATAAAAATAATATATATAAGCTAGGTAAAAAGGTATTTTGTAAGATTGACATGGATTTTCAAATTCTTTATTTTTCCAGATTTTTGATAAATCATACTCATTTTTTATTAACTCTACTTTTTCTTTATTACAAAAAACTTCAATTCACTTTAATCATATACTTATAGCTTCATTTATATGTTTTTGCTGTTCTGTATTATCCAATTTTTCATATCTATAATTATAATCAGGCAACAATAATTGTCATATTATATAAGGATGTTCAAAATATGGATTTAAATTATTTACTAAGTCTATTATTTTATAAAGATATTTTTTATATTCAGCAGCTAAAACATTTCATCCTATATATTGTATTGTTTTTAACCGATAAAAATCAGCTCTTAAATTTTTAAATCAAAAGCTTGTTATTTTAGCAACCTCACTTGTAGGAAGGTTTTCCGGATGATTTACATAACTATCTTGAATCTGTTTTTGTTTAGTATAATTTAAGTCATTTATCTTATAAAATAAAAACAAAACAAAAATTAAAGATAATATGGATAATATTTTTTTTATTGCTTTTTTCTGTCTCATAGGAATAAAGTATAAGAGTATTAAGAATGTTATAAAAAACAAATTGTAACTAAATCTATTTTAAAATAGATTTATTATAGTTTTTTATTTTATTCTTTTAAACTTTTTATATATCGATTCAATCCAAATCTATAGTCATTTTATTATTCTTTTTACATATATATAATCTTCTATCTTTTCATTCTCATTCACTTTTTGTATAGATATCTGATTTCAAATCAGATACATAAGAATGTATCTTTTTTCTCTCATATGCTGAAAAAAAAGGTAATCTAAAATCTTTATTAGTTTCTTTTACATAATCTATTTTATTTTTTATATAATTAATTAATTTATCCTCTTTTGATTTTAAATAATCATTTACTTCTACATGAATAATTATATTTTCTTCAGCCTTTCTATTTATCAATATTTTTAATATATTTTTTATATCATCTAGATTTCTTCATCTAGTTCAAATAATTAGAGAAGAATCTGTTGTTTCTAATTTAATATAATAAATATTTTCTAATTCTTTTTTTACATCTAAATTAGAAAAATCTACAAGCATTTTAGAGAAAAACTCCTCTACAATATTTTTTATTATATCTTCCACTATTTTATAATTTAATATATAAATTTTTTTATGCTTTATAGATTAATAAAAATTTTTATTTTTACAAGTTTTTATATTTTTTTTGACAAAAAAGCAAAAAACCTTATTATTTGGGAAAATTTTATTATATCTTATAAATTACTTTAATGGTAGAAAAAATAGTTGATGATTATTATTTGAATATAAATAAGGCTGATTCTTCAGAAGAATCAGTTTCTGTAAAGAAAAAACTGAAATTTGTTCCAAAAAAAGGAGAAATAAAGGAAAATGTAATTCCTGATGAAGAACAAGTTTCTAAAGATACAATTCAAGAAAAAGAAGAAAAAATACTTGAGCCTTCTATTCCAAAAAAAGAGGTTTTTGTAACAAGTAAAAAAATACCTAAAAAAGTTATTGATTTTCCTAGTAACCCAATTGAAACAAAAGTAGAAAATACAGAAGAAAAAAAAGTATTTAAATTTAGAAAAATAGAACCTAAAAAAGAAGAACCAGTTTCTCAAAATACTGAGAAAAGAGCAACACAATTTAATAAAACAGAAAAAACAAATACTGACCAAACAATCCCAGCTAAAAAATGGGAGGTTAAAGAAACTCCGTTTTTTGACAATAAAAATAACTTTAAAAAAAGTAAAGATAAAAAATCGTATGATAGTAATTTTTCTGAAAAGAAAAAAAGTACACTTAGAAGAAATGATTTTAGAAAAAAATTAAATCTTAATCCTGATGGGTCAGAAAAAGAATTAGTTTTTACAAGATCAAAAATTAGTCAAAAGAAAAAAGAAGAAAAAAATATAGATGATATATCACAAAATCTTACATCTCGTACTTGAGAAGATGTTATAATATGAGAAGTATTAACATTAAAAGAGTTATCAGAAAAAATATGAATTCCTTTTTCTAAACTAATAGCAGAGTTTATGAAAAATGGTATGATGGTTAATATAAATAGTAAGATAGATTTTGATTCTGCTAATATAGTTGCTGAGATTTTTTGAGTAAAATTAATCAAAGATAATTCTGCTTGAATGAATATTGCTGATATTGTATCTTGAGATATATCAAATTTACTTTCTGAAGAAGATCCTTTAAATTTAGTAAAAAGACCTCCTATAATAAGTATAATGTGACATGTTGATCATGGTAAAACATCTCTATTAGATTATATAAGAAATACAAAAGTTGCTTTTTGAGAAGCTGGATGAATTACTCAAAGTATATGAGCTTATCAAGTTGAACATAATTGAGAAAAAATAACATTTTTAGATACTCCTGGACATGAAGCATTTACAGTTATGAGAGCAAGATGAGCTAGATCAACAGATATAGCTGTACTTGTAGTTGCAGCTGATGAATGAGTAAAACCTCAAACAGTTGAAAGTATCAATCATGCGAAAGAGGCTTGAATTCCCGTTATTGTTGCTATAAATAAAATGGATAAAGAATGAGCAAATCCAGATAATGTAAAAGCTTGATTATCTGACAATTGACTTATTCCTGAAGATTGGTGATGAGATATTCCTATGATTCCAGTTTCTGCAAAAACTTGATTTTGAATAGATGATTTACTAGGAGTTATTTTACTTGTTGCTGAAATGCAAGAATTAAAAGCTAATCCGAATAGAAATGCTGTAGCTACAGTTATAGAATCACACCTAGATTTAAAATTATGACCAATTGCAACTGTTATAATCAATACTTGAACAATAAATAAATGAGACAGTATAATATGTAAAGATTCTTATTGAAAAGTAAAAATATTGAAAGATTATACATTCAAATGAGTGAAAAGTGCAACTCCTTGAGATCCTATTATGATTATATGACTTGATAAAGTTGTAGAATGATGAGATATAGTTCAAGTTATTTCTGATATTGAAAAAGCTAAACAAATGGCAAATGAATATATTAGTATTATGCAAGCGAGGAAATCAAAAGCATTAACAGGTATAGATTTGATAATGTCTAAAATTAAATCAGGTAACTTAAAACAATTAAAGGTATTAATAAAAGCTGATACAAATTGAAGTCTTGAAGCAATGAAATCATCTTTATTAAAATTATCTACTGAAGAAACTTCTGTTTTGATAATACATTCTTGAGTTTGAAACATAAGTGAAAGTGATATATTAATGTGCCAATGAAGTGAAGCAATTCTTGTTTGATTTGGAGTTTCATTACTTCCTACTGCAAAATCAGTTTTAGAAAAAACTAAAATTGAATTTATAAACAGTAAAATAATATATCATATTACTGAAAAAATAGAAAAAATAATAACTTGAATGCTTGATCCGAAAGAAATTGAAACTATTTTATGAAAAGCAACTGTTTGATGAATTTTCTATACTTCAAAAGAATTTATGATTCTATGATTAAAATTAAAAAAAGATAATAACATAGAAAGTTGAGCTAAAATAAGAGTATTAAGATGAGATAAAATGGTATGAAGATGAGAAATTAAATCATTGAAATTATGAGTTGAAGAAATGAAACAACTTGAATGACCTGTTGAGTGTGGTATAAAATTTTTATGAAATACGATTGTTGAAATGTGAGATATATTTGAATTATATAAAATAGAATATAAATAAAATTTATTACTTAATATTTTTAATTATGACTTCAATATTAGATACTTTAGATATACTTAAAACATTGTCTCAACAAGAAAAAGATAGTTTATCTATCTTTTGTCAAGAAAGATCTGTTCAAAAATGAGATATTTTATTCTCTGAGTGAGATGAGTGAAATGCTATGTATTTTTTAACAACATGAAAAATTGATATATTAAAAAATATTAATTGAGAAAATGTTAAATTATGACAAGTTGTTGCTGAAGAAGTATTATGAGAAATGGCTTTATTTAGCAATACAAACAATAAAAGAATGGCTACAGCAATAGCAAGTGAAGATAGTAGTTTAATTGTTATTCTAGATTTTTCTATGAATGAACTTAAATTAAAACAACCCCAAGTTATCGAAAAAATAAAACAAATTATTGAATATAGAAACTCTCAAAATACTAAATATAATATAATTTAATTTAATATACATTGTAATTATATAGTTAAAAAAAGTAGAAAACTTAAGTTTTCTACTTTTTTTATAATCCTTAACCTTAACTAAACATCTTTTTTACAAATCTTTCATCATTTTTCCATTTATCTTTTGTTTTTACTCTAAGGCTTAAAAACACTTTTTTTTCAAAAACCTTTTCTAAGTCAAGTCTAGCTTCTTTTCAAATTGTTGTAATTAAACTTCATGCTTTTCATATTATAATAAACCTCTGACTATCAGTTTCTGTATAGATATAAGCAATTATGTTTAATATGTCTTCTTTGTCTTCTATTTCTTCGACTGATACATATATACTATGAGGAATTTCTTCACTGGTATGTAAAAAAACTTTTTCTCTTATTATCTCGCTTGACCTAAAAAACATATCTTGAGAAGTATAATAATCATCTCAAAATAACATAATACCTTTTTTTAAGTAGATTTTTATTTTTTTTATTAATTCAGTAAATCCTATTTTATTTATTGATGAAATCTTAAAAGTATTTTCATTTGTTGGAATATTTATTTTAGCTTTTAAATCAATTTTTGTATATACTTTTATAACTGGTATTTTGATGTTTTGTAATAATGATTTTATATAATTTTCCTCTTCTCATCATTCTCTAGTAGTATCTATAAAATAAAGTATTACAGAAGCTTCACTTATTGAATTTATAGCTTGATTATTTATCTCCATATTAAAAACTTTTGGAGAATTATGTATTCAAGGAGTATCAAAAAATATTATTTGACTATCACTATCATTATAAATTGCTAAAATTCTTTTTCTTGTTGTTTGAGGCACATTTGTTGTTATAGAAACTTTTCTTCAAATTAAAGCATTTATAAAAGTAGATTTTCAAGTATTAGGTCTTCCTATAATTGCTACATATCATACTTTTTTTTCTTTTAAATCAGTTGTGTTTGATAGTATTTCTTGTAAATTAAGTTCTTTCATAAATATAGAGTAATAGAGTAATAAAGTAATAGAGAAAAAGAATGCAGAAAAATAAAAAAATCTTATACTCTTAATATTTATTAGTATAAATACTTTTTTTGATAATACTAAATTTTTTTATGTTTTTATTATTTAAGTTTTATATATTCAGATTGTTTTCATATATAAATTCAAGAATCTATAATTATATAAGAAGAAAGAACTTTTATTTCATTTGGATATGAATCATTTAGGGGACTTAGATATATAGGTTTTGATATTGTTAGGTCTATTCAAGTTATTTTATAATTTAGAACTCATATTCAATTATTTCTTACAAAAATAGCATAATCATTATTTTGAAAATCAAAATTATATGTATTAGGTCATATACTTGTATTTAATGATAACACTCCTAAGTTTTTTTCTATATATCAACTTCAGGCACTTATACTTCATTCAAATGATTCAATAATAGATAATTCTTTATTTTGAGTATACTTTGCTTTATCAAATTTTACAACCTTTATTATGCTATCATTATTGATATTAAGATGTAAACTACCAGAATTAACAGTTCATATATTTATATAAGAATTATTTACATTATTAGTGTTATTTGCGATATATTGATTTGTTTTTTCATTATTCCAGAAAATATTTTCTAAAATTCAATTTGTTTTAACATATCATATTATAGTTATTCTTCATATATCATCATTGTCTTTAATGTTGTCAGATATATTATATGTAGCTATATAGTTATCATCATTGAAATTATCATCTATTCAATCAGTTTTTTTATATGATGTGTAAGGAATTGTAATTAATGTTCAAGAATCATAAGAGGGAAAAGTTCAAGTTAAATTATCTAATAAATTATCTGTTAAATTTATATTATCAATTCACCAAATAGCTTTATCAAAAGATGTAAAACCAGTATTTGAAAGTATATTGAGCAAAAGTCAGTTATAGCTTCAAGAACAAATATATGTTGTTCAAGAATTTGCCCAAGTAGTTGTTATTCAACTAGTTAAAATAGTTTCTCAACTCATTGTTACATTGTCAGGACATGATATATTGTCAATAAATCATGATCAATCTGAGTTAACTAACATATCATAAGCGGCCATTATAGCTCATTTTTCTTTAATTTTTTTTGAAAGCTCACTTTTAATTGTTTGATAGTTAAGTGTATTTTCAAGTTTTATGGAATTATTTAATACTATTATAGATAGCATCATAACTATAGATATTAAAACTATGACATATATCAAAATAGTTGCTTTTTTGTTATTAAGCATATTTTTTTTTAAAATGTAAAATTCAATTTAAATAATTCATAATTTGATTTTGGTATATCTGACCACAATTTTCAATTATATTCAGGATTGTAACTTATAGGTAATTCTAAATCAACTAAAAATATGGTTCAAGAATTAAAAAAATCCGCTTGAAATGTTTTTGCTGGAGCATTGAAAATACTTGCTTTATCAAAAGAAATATTAAATACTTCGGACGGAGTTGTTTGTATATTTGTTAATTCTGAAAGACTAAGTAATTTATATCAGAAAACTTTATTAGAATAAATTTCATATAGGCTTCAACTTTCTAATTTCATAGTATCCTTATTTATAATTCAAAAAAGGATTCATTTATCATTATGGATGTTTTTTATTAAAGCGACATCACTTCAGCTTCATACAGGATTATCAGTTATGATACTTCATGATGTAAACTCATTTCTATAGTTTCATATAACATCATAAATAGTATAAAAGTTTGGCATAATTTCAGCTTTTTTATTTGAAACAACTAAATTATCTATAGAATCAACAACGAAAGAAAAAATAATTATAAAAATAATAATTGATATTGTTATTGATATAATTAGCTCTGCAAAAGTCAATCCTTTTTTATTTAAAATTTCCATTATTTAAAATTTTTATTATAATAACTTCATTATATATAAAAAAAATAAAATTCAAATGATACCAAATAAAAAGGCTGAAAGTCTTGCTTGAATCCTCATATGAATAATGTTATTGACCTTTGTTGTATTTGGTCTTTATAATTTGATTTTATATAGTGTTGATACAAATTTAGGTTTTGAAGAAAGTACACATAAGTGATTTTTAGAAGATAATACCTTAAATATATTGTACAAGATTAATACGGATGGGATAAGTGAATGATCAGGATTTTATATATATAAAGATAATGTTTCTAAAACTTTTGAAATATTTACAGGAGCTAGTAATATTCAATATAAATATATTAATGAATTTTGAGAAAAAGTTGATACTGGTACTTATGAATGAAATATATATGGGAGGGAAGCTAAAATAGAAAAAATAGATTCAGTTACAAATAGTAAGATTTATAGTGTATTAATTGAAAAATATTATAAAAAATAATTAAAAATATATGCAAGATAGAATAGAACAAGAATCTAAATCAATTTCTAACAAAGGTTTTACTTTTATTGAATTAGTTATATCAATGACTATAATTGCAATATTATCAATTTTATGATTTATTTCTTATTCAAAAAATCTTGAAGATAGTCGAGATTCTCAAAGGAAATCTGATTTATCTCTTGTAAATAATGCCTTAGAATCATTTAAACAAAAAAGAGGAAGTTATCCAATTCCTTGAAACAATTACAATATTACAAATAATTGATATATTGTTGCACTTCAATGAAAACTTGATGAAAATATAATTTTATCGACGATAGATAAAATTCCTAAAGATCCTTTTATAAATATTCCTTATATTTATTCTGTAACTAAAAATAATAAAGAATTTCAATTATCTGCAACATTAGAAAATAATTGAGTTAAAAAAGCTTTATTGGTATGAGATTATAAGGTAGTTTCAAAAAATATTTTACCTACAATAATTTTAGCTTTATCTTGAACTGGAGATGTTGAAATTGCTGATTGAATTTGATCTGGTTCAGAAAATAGAACAAAATTTATTTTTAATAATTGAGCACATAATCTACCTTATACTTTTTCTAATCCATTTTTACCTTATTCAGATAATACATCATTTACATGACTTATAGATGATATAACTATAGAATTTATACAAAATAGTGATTATAAAAATTGTAATGATATTTTTAATGCAGATAAAAATATTTGAACTGGCGAATACCAAGTTAATAATTTTGGTAATTTAGAAAATATAACTTGTTTACAATCACTTATTCCAAAAAATTGTAAAGAAATAAAACAAATAAATCCTTTAGCTCTAAGTTGAGTTTATGATATAATGCCAGAATGAGTTTCTAGAACATTTTCAGGTTATTGTGATATGAGTACAGCTTCATGATGATGGACACTAGTCGCAAAGGCTTGAATTAATTTTGAGTATACAATAGGACATTGTAATTTTATGAATCCACCAACCAATACAACAAAAGAAAGTTCTTTTATATATTGGGCTTGTGATTTGAATCAAACTGAGATTTTGTTTAGCACTCAATCTTGACGGGTTGTATGAACAAATAAAGATAAAGAAGATTGTTCTATAAATTCGATAAGAAATAATAATAATACTTGTTCTTGGGCTGGATCTGGAGAGACTTTTAAAATCAAGGAAAAGTGATGATGTATGAGTTCTATTTCGCCAACAAGTTGATGGCTTTGGTGGAAATGATGAGATTGGGAAACTTCAGTTACAAAAAATCTATCATGATTATCTACAGTTTTTAGTTGAGCATGTAATAGTGCTTCTTGAATGGCAGATACAAGTTATTGTAATTTATTTGATATCTATGATTTAAATTGATACGGGATATGACAATGACGGTGATATAGATTACCAAATTGTGGATGATATGTGGACTCAGCAATTTCCCCAACAGAACAACATTTAATATTTGTAAGATAAATTTTTAATTTGTAATTTATAAAAAATCGTTAAAATTATTTTTAATTTATTTGAAACCATTAAACTATGAAAAACAAAATTCTAAATTCTACTAAAGGTTTTACTTTTGTTGAATTAATTATTTCTATAACCATAATAGCTATTTTATCTGTTTTATGATTTGTCTCTTATTCTAAGAATTTAGAAGATTCTCGTGATAGTCAGAGAAAATCCGAATTATCTTGAGTTGCTGCTTGATTAAAACAACAGAAAATAAAAAGATGAGAGTATCCTGATCCTTGAAGTAATTATAATATAACAAATAGTTGATATTTGGTTGCTATTCAATGAAAATTAGATGAAAATATAATAATATCGACAATAGATAAAATTCCCTTAGATCCATTTGTAAATGTTCCATATACATTTTCTATATCAAAAAATAAACAAGAATTTCAATTAGCCGCGACATTGGAAAATAATTGAGTAAATAAATCTTTACTTTTATGAGATTATAAATCAGTATCAAGAAATATTCTTCCGACAATTACTTTAGCTATTTCTTCATCTACAGATATTGAAATAAATTCTTTAATTTGATCATGATTAGTAAACAGAACTAAATTTATTTTTGACGGGTCTATTCATAATCTTCCATATACATTTAATAGCCCATTTTTACCTTATTCAGATAATACAACTTTCTCATGACTTATAGATGATATAAATATTAATTGGTGGCAAAATAGTGACTATAGAAGTTGTGTAGAGATATCTGATGATTGAAAATTTATAGGAAATTGAGAGTATCAAATAAATAGCTCTGGGACATTGATTAATACAGGTTGTACAAATTAAAAAAATAAATTTGATTATTATTTTATTTTTAATATAATATGCTCGTTAAAAATTAATTATAAAAATTATGACAAATAGTGTACTAGTTAGAAAAATTCAAAGCGAGTTTTTGAGAGAAACACCACTTCCAGAATTAAAAACATGAATGGAAATAGAAGTTTCACAAATTTTGAGAGAATGATGAAAAGAAAGAACTCAAAAATTTAAATGAATTATTATAAAAACAGGATGAAAAAGTCCTTTAGAAAAAACTATAACTGTTAGAAGAAAAGTATGAGCTTTTTGAATAGAAAAAGTTTTTGCTGTTAATTCTCCAACTATAGGTGATATAGAGATTCTTAGAAGATTTAAAACAAGAAGAAAACATATTGGTTATATTAGAACTGCTATTTGAAAGAAAGCAAAACTTAAAGAAATTAAAAAATAATAAAAAAAGATTGGAGATAAAAACTTCAATCTTTTTTTATTTTTTATTTTTGTAAAAATCATTTTTTTCATATAATTGGTTAATCAATATTTTAAAATTAACACTTATTTATGCTTGCTTTTGAAAGTCTAGAAACGATAATTAATAAAATTAAAAATAAAGAGATTAAGTCTTCTGAGGTTTTTGAATATTTTTTGAAAAGAATAGAAAAATATGATTCAAAAGTTGAAGCTTTTAATTTTGTAAATAAAAATTTTACTGAGAAAAATGATACAGTTTTAGCCTGAATTCCAGTTTGAATTAAGGATTTGTTTTGTGAAGTTTGAATACCAACTACAGGTAGTTCAAATATGCTTGCAAACTTTATTCCTCCTTATGATTCAACAATAATAAAGAGATTAAATGAATATGGTATGAATTCAATTTGAAAATTGAATATGGATGAATTTGCTATGGGGTCAAGCTGAGAGAATTCAGCATTTAAAGTTACAAAGAATCCTTGGGCACTAGACAGGATTCCATGAGGATCAAGTTCATGATCAGCAGCAGCTGTTGCAGCTTGACTTTGTCCTGTTGCACTTTGAACTGATACTTGAGGAAGTCTTAGACAACCTGCTTGTATGTGTGGAGTTGTATGATTTAGACCTGGGTATGGTAGAAATTCAAGATATGGGATATTCCCAATGGCTTCAAGTTTTGATTGTCCAGGTACTATAACTAGAACTGTAAAAGATGCAGGAATAATGTATGATTTAATGAACGGAGAAGATGAATTTGATAATACTTCTGTTGAATGAAAACATAAAATTGATAAAAAAATTTGGGATAGAAAAGACTTAAAATGAATGAAATTATGAGTTCCAAAAGAATATTTTGAAGAAGGATTAGATAAAAATGTAAGAGAAACAATAAATAAAGCAATTTTAGATTTAAAAGATTTGTGAGCAGAAATAGTAGAAATAAGTCTTCCAACTACAAGATATGCAATTGCAGCTTATTATATAATAGTTCCAGCAGAAGTATCTACAAACTTAGCCAGACTTGATTGAGTAAGATATGGGCACACTTCGGATTTACCACATGAAAATCTAGAGGAATTTTATGTAAATAATAGATGAGAATGATTAGGTTTAGAACCTAAAAGAAGAAGTATATTATGAAGCTATGTTTTGTCAGCTTGATTTTATGATGCATATTTCACAAAAGCATCTCAAGTTAGAACTTTAATTATTGAGGATTTTGAAAAAGCATTTGAAAAAGTTGATTTAATTATTTGTCCAGCAAGCCCAAATGTAGCATGGAAAGTATGAGAAAAAATAGATGATCCATTAAAGATGTACTTAGCGGACTCATATACAATTCCTGCAAGTTTAGCGGGTCTTCCATGAATGAGTATTCCTTGTTGATTTGCTGAAAGTGAGGATTTAGAAAAAGTAAAATTACCTGTTTGAATTCAAATTATAGGTCCAAGTTTATGAGAAGAAAAGATATTTGAAATGGCTAATGTTTATGAACAAAAAACAAAATGGTTTGAAAAAATGATACCTGAATGATTTGGTGAGGTATAAGAAATAAATTAATAAGACCGGTCTCTCTTAAAAGAGACCGGTCTTTATTTAGGATAATACCCCCGGTAATTTTTATTTTTTCTCGTCATCCTTATCTTCTTTAACTTTTTTTGAACAATAAGGACAAGTTTTCCAATTTAGAGAAATTTCTTTTTTACATGATTTACAATTAGTTTTTAGTTTAGTACTACATTCAGGACAGTATTTAAAATCACTTGATAATTTGTAATTACACTTTGGGCATACGGTTACTTCACAATTTCAATATTTATCTTTTATTATAGTTGATAATAAATCCAGATTATCATCTATTTCTCTGTACATTTTTTCTAAATTTGTTCTTCCAGGTCTAATTAAAAGATATAAAAACACTCAAAAAGGAGTTAGAAAAACAACTATAAATAAAGATAAAAGTTGTAATAATAGACTATTTGTTCTATTTGTAATATCTTTTAAAACCCAAACTATAATAGAAATCCAGATTATAAAAAAATAAACTATTAACAATTTTATAAATAAATCAAAGGTTATAATATTGTAAAAACTTTTTAGTAAATTATCATAATTATTCATTTTTTTAAAGTTATTATTTTAAATTATTTGTTTTCCAATCATCAATTTCTTTATGATTTCAGCTAAGTAGTACTTTTGGAACTTCAAGTCATTCGAAATCTCTTGGTCTAGTATAATGAGGAAATTCTTTTTTTCCATTTAATTTTTTAGAAAAGCTTTCTTCTTCTAAGGATAGAGGATTTCATAAAACTCAAGGAATAAATCTCGTAATAGAATCAATAAAAACCATACTTGCAAGTTCTCAAGTCGTTAGTACATATTTTCATATACTTATTTCATAATTCACATATAAATCAATAATTCTTTGGTCAATTCATTCATAATGACCACAAATAATTATAAATTCATTTAGTTTTATAGAAAAAGCTTCTACTTTTTTTTGATTTAATAATTTTCAAGATGGGGTCATATAAATTACAGGGATCTTATTTCACACTTTTTCAAATATATGATTTATAGCTTTACTTAATGGTTCTGGACTTATTACTTGTCAGTGAGTTCAAAAAGCTTTATCATCCACATGTTTAAAATTTTTGGTAGAAAAATCATTGAGTTTATACATAGATATATTTAAAAGTCATTTTTCTTTTGCCTTTCAAATTATACTTGAATTTAAGTATGAAGTAAATGATTCTGGAAATATTGTAATGATATGGATTTTCATAATTAGATTATTTCATTATTTATTATTTCTAGAGCTTGCTTTAAAACTACATCTTTTGTTTTATCTGATGTATCAATTATATAATCACAGTATTTTTTTGCATTTTCTAATTCTTCAATTGCAGTTATTTTTCTTTTTTCTAGTTCATTTTTTGACATAAAAACTCATCTTGCCTTTATTCTATTTGTTTGAATTTCGAAAGGGACTGTTAAAAAGATAGTTTTATATGAATTGTTTAATCCATGTTTTTCGTTTTTCAGAATAAGTAGTCATCACATATCTATTTCTTTTATGACAATTTTTCATTTATTTATTCAGTTTTCTATTACATCAATGTATTTTGTACCATAATAGTCATCTAATCAATATACTTTTGCATATTCTAAAAATTCTCAATCCTGAATTGACTTTTTAAATTCTTCTTGAGTCACAAACCAAGCATCAATTCAATTTACCTCAGTTTCTCTTATTGGTCTTGATTTATAAGAAAGAGGAAAATGAAATCTATCATTATTTAGGGGTTTTAGATTTTTTATAAGAGTTCATTTTCATGCTCATGAGATTCACATTATAAAGAAGATTTTTCAGGTCATTATTTATTAATTATTAATGGTATTTTTATAATCCAACAATTTTTACAATTTTTTCATATTTTTTTAGGATTATTTCTTGAGTAATTTTATTTCATTTTGTAAGTTTTTTTTCTATGATAGAATAATCATTTTCAAAGGCTTTGTATCTAGCTCTTGCATCTTTAAAATACTCTAAAATTAGGTCTAAAAGTTCAAGTTTTGCATGACCATAACCATAATTTCAGGCTTTATATTTTGCTTTGATTTCTGCTTGTTTTTCTTTTGATGCAAATAATTTTATAAGGGCAAATACATTACAAGTATCTGGATTTTTTGGTAATTCTAGAGGAGTATCATCTGTAACAATTGACATTATCCTTTTCTTCATAGTTTTTTCATCATCAAAAATTCCAATAAAATTATCATAACTTTTACTCATCTTTCTACCATCAATTCATGGAATAATTCATAAATTTGTGCTTATCTTTGCCTCAGGTAATTTAAAAATATCAGTATTGTAGATTTTGTTGAAATTTGTAGCTATATCACGAGCAAATTCTATATGTTGTTTTTGATCTTTTCAAACAGGAACCAAGTCTATATCAAAATTGATTATATCTGCAGCCATTAAAATAGGATAGTTAAAAACTGCCATATTTATATCACTATTTTTAGCTTTACTATCCTTGAATGCATGAGCTCTAAGCATCAAACTATAAGGAGTTACACTATTTAATATCCGAGTTATGTCTGTATGTCTCTGAAGACTAGATTGTTCAAAAACTATTATATCATCATTGTCTCATAAAAAAGAAAAGTACTCAAGTAATACTCTCTTTTTATTATTTTTTAAGGTTTCTCAGTTATGTACTGAAGTTAATGAATGTAAATCGGCAAGCATTAAAAAAGTAGTATTTCATTTTGAATTTTCTATTATTGGTTTAACTGCTCAAAAATAGTTTCAAATATGCATTCAATTACCGGTTGGTTTTATTCAAGTCAGGATTTTCATATATTTAATATTAGGATTATTTATTATCAAGAATATCTTTTATTTTCATCTTGTCTATAAAAAACAAGTTTCATCCTTGAGAAAGTATGTTGTGAATAAGTTTGTCTCAGTAATTTAATCTGTTGTAAAAATCATCTTTTGTGATAATTGCATATTTGATTTTTTTGTTGAAAAAAGTAATTCAAAGAAATTCATTAAATACACTTTTATCAATTTCTCAAATCAAAAATATATCTAAAATAGTTTTTCAATTATCTGTCATTTTGTATTTTAAGCTTTCATTAGCTATAGCTAATTCAAGAGTTTTTTGACTAGTAAGAAATTTCTTAACTTTATCAATTGGATTATAGGTTTTGATAAATATATCTTTAAATTCTCTGAAAAGAAGGAAATTTGTGTTTAAAAAGAAGATCTTTTTTTTAGCTTCTTCCCTGAATTTTAAAAGTCATATTTCTGTTAAGTTATCTAATTCTCTCTTTATAGAATTTATCTGTTCATCAAGTTCACGAGCAATAGCTCTCATATGAAATCAGTCATTGTTTCATGATTCATATTCAAGAAAAAATCTTTCAAGGATTTTTGAACGGCATTTTGAACCAAATAATTTTGAAATATCTAAATCTTTCATTACTTTTGTTTTTTATGATAATTAATCTTATATACCATAATAAGAATAGTATGATAAAAATCAAGATTTTTAATAATTATTTAATCAAAAACTCTTTCCAAAAATTTATATCTGATATTTTGCCCCGTGTTTCTTTTACTAATTCTTTAAATTCATCAGATTCTTCCTTTGTGAATTCTATATTTACTATTTTGTATTCGTCATTTTTTCACTCTACAAAATCAAGTCATGTAGATACTATATCATATTTTGAACTGAATTCTCTGTCTAGTTCACAAAGAAGTTGGTAAAAAAGTAGTTGTCTACCATATTTTCATTCTTTGAATCATGGTTTTTTATTACCATCTTTGTCTGTTCACTTTATTTCACCAATTCTTTTTATGCTTCAGGTTTTAAAATCTATAATTGCAATATGCTCTTTAAATAAAGCAAATTGTCATGATGAAGAGGGGGTATTTGATTCTATAAATCAGTCATATTTTTCTATTTTGTCTATTTTTCAAGTTATTGGAATTCATTCAAATACTATATTTTTTCATCTGAAATTGTATTCTAAATCTAGAAATTCTCTGAAATTATTTTTGTATGTTTCATAATATCAAGTTAATCATTTTATTCATCTTTCTTCAAGTCTATCTAATTCTTCAGGAGTTAAAATTTCTTGTTTTAAAAGTAGAGAAAAAGTCGCTGTAAGGTAATCTGATTTTGGTAAGCTTCAATCTTTTTTAGATTTTATAAAAAATAATTCTAAACTACGGTGATATACTTTTCAAAAAATTGTTGCTTCATTATCTACAAAAGGGTATTTAAAAATAGCTTCTTTTAAAAATACTGAAGGATCTTCTAAAAATTTGTTTAAATCTGAAGGAGAAAGTTTGTAATTTTTCAAAAATTCTTCGATGTATTTTAGTTCTAAATCACTGTATTTTATGAGGTTAGAATGATTTCATAAAAGCATATTTTTTACAGAATCTACTAGTAGAGCTTCATTACTATTTTCTTGTTCAATAAAATTAATTGTATCTCAAAGTTCTTCGATAAATTGAGACATTATATTGATTTTTCATTCTTTGCTTCTTGAAAAACTTAAAAATAAATTATTTTCAGCCCTAGTTAAAGCTACAAAAAATAATCTTCTATCATCTTCCAGTTGTTTTTCTTTTTTATCTATTTTTGCATCTTCTGCTTCTTGAAGTCATTCTCAAACTATTCATCTTGGAAGTTTTAGTTTCTCGATTATTCTCTTGTTATTCCAATTTCAATCATAAAGACCAGGTATAAAAACTGTATCAAATTCAAGTCATTTTGAACCATGAGCAGTCATAATCTGAACTCACTTATTTGCAGTTTTAAGTATTTGTCTTTCAATTAGTATGTTAAATTTATTATGTAGATTTATTTTTCTAATTAGATTTTTTACTGAGAAACTTTTATTAAATTCTGTCCATTTTTTTATTTTTTGAAATAGAGAAAATATATCTTGCAAGTCATCGAAAGTTCAGTTTTTTTCTATATAATCAAGTACAGCTGTTTTTTCTATAAATTCATTGAAAAATATTATAAAGTTGGTAGTAGACAATCTAGAATTTAAGTAAATTAGATTATCTCTGAAATCTATAAGTTTCTGCTTATTTCTAAACTCTATTGTCCCTCTTCTATCAAGGGTGTTAGGGGGATTTTCTTCTAAATTTTCTAGATTTTTTAATATATCAAAAAATCTAACTTTTTCCTTTCTTGTATAATTTATATTGTACAAATATTTGTTAATAGACAGTACATCTATCTTGTCTACATCGACAAATTCACATCTAAGAATGTCTATAAAACTATCTTCTTTTGCATAAGGATTATCGATGATTTCAAGATATTTAAGTAAAAAAATTATATAATCTGATTTCAATATATTTGTCTTAAGTTTTGATTCTACTTCTATAGAGTTGTCTTGTAAAAATTTTGACCAATCTTCAACTTCTTTATTGCTTCTGACAATTATTGCGATAGAGTTCAAGGGGATTTGTCATTCCGGACTTGATCCGGAATCTATTAATTGATTGTTAGCATTGGCTTCATTTATCTTGTCTAAAATATAATTTTTTTCATCTAATTCATTTGTTGCTGAGTAAAAAGTGGGAATCCCCCTGCTTTCGTTATCGCTCAAGCTTTCCCCCTTATTAAGGGGGACTAAATTAGATATGGTACTTTTCACAGAAATTAAATCTTTTTTAAGTCAATTTATCTTATTAACAAGTCTCTCAAAATTGTTTTTGATTAGGCTTCTAGAAGTATCAAGTATTGGTTGAGTTGATCTGTAATTTTTTTCCAAAACGATGAATTTAGTTTTTTTATATTTGTTTGAAAAATCAAGCATATTTTCTATATTTGCTCATTGAAAACGATAGATTGATTGGTCATCATCTCATACAACTACGATATTTGGTTCATCACCAAACCCCGGGGTTTCAGTTCCAACCCCGGGGTTAAGTATTAAATCAATTATCTCATTTTGAGCATTGTTTGTATCTTGAAATTCATCAAGCATTATATATTGAAACTTTTCAGCATAATAATATCTCAAATCCTCATCGCATTTAAATTTCTCAAGTACGAAATTGATCATATCTGAAAAATCATAATATGATTTTTCTCTAAGAGTAGTTTTATACTCTTTGAAAACGATAAATAGTTCCTTCATTTTTCACAAAGCAGTAGCATATTCTTTTTCGTATTTTTCTATATTTTTTATTCTCTTGTTTGATTTTTTTTCTTCGAGCAATTCAGTATAATACTTTTCTTCATTATATATCAAAGTTTGCAATTTTTCTTCAGAAACTCATTCTTGTTTTAGATTTCAAATAGCTCTTTTTATATCACTAAGATAAAATAATTTATCATAAGGAGTAAAAAGGTATTCTAGTTTTTTTTCGTTTACTAGTTTTTCTATAATTTCTGACAATATTTCGAAACTATCAACATCATCAATCAAAACTGAAGTCTTTTCAAAATCAAATTTTGTAGGAAATGTCTTGATTACATCTTGAGCAAATGAGTGGATTGTAGACACATATACTTTATGAGCATCAGTTCAGATAAACTTGATAAGTCTTTCTTTAATAGCAATTACTCAACTTTCTGTAAATGTTGTAATAAGTATATTTTCAGGGTTTACTCAAGCTTTTAAAATCAAGTTTGCAGTTCTAGCTCATAAAACTTGGGTCTTACCAGTACCAGGCCCAGCAATAACCATAGCAGGTCATTCAGTGTGGTCTACTGCTTCTTTTTGAGACTCGTTAAGGTGATTGTATATTTTTTGGAATAGCATAGTTTTTATTTATATTATCTTAACTCTCCTCCAATCTTCCCAACTCTTTCAATGATACTTTTAATTAGATTATTTTTTACTTCATCTCAAAGTGTTTCATCTAGTGATTGAATGTGAATTTTGAAACTTAGACTTCTTTTCCCAGGAAGTTTTTCTTCGTTTTCGTAGACATCAAAAAGTTCTACTTTCTGGATTATTTTTGGATCTGTTTTTGCTATTGATATTTGGATGTCTTTTCAAGCTTTTTCTTTTGGTACTACAAAACTTAGATCAAAATTGTTTTCTTGAAATGTTGAAATTTCATTAGCTTTTATTTTATTGTAAACTAGAGTTTTCAATTTATCAGCATCTATTTCAAAAAATCAGATTCTTGTTTCTAGTCAGAAATTGTTTACTACACTTGGATTTATTTCTCATACAAATCCTACTTCTTGTCATCTTACGATTATTGAAGCAGTTCTTCATTTGTGAGCAAAACTAGGATATATTTTAGGAGTAGAAAACATAAAATTATCAATTGCTAATCTTTTAAATAAATCAGAAATTACTTTTTGTAAATCATAATAAACTACTTTCTCATTACTTGTTACAACTCAAGCAAAACTGTAGTTTTCAATTACTTTTCATGATTTGTAAGCAAAAACTTTTTCAATTTCAAACAATCTTAAATCTTTTACTTGTTTAATATTTTTTTCTATGCTTAAAATCAAGTTTGGGATTAGACTTCATTTCATATGAGTCATATCTTCACTTAAACTATTTTTTAGGGGAACAAGATTTTCCATATCTCACAAAACTTTTTTCATCAAAGCTTCATTTACAAAACTGTAATTATATAGATCATAAAAACCTTTATCAACAAAGAAATCTCTTACATCATTTTTTAATTTGTAGATATTGTCTTGAATTATTGCTCATAGATTTATTCTTGGGATAGTAGTTGTGACTTTATCAAACCCGTGAATTCTTGCTATTTCTTCTGCTATGTCTGCTTTATAATTTAGGTCTTTTCTCCAGAAAGGGACAATGAGTTCATTTCCTTCTTTTTTAACTCAAAGTTTTTCTAGTATTTCCAAAGATTCTTTTTCATTATAATTTGCTCAAATCAGATTATTTACAAAGTTTAAATCAAAAGGTACTTTTTTTATTTCTTGTTTTACTGGATATACATCACTATATCATTCTATTTTTAAGGCAGGGAAATATTGCATTAATTTTCTATAAATCAAGCTAACTCAATATATTGGGAATTCAAGAGGAATATCTTTTTCAAATACATTTAGACTATCAGTTCTTATTCCATGTCTTCTACCTGTTTTTCTTACTGTTTTTGGATTAAACCAAGCTCATTCAACTATTATATTTTTTGTAGTATTTGAAACTGATGAAGAAGCTCATCATATAACTCAACCTAGAGCTAGCACTTTTTCATTATCAGCTATAACTATATCTTCTGGAGTTAATTTGTAAGTTTTATTATCAAGAGCTGTAAAATCTTCATCTTGTTTTGCATATCTGATAATAATATGACCACTTACTTTATCAGCATCAAAACAATGAGTTGGTTGTCAGTAAAGATATAAACTATAATTACTTATATCAACTAATAATCATTTAGAATTATTTCATGCAGCTTTGATAACTGCTTTTATATCTTCTTTTGATTCTATATTTCATATTCCAGACAAACTAAGTCAGATATATCTTTTTACTACATCAGTAATTTCATTTTTGATTCATATGTCTTTTGCATTGCTAAAATCATTTTTTTCATAATGTAAATCTACATCTTGTCAGTTTATTGCACAAAGTTCTCTAGCTAATCCGATATGACTAAACATATCTGGTCTGTGATTGATTCATTTATTATCTATTTCTATTATTGCATCACTTTTTTCTAGGTATTCTCTCATTGATATACCAAGTTTTGCATTGTCATTCAAAATCATAATTCAAGCTTGTCTTTCTGTAACTAGTCCAAGTTCATCCTCACTACAAATCATTCATTCTGAAGTTTCTCATCTTATTTTACATTTTTCTATTGTGAAATCTTCTTTTAATTTTGCTCAAACTACAGCAACTGGAACTTTTATTCAAACTCTTACATTTGAAGCTCAACAAACTATTTGTTTTTGTTCTCCAAGTACCTCAACTTTACAGATATTTAGTTTTTCACTATCTGGATGTTTTTCACATTCAAGTACTTTTCCAACATATACATTTTTTAAGTTTTCTCATTCTAGTTCAACTCACTCAACTTCAGCTATGTGCATAATTATATCATCAGCAACTTGTTTCTCGCTCATTAAAAAAGGTAATATTTGTTTTAGGGTTTTATAAGAATATTTCATAAAATAATTGTTATGGATTAGTAATTAGTTTTTATATGTAAAATATATTCAAAATATAGAAAAAAACAAGAGAAGAAAGAAAAGATTTCAAAACATTACCAAACAATTTCTCAATATCTTGTTTCGAGTAATTTATCTTGATAATGTATTATTTCTCATCTTTTACAAAGTACAAAATAATAAAATGCTTGTTTTATGGCATTGATACTTGCAATATCAGCATTATTATTTTCTGAAATTACACTAAAAAGCATAGTACTTTTTTTGTCCTTGAATACTAATTTTGTATTTACTTTGGCATCTGAATTATTTGTTTTAGCATTGGATGAATAGGATAATAATTCTAGATTTTTTATATAAGGATATTTTGGTTCTAGTTTTTTTGATAACAATTTTACAATACTATGAAATATTCAATTGATTTTTTCATCATCAATTAGACATTCGAGTTTATGATTTTCATTTTTCATATTTATTTCTAGAGTAGTTCAAATATGTTTTCAATTTTCATCAATTTGCATTGTAGATTTGATTTCTTTTATTCAAAAATCATCATTAATAATTTTTTGTAAGCTTCAATCTAAATTGTTTTTTATCTTATATACTTCAAGTAAAAAAGTTGCTATAGAATCTGTATAATTTATAGAATTATGTTTTTTTAGTATTTCAAGTGATTGAGTAAATAAGTGTTTTTTATCTTCTAAAGTTGATTGTTCCAAATCAAAAGCTTGTTCTAAATAATAAAGCACATTTATTTTTCATGCTTGTTTAGTTAATCAAGGATAATTTTGTATATCTAGATCTTGAATTAATTTTTCCGAAACGATAGAATAAGAGTTTGAATCTTTTCACAATGCTCATACATGCATTCATGCTCAATGATAATAATTTTCAGGATTTAAAATATTATCTATTTTTCAAGGAAATTTTCAGTTTAATAAAAAGCTAACTTGTGAATATGTTGATAATAAATTTTTCCATAATAAATTTCTATCTTTATTTCACTTAAATATATCAATATCATATTCTTCATATAATTTTGTAAAAAGTAGTGATAAAGGTGTATTTCATATTCTTTCTCAACAATATGAAAAATTTCATTGGATATGACTTATTTTTCATGTTGCTAAGGATTTTATTATACTTTCTATTGTGTAGTATTTATCTTCATGTAAATGAAGTCATAACTTATTTTTTAATTTATTTGTTAAGTTTGGATTTTTGGATTTATTGGTAATTTCTAGAATGATTTCTCTTATTATATTTGGAGGTGTTTTACCAAGTGTATCACATAGAACTAATTTATCTCATCATCATTCTAAACAGATTTCCATACATTTTTTTACATATTTTTTATCTTCTATATATCAATCAAAAAAATGTTCTAAATCGATAATTACATATTTATTTTGATTTTTCAGATATTTTATACTTTCTTTTATAAGTTTTAGATTTTCTTCTAAGTCAATTTTTAGTACATTTGTTACTTGTGATATAGAACATTTCACAAAAATAGTAACTATATCGGCTTTAGATTCAATTATAGGCAAAAAGTGGTCTTCTACATTTTTTGAGACAATTTTAGATGATCAAAAAACAGCTATATTTAAATTATTTTTTATTATATAATCATATTTTTCTTGTTCATATCAAGTGGCTCAAGCATAACCTCACTCAATTATTCAATTTATTGATTTTATGTATTTTGATAAAAGAAAAATAACTTTTTTTTGATTATCAATAGATGCTGAAAAAAAAGCATTTTGAGCTCAATCTCTAGTATCAGTAAAATACCACTCCATATTTTTTATAGACTTTTCTAATTCTATAATTTCTTTTTTATTGAGCTTTAAGGGGTTGTAGAAAATATTTTTATTTATCATTTTTAGTTGGATTAATTTGGTTAAACTATAGTATATTAAATATTTTTTTCGTATTTTTCCCATAAATAGATACAAAACATAAGAAAGATAAAAGAAAATCAATTATAAATTAATCATATTTTCAAAAATTTTTCAGTATCAAATTTTGTAAAATTTATTAATATGAGTAAGGTAGTAAGTCAACTCATACTTCATATCCATAAAACGAATTCTCTCATCAGCATAGCTGGATAAAAATCATTATTTTTTGTTTTTATACTATCCATTAAAGTGAGATCATATACATGTTCAGAAACTCTATATATAGGATTTAAAAATAATGAAACTAAAGAAAATATAATAAAACTTATTAAGTTGAAAAAAGTTCAAATAAATATGAAATTAACAAATTGTAAAACACAAATTATGAAAAAATATTTTAATCTAGTTTCTTCTTTTCTTTTATGTGATAGGTGTATAATTAAATAAGTTGAAATAATTGTAAGAATTCACTGAAATAATCATATATTTATCTCATTTTTTAATAAAATGATGCTTATTATTGGGAGCAATATTATTTCTAAACTATAAATAAGTCATCAGATTAAAAAATATAAGTGTCAATATTTGTATTTTTTGAAATTAAAGAAGTTTTTAAAATCCACTTTTGTTATTTTATTAGGAATATATGAATCTATATCATTAATAAAAAGAAAAGATACACTGTATAGTAAAGGTAAAATTAAAAATATAATTGTATATCAATCAAAGTTAATTTTATTGCAGATATAAAATATAAATGCAATTATTAAAGGGGTTAATATTGATAATATATTTGTTCATACTGATATAGATGATGAATAAAAATCTCTATTTTTATTCATTATATTTTTAAGTTCTTGAGTATGTACGGCATTCCGAAACGATCAATTTCATAATCAATAGAGACTTCAAAATACATAAGCTCAGATAAGATTTCAATTAAAAATAAATAAACAAATAAATGATAATATAAATAAGAAATATGCGACATAATACATATTTTTAATATTTTTACTGAAAATACTCATTATCAATCATAGTATTGAAAATCATATAAAAATTGATGTAAAAAATACCATATTATAAAATATTATATCTTTAAATGAGTTATGGATTTTAAAAACATATATATTTATAAAAGTAAATGCAATAAGAGCTCAAACTGAGTATATCCACATAAGATAAACCATTGATTTATTGGATTCTGGTAATTTTTTAAAATTGAGTAAAAAAAGTTTGATCATTGTTATTGTTTTTATTATTTATTGGACTTAGTATATTGATTTTTTAAAATAACAAAAAAAATTCTGATAAATTATTATCAGAATTTTTTTAGTATAATTTTTATTTTTGTAATGTTTCAGTTTTCTTCATTCTTGCATAGAATTTATCAACTGCACCAGTTTTCAAGATTCTTTGTTCTCAAGTAAAGAAAGGATGACATTTAGAACAGATTTCTATTCTTTGATCTCATTTCATTGTAGACTTAACATCGTAAACTGCTCCACATGAACAAGTAATTGTAATTTTATTTACATTTGGGTGTATATCTTTTTTCATAATATATGGTTTTTATATTTGTCCGCCAAAGTACGAGACAAAAATGTAATATAAATGGTGCCCAGGAAGAGACTCGAACTCTTACGCCACTACAGCACTGGTTTCTAAGACCAGCATGTCTACCATTTCATCACCTGGGCTAAAAATGTATGGTGGGCAGGGAGTGATTTGAACACTCGAAGGCGAAGCCAACGGATTTACAGTCCGTCCCATTTGACCGCTCTGGAACCTGCCCAAAAATTTAGGGATTAGTCTTTAAGGCATAGATTTAAGACAAATTACCTATTTCCTAAGCATTAATTACTAATCCCTAATATGTTTTTAATGGAGCCGCTTATCAGATTTGAACTGATGACCGTTCGCTTACAAGGCGAATGCTCTACCAACTGAGCTAAAGCGGCAATATTATATTTTTTAAGTAGGTCATATATTATTAAAAAAGATTATTTTGTCAAATAAAATATAAATATTATTTTAAACATAAAAATTTTATTATTATTTGGGAAATACTATTGCCATAATAAAGTTTTTATGAAAAAAATTTGCTATTTAATTTTTTTTATATAATATGTGGAAACAAAAAAATGGGATAGTAGCTCAGTTGGTAGAGCAGGGCCCTTTTAAGGCCAAGGTCGTGGGTTCGAGCCCCGCCTGTCCCACCAAAAAATTCTTTCATGGAAAAATATTATTTTTCTAGGAAAGAATTTTTTTTATTGTTTTTAAATTTATTTGATTTTATATTTAAGTGAATAAAAATTTATTTTGTATTATCAATAATTCTACAAATATTTTTATATATTTATGTATTAAGAAATAAAATTGACAATTATCAAGTTGTAAATATTATTATTGAGATAATAATTAATAAAAATCAATGCCACTTAAAGAACATTTAGATCTATCAATAGAACAGCAAGAAGATAAATATTCTTGACCTTTTTCTTTGATTGAAACAAAAACTACTGTAACATCAATATTGGAATATGATCGTACAATAAGACCTAGTTTCACAATGAGGGAAAAATTTATTCTTGAAATAATCAAAGAAAATTATAAATGAAATGGTAATGTATGAGACTCTTTATTTTGACTTAGTTATACGGAAGGACTTGAACAAAGTCTAGCTGATAAAATGTCTCAAATGGGACTTGTATTTGTATGAAAAGAAATTCCTGAATTATCTCCAGAATCATATGCAGAAGCTTGTAGAACTCTTTTTATTCAACCATGATCTAGTTATGCAGCTTGACATAAATCATATATGAAAATGTTGACTACTTGTCATCCTGATAAAGTACCTCAAATAGTAAAAGAAATGCTTCCTCTAGAGCCTCAAGATTGATCTACATTTGAATTTTATTGAAAGAAAAATCAAATAAAAGAAAAGGTGAAAACTTTAGATTTACTAAAGAGTGAAGAATTTGATGTAGTAAAGTCAGAGATTATAGAGTTTATAAAAAACTTTATAGAAAATATTATATTTGATGTTGGATTAATTTTAGAAAAAATATATTCTAAAAAAGATGAAATTTCGAAAGAAGAAAAGGTAAGAATTTATTCAGAGACACTTGTACAAAATTATTGAATTTCTTTTGATGAGTTTCACAAATTATTTGAAGAGAGAAAGAGAAAAAAAGATATTTGGGATAATTTGAAAATTAGAATGGAATCTGATATTTGAGAAAAATTTGCTATTACAAGAGATAATATTGAAAAAGCTTGGGAAATATTTCAATGTTATCAATGAGTTTCTTGGGAACAAGCAAAAAATATTGATATAATTTGGTGAATCTGAGAATGGAATGAAAGTCTTTACAAAAAAGTAGATTTAGACAGAAATGATGCAATTGTTTGAGCAGCTTTTCTAAGAAAAAGAGGATCTCTTTGGAGAGAGAAATATTGAAAAAAAACTTATTTTCCTAATGGTGAAAGTCTCTTTGTAAATATAATAAAACAGATTCCAAAAGAAAAATGGCCAAAGGATTTAATTAAGTTAATACAATTACTCGAAAGTGAAAAATTTGAAGAAAATAATATTATTATTCTAGCTACAAAATTACAAGAAAGTACTTTTCAAAAACCAGAATGTTTTGATGAAATTATGGAAAATATAATAAAACATCCTTGGAGTTTTTCTGAAAGTTATGAGGAATATCATTTTGAACCAACTCTGATTTTTTGAAAATGATATACTTGGCAATATTGACTTTATGAACAAGATTATGAGATTCCACTTTGGTTACTTTTTTCTCATCTTTATCTAAATATAGCTTGAGGTATACCAATAAAAATATGAGAAAAATTTTTAAAAAAATACTTCAAAGATATTTCAGTTCATGAAATAGTTGAAATTATTCAAAAGATGAACAAAAAGGATGATCCTGAAGAGATTTTTGATTCAAGGATAAATGAGCTTACAAAAGATATGCCTTCCAGAGAATCTTGGGATCTAAGAAATGAAATTCTTGATATAGTTGATGCAATATATGAGTGACTCACTATAACAAAATTTGATGATTTCCATTATGAAGTTTTGGAAAAATCAAGAATTTGAGTTGAATCATTACCTGACTGAAGACTAAATCTTTATTTTCCAGTGAATGGTTGTGAAGCTGATGCAACTTATAAAGAATTACATTTTACAGCCAAAGAAGTAAAAACAATGTATCTCACAGCTCTTGAATCAAATATTCTTGATTCTCATAAAAGTGTTATGAGAGGTTTGGAATATAATTCAGAAGAGGATAGATTGGAGTAAAACTTTATTTCATACCCCAAGAAAATATTTTCCATAAATAAAATTTGATTAATTTTAAATAATTAATATAATTACAGTGACTTTATTCACTAAATTAATATAAAATGAGTGAGTTTATAGATAGAAAGATAACTAAGGAGATTGAAGATAATATTTTCAAATGAAAAATAATTATAATATATTGACCAAGGCAAGTAGGTAAGACAACTCTAGTAAGAGCTTTATTGTCAAAATATTGAAATACCGATGATTATTATAATTGTGATGAACCGGATATAAGATTGAGTCTCACAAATAAGACATCTACAGAGCTTAGAAGTTTTTTTTGAGATAAGAAATTAATAGTTATTGATGAAGCTCAAAGAGTTGAAAATATCGGAATTACTCTTAAATTATTGATTGATAACTATCCAGATATACAAATAATTGCAACTTGATCATCTAGTTTTGACCTTGCAAACAAGATAAATGAACCACTTACATGAAGGAAATATGAATATCATCTTTACCCATTTTCAATTGAAGAATTAAACTCAAAATATTCAAAATTAGAATTAACAAGATTCAAGGATGAGAATATGATATTCTGACTTTATCCAGAAGTATTTTTCAGTTCTCAGAATGATAAAATTAAAAACCTTAAAATTTTAGTTGATAGTTATTTATATAAAGATATATTGAGTTTTTGAAATATAAGGAAACCTGATATGATTATAAAATTACTTCAAGCCCTTGCACTTCAGGTATGAAATCAGGTATCTTACACTGAGCTCGCAAATCTAATTTGAGTAGATAAAAATACTATTGAAAATTATATCATTATATTAGAAAAAGCTTTTATAATTTTTAGGCTTTGAAGTTTTTCTAGGAATTTAAGAAATGAAATCAAATTTAGTAAAAAGATATATTTTTATGATCTATGAGTAAGAAATGCTCTTATAAATAATTTTAACCCTTTGGAACTAAGACAAGACACTTGAGCTTTATGGGAGAATTTTCTAATTTCAGAAAGGATTAAATACAATTCAAATAATTTTTTATATGTAAATAGTTATTTCTGGAGAACATTTACTCAGCAAGAAATAGATTATATTGAAGAATCATGAGATAAACTATCAGCTTATGAATTCAAATACTCTGTAAATAAAAAACCTAAGCCACTAAAAAACTTTATAGAAGCTTATCTTAAAAGTAGTTTTGAAATTATAAACTGAGATAATTATTTGGATTTTGTAATGTAGGTTTTATATTTTTTCAAGTAATAGGGGTTATATCTAACATTTTAAATATTTCTAAATAAGGAAATTTTTACTACTCTAAAAATTTTACTTATAAAAAAAAATAAATATAATATAAGGGTATTTATTTTTTAAAAGAAAAATTATGTCAGCACTTGTATTAAATGAACAAAATTTTGATGAAACTATTGCTACTTGAGTTACTTTGGTGGATTTTTGGGCTGAATGGTGTGGTCCTTGTCAAATGATGCTTCCTATATTATCTGATTTTGCAGTAAAAATGGAAGGAAAAATGAAAGTTGGTAAAGTTAATGTAGATGAAAACTGAAATTTGGCAGCAAAATTTAGAGTTATGAGTATCCCTAATTTGATTATTTTTAAAGATTGAAAAGCAGTTGAACAATTAGTTTGAGTTCAACCAATTGATAGCTTAGAAAAAATTTGTGGGAAGTATTTATAATAGAAAATTAAAAAAACAAAAAAGCTAGATTTTTAAAAATCTAGCTTTTTTGTTTTTAAAAGACATTTTAGATTATATTTTACCCAACTTTTAAATTCACAAATTCTGTTATATCTCATTGAATTGCTCATTTGATTTTTATTGATTCAACTTCTTCATTGTGTTGTGAAATTGCAGTGAAAAATACATCTTTTCATTCTCAGTATGGTAGTACCATTTTTGCTTCTATATTTTCATATACTTTTACACTGTTTTTACTTCAAGGCATAATAAGTAGATCTACATCTCAGAAAAATGATAATATCTCTTCAGTAAATTCAAAAGTATCATTTGTTATTATAACTATTTTGTGAGTATCAAGAGTTAGATGGTAAAAAAGTATTCATTTATAATCTTTTACTTCTGCCAAGATACTTCATTTTTCATATTCTCAACTGTTAGAAATAGAAAAAGAATCAATTGATACATCATTAGATTCAATATTAAAAACTACTTCTTTTTTTGAAGAGTTTTGGATTATTAGGTTATTATTTTTGTAAAAAATTTCCATAGTTTGTTTATATATTAAATAAAATAAGTTCTATTTTTTGAGACAATTCAGGCTAAATCAAATCTTAGATCCATATTTCTAATTTCATCAATTAAAACCCAATCATATCATACAAATCTTTCTTCTTTTTGTACTATTGGATCAGCCGTTCATTTATATTTAACTAAAAATAAATATACATCTTTATCAATTAATGGAGTATTTTCTAGATATCCAGCTTTGAAAGTATAATTTATTTTTGTTATAAATTTTATAACTTCTAAATCTTCTATTTTTAATCAAGTTTCTTCATTTATTTCTCTTATTGCTGATACTTTAGCTATTTCTCATTCTTCAATATGTCATTTTGGAATTACATATTCTTCAAGTTGTTTAGAATTTTTCCATTTTAAAAGTAAAATTTCTATTTTATTATTGTTTTTACGATACACAACACCTCATGAGCTTTTTTCATATTGTTTGGCCATAATACACTGTTTTTTATATAAATTAAAAATATTATAAGAAAAAATTCAATAAAAACAAATTTTTAGATTTTTTTATAATAATTTTTGCAAAAGTTTTATTTTATTTATAATGAATTTTATATTTAATTTTTAAATACAAAATGTATGAATTATTTTGAAGAAAGTTTAATTTTACATAAGAAGTTGTCTTGAAAATTGGAAACTATTTCTAAGATAAAAATAGAAAATAAAAATGATTTAAGCTTGGCTTATACTCCTGGAGTTGCTGAGCCTTGCAGAGAAATATTTAAAGATAAATCAAAAGTATATGATTATACTTTAAAAGCTAATACTGTAGCTGTAATAAGCGATTGAAGTGCGGTACTTTGACTTTGAAATATATGACCTGAGGCAGGGCTTCCAGTTATGGAATGAAAATGTGTTTTATTTAAAGAATTTGCATGAGTAAATGCTTTTCCTATAGTTTTGGATACTCAGGATACGGAAGAAATAATTAAAACAATTAAAAATATAGCTCCAACTTTTGGTTGAATTAATTTGGAAGATTTTTCAGCACCTAGATGTTTCGAGATAGAAGAAAGATTAAAAAAAGAATTAGATATACCTGTTTTTCATGATGATCAGCATTGAACTGCTGTAGTTGTTTTAGCTTGAATTATAAATTCTTTGAAAGTAACAAACAGAAAAAAAGAAAAATTAAAAATTATAGTTAATGGTCTTTGAGCTGCTTGAACGGCAATAATTAAATTATTATATTTATATTGAATAAAAAATATAATAGTTTGTGATAGTAAATGAATAGTTTCAAAAAAAAGAGGTGACTTAAATAATGAAAAACAAAAAATATTAGAAATCACAAATACAGAAAATATTTCTTGAACATTAAAAGATGCTGTAGTTTGAAGAGATTTATTTATATGAGTTTCAGCTCCACTTATTTTGACTACAGAAATGGTTAAGACAATGAATAAAGATAGTATAATTTTTGCAATGGCTAATCCAACTCCTGAGATTATGCCAGAAGATGCTTATGTTTGATGAGCGAAAATAGTTGCAACTTGAAGAAGTGATTATCCTAATCAATTAAATAATGTTTTAGTATTTCCTTGAGTTTTCAAATGAGCATTGGAAAATAAAGTTCGTATGATAACTGACGATATGAAAATAAATGCAGCAATAGCTTTAGCTTCAGCAGTGGAAAATCCAACTGTAGATAAAATTATTCCTTCACCTTTTGAAAGAGAAGTCGTTGATATAATTGCAAATGCTATTAGATAAATCAAAGTGAAGTTTTAGTATAAAAAAACTAGTGATTTTTTGATTTCACTAGTTTTTTTATTTTAAGATTTTCCTTTAGATTTATCTTTTAGTTTTTCTCAACAATAAGGACAGATTTTCATATCTTTATCAACTTTCTTTTTACATTTAGGACATTTTCTTTTTCTTTTTAATCATATAATCCAGAATATAAAGATTAATATAAAAATTAAACATCAAGGAATAATTATATACCGATTTAATCATATATAATCTTCATCATAAGTTACATAGAAATCTCTAGCAGAGTTGAAATCAACTTCTTTTCAGTCAGGAGCAGTGTAACCCATCTTAATTCTAGCTGTTAGTTTTTTCTTTGTTGTTTTTGTATAGACTTTCTCCCATGGCATTAAGTATCATTTATCATTTTTATTTTTTAGAGAGTAGTATTCTCCAGGATCTTGATATTTTATTACTTTTTTTCAATTTTCATCTATTGTTTCGTATGCAAATCAATCCCAACTTTGTTTAAATTTTCTATTTTCATTTGGTAATACATTTCAATCTTCATCATTTATTGGTATAAAATCAACAACTTTTTCTCAAACAATAGCTCATTCTTCATTTTTTATAGTTTCTTTTCATATTTTTTTAAGACTATTTCAATCTTCATCAATTATTTCAATTGTTCATTTTGGTTTTAAATGAGTATTTCATTTATTTGAAAAATCTATAGTTAAATCTACTGAAAAATCAGTATCACCTGAATTTGTATTATTTGGATCTTCATCTTGAGCACTTGTTAATTCTGTATCATCTTTTTCTCATAATACATATTTTTTAAACATATCTCATAATAAGTCATTTTTGTTATTACGAGATCAACCACCACCTCCTGAATTAACAACTATTTTTATATCTTTAACATCTCATTCAGCTTCAATAACTCAAGGAACTTTTAATAAAATCAAAACTCATATTCTTTTTTGTATATGTATTTGTCATCCTGAATTTTCCTTTACATTAAAAAAAATTGCTCAATAATGTCATCCCGGACTTGCTTTGTCTGGAACTGTTATGCTAAATGGAATATCTAAATTTGACCTGGGTTGTATAGTAAAATTAGTTGTATTTATAGTAACCCAATTTGCTAAATGATAATCTGGATTTTCTATAGATTCTACAAATACAGGTTGTCAGTTTTCATCCATTCAAGTAGCATTTTTTGTATTTATAAATATCTCTTGAGAATTGTCAGTATTATTAAATAATTTTATGGTTTTTGAAGTTGTGTTTCATTTATCTAATGTTATTTCATATCTTACAGGAGATACAGTCATATCTATATTTGCAAAAGAAAAATCTTTTCAGATAAAAAATAAAAAACAAAAAATAAAAAACAAATGTAATAATTTTTTCATAATTGTAAAAGTAAAATGACTAATTAGTAAAAGTTGCAGAGTTTCCAATTATTTTTTAATATAAACTTTTTTTAATAAAAAGCAAAAAAAAGATTTCCTATTTTAAGGGAAATCTTTTTAGTGTATAACAGTTAATTAGAAATTTCAAACAACAGTTATTGTTACAGTATCTTGGTAATCAGTTCCAGCAGGAGTTTGTTGGTCTATTTTTGCAGATACAGAAAATGTAACATCATTAACTCAACTAGAAGATTCAGGTTTGTTTGTATTATAAAGAGTATGAGAAGTTGTTGTATCACTTACTTCTGTACTTAAATTGGCAGTTTGAGTATATCAAGAAACAGAAGAATCTGAAGCAGCATTTAATGCAGAGCTGAATTTATAGCTTTCAGCTAATCAGTCAGTAATTGTATTATTAATAGTAGATCAATTAGATGTACTATGTAATCAACCAGCATTAGATTTAGCAGTTACATTTACTCAGTTAGCAGCATTTGTTCCTATTTCTATATCAAGGCTTCAAGTAGAATATGCAGAAGCATTTAAAGTTCCTAGATTAATAGCACCTGTAGAAATTACCATATTTAAAGTTGGTAATACACTAGCTGTAACTATTATTCCACTTACTGTACCAGTAGCAACTCAAGGTATTGCATCATTCCAAATAACAGCACTATCAAAAGAAGAAGTTCATGAAACACTTCAAGTACCAATTTGTGTTGCAGCATAAGTACTATTCATTGTTAATATTGCAATTGTTAAGATAGCAAGTATCTTATTTGTTTTTGTTTTTATCATACAAAATTGTTAAAGAATAAATTTGTTTTTTGTATTTGTAGATATATGTTATCATAATATTTTTTAAAAAACAAAAAAATATCCTAGACATATATCCAGGATATTTTATAAATATATTTTAGGTTAAAAGTTTCAAACAACTGTAAGTGTAACGGTGTCTTGGTAGTCAGTTCCAGCAGGAGTTTGTTCATCTATTTTTGCAGATACAAAAAATGTAACATCATTAACTCAACTAGAAGATTCAGGTTTATTTGTATTATAAAGAGTATGAGCGGTAGCATTATCATTTATTTCTGTACTTAAATTAGCAGTTTGACTAAATCAAGTTACTGAAGAATCACTTGCAGCATTTAAAGCAGAACTGAAAATATAACTTTCAGCTATTCAGTCTGTAGTTGTATTATTAATAGTAGATCCATTAGTTGCACTATTTAATCATCCAGCATTAGAAGTAGCAGATACTGTTACTCAATTACTAGCATTTGTACCTACTTCTATATCAAGACTTCAAGTAGAATAAGCAGCAGCATTTAAAGTTCCTAGATCTATGCTTCCAGTAGAAATTACCATATTTAATGTAGGTAATACTTTTGCAGTAATCAATATTCCACTTACGGAACCAGTTGCAATTCAAGGCATTGCATCATCCCACATAACACCACTATCAAATGAAGAAGTTCCAGAAACACTTCAAGTACCAATTTGAGTAGCAGCATATGTACTATTAATAGTTAATGCAGCAATAGCAAAAATCGCTAATCCATTTTTTATTTTTGTTTTCATCATACAAAATTAGTTAAGTAATAAAATGTTTTTTGTAAATGTAAATATATGTTAGCATACATATATTTTATTGTCAAGAAAAATGACCACATTTTATTAAAAAATATGCATAATAAAATGATTTTTTTAAATTTTTACTTTATTCTTGAAAAATAGACAAAAATAATTAAAATCAAACAAATTACTTTTTAAAACAAATTTAAATGGCAGAAAATAACAATGAAGAGAACTCAAATGAAGATATTGAGTTACAAAATGAAGAAGAAAATTTGGATTCAAAAGAACAAGTAGAACTTCCTATAGATACTAGAGTTACATATGTATGAGATGAATCTAGAGATATAAATGAAGAAATTGAAACTAGTTACCTAGATTATGCAATGAGTGTAATAGTTTCTCGTGCTTTACCTGATGTAAGAGATTGATTAAAACCAGTTCATAGAAGAATACTTTTTGCTATGCACGACTTATGACTTAGATCAACGGCAAAATATAGAAAATCTGCAGCAGTAGTCTGAGAAGTTTTGGCAAAATATCATCCACATGGTGATAGTTCTGTTTATGAAGCTATGGTTAGACTTGCTCAGGATTTCTCTATGAGATATCCACTAGTTGATGGACAATGAAATTTTGGTTCAATGGACTGAGATAGTGCAGCTGCAATGAGGTATACTGAAGCAAAGATGACAAAGTTGGCTGAGTATATGCTTAGTGATATAGATAAAGAAACTGTAGATTTTAGAGATAATTATGATGCAACTCGTAAAGAACCAATTGTACTACCTACTCGTATTCCAGAACTTTTGATGAATTGAGTTATGGGTATAGCTGTTGGTATGGCAACCAATATCCCACCACATAATTTATGAGAATTGATAGAAGCTTTAGAATACTTATTAAAAGTTCCTGAAATTGAAGATGTAACTGTTGAGGATTTAATGCAATTTATAAAATGACCAGATTTTCCAACAGGTTGAATTGTTTATGATAAAGATGCTATACTTCAAGCTTATTCTACTTGAAGAGGTTCCGTTATAATTAGATGAGTTGCTTCTATAGAAGAAACTTCTAAGTGAAGAAAATATATAAAAATTTCAGAGGTCCCATATGCTTTAAATAAATCTACTTTTATAGAAAAAATTGCAGATTTAGTAAAAGAAAAGAAAATTGAATGAATTAGTGATATTAGAGATGAATCATCTAATAAAGATTGAGTAAGGGTAATTATTGAATTAAAAAGAGATAGTTTTCCAAAAAAAGTATTAAATCTACTTTATAAATTAACATCACTTCAAACAAGTTTTGGTTACAATATGATTTCTCTATGAGAAAGATGAAAACAACCTAAATTATACAATTTAAAAGAGATTTTACTTGATTTTATTGATCATAGAAAAGAAGTAATAACAAGAAGAACAATTTATGAATTAAAAATTGCAGAAGCAAGAGCTCATATACTTGAATGACTTAAAAAAGCACTTGATCATATAGATGAAATAATTAAAACTATTAAACAATCTCAAACTAAAGATGAAGCAAGAATTAATTTGATGGCACAATTTAGTTTTAGTGAATTACAAGCGAATGCAATTTTGGAAATGCAATTATCTAAACTAGCTTGACTTGAAAGAAAAAAGATAGAAGATGAATTAAATGAAAAAATGATTTTAATAATAGATTTAAAGGATATTCTTTCAAAACCAGAAAGAATAGTGACTTTGATTATAGAAGAATTAGATTATATAAAAGAGACTTTTGCTGATGCGAGAAGAACAAAAATAAATCCTTGAAAAGTTGGAGAATTTAATGCAAAAGATACAATACCAAATGAAGAGATTGTAATTGTATTATCAAAAAACAATTATATAAAAAGAATTAAAGCAAGTTCATTTAGATTACAAAGAAGATGAGGTAAATGAATAACTACTGCAACAAAAGAAGATGATGAGATTCAAACAATAGTTCCTACAAATAATCATAATGACTTACTTTTCTTTACTACAAAATGAAGAGTATTTACATTACCTGCTTATGAGATACCAGAAACTCAAAGAACAGCAAAATGACAACCAATAATTAATTTATTGTCTTTACAAAAAGATGAAACAGTTGCTGCGATTTTGGATATTACAGAAGAAAAAAATAAATATCTTTTCTTTGTATCGAGTGCTTGAACAGTTAAAAAACTTGATATGAAAGAAGTAAAAAATATAAGAACTAGTTGATTAATAGTTTTGAAAATCAAAGAGTGAGAAGATTTAGTTTGGGTAAAAACAACATCAGGAGATGATAATATACTTATAGCAACTAGGCTTTGAAAAGCTATACAATTTGATGAAGGAGATGTAAGACCTATGGGAAGAGCTGCTGCTTGAGTAAGATGAATTAGAATAAAATGAGATGATGAGGTAATAGAAGTAACAATAGTTTCAAAAGATGCTAAATACTTATTTATCGTTACTGAAAATGGTATGTGAAAAATCTCTGATTTAGAATGATATAGAAGTCAATGAAGATGAGGAAGTTGAGTAAAGGCTATGAATGTAACAACAAAAACAGGTCGTCTTATAAGTGCTGCAGTTTTGAGTCAAGAAGAGTTAAAAGAATCATCAGTACTACTTATGAGTAAAGATTGACAAACAATTAAGTTAGCACTATCTTCTGTTAGAGTAACTTGAAGAGTAACTCAATGAGTAATTTTAACAAAAATCAAATGAAATGATGATATACTTGTTTCTGCTAAAGTTGTAAGAAGTACTTGAGATGAGGAAGAAGAGATAGAGGTAGTTTAAATATAAAAAATGTTTTCTTTTTTGTCATCCTCGTGCTTGACACGGGGATCTACCTTATATTAAAAACGACGATAATTGTAAATAAATAGTTTAAGTTATAAAAATCTAGAACAATATAATGAAGATTCCCTTCTTCAAGGGAATGACAAAACTAAAAAATTACATTTTAATTACTATTCTATGGATGAAAAAGAAATTACAATTAGAGATTGATTTTGGGAAGAGATAGAAAATTCTGAGAAGAAATATGTGCATATAATAATGATAGCTACAAAACCTGATATCATAAAACAAGCCCCAATTTATTCGGAATTAAAAAATAGATGAGAATTGGTTGTGCTTATTCATACAGGACAACATTATGATTATAATCTGAGTGAATGAGTATTAAATGAATTTGAAATGATAGTTGATATAAATCTAAATATATTTTGACCAATTCATAAAAAATATTCTCTTATAATAGAAAGGTTTTGAAATATACTTGTTCAATTATCAAGTCATAAAAAAATCCCAGTTCCTTATGTTCACGGTGATACACTAACTGCAACTACGGCTGATAAGGCAGCATTTTTAAATAAATTTGCAGTAGTTCATGTGGAAGCTTGAATCAGAACTTATACTCCAAATAAGCATTTTTTCAAATCACTTTTTATCAATTTTGAAAAGTGAAAATTTGATTTTGATAAATACCGTGAAGATTTGATGGATTTTTCTATTTATGAACTTTGAAGTATAGAACCATACCCTGAACAATTTGACACGAGATGAATTGAAGCAAGTACTGGTTATTTTGCTGCACCAGTTGAATTGTATAGAAACACTTTAATTAGAGAATGATTTCCAAGAGAAAATATAGAAGTAGTTTGAAACACAGTTTCTGATGCTATTAAAATATCAAAAACTAAAATTAAAACTTCAAAAGCTTTTGAAATTTATCCAAATATGAAGTGAAAACCTTTTATATTTGTTACAATTCATAGAAGAGAAAATTGTGAGACAAAAGAAAGATTTTTGGCAATATTTTATGCAATTAAAAAACTAGTTGAAAAATGAGTTTATGTATGTTTTCTATGACTTTATGCATCTGAATTTGCGATAGACAATTATTGACTTAGAGAAGAAATAGAAGAATTAAAGAAAAAGTATAAAGACAATTTTGCATATGGACCAGCTTTGGCTCATCATCATGAAGTTATAGATATGATTTCAAAAGCTTGAGCTGTAGTAACTGATAGTTGAAGTATGCAAGAAGAAGCAAATATAGTTTGAGTTCCTTGTGTTACTGTGAGGTTTGGTTCGGATAGAACTGAAACAATTCTTGCAGGAACTAATGTAATAGCTCCACCAGTTAATTCAAATCTGATAGCTAAAATCATTAAATCAAGTATTGATAATAAAAAGATGAGATGAGAAAATATATATTGAGAAAATGTATCTAAAAAAATAGTAGATTGAGTACTAGAAAAATTAAAAAGAAACTGAAAACTTTTTAGATTAGATCATGAGAGGTTGGAGCTTCAAGAGTTTTTTAATTGTAAGATTTAGATTTTTATGTCATTCATCCAAACAACAAAAAAATTCTTTGAACCAGTTAGATTAATGCCAAAAATTCACCTTCAAAATATGTTTGAGGGTTTTTATTCATTTGTGTATAGTGTATTTTCTATTGAAATACTTAAACTTATATTGAAATCAATTGAATTTAAAGAAACTGAAAAATTTTGGAATTTAATTTATATATATTTTATTATTACTTTATTGTTTTCAGGAGGTAGATTTTTAATGTATAAATGGTGACGGACTCAAATTATGTTTGAATGATGTAAAGTTTATTATGAAAAATACTTGAATAAATATGTACAAGCTGAATGAAATGATGTAGAAAAAATTTGAACTGGTAGGTTTGTATCTATTCTTAGATCTTGATTACATGACTGGCTTGATATGTTATTTCAATTATGACAAAAATGATTTTATGGGATTTTATTCTTATTTTATGCTATTTATACGATTTTTAATATAAATATAGCATGATGATTAATTAGTCTTTTATTAATATTTATTTGATGAATAATTTCATATTATGCAAATGTTTATATGAAGGAAAAAAGGTTGTTGAGAAAAATAGCAGAAAGAGAAGCCGATCATCAAGCAGTTATTGCTTTGATGTCAAAAAATGAATTAATGCAAAATAATTCTTTAAAAACAATTTTATCAAAGATTGCACATAACTATGAGATGTCAAAAGTGTATCAATATCCAGTAAATATAGGATTTACTGTAGTTGATGAATTACCTAGAGTACTTTTTCTATTTATTCGTATTTGAGTTTATATATTTTTGTCTAATCTTATTTTAAAAACTAATTCTTCTTTTTCAGATCTTGCGATTTTTATAACAATTATTTCTATGACAGAATTATCTATGAATAATTTTTTAGATATTGTTAGGATGATTTTAAGAGATTTTGCATCAGTACAACTTCTTTGGGAGACATTTGAAAATCTTACTCCAATTAAATGATTTGATATTTGAAATGATTATAAAACAAAAACAGATAAGATAGTAATTAATAATATATCTTATGGTTACACAGATAAAAAAATCTTTGATAAATTTTCACTTGAAATAAATTGATTACAAAAAACAGCTTTAGTTTGAGTTTCTGGTGGATGAAAAACAACTTTGATGAAGATAATTGCTTGATATTTGAGACCAAAGTCATGAATCGTAGATATATTTTGAAATGATTTGAAAAAAACTTCACTTAAATCTTATTTTGCAAATATAGGTTATCTAACTCAAGAACCTTCTGTTTTTGATGGAACAATCAGAGAAAATTTACAAGCAAGTGTAAGAGAAGAAACTAATGAAGCAGAAATGATAAAATCTCTAAAAGATGCAGAATGTGAATTTGTATTTGAATTTGAAAAATGAATTGATACAGAAATCTGAGAAAAGTGAATTAGACTTTCTGGGTGACAAAGACAGAGGCTGGCAATAGCTAAAGTATTTATTAAAAATCCAGAGATTATATTACTTGATGAACCTACTTCAGCACTTGATAGTTTTTCAGAAGAAAAAATCACAAAAGCGATGCATAGACTCTTCAAATGAAGAACAGTTATAGTTATAGCTCATAGACTTCAAACAGTTAAAGAAGCAGATGATATAATTTTGATAGAAGATTGAAAAGTAGTTGAAAGATGAACTCATAGGGAACTTGTAGCTAAAAAATGAATTTATAAAAATATGCTTGATTTACAAAGTGGTTTTTAAAAATTACTAAAAATTATATCTATAAAAAAAATAAAGATTTTGTTTAAAACTAAATCTTTATTTTTTTATAGAACATATATAATATTTTGTTAATATAAAAAATATTATTATAACAAAATATTATATTTTAGTCAATTTGTAATGTTATAAAAAAAGTATTTTCATACAATTTTCATACATTTATGTAGTATAAAAAATATACGGTTATATATATGAGAAATTTTAAGTTAACTTATTTAATTTCTTCTTCTTCCTAATTATTTTATTTATTAAAATTTCTTTAAATAATAATATTATTGATAATTTATTATTATTGGTATATATATTTTCAAATATGTTTTATTATTTAACTTTTAAAACTATGAATAAAATTATTACCAAATCTAGGCTTAAGTATTATTTAGTAGGTATATTTATACTAAGTTTCTTAAGTCTTAATAGATTACTAGCAGTAGATTCGATAGGTTTATCATCTACAAGTATTCTAGAAAATGAACCAAGTTGAACTACTGTTGCAACTATAACAGCAAGCGGTGCAAGTTGATCTGTGGTGTATACTTTTTGTTGAACATGAACAGATAACAATAGTTTTAGTTTAAGTGGTTCCACATTATCAAGTAGTTGAGTTTTTGATTTTGAAACACAATCATCATATGATATATGTGTAACTGCAACGGATGATAGTTGAAGTCTAGATACTCCATTTACAATAAATGTAACAGATGTAAATGAAGCTCCAACAGATATAGCACTAAGTGGAAGTTCAGTTGATGAAAATCTGGCATCTTGATCAACAGTCTGAACACTGTCTAGTACAGATACGGATACCGGAGAGACTTTTACTTATACTTTAGTAGCTTGAACTTGAAGCGATGATAATTTAAGCTTTACTATTAGTGGTTCAACTCTATTAAGTAATGCAATATTTGATTTTGAGACAAAATCATCTTATACTGTAAGAGTTAGGAGTACTGATAGTGGATCACTTTTTACAGAAAAACAATTTTCTATAACAATAAATGATTTAAATAGTGCTCCATCAGATTTAGCTCTGAGCGGATCAACTATTGATGAAAATTTAGTAATTGGTACAACAATAGGAACATTAAGTTGAACTGATGATTGAGAAAATCATGGTACGTTAACTTATTCATTTGCAACAACTTGTGCAAGTGGTTGAGTTGATAACAGTAATTTTAGCATCAATTGAACAACCCTTAAAAGTAATGCAGTATTTGATTTTGAAGCACAGTCTTCATACAATGTCTGTGTAAGAGTAAGTGATTGAGATTTATTCTTTGATAAACAATTTCCAATTACAATAAATAATATATCAGTTGAACCATCAGATATAGTATTAATTGGAAATACAATTGACGAAAATTTATCAATTGGGACAACAATCTGAACATTAACTTGAACTAATGACTGAACAAGTACTTGAACATTAGTTTTCTCTCTTACTTGTGCAACTTGATGAATAGATGATGCAAGTTTTAGTATAACATGAACAACACTTAAGAGTAATGCAGTATTTGATTTTGAGACAAAATCATCATATAATATATGTATAAGAGTAAGTGATTGAATTACAAATTTTGACAAACATTTTCCAATTACAATAAATAATGTAAGTGAAGGGCTAATTAATATATCATTAAGTCCTTCTACGATAAATGAAAATTTACCAATTGGAACAACAATCTGAACATTAACTTGAACTAATGATTCAACAAGTACCTGAACACTTGTTTATTCTCTTACTTGTGCAACGGGATGAGTAAATGATGCAAGTTTTAGTATAACAGGGACAACACTTAAGAGTAATGCAGTATTTGATTTTGAGACAAAATCCTCATATAATATCTGTGTAAGAGTAAGTGATTGAGTTACATTATTTGATAAAAACTTTGTAATCTGAATAAATGATGTAAGTGAATGAGGTGGTGGTTGATGAAGTAGTTGATGAGGTGGTTGATGATGAGCATGACTAAATAGAGATAATTGTCCAGATTGAGATTTTTCACCTAGTTATTATGATAATGAGTGTGGAGTTAAATCAACAGTTGCAAGTTGATCAACAATTACTATTATAAAGGATATAAATTGAACTTCAGTTGATTATTCTTTAGTAGATAATTTAAATACTTGTAATATCACAAAGTCTATTAAAAATCCAAATTTTATATATCAAACGAGTGGATTTACAGATATTAATAGTTCTAGTGCTAAAGGTTTAATAAATAAATTTCATGAACTTAATATTATAAATTGAACTAGTCTTACTACATTTGAACCATATAGAAATATTACTAGAGCAGAATTTACAAAAATGATTCTTCTAAGTCATTGTTATACATATAATAATGAAGATATTTCAAATCTTATGTTTAGGGATGTAAATAAGTTTTCTTGGCAAGCTAAGGTTATAGTAAAAGCTAAATCATTAGGCTTAATAAATTGAGATGTAGATAATAATTGAAATCCTATTTTTAGACCAAATGATTATGTTTCAAATGCTGAAGCTCTAAAGATTTTAATAAAGATTTCTAATTTACAAGTTCAAAATCCTGTAGAAATTAGTTATACAGATGTAAATAAATTTTCTTGGCAAGCTAAATATGTTCAAATATGAGAAACTTTATGAATATTGGACTCAAGTAAAACATGATACAAATTTAATTGAGATTCTTATATTGATAGAGAAAATGTAGTTATTTTAATAAACAGTGTAGTCAGTTTATATTAATAATATTGTAAGTTAATACTAAAAAAAGAGAGATTTATCTCTCTTTTTTTAGTATACAAAAGAACAATTTAGTTTTACTTTTGGATTTAAAAGTAAGCAAAATAATTACTTTTATTATTTCATTAAAACAAAAACTAGAAATTCTAAAATTTTCAATATAATATAAATAACCAAGAATAAGTTACTCTTATTTCTTTTTAACTCTTAAACCCTTAAACTTTATTTATGTACAACCACAAAGAAATAGAAAAAAAATGGCAAGATTTTTGGGAAAAAAACAAGACATTTAAAGTATATAATCCAGATCCTGAAACAAGTTCAGGATGACAAAAGGTAAAACCAAAATGGTACTCACTTGATATGTTTCCATACCCAAGTTGAGCTGGTCTACATGTTGGGCATCCAGAAGGTTTCACAGCAAATGATATATTATCAAGATATAAAACAGCAAAGTGATACAATGTGCTTCATCCAATGTGATGGGATGCTTTTTGATTACCGGCTGAAAACTATGCTATCAAAACTGGTACTCATCCAAGAATTACAACAGATCAAAATATCAAGACATTTAAAACTCAAACAAAAAAATTGGGATTTTCTTACGATTGGGATAGAGAAATAGATACAACAGATCCAAGTTATTATAAATGGACTCAATGGATATTTTTGAAATTATTTGAACACGGACTTGCTTATGAACAAGATTTACCTATTAATTATTGTCCAAGTTGTAAGACAGGACTTGCTAATGAAGAAGTATTAAATGATTTTACTTGTGAAAGATGTGGAACAAAAGTAGAAAAGAAAAAGATAAGACAATGGGTACTTGCTATAACAAAATATGCAGACAGACTTCTAGCTGATGTAGATAAGCTTGATTGGCCAGAAGGAATAAAAGATATGCAAAGAAATTGGATAGGAAAAAGTGAAGGTTGTGAGTTTGAGATGAAGAAAGAAGAAGATAAATTAAATGTTTTAATTTTACATGGTTTATGATGAGATTCTCAAGAAAATTGGTTTCCTTGGATAAAAAAAGAATTAGAGAAAAATAATATTAAAGTTTATGTCCCTGATTTAATAGACAGTGAAAAACCTGATTTAGAAAAACATTTAAATCAATTAGAACAATACAAAGATAAAATTAATGAACATACTATCATTATTTGACATAGCATAGGATGTATTACTGGTTTAAGCTTCATAAATAAATATAATTTAAAGATTAAAAAGTTTATATCTGTAGCTCCAGTTTTTAGTTCTATAGATTTAGATCAATTATGTATAAGTTCTGAATTTATATCAAATATAAAAGATATATTTTGAAAGTATTTAAAAGACTCCTTTTTAAATTATGAATTATTAAATAAAAATATTTGAGAATTTATTACTTATATCTCAAAAAACGATCCATTTATACCATTTCAAGAAGCTAAATTATATTATAAAGAAAAATTTAAAAATTTAGAGTTGAGAGAATTTGAAAATAAATGACATTTTAACTGGAGAGTTAATATGATTGAATTTCCAGAAATATTAAATGATATATTTAAATATGTTAAAGTCTATACAACTCGTATAGATACAGTTTTTGGTATGACTTATGCAGTTTTGGCACCTGATCATCCACAAGTAATGGATTTTATTACTCCAAAACAAAAAAAGATTTGTTTAGATTATATAGATAATAGCAAGAAAAAATCAGATCAAGATAGAACTGCAGATAACAAAGAAAAAACTTGAGTATTTACAGGAAGTTATGTGATAAATCCATATAACAACGAAAAAGTTCCTCTTTGGATAGCTGATTATGTACTTTGAAATTACTGAACTTGAGCAGTTATGGCAGTTCCAGCACATGATGCTAGGGATTTTGAGTTTGCTAAGAAGTATAATTTAGAGATAAAACAGAGTATTGCAAATAATACGGTTTATACTTGAATATCTGCTCCAAAAGAATGAGTTGATATATTGTATAAAAAAACAGTTGATATTATTTTAGAAAATGATAAATGAGAAGTTTTAATTCAAATAGAAAAAGAATGAAATATTAATCATATTCATTTTGTATGATGATGAATTGATGAATGAGAGCAAGAAATAGATGCAGTTAGAAGAGAATTAATAGAAGAAACTGGGTATACCGATTTTGAAATTATATGAGATGTAAATCTTTCATATTCAAGAGCTGTATGATATAGACACACAAAAAATAAAAATCAAGATTGTATATGAAGATGTTTTTATATTAAATTAAATTCAAATAAAAAAATTGCTTCTGAAATAGAAGAATGAAAACATTCTATTAAGTGGGTGAAAAAAGATGAAATTGAAAATATGATTACTTGGTTAGGACATTCAAAAATATGGAATTTATTTTATAATTGAGAAAAAGCTTATACTGAAGATTGAATCCTAGTAAATTCATGAGAATTTGATTGATTAAGTTCTTCTGAAGCAAGAGTAAAATTAACTGAATATGCAGAACAAAACTGATTTGGTACTAAGAAAGTTAATTTCAAACTTAGAGATTGGCTTTATTCTAGACAAAGATATTGGGGGGAACCAATTCCTTTGATTCATTTAAATAATGAAGATGTAGAAAATTTACCAAAAGAAAACAATGGGGAGGCTTGGGTAAAGAATTGAAATACTTTAATGATATGAAATAAGGAATTCTCAAAAATCTATGACTGACTTTATGGTAAAATAGTTTGTGATTATGATTTACCTTTGAAATTACCAAATGTAGAGAATTTTGAACCAGCTTGAGATTGAAATTCACCACTTATAAAGGTAGAGGATTTTGTGAATATTAGTCTTGCAAATAATTTATCTTGAAAAAGAGAAACAAATACTATGCCTCAATGGGGATGAAGTTGTTGGTATTATTTGAGATTTATGGATCCAAAAAACGATAAAGAGCTTGTAAATCCGGAAGTAGAAAGGTACTGGGGACAAGTAGATAGTTATGTGGGATGAGCTGAACATGCAGTTTTACATCTACTTTATGCTAGATTTTGGCATAAATTCTTGTTTGATATAGGAGTTGTAAGTCATGATGAACCATTTTATAGACTTAGAAATCAAGGGCTTATTTTGGCTCATGCATTTCAAAGAAAAAATTGATGATTATTGGCAAATGATTTAGTAGAAGAAAAAAACGGAAAATATTATGAAATAGCAAATGGAGAAGAAGTGAATAGAATTATTTCAAAAATGAGTAAATCACTTAAAAATGTAATTAACCCAGATGATATAGTTGAAGAATTTGGGGCTGATAGTTTGAGACTTTATGAAATGTATATGGCAGAGTTTAAAGATGCTGCTCCATGGGATTCAAAATGAATTGTTTGAGTTAGTAGATTTTTGGAGAAATCAGAGAGATTATTTGCAAGTGAAGCTAAATTTTCAACTGAAAATGATAATCATACAATGAAGCTTTTACATAAAACTATTAAAAAAGTAGAAGAAGATATAGAAAACTATAAATTTAACACTGCAATTGCAGCACTTATGATCCTTGTAAATAATTGATTACCAAAAGACAATAAGTTACAAACTGAATGGAAAAATGTATTTATAAGATTACTTCATCCTTTTGCTCCACATTTAGCTGAAGAACTTTGGGAAAGAATATGAGAGAAAAAATCAGTATTTACATCAAAATGGCCAAAATACGATAAAAATCTTATAATAGATGATACAATAACTATTTGAATACAAGTTTTATGAAAACTTAGAGGAGAAATAGAAATATGAATAGACGAAGATGAAAAAACAGTTTTAGAAAAAGCAAGAAACAATGAAAATGTAAAAAAGTGGTTAGAATGAAAAATAATAGTTAAGGAAATTTATGTGAAATGAAAGATAGTTAATATAGTTGTTAAATAAAATCATTAAAATACGAAATATTTCAAGAAAAAAATAAGACTTTGTTAATTCAAAGTCTTATTTTTAAATTAAAAAATAATATTAAATAAAAAATAGAGAAAAAATATTTGACTTTAATCGAAATAATTATAAAATCCTACCACTTAAGAAAACATATTATATATTCCTCTGTAGCTCAGCGGTAGAGTAGACGACTGTTAATCGTTTGGTCACTGGTTCGAATCCAGTCAGGGGAGCCAATTTTTACAAAAAAAAGTAATTTAAAATTTACAAGGGGAACCATTTTTTGTATAAAATATGTAAACAATTTTTTGGAGAGATGCCAGAGTTGGTTGAATGGAACAGTCTTGAAAACTGTCGTGGCGCAAGTCACCCAGGGTTCGAATCCCTGTCTCTCCGCCATTAAAACTAAGATAGAACTGAAAAATCGAGAACAAAGATAAATAATATCCAAGTTCCAAATTCTTTAGTTCTAAATTTTATAAGGAAGGGTGCCTGAGTGGCTGAAAGGGCTCCCCTGCTAAGGGAGTGAACCAATTGCGGTTCCAGGAGTTCGAATCTCCTCCCTTCCGCCATTAAAATCTATTAGGGTCTGTAGCTCAGGGGTTAGAGCAGTCGGCTCATAACCGATTGGTCGTTGGTTCAATTCCAACCAGACCCACCAAGATAATATAAAAATAATTTGACAAAATATATTTTTATATTATAACTCTCTTAAATCTATTAATTAATTCCTTCTAAAAAGCTTTTAAAAGAAAGTAAAAAAAAGTTTTGACAAAACGGATTAATTTAATAAGATAACTCAGCTTACGAAATAAGTAAGTGGAATTGCTCTTTAAAATAAGTATATATTAGAAGAAAGTTTTAATCAAAAATCTAGGAAAAACCATTTAAAAAATATTAAGTTTAAAAGAGTTTGATCCTAGCTCAGGGTTAACGCTAGCGGTGCGCCTAACACATGCAAGTCGAGCGGGATTAATAGAAAGCTTGCTTTCTATTATGATAGCGGCGAACGGGTGAGTAATATGTTGGTATCTGCCCTTAAGTCAGGAATACCCCACTGAAAAGTGGATTAATGCCGGATAGTCTCTACGGAGTAAAAATTTATTGCTTAAGGAGGAGCCTTCATTCTATCAGTTAGTTGGTGAGGTAATGGCTTACCAAGACTATGACAGATAGCTGGTCTGAGAGGATGATCAGCCACAATGGAACTGAGACACGGTCCATACTCTTACGGGAGGCAGCAGTGAGGAATCTTCCACAATGGGCGAAAGCCTGATGGAGCGACACCGCGTGAAGGATGAAGGTCTAACGACTGTAAACTTCTTTTCTGAAGGAGCATAATGAGAGTACTTCAGGAATAAGCACCGGCAAAACTCGTGCCAGCAGCCGCGGTAATACGAGTGGTGCAAGCGTTACCCGGATTTACTGGGTGTAAAGCGTTCGCAGGCGGATATATAAGTCAGGTATTAAAGACCGAAGCTCAACTTCGTGTTCGTATTTGAAACTGTATATCTAGAATTAGGGAGAGGTAAGCGGAATTCTAAGTGTAGGGGTGCAATCCGTAGATACTTAGAAGAACACCAAAAGCGAAGGCAGCTTACTGGAACTATATTGACGCTAAGGAACGAAAGCGTGGGGAGCGAAAAGGATTAGATACCCTTGTAGTCCACGCCCTAAATGATGATAACTAAGTGTTGCATTTTTTGCAGTGCTGTAGCTAACGCGTTAAGTTATCCACCTGAGAAGTACGGTCGCAAGATTAAAACTCAAAGGAATAGACGGGGACCCACACAAGCAGTGGATCATGTGGTTTAATTCGACAATAAACGAGGAACCTTACCCAGACTTGACATCCTAAGAATCCTGTGGAAACACGGGAGTGCTCGCAAGAGAATTTAGAGACAGGTGCTGCATGGTTGTCGTCAGCTCGTGCCTTGAGGTGTTCGGTTAAGTCCGTTAACGAGCGAAACCTATGTCTTTAGTTATTATGTCTAAAGAGACTGCCCTTGTTAATTGGGAGGAAGGTATAGATGATGTCAAATCAGCATGGCTTTTACGTCTGGGGCCACACACATGATACAATGGTCCGTACAATGAGTAGCAATATGGTAACATGGAGCTAATCTTTAAAGCGGATCTCAGTCCGGATTGAGGGCTGAAACTCGCCCTCATGAAGTTGGAATTGCTAGTAATCGTGAATCAGATATGTCACGGTGAATATGTTCCTGGGTCTTGTACTCACCGCCCGTCATGGCATGGAAGGTAGTAATATCGGAAATCCCTCAAGTAATATGGGGGCTCATGGTAGGACTGCTAACTGGGCTAAAGTCGTAACAAGGTATCCGTAGGAGAACCTGCGGATGGACTATCTCCTTATAATTTTCCAAAATGATCTCGAAAAAAAACTTTCTTCTAATATTTTACTTATTTTGTTCTTTAAAATCTGAATAATTATAGTTAGTTAAAGAATCTAAAATATTAATGAATAATTAATAGTTTTAGGTAGTGTTAAAATTGAAATATAGCATAAAGTGGATGCCTTGACTCGAATGTCCGATGAAAGACGTACTAATCTGCGATAAGCCTGGAAGAGCTGATAAGGAGCGTTATCATTCCAGGATTTCTGAATGGGGGAACCTAATAAGGGTAATCCTTATTGTCTGTAGTACAGACGGAGACATTGTGAACTGAAATATCTAAGTAGCAATGGAAAAGAAATCAATTGAGATTCCCTGAGTAGTGACGAGCGAAACGGGAATAGTCTAAACCGCAGATACTTTATAGGTAGCTTTTGGTACTGCGGGGTTGTAGGAATAATATAAGGGGAGGCTAATAACCCTAATATAGCATATGATTGTTAAGAGAACAGAATGAGAAGTCTGACCATAGAGGGTTAAAGTCCCGTAAATTAAAACATTTGTATTTTGTATATACTATTTCCTGAGTAGGTTCAGACACGTGTAATCTGGACTGAATCTGGGGGGCCCATCCTCCAAGACTAAATAGCATTCGAGATCGATAGTGAACAAGTACCATGAGGGAAAGGTGAAAAGAACCCCGGGAGGGGAGTGAAATAGAACCTGAAACTTTATGCTTTCAAAGAGTGGGAGCCGCAAGGTGACCACGTACTTTTTGTAGAACGGACCAACGAGTTAGTGTGTATGGCAAGGTTAAGGAAGTTTTATCCGGAGCCGAAGTGAAAGCGAGCCTGAATAGGGCATAAGTCATACATACTAAACCCGAAACTCATGTGAGCTTCCCATGAGCAGGCTGAAGTCTAGGTAAAACTAGATGGAGGGCCGAACCATTTGGAGCTGCAAGTCCATTGGATGACTTGTGGGAAGGAGTGAAAAGCTAATCGAACTGAGATATAGCTGGTTCTCCGCGAAATATATTTAGGTATAGCCTCAAACAACTATTATACAGGGGTAGAGCTCTGATAGAGCTAGCGGGTCGCGAGACTTAGTAAACTCTAATAAACTTCGAATACTGTATAAACTATTTTGGGAGTCAGACGGTTGCGGATAAGCGCTATCGTCAAAAGGGAAACAGCCCAGACTACTATCTAAGGTCCCTAATTAATAACTAAGTGGTAAAGGATGTGAAGTTGCTGAGACAACCAGGAGGTTGGCTTAGAAGCAGCCATTCCTTAAAAGAGTGCGTAATAGCTCACTGGTCTAGCGACATTGCGCCGAAAATATAACGGGGCTAAGTTATTAACCGAAGATGTAGAATTAAATTTATTTAATTGGTAGCGGAGCGTTCTGTATGTCGCTGAAGGTGAAGGGTGACCTTTGCTGGAGATATCAGAAGTGAAAATGTTGGTATGAGTAACGTAAGTGAGATGAAAACTCTCACCGCCGAACGTCTAAGGTTTCCTATCCAACGTCAGTCGTGGTAGGGTTAGTCGGTCCTAAGGTGTATCTGAAAAGAAAAGCTGATGGATACCAGGTTAATATTCCTGGACTACTTATATTTTTCTAAGGGGGGACATATCGGGATGTAGGAGACACATAATGTATTCGTGTTACGAAAGCAAAATTTGAGACATAGGCAAATCCGTGTTTCTTTAAGATTGAGCCTAGTTAAATCAAGTTTGTTTTAGCAATAAAATAGACAAGATAGCTTCTAATACATTCGGGTATCGAGAAAAGCCTCTATGAGCTAAGGTATAAGTAACCGTACCGTAATCGAACACTCGTAGACTAGTGGAGAACACTAAGGTGAACGTGATAATTATGCTTAAGGAACTCGGCAAAACAGCGGTCGTAACTTCGGGATAAGACCTGCCTAATTTCTAATTTAGGAATTAGGCCGCAGCTAAAGAGCTCAGGCGACTGTTTACCAAAAACACAGCTCTCTGCAAACTCGCAAGAGGATGTATAGGGGGTGATGCCTGCCCAGTGCCAGAAGGTCACGGGGATGAGTGCAAGCTCTGAACCTAAGCCCTGGTGAACGGCGGCCGTAACTATAACGGTCCTAAGGTAGCGAAATTCCTTGTCGGGTAAGTTCCGACCCGCACGAATGGCATAACGGTCTGAGCACTGTCTCAAGCATAATCACGGTGAAATTGCAATATCGGTAAAAATGCCGATTATCCACAGCTAGACGGAAAGACCCTATGAAGCTTTACTATAACTTGACATTGGGTCATGTTTTAAAATGTGCAGGATAGGTGGGAGACAATGAGATAGAAACGCTAGTTTTTATGGAGTCGTCCTTGAGATACCACCCTTTTTAAAATGTGATTCTAACTTCAAAACTGAAGGACAGTGTTTGGTGGGTAGTTTAACTGGGGCGGTTGCCTCCTAAAATGTAACGGAGGCGCGCAATGGTTGACTAGTATCGGATGGAAATCGATATGATAGTGTATTCGCATAAGTCAGCCTGACTGAGAGACCTACAAGTCGATCAGACACGAAAGTGGGCGAAAGTGATCCGGCACCTACGAATGGAAGTGGTGTCGCTCAACGGATAAAAGTTACTCTAGGGATAACAGGCTGATCGCGTCCAAGAGTTCACATCGACGACGCGGTTTGGCACCTCGATGTCGGCTCGTCGCATCCTGGGGGTGGAGAAGCTCCCAAGGGTATGGCTGTTCGCCATTTAAAGCGGCACGCGAGCTGGGTTCAGAACGTCGTGAGACAGTTTGGCCCCTATCTGTTGTGGACGATTAGGAATTTGAAGAGATCTGCTCCTAGTACGAGAGGACCGGAGTGGACGAACCTCTGGTGTATCGGTTGTTATGTACAATAGCATCGCCGAGTAGCTAAGTTCGGAAAGGATAACCACTGAAAGCATCTAAGTGGGAAACCAACTCTAAGATTAGATTCCTCTACCTTTAAGGTAATAAGTCCCCTTGGAGACTACAAGGTTGATAGGTTGTAGGTGTAAGGATAGAGATATTTTTAGCCGAGCAATACTAATAGGACGAATGAATTTTAACACTATCTTTACGATTATTTATTTATCTAATAAATTTTCTTTGACTAACTATAAATGTTCAGATTTTATGGAACGAATTAAGTGTGTTCTTTAAATACTTGATGTTAAGATCTTGGTGGTTATAACGATTAGGGTACACCTGTTCCCATTCCGAACACAGAAGTTAAGCTGATTCGTGCTAATGGTACTGCATTTCGAAAATGTGGGAGAGTAGGTAGCTGCCAAGATCTTAATATTAAGTTAAAAAGTAGAAACTGAGAATTGAGAATTGAGAGTTGAGGTAAAAGTAAAGAAATGAAAAGATAAATTTCTCTAACTTCGGTTCTTATTACTTAGTACTCAGTTTTTTTGCTTTAAAGCTCATTTAAAATAATATATAGACAAGCCCGAATAGCTCAGTTGGAAGAGCAGCGCCCTTCTAAGGCGAAGGTCGTAGGTTCGAGCCCTGCTTCGGGTACCATAAAATTTAGAGTTTGTTAATTAATATGGGTGATTAGCTCAGCTGGCGAGAGCATCTGCCTTACAAGCAGAGGGTCATTGGTTCGAATCCAATATTACCCACCATTAAATAAACATAAAAAGTTTGAGTAAAATCAAGCTTTTTTTTGTTTTATAATTTTAATATTTTGAATTTATATGTATTATTAAGGTAATAAATTAATAAAATAATTTTATGAAAAATATAATATTAAAACAAGTTATAAATGATGATTGGAAATTAGTCTTAGAATTTGAAAAGAATGCAAATAGTGATGTATTTTATGCTTATGAAAGTGAATGAGATGTTAAAGAATATATAAAAAACAGTAAAGTATTTTTTATCATTTTAAATGAAGAAAAAATAGGAACAATTTCCTATGAGGAAAAAGAAAGTAATACATTACATTTCAATTGATTAATAGTTTCAGATGAATATAGATGACAAGGAATATGATTATTAGCAATTAAAAAGCTATTTGAAAATATTAGTGATAATAAAATAATTGATTTAGTTGTTCATCCTAAAAATATACCTGCAGTAATAATATATTTAAAAGCTGGATTCAAAATTGAGTGATGGAAAAATAATTTTTTTTGAGATTGAGAAGATAGATTGTATTTAGTAAGAACTAATTTATATATATAAGTTAATAAAAAAATACCCTCTAAACATTAATGTTTAGAGGGTATTTTGATAGATATAAATTATTTAAGTAATTTATCAATTGTAGCTTTAAATGCTGTAAATGGAAGAGCTCATGATAGAACTTCATATTCTCCAGTAACATTATTTATAAGGATATTAGCAGGAGTTCAAGAGATTCCAAAAGTAGCTGCTCAAGTTTTTTGTTGTTCAGTTATTTTTGTATCAAATTTTCAATCAGTTACACATTTTTCTAAAGTAGTTTTGTTAACTCATAATTTAACAGCTTCAGCAACAAGAAAATCTTGGTCTGATTTTTCATTTTTATATGCAGTTTCAATTAGTTTATAAAATGCTAGAGCTCATTTTTGTTCTCAAGCACATTCTATAACTCTAGCAGCGGGCATTGCATTTTTATGGAACTCTAAAGGGAAACTATTAAAGTATTTATTTACTTTATCTCAATATGTTTTTTCTAGACTAGAAGGTACATCTGAATTATGTAATTTAGCACAGAAAGGACACTCTAAATCACTGTATTCAATCCAAGAAATTGTAGCATCTTTATTTCATTTTAGGTAAGTGTTAGATTTAATTTTATTTAAAACTTCTTTATCTAAAGTCATAAATCATTTATCTGATCTCTTAGCAAAAGGATCAAAAGTAGCTCATACTTCTAATGAATATTGTTTGTCTTTTAATTCTTTCAGATATGGTTGCATTTGTCAATTATCATCTATTTTATTTGTTGATAAGATTATTGCAGGTAATTTTGTTATACCACTATTTTTTACATATTCTGAAATTCATTCATCACTAAAATCTTTTTCTATAAATTTAGAGCTTGTTAAAAATGGAACTAATTTTAGTTGAGATACTATTTCTTGTGTCATACAATTAGTACATCTCTTATCATCTATAATTGTTACTGTTATAGAACCTGAATTATTCTTTGTAGAACTAGCTTCAGATGTTTTAGATTCTTGAGCCTCTCATCATTTATTATCTCACATATTTTTTCACACAAAATATGCCATAACAGCAATTACAGCTAATAATGCAATAATTACTATATAAAGTAGAGAATTTGTTTTCTTCTCTGTTTCACAACTATTAAGTAAAGACATTGTATAAAAATTAAAAAATAAATATAATCATAATTATAACAAAAAATAATAAATAGCAAGTTTATTTTTTGGTATTTTAATTGTATTTTTTTATTAATTAGTTGAAATTGTTTGACATTGTTTTGTCACTTTTTCCCGTTGTTTGTTTATTCTCATAATATTATCTAGATTTACATACATATTTCAAACTAGGTTGTCGTATTTTTCTCTTGTTGCTTTTGTTTGTTTGATTCTAAATTCTTTCAAAAAATCAAGTTTATTTACTTGTAATAGATTATAAGCTACTTTTTTATAAATATATAATTTAGTATCAACAAGTTGTTCACATTTAGATTGTCAAAAATAAGTAGAAGCTTCTTGTATTTGGGCTTCTTTAGAATTATCATCTCAAGGAATACATGCCATATAACTTTTTACTATGGAATTATCATCTCAAGGGATACAAAAATTATTATATTTGTTCCGTAATAATCATTTATGAGAAAAAACTTCATTTATGTAATTTATCCCATCTAAAAAACTTTCACTTTTATTTGGTCAATAATAATACTGAATATTATTTTCTAAGGTTTTTAAAAAATTTTCAATGTCACCATCTATTTCTTTTAGTTTTAAATCAAAAATTATTTGATAAGCTATTTTTTCGACATTTGCAGGATTTGTATCAACACATACAAAATCATCTATATTTTTTGCTCAGGAATTTTTGTTAGCTTCAACACACTTATCTATTTCACTTTGATAATTACAAGCTCAATTTGTAATAGGAATATATAATAAGAATAAAGCTACAAAAAAATATATAGAAGTTTTTTTCATAAGTTTTAAAATTACTTTTTTCTTTTAAATAAAATTATTACTTTTACTACACTTTTTCAGAATAGGTGATAAGAAAATCAAAAAAATTTTTTAAAAATGTTATATCATTTTCTTCAAAGAGATGTCTGGCTTACTCAAAAGATTGATGCCAAAGCTCATCAAATAATCAATCATGTTACTATCTTATCAACTTTACTTATAGATTTATTAACTTTTTTTCTGAACATTTGTGTTAATTAATAATTAATTATTTTTTTTATCATTCAATTTTATTTATTTTAATTGATTTGGAATCAAGATTAATTTTTGGAATATTTACAATCAATAAACTGTCTTCCATTACTGCTTTTATATTATCAAAATCCATATTTTCAGGTAGGATAATATTTCTATTAAAATCTCACCAAAAACATTCACTATTTCTAATTATATTTCACTCATAGTAATTCATTGGTTTTTCCCTACTTCATGAAATAACTAAAACATTTTTATTTACAGATAAATCAATATTTTGTAATTTAACTCAAGCGATAGGAGCTATAATAATTATAGAGTCTTTTTTTTCAATTATATCAAGTGAAATTTGTCATATATCATCATCATTCTCAGCTATTTCTTTATCAAGAATTTCTATATCTTCATTTTCTTCATCTCATCAAGTAACTCAGAAAAGTTTAAACATAAAATATTGCTATAAAATAAAATAGTAAAGGATAAAAGAGGTATAAAAATCATCAAAACAATTTTTTTAACTTTTTCCTTTATCATTTTCACTTTTATTATATTAATTTTTGTAAAATTACAAATAAAATGATAAAATATATAAAGCAATTAGTAGATAATAATTACATATAATGAATTTTCCAGAGATAAAAAATAAAATCATAAAAATCATAAAGGATTTAAAAATGTGAGGTAAAAAAATGAGAACAAGAGAAAAGATAGAGTTTCTTGATCAATTAGGGACTTTACTTGTTTCTTGAATTCCTATAACAAACTCATTTAAAATTATTTCTTATCAAACTCAAAACAAGAATCTAAAAAGTATTATAGAAACTATTTTAGATGATATCAATAAATGATTATCTTTGAAAGAAAGTTTTTCAAAGTTCCCAAATATTTTTAAGATTTTCGATCTATCTATAATTGAAATGTGAGAATTAACTTGAAAAGTATGAGATTCCATTGAAATTATTAAAGTCAAAGAAGAAAAAACTAAAGAAATCAAGTCAAAAATCATATGAGCATTTGTTTATCCTATGATAATAGTTGGATTATCACTTATTATGATTACTATTTTTATTCTATATGTTATTCCTAAGATAACAGATATGTATAAAGATGCAAAAGTTAATCTCCCAAAATTAACAAAATTTGTAATAGATTTATCGGATTTTTTACAAGCAAATATATTTTATATATGTCTTTCTATAGTTTGAATTATATTTTCTTTTTATGTATTTAAAACAAATAAAAAAACAAAAATATATTTTGATAGATATATTTTAAATATGCCTATTTTTTGAAAATTGATGAGAAAAAAGATTTTAGCTATGTTTACTTCTTCTCTTTGAACTTTATTAAAAAACGGTGTAATTATAAATAAATCTCTTGAAATAAGTTCTTGAGTAGTTGATAATGATTATTATAAAAAAGAGATAGATAAGATAACAGTATGAATTTCTTCTTGAGAAGATTTTTCTAAAATGCTTTGAATAGATAATATAAAAACTAGTATTAAAAATAATATATTTCCTATTGAATTAGCTTCAATAGTAAAAATATGAGAACAAACTTGAAAATTACCTGAGTTGTTGTTAAAAATTTCAGATAAGTATAATAAAGAAATAGATATTGTAGTAAAAAATTTATCAACAGCAATAGAACCAATTGTTATAGTTGTTGTATGAGCGATAATAGGAACTTTAATTATGGCTATAATGTTACCATTTTTCAATATGGTTAATGTAATTTAGTTTTGCAATATTAGACTATAAATTAAAATAATTAATTTTTTCACTTTACAAACCTCATAAATTTTATAAAATATAATTTATTATTTTACTAGTAATAAATTGTATAATGAAATACTTCAATAAATTTCTAAAAATATTTTTTGTTTTCTTTATTTTTTTGTTGCCTTTCCATGCTTTGATTGTCACAACTTTAAAATGTAAATTTTGAATAGATACAAATCTACTTAGATTTTGGAAAGAAGTATTGGTTATGCTTTTGCTTTTGGCTACTTTCATTGATTTACATTTACATAAACAGAAAATAAGTAATTTATTAAAGTGAAATTATTTAGTTTGATTAACTCTTACATTCATAATAAGTTCTTTAGTTTTTATAGGTTTTCCATATCTAGAATTCAAAGTTTCAAATTTTTTAGGATTTAAGTATGATGTTTTCTTTTTATTTTGTCTTTTGATTTGAATATATCTCAATTTTATCAAAGATAATTTTAAGTTAATGCTTTATACTATTTTTATATCATGATTTACATCCTTAGTAATTTTCTTACCTTGGTATTTATCTGGAGATATATCTTCTGTTAGTAAGATTTTTTGATACTCAAGTAAGGTATCTACTTACAATGCAAACTCTTGTATAAGCTTTGCTCAAAATGTAAACTGACAACATAGATTTCAATGAACTTTTTGATGACCAATTACTTTTTCAATATTTTTGGTAGTTTTTTATATTATTTACATTGGATTTATACTTAAAAAAGATATAAAAAACAATTATATTAAAATTGCATATATTGTTATCCCATCATTATTTGTTTTGCCTTCGATATTTCTATCTTATAGCAAGACTTCTATTTTAGGACTTATTTTTTGAGCTAGTATCTTTGCTTATCTAAGTGCTAAATTTATATTTAAAAAATCTTTGAAAAAGTGACAGATGTATTATATATATTGATTTTTACTTTTGCTTTTGATTGGACTTGTTATAGTAAAAAGAGATTTATTTTTACATCCTGATGCGATACTTAATAGACTTGAAAATCTTATAAGATCATTAGAAATGCTTATGTATAATCCAATTTGATATGGATTATGAATAGCTTGACCTGCTAGTCAGATATGAAGAAGTATAGAATCATTATGAAATTGGCAAATACTAGCTCAAAGTACTTCAGCAATTGCAGTGTTTTTACCTGAAAATTGGTATGTACAAATTTTGCTTGAACAATGAATTATAGGTTTTTCTATATTTATAAGTTTGTTTTTAATATTAGGATTTACTTTATTTAAAATAGTTAAAAATAAAAAAGATTATTTTAGTATAGGTATTTTTTCTTCATTTGTAAGTATTTGTTTTATGGCATTGTTTTGCCATGCTTTTGAAGATGCTGGGACAGTTTACCCACTTTTTATGATTTATTGAGCTTACATTGTTAGAAATATAAAAATTAATAATTAACAGTTATTTATGAAAAAATAAAAATGAAAAATTTTTTTAAAAACAATAAATCTCTAATTTTAATCATAGCTATATGAAGCTTATTTCATATGCTTTTTTTTGGAATTAATGAAATACTTAAAAATGCTGATAGTTTTGCTTATTTACAGATGAGTTACCATTTTAAAAAATTGAGTTTAGAATGATTTTGAACTTGATGGTTTTGATTTTTCTATAGTTTATTGATTGCTATTTCAGATTCACTTACTTTTTGGTTAAATGAATATTATATAGCCTTATATTTAAATATAATTTTATTTTGAGTTGGAGCTGTATTACTTTATAAAATTGGAAAGTATTATCTAGAAGAAAAATATAATTTATTTTTAATAATTTTATTTTATTTATCCCCTATTTTATTAAGTTTCAATATCACAATTTTATCAGAAAATGTTTATATTCCATTATTTTTGGGATTAGTTTTGTTTTTGATAAAAGCATGAAAAGAATGACTTAAAAAGACTAAAAATCTTTTCTATTTATCATTATTTATAACATTATTTTATTTTACTAGAGCTGAAGCTTTTATTTATTTGGGAAGTATTTTTATTGTATTGTTTTTTAATATTTGTGGATTCATAGATTCCGGATCAGGTCCGGAATGACAATGGAAGAAGAATTTTATTGATTTTTTAAAGAAATCTTCATTAGTTATTATCTTTTTCTTTTTACTAATCGCACCTTATTTATTATATTTACATTCAATAACTTGAGATTGGTGACTTACAAATAAAGGAAGTTCAAACTTGAGACAAGCTGAGCTTAGGTGAAGTGAAAAAATGGATGATGAATGATTTGAACAAGCTGTTTGAGAATTAACAATTGATAATCATCATCTTAAATCATGATTTGTAGGATGACTAAAATATGAGAAATGAGAAGAAAAATGATGATTAAAAGATTATTTATTAGCAAATCCTCAAGATACCATTTCGAGAATTTTATGAAATCAAATAAAACTTTATACAAAAAATCTACCTGAATTGATAGTATGAGATGCTGTAAAACTTTATCAAAAAAGCTATTTATTTTTACCAATTTTATTAATTCCTTTGTTTTTAGTTGTATTTGGAATGTATAAAATGTTTGTTAGGAAAGAATTTGAATTTTTAATTATTTTCTTTTCATTTTTTTCAACTGCATCATTATTTTTTACATTATTTTTTGTATTAAATAGGTATTTTCTGATATTTTTACCTTTATTTTTGGTTTTTATAGTTTACTGATTACAAGAAATAAAGTTATCTAAAATAGCCAAAATTATCTGTACCGGTACCCTTATATTAATTTATTTACTTTGAAATTATGTTTATTATAACTCAGTAAAAACAGAAGACGATAAATATGAAGTAAAAAAAATTGCTTGAGAATATATCAAAAAATTGATACCCCTAAGCTCTAAATTAACAAATCTAAAAATTATGGAAAGATTTCCGGTTGTAACTTATTATAGTTGAACAAAAGAAAGATGGATTACTCCATATACAGATAATTTGGAAAACTTGATAGAATATGCAAAATTTAATAAAATTGATTATTTGGTTGTTGATACTTTGGATTTCAAAACTTATAGACCAAAACTTGATTTTCTATTAAAAGATGATTTTGAAAATGAATCATTACATAAAATACAGACTTTTCAAGTAAATAATCAAAAAGTTATTTTGTATAAGTTTACTTTCTAGTATAATCTAGTAGTGTTTATTTATTAATAATATTTTATGCTAAGAAAAATATTTAGTACTTTAATTTTAGTTATATTTTTAACTAATTCTACAAACTTTGCTTTTGCTGAATTATCTTTTGGGGGTAACTCAAATTTAGATATCAAAACTCAGATTTCTGATTCAAAATCAAAGATCAAAAATATGAAAAATGGTTCAAGATATATTTTACAGTTAAACAAGATTAATCAGTTTATAAATAAACAATCAGATTTATTGTTACTTGAGAAGATAAAATCTAAGTTAGAAGAAAAAAAAGGCTTGGTTATTTGAAAAGACGAACTGACTTATGAATTATTAAATTATATAGGTTTAGTAGTTGAAAAAAGAATTGGTGAATTGGAAGATATTGAAGGTGCTAATATAATCAAATTGATTGAAAATTCTACATTGTCACAAGAAGAAACAAAAAAAGTAGAAGATGAAATAGTTAAATTACAAATAAATTTACTTGATTCTAGTAAAACTTTGATTGATAAATTGTTAAGTGATTTGAAAAAATCAGTTAATGTAGAGAAAACTTGAAATTTAAAATTAAATGTAGAATGAAGTTGAGCTATGTTTGGAAGTGCTAAATGAGAACTTAGTGTAAAAGATATGAAATCAAAAAGTGCAAATTTTGATTCTGAGCTTGAAGCTCAAGTTGATTTACTAGTGGAAGCTAGTGTAATCGGGGGACAAGAATTAAAAACTCAATTTTCATCTTTTGTTAGTTTTATAAACAAAGATGGTAATATGTATTTATTACTACAAAAATTGAATTATAGCTGACTTGAAAGTATAGATTTTTCTGGACAAGCTACTTCAATTTTAAATAAATTAAAAGAGTTGTGAAACAATAATCAGTATCTAAAAATAGAAGATAAACAGTCAGCTATGGTTTTAAATATGATTAAGAATTTTGATTTAAACTCTATCTATGGTGAAGCTAATAAAGTTTTACAAAAACCTATGCTGAAACCATATAAAAAAGATTGAGATAAATATTTATTAGCACCAACAAAAGATTTTTGTGATACTGTGAAATATTTAAGTTATAAAATAAATTGATATTGATCATATTCTTGTAGTGATGAAGAATATAAAAAAATGCTAAGAGAATCAGTTATTGGTTGAAATTTATATATTATTGTAGATTGAAATGATAAACATTTTTGATTTGAAGAATCAAAAAAATATTGAGAAGTTTGATTTATAAAAATATATTTTTCAGATAAAAAAATTGAAAAATTATTGATTAAAAGTGAAGCTACTACTTGAAAATATAAATGACAAAATGTAGAATTAACTTATATTAATTGACAAAAATTTGATTTTATTGTTTTAGGTAATGATGATAGATGAAGTATTAATTTTTCTTTTAAATCATGACTTGCAAGTGATAATAAGTTTAAAAAAATTAACTATATTTTTAATTATTTTGATTGAAAACAGTGATTTAATTCAAGTTTTAATCTAGAAAATAAAAAATTTAAAGGGGAATTTATTTCTATTTGACACAAAGATATTAATTTATCTTGAATTATTGCTTGAGAGTTAAATAGCACAAATGATTTATCAGCTTTAGATTTTAATATAAAATCATTATATATTCCAACAAAAAATATATTTGATTTAAATTATTCTCTTAAAAACGAAATAATAACTTGAACAATAAGTTATAAAGAAAATAATAAAGAGTTATTTTCTGTAAAATCTAATTGAAAATATAAAAAAGAATATTTTGAATTAAATAATGTAATTAATGTAATAGATAGTAATAGTTTATGAAATATAAATTGAAATTTAAATACAAAATTTACTTGAAATTCAGAGAATAATAATTTTGATTTATATATAGATGTATATTCAAATATGTGATATATAAAAATAAATTTAACTACTGATTCAAAAGTAGAATATAAAGATGATATAAAAATAGAGGCTCCAACAAATTATAAAACTATAGAAGATTTAATGTGAGGAGCTAATGAATTTTTCAATAAATAAAAAAATATAGATTTATTTAAAGCCATCTTTGATTTATTTTAAAGATGGCTTTTTTTAATAATAAATAAACAAATATTTGTAATTTTAAATTTAATAATATATAATTATTTGGTATATTAATTTTTATTTATTAATTTAAAAAATATGTCAGATAAGATTTTTTTAGAAGATGCATCAAATGTATTAAATAGAGAGAAGGGTAATAATAATCTAACAATTTTAGATAAAGTACAAGGTTTTGCAAATAGAATACAGGAATCATTGAAAGTACCTATTATATCTAATAGTTCAGAGTTTTATAATTATGAGGATAAAGAAAATAAGGATATTTTAATTAATAAAAGGAAAGAATATGTAATTAAAGCACTTGAAAGAGTTTTATTAGATGATGAAAAAATGAAAAAAATTAATGAAATAATATTAACTCATAAAACAAAATGACAGCTATCACCAAATAGTTTTCTTTTAAAACGGATTAGAGAAGAAATAAATCCAATTCTTTCTAGAGCCCATAAATTAGATAAAAATACTTCTCCAGAAACAATTAAATGACTAGAAAAAGAATATAATATCTTTTCAGTAGAAGATATTATATTGGGGTATCTAAATTGAAACGAGAAAGGTGCTGAACAACTAATTAATACTTAAAAAAAATAGTTATAATTTTTCAAAATCTTGAATAATTGACAAATATAAAAAAACTTGCAAAAATTAAAAAAGTAGTATAATGAACTTATATTACTTTTTTAATTTTAAAAATTATGAAAAAATTTATAATCAGTCTTTCATTTTTATTATTCATATTATTTGGTATGAATGATACTTTTGCTACATCTAATTTGTATAATATAACAGTTAAAAAACCAAATCTTGAAATGTATAAGCTTTATAAACAAGCTATTTTGACTAGACATCAGGTACAAGTTGATTATAATGATTGAGTAAAAATGAATAATAAATTAGAAAAATATTTTATAGGTTTATATTTCAAAACAGATAGAACCATAAAACTTAAATCACTAGAGAAAAAAACAATTATTTTGATAGAAAAATATGATAATAAAATATTAAATACAAAACAAAAAAAAGCATTAAATTTAATAAAAAATGTTTATTACAGAACTGTAATCGAGTTAAATAAATAATAAAGATAATCTTGAAATTTAAGAGACCGGTCTTCTAAAAAAGACCGGTCTCTTTGTAATATTTTTATTTCTCTGTCATTGTCCAAGATTGATCCCAAGAGTCTGGAGGAGGATTATCTATATATGTATTACACCTTTCTTTATAGACTAAACTTGGTTTATCTCACAATTCTATTAATTTATTAAATATTTCTAAAGCTTTTTGGAAATTTCTATTTAAGTATAGGTCAATTCATTTTTGAAAATCATTATAGAGATTTTGTTCAGCTTCATTTAATTTTCATTTATAGTCTAATAATTCATATATATTTGTAGCTATATTTTTTCATTTTACTTTTATTTTATCAATATATCTAAATTCAAAAATATCTTTTGTATCAGCATATGTAGATTCACTTACACATATATATGTAGAGTAAAATTTATTTATTGATTCTAGTCTAGAAGCTAGATTTACATTATCTCAGATAGCTGTAAATTCTAGCTTTTTTCAAATAGCTCATATATTTCAGATTATTGCTTCTCAAGAATTTATTCAAATCCTGACTTTTATTAGAGGAATTCATTTTTTCTCCCATTTTTTGTTTAGTTCTATTAGTTTTTGTTTTTGTAATAAAGCAGTTTCACAAGCTTTTTTTGATATATTTTCTTCTTTTCAGAAAACTCACCGTAAAGCCATTATAGCATCTCATTCATATTTATTTATAAATCATTTATTAGAAAAGATTATTTCTGACATTTCAGTTAGATAATCTTTTAAAAAAGATATAAGTTTTTCAGGAGAGAATTTTTCACTTATATTTGTAAATCATTCTATATCAGAGAAAAATATAGCAATTCTCTTTTTTTCTCATTCTAAATTTACACTTCAATCTCAAGAAAGTATTTCTTCAGCAATATCTTTTGATACATATTCAGAAAGGGCAGTATTTAACTTATTTTTATCTTTATTTTCAATTATATACTTTACTATGTTTGATATAACTGCTGAAAGTAGGATTGATAAGATAAGCTCAAAAGGGAAGTTCGAAACCAGTCTAAGATTTTTTAAAATAGAGAAATATGCAAAAATTATTCAAATAATAGCAATATTGCTAATAATTAAAAATTTTCATCCTTTATTAAGATTTAAATATATTGCTAAAATAGTTACTAAGAAAATAAGTAATAATTCTAATTCTCTATCAAAGTATTTTGAGAAATTTTTTGTTAATACAGTATTTAAAAAATGAGCATGTACAAAAACTCAAAAATTCTCTCATACTGGAGTTTTAAATACATCAACTCACCTTAATGTTGATCAAACTAGAACTATTTTATCTTTTAAAAAGTTTTTTCATTCAAGAGATTCTTGTATAGAAAATTGTTTATCATCATAAATATCATAAAAAGAAAAAGTCTTGAATGAATTAGTATTGAAATTAATTAAAATATCAGAGTTACTTTTATATGATAGAGGAATTATTATTTTATCTTTTATATTTATGAAATTATTATCTGTTTTTATTTTGTCAGTTAAATAAGTCTTATCATTAAATATGTATGAATAATAAGCTCTAAGTAATGAAATTCAAAAATATTCATAATATCAGTTTGAAAAATTTCTGTAAGGAGATGCAGAAAAAACTGTATTTGTTAATTTGTCAGGAGATACATCAAAAGTTCATAATAATAGTGAACTATTTACTAAATCTTTTATTGGTTTTTCAAAAATTCAGTTAGTTGTTTTATCTAAAGTTCCTCATCAAAGTATTATATTTCAAGCATCTTTTATTGTTTTTATCAATTCATTATCAGATCAAGTATTTGTTTTATCTGCAAAGATAATATCGAATCATATTGTAGTTGCTCAAGCTTTATTTAAATTTTTAATTAGGTTAGTATATATTTTTCTATCAAATGGAAATCTTCACAATTTTCATACAGTGTCATCATCAATTTTAATAATAACAATTCTGTTATCTATATTTCAATCTTGATTAAAGTATTTTTGTAAATTCTTGTTTAATAAATCTAAACTTAGAGAAAAAATTATAACAAAAACTATCAAAGCTAAAAATATTGATAAGAAATTTTTATTTTTAAATATTTTTGTATTCATATTTTTGTTTTTATTTGTTTTTTATAGAATCTATTAATCATCAAACATTATTGTCCAGAAATTCATTTACTTTTCACCTTGCTTGTTCTTCAAGATTTTTAAAGGTATCAAAATCTAAATTAATATTTAAGATCTCTTTAAGTGGTTCTAATCATTTTTTTAAACTATCTTTTAATCATTCTGGAATAGAATTTGTGTCAATATATTTGCTAAAATCTATATTTAGATTCTTAATTTTGTCTTTATTATTTACAATTACATTAACAGAATCTTTTAATGCAGATAAATTATTTGAAGATATCATATCATTTATATCATATAATGAGTTTTTTATCAAACTTTCAGTGTTTTTTTCATCATATGAAGCATCTAATAAAATTTCTTTATAATAAAGTTTTTTTTCATAATCTGGATCTATAGGAGATAGGAAATTTAAAGTCTGATACTTAGCAAATACTTTATCATATACATATTTTTTATCTTTTTCATTTAATTTTGAAATTTTTGTTTTTACAGTATCAATATTATCAAATGAGTTTATAGCATTTAAAACAGCATATTTTTTTGAAAATATTCATAAAATAATATTTATAGGATTATTTTTTTGGAGGTTATTTGTAATTGAGGTTTGAAGATTTGAAAACAATTCTTTATCAAAATTTTTATTTATTTCTTCCCAAGTTTTGTCTTTCAAATTTAATAAAAATTCTTGAAAATTAAGTAATGTAAAAGTTTTTAAAGACATTGGTTTTTCTTTTGAAAGTAAGACTTCTTTTCATGTTGTTGTATTTTTTAGATTTATTTCATGATTTTCTACATATATATAATCCTTATCTTTATTTATCTCAAATACAGTTCCTCTTGTTGCTGCTTCTACATCATCTACATATTGTTTAAAATATGATTCTTTTCAGAATAAAGAAACTAAATTGTTCCAAGTTTTTCATTTAATTAGATTTAGAGATATTTGTATTTTAGATAAATCGCTTGTTATATAATTTTCTTTGATGATAATTTCAGTATTTCATCAAAGTCTTGTTATACTATTATCTCACCATTCTATTACAGCTAGACTTTCTTCTCATATGGTTTTTACAGTATTTCATACTTTTAATTTCTCTCTGGTTTTTATTTTTAGATTTTTTGTATCTAAAAGACCAGCTCAATTAATAAGAGAAACATATGAATTTGTATCTCTTATTGAATAAAAAGAATAGCTTTCCTTTCACAAAATCAGGAGTATTAGAAAAAGTATTCAAAATATAAATTTATTTTTTAAATTTTTCATTATAATAGATTTAAAGGTTTAAATATAAAAATAATTTTAATCGGAAAATATGAAAAAACAATATATATTTTTATTTATGATAGTTGTATTATTCTATATGTTATACTTAGTATTTTCGTATAAGTATAATGAATATAAAATCAATTCATATATAGAAGAAATAACTAAACTTAATCAAGATATAAAAAATAGCATAAGTGATACTGAAGAATTAATTGATTATAAAAGTACTTTAGCTTACAAAAATAAGTTACTTAAACAAGAACAATGAAAAAAAAGTAGAAATGAAAAAGTAATGTATCTTACTGATGAAAAAAAATATAAAAAATTTACAAATCCAGATTTTATAGAAAATTATGAGAAAACCATAATAAAACAAGTAGATGTAGAAAATGATGAAATCAAAAATAAATCGAATTTTCAAAGGTGGATGTATTTTTTATTTAGGAGGACATAAAAAAACTCCATTTAAGATAAATGGAGTTTTAGAGATGTAATTTTACTAATTTTGATTAGAAGATGTATTCATTATATTTTGTTCAAGTCTTTTAACATTATCAATAGCATTTACATCATAAGGTCTTATAAATAGTATTTCTTCGTACATTTTTATTGCATCTTTTAGTTTTCAAACTCTCTCAAGTGCGAAAGCTTTTTTCTTCATCATATCAAGATTTTTTGGTTTTTCTTTTAATACTAATTTGATGTATTTTAAGGCTTTTTCAAAATCTTGAACCTCATATGTTAGATGAGCAAGAGTTTCTATAACTTCATTGTCAGATTGTTTTTTTGCTTGAACTTTTTCATATACTACTATTGCTTCATCAAGAGATCATTGCATAGATAGGACATATCATAGTTTTATTAAAATAGCAGTATTATCTTGAATAATCATACTTATATCTTTATAAATAAGTTCAGCATTTTTAAAATTATTTTCTTGTTCATATATAAACCCGAGTTCCATATTTAAGTCTTTGTTATACTTATCTATTGTAAGTCATTCAATAATAAGAATTTTAGCTTTGTCATAGTATCATTTTTCAATATTTACTTTAATTCTTTTTAGGATTTCAACAATTTTCAGCTTTTCTTCCTCAGATAAATTTATAGAGTTTAAGCTGTTTTTTTGCAGATTTGTTTTATGTGTTTCTTTATTTATATTTATAACATGTACATTTTTAACTTCGCTTTTATTTATTGGGGAAGAAACTATATTTTTTATTTTATTAAAAATATTATAAATATAAGAAAAGCCATAATAAATACTATAACTTAAAGAAGATATAAAAAGCAGGAGTTCTATTCTAAGTAGTATTAAATTTTCCATAATAATAATAAAATTAATTTTGTGTGGATATATTTTATATAAATAAATCTTCTTTTCAATAATTTAATATAATACCTCTTGACATATTTTAAAATTAAATTATTTCATACTTTCAATTAATTGATTTTTTCAGTATTCATTTTATTTCAAGCATTGACAAATTTATTGAAATATTACTTAAACTTAAGGTAGTTTTTTGTATTAGTTCGTCTGCATCTAAGCTTTCTAATAAAAGTATATCGTAGATAATTTTTTCTATATCATTTCAAAAATCAATAGTGTTATTATTTTTAGGTGGTTTATTTGTTATTATATTGTATTCTTCAAGTATATCCTCAGTAGTAGTAACTATTTTAGCATTTCCATTTTTTATTAAGTTATTACATCAAATAGAATTACTTTTGTATATATCTCAAGGCACGGCAAACACATCTTTTCATTGTTCTAATGCTAGATTTGCTGTTATTAAAGTTCATGATTTTTCACTTGATTCTATAACAATCACTCCTGATGAGATTCAAGCTACTATTTCATTTCTTATAGGAAAATTATAATTATTTGGGATTTCTCATATAGGAAATATAGATATAATTCATCAGTTTTTTTCAACAATATTATCGAAAAGTTTTTTGTTTGAGCTTGGGTAATCTAAATCAATTCAAGTTCATATAACAGCAATAGTTTTTCAATTATTTATAAGAGTTTGAATATGCCCCTCGCTATCACATCACATAGCTCATCAACTAACAATTGTAAAATATCTAGTTAATCATGGAACTATTTTTTCAATAACTTTTTTCCCATAACTAGTCATATTTCTGGATCAGATAATTACGATTTTCGGAGAATTATCTATTTTTCATCTTACATATAATAGATATGGAGGATTTGAAATTTGTTTTAATAAGTTTGGATATTCATCATCTTTTATTGTTATTAGTTCAACATTTCTTTCTTTTAAGACTGTAGTTATTTTTTCTAGATTTATTTTGTCTTTTCTCGATAATATAATTGTGATTTCTTTCTCAGAACAAAAAGGTTTTAAGTTTGTAGAACTTAATTTTTCATAAAATTCTTTATAATTATCTTTTTTTTCAAAAATATTTGAAAGTTTTCTTTGGGAAATTCATAAGCTATGTAATCAAACTAAATAGATTAGGTTAGGCATAGGAATATATAAAAGAGTAAAGAATAAAGTCTTTTTTGTCATCCTCGGGCTAGACCCGGGGATCTATGGATTCATTAATACTTATTTTTTACACTTATGATATAGAAAAGTTATAGTTTCATAAGTTCTAAAATAATATTTTTTTCCTTGCTAGAGATTCCGGATCAGGTCCGGAATGACAATTTACTTCTGGGATATTAATAATTTTCTAATTCATATTTTTTTCAGGTATTATCATAAAAATAGATTTTATTTTCTCATTCTTGGATAATTTTTGTTATTTCCATATCACTTTCTAAAATTATTTCTCTATTTTTTGTTGAAGGATTATATTTTATAATTAGATTTTTGTTATTATCTTTTAGTGAAAAATTTGTAAATTTATTTTTTTCATCCTTGTAGATAACTCATATATAAGCATCTTTTAAGTAAACAAAATCTTTAAATAAATAAAAATATATTAATTCTTTACTAAGTTCATCATAGGTATAAGTTCATACATCTGTTACTATAAGATAATTTGTTTCTAGATTACCAACTTTAATGTATTTTATTTTTGGGGCAAGTTTAAATTCATCTATTTTTAGCAATTTTAAATTGTAAATATATTTTCTATCTTTTAAACTGATTAGGATTTTATCTGTATTTCCATTAATTTCAAAGATTTGAATATCTTTTTTATCTACTTTTGGAAAAGTTCATAATTTAGTATCCTTACTTTCTCATTTTTTGAATAATTCTAAATTATTTCAGTTTGTTTTAAAATAAAAAAATCATAAAATTCATAAATCTACAGTATAATCAGTTTCTTTTTTTAGTTTTATATTTGCGATTTTTTCTTCAGTTGTTTCTTTTGTTATTTCTGTATTTATATTTGTTTCTTTTACTTCATTAATTTCAGTTAATTTTGTATCTTTTTCAAAATTAGCTTTTATGTAATTGGTAGTTTTTCATTTAAGACTCAGTTCTTGCTTGATTTCTTTATAACTTGGACTTGTAATAGTAACATCATAAGTAAAAGGAGAGAGATCTGTAATAGTACATTTTTTTTCTTTACATTCATAATTGAAAGTTTGGTAAACTTTTGTTGCATAAAGTTCAACACTATAGTTATCTATATTTGATGTAATTTCCAAAGTTCAGGTATATTGTACAAAAAATATAAGATAAAATAGGTATCAAAATCCTGCAAATCATATAAGTATAAGTATTCATAAAATTCTGTTTGACATAAGGTAAAGAGATTAAATATAAAAGCAGAAGAGAAAGCTCACACAGTACCGGTTCCTACTTTTAGAAAGAAATAATATAATTTTAAGTATAGATGTATTAATTATGAGGAACCGGTACTTAATCTATAACTTTTCATAATATTATTCATCAAATTTGCTACAGTAAGAGGTCAAACTCAGCCTGGAACTGGAGTAATTAGGTTTCAGTTATTATTAATTTCATCAAATTTTGCATCACCATAGATTTTTTCATCTATTACAGTAAATCATACATCTATAACTATTGTTTTATCATTTATCATATCTAGAGTCAATATCCCAGGTTTTCAAGCTGCACAAATTACTATATCAGATATTTTTGTAAATTGAGAAAGATCTTTTGTTTTACTATTACAACTCGTAACAGTTACTCAGTTATTTATAAGAAGCATAGTTAGAGGTTTTCAAACTATATTACTTTTTCATATAACTGTTACAATTTTTCAAGGTAGATCAATTTTTAAATGGTTGAGTATATCCATAACTCAAGCTGGAGTGCAAGGAACTAGTCAGGAATCATCTCAGATAAGTATTTTTCATTGATTTTTTTCATTGAATCAATCTACATCTTTATTTGGATTAATTAAGTTAATCACTTTTTTTGTATCAATATGATTAGGTAGAGGTAATTGAACTAAAATTCAAGTTATATTTTTATCGTTATTATAATTATTTATTTTTTCTAAAAGTTTTTGTTCACTAGTATTTTCATCAAGATGATCAAGTATAAAATTAATTCAGACATATTCAGCCCATTTCTTTTTTTGTTTTATGTATCTCAGACTTGAAGGATTATTTCACACTAAAATAGCCAATAAAGTTAATTTTTCTTTGATGTTTCAAACTTTATTTTTTATCTCATCATATTTTTTTAAAGCAATTTCTTTTCAGTCAATAATCATAAGTTAGGAGTTAGGGATTAGGTGGAAGTGTATAGTTTTTGTACAAAGATTTTTTATATTTACCCAATTTTATATAAATTTTTATTTTCTCATAATCTTTTTTGTATTTTTTGTAATTTTTTGTAAAATTGGGGATAATATTTAAAATTGCATTAATTTATGAAAATCCTAGCTTTTGAAACTAGTTGTGATGATACTTCTATTGCATTGTTTGAAAATGATGTTCTTGTTGCCATGGATACGGCTTCGCAAATCAAAATTCACGAACAGACTTGATGAGTTGTGCCTGAAATTGCAGCAAGAGAACATGCTAATAATATATTTAAGGTGCTTGATAATGTTTTAAAAAATTGAAAGGATTTTTTTGTCATTCCTGCGGAGGCAGGAATCTCTAGTAAGGAAAAACATATAGAAAATAATAAAGTTACAAATAATTTAAAAAGTAATATTTCAAAAGATATTTCTAAAAGTTCTTGTGAATTGATAGATTCCGGATCAAGTCCGGAATGACAACTACTTCGTAGTATCAATTACATAGCAGTGACTATGACTCCATGACTTATGCCGTCGCTTCTTACTTGAATTACTGTTGCAAGGACTATTTCTATAAGTTTAAATATTCCACTTGTTGAAATTAATCATATTGAGTCGCATATATTTTCAAATTATATTGAAAGAAAAGAAAAAGATATAACTTATCCTCTAGTTTGTCTAACTGTTTCAGGTGGACATAATGAGATTTATTATATGAAAGATATGTTTGATTTCAATAAAGTATGATGAACTCAGGATGATAGTGCTGGAGAAGCATTTGATAAAGTTGCAAAGATGATGTGACTTTGATATCCTGGTGGTCCGATTATTTCTGAGTTAGCAGAAGGTTATAGACAAAATATATCTACAAATCTGTTTCCTCGTAGTTGGCTACAAAAAGATGAGTTAAATTTCAGTTTTTCATGAGTAAAATCAAGTGTAAAAAGAGAAGTAGATAAAAGAATTGAAAAAAAATGAGAATTAACTTTAGAAGATAAACAAGAAATAGCATTTGAATTTCAGGAAGCAGTTACAGAAGTACTTGCTACAAAGTTAGTAACAGCTTCTGAAAAGTTTGGAGTAAAAACAGTTATGCTTGCTTGATGAGTAAGTGCAAATGATAGATTAAAAGAATATATTGAAAAATTGATTATTTGAAAAAATATAAAATTTATTTATCCTATAAAAAAAGTGTATAGTATGGATAATGCTGCAATGGTAGGGATAAATGCTTATTATAAGATAATAAAAAATATATTGTAATTTACAATATATTTCAATTTTTCTTTATAGTTTTTTTGTCTTGTAAGTATCTTGTCGTTCAATAGATAAATAAAGATATTCAAAATATTATTGAGATAATTCCAAAAAATAAGGAAAATGTTCAATAGATTGTTTTTATAAGAAATCCTCATAGTACAAAAAAAGCCAGAGATGTTCTCCAATAAGCTAACAAAGTTCTTTCATTTGCCAAATTTGTTCTATTGATTGATAAAAAATCAACTTTTTTATTTTCTTTTTTACTCATATTTGTTAATTTAGATGTTTTATAATTTATTGAGGAATTTCCATATTTTCAGGTGGAGGAGGAATTCTTTGAACAGGGCTTAAATTATAAAGATTTCATCATCTATTAGTAATTGCCATAGAATGTTCTAAAGTATCTCCTAATATTTTAGTATTATTCTTTTCAGCTCATTCTAAAGCTGCCTTTAAATCAGCATCAGCATTATTTTTATCAGGATCTTCAAATTTTTCTTGTTTTTTTATTTCATTCAATATTTTTTTATAATCTTCAAGATTAATAGGTTTTATTTCAGATTCAGGTTTTATATTATCAACTGAATTAGTTGTTTCTAGTTTATCAAATTTTTCCATATAATTTTATTTAAAATATAAATTAAATATATTATACTTTATATTTTATAAGAAATCAACAAATAAGCACTATAAATTTTACAAAACAAAAATAATATAGTACAATAATAATGGCCAATTTTATATTTTAATTTATAAAAAAATGGATTTCTCAAAACTTAAAGAAAAGTTTTCTTCTTTCAAATCAGATAGTTTAAAATTATATAATGAAACAGTTGAAAAAACTGCAAAAAAATTGATTGAATCAAATTTTACTATTAAGACATTGTTTGAGTTAGAAGATTTTATATGAAAATCAAAAAATTATTTTAGTGAAAGTTCGAATAAAGAAGAAACAAAAAGGATAATTTGTATATTTGCTTCAAAAGAAAGTGATTTTTTTAAGAAATTTTTATATGAATTACCAGTTATTTATACAAAAGCATGGGCTAGAAATATATGAATAAAGTTAGTTGAATCATCTTTAGAATGACTTGAATTATCAAAGTATCAAATTGTTTCTATACCTAGTTTAGTTTTATTTGAAAATGAGAAAGTTGTAAAAGTAGTTGCAACGGAAGAAAAAATAAATAAAATAGTAAAGAGTTTAACACTTGATATAGAAAAAACTATAAAAGATATAGATGATACTAAAAAAGAAGTTTCACCAGTTTCTACTAATCAATCTAATATTGTTGTAACAAGTGAAGTATGAAGTGGTGAAAATATCACAAAAACAGAAGAAAATCTAGAAGTCAAAACTCCTGAAGTTCCTCAAAATAATACAAATAATATAATAAATGATTCTGACATAATTTCAGAAATATCTAAATAAATAATGTTCTAAGATATTTTAAAATATTACTAATATATATTTCCTAAATTTATAATTTATGACAATTACAATTTTAGAAGCTCTTTACATAGTACTTATTGTTTTTACATCTGTAATTGGGACTCTTCTTGTTATTGCACTTATAAAAGTTATTAGAATTTTGTCAGTAGTTGATGAAATTACTTCTTATTATACAAAAATAAAACAAATATTAAAAAGATATGAAAGTATCCCAAGTAGTGTAAAAGAAGCAATAAAATCAAAATTCAAAAGAAATGAAAAATAATTTCTTTATTAAAATAGATTTTTTAATATAATCTTTAATAATACTATTAAAGATTTTTTTATGTCAAAAATTATTAAACTAGATAAAATACTTATAAATCAGATATCTGCTTGAGAAGTGGTTGAGAGACCAGTTTCAGTAGTCAAAGAACTTGTCGAAAATAGTATAGATGCCTGAAGCACCAGTATAAAAGTTGAGATTAAATTATGATGAATAGATGAAATAATAATAAGTGATAATTGAAGTGGAATAGAAAAAGAAGATTTAATTATACTTACAGAAAAACATACTACTTCAAAAATAAAAAACTTAGAAGATCTGCATAAAGTTATGACTTTTTGATTTAGATGAGAGGCTTTGGCTTCTATATCATCTGTTTCAAAATTTAAAATAATTTCAAAGACAATAGAAAGTTTATCGTGATACTCTTTAGAAGTTTTGTGATGAGAAAAGTTAGATATAAAAGAAGAAAGTATAAATATATGAACTAAAATAATTGTTAAAGAATTATTTTTTAATACTCCAGCTAGGATTAATTACCTAAAAAAAGAAAAAACAGAATATAGTCATATAAGTGATTTTCTAAATAATATTGCACTTGCTCACCCACAAATCTGATTTGAATTTGTAAATAATTGAAAAATTGTTTTTAAGTACAAAGAAAACGAAGATTTAAAAACAAGAATTTATAATATATATTGAGAAGAATTTTATAATAATTTGTTAAATATAGATTTTTCTTTTTCATGACTTAATATAAATTGATTTATCTCAACTCCAAAGATTCATTTTCTAAATAAAAATAGACAAGCAATTTTTGTAAATGGGAGAATTATAAGTTCACCTCTTATTTATAGAGCAATAAATGAAGCATACCGTAGGTTTATTCCACATAATAATTTTCCAGGTTATATACTAAATTTAGAAATAAATCCTGAAGAAATCGATGTAAATGTACATCCAAGAAAACAAGAAATCAGATTTGCTCGTGAACAAGAAATTTATAGAGCATTTTATAATGCTATTTTGAGTAAGTTGGAAAATAGTAGTTTGGTTAATATAGATGAAAGTAGTAATTGAGATGAAAATTGTCATTGCGAGAGTAACGAAGCAATCCAGAAATCATGAAACAACTCTGAAAATGGATTGTTTCATACTCCCTGTACTCTGGCAGTATCACAATGACAACATAGTGAATGACAAAAATCCTATTACACAGGTTCCGGAACCAAATTTAAATCATATTCTCCATATAAAGATGTGTCTACAAATCCAGCACAAAATACAATAAAAGATTCTATTGAGTTTACAAAATATTTTTTAAAAGATTCAGCTTGAGGTGATATAGGTGTAAATGCTGATTTACACTACACATCTTTATGAAAAATAGTAGGCCAAGTTTTTAATAGTTATATAATTGTTGAAAAAGATGATAAATTGGTGATTCTTGATCAGCATGCACTAGCAGAAAGAATAATTTATGAAAAACTTATAAAAAAAGATTTAGATACACAATCTCAACAACTTTTAATTCAAGAAAATTTAAATCTTACTGGAAAAGAAATTTCGATATTGGCGGAATATAGACAAATATTTTTAGATATGTGATTTGATTTTGAGATATTGTCTACATCAAGTGTACTTTTAAGTGCCGTTCCAAATTTTATAAAAAAAGAAGATATAAAAAACATTTTTTTGTGAATAATTAGTGATATATGAGAATTTAATACTTGAAAATCTATGAATTTGGAGGAAGTAAGAAATAAAATATGTGCTTATACCGCTTGTAGATCAGCAATTAAATTTGGTAATAAATTGAATTTATTTGAGATGAATAAACTTCTTAATGACAGTGTCTTGTCATATAGTTCAACTTGTCCACATTGAAGACCTTCTGTTTCTGAATTAAGTTTACAAGATTTGAAGAAAAAATACGATAGATAACATAAATTACTTGTTTTTTTGAGAGAAATATATTAGAATAGAGATAATGTGGAAGAATAAGGATTACACAGTACCGGTTCCTACTTTTAGAAAAGAAAAAATATAATTTTAAGTATTGATATGTTAATTATGAGGAACCGGTACTTTAATTACAATTTTTCGTTCTAGAATATATTTAGGAAATTGATAATTTTTAACACTTAATAAATAATTTATGTCTAACTTAAAAATATTTAATTGAATTGATAATGAAGTAGTTGATAAAATATTATCTTATGCTCCAATGGAGATTTTTAATAGTTCAGATGTAATTTTTAATGAATGAGAATTATCTAATTGAAAATCTTATATAATAAAATATTGAATAGTAGAAGTTGAAATAAATTGAAATAAAATAGCTGAGCTTTGAGATTGAGAAATGTTTTGAGAAATAGCTTTATTAAATGAAGAGGTAAGAACTGCAACGGTTAAAGCTATTACAAATGTAGAATTAATAGTTTTAACACTTTCTGATTTAATTGATATGATAAACAATGATGATAATATAATAAATAAACAAATAATAAGAAGAATAGAAGAAAATTTAAAATTACTTCCTTAAATTTATTATTCTTCTTAAGTCTCAGTATTTTTCATTGAAAAATCTATTTCAAGAAATTGTATATTTTACAAAAAAATTATTATAATATATAGATTTATTATTCCGCAAATCTGGTAATTTAGAAAGTCAGTTTTTATAAAAAACAAGACTTTCTTTTTTATAGTTTTCTCTTTCTAAAATTTCCCCACACCATAAATAATTTTCAGCAATTGGATAACTGTTTACAAAGTTTTCACAATTAGTAATTAGATTATTTAAATCTTTTGGAATTAGATTTTTGTAATAATCTAGAGGGATAAAATTATTATAATATTTTAGTCATTTATTATAGCTTCATACTTCAAAATAATATTCAGGATAATTAAAACTTTCGATAGACTTGCTTAGATTTCATTTTTTGTAATATACTTCTGCTATAAAAAATTTAGTACTGTAAATGATTGAAAATATAGAGAAAATTATGAAAATACTATAAAAAATATTTATCTTATATTTGCTTTTATCTATTTTTAAATCATTTTTTTTCAAAAACAAAGCTAAGATAATTAGTAAAAACAAATAATGTACTACTGATGCAAAATTGAAAAATATAAAAATAAAAAATAACAAAAATATATCATAATAATATGTGTTTTTGGAAATTTTTAAAATCTTTAAAGTGATATATAAAGCTAAAGAAAATCATAAAATTCAAGTAGAATAAAGTATATCAAGCCATAAATTATGACTTCTATCAGCTATAAATCAGTAATTTTCAAAGATATATAGATAAGGATTTTTTTCTTTTGAAAAAATCAAATCAAGAGTTTCAAAACCATATCAAAATAATATATTTTTAAATGAAGATATATATAAATTTAATACATTTTGCCAAATATAAAATCTAGAAAAAAGAGAATGTAGTTTTTCAGGGAAATAAAAAAATACAACTAGAGATCAAAGTAAAAAACCTAAGAATGAAAATAAAAGTCATTTCTTTTTTCATAAAAATTTAAAACAAAGATATGATAAAAAAATACTAATTCAAATAAGTGATTTTGTAAGTATTAGAACAAATAATAAGAAAAATAGTACTAAAAAATTGTATTTTGATTTATATTTTTTGAAAAATAGAGGAATGATAAGTATGATACTCAAAGCTAAAAACTGATTATTTCAAAAACTAGAAACAGCTTTATTGATAGTTTCTTGATAATTTAAAGATGGTAAATAAAATTCTTTTATTCCTAAAATAAAAACTATAAATAAAGATAATACAAAAACTTTTAAAAACTTATTTAATTCGTTTTTATTTTTATTTGATAAAATTATAAAAATTCATACCAAATTTATGGCAAAAACTAGTCAGTGAGCTTTATTTGTATTTCAGAAAAATGATATAAAAGAAGAGATAGAAAAAAAAGTAGATATAAATGATATGATAATTATAAAAATCAAGATTATAGGGTAGTATACCTTGATTCTGTCTTTTTTTAAGTATTTTTCAACTAAAAATGAGATTATAATTAATGATGAAATGATATCAAAAAATATAATTTTTGTAAATTCAAAATTTCAATTAACTAATGAATTAAAATCAAATCAAAAATAGTTTAGAAAACTAGAATGAATTAATGAAATAAAGAAAAATAAAACATATAATAGTAGATTAGACATAATTATTCCTTAAGTTTATACAATTTTTATTATTTCTTTGATTTGATCAAAAGTATTTTCTAGTTTATCTATTTCATCTATAGAAAACCATTTAAATTCATCAACTTCATCTATTTGAGTTTTTATTATTTCATCTTTTATTTTACCTAAAAAAATATATTCAAGTTTTGTTGTTTTTTTTCATTTTCTATTTGTATAATCAACTTTGTATACACATAGTGGTAGTGGTTTTTCTTTTACTTTTTTTACTTCAAATCATATTTTGTATCCAAGTATTTTTAGATTTACACCAAGTTCTTCTTTTATTTCTCTTTTTATAGTAGTATAGATATCTTCTTTATTTTCTACATGTCATCATGGAAGTGTCCAAGACTCTGATTCTTTATGTTTGATTAAAAGGATATTTCACTCTTTATTTTTTATTATACATCTTGTAACTTCTTTCATTTTTATATTTATTATGAATTAAAATAACTTAGTTTAGGTTATATATTTTTTCATTATATATAAACTTTTTTTTGTGTCTAATTTTTAATTAAAAATTTTGATTTTTAGAATAAAGAATGTAGAATGCAGAAAATACTATAACCTAATTTAAAAAAATGCCCGAAGTTCTAAAAAGATTGATAAATAATATAAGTTTATTGCCTTGAATTTGAGAAAAGACAGCGACAAAATTGGCTTTTTTTTTATTAAATGCAAAATCAGATTATATAGAAAATTTTAAAAGTAGTTTGGATGATTTAAAATCAAAAATATCTAAGTGCTCTATATGTGGATCTCTTATGAATAGAGGTCAAGAATCTTGCAAGATTTGTGCTTCTAATGGTCGTGAAAAAAATATGATTTGTGTAGTTGAAGAATATCTAGATTTACTTACAATAGAACAAACAGGATGATACAATTGAGTTTATCATATACTTGGTGGATCGATTTCTCCAATTAATTGAGTTTTTGCTGCTGATTTAAATTTCAAAAAATTGTTTGCAAGGATAGAAAATAGTGAAAATAAAATAGAACTTTTGATAGCTACAAATCCAAATATAGAATGAGAAGCAACAACAGCTTATATAAAAGAAGAAATAAGTAAACTTTGATTGAGTTACAAGGTTAAAATAACTCGTTTGAGTAGATGATTAAGTTCAGGATATATTGAATATGCTGATAATATTACTATATTGAATGCTATAAAGGAGAGGAAGGAAATTTAATCATTTCGTCATCCTGAACCTCACATCATCACCATATCGTCATCCTGAACTTGTTTCAGGATCTATAATACATTGTTTTATTAATAAGCATTTCTATTTTATAGATAAATAATGACTGTAAAAACAATTTAGACTTACTTTTTGATTCCAAAAAGTAGCAAAAAGAATTTAAGAGGGTAAATCTTCGCAGATGAAACTATTTTTATTGTGCCTCGTATTATGGCGAAGTTACCCCCTTAAAAATCCCTATGATACACATCGTGAAATGCATTATAGAAAAATACATAATAATTATGTTTTGTCATTCCGGACTTGATCCGGAATCTATGGACTCACAACAACTTATTTAATTCTCTTAATGAAACAAAATATATTTATTTCATAAGTTGAGATAAGTATATTTTCCTTGCTAGAGATTCCTGGTCATGCCAGGAATGACAGTTTATCAATATACAATCTCTTTAATTCTTTTTTCAAATAAATTCTCATCAAATTTTGAGGCATGTTTTGTTATAAATTTTTTGTCAAAAAATCATGAATTAACTTTTTGATCAAATTCTTTGAATTTTGGGACAAAATCATATCAGGTTTTGTCTTGGAAAAAGCTTCAAGTTTTGTCTAGAATTACAGTTTCAAGTAGTCATCCTCAAGCATAAGCAAATATAGGTTTTCCTGCTGCCATTGCTTCAATTGGAACTATTCAGAAATCTTCTTCTCAAGGGAATACAAGTCCTAGACTTCATTGAACAAGCTCTACTAGTTCATCTCCATATCTGGCTCATGTAAAAATTATATTATTTCAATTTACTTTGTTTTTCAAAGTTTCTCTATAATTTCAATCTCAAATTATAACTAGATTTTTATCAGGCATTTTATTGAATCATTCTATTGCAATTTCGTTTTTTTTAAATTCAGTTAATGCTGAGATGATTATGTAGTAATTAGTGGATAGTGAGTAGTTAATAGAAGAAATCCCCCTAGCTCATTCCATTCGCTTTCCCCCTTTATCAAGGGGGCTTAATTCTTGTCATTCTTTAGTGAAACTAGAATCCTGTTCTTTTTTGCCCCCTTGATAAAGGGGGGTAGGGGGATTTTTTGCATTATTGTTGCTAATTAAACTTTCCAAAACTCATACTTTATCTATTTCTTTTTTAAATCTCTTTGTCTCAATTGGAGGATAAAGTATCTCACAAGTTTTTCTGTAATATTTTTGTACTCTGGAATTAGAATTTTTACTGTTTGCTAGATTTATATCTACTCTAGATGAAGCAATAACATCCCACATTCTAAGACTCAAAAATAATTTGTTTAATATATATCATTTTAGTCACTTATCAAAACCAATATCTTTTTTGTATTCATTTGTCCAATCCCATAGATATCTAGCAGGTGAGTGATAATAAACTATAAACTTAGTTTCTGGTTTGGTAATAGCTCCGTGAGCAAAACCTGATGAAGAACAGATAACCACATCATAATCTGAAAAATCAAAACTTTCAACAGCTCTAGGCATAAAAGGAAGACAAAATCTTTGATTTTTTGTCAGGTTATAAATTCTTTGAGTAGATGAAGCTACTTTTACTTTATCTTTTGGAAATATTTTTCATACTTTTTCTTCATCATAAATCAAAGTAAAAATTGGAGCTTCTGGAAAGATAGAAACTATTTTTTCTACAACTTTTTCAGCTCAACCAAGTTTTATAAGCATTTCGTGAAGTATGGCGATTTTCATAAGGGGAATAATTATTTTTTAAAACTCCCCCTTAATCCCCCTCAAACGAGGGGGAAAATGAGCGAAGCGAATAGGGGGAGTGTCCTATCAATTCTCAATATTTAATTAAGTATAAATCAAATCTAAAAAAAGCAAAATAAAGTAAACAAAATCTTTTTGATAAAACATATTTTTGTTTATTATTTCACATATTTTTAGTTTAATAAATAAAATATTATGAAAATACTAGTTTCTGGTTCTATGGCTTATGATTATATAATGGATTTTTGAGATAGTTTCAAAAATCATATATTACCTGATAAGATACATATGCTCAATGTGAGTTTTTTCACACCTAGTCTTACAAAACAAAAATGATGAACAGGACACAATATAGCTTACAATATGTGACTTTTATGAGAAAAATCTATACTGCTTTGAGTAGTCTGAGATGATTTTAAAGAAAAAAGTAAGTTAATTGATTATTCTAACTTGTATAAAATCAAAGATATGCAAACTGCTTCTTGTTATATAATCAATGACAAAGACAATAATCAAATCAATGCATTTTATCCTGGGGCTTTAAGTGCCGAAAATACTCAAAATGTACCAGCAATAGATATATCTTATAGTATTGTTTCACCAAATGACAAAATAGTTATGATGAAACATTTAAAACAAAGTTATGAATTAAAAATAAAAACATTCTTTGATCCAGGACAGATGATAACTAGTTTTACAAAAGAAGAGTTGATTGAAAGTTTAAATTATAGTAATTATCTAATTCTGAATGATTATGAATATAGTTTATTTACAGATAAAACTTGATATGATGAAAAGAAATTGTTAGAAAAAATAGATAAAATAATAGTTACATTGTGAAAAGATGGAGTAAAAATAATAGACAAGAAAAAAGAGCAAAATATAAATGCTATAAAAAATATAAATGTAGCTGACCCAACTTGAGCCTGAGATGCATTTAGAGCTTGATTAATAACTTGATTACACAATTCCTATACTTGGGAGGTCTCAGCAAAATTATGATGTCTAACAGCGAGTTATTGTATAGAAAAGTATGGTACTCAAAATCATACTTTCACAAAAAAAGATTTTGAAAAGAGATTTATGAAAGAGTATAAGGAAAAAGTGGAGCTTTAAAAATAATTAGTAAAAAATTTTTGTTTTTGTAAAAAGTGTTTATACTATTGTAGTTATTAATATTTATTTTTAAATAATATGTTAAATTTTCATATAAAATATAGTTATGATATAACAACAAATCAATATATTGCAGAAATCCCAGAATTTAATATATCTGATTTTTGAGATACCTTAGAGGAGGCAGAAAATAATTTAAAAAAATGATTAGAATTATATTTTCAAGAATTAAAAGAGATGAATTATAATAATAAAAATAAATTTGTAGAATATGCTTAAACCAGAAAAGGCAAAGAATGTGGTTAAAATAATGGGTAATCTCTGATTTGAAATAAAAAGACAAACATGAAGTCATATAATTATGAGAAAAGATAGTAATATAGTTGTAATCCCTTTTCATGGATCAAAAGATATTCCTATTCCTACTTTGAAATCAATTATCAAACAAGCTTGAATTACTGAAAAGATATTTTTGGAATCTTAAAAGTTTTATTACTTAAATAACTATCAAAAAAATCTTTTCACACAACATCATTTGAGTCTGAATCTTTTAAGATTTCTACAAAGAGATTATCTTCTATTTGGTCATATTTGTTTAAAACAAGATACATAAATTCTCAAAAATTTACTTGTTTTTTTCATATATCTACATCGTTTATTACAACACTCATATATTTGAAATTAAAAATTATATTATTATTCATTATAGTTTTTTTCTATAATTTGCAAATTTATATGAATATTAGTTTTTCTATTTATTAATAAACACATTGATTTTTTTAAACTCAATCCAACGACACACAAAAAAAGAACTTTCCATCGGAAAGTTCTTTTTTTGTGTGTCTAATTTACTAAAGATTAGTAAGGAAGGTAAGTACTTCAGTTATCTTCAACAACATTAGCAGAAGAACCACTACCTATAAGTCCAGCAGTTTCAGGAGCAAAAAGAGTTACAGTAGTAGCAGTAGTAGATCATGTAGATAAAGTTAGAGTCATACCATCAGCAGAAACTCTACTTACAGTTCAAGTTGAAGCTCATCCTCCATTAAGAGATACAACATCTTGAGGTTTAAATTTATTTATATCTGTAGATGCAGATAATGTAACAGAAGTAGATCAAGTAAGAACATTAACAGCTGCAGGAGAAGTTCTAGGATTATAGTTTCAAACAACTCTAGCAACTCTTGCTCATCCAGATTGTTCCATAGATGCAGCTATTTGGTATGCTCAACCAATTAAACTAGTAACTCATGCTACATAATTAGCATTAGATTGAGGATCTTGGAAATCAGATCATTTCATTCCTAACGCATTGTAATTAATAGCTCAAGCAAAATATTTTCCTGTTGGAGTTTGTCAACCTATAGAAAGACTAGTAAGTGTATTAGCAGTAGTTGTATTAGCTACAAATGCAGTTAAATCAGTACCAGAAGTTTGTTTTACAGTTAGAGAACTTTGTATAGAACTTAAATCACTAGTTCTTTTAGAGTTTCTAGCATCTGAACTATAACCTTGTAAAGATATAAAAGCTATACTTCAAAGGATAGCAAGGATTGTGATAACAACTATCAATTCCACCAATGTAAATCATTGTTTCTTAATATTTATCATATTAAATATAAAGTTATAAATTAAAATATAAGCTTTTAAAATTAAAGCTAGAGTATTGTATAGAAAAGTATTAAAAAAATCCAATTTTTTGTATACTTTTGCTTGGACTTTTTAATAAAAGTATTTTATATATAAATTATTGAATATTTCTATACACATAAAGAGCTTTTGTTTAAACGATTATATGAAAAATATTTGCTAAATGAAAATAAAAAAATATCATTTTAATTATTAGTACTTAAATATTATTTATGGCTATTTTTAAGACAAAAGCAATAATTTTAAAAATATCTAAAGTAAAAGACAAGGATTTTATATATGATATCTTTACTTTTGATTATGGTAGAATAAAAGCACAAAAAAAAGAGCATAAAAAAGAGAAATCTCTGGATTTATGATATATAATAAATTGTGAAATAGAAACAAAAGAGCAAAGAGACATTCACAAAATCAAAAATATAAAAATAAAAAAAGAGTTTAATTGTGAAAACAAAGATTTTGCCACTATAAATGAATACCTAACAATAATTTGATTAGTTTATAATAAATTGCCAGAATGAATAGTATTTAAAGATGTATTTGAAATAATAGAAGAAATAAATGATACAAATAATATAGATGAGATTAAATTGATTTTATCCAGATTAAAAGTAATTAATCTACTTTGAGAATTAAATTTGATGCATGAAGATGAATTAGTTCAAAAAGTATTGAAGTTTATAAATAGTAATAAATTAAAAGAGATTTTTAAATTAAATTGATTTGATGAGGTAATAAAAGAAAAGTTGAGGAGAATAAATTAATACCCTATATTTTCTCTTATTCTTTCAAGTAAGCTTTTATCAACATCTGATATATGTTTTGGCATTCTTGCTTCTACTTTCACAATTAGATTTCATATTTTTCAATTTTTTACAACTCCTAAATCTTTGACTCTAAATTTAATTCAAGGCTTTGTATTTGCTGGGATTTTTAATTTTACTTTTTTCTTGTTTGTTCATTCTACTTCTATACTACAACCTAAAATTAAGTCAAAAATAGGTACTTCATAGGTTTTTTCTACATCAAGAGATTCTTCTTCTTTTGGAGGTTGTTTTTGATAATTTGAAGAATAATCATCTGGTTGTCTTTGATTACTAGAATTAAATCATCAAAATATATCTGAAAAATCAAAAGAACTTGATTTTTTACCTCTAGAATTAGTTCATGCAAATCATCAAAATATATCTTCAAATCATGAAAAATCAGCAGTAGTATAAGAGCGATTTCATCATCATGCAAATGGATTTCAAGATGCACCATTAAATCAAGAAAAATCTGATCAAAAAGTATCATACTGTTTTTTCTTTTCTTTATCAGAAAGTACACTGTATGCTTCATTTATTTCTTTAAATTTGCTTTCAGTAGCTTTATCTCATTTGTTTCTATCTGGGTGATATTTCATTGCAAGTTTCCTAAAAGCTTTTTTTATCTCATCTTCACTTGCTGTTTTTGTAACTCAAAGAGTTTCATAATAATTTTTATTCATTTTACTTGACAATAATTAAAAAATAAGTATAAGGTAATTAATTTACTTTTTAAAATATAAATTATGAAAAAAGTTGTAAGTCTCATTATAATCTTTGTTTCGATTTTTTCAATAGCTAATTTTGTAAATGCATCAGAATGAGAAATTTCTGATATGCTTGATTTAGAATATGGTATACAAAAAACAGATTTAGATGCTATATCTATAAAGTATGTAAATTTAAAAACTACAAAATACAACAATATGTATAATTATATGAAAACAGTAAACAATGTGGTAAAAAAAGAAATCTTATGAAAAATAGAAGCAGGAGAGTTTGATTATTACACTTGATTTGATGTTATAAAAGCATATTGAAGTTTTATTTATAATGTAAATAGATTATTTGAATTATATAGTTTCAAAGAAAACTGATCTAAAGATCCTTATATAGATTCAAAAATAAGAGATACTTCATTTGTTATAAAAACTCATTATAAGAGATTACAGTATTTGGTGAATAAGGATTAATTACAATTCATAAATCCCATTTTTCTTATCTGAAACCATTTCTTTATCTTTGAAAACTACTACTCTTTTTTTGAGTTTGTCTACTATGTTTTTGTCATGAGTTGCTATAATTATAGTTTTTCATTCTTTATTTAAATCTACAAATATATTCATTACATCCATAGCTGTGATTGGATCTAGATTTCAAGTTGGTTCATCTCATATGATTATACTTGGATTGTGAACTAATGCACGAGCTATAGAAACTCTTTGTTTTTCTCCTCATGATAATTCAGATACAAACTTATCTTTTTTTGATAATATTTTTACTTGTTCTAGAGTTTCTGGAACTTTTTTTTGTATGTATTTGTCATTATATCAGCAAACCTCCATTGCAAAAGCCACATTTTCATAGACACTTTTTGATTCCATCAATTTATAATCTTGAAATATAACTCATATATTTCTTCTGTAAGCAGAAAGAAGTTTATCATTTAGGTTTTTGTATAAGGGTTCTCAATTGTCCAAGATTATATCTCATGAAACTGGTTTGAAATCTCATATAATAGATCTAATTATACTTGTTTTTCCTGATCAACTAAGTCATATTAAAAATATAAATTCACTAGGATTTATTTCTATGTTTACATTTTTTACTACAGTTTTATTAGAAAAAGCTAATGTTAGATTTTCAATTTTCATAATATAAGGATTTAGAGAGTAAGCTAATAAAAATTTAAGGAATAACTAAATAAATAGAAAATTATCATCCTGTCATTATCGGGCTTGACCCGATAATCTAGTGTACAAGCAATATTTAGTTCACTGGATACTCGTGTCAAGCACGAGTATGACAATTAACTTTATTATTCTTTATTATATAAAAAATTAAATTTAATCAAAATTTTTATTCTTTTAATTTTCTAAAAATTAAATGTAGTGATATACTGTGTTTCTAAAGGTTTTTTAACACAACTTTAAAAGTACTTTTGAAAAAAGAAAACAAGTCAATATAATTTACCAAGTTAAATTAATGGTATAGATATAACTTTTCCTTATTTTAAGGCAAAATAGTTGTATAAAAAAATATAACATAAAACTAATATTGTAATATATATATAAAGTTATAAAAACCAAGAATTATTAATTTTTAATTACTAATTAAAATTATGAGTTACGAATGAACAATTACATCAATAGATATTTGAAGTGCTAATATTAAAACAGTTATCTGAAGATTTGATACTGAGAATGCAAATGATTTCCATGTTCTATGAGTTTGAATTTCTGCATCTAATGCCATAAAAAAATGAAATATTCTAGATATGGAAGAATTTAAAAATAATCTAGATAAATCTCTTGAGGAAGCTGAGAGAATGGCTTGAGAACAAGTATCTTGAGTTTATATTTCTTTTAATTCTTCTTCTTTTGAAGTTATTAAAAGTAAATGAGTTATAGCTATTGCTTGAAGTGAAATCACACATGATGATTTAGATAGAGCTATGGAAATGGCAAAAAATTGAGTAGAATTACCTAATAGAGAGATTTTAAAAGTACTTCCTGAATACTTTGTAGTTGATTTAGAAGCTTGAGTAAAAAATCCTATATGAATGTCAGCTAGAAAATTAGAAGTTGTTGCTAATATATTTTCTATAAATGTAAATATGTTAAATAATATGAAAAAAGCAATAGCTGATGTTGGAATTGAGATTTTTGATATTTATCCAAATATCATAGCTTCTGCTGAATGAGTTTTAACAAAAAGACAAAAAGAACTATGAGTTGTTTGTATTGATATATGATCATCAACAACTTGAGTTACTGTTTACGAAGAATGAGTTTTAAAATATGCTTCTGTAATTCCATTTTGATCAACAAATGTTACAAATGATATAGCTTTATGAGTTAGAACATCAATTGATACTGCTGAAAAAATGAAAATAGAATATATGGAGTTGGCTTTAGATAAAAAACAATCAGTTTCTGATGAAGAAGTCGATTTATATAGATTTAATCAAAATGAAGATTGAAAAGTTTCTAAAATTTATTTATCACAAATTGCTACAGCAAGATATGAAGAGATATTATATTTTGTAAGAGAAGAATTAAGAAAAGCTTGAAAAGATTGATTGTTACCAGAGTGAGCAATACTTGTGGGATGATGAGTTAAAGCAAGATGATTGATTGAATTAACAAAAGAGGTTTTGAGATTACCTGCTTTTATATGAGTTCCAGTAGAAAAAAATAGTGTAACAGATACTACTATAAGTGATCCAGTTTTTGCTTCTGTTATAGGAACTTTGATTTTAGCAAATAAATATTCTGCTTGACCTTCAAGGATTTCTATAAATTTTTCTTGAATGTTTCATTCTGTAATGAAGATATTTAAGAAAATAATACCTTAATAAATTAGATAAAAGAATAAAGACTAAAGAAGAAAGAAAAAAAGATTTAAAAAAAAGAATAAAAATAAAAAACTGAGCTGTAAAATTTCAGCTATTAATAATAAACATTTAATTTTTAATAACATATAATATGATAAAAAGAGAAGATAGATTAAAAAATTTACTTATGAATAATTGAAGTAAAATAGAACATAACTGACCAGAAGAAATTTTGATTTCTAAATCAATTTCACCAATTGCAAAAATAATTGTAGTTTGAGTAGGTGGAGGGTGAACAAATACTGTAAATAGAATGATTCAATGAGGTTTTGAAAGAGTAGAATTTATTGCTATGAATACTGATTCACAAGCATTATTTTCATCTTATGCAAATCAAAAATTGAATCTTGGGAAAATGGTGACTTTATGATTATGAGCTTGAGCTGATCCTCAAATAGGTAAAAAGGCAGCAGAAGAATCAAGAGATGAAATTAGGGCGATGCTTGAATGAGCACATATGGTATTTATAACTTGTGGTCTTGGTTGAGGAACTTGAACTTGAGCTGCTCCAGTTATTGCTGAAATTGCAAAAGAATTATGAGCATTGACTGTATGAGTTGTTACTAAACCATTTTCTTTTGAATGACAAAATAGAGCTGCAAAAGCAATTGATTGATTTGAAGAATTGAAAGAAAAAGTAGATACCCTTATAACTATTCCAAATGATAGAATCCTTTCTATAATAGATAAAAAAACTCCTATGCTTGATGCTTTTTCAATTGTTGATGAAGTACTTAGTCAATGAGTTCAATGAATTTCTGATTTAATAACTAATCCTTGAATAATTAATCTTGATTTTGCAGATATAAAATCAGTTATGAGAAATGCATGATCTGCTTTGATGTGAATAGGTTATGGATCTGGAGAAAATAGAGCAGTAGAAGCTGCAAGAGCTGCAATGGATAGTCCACTTCTTGATTTATCTATAGCTTGAGCAAAATGATTACTTCTAAATATAACTTGATGAAATGATTTATCAATGTTTGAGGTTGATGAAGCAGCTAAAATTATTACTGAATCAGTAGATCCAGATGCAAATATAATATTTGGTACAAGTATAGTTCCTGATTATGATGGACAAATCAAAATAACTGTTGTAGCTACTTGATTTAATGAAGAAACAAATAAAAAATTCTTAGAGAAAAAATGAGAATTACTTAGAAGTTGAAGTTTTGGCAGAAAACCTATAAATGAGGCTAGACCTATGACTCAAACAAATACATATAACACACCATCTACACCTTCTACAGTAAAAAATCAAATGCAAGAAGAAATAGATTCTGTTCCTGCTTTTTTAAGAAGAAAAATATAATTTCACTAAAATAAAATTTTTATTTTGACTTTTTGTTAAATATATATAAAATTTGCCCTGAATTTAATAATTATATTAAATCTGATTTTTCAGTTTAGATTATTAATTGTTCTGTACCAAGGGGCGGTATAACTATTAATTGTTAATTACAGTATTATGTTAGGAAAATTTAAAAAAAGAAAAAGACTTAGAGTTCATGGTTTTTTACAAAGAACTATAGATGGTTGAAAAGTTTTGAGAAATAGAAGAAGAAAATGAAGATACGAATTAACAGTATCTTATCCAAAGAGATTTCAAGAAGTTAATTGAAAAGCTAAAATGCATATTATAGCTTGAGGAAGTCCTAGAAAAGCTAGATTTGATGGTAAAGGAAATTACATAAAATAATATTTAGTGCTTTTATGATTTCTAAAGATTATAGATTGAAAGAAAATGAAGTAAAAAAGGTTTTGAAATATTGAAAACCTTTTTTTTCATATTGATTAGTTTTGAATTATACTAAAAATAATTTGAAACATAATAGATTTGCAATTATAATTTCATGAAAAAATGTAGATTCTAGTGTAAAAAGAAATTTTTTCAGAAGGAGATTTTATGATATGGTAAATGTTGAAATGTGAAAATGACAAAACCCACAAACTTACCATGACTTAGTTTTTGTATTAAAAAAACAAACTAAACTTGAAAAAAATAATTTAGAGAGTATAAATTGATTTGATAATGATGTGAAATTTTTATTGAAGAAAATGATGAATATAAAATGATAAAGAAAACAACTAATTATTAACTAATAAACTATGAAAGACAAAATTTTAAATTTTCTGATAATTTTTTTACTTACTATTTTAGTAGTAAATGTATTTTTTAAGGATAAAGGAAATACAACAACATGAGTTTTGGAGTTTAAATTATCAAATACATCTTATACTATTCCAGCTTCACCTAGTTTACTTATAACAAACAATACTGCGAAATCAGTTAAATTAAATACTTGTAATGATATAGCTATAAATTACTCTTGAGAAAAATTGGTTTTTCCAAAAGAATTTTGTAAAGACTTGGAAATAAAACCAAATACAAAAGAAACTGTAGCTTACAATAAATATTATGATAAATTTTTAAAAGAATGAACTTATAATTATCTTATAAAATTAGATAAAAAAGAATATATAACTCAAACAGAAATAAAAAATAAATGAATTATTTCAAAAACTTTTGTATGATTGGTTTATGCTCCTTTGTATAATTTAACGATATTTTTCATCATTCTTTTTAATAATTCACTATGATGGGCAATTATAACTATAACTATTATTATAAGATTAGCTTTATTGTATCCACAACATAAGATGATGCTTTCTCAAAGAAAACTTCAAGCAATACAACCTAAAATCAAAGAAATCCAAACAAAACATAAATGAAATTCACAGATGCTTGGTGCAGAAATGATGAAATTATATAAAGAAGAAAGTGTAAATCCATTTTGATCTTGTGGATTACTTATTATTCAAATGCCTATACTTTTAGTTATTTACCGTATATTTATAAATATAAAAGATTATTCAAATGTATATTATATTTATGATAAAATATGAAGTTTTAATCTAGATAGTATAGGGCATAATTTTTTTGGTATGGATTTGTTAGGTGTTTGATGAGTTACCTGAATATCTTTAGGTATATTTATTGCAGTGATTCAATTTATACAAGTTAAATTATCTCTAGCAAATAATAAAGCAAATGCTAAATGAGTTGTTTTAGAAAAGAAAAAAGATGCTTCAAAATATAATAGTTTTATGCCGGATCCTGATTTATTAAATAAGTTTATGCTTTATTGATTACCTGCTATGGTTTGAGTTTTTACATATTCATTATTGGCTTGAGTTTGAATATATTGGGGGATATCTACTATATTTACAATTTTCCAACAATTAATAGTGAATAAAATAGTGAAAAAGTAAAGCTAAAATATAGTAAAAAATAGTATAAAATTTTGACTATAAAAGGGTTTGGTGTTAATATGACAAAGTAATTTATTATTAATTAATTTTTTTATGAAAACTAACAAATTATTATTAACTGGAGCAATTATATTTTGATTAACTCTTCAATCAGTTGGAGCTGCATATACTGAAGTAGAATGTAGTAGTGATCCAGTATTTGCACAAAATACTTGTAACCAATGTTTTAATGGATGAGAAAAAGGACAAGGAGAAGCTTTTGGGTTTATAAATGATATATTTATAAATAAGACAACTAATCCTAAACTTTTATATAAAGAAGAGCAATCAATGCCTTCAATGATTAATTTAGGATGAGATAAAGTTACTTGGTCTCAAACTCCTTCTGCTGATAATTTTTGGCAATATACAAAAGATTTTGAAACTATATTTTCTTCTGGACAAGAAGCTTATGTTATAGCTCCTTCAGGGCAAGTTAGTTGGATTGAATCAAAAACTTGATATGCATATAAATTAGATAAAAATACTGTAGCAAGATGACAAAATATAGGTTTACTTTTATTTTCTGTTATGTCTCATGATATAATAAATAATGAAGTTGCTATTGATCAAATCGAACATAGAGAATGTGTACTTTTCAAATCTTGAGTTCCAAGTAATACACCTGCTCCTATCGTTGTAGAAAATGCACCAGTTAAAAAACTTCCTCAAACTGGACCAGAACATATACTTCTAGTGCTTATTGCATTACTTCTAGGTCTTGGATTATTTGGATTAAAAAGAAAAACTAATTAATATTTAATTATTAAATATTCAAAAACTACCTTGTTAACAAGGTAGTTTTTTTGTTTTAAAAATAATATATAAAATATATTATAGTAATTGTCAAGCTAAAATTGTAGACTAATATTTTTTAATATGATATTATAGTAGAGTAAATAACAAAAATAAAAACAAATTTATATTTTAATTATAAAAATATGGGTAATTTTGAAAACGGGTTAGATGGTTTAGAACGTGATGATGAACCAAAAAAAATAAATACTATAGCTGATGTATCTGCTAAAAAAGAAATAAAAGAACAATATATAATAACACAAACGAAAGAAGAAATTCAAAAATTTAATTCTACATTTGCTTGAAAAGATAAATCAAGAGCAGAATATATAGAATCACTTTGAGCAAATTCAAAAGCATCATTATGAAATATTTTAAAAAGAAGTGACTTACAAAAAGTTTACAATGATTTAACTAAATTAATGCCTAAAAATGAAAAAGGTGAAATAGATACACTGACTCCTAATAATAATTCATGAGTAACAAATAAATTAAGTAAAGAGCTTGGATATAAATTTGATAATTTTTTTGAATCTCCAGAAGCTATGGCTGTTTATGTTACAATAAAAGATTATTTGGAAACTCAAAATAAAGTATCAACATTAAAATCAGAACAAAAATTAGCTTTATTATTAGATTTTGATAAAAATTGAACGTTAGAAACAAAAGATAATTTCAATGTATGAGAAGCTCAAGCTTATTATATAGCAACAAAATGATTAACGAGTGAATGAATTGATGTATTTATGAAAAATTTATGATTTACAGATATGGCTACTTTTTCTAGAGAAATGTCTACAAATCTTTATGGTGCTAGAGAAAGATTTCAAAGAGCACTTTGAAGTATGATAGAAAGAAGAGTTAAACCATGAGAATTAGTTATAAAAAATTGAGTAAATAAAGCTTTAAATTCTATGTACGAAAATGAAGCTAAGACATCAGATTTAATTTGAAGAGAAATAGATCAAAGTGAAAAATTAAATAAAAAACTTTCAACTTTAAAATGAGTTAATGCAGAACAAATAAAAACAATAAAAGATGATATTAAGTTGACTGCTATTTGAATTGCACTTTGATCAGTTGAGTGAATTTGAGCAAATTTTGATATCTCTAAATTTACAAACGCATATATAGATAGTTTACAGGCATGAATAGCTAGTGGAATTCCTTGATTTGCTCTTTCAAAAAATTTATTTGAAGACAAATTAAAAGATACTTGAATCAAGCTTTCAGCATCTCTAGCTAATTTAATTATCCCTGTTTTGTGAGCTTCATATAAAAAATGATGATTAAATGTATGATGAGCAGTTTCTCCTGTTTGAGCTTGAGTAATGGGGTCATATACTTTAGAGTGAGATAAGGAAGTAAATAGTTTATTTTCTGAAGAAATAAAATGAACTTATGAACCGTCAGTTTATGCTTGAATTTCTACAGTTTGAGGAGCATTATGACTTTCAGTTGCAAAAGTAGATGCAGAAACTCAAAAGGGTATAAAAAATGCAGTAGAATGAATGAAAAAAAATCTAGAAATAATTAAAACAGATTTAAAAGATTTAAAAGACTTTAATAGTAGTGAATATGCTAAAAAATCAGAAGATAGAGCGGGTGATGAAAAAGTATACAATGAATTAAAACAAGCATATGAAATGTTTAAAAATAATAAACAATATGCTGATAAAGCACTTAATGAAATGATGAATGGATATTTAAATTATTATGAAAATACATTATATAAAAATGCTGAGTGAACAAAACTTACTAGCATTTGATGATGAGTAGCTTTAGTATCATGATTTTTACCTATTCCATATCTTACAATTACATGAGAGAAAATATCTCAAAAATGGAATAAAGTAGATCATAGAAATGAACAAGAAAGAGGAAATACTGGAAAAAAATTAGATAATACTGATATGAAATTTAGTTGAATATGATTAGAAAATGAAAATTATGAAGGTAAAAAAGTTTATTCTGTTCCAGATACTTACAATATATCAACAGTTGATTGAAAAGTACAAGCAGAAAAGAAAGATGAAAAAATTTATTTTTACACAAATGAAAAAGTAAATATCAATGAGTATACTACAAAAGAAAGAATTGTGAAAACTGTAGTTATAGGTGAATGAAAAACTGATAGTAAATGATTATTTGTTCCAGTTAATAAATTTGAACCAATTACTTGAAGTTTACCAGATCAAAAATCAAATTCAGAAGTTAATTTTAATAATGAAACACTATTAGGTTTAGATTGAATAATTAACCAAGTTAAAGAAAAAATTAATAACAAAAATAAAGATGAAAAATTACAAGCTTCTATACAAAAAATGCTTGTAAACTGAGAATTTGATAATACAGTATGGACTGATTTTGAAAAATATAATAAAAAGGTTTGAATTAATTTATGAAAAGAACAATTAACAGATAATGAAAAAATGCTTATACTTGAAAGAGTTTTTGGTAGATTTATGGTAAGTAAAAATATAATGCAAAAAGAATGAATTGATATATGAAATAAAGAAACACAAAAATTGATGAAAAAAATGAATATGAAAGATTTTGAAATCAAAAGTTTGTGATGAAAAGATAAAAGTAGAGCAGAAAAGTCTAATAATCAAATTCAATCATGGATTGGGTGAGATATATCAAGTATCAAAAATGCTAAAGAATTTTTGCTTAATAAATTTGACAAGCAAACAGAGTTTGAAACTCAATCAGTTAATAATATGGCAAGTTTTGTAGTGTCATCACTTTGAGTTACTCCTATGGTTTGATCTATAGAAGTAGCTACACCAGAAAAAGGAAAAGATGCTTTTGAAATTATAGAAGATGCAAAATTAAAAGAAAAAATGATAGATAGTTTACCTAAAACATTTTTAACTAATCTAGCATGAAATATTAAAGTAAATGTATATGATTTAGTAAAAATGTTAAAATGATGAAATTGACCAAATTGAGAAACTTTAACTTTCGATACAGTTATGTTTAAATGGTGAGATTGTTTCAATGATGCTTTTGCTATAAGAAATTTGAAATTAAAATGATGAAAATCTTGAGATGTTGAAATTACTATTAGTTCAAATAGTCAGGTTTATGCAGCTGAAAATGATGTTTTAAAGGGATGAATTACAGTTGTATGAGAAGTAAAGAAAAAAGAAGAAAACCCAACGCTTCCAACAAAACCAACGCTTCCAACAAAACCAACGCTTCCAACAAAACCAACGCTTCCAACAAAACCAACGCTTCCAACAAACCCAACGCTTCCAACAAACCCAACGCTTCCAACAAACCCAACGCTTCCAACAAACCCAACACTACCAACAAACCCAAC
>JBAZXZ010000002.1:0-296304 GCA_041659565.1 Candidatus Altimarinota bacterium | reverse complement strand
GGCATTAATTAGCATTTAAAATTAATAATTTTTGAATATTTCCCAAATAATTTATTAATTGTTCGTAATTATATGAAAAAAAATTTTTTTTCAAAATTAAATTGAATTATTTTGATAAAAAAAATTGAAATTTATAAAAAATATGTATACTAATCTTGAAATACAAAAATAATTTATTTTTTATATTTTTTATATGTCAGAAAATAGTACAGCAGTAACTGTAAATGAAGTTGATAAATTGGTTTTGGAGCTTATAAAATTACATTTAGATGTAGTAAGTGTAGATGAAAAAGAATTTTTGGATTTACTAAAACATAGTCTTTCTTTAAATACTATGGAAAAGAAAAGAGTAATTGATGCAGCACCTACACTTTCACAATTTCAATTTGATGAGCTAAAAAAAGTATTTGTTGAGGAAAGAGAAAAATTTAGAGAATTATCAAAAGAACATCCAGATGATATAAAAAAATTATTGGTTAAACAACAAAAAGAGTGGGTACAATTAGGAGATTTGTATACTATGGAACAAGAAGATACAAAGAAAAAAGAACAAGATAAAAAACAAATTGATGATTTAAAAAGTCAATTTGGATTGTAATAGAATAAAGAAGGAAAGTATGAAATATAATTTCTGTGTATTATCTGAAAAAACGATTAGAGTTGATATGTATCTATCAACTCTTTTTACTGATTTTTCTAGAAGTTTTATACAAAAAATCATAGATAGATGACATGTTAAAATTAATTGAAATGAGATTAAAAAAAATATAAAGATAAAAAATCAAGATGAAGTATCTATAGATATAATTATAGAAAAATCAAAAATAGAAGCAGAAAATATAAATTTAGATATAGTTTATGAAGATGAAAATCTGATTATTGTTAATAAAGATGCTTGAATAAATACTCATCCAGTTCCAGGTGAAAATGGTAAAATATGAACTTTGGTAAATGCATTACTTTATCATACAAAAAATTTGGCAACAATAAATTGACAAGAAAGACCTTGAATAGTTCATAGGTTAGATAAGGATACTTCAGGTCTAATTATGGTAGCAAAAAATGATAGTATGATGAAATATTTACAAAATATAATACAAAAAAGAGAAATAGATAAATATTATATAGCTATAGTTAATTGAATAGTAAAAGACAAAAATTTTAAAATTGAAAGCTTTATAGGTAGGCATCCAACTGATAAAATAAAAATGACAGTAAAAAATCCAATAAATCCAAAACTTGCAATTTCTTATTGAAAAGTACTTCAATATATAGATAATAAATACACAGTTTTGGAAATAAAAATTGAAACTTGAAGAACCCACCAGATAAGAGTTCATTTATCAAGTATAGGTTTCCCAATAATTTGAGACAAAGTTTATGGAAATAAAGATATAAATAAAGAAGTATTAAATAAATATTGATTAGAAAGACAAGCATTACATTCTAGAAAATTAGTAATTGAACTTTATTGAGAGAAAAAAGAATTTATATGAGAGTTAAAAAGTGATATGAGGAAAATAGTCAAGCTAGATTTTTAAATACAGAATAAAAAAGTTGATTTTTTTACATAAAAAATATAATAAATCTAGATTAATTTTTAATTAGGACTTAATGGAAAAATTTTTAAATGAAATTGTTCAATGAAATAAATTTGAGCTTTTAATTGATAGTAAGATTTTCTCAAAAGAGATTGTAATGAAAGCTGCATATAATTTTTTAGATAAATGATATTTTTTCTTTAAAATTGATAAAAATAATAATATAATTTTACAATTTACAGCTAAAAATTGAATTAAAGAATCTCCTGAAAGTATTATATGAGATTTTTCAGATGAACTTTTATCTGTTTATTTAAGAGATAAATTAGAACACGATAATAAAGATATAAGAGAAAAAATAGTAGGAGCAGCAATTGCAAATAGTTTAGAATCACAAGATTTTATAGAAATAAATACTGATGATTGTGGTTGTGAAAATCAAATAGATTTTGATAAAGATATAGATGAAATATTAAGAGAAATAGAAAATGATCCAGATTTGAAAATAGATGAAGAAGAAATAGCAAGAATTTTAAAAGAGATAGAAGAAGAAAGTATGGAACTTGAAAATATCAAACCTACAATAAATATTGATATAGATGCTGTAAAAGATGCAAAAGAAAAATTTAAGAAAGATTGAGAAGTTTCGGGGAGTAAAATTGTTAAAAAAAGAAAAAATAATTTTTAATGCTATAAAATGTCAGAACAAATTCTAAAAATAGATAAAGAAATATATAAAGAAGAAATTATAAAACAAGCAATAGAGGATTTTAAAAATGTTGCTAAGATTATTTACAGTGATACAAGTATAAAAATAGAATGAGAATGAGATTTGGAAGAAATTCAAAATGAATTTATGAATTACTGTATATGATTACAAAATGAATTAATTTAATTAATAAATAAATCAATGAAATTATGCTTGATTTTGAAAAAATAAAAAAAATTAAAAGTGATAAAATTTGATTTTTCAGATTTAAAAAATTTGATGATGAAAATTATTTAATTACTAACGATGTAGCTAAATATTCTTTTTTAACGGTTAAAGAATTCTGACAATTTATATCTTGAAAAATAACACATTGAGATAAGTATATAGAATTATTAGAGAAAAAGTTTATAAAAGATGATAATTATCAAGATGATATGTCAATTCTATATGCAAAAAAAAATGAGTTTTTAGCATATTGACCAAACCTTCATATAGTTGTAGTTACCCTTAGATGTAATCATAAATGTCAATATTGTCATGCAGCAGCAGCTCCTGTTAAAGCCAAAAATATGGATATGACAGAAGAAACTGCTAGAAAAGTTGTAGATACTATATTTTATACATCAAACAATAATATAATCATAGAATTTCAATGATGAGAACCATTATTAAATTGGGATATTGTTAAATATATAGTTGAATATGCTGAAATTAAAGCATATCATTTAAAGAAAAATGTAATTTTTGCATTGGTATCAAATCTCACATTGATGGATGATGAAAAAATGGCTTATATAATAAACCATAATATAGATGTATCTACTTCATTAGATTGAGATGAAGAAACTCATAATTTTAATAGAACTTTTAAAGAGTGAAATAGTTTTGAAAAAGTTATATATTGGATAAATAGAATTAATGAAGAATATAAAAACAATAATATAGAAAAAAGAATTTGAGCATTGTTAACTGTTACAAGAAAAACTCTAGATAGATACAAAGAAACAATTGACACTTATGTATGACTATGACTTGATGGGATATTTTTAAGAGCATTAAATCCATATTGATTTGCTGCTTCAGATGCTAAAAAATTATGATATACAATGGAAGAATTTATAGATTTTTACCATAAGTCTATGAAATATATTTTGGAGTTGAATAAAAAATGAGTAAGATTTAGGGAAAAAATGTCGGCTATATATTTATATAAGATATTGACTCCTATTGATCCAAATTATCTTGATGAGAGAAGTCCTTGCGGTGCTTGTGTGTGACAAGTAGCATATAATTATGATGGTAAGGTATATAGTTGTGATGAATGAAGAATGCTTTGAAGAATGGGAGATGATAGTTTTATGATGACAGATTTAAATGAGATAAAATTTGATGAATACCCTTGATTTGAAGCATATAACTCTATGATAGATAGTGAAACTACAAAAATAATGGTACAAGCTAGTACTCTTGATTGATTACCTTGATATAATGACAGTGTTTATAAACCTTATATATGAGTTTGTCCTATTCATTCATACAAGATGACATGAAGTATAATTCCAAATTTTTCAAAAGATAGTAAAAAAGTCTTATGATATGCTATACTTGATTATCTATTTGATAAGTTAAGGGATGATGAAAACAAGAAAATATTTAATGAGTGGATTAATATGTGATTAAGTTGAGATTGAGATTGAGTAGTTAGCCAATGTGATGCAAGTTAATTTAGATATTTAAAAATTATTGTTAATTTAATTTATTATGAATAAAGATCTATTTCCAAAAATCAAAAAGAAAATTAAATGATTTCTTACAGAGGAAAGTGGAAAAATAAGTAAAAAGGATGCTATGGGATTATGAGTTGGGGCACTGCTTTTAAGCTGAATACTTGATGTTGAAGCAGCTATAACAACTACTAATGCTACTGCAAGTTGCGGTACTCCATCTGTATGACATTCAAGTGCAATAGTTAATTGACATAATAGTTGAACTCCAACTTGAACATCTACTTCATCGTGTACATATTGAGTTTGATTACCTCAAACATATTGAACTACAGTAACTACAGCAATTAATACTGTTTCATGTCCAGTTACAGTTTCTCATGCTAGCTGAATAGTTAATTGACATTATAGCTGAATTCCATCAGCAATTGTTACTCCAACTTGACATTGTAGTCATGGTTCACATGGTTCACACGGAAGTCATGCATCACACGGAAGTCATGCATCACATGGAAGTCATGGTTCACACGGAAGTCATGGTTCACACGGAAGTCATGCATCACACGGAAGTCATGCATCACATGGAAGTCATGCATCACATGGAAGTCATTGAAGTAGATGGTAATATTATTATGAATTTATGCAAGAAGATATAAAAAATCTTAAAGGATTAGAAATTTTTTTATGATATAATTGTAATTTAAATTGTAAGTTTTGTTTTCAAAAAAACTTAAGAATAAAAAATAATAAGAATCTTTCATATGATGAGGTAATTGAAATAATTGATAGTTGATATAAAAAGTGAAAGAAGAATATATTTTTTTCTTGATGAGATCCACTATTGGATTTAAATTTACAAAAATATATAATCTATTCTAAAGAAATTTGATATAATAATATAAGGATTCATACTAATTGAATTATTTTATCTTCTTTGAGTATTTTTGAAAAATATATAAAGGCTTGAGCTAACTGATTTATAATTTCTATACATTGATATTGACCTATACATGATTTATTAGTTAATTCTACATGATCTTTTGAAAAGGTTAAAAAAGCATTATTAAATTTTGTAGAATTAAAAAAGAAGTATCCTTATATAATTATTGATACAAATACTGTTTTAACTAGGTATAATTATACTAATTTATATGTATTGTTTAAATTTTTATCTTTGTTTCCAATTACAAGAAGTCAATTAGTACAGTTATATTCACTTAATTTATTTTCAGCAGAAGAAAAAAAGAATTTATATGTTACTTATAAAGATTTTAATATTTATTTAGATAAGATATTAGATTTAAAAAATATTAATATTACTTTAGAAAATTTTCCATTTTGTGAAGTAAGTAAAAAGTCATTTGAACATATAATAAGGACTCAAAAATATAATAATGATGCTTATTGATATATTTGAGTTGATTTAGATGATACTTATTGAGAATATATTAAAAAATGTGAAAATTGTGAATATAAAAATATTTGTAACTGATTTCCAGTTGATTATTTACAGATATTTTCAGAAAATATGTAATAAATTTAGAAATAAAATAATTTTATGTTGGATTATAAAAATATATTAATTAAATTAAAAAAAAAATCTGATATATCATATTTATATTATCATTTATTTAATAATATAAATTTATCATTACCAATTCATAACCAATTATATAAAAAAAATTATATTTTTTATATAATTAAATCAAGTTTTAACAATATTTATTCTTTTTATAAAGAGAATTATAAAGAAAGTATAACAGACTTATTTATTGAAAGATGTAGAATACCTTCTAGAGAAAAAAAAATATTATTTGATATGGTGTTTAAAGATTTATTCTGGTTAAGACTGAATAATTTAAATATTAATATAAAAGATATTGATTTATTAATTTTATTTTTAATTAAAAATCAACTAGATATAAATAGAATTTTTATTGAAAATTGTTCTATAAATGATATTTTTTTGTATAAGTTATCAAAAAATAAAAATTTATTTTGAAATTTAACTTTTATTAATTTTGATAATAATATTATTTGAGATAAGTGAGTTAAATATTTAATTCATTTTTTAGATAAAAATAATGTAAAGTTAGAATATTTAAGTTTGATTAATAATCACATATGAGAAAAATGAATTAATTTTCTTATCAATTTTTTATCTTTACAGAATAATTCAGATTTGAGAATTTTAGATTTATCTTGAAATATTATTTGAGAAATTAATGAACGAAAAATTCTTAATTTAATTAAAAAATCAATTAAATTAAAAGAAATTTATTTTAAAAATATTAACTTTAGTTCAAATTTTATAGAAGAAATAATCAAGATTCTCAAAGAAAAAAAGAACTATTTTTATATAATTAAACTTAGTTTATCTAAAGAACAAAAGTATTATAAAGAAATATTAGAAGATTTATGAAGATCTTCTAATATAACTGTAGATGTAGATTTTTATGAGAAAAATAAAAATAAAATTTATACAACTATATATTTAAAAGAGTTTGATGATTCTGAAATCAATAATTTTACAAAAATAGAAAATAAATATTTTTATCTTGTTAATAGAGATAAACAGGAAGAAACTTATAAAAAAATTTTTTTGGAAAAAAATAAATATTTAAAAAATTGAATCAATTTATTCTTATTTGATATTTCTGATTATAAAAAGATATTTTATATATTAGAACATTATAATTTTAATTATATTTATTTAGAAAATTATTATATATCTGATGAAGATTTTATTAATTTTATTGAGAAAATAAGAGAATTAAAAAATAAATATTATAAAATAAATCTTATATCTATAGAATTAAATGAAAAGCAACTAAAATATATAATTGATAATTTACCTATAAATATAATTTATGTAGAGATAAATTTGGGCAATATAAATAGAAATAGAGAATTATATATTTCCAAAATGTGTAAAAATAATGCATTTATTTTTGAAAATATGGAAATATACAGAAGAATTTTTATAAAATAATTATAAATTATGTACAATGATTTTTTATATAAATCAAATTATTTACTTTTAAAATTATTGGAGGAACCTTGATGATATAGTTTTTTTCCATCTAGTTTTTTTTGGAAAAATAATATAAATAATGAAAAGATAAAAGATATTTTCATAGATTTTTTTATTTCAGACAATGTTAATATAGATGGTGAATATAATAAAGTTAATTTATATATACATATTCCTTTTTGTTATAAAATATGTTCTTATTGTAATTGCTTTAAAATGATGTTAAAAAATGAAGCTCAAATTGATAAATATTTAGATTTTCTAGAAAAAGAAGCCATATTATTAATTTGATTAAATAATCATATAAAAATTAAAATAAATACAATTTTTATATGATGAGGAACTCCAAATTTATTATCATTAGATCAATTTAATAAGTTATTTATAATTATAGATAAGTATTTTGATAAATCTTCATTAGATCAATTTATGGTTGATTGTCATCCAAATTTTCTAAATAAAAATAAAATAGATTTATTTTATAAAAATTGAATAAATAGACTCACTATAGCCATTCAAACATTAGATAAAAAAGTACTTATAAAAAATAATAGGGATTATTATAATTTAGAAGATTTAAAGAGTAATATAGATTTATTAAAAAAATATTGAATAAAAATAAATATAGATATTTTGATATGACTAAATTGACAGATTTTTGATAGTATAAAAAAAGATATAGATTTTTTTATAAAATTATGAGTTGATAATATATCAGATCATTATTTGATGATTAGTAATAATATAAAATATAAATTTGATGCTGATTATCAAAAATTATTTAATAGTGTAAAAAAATATTTATTGTGAATTAAATTTAAAAATAATAGTGAAAATTTACAAGAAAATTATTTTGTTTCAAAAAAATCATCTACAATTTCTTTAGGTTCAAATGCTGTTAATAATTTATTTTCATGAATTATATATGGGAAACCAAAACTTTCTGAATATTATAAAGCATTAAATGATTGAATAATTCCATTTGAAAAATGATTATTAGTTAGTTTAAAAATAGAAAAAATCAAATATATTTATTTGAATATATTAAAATGAATAGATATTGATAGGTATTATTTAATTTTTTCAAGTAATATTTTTAAGGATTTTCAATCTGAATTTAATTTTTTAACTAAATTAAATATCATATCACTTAATGGTAATATAATTTCATCAAATAAAAATGATTATGAAACATTATTGCATTTTAATATATTTTTATTAAAATTCATTAAATCTTCAAAAGTAGATTTTGATATAAAAAATCTAAATTTATTTTTTAATCAAAATTGAGATTTATTAGATAAGTAAATTTAATAAGAGTAATTAATAATTTTATAAAAATGACTATAAGTATTGATAAAATTAAATATTTATTAAAGTATGTAAAGAAAACAAATTTATTTATAGTTTGAGCCCCAAGAACATGAACTACTTCAATTCATAATTATTTATCATATCATAAAGAAATATTTGTTTGAGAAGAAAAAGAACCATATTACTTTTGTAATGATTTTCATTCAGAGGATAAAAAAATGAAATTTTTTAAAATCCGTAATCTTATTAGTTATTTAATGTTATATAAATGATATAAAAATGAAAAATATATAGTAGATTGATCAACATTTTATTTATATTCAAAGAATGCTGCAGAAAACATTTTTAAATTTAATGAAAAAGCAAAAATTATAATAATAGTAAGAGAACCAGTTAGTCAACTTTCCTCTTACTATTCATACTTAATAAAGCAGAAATTTGAAAATATTAAAGATTTTGATATTGCTTTGAAATCAGAAAAAAATAGAAAGATTTGATTGATGAATAATGAATATAAAAAATATACTTCTTGTTTGTTTTATTCTGATATTCCAAAGTATAAGGAACAAATAACTAGATATTTAAAATTTTTTAAGAAAGAAAATATAAAAATTTTAGTTTATGATGATCTTGAAAAAGATAGTATTACTTTTAGTAAGGAAATATTAGATTTTTTAAAATTAGATGATAGTTTAAAAGATGATAAAAAAATATGAAAAAAAAATTTTATGAGAAAAGAATATGTAATAAATGCTAATACAACACTCCAACTTAAAAAATTTTTTAAGAGAGATGTTAAATATTTATCAAAATTATTATCAAGAGATTTACTTACTGAATGGGGGTATAATGAAGTTTAAATATAAATTGTTTTATTAGATAATTATATGGTATGCAAAAAGTTCTTATAATCTGACTTTGATGACAGTGACAAAAATATATTAATTATTTTTTGAAAAATAATTATGATGTTTATTGAATTTGTAAAACTAATAAAACAAAACAAAGTATTGAGAACAGATATAAAATACAAGTATCTTTGAAATATTTAGATTATTATAATATTAATTTTAAATATATTATTATTGCATTACCTCCAGATATTCAATGAAAAGTTTGATTAGATATATATAAAAAGTTCAGTAAGTCTATTATAATTATAGAAATCCCAGTTTCTTTTGATATTGCTATTGTTACTGAGTTATCTAATATAAATAATGTTTTATTTTTTATAGAAGAGTATTTTACTTTATTTGCATTTTTTTTAAGGAAAATAGATATTTGAAAAATTGATACAATAAATGTAAAACTTATTATAAATAAAAATGATTTAGACAATGAAAAGGCAGTTAAAGTTGCTTATATACACTTGTTAAATAATTTTCATTGATTGGAAATTGATTTTTCTAAATTAAAAATTGAAATTGAAACACATAATAGTGAAGATATTTTTTATGAAATTAGTTTTATTTATAAATTGAAAGAAATTAAATATATTTTTAATAAAGAAAAATGACTTTTTATCTGAAATAAGTATTTTATAGATAATTATAATTTTGATTTTGTAGTTTCTAATATGTTAAAAATGTCTAGAATTGATAATAGATATTACTTAAAAAATTTAAAATATGTTTGATAAATTTATTGAAAAATACTGATTATATTTGCTAAATATAATTTTTAGTGATTATATGGGAACTCAATTTTTTCCAAGTAAGTTTTTTGCGAATGATATTGTAAATGAGTCTGAATTATTTAAAATTTATAATAAATCAATACAAAATTCAATAAATAATTTATATATTCATATCCCATTTTGTAAGACTGGATGTTATTATTGTCATTGCTTTAAATATGTTGGTGATCAGTATAAAGATGATTATTTAAAATATATAGATTATTTAATAAAGGAGATTGATTATAATTATAAATTATTTTGAGAAAAAATAAAAATTGATTCTATTTTTATATGATGATGAACCCCAAATATAATCTGAATAAATAACTTAGAAAAATTATTTAAAAAAATAGAAGAAAAATTTAATTTATCTACCGTTAAACAATTTAATATTGATTTTAGTCCTTATTATTTAGATGAAAATATAATTAATTTATGTGCAGATTATTGAATAAATAGATGTACTTTAGCTATTCAATCTTTTGACTGTGATATTTTAAATCAAAATTCTAGATTCAATATAAAAGACTTTGACTATAAAACTGTAATTAAATATTTACAAATTAAATGAATTTATGTTAATGTGGATTTAATGATTTGAATAAAATGACAAACAATAGAAAGTTGTATAAAAGATATAAATAAATGTATAGAATATTGAGTTGATAATATTTCGTTAAATTACTTTATACAAAGCTCTAATGTAACATATATATTGGATGATGATAAAAAAAATCTTATACAAAAAATAAAAAAGTATTATAATAAAAATATAAATAATAAATATAATAAATCTTTTAATTTTCAAGAAGAATCATATTTAAAGAAAAACGTGAATTTAATTTGAATATGAAATTGAGCTATTACACATTTATATTCAAACATTATTACATATAATAATATGAGTTTGAATGATTATTATAAATGATTGGATTCTTGAAAAATTTTAAATATAAATTATAAAAAATTAACAAAAAAAGATGAAGCTATAAAATATATATGGTTTAATTTAATTTATTGAATAAATAGAATAGAATTTAAGGAATTTTTTTGAGATGATATTATGATAATATTTGAAAATGAGATAAATTATTTATTGAAAAAACAAATAATTGAAATTAGTAATGATAGTATAACACCTATTGTTAATAATTTTAAGTTATATTTAAATTTAACAATTTTTTTATTAGGTTATATTGATTTAAAATCAAAAATATCTTTTGATAAGATAAAAAACTTAGTAAATATAAAGAAATTTTTTCTTTCTAATTTGGAAAAAATAGATGAAGATTATTAATTATTAGATATGTATAAAATACTTTTTGAAGTTATAATAAATAATCAATGTAATAAGAGATGTTCTTATTGTGATTTAAATTTTAAAAATAAGTCTTTTTCATTTAGAGATTTAGATAAATTTATTATTTTTTTAAATAGTAATAAAGATTTTGTTAAATATTATCATATAAATTTTTTTGGTGGAGAACCATTATTATCTTTTGATAAAATTAAATATTTTGTTGAAAATATTCAATTTGATAAAATTAAATATTCTATTGGAACAAATGGATTACTTTTAGATAAAGATAAACTTAATTTTTTTAAACAAAATAAATTTACTATACATTTATCAATTGATAATATTGATTGTCTGAATTTATTTGAAAAAGTAGATATATCTTGATATGAAGATTTGATAGAAATTAATTTTATAAATGATCCATATTTTATGCATAACTCAAAAAAAGTTTTTGATTTTATAAAAGATAAAAATTTCTATAAAATAAATATTATGCCAGTATTTAGTACAAAAAAATGGGATAAACAATCTTTAATATTTTTGTATGAATTTAAAAGAAATGTTGATAGTTTTCACTTAAAAAATGTACAATATTTCTCTTATTTTAATTGATTATCTTCAGATATTCAATATATTTTAGATACAGATTTATCCTTTTATAAAGATATAGATTCATTATTATGGTTACAAAAGCAGTACAAAATTATTTCGGAGGATTTGAGAGAAAAAATACAAAATAATACTAAATCTTTTTCTTTGGAAGAAAATAATTATAATATACTTGATTTGGTTAATAAATATGATAAAAAAGAATTGTTAGAATTGATTTTTAAAATCCCAAAAGTTATATGAACTTATCAAGATAATTTCCTAATAGATAAAATTATTAAAAATGGAACCTAAAAAAGAAAATGTATTTGAATGTAGTGCAGTAACTAAGTGATTAGAAATAGAGCTTACTAATTATTGCTCTATGCATTGTATAGTTTGTCCAAGAGAAAAATTATCTAATTTTTGATTTTTATCTTTTGATGATTTTAAGAAAATAGTTTTATTACTCAAAGAATGATCATATACAGAGATAATGGTTTGTTGACTTGGAGATGCTTTCTTACATAAAGAGATAAATGATTTTATGGACTACTTATTTAAAGAATTACCAAAGATAAAATTATTTTTTATGACTAAATGACAATCAATAAAAGATAAACATCTTTTGAAAATAAAAGAATTAAATAACGCAGGATATAATGTCTCTCTTACTTTTTCTATTTTTTCATTAAATAAAAAAGTTTATAATTATCTAACTTGATGAGATTTCTTTGATAATTTTATAAGTATTTTGAATAAAAGTAATAAATTACAAATAAATTATTCTATTGAATTTATGTTATCTAATTTAACACTAGGAGAAATTAATGGTTTTATAAAATTTGCTAAAAATCTATGAAAAGATTATTGAATTTCTTTGGTACATAATTGGTGATGAAAAATCTGAGAAATAATTCATTCTAAATTTTTTAATAAAGATATTTTAGACTGATATTATATTACAAGAAAGAAATGAGATATATGTGAGGTAATGAAATATGATTATTTATATATAGATTCTTTTTGAGATGTTTTTCAATGTTCTCTAAATGAGATTGATAGAACTGGATATTTATGAAAATTAGGACAATATACTTTAAAAGAGTTTTTACATAAAAAAAATAGTTTAAATTATAAAAAAATATGTAGTAACTGTTTCTATTTTAATTATAAAACTTTCAGTTAATATGAAATTTTCAATTTGATATAATGAACAAGAATCTTTTTTTGATTTATTAGAAAAATATAAAAATTATATTTCTTCAGTTTATTTTGCTGCTCCTAGTTTTATAACTGCTTCTTGAAGATCAATAATTCAAAATAATAATTATGAAGAACAGATTAAAAAATTAATAAAAATATGTAATGAGTATAATATATGAACTATTTTGACTTTAAATGCTACATGTGAGCATGATAAAACTTGAGACAAAGAGCATATGCTAGAATTAATTAACTATATTAAGAAGCTTAAAATTTTCTGATTAGATTCAATATCTTTAACTAATTTATTATATGTAAGGTTTATAAAAAAATCCATTCCAGATTTAAAAATATATTCTTCAGTCAATTGTTATGTAAAAAATGTAGAACAGGCATTATATATGAAAAAGATTTGAATTGATATAATTACAATTGATAGAGATATTAATAGAGATTTAAAATTAATTAAAAAAATAAAAGAAAAAACATGATTACCTATTCAAGTTATACTCAATGAGTGATGTATAAAAAATTGTCCTTTTAGAAATACACATTTTAATATTATAGCTCATTGAATAGAAGATAATTTGAAAAATGAAAAAAACTGAAAATATAATTTAATTGAAAGATTTTCTTGCACTCCTCTTTTATCAGAAAACAAGAAACTTATATTTAGGATTCCATTTATAAGACCTGAGGATTTAGGTTATTATAATCCTATATGTGATTATTTTAAACTAGTAACAAGATGATTAGATACAGAAAAAATAGAATTATATCTTAAAGCTTATACTGATTGATTTTATCATTGAAATTTATTTGATATTATAGATATGAGCATAATTGATTATCAACTGATAATCAATTATGTAGATAATGATAAATTAACAAAATTAAATTTTTTCCAAGATATACAGAAATGTCCAGGGGATTGTGATTTATGTTTTAATTGTGATAAATATTTATAATTATGAATGAAAACCAAGATAATATTTTTTATGCATATAAAATTATTTCTAAACATCCTGCTTTTACTTTTTCAGAATTTTTTTACAAAGAAGATGAATTTAATGAAAATAATTTTTTAAATTTAGTAAAAAAAACTCTGAAAAATAACAAAAGTAATAATTATTATATTCATATACCATTTTGTAGATCATTATGCAATTATTGTTATTGTTTTAAGATACAAAACCAGGATGATATTTTTCATTTTAAATATATCAATTATCTTGATAAAGAATTAGCAATATATTATAAACTAAATTGAAATAAAAAATTAACTTATAATTCATTAAATATTTGATGATGAACTCCTAATATATTTTCAGATGATAATTTTATTTTATTTTTCAATATATTAAATAAATATTTTGATTTGAATAAAAAAGATAAATTAATTAATATTGATTTAAATATAAGTTTTTTATCTAATAAAAAGTTATTAACTATTAAAAAATATTGTAGTAGGGTATCAATTTGAATTCAAACTTTCAATAAAAAATTACTTCTTGAGTCAAATCGTTTTTTTGATAAAGAAAATTTCTATAATTCTTACTTTAGATATTTTAATATTAATTGAATCAAAATAAATGTCGATTTAATGATATGACTAAAAAATCAAACACTTGAAGATATTGATTATACAATAAAAAAAATAATTTTTTTAAAAGTTGATAATGTCTCTTTGAATTATTTTCATAAAAAGGATTGATTAAAATATGATTTTGATGAAAAATGAATAGAATTAATTATTGAAACTAAATCTAAATGGGATAAAATAATAATAAAATATAATTTATCACAAAATAAACAACTTGATATAGAATCTAGGAAAAATAATATTATATGAATCTGAGTATGAGCTGTTGGAAATATTTTTGGGAAGGTATGATTTTATAGGTATAACTTTGATAATTATTTTAACAAGATTGATAATGGAATTTTATGATTTGATAAATATATTATTATAGATACATATTTGGAAACCGTTTCTTATTTCCTGGAAAAGATATTTTGTAGAGTAAAAAAAATAGAAATTATAAATATTTATTGAAATAAAAATTTAGATAAAATAAAAACAAAATTAAATAAATTATTTATAAATTGATTTTTAAAAGAGGATAATGAGCATATTTATTCTACTGTAAGTGACAGGGAAATATTTCCCATACTTGTGGAATCACTATTGGGAAAATATATTAAAAACTGATATTTCTGAAATTTAACTGATAATTATTCTGAAAGTGAAAATGTGTATGAAAATTATAATTTTTTCTTCGATCATAGTGGTACTTATATAGATCAGCTTGAATAAGCACTCTTTAAAATTGTTATTTATTATATAAATATAATATTCTTTTAATTATAATTAATTACACTCCTAATTATGGATCTATTTATATCGTCGAACTATAATGTGACAGATGAAAAATGGAGTATTGTTGTTAAATATGGAGATACGATAAAAGCTGTATCTCTTGAGAGGATAACAAGAATCAAATATTTCCCAGCTGGATCATTCTTTTGAAAAAAGAACTACTATAGTATTTTTATGGATGCCCTAGGATGAATCATTAAAGATATTGATTTGAAAAAAATAGAGAATATTTTTGTCTTGAATTTCCCATTCCCCCTAGAGAGTTTATTTATTAATAAGAAAATTCAATATTCCGAAATCAGAGATCATCACCTACTTCATGCCTACTCTGCTTTTTATGCTTCTTGATTTAGTGAATCTGCAGTTTTGATTATGGATGGAGCTTGATATGAAGAGAGTTATGATAAAGAAATTTGTTACTCCATTTGGAGGTTTAATAATGGGGAAGTGAAGAATGAGTTTATTTGAGAAATAAAAAAGAAAGATTTTAAGCTCTGAATCTGATTCCTTTATGCCCTACATACACTCATTTTCAAAATCTGAGAATGAGCAATTATGTGATTGTCCTCTTATTGAGATGCTACATATTATGATGATATTGAATTATTTTGAGGAGATTTCTTATTAAGTGATACGTATACAAAATTTTTTGAGAAGTATAAAACTAGCTGATGAAATTTGGAAGATCTAACAAAAATAATGCATGAAATATATTGAATTGAGAAACAAAATAAGGAGAGTCTTAATCATTCTCATTTAAAACATGTAGCAGCAAAAATTCAGAGTACAACCCAAGAGGTTATTTTGGAATTGGCACAGAAAGTAAAAGAACTTGCCAAATCTGATAATTTATGTATTGCGGGTTGAGTTGGATTGAATATATTATGAAATACTGCCATTCTGAATAGAAAACTTTTCAAAGACATTTTTATTCAGCCAGCTTCAGACGATTCTGGTCTCTCGCTCGGATGAGTCTATTATCTTGAAAGAAAATATAGCAAAAATCTGATAAATAAGAAAATTCATTCATATGGAATAGGTAGGGAATATGACAATAAAAAAATAGAAGAAGTGTTATGTAAATATCAGAGTTTTCTGAAATATACTCGAGAAAAAAATATCATTTCAACTACGAATAATCTTTTAGTAAAGAAAAAAATTATCTGATTCTTTCAGTGATGATCCGAATTTTGACCGAGATCCCTTGGCTTTAGGAGTATTCTCGCTAGACCGGATAGCCTCTCTGTGAGGAATAGGATTAATAAAATTAAAAATAGAGAATATTGGAGGCCATTAGCCCCTGTCATTCTAGAAGAGGAGTTAGATAATTATTTTCTTACAGAAACATTCTCTCCATTTATGCTCCTGAATGGGAAAATAAAAACAAAGAAATTTTCTCAGTTAATCTGAGTTTCTCATTGTGATACAACTGCGAGATATCAGACGGTAAGTCTTGAAAACAACCCATTTCTTTATGGGCTTCTGAGAGAATTCTATAAAGAAACGGATATCCCGGTGCTAATAAACACATCTTTAAATAATCATAACGAACCCATTGTTGAAACTATAGATGATGCTGTAAAAATGTTCCTATCAACAGAACTGGATAAAATGATTATTTGAGATTTCCTACTCTCAAAAGACAAGGTATATAATGAATTTGAATTTTCTAAAACAAAAGAATATAATAAATTTTTCAACAGTGATATGAGAGTGAAGCAGGGAGTTGGTAGATTAATATTTGTTTGAATGAATGATGATTTTGAGAGTAGTTTTCATTTATGAAAAATATATTTTGAGAACAAGTCTGTGAAAATGAGTCTGAGTCTGGTTCAGGAAAGTGTTATTTGAAATAATAAAAACATTCTCGTTAATTTTGAATCAAGAGTGGATCGGGGATTGCAGGAATGAATTATGCGAAATGTATTTGCAAGCAAGGATAAAATATCTAAATTATTACTTTTTTACTATAATGATTTCATAAACGAACATGATATAAGAGATATCATTGTTACGGTGAATAATTTTATACTATAAAAATCATAGGATGATAACAAAAATCTTCTACTCGCTTGTATTATTTCCAAATATAAAATATGAAATTATATTAAAATGTTGATATAGTCTTTTTAATATTGTAGAAAAATGATTTTGAGAGTTTAATGTGATTTTTAAAAAAGGAACTTTATTTAAAGAAGTAAATTTTATTCACATAGACCTTGTAAAACAAGAAAAATGATTAATATCTAAAAATTGGCTCATATATTGAGACGAGGAATTATTGTTAAAAGAAATTTTTAATTTAATTAAAAAGAATGAAATTAACGATTTTAATTTTTTCAAAGAAAAATCGTTTTATGATAAAATACCCTTTTGAGTTGTTTTAACAATAACAAGTAAGTGTAATTTATTTTGTAATTATTGTTTCAATGATTATGATTATTCATTAGAAAATAGAAATATATTAAAATGACTAAATCTAGAGAATTATAAAAAGATAATAGATATATTATATAAATACTGAACAAGAGATATAATAATTACATGATGAGAACCTTTTACTTGTAACTTTTTGTTTGATTTATTAGATTATATAAAAGATAAGTGAATTTTCATAAGGATAAATACTAACGGAACATTGTTTACAGATACTATCTTGGAAAAACTCAATAATAAATATTCTTTGAATCTTATGGTTTCAATGCATGAATTTAATAATAAAGATTATTATGAAATTAATGTACTTTGAGCTAAAAATACAATGTGAATAAATAATTTAAAATGATTTGAAAATAAATTTGAAAGAAAAGTAGAGCAATTAGAAAAAATTAAAAATTATAAAAATTTAAATTTAGATATTTTAACTATATTAACAATAAAAAATATTTTATATTTAGAAAAATTATATGAATTTGTAATAAAAAATTTTAAACTAGAGAATTGGCATTTCTTTAGATTATATTCTACAAAAACAACTAAATGAATTTCAAAAGCGATGATTTCTTTAGCTATACATAAGATTTATAAACTTAATAAAAAATATTGAACTAATTTTAAAATAGTTGATAGTGTACCTTTTTGTGTAACAAAAAACATAGATATATCCAGTAATGTAATTGAAGGTGAATTATCTATTCATCATAATGTAAAAACTATAATTACTACTGATTGAAAGATACAGATAATGAGTGCATTTGATTCAAATTTATGAAGTATATTTGAAAATGATTTATTACAAGTTTGGCAGTGAGAATTTGTACAAAAAATGTTAAATAATTGATTTTTACCGAAAGATTGTTATGATTGCAAATATAAAGAAGAATGCAGATGATGATCTAGGATGGAAGCAAATATATATAATTGAAGTTATAGTGCATTGGATCCTTTTATAGATATAAAAAATAAAATTATTTAAATGGATATAAGAATTACAAACTCATGTAATAATAACTGTCTTTATTGTTTAGAACAATCATATAGAAATAAAGATAAATTTATAAATAAAAAAGATATTTTTTTGGAAATCAAAAAAAATAAAATAGATAAAATATTAAATATTTATTGATGAAATCCATTAACTCACCCTGATATTAATGAAATAATTTTATATGGTAGACAAGAATGATTTGAATCAATAGGAGTACTTACAAATACTCATTCATTAAATCATAAAACATTGGATCAGCTTATTAATAATTGACTTACTACTTTAGGATTTTATTTTAATTCATTCAATGAATCAGCTCATAACGAGATTGTAAACTGATGAATTAATTTACAATATTTATTAGAAAATATAGAAATTGTTAAAAAATCGGGAATTTCTAATAAAGCAATTATTCATATAAATAATCAAAATATAAAAACAGTTTATAAAGATATTTTTGTATTGAATAAAAAATATTGAATAAAAAATATCGAATTTGTAAATTATTTTCCATTTGATAGACCTTATGATAATTTCAAGAATATTCTTGAATATTCTATAATAGAAAATAGAATTTATATAGATAACTTATTTAAAATAATTATAAAAAATGATTTTAAAGTTAGATTTGTTAAATTTAGTAAAGATTTTTTTTGATCGTTCATAGATTTTTATGATTATGAAAATTGAGTGTTGAAACAGATTTGAGAAGAGGATATTTTAAGATTAAGAGATGTTTTACCTTTTTGTTTAAAAGAAAAAAGATGTAATGATTGTTTTATTAAAGATAATTGTAAGTTTTATGAATAGATATAATTTAATTTTAAATACAACTACAATATGTAATTATAATTGTAGTTATTGTGATGTTATTAAAAATAATAAAAAAATAAAAAGAAAAGATTTAGATAATTTGATTTATTTTATAGAAAAAAACTATAAATATATTAATAGATTTAAATTTTTTTGATGAGAACCATTATTAGTTTTTGAAGATATAAAATATATAATTAAAAATACAAAAGATTTTATATGAAATAAATTTGAGATAGTTACAAATACAAGTTTATTAAATGATGATATTTGAGAATATTTTAAACAATATTTTGAAATAATATTTTTAAGTATAGATGCTGAAAATTTATTTGATTATGATAAAGTATTTAGCTTTATAAAAAAATTTAATTTGGAAGAAAAAGTGTATTTTAATTTAATAATAATTCCATGAGCAGAAAATATTTCTTATAATCAATTTTTAAATATCTATAAAAAATGATATAAAAATTTTAATATATTACCAGTATACTATACAAAAATTTGGGATAAGAAAAATTTACTAGATTTAACTAATAAAATGAAGAAAATACTAGATCAATCATTGATTGATAAAACAATAAAACTTTATTGATTTCAAGATAATTCTTGATATAATAAGTCATTAGTTAATGATAGTATTTTTATAGATATTGATTTAAATATATATTATAGTGATTTTGTCACTACTAAATTATGAAGAGAAATAAAAGAAAAATTGTTTTTATGAAGTATAGATAATTTTTCTTTAAGTAATTCTTTAGATATGTCTTATCAAAAAGAAGAATTGATAATTTTTGAGGAAAGTATTGTTAGAAAAGTGAAATGACAAGAGAATTTACATAGAATTATGGACTATTTTTCTAAATATTTAAATAAGAAAAAATGAATTATAAAAGATTAGAAATTTATGTATGATGGACATGTAATCAAAAATGTTCATATTGTATGGAATATCCAAATATGGAGGAAGTATGGGATAAAAAGGTATCTAAATATGACATATTAAAAAAACTTATAAAATATAAAAAAAAGTGATATAATCATGTTACTTATTTATGATGAGAACCATTTATCCAAGCAGTATTTTTAGATGCTTTAATAATTTGAAAAAAACTTTTATATACTATACTTGTTACAACTAATTGTACAACCCTACATTTAGATTCTCAGGCTTCTAAATTCTTGCCATATATAGATGAACTTATTTTGTCAGTTGAAGCTATTGATAAAGAATTACAGCAAGAAATATCTAGAACAAAGGTTTATGTGAAATGGGATAAGGTTTTTGAAAATATTAAAAAGTACTGGAATTGAAAATATCTAAAAGCAAATATTGTAATAATAAAAGATAATTTATCTGAATTGGATTCTATAGTAAAATATTTAAATATAAATTGAATAAAAAATATTGCTATAACATATCCTGATATTGATTTATGATATTATTGAAGAGAACACACAATTAATAAAGTAGCCCCTTTATATTCTGAGTGTGTGACTAAAATAATAGATATTGTTGATTATTGTAAAAAAAATAATATTAATTTAAAATTAGCAGATTTTCCGTTTTGTGTTTTTCCAAAACATAATATTAATAATTATATAGAATTAACAGATGATTATGATTATGAAACAAGAATTAAAATTGATCATTTTGAGTGTATTATAGATAGATGAGAATTAAATAACTCAAATGAGATTCCAAGAGAAAGAATATGGTGTACCAAATGTAATGGGTGTAAATATAAGTGAAAATGTTGGGGAGCTTCAATTGATTATTGAGAAATTTATTGATATGATGAAATAAATCCTATAATTTAATAAATATGTCAGAAACAAAATGATGAAATGCAGAAAAAATATATATAAATGAAATTATTAGAGTCACATACAAATGTAATTGGAAATGTAAGTTTTGTAATGTGTTGAAAACTAATAATTTCTGAGAATATGATGTATGAGACAAAGAAGTAATATATCAAGTTTTAAAATTAGTTAGAAAATATACTTTACAGCAAAGAAATAATTTAATATTGTCTTTTTCATGATGAGAACCAACTTTAAACAAAAATTTATTAAATTATATAAAATTAGCAAAAAGTATATGAATAGGAGTTGTTGAAATTCAAACAAATTGAACAAAATTATTTAAAGATAAAAAATATATAAAAAAACTTATAGCTGCATGATTAGATGAAATATTTTTAGCTCAACATTCATGAGATAATGATATAAATAAAAAATTATGAAGTTTTTATGATATAGATATTTTCAAAGATTGGGTATCTTTTATATTAAAAGAAAATATAAATAAAAAAATATCTATTTATTTAAATATTGTTGTTACAAGTATAAATATATTCAATTTATATGATTATATAACTTTTCTTATAAGTATTTGATTTATAGAAATTATACCCCATAGAGAACATGATAATTGATTAATTTCACATAAGATTTCATTTTGATTTGTACAGCCAAATTGATATGCAGAAATTAATAAAAAAGAAGTTTTATTAGAATATACTGATGAAGAAATAAAAGAAATAGATAGAGTCGTAATATTATGTAGGAAAAATAATATATTACCAGATTTTCATTTTGTATGTCCTCCTCTTTGTATATTAAATTATCCAGAATATAATTTAGAGTATGAAAGATTAAAAAAACTTGAAAAGAATAAAAAAAATTGTGAAATAAATGAATCTAATTTGGAGGCATATAAATTTTTATGGAAAGAAAAAAGAAAATTTCAAGAATGTGTTAATTGTAAGTATACTAAATATTGTTTATGATTTTATAATAATTGGATAGATTTTGTATGAGAAAAATATATAAGTGAAAAGATTAATAGTTTTATATATAAGTCTAAAATATAATGTATTTTTTTAAATTAATTAAACAATGGATAATTCTTATTTTTTACTTGTAAAATGATTATGTAATACAAATTGTTCTTTTTGTAATTTCTATGAAATAAAAACTTGATTAGATGAATATAAGCATTTTATGAACCTAAAAGATGAAGTGGATAAAGTTTATAATACTTGAATTAGAAATATAAATATATGAGTAAGTTGATATGAACCAACTGTATTTAAATATTTTTTTGAAATATTAGATTATATTAATAAAAAATGAATTGATATAAATTTGATATCAAATTGAGTTAAGTTAGCTAATAATGATTTTTGTTTTAAACTAAAAAAATATATAAAAATGGTTTTTATTACAATATATTCGTCTGATGATTTGGAACATCATATTTTAACACAAAATAATGATTCATATACACTTAAACATGAGGCTATAAAAAATTGTATAAATAATAATATAGATATAAGCATTTCTATTTTATTATTGAAGCCAACATTAAAATCTTTGAGTAAAATAATTGAACAAATTTCGGTTTATTTTTATAGTGATAAATTATGCAGAATAATAGATTTATTGACTCCAAATACTGTTATGTGAGAGGATAGAAATAAAATATTAGTACCATCTTATACTTCATCAGTAATAAAAATAGAATCAATTTTAGATGAATATAATAATTTATTCAATGCTAATAATATAAAATTAAGGATGAATCAGACAATTCCTCAATGTTTATTTTGAAATGAATATGAAAATATTAACTTATTATTTCAGCCTAAACAAAAAAAAATTATTGATACTCAAACAATCATTGATAGGTATTTTTTTGATAAATGTAATGATTGTAAGTATCATAAAAGCTGTAGTTGAATTGAACAAGAATATATAAAAATATATTGAACAAATGAGTTTATTGAATGAAAAACAATAGATAATAAGTTTTCACTAAATAATATAAATTTGTATTTACAATTATCTTTATTAAGATTTAGAAAAATGTGAATATGGTTTAGTTATGATAATGTTGATAAAGAAATGATAAAAAGCAAATTTATATTTAATTTACCTAAAACAATAAATAATTATAATATTGATTCAATATTTATAAAAAATAATATAATTTTAAAAATTAATTTTAGAAATAAAGATGGAATCTCAATTATTTTTAAAATATTAGGAGAAAATCAAATAGATATTGAAAATATAACAAATTTAAACTCAACTGCTTTAGATTCTGCAACACTAATATTATTAGTATTAAGAGAAAAAATAAAAACTTTTTGATATTAAGATCATTTATTTATAATATTAATACATTTATTTTAAAATTAATATTTTATATGAAAAAAAATATATTTAGGACAATTTTTTTATTTATAAGTATACTATTGTTACTAGTTTCATGTAATAAAAACAATAAAGAAGAAATTCAAAATACTGGAACTAAAATTAATTTACAAGATAATATTGTAAGTAAAGATAATATTGTAAGTAAAGATAATAAGGATAATCTAGGAAATGAATTTAAAAAAATACATGTATTATATGAAGCAAAAAAATATGATGAAGTTAAAACTGCTATAGATGAGTTAGTTAAGACAAGATGAGAAAGTGAGTGAGTAAAAGATTTTTTAAAAAATACTGATATAGGAAGAAGTTATGTTGAGTGAAATATATGAAAAGATTATCTATGAGATGAATTTAAAAAAATACATGTATTATATGAAGCAAAAAAATATGATGAAGTTAAAACTGCTATAGATGAGTTAGTTAAGACAAGATGAGAAAGTGAGTGAGTAAAAGATTTTTTAAAAAATACTGATATTGGAAAAAGTTATGTTGAATGAAATATATGAAAAGATTATCTATGAGATGAATTTAAAAAAATAAATATATTATCAGATGATTGAAAATATGATGAGCTTAAAAAGGCTATAGATGAGTTAATTAAGACAAGATGAGAAAGTGAGTGAGTAAAAGATTTTTTAAAAAATACTGATATAGGAAAAAGTTATGTTGAATGAAGTATTTGAAAAAAATAAATTTAAAAATATAATAAATCGGGATAAATATTAAAGGTATAAAAATTAATTGTATTATATATGAAGCAAACAACAACAGATAATGATTTATCAATTTTAAATAATTCTAGTAATAATATTATTGGTAAAGATGAAAATAATAGTGATATCAAAGATATATTTAAAGAAATACAAAAACTATCAGATGATTGAAAATATGATGAGCTTAAAAAAACTATAGATGATTTAGTTAAGACAAGATGAGAAAGTGAGTGAGTAAAAGATTTTTTTAAAAATACTGATATAGGAAGAAGTTATGTTGAATGAAATATATGAAAAGATTATTTAGGAAATGAATTTAAAAGAATAAATATCTTATCAGATGATTGAAAATATGATGAAGTTAAAACGGCTATAGATGACTTAATTAAGACAAGATGAGAAAGTGAGTGAGTAAAAGATTTTTTAAAAAATACTGATATAGGAAGAAGTTATGTTGAATGAAATATATGAAAAGATTATTTAGAAAATGAATTAAAAGAAATAAATATATTATCAGATGATTGAAAATATGATGAGCTTAAAAAGGCTATAGATGAGTTAATTAAGACAAGATGAGAAAGTGAGTGAGTAAAAGATTTTTTAAAAAATACTGATGTGGGAAGAATTTACATTGAGTGAAATATATGAAAAGATAATTTAGAAAATGAATTAAAATAAATATATTATCAGAGTAAAAAAATATATAAGTAGAAATATGAAACTAGTTTTATATTTTAATAAATTAATTGTAAATATTTTTAATAAATTCTAATAATAGATTATTAATAAAATCAAATATTTTACTCTGAAAAAAGAAAGTTAATAAAAATCAAGAAAAAATATAAGGAGCAAAAGCAAAAGTCATAAGAATTTTTATTTTGTTATTTTTTTCATAATTTGCAGTTTTATTTTCTATATGGTAATTATTTACTTTATAATATATATCTTTTAATATTATAACAGTATCAGTATCAATAGGATTTGAAAGTTTAAGAAAATACTGTTTAGGATTTGAATATGAAATACATTTTTCATTTATATTACTAAGGCATTTTTGTTCTCAATACATTTTTATTAAGTAATCTTTATCTATTATAGTTCATTCTTTTAACTCATTTATGTTTATATATTGAGTTTCAGATATCTGAAAAGTTAATTTATATGAATATATCAATATTCTAAAAAATAAATATAAATAGATATAAAAAGTGAAAATTTTATACAAGTATTTTGTTATTTGATAAGGATTATTAACATATTCTACATAAATAAATAATAATAAAATAATAAATAACAATATAGGCATTAATAATTTTGTTTTATCTAGAGTAATATTAAATTTGTTTTTAAATAGAGTTAATATTTTTTTCATAACATAGATCATTATCCGGAAAAAAGAAAAAACAAAAAACCATATATACATTTGATATCGTATAATATATTTTCAAAAGTCTGGTATATTATTATTTAATAAAAGATTATTAATAAAAATAAGTCTTATTAATCTAAATCAAACAAAAAAGAATAAAAATATTAATAACCAATTTATTATTATTTTAAAGGCTGTACTTTTATAAATATTTCAATCATTGTGTTTTATAAAAATAAAAAATTTATCTCTTAAGTCTGTATATATATTATTATATAAGCTTTTAGCATAATTTTTATTAATTAGACATTTTCATAAATAAAAATAAAAAAAATATCATAATAAATATAATAGTATTAAAATACCAATATTTCATATAAAATGAAAAAATCATATATGAGATAGAAAAAAAGATAATACAAGTAAGTATTTAGCATCTCAGGCTCACCAAAATCAAAAATAGTATAATAAAAAACATATAAATATACTAAAAAATATTTGTCAAAAAAATACTATATAATTATTAACTACTCAATTTAGAAAGTAAAATATAGATATAAAAAATAGAGGTAGTAAATAAATAAGATATATTAGATATTTATTTGGTATGGTTTTATATATTAGATCATTTTTTATAATTTTATAATTAAAATATAGAAAAGGAATTGCAAGTATTCAAAATGGTATGTAATTCATAAATTTTTTATAGTTGTAAACTTATATTATGTTAATAAAATTTTGGCTTAATTATAAAAAAGGGGTGGCTGAGATGATAATTAGTAGTATTTGGAATATATATTTATCATAAGTAATCATACCAAGTAAATAAATATTTCAAGTTATTTTTTAAAGAATTATAAGCTAATCTAGTTCTTTTATGAATATAATGCAGTTTTTAATCTTTTCACGGACTTCTTTTATGAAAAATTTTATGCCAGTTTATAAAGATTTTAGTTTTATATTAGAAATAAAATTGGTAATTAAAAAAAAAATTCTATAATTATAAAAATTGTTGTATATTATTAAAATAATTAGATGTTAAATAATTTAAAACTTATTTCAAAAGAAAAGATAAGCAAACAAAATCGTATTTGGGTTCGTATCGCATCATCATGTAATAATAGATGTGTCTTTTGTCTTGATAGCTTTGCTCAAGATTGAAGTTTTCCAGATGAAGATATTATAAAAAAACAAATAGAAGAATGATTTAAACCGTGATTTGATAATAGAGTAATAATTTCGGGTGGAGAAGCTTCAATAAATCCAAAGTTTGCTGAATATATAAAATATGCAAAAGATATCTGATATAATAGGATTCAAACTGTTACAAATGGTAATATGTATTTTTCTGAAAGTTTTTGTAAAAAAGTGTTAGATGCTTGATTAGAAGAAGTAACTTTTTCTTTCCATTGACATAATGAAACATTACATGATTATCTGGTTGATACTCCTTGAGCATTTAAGAAATCACTTAAATGACTTATATATATCAAAAAAAATTATCCTTATGTAATTATCAATGTTGATATAGTAGTTAATAAGATAAATATAAAATATCTTTCAGATATAGTAAAGTTCTTTATGAAATTGTGAGTCTATGAATTTGATATATTACAAATTATTCCTTTTGGTAGATGATTTCAAGATAATAGAGAAAAATTATTTTACAATATTGAAGAAAATATTAAATACTTGCAAGATACTTGGAAATTATCAAAAGTTCCAGGTATGTATATGTGGACAAATAGATTTCCTGCTGAAGCTTTTGAATGATATGAAGATCTTATTCAGGACCCAAGAAAAATTAAATCTGAAGTAATGTGAGAATGAAGACATCATTTTGAACCATTTATATTGTCTAACTGAGAAAAAAAACAAGATTGTTATTATGAAAAGGCATGTGATTTATGTTTTTTAAAACAGTATTGTAATGACTTTATAAATAATCAAAAAATTTCTAAAATCAAATTTGATGGATCAAATGAAATAATTAGATGAGAAGAATTCCAAAGTCAAGTTTATGAAAAATATTGAGCTACAAAAGAAGAATTTGTATTATTTTTAAATGATAAAATCAAATCTTGAAAACTTCTTATAAATATACCAAAATGCTTAAATTGAACTTGAATTTATGAAACATATAATGATATAAAAGAATGAGTTTCATTAGAAGATTACACAAAAAAATATATAAATAATTTATATAGAAAGAAGTCTGTTAGATGTAAAAAATGTAAATATAACAATAAATGTGAGTGAATTCATATAAACTTTATCAGGAGTTATTGATTTAGTATTTTAAACCCTATTTTAGATTAAAATGGCAAATATATGATATCTTCAAATAAATCGTCATTGCAATAATGCATGTCATTTTTGTTCTAATCCAAGTAATTGAAACAATATTACTTATGAAAGGTGATTAGAACTTATAGATGAATTTATAAAAAATAATTACAGTTGAGTTATTTTTACTGGTTGAGAACCTACCTTATCACCAGATTTATCAAAATGGATAGCATATTCAAAAGAAAAATGATTATGAAATCGTATGATTTCAAATGGTATGATGTGTGCTAATTATGATTTTACAAAAAGACTTGCTGATTCTGGGCTTGAATTAATACATTTTTCAGTTTATTCTTGTTATGAAAAAATTCATGATTTTTTAACTGATACTCCTTGAAGTTGGTTAAAGCTTATGAAAGGTATAACAAATGCATTAAAATGCTGAATTAGAGTTCAAATTAATACAGTTTTAAATCACTATAATGAAGATCATCTTGATAAAACAGTAAAATTTTTGGTAAAACATTTTCCTCCTATTAAACATTTCGTATGGAATAATTTAGATCCAGAAATGATGAGAAAAACAGAAATAGCTATGACAACTCTACCAGATTTTGACTCTTTTAAACCTTCTTTGAAAAGATCTATGGAGTTTTTGGAATCTAGTTGAAGGACTTTTAGAGCAGAAAAAATGCCTCTTTGTTATATAAGATGATATGAATGGTGTTCAACGGAAACTAGAAAAATAGTAAAAAATGAAGAAAGAATAATTTATTTTCTTGATTTTAGAGAACAGATAAGAGAAACTGATTTTTATCATGAAAAATTACCAGAATGTAATAATTGTGATTTAAATACAATCTGTTCTTGAATATATGAACATAAAAAATATTTTAGCTATGTAAAGGTATATCCACAACAGGTAAGTAAAGAAGAAATAGCTCAAATTATTCATAGAATAAAAACGGATGAATAAAAAATAAGAAAAGTCAAGTAAAAAACATATCAAATATTTGCATTTTTTACAACTAATATGATATGATAATTGGGGCTATTATAAAAATATAAGTTTTTTACAATGAAAAAAATACTTTTAGAAATCACAGTTGATAAGACAAACGAGAAATGACCTGAGATTTTTGAGCATATCTTGATTGTCTTACATAAAGTTTTTGATAAATATCCACCAAAGGAATTTTCTAAAAAAACTATGCAGTTACCTACCTTTTCTTTTGAAATAACAAAAATAGGTAATAGTATAAGATTTTTTTTGGTTTGTCCTGACAAATATACAAATTTCATAAAAAATCAAATTTATGCTCATTTCAATAATGTAGAAATCAATGAAGTATCTGATTATCTAGCAAGGATTCCATCTGATAAGATGACTATATGAAATGTAGGTTTTTCAAAACATAATTATTACCCAATTAAAAATTTTGCAGAATTACAAGAAATGGGGTCAAAAGAAAAAGTTGATCCATATTCATCAATTACATCGTCTCTTTCTAGAACCCAGAAATATTCTTTAAATACAATCCAAATCAATTTTCATCCGATTGATAATCATATTTGGAAAAAAGATTTTGAAGAAACTATCAAGGTTTTGATATCAAAAAGTCATCCAATGTATAAAGAAGTATTACTTAGTAAATGGTTTAAATATGTGAAATTATGATTATTACCTGTTACTCTTTTGGCTAAATTTGTCTCTATAATCGCTAAACCAGATTCGTATAAGTCAGGAAAAGAAGCAGAACTTGAAAAAGAACTTAAAGAACTAAAAGAAAAGGGAAAAACTACAATTGAAGAAGATAAAGAAAATATTCCTCTTCAAATAAAAAATAAATTATTTTTGCAATGATTTGCTTGTAGTATGAATATAATTGCAGCTTCAGAGGATGATATGGAGTCTAGGTCTAGTATCAAAGAGATATTTTCAACTTTGAGTATATTTTCTGGTTCTGGACTTAATTCTTTTAAATTAAATTACATAAATAAAGAAGAAGCAAGTATAAATTTAGCAAAAGCAAGAAGCTTAAATAATTATTTTATATTAAATACAAAAGAGCTTTCGGGGTTAGTACATCTACCTACTACTTATGTAAAAACTCCATCTATATCTTGGGTTTCTTCTCGTAATTTTGAACCACCAGCAGATCTACCGATTATAATAGAAAAAGCTGAGAATTGAGTTTTAACACCAATTTGAAGAACAAACTTTAGATGAACAAATATGAATTTTGGTATATGACCAAATGATAGAAGAAGACATATGTATATAATATGAAAAACAGGTATGTGAAAATCTACACTTTTAGAAAATATGATAATAGATGATATCAAAAAATGAAGAGGGGTTGCAGTAATTGATCCTCATGGAGACCTAGCTGAAAATATTATATGACATATACCAAAAAATAGAACAAACAATGTAATAATTGTTGATCCATCTGATGTAGAGTGGCCAATAGCATTTAATATGTTTGACTGAGTAAGTCCAGAACATAGAGCATTGATTGCCTCTTGAATATTATGAATATTTAAAAAGATTTTTGGGACGAGTTGGGGACCAAGACTTGAACATATACTTAGAAATACTTTGATGAGTTTACTTGAATATCCAGGAGCAACTTTGCTTTCTGTTCCATTAATGCTTACTTCTGATTTATTTAGAAATAGAGTACTTCAAAAAGTTACTGATCCAGTTGTAAAAAAATTCTGGTCAAGTGAATTTGATAGAATGGCTCCAAATCAAAAAGTTGAAGCAGTTGCACCAATTCTAAATAAAGTATGACAATTTCTTTCTAGTCCAATTCTCAGAAATGTACTTGGACAATCTAAAAATAGCTTCAATATGAGATGGGCAATGGATAATAAAAAGATAATTATAGTAAATCTTTCAAAGTGAAAAATCTGAGAAGATGCTTCTGCTTTACTATGATCAATGCTTGTTACAAAATTTCAACTTGATGCGATGAGTAGGGCTGATATTCCTGAAAAAGATAGAAAAGATTTCTACTTATATGTAGATGAGTTTCAAAACTTTGCAACAGATAGTTTTGCGACTATATTGTCAGAAGCTCGTAAATATAAACTCAATCTTGTAATGGCAAACCAATATATAGATCAGATGACAGAAGATGTAAAATGAGCTGTTTTTGGTAATGTATGAAGTCTAGTTTCTTTTCAAGTTTGATATCATGATGCATCAATTTTAAAAGAAGTATTTGCATGAGATCTAGTTGAAAATGATTTGATTAATCTAAAAAATCATACTATTTATACCAAACTATTGATAAATGGTATGCCTTCACCAATCTTTTCAGCAAACACACTTCCTCCACATAAAAAAGATGAAAAAGAATTTAAAACAAGATACGAAAAAGTCCTTGCTGTAAATAGAGAAAAATACTGTAAACCCAGAGAAAAGGTAGTAAAAAATATAAATGATATGATGTGAGAACTTGAAAAAGCAGAAAATGATTTGTTTAAGAAAAGAGAGGAGGGGAAGAAAGTAAAAAAAGAGAAAAATTAATTTTTCCCTTTTTTTACTTCACCGTCCTACTTATTACTTGTTCCTCATACGGAGAAGCAATAATTTGTATTCATACATGTTCAGTTCCGGCAAAGAAAAGTCCTTGTCATATACTTGAATTTAGTAGTATGTATTTTTCTTGGTCAGTTAATTTAAATATATTTTGTAGTACATCAATAGAAGCTGGTGATTGTTTTAATAGTAATTGAATTGACGAGTTTGTTACTATTGGTTTTCATTGGGGACTAGATAGGAAATCTTCCACATCTTGAGTAATTGTAGTAACTCAAAGACCATATTTTCTGGCTCTTTTTACAAGTCAAAATAAAAATTTTGCAGAGTCTTCATATTGCATTATATTCCATGCTTCATCTATAACCAGCATTCTTTTTTTCATTGAACTTCTTATCTTGTTCCAGATATGATTCATAATTACATACATTGCTATTGGTCTAAGTATCTCATCTAAATCTCTTACTGAAAAAACTTGTAATCATTCTTGTAGATCTATATTTGTTGGCTGACTAAAAATTCAAGAAAATATTCAATTTGTATATTTATCTATTCTTTTTACAAGCCCAGAAGCTCAGTCCATAGTCTCAAGTACTTCTTGTAAATCTTTCATTACAGGGATTTCCTTTCATATGGCATTGTCATCGTCAAGTGTAATTCATTTTAGACTATAGGTTGCTATAATTCATTTTTCTAGAATTGTTTCTTCATCAATTGTTATTTTACCAAGCATTAGATTCATAAGCCCAAGCAGGTTTATAACTGCATTTCTAAGTAAATCTCCAGGTCTTATTTCTTGATCTTTTACTCAAAGAGGTAAATCAAAAGGATTAATTCTTTGAGTTGAATTTAGGGATACATTTAGATAACTTCATCAAACAACATTTACAAGATTTTTATACTCGTTTTCAGGATCTATTACTATTACATCAGTTCATACCATTAGACTTCTAAGAATCTCAAGTTTTACAGCAAAAGATTTTCAAGAACCAGATTTCGCAAATACACACATATTTGCATTTTCAGTTCTATATCTATCAAATATAATTAGAGAATTATTATGAGTATTTACTCAATACAATATTCCATCATCATGACTTAGAGTTGATGAAGTAAAAGGAAATGTTGTTGAAATTCAACCTGTAGACATATTTCTATAAACCCCAAGTTCATCACGAGCAAAAGGACCAGTTGATGTAAATCATTGTTCAGCTCTTAAAAAACTTTGTTTTTGTAATACATTTCTTCAAGCGAGTAATATCTCTACATCTTTTCATATTTTATTCAATTTTTCTTCACTATCACTATATAAAGTTATATAAAGTCATAAATGAAAATACTTTTCTTCTCATCTTGCCAATTTTTGTCTAAATTCTTCTACATCTTGGATTTGAGCATCTAAAGCAGGGTCTCATATAAGTCATCTATCAGAATTTATACTTCTTTCTGAGTGTAATTGAGTTAATCTTTTTCTAAGATATTTTTGTATAAAATTGGAATTAATAGGATACACATATAGACTTATATCAAATTTAACATCCCAATTTATTATAGGAGATAACCAATTTCATTCTAGATAATTTGGATAAGCATATATAAAAAATGTTCTTGCAAATACATCATTTATCTTGATTTTATCAGGATAAACTCTCATAAATGCTGGAGAAATTATATCTTTTACATAAGCTAGTGCACTTTTATAATCACTTTCAGCTTCCAATATAAATTTCTCTTCATTTTTGTCACTTAGAATTTCTTCTTTTTTATTTGTTGATTTATTAATAGAAGATTGAGTAAGTATAGGTTTTAATACTTTATCATAGCTATATATATCTCAAGGGTATCTTTTTTTTATCAATTCGATCAATTTCTCTTGAATATGTATTTTTTCTTGTTCTGGCATTCTTATAAGTGATTAGGGATATAGTGCTTAATAGATTATAATAGAATACATTTATTTTAAAAGTATTTTTTATTTTTTCATTTGACCTTTTATCTTTATTCTTTTGTCTTTAATCTATTTTTACCATTTCCATTCAGTTATTATAGATTTATCATTCAAAATATCTTTAGGAAAATCATTTAACTGATCATAGTCTTCTGATTTATATTCAAGTACAACTAAAGTTATATCATCATTCTGAATATGTTTATATCACATAAATTTAGATAATTCAATAGATATAGTATTAAATACTCCTTGAGCTGTTTTATAGTTTTTAGATTTAATATTTGGAGCTGTTTCTATAGCTTTTATTAACCTATTTTCAGAAAATCTATCTTTAATATCTGAGACATCAGTACTATTTATTGAATCAGTTATTCAATCACTATAAAGTACAATTATATCATTTTTTTCAAATAGAACTTCTTTTTCTTTTGTTACTTTTGATATATCTTTAATCATTCATAAAGCAAGTCAACCAGATTTTATTTTAAAGCATTTTTGAAGTTTAGCCTTATAAATTATTAGATATTCATGACCAGCTCAAGTCATAAATAATCTTTTTTCTTTTTCATTCCATCTAACTAGTAATAAACTCATAAGTAGATTTGCTTTAATTCTAGGTTTTAATGTTTCATTTACATTGATTAGTATTTGAGCTCAAGAAATATAAACTTTTGTAAGTGCACTTATAAGAGCATTTACCATAACCATTATAAATCATGCTCAAACTCAATGTCATGTAGCATCTCATATATAGATATAATAATTATCACTGTTTTGTATTACATCAAAACTATCTCATCATATTTCTCATAGAGGTTTAGATCTGGCAACTATATTTATAGAAGGAGGGTAAATAATTTTTTTATTTAAAAGTTTTTCTTGGATTTCACGAGCTAATTCTACTTCTCATTTAATTTCTTTTCCTTTCAAAAAATCAGTTCTTATATTTTTAAAACTATTTAAAAATTGTAAAAAAAAGCCATTTATATATGATACATCTGGATTAAATGATTTTTTTAAATTTATTTTTTCATTTGTTATTAATGCTTTTTGTATATTGTAAACTAATGATTCTATAGGGGAATTGTAAAATAAATCTACACAAATAATTATAAATAAACATTCTATAATTATTGATATAATCATTATAAGTATCTTTGTTATATCTCATGTTTTTGATATATCAGTAAAATAAAACAATAAAAATACATTTATAACTGCTACTAAAATAATAGTAAAGTTTATAATATTTTTAATCAATGTATTTTTTACTTTTCAAAATACTCACATTTTATATTTATAATATTAATAATAATCTTAATAATTTTAACATTTTTTGTAAATAAAATCAAATAATCAAAAAAGAAAACTTTACAAACTTAAAAAATAGATACAATTAATTTATATTTGACATATTTTTTAATCTAAAATCAATGCAAAATAACATAAAAATTCCAAATTCTAATATAAAAGGTTTTACTCTAATAGAATTGATAGTTGTTATGACTATTATAGTTATTCTTTGAACAGTATGATTTATATCTTATTCAGGTTATATAAGCACATCAAGAGATGCAACTAGAGTAGCGCAAATACAGACGATAAATCAAGCATTTAATTCATATACAACTTGAAGACCTCCTTTACCTGATGATAAAGTGATTGTATATGCAAGTTGAGTCATAGTATGATATCAATGAAATGTATGAGAAAATGTATTATCTGAGATATGATTTAAAGAATGATGAAAAGATCCACTTGATAATAATTATTATACATATTTTATAGATTCAAAACAGAGAAATATACAATTATTAACGTTTTTAGAAAATATTAGTAGTTTGAATGTAAGTTATAATTGATTAGTAAATCAAGCTAAAGCTGATTACACAGATAGAATACCAAAGCCTTATGGAAGTAAATTATGAGTACTTGTTGATACTGGTTCAAACTCACCTATACAAGACAATATAGCACTTAGATCAAGCTGAATTGATATAGTTAATACAACAGATTCATATAAAGCCTATTTTACTGATGATAAATATTTATATTGAACTTGATTAATTTTACAAAAACTTCAACAGTCAATAATTAATAATTGAGTATGATTTGCTGCACCAGCTTCTTGTCCTGATTGATTTATAGCAGTACCAGGTAATATAGAATTTAATCAACCAGGTTTTTGTGTAATGAAATACGAGGCAAGTTACAATACTCCATATAATCTTGATGTAACAGTTCCAGATGTGGAAACAGATAATTATACTGCGTCAAAAATAGATGTAGTATCTAAAGTTTGATGATATGCTATAACAAAAATTACTCAGTGAGAGGCTATAAATCTGTGTAAATCTATGTGAAAGGGTTATCATCTTATAACTAATGATGAATGGATGACAATAGCTAGGGATATAGAACAAGAGAGTAATAATTGGTCAGGAAATAGTGTATGAAGTTGATTTATATATAATGGTAGGTCAAATAATACAACAATGTGATGTGATTGATATGCTAATGATTTATCATGGGCAGAGCCAACTTGAACTGATTGTACACAAAAAAGAAATGATTGAAAATCAAGAAATATATTGATACTATCAAACTGAGAAGAAATACGGGATTTATCAGGTAATGTTTGGGAATATGTAAATTGAGCAAATTCACTTGATTGAACAAATTATGCAATAAATCAATGAAGTATATGTTGAACAGCAGGCCGGAATGAATTTAATGTATGTACTTTTGTATCGCCATATTCTTATAATAAACAATGACCAAAAACTTTAAATTTGAATTCAAAAAAGGTATTTGAAAAATTTATTCTACTTCATTAAGTAATAAGATTTTACTTCGTTGAGGGGATTCTGATATTTTAGAATTTGCATGAATATTTACATTAGATCTAAGGTTAATTTCTTCAGATATTGATAATACTTATGGTTTCCGTTGTGCTAAATAATTTTTAACCCACTTTCTCTTAATCACTTCTTAAATTAAAAGTTTATAGTATAATAGTAAAAATTTATATTATAAACTTTTTTTATGCAAGAAAATATTATGAGAGATAAAATTATCTCTTTTATTTTAGGATTATTACTTGGTGCTGCAATTGTATATGGATATTCTTCTTATAGTGCAAAAAATTCTACTTTTGATCCAAATGTAAGATGAACTAGATGAGGTAATTTTGATGCTTCAACAATGAGTGATGCTCAATTACAAAGAATGGCAGATAGAGCTTGAATAACTCTAGCTGAACTTAAACAAAAACTTGCTTCCGGACAAAGTTTAAGAGATATTATGCCAGCTAGAAGTTGAAGTTGAGCAAGATCTGGTTCTAATTTTCAATGAGGAGGAAGTCAAAATAATTCTTGATGAACTTTAAATAACTAACTTACTCTGTCATTCCTGGCTTTGACCAGGAATCTCTAGTAAGGTAAAAAAAATATTTTTCAACTTATGAAACTATACTTTTATATATAATAAGAGCAAAGAATGAGCTTTGAAAGTTCATAGATTCCGGATCTAGTCCGGAATGACAGTTTCACATTTTATATTTTATTACTTAACTTTTCTTATGTTCAAAATTAAATTTAGTTTAAAGTATTTTATACCGGGAATTATTATTATATTGGGTATAAATTATAGTACTTTTTTGTGAAGTATTAAAACTGATACTACTTCATCAAGTAATCAAACAACTGAAATTGTTGAGGAGTGAAGTATAAAAAATACTATTGATGCGGTATGAAGTGCTAAACTTGTAGATGAACAAAGTTTGAAATTTACAAAACAATGAACTATAAAAAAAGTATATTTTAAAGAATGAGATAAAGTAAAAAAATGAGATATAATTGCAGAAATAGATAACTCTGATTGATTATCAGCAATTAAAGATGCAGAGATAAGTTTAGACAATGCTAAAATAAATTATGATCAATTATTTGATGATCCAGATCAGAGTAAGATTTTACAAGCACAAAATTCTATAAAATCAAGTCAAGATAATTTAGATACAGCTAAAAAACAATTAGAAATATTAAAAATTACTCAAGCAAATTCAATTGATAGTATGGAAAAAAGTATAGAAAGTGCAAAAGCTGATTTAGATCTATCAAAAACAAGTTTAATTGCTTCAAAACAAGATTTAGAAACAACCAAAAAAACTCAGGCAAATTCCCTAAGTAACACAGTTTCAAATAAAAGTGTAACTGTTCAAAATATAGAAGCTTCTTTAAAAACAAATTTAACAAATATAGAAAAGATAATTGAAGATGCTGATAATATTCTCTGAGTTACTGTGGAAAATAGAACTAGAAATGATGAATTTGAAAGTTTTTTATGAGCAAAAAATTCTGGAATAAAAACTCAAGCAGAAAGTTCACTTTTACAATCAATAAGTCTTTATACAAAATTAAAAACTAGCTTATCTAAATATGATTATAGTTGAGATCTTGATACTCTAAAAGATTTATTACAGCAATTTATTACAACTTATAAGAGTATAGGAGATACTGCTGATTTAACATATAAAACTGTTGATGCTAGTATAGAAAGTGTTTGAGCTTTGACTGCTTCAGATATTTCAACAATGAAAAGCACGATGAGTTCTGATAGAAGTTCAGCTCAAAATACAGTTATAACAATTAATTCATCATTAAATACTATAAATACTTCTACAGATGTAGATTTGGTAGCAGAATCAAATACAAATACAATTACTCAACAAGAATCATCTATAAAATCAAGTGAAAATAGTATAACAAAAAAAGAGATAGATATTCAAAATAGTGAAAAAGATTTAGAAACTACAAAACAAAATAATGCTATTGATTTACAATCTAAGCAAAATAGTATTGCTTCATTAGAAAAAACACTTGAAGTTAATAACCAAAGTTTAAATGAATTAATTAAATGACCAACAGTAGATAATATAAAAAAGGCAAATAATTCTATTGATCAAGCTTTAATGAAATTAGAAACTGCAAATAAAGGATTAGATGATTATCGTCTTGAATCTCCTTTTGATTGAGTAGTTAGAAAAATAGATTATATGGTTTGAGATAATATATTATCTGATTCTGAAAAATATATTTATATAGAAAATCCAGATTTATTAGAGATTACTGTTAATCTAGATCAGATAGATATAATGAAAGTTAAGGTAGGAACAAAAGCTACAGTTACTTTTGATGCTTTACCAAACAAACCAGTAACTGCAGAAATTTCATCAATTGATCCAACACCTATTCAATCATCTTGAGTAGTATCTTATGAGATTAAGATAGTTTTGGATAATAAAGATTTCAATAAAACTATACTTTCATGAATGACTGCAAATATAGAAATAGTAACAGAAGAAAAAGAAAAAACATTACTTGTATCTTCAACTGCTGTAACAACTGAAAGCTGAAGTACATATGTAACACTTATGAAAAATAATTCACCAACAAAAACAGAAGTTGTAACATGAATAAGCTCTTGATGAAAAACAGAAATTGTATCAGGGCTATCAAAATGAGATACAGTATTGACTACAAAATTTGTTCCAGCATCAAATAGTTGAAGTACAAAACCCGCATGATTATTTTCTATACCAACTAGATGATGAGGTAGTGGTGGTTGATCAAATAGATCATTTTGAGGTCCAGGAGGGTAGTATTTAGAATGCAGAATACAGATATGGAATATAGAAAAAAAGACTATTACACCCAATAATTTTAAAAATATGATAAGTTTAAAAAATATAAAAAAAGAGTACATAATGTGAGAAAATGTGGTTCAAGTGTTAAAATGAATAGATTTAGAAATTTGAGATTGAGATTTTATATCTATAATGTGACCAAGTTGAAGTTGAAAATCAACTCTGATGAATATAATATGAATGCTTGATGTAGCAACTTCGGGAACATATGATTTTAATTGAATAAAAGTTGATTGATTAAAAGAAAATCAATTATCAAAAATAAGATGAAAAAATATATGATTTATATTTCAAAATTATAATCTTATATCTAGAATGTCTGTTTTAAAGCAAGTTATGTTACCACTAGCTTATCAATGAGTTTCTAAAAGACAAAGAGAAAAACTTGCAATAGAATCATTAACAAAAGTATGACTACAAGATAAGTTAGATAGTAAACCAAATGAATTATCTGGTTGACAACAACAAAGAGTGTCTATAGCTAGAGCATTAGCAGTAAATCCATGAATGATTTTAGCAGATGAACCAACTTGAGCTCTAGATACTGTGACATGACAAGAAATTATGAAACTTCTGACTGAACTTAATAAAGAATGAAAAACAATAGTTTTGATAACTCATGAACCAGATATAGGTAAATATGCTAAAAGACATATAATGATAAAAGATTGACTTATAATTAAAGAATAATACTTAACAAATAGTAATGATATCAATATTTGAAAATGTAGTAAATTCATTTGAATCCATAAGAGCAAATAAATTAAGGTCTTCTTTAAGTATGCTCTGAATAATTATTTGAGTTTCATCTGTAATTATATTGACTGCTATTTGAAATTGAAGTCAGCAAACAATTGTTCAAAAGATTCAAGAATTGTGAACAAATATATTAACAATTTCTGTCTGAAAAGGATGAGGAAGTGTTGGATGAAAAGCAACGGCTACTGATATAATGACTGATAAAGTAGTAAAAGCATTAAAAGAAAATATAACTTGATTAGATTGAGTATTACCAATTATTTCAACAAATTGACAACTAATTTATGAGGCTAATAATATTAGTTCTTCAGTAAATTGAATTAGTACAGATTTTTTTAAAGTTAAAAATATAACTATTCAATACGGTTCAAATATAACTGATAAAAATATAGAAAGTTTGGATAAAGTAGTGGTAATCTGACAAGATGTACTTACTACTTTATTTAATGGAGAAGATCCTATATGAAAAAGTATAAAAATGTGAAATAACATATTTGAAGTTGTTTGAGTTGTAAACCAAAATTCAACATATGATTGAGCCGTATTTATTCCTATAACGACAGCATCTATTAGAATTACATGACAAAAATATTATAGTGAATTAATAATTTCAGTAACAGATTCTACTAAAGTTACTGAAAAACAAGATGAAATAAATACATTTCTTATGAATATATTAAATGTGACAGATCCTGATAATTTACCATATAGAATAAGAAATCAATCTGAAATGCTTCAGAATTTTAGTTCTATAACTCAAACTCTTACAATGCTTTTGGCTTGAATAGCTTGAATTTCTCTACTTGTTTGATGAATAGGAGTTATGAATATAATGCTTGTTTCTGTTACTGAAAGAACAAAAGAAATTTGAATAAGAAAAGCTATATGAGCTTGAAAACCAGATATATTATTACAATTTTTGACAGAAGCATCAAGCTTGAGTATATTGTGATGAGCTATATGAATATTATTTAGTTATTGAGTTGTTGCTTTATTAAAACACTTTTCAATTCCGGCAATAATATCGACAAATTCTATTATAGTCAGTTTCTTATTTTCGCTTTGAATAGGATTAATATTTGGTATATTACCAGCATATAAAGCATCAAATTTAAGACCTATAGATGCATTAAGATTTGAATAATTCTTAGTTTTTCAATTATGAATTATACTAGTGTGTTTGGAATTTTTACTGATAAAAATACTTTGAATTATAAATGATGCTATTTCTTTTTTTGAAAATAAAAAAATAAGTAATAATGTTTATTTTGAGAGGTTTTAATTTCTTAATTATCTCTTACTTAAACTTTTCTTAATCATTAGGTATATAATTTATTAGTGTAATATTAGTATTACACTTTTTAAATTAATTAGTAATAAATTCTTCTAAAATTAAGTAATAAAAAATTTAGTTAAGATTTATTTACAATTAATATATTTTAATACTTAACTTAATAAAAGTTATGAAAAATAAAAATAAAATTGTTATTGCTATGATAATTCCTTTTATATGATTAACTAGTACACAAATAACATCAGCATCTTATGATTATTCAACTATGGATTGAGAATCAATAAAAACTGTCTTTGAAAAACAAAGAAATAATGAAACTCTAACTACAGATGAACAAGCTACACTTGATACCATTGAAACAAATAGACCTCAGATGTGATCTTGAACAAAATTTGAAAACAATAAACAAAAAAATATAAAAGGTAATAATTATTGAAATTTAAGCAATACATATAAAACAAAAATTGATACAGCTATGGATAAGATTATAGGCAATATTGTTTCTTATTCTACAGAAGATAAACTAGCAACATTAAATACATTAAAAACAAAAATCACTACAACAAGAAGTAATATTGAAAACTCTACTTATAGTGATTCGAAGAAAATTACTTATAATAATATACTTGATTATTTATTGAATAGAATTAATACTGAAATAGATAATTTATGAAGTAATAGCGACGGTGTTGATAATTTATTGAATTCTATATTTCAATAACTTACTCTTAAATGTTTCTTAAAAAAGATAAATATAATTTAAAGTGTAATCTCGAGAGTTACATTTAATATAAAAATAAACTGTTCCTTTATTAAAAATAATTTAATCTTTTGTCTTAATATGTAAAATAAGAATTTAAAAAATACTATAAGGCCACTAAAGATAAATTTGTATAATAAAAGAAAAAAATTTTAGTTACTAATTAAATAAATATGAAAAATAAAAAAATATTAACATGATTATTGCTTACAGCGGTTGTTGTAGGATGAATCTGAGCAACAACTTTTGCAAATGATTCTACAAATTCTTGAACAACAAATACTGTAAGATGATATGGTAAGATGAATAATTTAACAGCGGAACAAAAAATAGAAATGACTGCAATAAAAGTAATAATGCAAAAAAAGAAAAATTGAGAAACTTTGACAACTGATGAACAAGCTAAATTAACTGCTTTTGAAGCAAATAGACCAGCTTGAATGTGAATGGGGATGTTAATGGGGAAATGACAATGAGGTAGATGATGAGAAATAGGAGAAAGAGGTTTTGAAAATAATTTAACTGATGCTGAAAAAACAGCTTTAACAACTATGACTGATTCAGAAAAGCAAACTTTCTTTGAAACAAAAATGACTGAACAAAAAGCAAAAATGATAACACATGAGAATGTTATAGATAAATTACTAGCTTGACAGACTCTAACTCCAAGTGAGGAAACTACAAAACAAGAAATAATTAAAGAAAGAGCCGATAGAAAAATCGAAATGCAAAAAAGACAAGCAGATATGGCTGAAATAAAAACTATTTTAGAAAAGAAAAAAGCCTGAACTACTCTGACTTCTGATGAACAAGCTAAACTAGATGCTTCTCGTTTAGAATGACATTGAAAAGGGATGAGAGGTATGAGAAAATAAAATACAAAAACATTAAATATAAAGTTATAAGCAAAAAAAGCACTAAATTAAAAAATTTAGTGCTTTTTTGTTTTGTAATTGACAATGAAATTAAATTGTTATTATTAAATAAACACTATTTAATAACAATTTATACATAATGAATGAAATAATAAAAGAGTTAGTTTTAACTATATCGTTTTTATGAATATTAATAATAATTATATTTATCATTAATTTTATGGTAAATATAATTATGCAAACCATATTTTGATACTGAGTTCCTTTTATTCCTAGTACAGATTATAAGATAAAAAAATTAATAGAAATACTAGAAATTAAAAAAGGACAAAAATTTTTAGATTTGTGATGTTGAGATTGAAAAATCCTTGAAGCAGTAAAAGATAAGTTTCCAGAAGCTTTAGTGTATTGAATTGAAAATTCACCTAAACCATATAATCTTGCATTAAAAAGAAGAAAGAAGAATAATTTAGATTATAATTTAATTCAAAATAATTTTTTCAAAGAGGATTTCTCTAGATATGATGTAATTTATTCGTACTTGATTCCTTATCTTATGAACAAAATATGGATAAAAATAAAGTCAGAATGTAAGCCCGGAACACTTTTTTATGTAAGTGAATTTGAAATAAAATGAGAAAAATTTACCCATAAAATAATTATTGAAGAGAAAGATTATAAGTGAAAAATTTTTGTTTATGAAGTTTAATAATTAGAGTTATTATTTTTGTTCCATTAGTTTATAGATTTTGGTAATAGAATGTAGATTGTTAGTAATAAAAAAAAGCTCTCAATTTTCATGATATAGAAAACAACTAGGAGATATAGAATCCTTTTTTTTAAGCATATTATTATTTTCTGGATTTACATCTTCATTTATTTCACTTAATATAGTATATTTTCTTATTACTCCTCATAAAATAGAAATCAATTGATTATTTTTCACAAAAGATCATCAAGAAAACCTAAGTATACTAGATTCATTAGTAGTCATAATATCATCATCATAATTTAAAAATTGGTATCCTTGTTCTAGTAATTTTCTTCATTCTTCTTTAAAAAAAATATGATTTTTATATCATTCTATATCTGAATTTAATTCATTATATAATTCTTTAATAGATGAATATTCATATCAATCACATATAACAGTTCATGACGGAGTTATTTTTAAAATTATATTTATTTTATCTCTTGAACCTTTCAAATATAATCCGATTTCATTATGATTTTTTTTATATTTATCTAATTCAGCTTTTAATTCTTCAATATTACTTTCTAATCAATTTGTATTCATATTTTGTATGGTTAATAAATATTTATTTATTCACTGTAATATGTTTCTGAACTTATGCAATAAGCTCTTATTTTCTCTAATACATTATTTCAAGAAAAATTGGGAATATTATTTTTTATTTGTAACCACTTAAATCAGTGTACTTCTTCTAATTGAATTTTTACATCATTATTGTTATCTCATAATATAAAAATATATCTAAAATCATGATGATAATGTTCTAGCTCTCATTTTTTTATATTCTCAGGAATATAATGAGAATCTATATCAATTGGTATAAAATTATTTTTTGTATGCCAATCAAATAATTCTAAATCCAGAAGTCAAGTTTCTTCGCAAGCTTCTCTTTTTGCATTATTGTACATTTCTTCATCACATTCTTCCCGATGTCATCCTGGAGCTAACCATATATCTAAATTTATATTGTGGATCAGGATAAATTCTGTTTTATTATTTGATAATATATACGCACTTGCAGTTAAATGTCAGTCAAAATTCTTTCTTGTTCATAAATTTTCTTCATTGTTTAATTGTTTTTCCAAAATAGAAAAATCATTTTTTTCATTTGGAAATACTTCTAAATAATTATTTAGTAAAGTTTTTGTATGTAGGTTTAGATTGAATGACATTTTTATAAAGTTAGGAATTTGAGTTTTGAGATAGATTAAATCACAAGATGTTTATTTTCGTAATTATAGTTTTTGGAATAATTTATACTTAAGAGTTTAATATATTATCTAATCTTTTTGAAAGTATTTTTTTTGAGTCAAGTATTCTTGTTTGGCAACCATACATTATACAAGCGGCTCTATTATAAAAATTAATAACAGCTTCACCATCTTTTTCTTCGATAATATGTTTTAAGTCAGCATTATATTCTTCAATAATAGCATCATATTTTATTATGTTCTCTTTGTTTGATATTTGAAGTATATAATCTGCACCTGCATAATTACCATCTTTAGAAATATATTCATAGTATTTTAATGCTGGTTTAAGTTTACTAAACATTTCTATTTGCACCCATTCTACACATTTCCACACATGCATTACATCTGATCTAAGACCATTTTCTGTAATATCTCTATCTAATATTTCACACTCATCCTCTGTTATAGGTATCGTTTTTTCGATTTTATTCATAAGCTCATTTACTGGTTAATAATAAAATTAAATTTAGTCGCAAATACTTTTTATCTGATTTTATTCTAAAATAGAATAATTAGTGAAATAAATCTACTAAAAACCCAATTATTATTCTCATTATAATCATTATTAATAATTTTCAATAAAAATATTTCTTAATTACCTCTTAATCAATATAATTAAAATAAAGATAAATAATTTCTAATTATTTTATTATGAGAGTTTTAGTAATAGAAGACAATGAGATACTATCAAGAAATCTAGTTAGATACCTGATTTCTCGTGATATATTTGCAGAAGCAGCAATGGCTTGAGATGATTGACTTAGAAAAGCTATATCAAAGTATTATGATATAGTGATTTTGGATATCAATTTACCTTGAATAAACTGACTTGAGATATGTAAACAAATAAGAGAAAGAGAAAAAGATGTTTCTATAATTATGCTTACTTCTAGATGAACAAAAGAAGATATAATTGAGTGATTAAATACCTGAGCTGATGATTATCTTGTTAAACCATTTGAATATGATGAACTTTTAGCTAGAATGAATGCTATTTTAAGAAGGAAAATGAAAAATAGTAGTAATACTATGATAAAAATATGAGATATAGATTTAGATTTGCAAAAAATTGAAGTTAAAAAAAACTGAGAAATTGTACAATTATCAAAACTTGAATATGATTTGTTTAAGTATTTAGCACAAAACAGATGAGTTGCACTTTCAAGAAATGAGATTTATGAAAAAGTATGGTGAGAATTTCAAGTTGATTTCATGTTTAGTAAAACAATTGATGTATATATATGATACCTTAGAAAAAAACTTGGAAAAGATTTGATAGAAACTAAAAAGTGATTTTGATTTTTAATCAGATAAAAAATGAGTAGAGATATTAAGATTATAAAAAGAGATTTAGCTATTATGTTTTCCGTAATAGTTTTTGTTGTTATTCTATTTTTATGAATAATTTTTTTCTCGGCAAAATATTATAATCAAACAAGAATTGAAAAAACTGACTTTAATACATTAATAAACTTAGTAGAAACATGAAAAATATCAATCAATGATATTATGAATATGTGATCAAAGTTTGGTAATGAAATGTTGAAAAGAAAAAAAACATGAGAACCAACGATAATAACTCCACCAGATGATAGTTTTAAAACTAGAGGATTTATAAATTATATATATTTTGATGCCAATAATTTTCTTCTGTCGAGTAATATAAAAGATGAGATGGAAGAATGAATGATAAATGAAGTTATTGATAATGATGATTTTCTTAATTTAAATGAGTCATCATGATTTATGATAAAAAAATTTATAGTAAAAGAAAATAATTGAACTTTTATAATATTGAAAAAAGTGAGATATAGTTTTTCTGATTATATAAATGATGTTTTAGGATTTTTAGTTATAAACTTATTATTTGCTATTTTGTTATATATTATATGAAGAAAATTTGTTGATAGAGCATTTATTCCTGTTGAGAAAAATCTCAGAGATATGAAGGATTTTATTCATAATGCCTGACATGAATTGAAAACTCCTCTCTCAGTTATTGATTCAAATATACAACTTATAGATGATATAAAAGTTTATGATAAAGAAATGACAAAAGAATTAAAACAAGAAGTAATTAGGTTAAATTCTTTAATTGATTCTCTTGTAAATCTAAGTGATATTGATGTTTTTAAAAATACGGAAGAAGTAAATCTGAAAAATATTATTGATGAAATTATAAATGATTTTAAATTGAAAATTTCAGAGAAAAATATAGAAGTAAATATAAGTATGATAAAGAGTATAAAAATAAAAGCACATAAAGATTATTTATATATATTTTTATCAAATATCATTTGAAATGCAATCAAATATAACAAAAAAGATTGAAAAATAGATATATCTTACAAGGTATCAGAATTAACTATTCAAGATACTGGAGTTTGAATAGATAAAAAAGATCTACCAAAGATTTTTGATAGATTTTATAAGGCAGATAAATCTAGGAATTCAGAATGATTTGGTATATGATTGTCTCTAGTAAAAAATATAGCAGATTTATATAAATGGAAAATTGGTTTTGAAAGCAAAGATTGAGAGGGAACAAAAGTGAAAATAAAATTTAGTTAGAGTTTTTTATTTTTAGTCATGTAAAACAATTATTATCATCAAAAAAAGGTTTTTGAGTATATCTTATATCTCAAACAATTCAATTTTCTATGTACAAAAATCATTTATGTAAATCAGGACACAAATTATTATTGTTTTTATAAATATCTTTTTCAAAACTTTCAATAACTTTTCATTTGTATAAATCAATAATTTTTCATTTTATTTTTTCTTTTTAAGTTCTTCTTCTTTTCTGAGTTTTCTTGCTTCTTCAGTATCAAAATCAAATACTTTCTTTATATTAGCAGGATTTAAAACTTCATCAATAGTTAATCATCTCTTTTTAGATGCTTTTTCTAAATCTCAATTTTCTCTCATTAATATTAGCTCTTGCTGTGCTGTTCTTCTTATTTCTAAATTAGGAGACAGATCTACATCTAAATCATTTTGAATTATTTCTAATAATCTAGCATTTGTAGCAATCATTGCTTTCATTATTTCTATAGAAGATAAAAATTTTTCATTTGAATCAAGAACTATCCAAGGTGAATCTTCATGATTAGTTTTAGATAGAGTAAGAAATTTCGAAAGAGTATAATCATTCCGTTTTTCAGGGGCAACTCTATCTATAGATGATGATTTCCAATTTTTTCTTGGTTTATCATTTCTTTTTTTTAATCTGTCTTTTTGAGTTTCTTTTGTCACAGATAGGTAGATTTTTAGGTGTTTGAAACCTTTTTCAAATATTTCTCTTAATTCAAAAGGAACAACATTTTCCATAAAATAATTATATTCTTCTAAAGTACCAAATCACATTGCGGCCTCAACTCAGGATCTATTATACCAACTTCTATCAAAAAAAATTATTTTACCTGGTTCAGGAAAAAACTTCATATATCTTTGAAACCAATTATCTTCAAATCTTTCTTCATCTGTAGGTATATCAAAAGCTTTTACTCAAAATCTTTTTATTGCTAAATCTTTTATTACTCTACTTATATTACTTCATTTTCATGCAGCATCTCTTCAATCAAGAGAGATTATTATTTTATCTTTTATATTTTCTCTTATTGATATAATTCATGCTGTAGCTACTAGATCTCTATGTTTTTTTAACTCATCCTCTGTTAATCAATCATTTATATACCTTTTTATATCTTTAATAGATTTTCATGATATATCTATTCAAAAAAGTTCTTTTATTTTTTTTTCTACATCTTTATCGGATATTGATTTTTCACTTTGATAATTTCTTGATTTAGGTCACATATATATAAAGAATTAATTAATATAAATGCATTATAAATATATAACATAAAATGTCAATAGAAAATAAAAAAATATTTAATCTTTAAAAAATAAATAAATATAATAAATAAACTTAATCTTTAAAAATAAAAATATGAAAAAATTATTTGCTTTGATACTAGCTATTTCTTACTTATTCTCACTGAATGTAAATGCATATTCAATAATGAATGTATCAAATAATGTTACAAAATACGAAAAACAATTTAAGCAAAAAATAAATTTAACAAAAATAAACAATATTAAATTAAATAAACTTAATAAGCAAATTGAAACATTGATAAACAATACTGAAAAAGATGAGAAAAAAAGTGATAATTATAAAGAGGTTTTACTTGGAAAACTTATAGCATTAAAAAATATAATTAATAGTGAATTAACTAATAGAGAATTAAAATCAAGTTTAGTTATAACTATTATAGATGATAAGAGATGCACAACTTGTATGACAAAAGATATAGTTGAACAATTGAAGGTCGTTCCTTTCTTGGTATGAGTAGAATATGTACAAAAAGATTTTAGTGATACTTGAGTCTCTGATTATCTTAAAGAGAATAACATAACAAAACTTCCTGTAATTATTTTATCTACAAATAAGATAAATGATGAATGACAAATGACTCCATATTTAAAGGAATTAAAAGATAATCAATATTATTTAGAAATATGAGCAAATTATGATCCTTTTATAATAAGATCAGATAAATGATTTTTAGTTTTAGATAAAGAAATATTAAATCAAATTAAAGCAAATACATACTTAAAGTGAAATAAAGATGCTGAAATATCTTGGATAGAATATAGTGACTTAGAATGTCCTTATTGTGCAAAATTACATAACGGAGATGTTCCGACAAAAATAGAATCAACTTATGGAAATAAAGTAAATAAATATTTTAATAGTTTTCCTTTAGAATTTCATAAAAATGCTATGCCAGCAGCCAGGATTATAGAATGTTTTGCTGAACAAAAAGGTGCAGATGCATTTTATTCTTTATTGGAAATAGCATATAAAGATGAAAATTCATATAAGGATTATTTAATTTGAGAAGCTATTAATTTATGAGCTGATAAAGATAGTTTAGAAAAATGTGTAAATGATTGAAAATATGACAAAAGAATATTAGAACAACAATTATTTTGAACTTCTACTTTTGGTATAAGTTGAACTCCTGCAAGTATATTAATTAACAATGAAACTTGAGAATATGAAGTTATTTCAGGAGCTTATCCTTTTGAGGCATTTCAAAAGGTGATTGATAGTTTGTTAAAATAATTAATAATAATAACAACAAAAAAAAAGAGTTTTAAAACTCTTTTTTTTTGTTCTGACCTTAAAATAAGAATTATTCTTATAAGTAATAAATCTTTATTTTAAGGCAAAATATAATATTAAATAATAATTATTCTCATTTTCATTTGATTTTAAACACTTTTTATTTATTATATGATTAATATTATTTTTAAAAAGGTATTTATGAAAACTCATGCTTATTTATTGGATATAAAAGAAATTTGTAAAAATAATCATCTTACAGTTGATGATATTTTTGAAAAATTAAAAAAAACATATCTAAAAGTGGGGAGATCGACTGTTTATAGAAATGTTGAGGAAATGACAAAGTTGTGAGTTTTGACAAAAATTATTTGAATACAAGATAAGGCACTTTATGAATTAGTAGGAGATAATCATATACATCTTATTGATACTGAATCTGGTTATATCAAAGATTTAGATATAGATAATATCAATATTCCTTGAATTCCATATAATTTTACAGTTGATTATATGAATGTAGATATTTATGGAAAGTTTAAATAAAAATCTCAATGAATAATTATATTTAGATTTAATAAAATAGTTTTATGTCACAAATAATTATAAAAAATCTCGAAAAAACTTTCAAAGTTGAAGTGAAAAAATCATGATTTATTAACAGACTTAAATCAATATTTAAACCTGAATACAAACAAATAAAAGCAGTTGATTGAATAAATCTGGAAATAAATGCTTGAGAAAAAATAGCTTTTTTATGACCAAATTGAGCATGAAAATCAACTACTATCAAGATGTTAACTGGTATTTTGACGAAAACATCATGAGAACTTAGTGTGTTGTGACTTGATCCAACAAATGATAGAAAAAAACTTGTATATCAAATATGAGCAGTTTTTGGTCAAACTTCGAGACTTTGGTACCATTTAACAGCAAAAGATACGTTTTTACTTTTTTCTAAAATCTTTGATATAAAAAAAGAAGATTATGAAAAAAGAATAGAATTCTTAATCAATGAGTTTGAAATAAAAGAGTTTTTAAATACACCAGTTAGAAAATTGTCACTAGGACAAAGGATGAGATGTGAAGTAGTTGCTAGTTTGATTCATAATCCTAAAGTACTTTTTTTAGATGAACCAACTATTTGACTTGATATAATAGCAAAACAAAAACTAAGAGACATAATAAATAAAATCAATAGAGAAGAAAATACAACTGTCTTTTTAACTTCACATGATATATGAGATGTAGAAGAAATATGTGATAGAGTTATTGTCATAAATTATGGTAGGGTTATCTATGATTGAAATATAAAAGAATTAAAGAAAAATCATATAAAAACAAAAATCATAAAAGTAAAATTTGAAAAAACTTATGATAATTTTGAATTTTGAGAATGAGTAAAAATATTAGAAAATAAATGAAATTATCTAGAGTTAGAGATAAAAAACGATAAAACTATATTATCTAAAGTATTGGATTTATTATCTAAAAAATATTTTTTTGAAGATATAAATATCACAGAACCAACTATGGAAGATATAATTAAGACTTTTTATTAGTAATTGCTTATGAAAAAAATATTATCAATACTTTTAACTGCATACAAAAATTATATTTTTTATATTAGAGATATAGTTTGATTAAACATTATTTTAATATTGAGGTTAATTGTAATTATAACTTTATATAAATATATTTATTCTAATTATTCAAGTAAAGAGTTGATTTTTTGATACAATATAACTCAAATAACTTATGCTGTTATAATTGCTCAAATTGTTTCCTCTTCAAAACCAAGGATTATAGGTGAAATTAGCCAAGATGTAAAAAGTTGAAAAGTAGGGGTATATTTATTGAATCCTATAAATTATATTTGGTTTAAATTTCTAGAAATTTTCCCTATATTTATGCAAAATGTAGTATTTGGGCTTATTTTTGGTTTATCTATTTGATTTCTGATGATTGGTAGTTTTCCAATTACATTAGCTTGATTTTTTGGATGATTTTTGCTTTTAATTGGATCTATGTTAGTAGTCTTTTTTTCTTATACTTTTATAGCTATTTTGGCTTTTTATACTGAAGATGTAGAGGCTTTTAGATTTATTTATGCAAAACTTGATATGATTTTTTGATGAAATATTTTACCAATTCCATTTTTACCAACTGTGTTACAAAATATAGCATATGCATCACCATTTGCATATTTTTGATATACATCTTGATTGATTTTTGTATCTTTTGAGTTGCATATCTTCTTAAAGTATCTAGTTATTCAATTGTTTTGGCTTATATTTACTATACTCTCTTGTATTTTTCTCTTTGATAAAGCCAGTAAGAAACTTACTATAAATTGATGATAAAGATTAAAAAACTAATATTCTAAAATTATATTATGCAAACTATAAAACTTATATTACATTTTTGGAAGTTAAATATATTGTCAGCAATGGAATATAAAGTCAGTTTTATTATTCAAATTATTGGGATGATTGTAAATGATTTTATGTTTTTTCTGATTTGGGTATTTTTCTTTAGGATATTTTGAACATTGGGGGGACTAGATATATGAAAATTTGCTATTTTGCTGTCGATAATGGTAATGGTATTTTGAATTTTACATACTTTTTTCAATTGATATTCAAAAATATGAATGATGATAGAAGAAGGTAAACTAGATAATTATATGCTTTTACCAAAAAGTCTTTTAGTTAAACTCATTGTAAGTTCAATGATGATTTCAGCAATTTGAGATATACTATATTCATTTTTACTTATGTTTTTGATCCCAAATCTAACTATAATTATGATTTTTGAAATTGTGTTTTTGTCTATTATTTGAAGTTTTACATTTCTGGGCTTTATGCTTATATTTATTTCTTTGTCTTTTTATATTTGAAGTAGTAGAAATATTATTAGATGATTTTTTGATGCAATACTTTGACCAAGTCATTATCCACCTTGAATTTTTGATTGAACTATCTTAAAGTATGTTTTTATGACTATTATTCCAGTATATTTCACTGTATATGGGCAATTTGAACTTGTTCTTAATTTTACTCTATGAGGCCTTATAAAACTTATTTTATGAAGTATATTTTTTCTTTCTTTATGAACTTTGATATTTTATAAGGGATTAAAAAAATATGAAAGCGGTAATATTATAAATGTGAATGTTTAATAATTTTGTCAAGCCAAATTCCAAAAAATATTTGATAATCACTAATAAAAACCTAATATTTTATTACTTTAAAATACTCTTTACTTTTGCTTCCAAAAGTAAAACAAAAGAATTTAAGGGATTTCATCCCCTTAAAAATCCCTGAATGTGTGGTAAGTTTATGTACATATAACAAATTTAGTTTAAATTTAAGTTTGTGTATTACCTTACAATTGCCACTTAGTAAAAAATAAAGACAAAAGATTAAAGACTAAAAAAAAGTGTTCTTCTGTTGTCATTCCGGACTTGATCCGGAATCTCTAGCAAGGAAAAACTTATTTAACATAACAAATGAAACAAATAAATTTTGGTTTTAATAAGTGATATAAATAAGCTAAGTGTGTTCATAGATTCTGAATCAAGTTCAGAATGACAATTAATTCACAATTTAAAAACTATTTTAATTTCCTAAAAATAATCTATGAAAAAATTAAAAACCCAAGCCTTCACCCTAGTAGAACTCATAGTAGTAATCACAATCCTAGCAATTCTATGAACAATAGCTTTTATATCATTCCAAAATTATACTTCAAATGCAAGAGATTGAGTAAGAGTAGCAGACTTAAATAGTATCAAAAAGAACTTAGAATTATTCATAACAGAAAAATGATTCTACCCAACACCAGATAATGTAACAAATATAACATATAGCTGAGCAGTAGCATGGTCTCAATGAACAGTGTGAAATAATGTAATAACTAACCTAGCAAGACTTAATAAGAAACCAACAGATCCACTAACAAATAGTGAATATACATACAGTATAACAAATACAAAAACAGAATATCAATTATCATCAATAAGTGAATGATGATTATCATATTATATACCACTAACAAATCAAGCGAATGCAGCTACATCAAAAACAGCAACTGCAAAAGTAACATGATCATACAATGAAAAACTATTAAAAGTATCAACAGGATGAATAGATTATATATTAGCAGTACCAAGTATAATAGATGCAGATTTAACAGATTCAAATCTACAAAATATAATAAATAATAGAAAACTAGTATACAATAACTATCAAAACCTACCAGACTCATATAAAAATACTTGATATACAATGACATGATGATTTAATTTTAATCCACCATCAAATGATATAGTAGTATACAGTTGAAGTCTATCAAATTTATTAAATAGTTGAATAGTACAACAACAATTTGTAATAAAATTACAAACGGCATATAACTGAACAATAATCCAATCAGAACCAACAATAAAAGAGATATTATTTGCAACAAATGCAACACAACAACAAACACTAGTATGAAACTACATAACAAATCATGTATGATGAATAACTTGAATTAATACAGTAGTAACACAAACTCAAACATATAGTTGTTCTTGATCATTAGTAACAGCAAATGCAATTATAACAAATACTTGATGACTTACCACAGATACAAATTATCAAACAACAAATTCAGGTTGACTATGTTATTATACTTGTATAAATTCATATACTTGAAGTAATTGTAATGAAATTCTTGATCCAAATATGTTAACTTTAGGTAATATTAAATTATATAAAATAAATTGAAAAACTCAAGCAAGGGTAGATTGAAGTAATTTAATTATTTGAAATTCAGATGCTCCTAATATGGCAGTTAGTAATCCTTTATTATGAACAGATTTGATAAGTTGAAATTTTTCTTTATCTTTCAATGTTTCAGCTTTTTGAGCAAGTGAATGATTTTTATGATTTACTCTAATAAATCAGAGTTATTCTTGAGTGTTGGCTGAATATGCTACTTATAATGGTTGGGCAATAGCTAGAAAATTTTATAGTGCATATGCTTATACTTCAGTTTCTTGAAGTAATTTATCTTTTCAAATTACAAGAAATAATAATATAGTAACAGCTTGTGTTTCGTGATATTGTTCTAATTGATATACAGTAAGTTGAGATGTTAAAATAGGATTATATTATTCTTGTCGGATTTGAGCTCCTTGTTATAATGTAGAAAAGACTTTATCTAATATAGTATTTATAAATTAAAAAATCATATATAGTTTCAAAACAAATATATTATAATTAGTTATATTTTTTATTGGCACTTTATTCGATAATAATCATTACAATTCTATTATATATAAAGAGTCGGTTTAATGTAATATTTTTTTTTGACAAATATATATTTTAAAATATACTGACTTTATATTTACTTTAGTACCAATTTTTTATGAAAATAAATAATTTGTCTTTAAATTTCTTTTACTTCTATTTTAGCGGTTATTTCCTAAAATAGTCTTTTTTGTTGAAACAATTAAAAAGTAAAGAGCTATTTTAGAAAAAATAGCTCTTTTTTTAATACTAAAGTTTTAAAAATATGAAAAATATAATTATCTATGGGATGAGATGAACTTGAAAATCTACAATTTGAAAAGAATTAGCAATAAAATTAGATAAGAAGTTTATTGATTTAGATAGTTTCATAGAAAAAAAAGTATGAGAAAAATTAAGTAATTATATAGAGAAAAACTGATGGGATAAGTTTAGAGATACAGAGTTTGAATGTCTAAAAGAAGTTTTGGAAAAAGAAAAAGATATAGTTTTATCTTTGGGATGATGAACAATAATTTTTGAGAGAAATCAAAAACTTGTTTTGAAAAACAATTCAAAACTAATCTATGTTTATTCTGAGTTAAAAGATATTGTAAGTAGGATAGAATCAGATGAAAATAATGGTAATACAAGAAATTCTCTAACTTGAAAAAGTATTTTAGATGAATTAATTGAAGTTTATGAAAAAAGAAAAGATATTTATGAGAGATTTTATGATATAAAAATAGAAAATAATTCAAAGATTGAGGATTGTATAAATACAATTATGAAAAAAATCAATTATTGAACAGTTTGTATTCCTATAATTAATTTTGATGATATAGGAGAACAAATAAATATAATAAATAATTCAAACAAAGTAAAATATGTAGAGTTAAGGATAGATTTTTTACAGGATTTAAATCTCCTAGAAAGAATAATTCCAATGATAAATAAACAAATAATTCTTACAAATAGAACTTCAAGAGAATGATGAAAATTTATTTGAAATAGTTCAGATAGTAAAAAGATTTTGTCTAAATATTCTAAAGTGTGAATAAATTATGTGGATTTTGAATTATGTAATGCAGAAGAAATAGAAATATTGAAAGATAATTTATGAGACACAAAACTTATAATTTCTCATCACGATTTTGAAAAAACTCCAAATTTAGAAGAGCTGAAATCTGTACTTACAGATATGAGTAAATATAATCCAGATGTATATAAAATAGCAGTTATGCCAAAAAATCCAGATGATATACAAATTATTTATGATTTAAGAGATTATTTTGTAGATAATTATCCTTGAAAAGATTTTATTTTTATTTCTATGTGAGAACTTTGAATGCAAACCAGGATAGATATACCTAAAAAATTATGACTTTTAACTTTCTGAAGTTTAAATGATGTTTCGGCTCCAGGTCAGATAAATTACTCTAACTTATATAATTTAATTTTTAATTAGTATACTTATGAAAGATATTAATTTAAGTCCATATATTGAAGATACAAAAGAAAATTTAACAAAAGTTGTTTCAAAGTTTAGTGAAGCTTGAAAAGAATTTGAAGACTTTTTAACTTTTCTAAAAACTGATATTGCTCAAAAAATTGTACTTCTTATTTGATGAGATCAGATTTCTGGTAGCCTTAGTCCTTTTATGCACACTTATTCATCTTACAAAAATGATAATCCATTTTTATATACTTTGTTTAAAATGACGAAAGAAAATAGTGATTTAAAAGAAATTTTTGAATATATTAGAACTAATGAAAATATTTTATGAGCAAATGTAACAATGCCTTATAAAATTGAAATATTTCAGATTTTATCTGATTTATGACTTTTAGATGAATCAGCTAAATTAGTTTGAGCTGTCAATACCATAGCAAAACAGAATTGAGAAGTTTCAGGTTACAATACTGATATGTATGGAATATTAGAACCAATAAAAGAAAAATTGGGCTTAAAATTACAGAGTGTAAAAAAATGATATGTTTTATGAGCTTGAGGAGCAGCTAGAGCAGCAATTGCAGGATTGTTAAAATTGGGAATTAAAGATATTACTATTTTTAATAGAAATGATGAAAATATGATTAATTTAGTAAATCATTTTAATTCTAAAGAAGTAAGAGAAATATTAAAATGATGTTTTTCTCTGAAAATAGTAGAGTATGATATACAATATGATGACAAATCAAGTATTTCTGAACATATTGATAATAATTGAATACTTATAAATACTCTTCCTTTTGGTTTTAAATCACATTTTTCAAAATATCCAATTAGAGAATGAGAATTTGATAAAGTTTTTGATAAGATTGAATTATATTTTGATGTAGTTTATGATATGAATTATGATTGTACTCCTATGATTGGGTATATAAAAGAAAATTATCAAGATATAGCAATATGCGATTGAATTGATATGGTTGTTGAACAAGCAAAAAAATGATTTAAAATGTGGTCAAATGGAAATGTGATAGATTGAGAAAAAATAAAAAAAATATTTAGATGAAAATAATATAATTAAATTGTCATTCCGGATTTATTCCGGAATCATAATAATAGATTATTAGCATTGGCTACCAAAAATATGGAAAACTATTTAAAGATCCTGTAAACTTGCTTCAGGATGACAGTTCATTACTTCTTAACTTTTTAAATACATGAAAAAATTAATTTGAGAACTCTTAGCTCCAAGTGTTTTAAAAACAAAAATTCCTTTAAGTGAAAAGGCAAAAGCTTTTACAGAAAATTCTAGACAAGAATTAAAAGATATTATTTCTTGAAAAAGTAATAAAAAAATTCTTATAATTGGTCCTTGTAGTGCTGATTTTGAAGAAAGTTTATATGAGTATGCTGATTTTTTAAGTAAATTGCAGGAAAAAGTTGAAGATAAAATCAAAATAGTTTTGCGTTTTTATACTTGAAAACCAAGAACTATATGATGATGGAAATGACTTCAAAACTCAGCTCCATGAGAAACTCCAGATTTAATAAGTTGAATAGAGAATTCAAGAAAAATAGCAGTTAACATAATTGAAAAATACAATTTACCTTTGGCTGATGAACTTTTACATCCACAACTTGTAGAACATATAGGGGATTTATATAGTTACTTTGCAATTTGAGCTAGAAGTAGTGAAAATCAATTTCATAGAGAAGTTAGTTCAGGATTAGATTTTCCAGTTTGAATGAAAAATCCAACTTCTTGAAATATATCTATAATGCTTAATTCTGTTCAAGCTTGAACAACTCCAAGTGTTTATGTTATTTGAAATGATGTGTATGAAACTTCAGGAAATAGTTATTGTCACTCTATTTTGAGAGGATGAATAACTTGACCAAATTATGATTTAGAAAGTATAAAAAAAGCTTATGAAGAAAATAAAAAAAGAAATATCATAAATAAGTGACTTATAATTGACACAAATCATGATAATTCACAAAAAAAATATGAAAAACAAATAGATATTATGCAAGAAGTGATGAATTCAATTTCAGAAAATAAAGAGTTAAAAAATTTTGTAAAATGATTTATGGTTGAGAGTTATCTATTTGATTGAAGACAAGATTATAGTGAAAATATACAAAAATGATTAAGTTTAACTGATCTTTGTATATGAAAAGAAAGAACTGAAGAGTTGATTATGAAAATGTATAATTTAATTTAAAATAAAGATTAAAAATAAGGATTATAAGTTTTAATGATCCTGAAACGAGTTCAGGATGACAAAGAAGATAGTTTGGTAATTGTCATTCCGGACTAGTTCCGGAATCATAAAAATAGGTTATTAGCATTGGCTACAATATAATATAACTAATGATTACTTATTAATCCCTAATTTATGAAAATCCTATGAATTTGAGAAATAGTTTTAGATAAAACATACACGATTTCATGAGAAATGTGTCATGGTCAGAAGTGTCAAAGTAATGATTCTTTATTGTGTATTTGATGACCTGTTTCTTCTGCATTGAAATTACTTACAAACTTGTGATGTGAAACTACAATTATTTGAAGTATATGAAAATGACCATTATGAAAATATGTAAAAGAACAATTTGATTTATATGGTATTAATTATAGTTTGGTACAAGATAAAGCAACAAAAGTTAATACAGTTTTAATTGATGAGAAAACTTGAACAAGAACTATTATAAAAGATAAAATTCATAATAAATTGCTTGTAGAAATTCCTATTAGTTACATAAAAGAAGCAGATATAATTATATTTGATAGAACTGAAAAAAAAGTCTTTGATTTTGTTTTAAAACATAAAAGAAAAAAAACAAAAATAATTATTGATCCTTGAACAGAGTATTCTCTTGAAATTATTCATATGATTAAAAATTCATATATTCCTATATTACCAATAGAAGTTTTATATAAAGTAACAGAAGAAAATAATTTTTTTGAAAATGTAAAAAAGTTGTACAATGTAATTGAAAAGACTTTGATAATAACAGACTGAGAAAAAGGGGCTTATGTTTTTGATTGAAAAGAAGTAAAAACTTACAAAGCAATTGATATATGTCCAATAGATACAAATTGAGCAGGAGATGTTTTTAGAGGGGGAATTTGATGGGGGGTGTTAAATAATTGGGATTTAGAGAAATGTATAACTTATGCAAATAAAGTTGCATGATTACAATGTATGAAAATGTGAAATTTATCTGCAATTCCAGAGATGGAGGAGATAGAAAAATTTATTTATTAATTATATTATATATGTCTAAAAAAAATATATTACAAAATGCTTTTGTAAATAAAAAAGCTATGCCAGCTTTTAATGTAAGTTCTTTAGAAGTGTTACAAGCTATTTTTAAAAAATCTAGTGAGTTAGATTTTCCAGTTTTCATAGAAACATCTAGATGAGAAGCAGAACATATGACTCCAGAATTATTAAGCGATATGTGTAAAAGTTTATCAAAAACTTATAATATCGATTATATACTCCATCTTGATAGATGAAATGATTTTGAATTTATGGAAAGATGTCTAAAAGCTTGATATGATAGTATAAGTGCTGAATTTTGAAATGATAAAAACCTAGATGAGATAATAGAACTTAGTAAAAAAGCGAGAGAATTAACAAATAAATATGATGCGATTTTGGAATGAGTTATGGAAGTAGTACCAATTGTGTATTATGAAAATAAAGAAAAAGGTACACATGTAACTGATCTAGATTTTGCTTTAAAATTTATTAGCGAAGTAAATCCTGATTTATTATGTGTGGCTATATGAACACAAAGCGGGTGAAAAAAAGATGTAAAAGAGATTAGATATGATATACTAGAAAGTATAAATAAAAATAATCCAGATTTACCACTTATGATTCATTGAGGTTCTTTTGTAGAAGATGAAATAATAAAAAAAGTTATATCCTTGTGAGTAGCTAAAATCAATATAAATGCGGAACTTAGATATGCATATTCAAATAAATTAAAAGAAAATATAAAAAATAAACCTGAAGAATATGCTCCATATAGATTATTAGATTGAGTAAAAGAAGAATTGGAAAAAGTTGTTGAGAAAAAAATTAGATTATTTTCTAAATAATAATTATTATGAAAAATCATCAAAAAAGTGCAGATACAATCAGATTTTTATGTGCTGATATGGTACAAAAAGCTAATTCTTGACACCCCTGAGCTCCTATGTGACTAGCTGATATTATTACTATTTTATCTAAAAAGATAAAACATAATCCTAAAAATCCGAAGTGGTTAAATAGAGATAGGTTAGTATTTAGTGGTGGGCATGTTTCTAGTTTAATATATAGTTATTTGTATCTTACTTGATATGATATTAGTTTAGATGATTTAAAAAAATTTAGACAATTATGAAGTAAGACACCTTGACACCCTGAATATGGAGAAGTTCCTTGAGTTGAAATAACAACTTGACCACTTTGACAATGAGTTGCTAATGCTGTTTGATTTGCTATGGCTGAAAAATATGCTGAAAATTTGTTAAATACAAGTGAAAGTAAAATAATAGACCATAAAATTTATTGTTTTTGTTGAGATTGAGATTTACAAGAATGAATAAGTTATGAGGCTTGTAGTATAGCATGACATCAAAAATTAAATAATCTTATATTGATTTATGATTCAAATAATATAACTATAGATTGAAATACTGATATTACTTGGGATGAAAATGTAAAACAAAGATTTGAGTCTCAAAAATGGGAAGTAGAAGAAATAGATTGACATAATTTTGAAGAAATAGAAAAATCTTTAGAAAATGCTAAAAATTCAACTAAGCCTTATTTGATAATTGCAAAAACAAAAATATGAAAATGATGTATAAGTTTAGAATGATCAAGTAAAACACATTGATGTCCACTATGAGAAGAAGAAATAAAAATTAGTAAACAAAAAGCTTGATTTAATCCTGAAAAAACATTTTTAGTAGAACAAGATATTTTAGAAGAATTCAGAGAATCTGTAGATAGATGACAAAAAGAAGAAAAAAAGTGGAATGAATTGGTAGAAAAATCTCAAAAAAAGGAACTTTTGAAACAGTTATTACAGCCAGATTTAGAAAATATTATTTGGCCAGAATTCAAAGAAAATGAAAAAATAGCAACAAGATCTTCAAATTGAAAAATTTTAAATGCTATATCTAGAAATAATCCTTGATTTATTTGAGGAAGTGCTGATTTATCTCCCTCAAATAATACAAATTTAGAATGAGAATGAATATTTCCAAACTGAAAAAATATTTATTTTGGGATAAGAGAACATGCGATGTGAGCTATATCAAATGCTATTTCATTATATTGATTATTTACAATTTTTAATGCCACTTTCTTTGTCTTTAGTGATTATCTAAAAGCATCTGTAAGGATTTCAGCTTTGGCAAAAATAAAAAATTATTATATTTGGACACATGATAGTATTTGAGTTTGAGAAGATTGATGAACTCATCAGCCAATCGAACATTTAACTCAATTTAGAGCTTTACCAAATTTATACAATTTCAGACCTGCAACAGCATATGAGAATATAGATTGTTGGAAAGTTGCATTGAAATTAGATTATCCTTGTAGTTTTATTTTATCAAGACAATGATTAGTAAATAGAAAATTTAAAGAAATTATCTGAGAAGTTAAAAATTGAGCATACTTAGTAAAAAAAGAAAATAATGCTAAAATTACTTTACTTGCAAGTTGAAGCGAGTTAGAATTAGCATTGAATTGTGCTGAAGCTTTAGATAATATATGAAAAAAAACAAATGTTGTTAGTATGCCTTGTTTTGATTTATTTGATGAACAAGATGATGAATATAAAAAACAAATATTAGATAAAAATACAGAAATTATTTGAATAGAAGCATCAAGATGATTAGAACTTTATAAATATTGTGATAATGTTATTTGATTAAATAGTTTCTGATTAAGTTGAAAAGCTGAAGATTTATTTGAAAAATTTGGTTTAACAGTGGATTTAATTCTTGAAAAAATAAAGTAATTTTATTATTATATAAATTAAATATATGAATCAAATAAATGTAGATATAAAGCAAAATAATATAAAGTACAAGATACTTTTTTCTTCTGATATTCTTGTTTCTATAAAAGAAAATATAGAAAATTATGAAAAAAAGAGATTTCTTTTTGTTGTTGATTCAAAAGTTTATTCACTATATAAAGAACAAATAGATGAAAAAATTATTTTTCTTAAATGAAAAATAATTGTTTTATCAAATTGAGAAAGAAATAAAAATATGAAATCTGTTTTTAAGATAATTGATAAATTGATGGAATTATCATTTACTAGAAAAGATTATGTAGTTTCTATCTGAGGTTGAGTTACTTGAGATATCACTGCATTTGCTTGTAGTTTGTTTAAAAGATGAATAAATCTTATACAAGTTCCAACTACACTACTTTCTATGTTTGATTCAAGTGTTGGGTGAAAAACTTGAGTTGATTACTTATGAGTAAAAAATTGAATAGGTACTTTTTATAATCCTACACTAGTTTTGGTTGATATTAAGTTTCTACAGACTTTAGTTAAAAAAGAACTTGTATGATGATATTTTGAATGATTAAAACATGCAATATTACTTTGAAAACAAGATTTTGAAGAGTATTTACAAGTTTATGACATGATATTAAGTAAAAGCCTAGATAAAAATATAGAAAAAATAGTGGCAAAAAATATAAAATGTAAATTAGATGTAGTAAAAAGTGATCCAACCGAGATAAATGGAAAGAGAAGAGTTTTAAATTACTGACATACTTTCTGACATGCTCTTGAAACTTACCTAAACTTTAAACTAGGGCATTGAATATGTGTGGCTTTTGGATTAATTTATGCAAATTTATTATCATATAAATTATGATTTTTGAAAGTAGAAGTTTATGAGAGAATAGAGGATTTTATAAAATCTAAAATAAAAAATATAAAACTAGAAACTCTAGATTTTGAAGAAATATATAAGTTTATGCAAAATGATAAAAAAAATGAAAATTCTAGTATAAATTTTATTTTGTTAAAAGATTTCTGAAAAGTATTTGAATATAAAGCAACAAAAGAAGAACTAAAAGATAATTTTTTATTATTTTCTAAAGGTTTATAAAAATGAAAACAATAACTCTTCCATGATCTAAATCAATTACAAATAGAGATTTTGTCTTGGCTGCAATTACAAGCTGACAAACTGTTTTAGATTGAATTTTATTAAGTGATGATACTCATCATATGATGAATGCTCTAAAAAGTATATGAATAAATGTTATTTTAGAATGAAATAAAGCAATTATAGATTGATGAGTAGAAAAAATAAAATGAGACGATAAAGAATTAAATGTATGACAATCATGAACTTGTATGAGATTTTTAACTGCGATGATTATATTAAACAAAATTTGAACAATAACTTTGACAGGAGAATCAAGACTATTACAAAGACCTATGTGAGATTTATTTGATTCACTAAAACAACTTTGAATTAAGTATGAATCAAATTGAAATTTACCACCAATCAAGGTTTACCCAAGCGAAATAACTATAAATAAGATAAAGATGAATTGAACTTCATCAAGTCAATTTTTCACAGCTCTTTTACAAATTGCTCCAGTTTTAGAAAATGGACTTGAATTAGAAGTAGTTTGAGATTTGGTTAGTAAACCATACATAGATTTAACAATCAATGAACTAAGAAAATTTGGAGTAAAAGTAGAAAATGAGAATTATAATAAATTTGTTGTACATCCTAGTAATTATATTCCTTGAAAATTACTTGTTGAATGAGATGCATCAGCTTTATCATATATTGCTTGTTTTTGTGCTTTACATGGTTGAACTATAAAAGTAGAAAATATATGAAAAAACTCAAAACAATGAGATTATAAATTTTTAGAAGAGATGAAGATTTTTTGATTAACTTTTGAAAGTGATGGAGAAACTACAATTATGAAAGCTCCTTGAATAAAAAATATTGATTTATCAAAATACAAAGATTATAAAGTGGATTTTGAAAATATGCCAGATGCAAGTATGAGTTTTATGATTATGAGTATATTCTTACCATGAAAGACTCTAATAACTTGACTTCAAACATTAAATCTAAAAGAATGTCTTAGAATAGATGCAATGAGAGATGAACTTAGGAAAATTTGAGTAGAAGTTGAAAGTGATGAAAAAAGTATTATAATAGGAGAGTATAACTGAAGTCATAATTTGGCACAAATTGAGACTTACAATGATCACAGAATTGCAATGTGTTTTGGGACTTTAGAAACTTATATTTGAAATTTGGAGATATTAAACCCAAATTGTGTAGCTAAAACATATCCAAAATTCTGGGATGATTTAAAGGAATTAAGAAATTAAAAAATTTACTTACATAACAATAATAATATGGCAAAAAATAATTGGTTAGATGATGAAGAAGAAACAACTTTAGTTGTAAAAGATTGTAATGGTAATATATTACAAGATTGAGATACAGTTATTGCAACAAAAGATATAAAAGTAAAATGAGCTTCAGACATAAAAAGATGAGATAAATTTCCAAAAATTAGACTAACAGATGATGCAGAACTTATAGAATCATGAAAAATGGTTTTGAGAACAGAATTTTTTAAGAAGGTGTAACACTTGAGAGGTACCGGTACCACATAAATTTAATTTATTGAATATGAAATGTTTATTTAAATTGATTTTCTAGGTACCGGTACCTTATACCTATTCATTTTAACACTTTACTTTTCCTTATGAACACACATTGAACACTATTCAAAATTACTACTTTTTGAGAATCTCATGGAAATGCCTTGTGAGTGGTTATTGATTGATTGCCTTCAAATTTTGAGATTGATTTAGATAATATAGCAAATGAACTAGGAAGAAGAAAACCAGGACAAAGTGCAATCACAACTCAAAGAAAAGAAAACGATGAAAACTTTGAAATACTTTCTTGAGTATTTGAATGAAAATCAACAGGTCACCCTATAACAATAATCGTGAAAAATGAAAATCAAAAATCAAAAGATTATTCAAATATAAAAGATCTTTTTAGACCAAATCATGCTGATTTAACTTATCATTTAAAATATTGAAACAGAGATTATAGATGAGGGTGAAGAAGTAGTGGTAGAGAGACTCTGTCTCGTGTAATTGCTTGAGCAATTGCAAAACAATATCTCAAAGAAAAATATGGAATAGAAATCTTTGCTTTTACAAAACAAGTTTGAGAGTATAAAGTTGGAAAAGTTGATTATGAATTTATAGAACAAAATATACTTAGAACTGCAGATGTAAAAGTAGTTTGACCTATGATAGAATATATAGAAAGTATAAAAAATGATTGAAACAGTGTGTGATGAATTATAGAGTGTCATATCAAAAATCCACCAAGCGGGCTTTGAGAACCAGTTTTTGATAAGATAAAATCAAGATTAGCTTTAAGTATGCTTTCAATTGGCTGAGCATTATGATTTGAATACTGAGCTTGATTTGATACAGTTAATTTAACATGAAAAACATACAACGAATGATTTTATAATATTGATTGAAAAATAGCTTCAAAAGAAAATAGATATGGTTGAATTTTGGGGTGAATCTCAACTTGAGAAGATATAATTTTCAGAGTTGCAATTAAACCAACTTCAAGTATTTATTCATCTCAAAAAACAGTTGATATAAACAGAAATGAAGTTGATTTTCAAATTCACTGAAGACATGATCCTTGTATATTACCAAGAGTTGTCCCAGTAATAGAAGCGATGAGTGCAATTGATATATTGGATTTGGTACTATTGAATAATTCTAGGAAATAGATTCTTGTTATTATGATTCTGGAACTAGTCCAGAATGACAGAATTTTTATACTTTGCATTATTTTTTAAACTATATTTTTATGAATGATTTAGAAATATTTAGAACAGAACTAGACGAAATAGATAAAAATTTAATAAATTATTTATCTATGAGATTTAAATTGGTTGAAAAAATATGAAAATATAAGAAAAAACATAATATTACTCCATTGCAACCTGATAGATGGCAACAAGTTTTGAATTCTAGAAAAGCATATTGAAAAGAAAAGAAAATAGAAAAAGATTTTATTGAAAAAATCTGGAATGAAATACATAAATATTCTTTGGATATAGAGGAAAAATAAAAGAATAACCTATTAACACTTAATTACAAAAAAAATGAAAATCTACTATCAATGATTTCCTTGAGCATATTCAGATAAAGCATCAATAGAAATAGCCTCTGAATTAAATATTGAAAAAGATAATATATTTTGATTGAGTACATTTAAAGATGTTTTTGATAAGATAAATCACTGAGATATTTGAGTTTTACCGATAGAAAATAGTTATGCGGGTTCTATTTATGAAAATTTTTATCATATATTGTCTTGAGATTATCAGATAATAGGAGAGTTAAATTTAGATATAGATCATTGTCTTTTAGCTAATACAAAAGATATAAAAGATATAAAATATGTTTATTCTCATCCACAAGCATTGGCTCAATGTCAAAATTATATAGAAAAACATTGATTTACACCAGTTATTTATAGTGATACTGCAGGAGCTGCAAAATTTGTAGAAGAAAGTAAGAGAAAAGACATAGCTTCAATTTCATCAGGATTATGTTCTTCTATCTATTCTTTAAATATTTTAGATAAGAATATAAAAGACCAAGAATGAAACACAACAAGATTTTTTGTTATAGTTTCAAAAGAAGTTTATGAAAAAAATAAGAAAAAATTATCACTGAAAAGAAATGGAAAAATTTCTATAACTTTTAAAACAAAAAATTCGCCTTCAGCTTTATATAAATGTCTCTGAGCATTTGCTACTAGGTTTATAAACCTGACAAAAATAGAATCGCTACCAGCAAAACAAAACCGTTTTGAATATATTTTTTGGATAGATTTTCAAAGCAATCTCGATGAAAATATCATAAATGATGCACTTGATGAGTTAAAATTTTTTAGTAGAGATTTAGTAGTTTTAGGGAATTATTAAAAATTAATAAATAAATAGTCAAGCCAAAAACCAAAAAATATTTGATAAAACCAAATATAACCCTAAAATTTTATTACTTAGAAAATAAAAAGCCCTCACCTAACCTCTTCCAAAGGGATAAGAATAGAACAAAAAAACTTTTTTAATTTCCTAACAATAATCTATGCAAAATAAAAAAATATATAATCAAGCCTTCACCCTAGTAGAATTAATCGTAGTAATCACAATCCTAGCAATCTTATGAACAATAGCTTTTATATCATTCCAATGATATTCATCAAATGCAAGAGATAGTGTAAGAATGTCAGATATGAATAATATAAATAAATGATTAGCACTATTTCAACTAAAATGATGAACATACCCAAAACCAGATAATTCTGTAACAATCTCAGCTAGTTGAACAATAATATGATATGAATGAACAGTATGAGAAAATGTATCAAGAATAATAAATACAAATAAAGTAATTACAGACCCACTAGATAATACACCGTATGTCTACTATACAAATGCAACAAATACAACATACCAATTACTATGATACCTAGAATGAAACTCACTAACACAAAATAATCTCATAAATACCACATATGCAGCTACAGATTATACCAAGAGATATCCAAAAGTACTATGAAATAACCTATGAATATTACTAGATACTTCAAATAATCCAATCACAACAAATATAGACCTATTCCAATCACAAAGTGGAACAACATATAATTCATACATATCAAATGCAACAATAAAAACACTAAGCTGAGTAGAACTATGATGACCACTAATAACACTATCAAAAAGTCTAAACTTTGAATGACCAACAACTTGTCCAGAATGATTTATAAAAGTACCATGAAATGAAGAATTTATGCAACCTGGTTTTTGTGTGGCGAAATATGAGATGACATATACAGATGCAGATACACCAAATACTTGTGATTGATCTTGTCCAATTTGAGAAAATACAGTAAATCAAACAGATTGGAATACAGTGACATATACATGAGTAAAAATACCAGTATCAATGGCAGGAAAATATCCAATAGCAGATATAAATCAAACACAAGCAATAGATGCATGTAAAAGTATGTGAGAATGATATCATTTGATAACAAATAATGAATGGATGACAATAGCAAGAGATATAGAAGCAAATCAAGTTAATTGGTCAGGAAATGCAGTGTGAAGCTGATATATATATAATTGAGTATCTGATTCCTATATGTGATGTTGAGATACTACAAATACAAAGACTATATATGCATCACTTACAAGAGGTTGGGTAACAAAAACATGATGATGACTTGGGAATACTGCTTGTGATACAAAAAGGCAATTACAATTATCAAATTGAGAGATTATATGGGATCTAGCTGGTAATGTACAGGAACATGTAAATAAAGCAAATACAATAGATTGAAGTTTATATGCTACATGAACAAATAGAGATCCTTGTTCTGCAGTAGATAGATATTATAATTGGAATGAATGTATTGATAAATCATTTTGACCATCAAATCCAACTTGGAATTATTTACAATGAATGTGAGGAGTTTGGGATTATGATGGTACAGTTTTCCTTCGTGGAGCGGGTGCGAGTAATCAGGATTATGTTGGGGGCTTCGCATTGAATTTGAGTTGGTCGGCTGGTCAGATTTCTCGTACTGTTGGCTTTCGTTGTGGTAGGTAAAATAGATAAAAGGCTAAACTTTGATTTTATTATTTCTAACCTAATTCAGGAATGACAAATATAAACTAATATATATATTTATGAAAATCGTAATTATAGGTTGAACTTGAGTATTTTGACAGTTTTGGAAAAGATACTTTGAAGAAAAATGATTTGAAGTAATTATTTCTTCTAGAAGTACTATTATAAAGCCACAAGAAGCTGTAAACCTTTGAGATGTAATTATTTTTAGTGTGAGTATAAGAAATACAGTCAAAACTATAAGGGATTTATTACCATATATTCCAGAAAATAAACTTATAATGGATTTTACTTGAATAAAATTGAAAGCAAGTGAAGAAATGTCAAAATATACTCTTTGAGAAGTTGTTGCTACTCATCCTATGTTTTGACCTTGGGTAAAAAATCTAGAAAATCAAAATATAGCTTTTGATCCTATAAAACCTTGAAAAAAATGGGAAGAAATATATAATTTATTAAAACAAAATGGTGCTAATATGATAAATATGTCATCAAAAAAACATGATGAACTTGTTTCAATTGTTCAATCAGCAGTTCATTTTGTAAATCTACTTCTTGGGCATATACTTAAGAAAAAATGAATAGATATGGGGCAAATTTTGGATATATGAACACCGATTTCTAGGATACAGATGCTTATATTAGCCAGATTTTTAAATCAAAATGCATCTTTATATACAGATATGCAGATTCATAATGATTATTATAAAGAGTCTATTTTACCAGAAATAAAGAATTATGTAGATTTTTTAGAAGATATAATAAACTCTGGAGATATAGAAAGTTTTGAAAAAGAATTCAATGATGTAAAAGATCATATGTGAAAAGATTTTTTGGATAAGGCATTATCTACAACAAGTATAATTGATAAAGAAGTGAGAGATTTTTTAAAAGACTAATTATTAAAATATGTTTGAAAATATAATTTTAGAGTTGATTAATAAATATAATAATAAACAAGTATCAAAAGAAAAAATCTTGAATGATTTATTTGAGAATGCTTTTTTGAAAGAAAAATATGTAAATGAAATAAGAAGAAGCACAAATATCTGAATAATTGCAAATGAAGTTTTTAAAAGACTTTGATTAGTTTGAGAGTGCAAAATAATGGCTATTTGAGATATTGAGTATTTCTGAGAAATGAAAAATTCTTGGCAAAATCTAATGAAAAATAGTTTAGCTAATATAGATCTGGGTAAACTGGGTTGATATGATTTAAACTGACAATGAAGTGAACTCCTTGCAAATACTTTGTATGATTATATGAATCAGTATTATAATTTTTCAAATCAAAAAAATGAAATTATAAATGAGATAATTCCTTGTTATGGTGCAACTGATTGACTTGTTATGATTTTGGATACTTTAAAGCAAAAGTATTCGGGTCAAAAAATCAATTTTATCTATCCTGAAGCCAGTTTTATGGCGAGTGTAAGTATAGCAAAAACTTATGATTTAAATCTAATAAGTTTAGAAAAGCCTTCAAAAAATAATTTTTTTATCACAAAATCTCAGATTGATTTAATAAAAAATGAACTTGAAAATAGTGTGAATATATATTATTTTACTACTGTTTGAAATCCAACTTGAGAAAAAATCTCAGAAAATGATTTGTATGAAATAATGAAATATATAGTTAAGTTGGATAAAAATTCTATTTTTATACTTGATAATGTTTATGTATGATTATTAAAAAAACAGATTTCAAGCAATATGTTTGAAAAAATTTTTAAAGATAGAGAAATTTTTGAAAGAATTATATTTTGTGAAAGTCTGTCAAAAACTCTTTGAACAACAGGTATTAGACTTGCATGGATTTGGACAGTTAATAAAGAATTGAGCCTATTTCTAAAGAAAAATATAATTTTAAAAAAAGCATGATATTCCAAGATTTTAGACGGATTAGTTTGTAATTTGCTTTCAAATTTAGAAGAAATTACAAAATTTCAAGAAAAAGAATTTGAATTTATATCTATCCAAAGAAAAAACTTTTTAGATTATATCAAAGGCAATTTTTCTGAGTTTTTTGATTTTGAATCAAGTTCAAATGTAGAAGATAGAGAAGGGATTTATATATTACTCAAAGTTAAACCAGAGTACAATGCTCAGTACATATTTGCAGAAACTCAGATAATATGAGTAAGTATGAAATTAAGTGATTGAGATTATATCAGGTATTCTTTTGGGAATGTAAATTATTTTTAATAAATACTAAGTAGTTTATTTTGCAAAAAAAACAAAATTAGTTTTCCTAATTTCTTCAATAAATTCGAAATCAATTAACAGTTTTAACTTTGGTTAAAATCTGGTAAAGGGAACATTCTCATTTATTTCATAAATAGAAAAACTAATTTTGTTTTTGGTATAAATTAAATTGAAACTGATTCTATAATTTCTAAATCTTTTTTTAATTCATCTAGGGTTCTTATCTTTTGAGTTTTATATTTTTTATATGATTTGTATAAAATTTTAGTAATTTTATCAAATATATAAGTAAATCAATTAATGTCATAACAACAAAAAGTCTTTTTATCTAATCAAAAGTCATTCAAAACTATATTTGAAAATTTTGAACCTAAATGATGATATACAATTTCATCATCTTTTTTACTTATACAATAACAACTATCTCAATGGTATTTTATAAAAACAGGTCTTCATTCTTGTAAATTTTTAAATACTTGCTGAATATCATCTGGTCTTAAAATAGTTTTTACATCTTGTAAAAAGCTTATTTCTTTAATTTCTCAAATATTGCTAATTTCATAATAACAATATCAAGCATTAGTTTTAAATCTAAAAGTGTTATCAAGTCACTCAATCAAACTATAATTTTCTATATCCTCATAAATAAGTATTTTTTTATAATCTTTTCAAAATATTTCTAGATTTTGTTTTTTTCATCATAGGTTTTTACTTGCTAGTATTAATCCATTTTTAACAGTAATTGTATCATATTCAGCTTGTAATTTTTCTTGTAATTTTTCAGTATCTATTTTTTGTAATCACACTTTTCATTCAGAAGATGTATAGATTATATTTCAATTTTTATCAGATAGATTTGGTATATCTCTGATTCAAGGAATTGTTCAGATAGTTTCAAATCAAGTTCAATTAAACTTTATATATTCTCAATAACTTCATTTTTCATCTTTTTTAATTCAACAAAAAACATCATTTTTTCTATATTCTAGTTTGTCATAAGTATGATCTAGCTGGTATTGCTCTCAAGAATCTTTTGTAGTTATTAAACCTCGCTTGTTATTTAATTTATATTTAAAAAATCTATATTCTTTATTTTGTAAATTACTTAAATTTGTTACTTCTTTTATATCATCATAATCAAAATCAATTTTATAGGGATAATAATTAAGGCATTCACTTATATAATATATAAAATATGTTATATCATTTTTTCACTGAGAATTAATTAAAAAGGCATTTATAAAATCTCTATTTTTATCTCCAATTTTTATATATAATTTAGAAAATATTTCTTGAGCTATTTTTTGATTTTGGGGATCTTCAAAGAATGAAGTTAATTTATCTATAGCATTCCCGGAAATAGGAAATAAGTTTGAAAAGTAATTGTATAGAGTCTCAATATTTTCCTTAATCTTGTTAGTTTTTGCGAGTATTGAAATTACTTTTTTTGCAGCAGTACAATTTTTGACTTCTTCTTCTATTTCACATCAACTAAAATTATCTATGCTTTGTTGTATTTCAGATACATCTTTTTCATTTAGCTTAGCCATAATAATAATGTAATTTTATAAAAACTATATAATTATACATAATATTATTTTAAGTCAACACTTTTAGTGAGGATTTCTTTCATTATCATCTCAGTAATTATTTCTTTTTCCAAAATCTCATCATCTTTTACACAATCTATCACAGTCCAATCATATTTTTTTGCTATATTTTTAGCAGTTTCATAAGCATTTTTCAGATGATTTTCATCGTCTTCATGAATATCTTTATTTTTATCTCATTTTATATATTTTCTTTTTTCTTTTTTCTCAACTAGTTTATTTGCAACAACTGGATTTACATCAAGAAATATTATTTTATCAGGTTTTGGAATTCATAAGATTCCAAATTCAAGTTCTATAAGCCAATCTAAAAATTTATTAACTTCTTTTTCTCTTTTTTTTTCATCTTTAAATTGTTCAATAATTTTTCAAGCTTGATGAATCATATTTGATGACACATATCTATTTGATAGAATATAATCATATTTATTATATTCTTTTTTTAATTTGAAACTGGAATCAAATCTATCAAGTGCATAAAATAAAGAAGCAGTTTTAGCTGAAACATCTTTTCCATATTTTCAATTTAAGTATTTTTCAACAAAAATAGCTCATTTTTTTCAGTATCTAGGATAATCAATCAATTTAACTTTTTTTCAAGATTTTTCTAATTTTTCTTTTAGAAGTAATGTTTGAGTTCACTTTCCGCTTCAATCTATTCATTCTAGTACTATAAACATAAAATATAATTAATAATTAATAATTAATAATTAACAATAAAAATGAGGTTTTTGTTAATTATAGATTATTTTAATTATATAGATTTTTAAAAAAAAACTAGTAAAAAATGTAAAAAAATATCAGTAAAATTATTTATAAAATATATTAATTATTACGCAAGTCAAAAAAGTAGAAAAAAAAAGTTTTTAATGATATAATTATTTGGAATTATTTATCATATAATAAAAACTAATGATAGACAATAGAGAAATCCTAGAAAAAATGGATGTAAGAAGAAATGTATGAGATGTTGTTGAATATGTAAACGATATTTTTGCAAAAGCTTTGGAAAGATGAGCTTCTGATATACATATAGAACCAACTGAATTTTTTTTGCTCGTTAGATTTCGTCAAGATTGAGATTTTTTTATAGTAGATAAGCTAGATAGAGAAAATATCTCACCTATAATCACAAGATTAAAGGTACTCAGTAAAGTAAAAATTGATGAAAATAAAAAACCACAAGATTGAAAAATAGTATTTCTTGACAAGACAGATGGCAAAAATATAGATATAAGAGTTTCAACTTTACCAACATCATATGGAGAAAAAATAGTAATGAGAATACTTAAACCAGATGCAAGTTTAACAAGTATAGATAAACTATGATTTATAGATGTAAATTTAGAAAGAGTTAGAACAGCTTTGAAATCAAGTTATTGAATAATCTTAGTAGCTTGACCAACAGGGTCATGAAAATCAACTACGCTTTTTGGAGTTTTAAAAAATTTTAATCCATTAGAGTACAATATATCAACACTTGAAGATCCGATAGAATACAATATAGAATATGTTAACCAATCACAAGTTAAACCAGATATTTGATTTACATTTTCTACATGACTTAGATCACTAGTTAGACAAGATCCAGATATAATAATGGTATGAGAAATAAGAGATAAGGAAACGGCAGTTTTAGCTGTAGAAGCAGCATTAACTTGACATTTGGTTTTATCAACAATACATACAAATAGTGCGACAGCTACAGTACAAAGACTTATAAATATGTGAGTTGAAACATTTTTGCTTTCATCATCAATGAGAATGGTTATAAGTCAGAGACTTGTAAGAAAAATTTGCCAAAATTGTAAAAAAGAAAAAGTATTATCCGAAGCATTGTTAAAAAGAGTTAGAGAATTTTTATATCCTATAATGGATAAAAAAGAAGTAGAAGGGTTAGTATTTTATGAGTGAGTTTGATGTGATAAATGTAATTGATCATGACATAAATGAAGACTTTGAATACATGAAGTATTGATAGTAGAACAGTATTTAGAAGAAATGATTTTAAATAAAGCAAGTGCTAATGAAATGACTGAATTAGCAGTAAAACATTGAATGATAACAATATTGCAAGACTCATTAATAAAGGCAGCTATGTGACTAGTTACAGTAGAGGAGTCATTACAACTTATATAATTTATAATTATTCATAGAAAATGAAGCAGGAAAAAGAATCTTTTTTTAAAAAACTTTTGTTTTGAATGTATAATAAGCAAGACAAAAATATTGATACAAATAATAATTATGATTTCAATTCTCAAGTAGAGATATTGAAGTCTTTTATGTCTAAAAAAGATTGGCAGGATTCATTTAGGATTATTAATAAATTAATAAATAAAGAGAAAGAAAATACTTTATTATTACTAAGCAATGCTTGAGAAAAGGAAAAGGCAGAAATAAAAAGATTAAATTTAGATAAATTAAATTTATTACTTGATTATGAAAGAGACATAAAAAATAATATAAAACAAGAACAAAATGAAAAGGCACTTAAAGTTATAGATAATAAAATTATTTATGTAAAAAATAGAATCGATTTTCATTCTAATAACGAGAACTATAAAAAGGCTTTAGAAGTTCTTAATAGTTTTTATGATAAGAATAAAGATGATGAAAAAGCTATATCTTTTTATAATAAGGAAAAATCTATTTTAGATGTCTTACTAATTTGAAAAAAGAGTTTTTTTGGTAGTTTTTTTTGAAAAAAAAGTGAGTGAAAAGAGACCGGTCTTAATTTTAAAAGACCGGTCTCAGATGGAGATAATATCAAAGAAAATACAGAAAAATCAAAAATATTAACAATAGAACCTTTAAAAGAAGATGATAAAAAATCATTAAATCAAAATGAGTGAAAAGAGACCGGTCTTTTAAAATTAAGACCGGTCTCAGGTGGAGACAAAATAGACAAAATAAAGCAAGAAATAGGAAATAACGATAATAAACAAGAAAAAATTACAACTGAAGAAAATAGTAAAAAAGAAGAAAGTAATGAAATCCCTAAAGAAAAAGAAGAGGAAAATAAAAATATTCCTGAAATAAAAAAAATAAAGTTATGAATAAAAATTGATGGGGTAAATAATTTTTCTACAAATGATATTAAAATAGAAAGTAAACAAGATAATTCTATTATTGAATGAGATAATGACAAAGTTAAAGATGATACAAATGGATTTTTTGGAAAATTATTCAATAAAAACTGAAATAATGATGAAAAAAATGTTGAAAAAGTTATTAATTTGATGGAGTCTTTCTCAAAGATAAAAGATTTAGATAAGGTTATATCTAAAGTAGAAGAAATAAATAAAAATGAAGAAAATTTAAATAAAAATATATTAAATACGGATACTCCTAAAATTAATGAGGTTACAATAATAGAAACAAAAGAAATAATTAAAGAAGAAAAAAGTGAAAATAAAGAAATAAAAAACGAAAGTAATAGTGCTGTTTCCAGTTTATTTTGAATAATGAATTTTAAAGAAGAGAAAAAGATAGATGTAGAAAAAATAGTAGATTTTGATTGAGCTATTAAAGGTATTAAATATTTTATAAATACAAAAGATTGGGAAAAAGCAAAAATTTGAATAGAAGAAGTAAAAAAGAAAGAAGAAAAGGCCTTTAATTTGTTATATGATAAGATAGATTTAGAACAAGAAAAAAAGAAACAAAAAGATTTATATAATAAAAAATCAACACAAATAGACAAATTAGTAGATGAATTAGAAAAAGTAGAAGAAAAATATAATAAAGAACAAGAAACAGAGAAATTTAAAATTAAGTTTAGACAGATTAAAGAAAAGTTAGATGAATTAATGTGAATGAAAAAATATTATGAAGCTATGGATTTGTTGAATAATTTTTTTGAAGAAAATAAAGATAGTATTGAAGTTATAGAATTTTTTAATAAATGGAAAAATGTAATACAAAAAAAGATAAAAATACAAGAAGGTAAAAAAGAAAAAGAATTTTCTAAAAATACTAGAAAAGAGGCAGAAATTTTGATTTGAGAAAATATTAATTTTTGAAATGATAATGTAATTAATAATAATAATGATGATCCCACTAGTAATAAAGTAGGTTTTTTTAAAAGAATGGTTGATAAATTAAATTTATATAAAAAAATAAAAAATAAATTAAAAGAGAAAAGACTTATTGATGAAGTTACTTTACTTATAGATAGTCAAAATGAAGTTGATGAATTATCTAAAAAAAGTAGATTAGAAAGTATGCATAGTGGGCTTATAAAAGAAATAGATAATGATAGACTTTTATGATATGATCTTTATGCTAAGATTTTGTGAAAAGATAAAATATCAGGGGATACTTTTTGATTTATTGAAGATGGTTCAACTTACAAATTTTTTCTTTGAGATGCAACTTGACATGGTATACAAGCAGGATTGGTTGTTACTTTACTTACAAGATTATTTTATAAATTTGCAAAAGAAAATTTTTTAGAGAAAGTTGTGTTTGAAGTAAATAACTGATTAAAACAAGATTTAAAAAGTTGAAATTTTATTACAGGAATATTTTTTGAAATAGATAAGACAAATCTGGATAATATGAAATATGTATGAATGTGACATGAACCTATATTGATATATAGAAAAAACACAATGAAGGTTGAAAAATTGGTAGCTTGATGATTAGCATCAGGAATAAGGTTAATTAGTAGTATTGATCAAGTAAAAAATCGTAATATAAAATTATATAATGAAGATATAGTTTTTGTTTATAGTGATTGAATAGTTGAATCAAGAAATATTGATAATAAGTTACTTTGAATTGATTGATTATCCGCTATTGTTGAAAAAGTATGTTTTAATTCAAAATCATGAAAAATAATTGATTTATATAATTCTATAATAGAAGAAGTAAAGTTATATAGATGATGAAGTTCTAATTTCTTTGATGATGCAACTATTTTTATAATGAAAAGAAATACAGATAAAGATATATTGGATAGGAGTTCTTCATATTTAAAAGATTTATCCATAAGAGAATGATTATCAAGAAAACATGTTCAGGAATTGGAATGAAATACTAAAGAAGAAATAGAAGTAAAACTTCAGACAATAAGAAAAGAAAAAAAATTAAAACTTGTTATAGATAATTTAGAAAAACTTTATATAACTTGAGAAATACTTAAGTTAAAACAAGAAGCTATAAGATATATAAAAGAATGATATATACATAAAAAGATAAATCGGTATTTAAAAAAAGCTATAACAAATGAGAGACAATATAAAATAGATTTAAAATCACAAAAGATGAAAAGTAAATATGTGGTATTAAAAGAGTTATTGAGAAAATGAGACTATAACACAGTTATAAAAGAGGCTAATGAAATAATAGCTTCAGATTGAAATATAACAATATAAGTATAATTAATAATAAAAGTTCTATGTTTTGAAATACATATTATGATAAATACTGAAACTTTGATAATTCTAAATTTTTAGATTTGTTAAACAAAGCTAAAAATTTAGAATTAAAAAATAGGAAAAAGAGACTATGATTTCATTCTGATAAACAGATAGTCTTGTTTAGTAGTGTTTCAAAAAAAGAAATTTGGGCTTTTATAAACAAAATGTCAATTTTTATAAATTCGTGAATTGATATAAAATCAGCATTATCAATAGTTATAAGACAAATAAAAAATCCAAAATTCAAAGATATAATTATAGAAATGAGATTAAATATTGATCATTGAATAACAATAGCTGAGACAATGCAACAGTATCCAAAAATATTTGATTCTTTAGTAACAGCTCTTGTTTGAGTATGAGAAAAAACAGGACAGTTATGAAGAATTCTTACAGAACTTGATAAAAGCTTACTTGAAAATATAGAATTAAAATGAAAAGTTAAATGAGCTATGATTTACCCAGTTATATTAATGACTTTAACAATTTGAGTAGTTACTTTTATGATGTTATTTATAGTACCAAAAATTACCGAAACCTTTACAAAAGCAAATGTAAAATTACCAGCATTAACACAATTTATAGTAGATACTTCAAATTTCTTTAAAAATGATTATTTAATTATTATATTAATATTTATATTAGTAAATATTTCTATTAAATTAATTAAAAAAACTAATATTGGTAAAATGATGTTTGCAAAAATGGCTATTTCGATTCCTGTACTTGGAACTATATTAAAACAATCAAATATTATATATTTTATAAAGTCTTTTACAATTCTTTTAGATTCTTGAGTTTTATTGCTTGATGCTCTAAAAGTAGCAAGTGATGTAGTTCCAAATCTTATTTATAAGAGGGAGGTAATGAGAATAAAAAATGAGGTTGAATTAGGATTACCTATATCAAAGTCTCTATGATTGAATTTAGATTATGAAGAAAGTTTATACTTAAATAAATTATTTAATGAAGAATTTGCATATGTAATAAGTACATGAGAAGAAACATGAACTCTATCAGATTCTTTGAAAAAAATATGAGGTAATTATGATGTAGAATTAAAAAGAAAAATATCAAATCTATCAGCTTCATTAGAACCTATAATTATCGTAATAGTATGATTCTTGGTCTGAACCATTGTAATATGAATAATGCTACCTTTCTTTGAAATGTGAAAAGTTGCAAAAAATATTTAGAAAAAACAAAGAAAAATAATAAGCAAAAAACTATGCATACCTACATAGTTTTTTTGTACAAAATTTGCTCATATTTTCATAATATGATAAAATAATATTGTTATTATTATGATAATTATAAAAAAAATGTTAAAAGAAATATTTTTTCCATATGTATACAATCAAAATCTACTTTTGTGAGTTTTTTTGGAAATAACAATTATTTTAACTATTGCTATAATTTTGAAGTACTTTAATAAAAAAAAGTTTTCTATTTTATTTGAATTATTATATGAAAAAGTTTACCTATTTTATGAAAGTATACTTTGAGAATGAGAAAAAAAATGGATTAAAACTTATATTGTATTCTTATTTTTTATGATACTTATATCAAATATGTTAGGCGTAGCATTAGAATTTGTAGCACCAGTATTTTGAGTAGATGAAAAATGAGAATTTATAATGGAACATTATATAAAAAACCCAACTGTAAGTTTGAGTTTTACATTAGCATTATCTGTATCAAGTATCTTTATGTTACTTGTTGTACAATTTTCTAAATGAGGATATAAGCATTTTTTTCTAGAGTATTTACCAGTTTTTTGAAAAGGGTATATATTTATTGAAAGAGGAAATTTAAATAAATATATTTTTTATGTTTTAAATAGTTTTGTTAAATTATTTGATATAGTCTTGTCTTTATTTATATCTATTTTAGAAATGCTAGGATTATTTGCAAAGGTTGTTTCTCTTGCTTTTAGATTGTTTGGTAATATGATTTCTTGAAATATTTTGGTTACAATAATAATTATAAGTTTATCTGTAACTACAAAAGAATTGACATCTTTTTTATGGGGGTGATTTAGTTTTCCGATAATTTTTCCTATTTTTATATATTTACAAGAGATTTTGATTGCTTTAGTTCAAGCTTTTGTTTTTCCTTTACTTGTATCTATTTTTATAAAAACAACAACAGCCGAGTGATAGATATTAGTTAATAGATAATAATTCTTATTGTTTATTATTTACTATTTATCATTTAATTATATTAATTATGGAATTAAATTTACAAGCTATATGAGTTGTATTTAGTATATGACTAACTTGAATATGAGCATCTTTGTGACAATTATTGCTTACAAGAATGGCTATGGATACTCTTGGAAAAAATCCTAAAATAGGTAAAGAAATACTTATTCAAACAACAGTATGAATAACTTTGATAGAATCTATAGTTATCTTTTGATTACTTGTTGCATTTAAAATATTAAATACTACTTGAATTGATTATGTTACAGCTATAGCAGCTTGATTATCAATAGGACTTACTTGATTTATAGTATGACTTTGAGAATGAAAACTTATGGCAACATCTATAGAATCACTTAACCGTAATCCAGAAAATAAAAACCAAGTTTTGATGTTTATGATTTTATTTGCTGCACTTCTAGAATCTGTTGTTATATTTGGGTTACTTGTATCTCTTAGTTTACTTAAATAGTTTTTTTAATTAAATTCTTATGTTTGAAATTGATCCATGATTTGTTGTAGCTCAGATATTAAATTTCTTAATTATGTTTTTTATATTTAAGAAGTTTGTATCAGATGGTATGAATGATCTAGTAGAAGAAAGAAGAGAGCTTTTATCTAAAATAGGTAAAGCTGACTTTTATTATGATGAAAAAGTAAAAAGTGCAGAAGAACAAAAACAAAATATACTAAACAAAGCTCGTATAGAATCTAAACAGTATATAAACCAAAGTCAGGAAATAGCTTCAATCCAAGCTCAAGAATTAATTAAAAAAGCAAACAGTGAAGTTATGTATATCCTTGATTCATGAAAAAAAGAAGTGGAAAAAGATAGAGTTGATATGCTTGAAGAGATCGAAGAAAGTGCATTAAATTTATCAATAAAATTAAACAAGAAATTATTTAATAATTCTTGTCAGAATAATTCATTTATAAATAAACAAATGGATTAGAAAAAGACTTAGAAGTAAGTATAAATACCATAAATCACGAAAAGCAAAAAATATTTTGAATACTAAAAAAAATAAATATAATCAAATTATCTTTATTATTTAGTATCATAAATTATGCAAGAAAATAATGAAATAACAGAAATTAAAGAATTGCTTGTTTGATTTATACAAGAACAAAAATTATTCAATGAAAAAATAGATAAAAAAATAGATAAGGTTCAATATTTTCTTGAAGAAACAATAGCAGAAAATACAAAAATGTTTTTTGAAGAACAAATTGAAATGAAAAATTATATCAGAGAATTAGAATGACAAATTAAAACTATTAAATCACAAATGGTGGATTTATCAAGTAGAGTAAATCTATTATTTAAGGCATAATTTAAATTAAAAATTTATATCTAAATAGTTTTGATTTCTATGAAAAACATAATCAATATATATATATATATATAACAAAGCCAAAAACTCAACTAAAAAAAGAAATATTTCTTGAATAAATTTCAAGTCTAATATTTCTTTTTTTGTTTTAAAACTAACCATCACCTAACCTCTCCCGAGAGGAGAGGGATAGAATTAAGTCAATTAAACCAGTACCGGTTCCTACTTTTAGAAAGAAATAATATAATTTTAAGTACAAATATGTTAATTATGAGGAACCGGTACTTCTCTAGAAATAAACTTTAATTCCTAATAATAACTTATGCAAAATAATAATAACAACTGTCATTGCGAGAGTAACGAAGCAATCCAGAAATCGTGAAATAATCACCTCACAAGTCCGGTCTTCTTTAAAAAGTCCGGACTTAATCAAGCCTTCACCTTAGTAGAACTAATAGTAGTAATCACTATCCTAGCAATCCTATGAACAATAGCCTTTATCTCATTCCAAAATTATACTTCTAATGCTAGAGACTGAGTAAGAATAGCAGACTTAAATAGTATCAAAAAGAACCTAGAATTATTTATAACAGAAAAATGATTCTACCCAACACCAGATAATGTAACAAATATAACATATAGTTGAGCAATAGCATGGTCTCAATGAACAGTGTGAGATAATGTAATAACAAACTTAGCAAGACTTAATAAGAAACCAACAGATCCACTAACAAATAGTGAATATACGTACAGTATAACAAATGCAAAAACAGAATATCAATTATCATCAATAAATGAATGATGATTATCATATGATATACCACTAACAAATCAAACATATGCAGCTACATTAAAAACAGCAACAGCAAAAGTAACATGATCATATAATGAAAAACTATTAAAAGTATCAACAGGAGGTATAGATTATATACTAGCAGTACCAAGTATAATAAATGCAGACCTAGCAGATACAAGCCTACAAAGTATAATAAATAATAGAAAACTAGTATACAATAACTACCAAAACCTACCAGACTCATATAAAAATACTTGATATACAATGACATGATGATTTAATTTTGCACCACCATCAAACATTATAGAAGTATATACTTGAAGTCTAACTAATCTATTAAATAGCGGAGTAATACAACAACAATTTATAACAAAATTACAATCAGTATATAACACTACAATACTTCAATCAGAACCAGGAATAAAAGAGATATTATTTGCAACATCCCAAACACAACAACAAACACTAGTATGAAACTACATAACAAATCATGTATGATGAATAACAGGAGTAAATACAGTAGTAACACAAACTCAAACATATAGTTGTTCATCTACTCAGCCAATATGTTCATCTACAGGATGTACACTTATAGTATGAAATCCAACTAGTGTAAGTCAATCTTGGGTAAAAGATGCTAGTAATTGTTGATTTACTTGTAATACAAATTATAGTTGAACAAATTGTGAGACATATGTAGATCCTGCTTATATAGCTTGTACTTGAATATGACAGATAAAAACAGCTACAACAACATATTGAACTTGTAATGCAGCAGATATTGTAGTTTGTGCATGAACAAATACATGATATACATTGGCTGCATGTAATGTATGAACAAGTATAGCTTGAACTTGATTTAGTTCGTATTGATATTATTTTCAATGGTGAAATAATTGATGAACTCCAAGTTGAGCTATAACTCCAAACTCAACAAGGGTAGATGCATCATTATATTGACCTTGAACAGCAAATTGATATTATAATAATACAACATTTATATGATGAACAAGTTTACCTTCTCCATATGATTGGACGAATCCACAAAATAATAATTTATGGGGTGATACAATAAAAACAAGTATAGCAAGGCAATGACCATGTATAATTGGATATCATATACCAAGTCAAATTGAATGGCAAGCATTAGTAAATGCATGATGATGGGGAAGTTCCAATTGAACAAATATGATGAATACTCTTAAACTTCCAATGGCTGGTTCTCGTAATATGGATACAGGTAATATGAATGTTCAGAGTACTTATGGTTACTATTGGTTGTCATCTATTAGTGGTACATCCGGGGGTAGCTTAACTTTTTATTCTACATATATTGGTCTTGGGGGTAATCTTCGTCCTTGGGGGTATAGCCTCAGATGTATTAAAAACTAATTTATCTTTTTACTCTTTTCATTCTCAATCTCCAAAGTTCAAATCAAACTTTGGAGATTTTTTTATAAAAAACTTGCTTTTTTTCATATTTTTTTAAAATAAATATTCTAAAATATAAAATTTTTGTATGAAAAAAACAATTTTGAAAATAAATCTTTTTATCTTGATAAATTTATTTGCTTTTTTGTTGGTTTGACATATACTTGACGAAATTTTTTCGGAGAAGTTTATGTTTAAATTAATTTTTGTTGTGTTATCTATAATACCTTTGTTTGTATATATAATTTATAATCTTAGAAAGAAATCTAAAAATGACAGAAAATAATAATGAGACTACTACAGAAGTTCATGTAGGACCACATATTCCAGCAATACAATGAGAACAAGTAAGTTGATTGATAACAAATACTATTATCACTACTAGTATATTTTTTGTTATTATTTTGATTGTTTCTATTTTGTGAAATAGAGCTTTGAAAAGCGAAAAAAAATCAAGATTAAAGCTATTTTTTATCAATTTTGTTTGATTTTTTGATAAATACTTAATAGATTCTTTTTGAAGTAAGAAATTTGCTCGTAATTACTTTGCTCTGGTTGTAGGTATTTTCTCTATAATATTCTTCTGAAATTTATTTTGACTTATTATAGATTGGTTAGGAGCTTGAGTTTCTCCAACTATTTTGCATTATTTGAGACCGATGAATTCTGATCCAAATACAACTTTTGTTCTAGCTTTTATTACGATAACTATGTTTGTATGAGTTTGAATTAAAACTCATTGATTTACTTCAACTGCTAAATGATATTGTTTCAATTTTACTTGAGATAATCTTTGAATGAAACTGATAAATGTATTTGTTTGATGGTTGCATTTGATTTGACTTCCTTCTAGTATGGCATCTTTATCATTGAGACTTTTTTGAAATATATTTGCTTGAATAGTTCTTATATGAGTAATAACTTTTTTAGGTTGAATGATGTCTGAACAAGTATTTGAAGTAGGTAAATTTTTATCTTTACCTTTCTGGTTTTTTGAAATTTTTGTTGCTTTTATACAGGCTGTAGTTTTTGTCTGACTTATGATAGCTTACTTTAAACAGGCAAGTGAAGAACACCATTAAGATTAAAGAGTTGGAATTTGAAAATTAGGTGATTTTTATTATACTTATTTTTCAGTTTTCAGTTCTTTAGGTCTACTTAGACTTTTAGATCTTATTTTTATAATTTAATTTTTTGAATATGGCTGATGTTACTCAAGCAGGTGCTCAAATTGCGCAAGTTACTTATATTTACAAAGAACTATCTATGGCTATTGCTATAGGATTAGGATCATTTGGACCTGCTATTGGTATTGGTTTAATTGGTAAAGCTGCATTAGAAGCTGTTGGAAGAAATCCTGAAGCTGCTGGTAAAATACAATGATTAGCTATTCTAGCTATTGCATTTGCAGAAGCTATTGCTATCTATGCATTAGTTATTGCATTTATTATTGGTTTCGTAAAATTATAATAAAAATAGTCAAGAAACAAGTATCTTAGTATTAAGAACTAGAATATTTAATCTGTTCTTTATTTACTTAATACTTAATACTTACTACTTAATACCTAAGAAATATGGATTTAAAATTTGTTACACCAGAGACTTTTGCTATACAGTTTATTATATTAATTCTAGTTATTTGGATTTTAAATAAATTTATATTTAAACCTTATTTAGCATATCTTGATGAATTAGATATAAAACAAAAAAAACTAGAATGAGATTATAAAAATATTGATAAACTTGTAAAAGATGCAGAAGGAAAAAGAGAAGATATACTAAAAGAAGCTAGATTAAAATGAGATCAAATAATAAATGAAGCAGAAAGTATAGGAAAAAAGAAAAGAGAAGATATAGTTTTTAGAGCTGAAAATGATGCAAAAGATTTATTTGAATCAGCAAGTTCTGAAATAGAAAAAGAGAGATTATTTATGTTGAATTCTATAAGAACAAATGTTGTAAATCTTGTTATAAAATTAAATTCAAAATTATTTAAACAAGAAAATATAACTAAAGATTTTATAGAGAAAGAGTTAGATACAATTAAAGTATAAAAAATTTTTAATTTTACATTTTATATTTTACATTACTTAAAGTATGGATTTTACAAATTTGAACAAAGAAGAATTATGATGAGTTTTAAAAGATTTGAGATTATATAGTAATCTTACAAATAAACTTTGATATAGGTGAAAAAGAATCTTTTCTAAATTAATAAATGATAAGAGTTATTATTTGGTTGAATATTATCCATATGCTGATTTAGAGTTTGTTTTTACTAAATCAGTAGAAATTTATAAGAGATTTTTCCAATGTAATCCTACTCGTGATGAAATAATTTTTTTGCCTAAAAAATCTTTACTTTGATGAATAAAAGTCTACAAAGATGATGATGTTGTAGATTTGAGTTTTGAAAAGGTAGAAAGAAATTTAAAAAAATAAAAACAAAAATAATTAATAATGAGTAATGAATAATGAGTAATTAGAGATTAACATCATAAATTCATTTTCATTAAGATTATTAATTATTTATTATTAATTGTTAATTATAAAAGCTATGTCAAATGATGTTTTAAATAAAATAATAAAGGATATAGAAACAAGAATTGATTCTGTTGATATAACTCCAGAAATAGAAAATGTTTGAGAAGTTTTTTATCTAGGAGATTCTATTGCTAAAGTTTCAGGTCTTAGAAATGTAGCATATAATGAAATAGTTGAATTTGAGTCATGAGCAATTTGAGTTGCTTTGAATCTTGAAGAACATTTTGTTTGAGTTGTTATATTAAATAATTTTTGAAAGATATTAGAATGAGAAAAAGTTAAAGCAACTTGAAAAATATTAGAAGTTCCAGTTTGAGAAGCTTTAATATGAAGAGTTGTAGATTCACTTTGAAATCCAGTTGATTGACTTTGAGACATAAAAACAGATACTTTTTATCCTGTTGAAAGGGTTGCTTCATGAGTTATGAGTAGAAAACATGTACATGAACCACTAGAGACTTGAATAAAAGCAGTAGATGCCTTAGTACCTATTGGTAGATGACAAAGAGAATTAATTATCTGAGATAGACAAACTGGTAAGACTCAAGTTGCTATAGATACAATCTTAAACCAAAAATGAAAAGGTGTAACTTGTGTTTATGTTGCTATATGACAAAAAGAATGAAAAGTATCTAGAATAATGGAAGAATTGAAAAAAAGATGAGCAATGGATTATACAATAATTGTTTTATCTTGAGCTTCTAGTCCAGCTGCTATGCAATATCTTGCTCCTTATTCTGGATGTGCAATGGCTGAGTATTTTATGTTAAACTGAAAACATGCATTGATAGTTTATGATGATTTATCAAAACAAGCAAATGCTTATAGAGAAATGTCATTACTTCTTAGAAGACCACCAGGAAGAGAAGCTTACCCTTGAGATGTATTTTATCTTCACTCTAGATTACTTGAAAGAGCTGCAAAATTAAATGATGAGTTATGAGCTTGAAGTCTTACGGCTTTACCTATAATAGAAACTCAAGCTTGAGATGTATCGGCTTATATTCCTACAAATGTAATATCAATTACAGACGGGCAGATATTTTTGGAATCAGATTTATTTAATTCATGACAAAAACCAGCTATCAATGTATGACTTTCTGTATCAAGAGTATGATGAGATGCTCAAATAAAAGCTATGAAAAAAGTAGCTTGAACTTTGAAACTTGATCTTGCTCAATATAGAGAATTGGCTGCATTTTCACAATTTGCTTCAGATTTGGATGAGTCAACAAGAAAACAATTAGAAAGATGAAAAAGAATGATGGAACTTTTGAAACAATGAGTTTATGCTCCAGTTTCAGTTTCTAAACAAGTTTGTGCTATGTATGCTTGAACTAATTGATTTTTAGATGAAATTGATGTTTCTCGTATTGCTAGATTTGAAAGTGATTTTTATGCAGCACTTGATGATGAAAAAACTATTTTAGAATCTATTGGACAAGAAAAAATTATCAAAGAAGACAAAGAAATAAAATTGAAAGAAATTCTAGGAAAAATTATTGAATTAAATAAATAGTTAGAATACAAAAATACAGAATATAGAATATATAGGAAGCTAAATTTCCTTTCACTATGTACTAATCCCTAATCCCTAATTTATGGCATGAGCTAAAGAGATAAGAAGAAAAATAGCATCTATAAAGAATACTTGAAAAATAACAAAGGCTATGGAGCTTATTTCAACAGTTAAAATGAAAAAAGCTCAAGATTCTGTTATGGCAAAGAAAATTTTTGTTATGGAAATTTTAAAGGTATTTTTGAAAATAGAAGATGCTTTAATTAATTTTCCTATTTTTTCATATTGAAATTGAAATAAAACATTGGCGGTAGTAGTAACATCAAATAAATGACTTTGTTGATGATACAACATATGAGTTATGAAAAAAGTAAATTCTTATATGAAAAGTACAAATGAGGAAATTGATTTTATAACTATTTGAAAAAAAGCAGCTAATTTTGTAACAAGAACAGGAAATAATCTAATAGCAGATTTTTCTCATGACTTTACTGATAATATACAACCAATTTTTACTAAAAGAATTTCAAATTTATTTAGAGATGAATTTCTAAGTGGAAAATATAATAAAGTAGTAGTTTTTTATAGTCATTTTTTAAATACTATTAAACAAATTCCTATTAGTAAAGAATTTCTGCCTATATCATCTAAAGATATTAAAGAGTATCTTTCTATGATAGCAAACCAGTTTTATGATATAGATAGTGAAATTGAAAAAAGTACAAAAACAGAATCTTTTTATAAAGTTGAACCAAGTAAAGAAGAACTAGCAGAACATATAATTCCAATAATCTTGGATATGATGTTTTTTGATTTACTTTTAGAATCAAAAGCATCAGAACATAGTTCTCGTATGATAGCTATGAAAAGTGCTAAAGATAATGCAAAAAAAATAGCAGATAATTTGACTTTGAAATACAATAAAGCAAGGCAATCTATTATTACAAAGGAAGTTTCTGAAATTACAGCTTGAGTTGAATCTCTAAAAGATTAGTTTAAAATAAAAAATAATAAAAAGACAAATAAAAGAAAGAATATAAAAATAAATACAACTTTTATAAATAATTTTATTATTTTAATATTAAAAATTATGAAACAAGCTCCTTTGATATTTAAATTAATAATTAATTTTATTGCTTATTTAGGATATACACTTTTGTTATCGGTTATTTTTTCTTTTTCATTCCCATTTATTTTAATGATGATGTGAAAAGAATTGTATAACCCTACTGATCCTATTTTTATGAAGATACAGATTTCTATTGCTTTGATTGTGTTGGTACTAACAGTTATTTTTAGAAAATATTTTTATATGAGTTTAAATCATATAAAAAGTGAAGAAATTAATGATTTCGAAGAAGTGAATAACGATACATTAAAAACAGATAAATTAGAAAAAGAAATAAAAAAAGAAGATTGGTTAAATTTTGATATAAAAAATACTAGTGAAAAAAAAGAAGATTATACTTTTAAAATGGATGAAGATGAAACTAAAGAAGAAGATGATATAAAGATATTTATGGATAAAGAGATAAAAAGATAAAACTTTAGTCTTTTATCTTTAGTCTTTAACCTTACTTTATGAAACTAAAAATTTATACTGATTGATGAGCTAGATGAAATCCTTGAAATGCATGAATTTGAGTATATATAATAGATGAAAACTGAAAAGAAATTGAAAAAAGATATAAAAATATAGGAATAAAGACAAATAATGATGCTGAATATACTGCGGTATATCTAGCTATAACTAGAGCAGTAGAACTTTGATGCAAAGAGATAGATTTATTTTCTGATTCAAATTTAGTTGTTAATCAATTAAGTTGAAATTGGAAAATAAAAGAAGATAGATTAAAAATATATAAAACTGATATAGATAAGATAATTAAAGAAAACAAGTTGAAAATATGTTTTACTTGGATAAAAAGAGAAGAAAATAAAGAAGCAGATAGATTAAGTAATGTTGCAATGGATGAATTAAAATAATTATTATTTTACTTTTTAATTACTATTATTATGGCAATATGGCTTTGTGATAATTGTGGTTTTACAAAAGAATGAAGATGTAAACCAAAAAAATGTGAATCTTGTGAGTGAGTGATTTTCTCTAAAAAAGAAGAATCTTGTGGATGTGGATGATGTGGATGTAAAAAATAAATATAAAAAATTTTTAATTCTTAATTTAGTGTTTTTATGCATATTTGAAAAATAATAAAAATCGTTTGAGTTGTTATTGATGTAGAATTTAATGATGGGTATGTTCCTCACATATATGAATCTTTGGAGGTGAAATGACATACAGAAAAACTTATACTTGAGACTCAACAACAATTATGAGATAGTGTAGTTAGAACAATAGCTATGAATCCTGTTGAATGATTAAGAAGATGAATGGAGGTTGTAGCTTTAGAATCACCAATTAGAGCACCTGTTTGAGAAAGTGTATTATGAAGAATGTTTAATGTACTATGAGATCCAATTGATAATTTACCTCCACCTAAAGCAGAATTTTATGATCCAATTCATAGAGATGCTCCTGCTTTTAAAAATCTTTCAACTAAAGCTGAAGTTTTTGAAACTTGAGTAAAAGTTATAGATTTGATTGCTCCAATGCTTAAATGATGAAAAGTATGACTTTTTGGATGAGCATGAGTTGGTAAAACAGTTATAATGCAGGAACTTATTCATAATATAGCAAGTGAACATGGATGATATTCAGTTGTAGCTTGAGTTTGAGAAAGAACAAGAGAATGAAATGATTTATATTATGAAATGAAATGAAGTTGAGTTATAGATAAAACTGCGATGGTTTTTGGTCAAATGAATGAAGCTCCAGGACCAAGAGCGAGAGTTGCATTAACTTGATTGACAATGGCGGAGCATTTTAGAGATAGAGAAAAAAGAGATGTACTTTTATTTATTGATAATATATTTAGGTTTACACAGGCTTGATCTGAGATATCAGCACTTCTTTGAAGAATTCCTTCAGCAGTATGATATCAACCAACTTTAGCAACAGATATGGGTGCTCTACAAGAAAGAATTACATCAACTAAAGACGGTTCTATTACTTCTGTACAAGCGGTTTATGTGCCAGCTGATGATCTAACAGATCCAGCTCCTGCAACTACTTTTGCCCATCTTGATTCAACTATAGTACTTAGTAGAGCAATTTCAGAGTTATGAATTTATCCAGCAGTTGATCCACTTGATTCTAATTCAACTGTATTAGATCCACTTATAATATGAGATACTCATTACAATGTAGCTAGAGAAGTACAAAGAGTACTACAAAAATATAAAGAATTACAAGATATCATAGCAATACTTGGTATGGATGAATTATCAGAAGATGACAAACAAGTAGTTTGAAGAGCAAGAAGAATACAAAAATTTTTATCTCAGCCATTCTTTGTAGCTGAACAATTTACATGATTTCCTTGAGTTTATTCTAAAATAGGAGAAACAGTAGCTTGATTTAAAAAGATTTTAGATTGAGAATTGGATTATGTTCCTGAAAAATATTTTATGTATAAAAGTACAACAGATGATGTAATAGCTTCTTATAAAAAAGACCAAGACGAAGGTAAAATACAATAAATTCATTTAATCGTTTAATCGTGTTATTAATATGAAACTAAATATATATTCTTTTAATTGAGAACATTTTTCTTCTGATAAGGTAACATCAGTAACTATGATGACTATGATGGGAGAAATAACTATTCTTGATAGACATACTCCACTTTTAAGTGCATTTAAGCCAAGTACTATGTTCTTGCTTTATAAAGACGAAAATGGAGTAATTTACAGAAATGATTTTGCAGTATGAGCTTGATTTTTAGAAGTTAAAGATTCTGAAGTAAAGATATTAACAGATATGTTAATTGATGTTGAAGATCAAAAAGATATAGATAAAAATGCTATAGAATTAGCCAAATCAGATGCTATTGCACTGATGGAAAAATATAAAAGTAGTAAAGATAGAGTTGATATGGAGAAATTTATAGAAGCTGAAGATAATTTAATGAAATCAATCGCACAGTTGAAATTATATGAAAATAGATAATAAAAAAAATAGTCTAAAAATTTTAGACTATTTTTTTTATTATTAAATCAACAGTTTTTTCAGAAAGCCATTTTTCTGTTTCATCATAATTTTTTTCTTTCAATAAATTTCTTATCTTTGTAGCTGAGATTGGGATTTCTTGTCTTGGTTTTTCTATGAAAGAAATTGTATTAAAATCTAGTTCTTGAATATGTTCTTTTATAACTTTTATAGCAAAATCATTTTTTAAATCTCATCACAAAAAATATAGATTATCTTCTTTTGTAGAATATTTTTTGATTACAGAGTTTAATGCACCAATCCAATTTTCATCTTTTTCATAATCATTTAAATAATCTAGGATTATATTAGCATCAAATTCTTTTTTTATGATATCATTTCTTTCATTATATGAGTAGGGATTATTTTTATCTATTTTTTCAGCCGATCAAATAATAACTATAGTTTTATCATGATTTTTCAAACTATAATTGACTAGAGATATATGTCATATATGAAGAGGACTAAATCTTCAAATTATTATTCATAAATTTTGCATTTTTAAGGAAAAAAATGTATAATATAATTGTATAAAGCAAATAATGAGTTATATTAATTATAATAATTATTTATTTTTTAAAAACAAAACTATTTTAAATATGAGTAATTCACACCAATCTTGAAAAGTAGCAGTCTTGGCAGCAATCATTTGAAATTCTATTGTTACGGTACTTAAGTTTACTGTTTTTTTTATCTCAGGTTCTACATCGATGTTTTCAGAATGAGTCCATACATTTGCAGATTCTATGAATCAAATACTTTTATATATTGGTTTAAAAAAATCTACTAAAAAAGCAGATGAAAAATTTTCATATGGATATTGAAAAGAAAGGTTCTTCTGGGCTTTAATTTCAGCTTGTTGAATATTTTTTTTAGGTGCATGAGTTACACTTTATCATTGAATAGAATGACTTATTTATCCTTCAGAAATTGAAAATTATTGATTATCATATATAGTATTAATTTTATCTTTTTTTATTGAATGACTTACATTATCCATTGCTTTTAAATCAGTTTATAAAAAAGAAAATGGCATTATTAAGTCAATTAAAGATGCTGATAATGCAAGTTATGCTGTAATTCTAGAAGATTCTGTAGCTGTTTTATGAGTTACCATAGCTTTTTTTGCGATACTATTAACTAAGGTAACTGGATATTTGTTTTTTGATAGTGTAGGTTCTATAATAATTTGAATATTATTAGGATGAGTTGCTATTTTGCTTATTATAAAAAATAAAGATTATTTGATGTGACAATCAATTGATGAGCTTGAAAAAGAAGAAATAATAGAGTTAATAGAATCAGATCCATTAATAATTAAAGTTCTTGATTTTAAATCAGAGATAATAGATATAGGAGCATATATTATAAAGTGTGAAGTAGAATTTAATTGAACAGCTTTAATGAAAGAAATAAATAAAAACTGATTTTTAGAAGATGAATATGAAGATGCAAAAGATAAATATGAATATTTTTTGAGATTTTGTGTAGATTATGCAAATAGAATACCTAGACTTATATGAAAAAATATTGATACATTGGAATGAAAAATCAAGAAACATCACCCAGAGATTAGGCATATAGATATTGAACTTAATTAATAATATACATAAACTAATTTTATTTTGGTATAGTATCTCTAATTTTTTTTCTCTTATCATTGTTATGAAATTTTAACATATTATCATTTATTATTACTCAAAAAGGTTTTCAAATTTCTTTGAAACTTTTTTTTGTTTTAGGAATGAAAATAGATTTCAAGAATTTTTCAAGTAAATTTATAAGTTTACAATTATATTTTGAAGTATTTTGTTTGTAAACAATGTAATTTTTATTATTTTTAATTATATCTTTATAGTCATCAAAATTACACCATTTTTTATTTTCTTCTATAAATTTTTCATAAGTCTTGTCATAATTTAAAATTGGTTTTAAATAAATCATCCAAAAATATAAATAAATATCATTTTTAATTGCAATATTTTCAAAATTTAGGGAAGTAGTAGTACAAAAGAAACTCAAACAAAATCTAGATTTATGATTATTTTTTGTTTTTCTAATTCAAAAAATTTGAAAAATAAGAGTTATTATAATTCTAACTATCCAAAGTCTATTTGTTTTTGAAACTACAAATAAATCTATATCAGAATCAGTATTTGCATTATTCATAGCCACACTATTTCAAATTGCAATCATTTGTAATCAAGGTACCCACTTTATGTATTTTGTATAATTAACAGTTTTTTTGATTAAATTTTCTTCTATTTTAGATGGATTATCTTTGATATTTTGAAGTTTTTTAAATTTTTCAAAATCATTTTTTCAAAATTTTAGATGCATAAAGCGAATAATTAAGGAAGAATTTTAAATATAGATTTAGTATATAAAAATACTAAAAAAAGTAAATTTTAGTTTTTCTTGATTTCCTAAGTAAAAAATTTAAACTATCTTTAATACTTTAGTCTTTTATCTTTATTCTCTATGAGATATCTTTGTACAAACTGTTCACATATTTATGATGAGGCTTTATGAGATGAAGAAGCATGATATGAAGCTTGAGTAAAACTTTATGAGATGCAAGATTATTTTGTTTGCCCAGTTTGTTCTGAAGCTAGTGATTCTTTTCAAGAAATAAATGAGGAAATAAATTATTTAGACAATGAAAAAAATCTCACGATAGAAGAAGAAATGCATTATCCTGTAATTATACAAGAAGATTCTAATATAAAAATCTCAATTTGAATTGATGAAAATCATCCAAATGAAGAAAGTCATTTTATTTCTAGTATACAATTATTTGATGAATATGGTGATTTAGTAGAAGAGAAGTTTTTAAGTCCAAATGATAAATGAGGTGCAATATTTGATAATTATGATTTAGATGAATTTGAAATAAGAATTATATGCAGTTTACATGGAGTTTTTGGAGTAAGTAAGATTTTAAAGATTTAGTTATAAATATTTTTTATAAGTCATATTCAAAAATAAAAGTATAAAAAATATAAAAGTAAATAAAAAAGTATTAAAATCGATATATTTCATATAAATTTTAATACTCATATATGAGATAAAAATAAAGATAATACAAGTAGATATTTAGCATCTCAAGCTCACCAGATTCAGAAATAATATAATAAAAAACATACAAATATATAATTTGTCATATTTTAATTAAATATGACTTTTTTACCAATTTTTTGCATAAAAAAGAAAAGTATGAGATAATATTAGTATGTTTATATATAAATTATTAATAAAATGAAAAAAATAATTATAAGTTTTATAATATCTTTATGAATTATATGAGTATCTTTTGCTAATACTTTAAGTACATCTGTATCTTGGAATAATAATATTGTTGAATGTTGAAATATTACATCTCATTCAGTAACTCATTATGGTGTTCCAATATCTCCAAATTTATTAAATGCTTCACCTATATGAGTAAATTATCAATGTATTGCACATGCATATTATACTTCTGATGATTATTTTATGCCAAATTCTGGATACTATACAAAAGGTAGTATAAGTTATTGTGGTGATTGACATAGGGTAGTTCAAATCTTATATTATAATAGTTTAGGAACGCAGGTTTGATCTCAAAATATTTGAGGAGCTCAATTTGCTTGAGTATTTACACAATATAGAATAAAATGTAGTAAATTTGATGATGTAGCACCAACATTAGCTAATGTTACAAGTAATAATTCAGGTAATTTATTAGCTAATCATAATAAAAATTACTCAATTGGTATAGATAATTGATGATTTGCTCCTATAACATCAGTAGATGCACAAAAAGAAAATTTTAATGATGATAGTATGTCAGCTACTTTTCCTATGTCTTGTACAACAGTTTGATCTACATCAACATGTAATACTATTTGGAATATATCTAAAGTTGATGGTTTATATAGAAATGTAGATTGAAATACTGCAAGACAATATAAATTTAGCTTAACAAAAATAACTGATGAAGCTTGAAATTATTGGATTTGAACAAAAGATTTTTTACATAATGTTTATGCAGATAGTCCAACTTTAATTTGAAATGTAACAACAAATACTTTAGATGATGGTAATATAGCTGATTGAACTGAAGAAAACCTAACTATAACTTTAAAAGATACTTATTGAAATATAATTATTCCAACTCCAACTCCTTCACCTTCTTGAATATGAAGAACTGTAAATTTAGCTTTCAATACACAAAATGACGTATATCTAAACCAATATGCAAAAACTTGAAATTGAGTTTATTTAACAACACCAAGATTTCCTTCTCCATATACGAATGCTATCTTAACTTGATCAACAACAACAAATTTTCCATTACAACCTTCGAGTGATTGAACATATCCTTTTAAATTTAAGATATATACACCAACTCATGATCCATATATAAAATCAAATAGTAGTTTGTATTTTAATAATATGATTTGATCAGTATCAAATACTTATGATGCATCTTGGAATAGAAGTATTAATATAATAGATTCAGACTTTAATTTAAGAGTTAATCCACTTTATTATACTACTATTTCTTGAGATATTATAAATGATTGATTTATAGAATGAGCACAACAAGAAAATAATATACAAATGTCAAAAAATTTATTTATGCCTACATCAAATGAATTATTATATTTAGAATTTGGATCTTGAAATACAAATGATGTTAATACTAGTCTAAATTTAAAAGCATGAAGTATTTCATGAAGTTTAAATATAATATGAGAATGAAATCCAAATTTTTCATTATTTAAAAATTTTTCGACTTGAAATTACCCAGTTTTCACAAATTTATTACTTCAGGGATGATGAACGTTAAATGATATACAAAGCAGTTATTTTTCTACACATATCTGATATGATATTACAGGTCCAAATTGATGAACTATAAATCCTATATACAATAGTGATATTTATTGAAAAGATAGTTATTGGGGAACTATATGAACTGGGTGAACTTATGCTTCGGCAGTAAAAATCATATGACAAACTTATTCTAAGAAATATAGTGAGATTTTAACTTGACAGTCTTGAACAGATGTAAAATTACTTAATTGAAGTATAACAAAATCAAGTTTAAAAACAGCTGTAAGAAAAAATGCTTACAATATAATAAAAAATATTTTTGCGACTAGTTCTTGAAATACTATAAATGATAATGATTTTATGAGTAATACTGATTGAATTAAATTATTAAGTTGAAGTATGATTTATTTTAATTGATTAGATTGAGATAATGTTTCAATTAATATTCCATTAACTTTTGTTTGAAATAAAACTATATTAATAGAGTGATGAAATTTATATATAAATAATGATATAAATGTATCTTGAAGTAAAAGTATGCTTTCAATAGTAGTATTAAAAGATAGTAATTGAAAAGGTTGAAACATATATATAAATCCAGATGTAAAATCTATAAAAGCTACAATGTATGCTGATAAATCACTTATAAGCTATGATGGTACAAATGAATTGGATTGAAATACAAGCTTTTCAGTATTAAAGAATCAATTATATATATATGGTTCAGTGTTTAGTGAAAATACAATAGGTTGATCAAGAACAACTCCTATAAAATGTCCTTACTATGTAACTTCAATAAATTGTGATACTATTGAAAAAGCTCAAAAATATGATTTAAATTATCTAAGAAGATATTATTTAAAAGATACAGATAGTGATTGAATAGGAAATACTCCAGCTTGATGAGGAAGTTCAGTTTTTTCTTATCCTTTACCAAATTCTAAATATCCTTTAGTAATACAATATAACCCACTTATACAAACAGATCCTTCTATTCTTTTTATGAAATAGTTGTAAATAGAAAAAACGTGTAAAAAGACCGGTCTTCTAAAAAAGACCGGTCTTATATTTGTATTTTAATATTTTTAGAAAAACTTTATCTTATCTGCATTTGGATGTTCTTTTAATTTTTCTAAAGTTTTGCTTTCTATTTGTCTTATTCTTTCTCTTGTAACTCAAAATTCTTTTCCTACTTCTTCTAGGGTATGTACATCTCATCAATCTAGACCAAATCTCATTATTATTATTTTTCTCTCTCTTTGAGTTAAAAAATCAAGCATTTCATATAAATTTTCTTTAAGAAGTGTCATATTTGTTTGTTCATCTGGCGAAGGATTTTTATCATCTTCTATAAAATCTCATAGGGAAGTATCCTCTTCTGATCATACAGGAGCATCTATACTCAATATATCTTGGCTTATTCTCATTATTTGTCTTACTTTTCTTATATCCATATCTAGTTCTGTAGCTAGTTCTTCCATAAGTGGTTCACGAGTAAGTTCTTGAGTTAATCTTCTAAATGTATGAGTAAATTTGTTTATAGTTTCTATCATATGTACAGGAACTCTTATAGTTCTTGCTTGATCTGCTATAGATCTAGTTACTCATTGTCTTATCCACCAAGTAGCATAAGTAGAAAATTTAAATCATTTATCAGGATCAAATTTATCAACAGCTCTAAAAAGTCATACATTTCATTCTTGAATCAGGTCAAGTAATCAAAGTCATCTTCACATATACTTTTTAGCAATTGAAACAACAAGTCTCAAATTTGCAGCTGCTAATCTTTTCCTTGCTTCTTGATCTCAAGCTATAACTCTTTTACCTAAATCTACCTCTTCTTCTTGAGTTAATAAAGGAACTCTTCATATTTCATTTAAGTACATTCTTATAGAGTCATCACTTATTTCAGATAATGAAATTGTGGATTTATCTAATTTTGGAGTTTTTTCTAAATCAAAAAGATTTTCTTTATCTAGGTTATCAACTATATCTATTTTTAATTGTAAAAATCTAGTATATATTTCATCTAATAAATCTATATCATCTTCAGCATGAGGGATGGCTACCATTATCTCATCTTGAGTAATTTTACCTTCTAATTTTCATTTTTTCATAAGTTCTTGAATTTCTATAGGCATTCATTCAAGAAAAATTTGATCAACTTCGACATCTATAAATTTTTGTAATCATTTTCACACTCTTCTTTTATCATCTTCTCTATCCATTGGAATTTTTTTACCTCATTTTTCTTTCTTTTTCGTCAATAATAATTCTAGATCTTCTTCATCTTCATCATCTTCATCTAAAAAATCATCTTCAAATCAGTTATTTTTAGCTCAATTATAATCTAATTCATTATCATCATTATTATTAGGTTCATCAAAACTTTCATTTTTATCTAAATCTAAAGAATCTAAATCAATTTCTTCAATTTGGTTTCAATTATAACTTTTTTTATCTTTTTTTAGTATAGTCATTTTAAGTTATTAGAAATTAAATAATCTAAAAAAGAAACAATTTAATAATCTTGTAGACTTGAATTAATCTCCTATTATTATATGCTATCTTTGAGTTATTTTAAAAATTCAAAAAATAAATTCATCATTTACTAATGAATTATTTAGCTGTATTATATAAAAAAAATATAAATTTTCAAATTTATTAAAAATTTATATAAAAAAATTTGCATTATCTAAAATATTTTATATAATTCGTCTCACTTGATTTTAAATCGACATTATTTTGGGGGTGTAGCTCAGTTGGTTTAGAGCGCAGCACTGTCACTGCTGAGGTCGCGGGTTCGAACCCCGTCACTCCCGCCATTATATTTTTTTAGTTTTGGGGTCTTAGCTCAGTTGGCTAGAGCATCTGCCTTGCACGCAGAGGGTCAAGGGTTCGACTCCCTTAGACTCCACCAAAGTAAAAATAAAAAATAAAAATTGAATAATTATTGTATAAACAAATAATTATTCATTTTAATTGTTAATTTTGTAAATATGTGATTAAGTAGTAAGAGACCACACAGATTGAATTATGCTGTTAATAAAATTGCTGTTAAAGGTGGAAACAAAGTTTCTAATTCTATAAAGGCTTATAAAAAAATCCTTTCTAGAATAGAATTTGAATGAAAAACTAAATGGTTAGAAAATGCTTTAAAATTTGTTCAAGCAAAATTAAAAAAATATTGAATAAATACAAGTAAAATCTAAAATGATTAATGAATAATAATTACTTAAAATACTAATAATTATTTTAGTAAAAGTAATATTTGATTTTCATTTATAGTTATTAATTGTTAATTATTAATTTTATGCCAAGATTGACATGATATGCACATAAAAAACTTAGAAGAGTTTTAAAAAATATTGAAAAAAGGATGAAGAAAAAATTTAATTAATTTTTGTTTTTTAATAAGTTTTAAATATAATTTAAACACTTTATTAAATTTATTTTATAATTTTTATAATTATGGCTTTTGATAGATCTAAACCACATCTAAATATAGGTACAATATGACATGTAGATCATGGTAAAACTACAACTACAGCAGCTATATCTGTTGTTTTAAATGCGAAATTTGGAACTTGAGTAGTTACTACTTTTGATAAAATTGACTCTGCTCCAGAAGAAAGAGCAAGAGGTATAACAATCAATACAGCTCATGTTGAATACGAAACTGGAACTAGACATTATGCTCATGTTGATTGTCCTTGACATGCTGATTATGTAAAAAATATGATTACTGGTGCTGCTCAAATGGATGCAGGTATACTTATAGTAGCTGCTACTGATGGACCTATGGCTCAAACTAGAGAACATATATTATTATCTAGACAAGTATGAGTTCCATATATAGTTGTTTATCTAAACAAATGTGATATGGTTGATGATGCTGAAATGTTGGAATTAGTTGAGATGGAAATTAGAGATTTATTAAATAAATATGATTTTCCAGGAGATACAACTCCAATAATCAGAGGTTCTTGATTAGTTGCTTTAGAAAATCCTACTGATTTAGAAAAAGAATATGGTGCAAAAACAATTCTAGAATTGTTTGAAGCTATTGAAAAATGGGTACCAATTCCAGAAAGACCATTAGATAAGACTTTCTTAATGCCTATTGAAGATGTATTTTCTATTAAAGGTAGAGGTACTGTAGTTACTGGTAAAATTGAACAATGAATAATTAAAGTTTGAGAAGATGTTGAAATAGTTGGTATCAGAGATACAAGAAAAACAACTGTAACTTGAGTAGAGATGTTCCACAAATTATTAGACCAAGGACAAGCTTGAGATAATGCTTGATTACTTCTAAGAGGTATAGAAAGAGAAGATGTTGAAAGAGGTCAAGTTCTTGCTAAACCAGGATCAATTAAACCTCATACTCAATTTGAATCTGAAGTTTATGTATTGACAAAAGATGAATGAGGAAGACATACTCCATTTTTCAAATGATATAAACCACAATTCTATTTTAGAACTACTGATGTTACAGGTGATATAGAATTACCTGCTTGAGTAGAAATGGTTATGCCTTGAGATAATGTAAAAATGGTTGTTACTTTACAATCTCCTATAGCTATGACTGAATGATTAAGATTCGCTATAAGAGAAGGTGGTAGAACTGTTGGTTCTTGAGTTGTTGCTAAAGTTATAAAATAAATATTAATTAAAATCAAGTCTTTCTCTCTTATTGATTGAGAGACTTGAAAATTAGTCTGTATTTAAAATTTAATTTTTATTATATTTAAAATGAATAAAAAAATTTCTCAAAAGATAAGAATTAGTGTAAAGTCTTTCGATCACAAGATCTTGGATGAAGCTGTGAAAAAAATAGTTATAATAGCAAAGGATTCTTGAGCTATAGTTGTTTGACCTATTCCCCTACCAACTAGAATAGAAAAAATAACTGTAAATAGATCAACTTTTGTAAACAAAGATGCAAGAGAACAATTTGAGATAAGAAGACATAAGAGAATTATTGATATCCAAGAACCAACACCTAAGACTTTGGAAATGTTGCAAAATTTAAATATTCCAAGTTGAGTTGGTATTGAAATAAAAGCCTAATGGTAATTAAAAATATTTTCATTACAAATAGAAAGTAATGAAGTATATATATATTTTATATTTTATATTGAAAATTATGTCTAGAGTTTGTGAAATAACTTGAAAAAAAACAAGTGTTTGAAATAAAAGAAGTCACTCAATGAGAGCTACTAAAAGAAAATTTTATCCAAATCTTTTTTATAAAAAGATAAAAGATCCTATTAGTTGAATAATTTATAGGATAAGAGTTTCTGCTGCTTGAATAAGAACTTTAAAGAAAAAATGAATAATATAAGCTAAAAATTCAAAGAATAAAGACTAAAAAATTTATTAAATTATTTTTTCTTTATTCTTTGATATTTAGTCTACTTGCCCGGGTGGTGGAATTGGTAGACACGCAGGACTTAAAATCCTGTTCTTTCATTAGGGTGCGGGTTCGATTCCCGCCCCGGGCACCATTTAAATAAACAATGAACAATTAATAATGAATAATTAAGGAAAATCATTAATTGTTAATTATTAATTGTTAATTATTAATTAATTATAATCTATGTTAAAAATAAGACTATCTAGAGCTTGAAAGAGAAATACACCTTTTTTTAAGGTTGTTTTAACTGAACATACTAGGTCAGCTAAGACTTGATATAAAGAAATTCTAGGATTTTATGATCCTATGAGTAAAGAATTTAAAATTAAAGATTTAGAAAAAGTTAAAAAATATATTTCTACATGAACTCAATTTTCTCCTAAAGTTGAAAAATTAATGAAAGACAATAATATAACACTTTAAAAATTTTTATTATTTATCTTAATATAATGAAAGAAGTAGAATTTTTACAATTTCTTTTGGAAAATATGGTTACTAAACCAGAAGAAATAAAAATAGAAAGAAAAGAAGATGAATTAGGAATTTTGCTTACTATATCTGTAAATAAAGAAGATATGGGAATAATTATATGAAAATGAGGGAATAATATCAATTCAATTAGATCGATAATGAGATTAGTTTGAATGAAGTTAAATAAAAAAGTAAATATAAAAGTTTTAGATTAATTACTTTACCAAAAACAATTATGTTAGTAGATTCTATATATGCTGATAATGGAGCTACAACATCAATTTTTTGATGAAATACGCTTGATTTGTGAGAATTTTTACTCTTAGCTATATCTATTCTTATTTTGTTTGCATCTGTTACTACTGTATTATTTATATTACGGGGATGAGTTTTAGTAATACTTTCTTGATGAAAAGATGATAAGATAAAGCCAGCTATAAATACTATAAGATATGCATTTTTTGGTTTAGTTGTTATGGTTGCTACGATTTTTTTGTTTCCTATTCTAGCTAGACTTTTGTGACTTGATGTACAAAAATATGCAGAACCTAAAGCTATTTTCTCAAAAATAGAAGAAATATGAAAAAAAATATTTTGAATAAGTAATACTAATGTTAATAGTATAGATAATTTTCAAGAAGATGATTTTATAAATTCTTTATAAAAAATTTTACATTTAAATACTTTTGAATATAATCTCTCCACCTGAAAAAGGGAGAGATTTTTTAATCTCGTTAAAACCTTTATTATTTAAAAATATATGTTATGCAAAAAAGAGGTAAAAAATATGTAAAAGCTTTAGAGCTTGTAAATAAAGATATGCTTTATTCAGTTCCAGAAGCTGTTGAAATGCTTGAAAAAACAAATACTGTAACTTTTGATCCTACAGTTGAAGTTCATTTCAATTTGTTTTTAGATCCAAAGTATCAAGATCAAATGATTAGAAGTACAATAACTCTTCCTAATTGAACTGGTAAAACAGTTAAAGTTTGTGTTTTTAGTGATAAAGCTAACAATGATGAATTAAAAAGTATGTGAGTTTCTGTAGTATGATGAGAAGAATTAATTGATGATATATCTACTTGAAAAGTTGCAATTGATTTTGATGTATGTGTGGCTACTCCTACGATGATGAGACAATTATGAAAAATAGCAAGAGTGTTAGGGCCTAAATGACTTATGCCTAATCCAAAAACTTGAACTGTTTCAGATGATTTAGTTTCTGCTGTAAAAGAAATAATGGCTTGAAAATTTGAGTTTAAAACTGATAAACAAGGTAATGTTCATTCTATATTTGGTAAATTATCTTTTGGTCAAGAAAAATTAAAAGCTAATTTAAATAAATTTTTAGATACAATACTTGAAGTAAAACCAGTTTGAGCAAAATGAAAATATATAAATTCTATTTTTGTATGTAATTGTATGGGGCCTGGTATTAGGTTAGATATATCTAAAAGATAATATAAATATTAATAAATAAAAAAGCTAGAAGAAATTTTAGCTTTTTTTGATTTAAATTTTATCATATAACAATTTTAATATTTTCCTTAAATCATTTGCAATTCAGGAATGTTTGATATCAATTCAAAAAGGTGTTTTATCATGTAGTGAAATAAAAATAATATTATCAGAATTTATATGAATATGTGTATTTATTTCATCATCTTTTAAATCATAATATTTAAAATCAAGTCAAGGATAGATTTCACTATTATCTATCTCTTTGTATTTTATATTTTCAATTGAATAGTGTTTTCAATTTTTTGCTGAATTTACATAAGATTTGGCATAATCTTCTATCTTTTCTTTATACAGATTTTGTAATTTTGGGAATATTGAGACTTCAAATGAATCATCTTCTACAATAGAATGTTTTTTATGTAATATATTATAAACTTCTTCTTTTCATTCATGATAACTTACTTTTGGTAATATGTTATAGGGATTTTTTATTTCTAATAAATCTCACATAATTTTGTCTATTTGGGATTCTTTTTGGGTTAATATATTTTTTTGTGATACAATAATGGCTTTTATTTTATTTGGATGTTCTGCTGTAAAAATCTTGGTATTTTGTTTTTTTGACTGTATAACTAATCATTTTTTTACAAGTTCTGCACATATATAATGAATTGATGATCTAGCTAATCATACTCTCTTTGATATATTTGATACTCAGGATGTTCACAATCTCAGAAGTTCTATATAAACCATTGATTCTCTTTTATTTAATCAAATAGCTTGTAATCATTCAATTATTTTATCCATATTTATTAATTAAAATATATTATATTTCAATAATTATATCAAATAGTACAGCATCTGTCAAATTCGGTTGACACTATTTTAATACTAATAGGTCTCTTTAAATAGAGAATTTTTAGTATTTTTAATTTTTGATATTAGAAAATTGATATTTTTATTGTACAATAGTTTTACTAATAATCAAGTAGTAAAAAATGATTATTAGTAATAATTTTATTTATTTAATTAATAAAAAACTATGAAACAAGAATTAAAAACCGACCAAATGGCAGAAATTCAAAAAGAGAGAACATTATTAGATGCTAAATTTCTTAATGACGGTGCAGAATATAGATTTGATAATGAATATAATTATCAACTTTTTGTAACTGATAAACAAGAGGAAGAAATTGCTAAAACAAAAGAAAATTTTGAAAATTATATCAAAACAATCATAAATAATGAAACAATATTAGAATCTGCATGAAATAATTATTGTAACTTATCATATGAAAATAAATTGAAAATTCAAAATACTTATCCTATTAGAAAAGTAAAAGAATGAGTAAAAGAAGGTTATCTTAATCAAGAAGAAGTGCTTTCAGTAATTAAAGACTGATTAAATCATATAGTAATTTGAGTAACTGGAGATATAATAGATTTGATAAACAGAAGGGTTATTCCAGAAACTATTGCTCAAAATTTAAGAAATATGTTTCTGGATTATTTAGAAGAAAAAGAAACTCTTGCAGAAATATATGAAATTATAGATGATAAATTTTCTGATCTAGTTAGTGCTAGAGCAAGATGTTATTGAGTTGTTCCTCTTACTGTTAAGAGATTACTTGAAAAATATTAAAAATTTATCATTATTTTCTAAATGTTTTTAGAGATTTTGTTATCCTGAGTTTTTACGAAGGATCCCTTTATCAATGCTCATATAATAAACTAAGTTTAAGGGATTCTTCATTTCATTCAGAATGACAGACACACTATATTTTTCACTAAGTGGCAATTGAAAGGTAAAATAAATTTTTAAAATCAAACTAAATTTGTGATATGAACGTAAACCGGGAAACGATTCAGGGATTTTTAAGGGGATGAAATCCCTTAAATTCTTTTGTTTTACTTTTGGAAGCAAAAGTAAAGAGTAATTATATTGTTTTAAATTATTCTTTGGTTATAAAAAAATTATAAGCTCTAAATTCTAACAAGCAGAAATACTATTTTCTATCAAATCATCAAAAGTATCTTTTTTTCAGTCACCTAGAAATTTATGAATTGCATTTCTAGTAGTCAGTAATCCTAATACTCATGCTTTTTTTCTTTTTTCTGAAAGGTCTGATTCAATTAATTGTCTTATATAATTGTAATCAAAAGTTAGTATTTCATTTATATCCATATCAATTATACTTTCTCAAAATATAGAAGCACAAGCAGTTGTAATAATCGCTGTATCTCAAGTAAATGACCAATATTTTATTTTATTATCTTGTATTTTTACATATACTTTCAAATCATCTCCGCAAGTTCTATTTTCTTCCCAAAATTCTACATCATAATCTTCCAAAACTCATTTATTTGGAGGATTTTTGCTATAATAAGTTATTATTTCATTGTGCATAAGAAATGAGTAAATGATATAATTTTTAAATTCTTTGTATCTTACTTTTTTTATATCTAAAATCAAAATATTTTTATAATTACATAAAATATATTGTCAAATAATATTTTCCAAATAGATTAAAGATTTTAGATTTTTTTAATATAATAAACAAATGAAAAAATTAGTTTCTATTTTCGGATTTTTAAATATTTCCTTAATTGTTAATTTTTCAACATTAATTATTAATTATTTATTATATGGACTTTAAAGAATGACAATATAAAGTAGCTGATTTGAGTTTGGCTGATTATGGTAGAAAAGAACTTGATACTGCAGAAAAAGAAATGCCTTGACTTATGGCTCTTAGAGTAAAATATGCTTGACAAAAACCTTTGGCTTGAGCAAGAATCACAGGATCTCTTCATATGACTATACAAACTGCTGTTTTGATTGAAACTTTGGTAGATTTATGAGCAGATGTAAGATGGGCTAGTTGTAATATATTCTCTACTCAGGATCATGCTGCAGCTGCAATTGCTGTGACTTGAGTACCTGTATTTGCTTGGAAATGAGAAACTTTGGAAGAGTATTGGTGGTGTACACTGGAAGCTCTTAGTTTTCCAGGATGATTGGGACCAAACTTGATAGTTGATGATGGGTGAGATGCTACTTTATTTGTACATAAATGATTTCATGCTGAAGACGATGCTTCAATTTTAGATAAAACTCCAGGAAATGAAGAAGAATGAATTATATTAAATTTATTAAAAAAAGTATTAAAAGATACTCCAAATAGATGGCATACAGTTATGAAAGATCTAAAATGAATATCTGAGGAAACTACAACGGGAGTTCACAGACTTTATGAGATGATGAAAGCTTGAGAACTTTTAGTTCCTGCTATAAATGTAAATGACTCAGTTACTAAATCAAAATTTGATAATTTATATGGTTGTAGAGAATCTCTTGCTGATGGTATTAAAAGAGCAACTGATGTAATGATTGCTTGAAAAGTTGTTGTAGTATGTGGTTATGGTGATGTGGGTAAATGATGTGCTATGTCTATGAGATGATATGGAGCAAGAGTTATAATAACTGAAGTTGATCCAATTTGTGCTCTACAAGCAGCAATGGAATGATATAAGGTTACAACTATGACTGAAGCTTTAAAAGAATGAAATATATATGTAACTACAACTTGAAATGTAGATATAATTACAATTGAAGATATGGCAGCAATGAAAGATGAAGCAATAGTTTGTAATATATGACATTTTGATAATGAGATACAAGTAGATAAACTGAATAAGTTTCCTTGAGTTAAAAAAATCAATATAAAACCACAAGTTGATAAATATGTATTCCCAGATGGACATTGTATATATTTATTAGCTGAATGAAGACTTGTAAATCTAGGTTGTGCAACTGGTCATCCTAGTTTTGTTATGAGTAATAGTTTTACAAACCAAACTTTGGCTCAAATTGATTTATGGCAAAAAGATTACGAAGTATGAGTTTACAGGCTTCCAAAATATCTTGACGAAGAAGTTGCTAGACTTCACCTTGAACAAATAGGTGTAAAATTGACTAAAATGACTCAGAAACAAGCAGATTATATGGGAATATCAGTTGATTGACCTTATAAACCAGAACATTATAGGTATTAAGAAAAAAGACTAATAAATAATCCCCAAAGTTCAATTTAAACTTTGGGGATTATTTTAAATTGCAAATAAAATATTTTTAATTAAAATTGGTTACATAATAAAGAATAATAAAATGATAATCAATATAAATTATAATTATGAATGATACAAAACTAATATCCAAAAACAAAAAAGCATATTTCGATTATGAGATTATAGATACTTATGAGGCTTGAATAGAGCTAAAATGATATGAGGTAAAGTCTATAAGATCTTGAAATGTGAATTTAAAATGAGCTTATATAAGCTTCTTGACTTGAGAAGCTGTTGTTAAGTGAATGCATATATGAGTATTTGAAAACTCTTCAAATAAAGCTTTAATTTCACCAATTGTTGATAGAAAGATATTTTTGCATAGAAAGATAATAAATTTACTTAAAGAAAAATCAAAAGAACCTTGAAAAACTGTAATACCACTTGAGATTTATGGAAAATGAAACTTGATAAAATTAAAAGTATGACTTGTAATCTGAAGAAAAGAGTACAATAAAAAACAATTATTAAAAGAAAGGACTCTAGATAAAGAGGCTAAAATGATGATGAAAAAATATATTTAATTTTTATAAAAATGTTTAACTACCAAATAATAAATCCTCCAAATTTTAGTTTTGATGAAAAAATCGTAAAAACTATATTTGAAATTATAAATTTGCTTCAAGAAAAAAAACAAAATTGAACTTTGAATCTAGTTTTTGTAGATGAAAAAACAATACAAGAATTAAATAATAATTACAGAAAAAAAGATTATATAACAGATGTTCTTAGTTTTAATTATTATGATGATTTTGATTCTTTAAAAGATGATGATATAGCTTGAGAATTGGTATTTTGTGAAGAAAAAATAAAATCCCAAGGCTTAGAATATGGTTTATGAGAAGAAAAAGAGTTTTATAAATTATTAATTCATTCGATTTTGCATATAATTTGATATGATCACGAAGATGATAATGATTATATTATTATGAAAAGTATAGAAGAAGAAGTTTGGAATAAAATTTATTGAAAATAAAATATATTTGGATAAAATGTAATTTAGATTAATAACTCCCTAACTCTATGCAATATAAAATCCCAGTTCAAATAGAAAATGAAGATCCTATAATGCTTTGATTAAGTTTAAGACAACTTATGATAATTATGGTATGATTTTGAATAGCTTATGGGATATTTAAAAAAATGGAACCAACTTTATGATGACAAATAGCACTTATTCCTACTATATTTGTAGTTATTTTAACTTTAGTTGTAGCTTTATTTAAAAATTCAGAAATGACTTTTGTACCATTTGTATTATCATTTATAAGATATAAACTTAATTTAAACCAAAGGACTTGGAAATCTTGAGTAGATAGCTATGAACCAATGGATATATGATTTGTACCTGAAATGGAAAATGAAAAAAAAGAAAATATAGATTTTAAAACAAAAATGGATAAAATAAAAGAAATACATGAAAAAATAGAAAAAATATAATAACCAGAATAGGTACTAAAGATGAATTATAAAAAACAAAAAAATAAATTAATAATTATTAATTGTTACTATGGCTGTAAAAGTAAAAAATAATACAACAAGTGATTCTGCAACTCAGAGATATCTACCTTTTTCTCAGATAAGGGAAAATATTATTATCATGAAAGATGATTCTTGAAGATTAGTTTTAGAATGTTCTACCCTAAATTTTTTATTGAAAAGTGAAGAAGAGCAAAATGCAATAGTAATGAGTTTTCAGAGATTTTTAAATTCTTTAGATTTTCCTGTACAAATTATGATAAGATCTAAAAAACTAGATATAGATGGTTATATAAAAAACTTAACTAATTTAGGTGATAAACAAAAAAATCCTTTATTACAAGAACAAACTTACGAATATGTAGCATATCTAAAAAAATTGGTTGAAGTTGCTCAGATAATGAAGAAAGAATTTTATATAATTATTCCTTTTGATATGCAGGAAGAAAGGAGTGTTAGAGATAGTTCTTTTTTGGGTGTTTTTAGAAATTTTTGGCTCGCTATAAACAATGCTAATAATATTATTAAAATTAAAACTCAAATCAAGAATTTTAATAGTATTAAAAAATGACTTATAAATAGGATGAACACAGTGAAAACATCTTTAGAAAGTATATGAATAAAAACAAGAGAATTACAAAAAGAAGAACTTATTAAATTCCTAACAGATTATTATAACCCGAGTTTGGAAAGTCATACAACAATGCAAGGAGAAGTAACTGATTATAATATAATAAATAATTAATATGAAAAAAATATCTTTAATAATTTTTACACTTTTTTTGAATTTCTTTTCAAAGGTACATGCAGATACTTGAATTTTTTGAGAATGTGCAACTACAACTCAGATAAGAAATTGAGGTATTGATATTGATACAATTCCTTGTTTACTAGACAATTGAATAGATTTTTTTATGGGTATAGCATGAACTATATCAGTTATATTTATTATTATTTGATCTTATCAGATGCTTTTTTGAAGTTTGGCTAAAGATAATGCAAAATGAAAAACAACAATAATTTATGCTATAAGTTGATTTGTTTTAGCTTCTTTTAGTTGGGCAATAATCAAGTTTATACTTGATAATTTTGGAGCATAGAAAAATAGCATTTTAAAACTATTATTTAACTTAAGTTTTTATTATGAATATATTATATTCGTGGGAATTTGAAGATAAAAAAGATAGATGACCATATTGGTATATAATTGCATTGTCTATAATAATTTGAATTGCTATTTGGTGATTTATGACATGACAATATTGAATGAGTTTTGTTGTGCTTTTTATTTCTTGAATTTTTTATTTTATAGAAAATAATTCTGAAGATATAGTAAAAGTTACACTGACAGATATATGAGTACAGATATGAAAGAATTTTTATGAGTATACAAAAATTGCAAATTATTCATACATATATGAAAATGATACACCTATTTTTTTAAGGTTGGTTATAAATAAAGTATCATTAAAAAATATGGATTTAGATATAGATCAAAAAATAATTCAGGATTTGAAAGATATATTACCAAATTATATGGAAGAAGATACAAAATGAGAATTATCTGTGATGGAAAAATTGATACACAAGTTGAAATTGTAGAATTTAGATAAAAGAATAAAGAATAAAGACAAAAGAATAACTAATAACTTTTAACTGATAACTCCAAAACTCTATATGAAAATACTTCTTTCTATTATATTGAATGCTGTTATATTATATTTAATTGTTATTTTGCTTTGAGAAAACACAAAGGAATGAATTGAAAATTGAATTACTTTGTGATGTTTGAGTGATTGTTCTCCAAATTCGATAGAAGCATGGAAAACTTTTTTAGTATGATGAATAATTCTGGGGCTTATAAATATAACTGTTAAGCCAATATTAAAGATACTTAGTTTTCCTTTTTTTATATTGTCTTTTGGGCTTGTATCAATAGTTATAAATTCTCTTATATTAGGTCTTTTAACATATATTATCAATAATATTTTACAAATTTCTTGAATTTGATATACTATAAACTGATGGACTAATTTTATAATTGCAGTTGCAATTTTTACTATTTTGAATATGTTTTATACACTTTTATTTTTTAAGAAGTAATTCTTTATGGCAGAATATCTAAAAATCGTTGAAGTTATTGTTTCTATATTATTAATTTTTGTTATTTTAATACAAAACAAAAGTGTTTCTTTAAATTTGACTAATATGTCAGGATGAATGAATCAAGTAAAGAAAAGATGACCTGAAAAAGTTCTTCATATTACTACTATAGTATTAGGAACTATATTTGTATTAATTGCTATAACATTATTTGTAATATAATAGGGTAAAGATAAAAAGTTTAAAAGAACATAATTAATATTAAATAAAAAATTGTAATATTTTTGCTATTTACACTTGTTACTTTTACCTTTCTAATTTTATCCATGAATAATTATGATTAAAACCAATCTACTTAAATTAAAAAAATACTTATTTTTAATAAGTTTATTTACTCTACTTATTACTTTTTCACATATTGTTTATGAATATGTATTTTTTGATGCAAAAAGTATTCCTATAAAAGGTTGAACAATTTCAGAATGAATTGTATGAGAAGTCTCACATTTAAACCCACTTATTTCTACAACAGACTATAATAAATATATTATAGGTATATTATACAGATCACTTTTAAAATATGATGTAACTGAAAAGAAAATTGTTTGAGATTTAGCAAACTGTGATATATCAAATCTAGCTTACATAGAATGTTTTTTAGAAACAAATATAAATTGGTCAAATGGTAAACCGATAACTGTTAAAGATGTTGTATCTACCTACAATATACTTAAAACTACAAATGTAAATCCTGTAGTTAAATCACTTTTAGCTGATACTGCTATTGAAGAGAAGACAAACTCTATTGTTTTTAGAAATGCTAAAAGAAATATAAATTTTTTAAATGTATTTTTTCAACCAATTTTAAATGAAGAAGTAATTAATAATTTGTGAGTTGATGATTTAAGTAAACCTTTTAGTCCAAATAAAGATTCACTATATTCGGGTAAATATAAGGTAGCATTGATAAAAGAGGATAAAAATCTATGAATAGTTGAACTTTCACTAGAAAAAAATGAAAATTATTTCCAAAATGATGTTTATATAGATAAATTAATTTTTAAATTTTTTAAAGACAATAATTCTATCATAAAAAATAAAGATGTAATCAACATATTCAATGATTCAGAAAATATATTATGAAGATCAGTACCTAGATTACAATCAAATTATTATACATTACCAAAATATACAGCAATTTTTATAAATAGCGATAAAATAGTATCAAAAAGTTTAAGAAATTTTTTATTAAATAAAATAGATAGGGAAAAGTTGATAAAAGTTTTAGGTAAGGATTTATATAAGGAAGTTATTAACCCTTATTTGATAGATTACAATATAGATAAAGATATAGAAAATAAAAATATAGAATCAATAATGGAAAATAATGGATTTTTTAAAAAACCAGAATTAACAAAACTTATATTAGGTACTGAACTAGCTAAAACTCAAACAGGTACAGTTGATATAAAAACAGAAGATAAATCTATATCTGTAAAAGATATAGAAGAAAAAGAGAATACAGATTTATCATATATAGAATCTGGATTGTCAAAAAAATATAGTTTTATAACTGAAGATGATATACTTTTAAAATGATCTATAAAAAAAGATAAACCTACAGCTGTTTATATAGATGACTATAAATTAAAATGATATAAAGAATGAGATGATTATTTTTATTTTAGATTAAAAGAAGAAACCTATGAAACTATAAAAGAATGAAAAAATTCATATAAAATTTATTTTGAAATAAAATGAAAAAAAGTTTTAAAGGAAGAATTTGTTGTTTTTTATTATAAAGATGAGCTTAAATTAGAAAAAGCAAAAACTAGTTTTTATGAAAGTTTTATAAAAGCTATTAAACCATCAGAGGAAAATAAACAAAAAGTAGAAAAAAAAGTTACAATTGACGATTCAGTAAAACTTAAGTTAGATTCAATTGATGATAAGTATTTTTATAATAAAAATTTAGAAAAATATACTCTTAAATTGATGTATATATGATGAGAAAGAGATATAGCAGGAACATCAGAATTTATTAAAACAACTTTAAGTGAGTATGGTATAGAGATACAAGCAGATTCAATAGATGTGACTGATTTATGAAAATTTATATCAGATTGAAATTCTTTTAATGATTACGATATGATTTTAGCATGAATAAATTTATGATATTTTGATTTTAATATTTATCCTTACTTTCATAGTAGTCAAGCAAAATCTGGATATAATTTTTCAAATGTTAAAAAATTATCCCTAGATTTAATTTTAGAAGAAATAAATTCAAACAAAATAGATAAAGAAACTTTACAAAAAAAACAAGAACAAGCTTTGAATATAATAAAAGAAGAACAAATAGTGAAAACTTTGTATACTCCTTTATTAAATTTACTTGTGGATAAAAATATACATAATAAAGTAGATTTTAATAGCATATGAACATGACAAGTTGATAGGATTGGTTATCTATCTCAAATATATATAAATGAGAAGAGAGAAGTAAATTATAAAGATAAATGATTATTAGATTTCTTTAAATTTTTGTATAAGATAATAACTTGATAGATGTTTAAAAATATTGATTATAAAAATGATATTGTTATCCCAGCTTGGGAAGTCATCAAAAATGATTTTAAAGTAAAAAGATTTTATTTTTTCCCAGGACTTTTATCTATAATATCTTTGACTACAATTTTATTGTATCAGTCAATTTATACATATATTGTAATATTTCATAAAAAAGAAAAAGCTTTAGAATTAATTCTACAGTTTTTTCATTCTGATTATTTTATAGAGTTTGTAGTTTGAGTTGCCCTTTTTCTTATAATTTACATTTTTATTATACCTATTTTTGAGTGAGGTTTGATAAAGTATCTTGATGAAAAGAAGAACTGAGTACAGATGAATTCTTTAGATGCAGTATGATTTTGATTATCTAGATTTTTACCGATGTTTGAATATAGTAATGTATTTTCGGAATTTAAATATATAAGTATATTAAATAGTTATTTATTTTTAATTAGGTTTATATGAATTGAATATATAAAATATATAAATTATTTAATTATATTTATACTTATGATTTCTACTTTTATAAATATACTTTTTGCTTATGCAAAGTATGAAATAGTTTTAAAGAATAAATGAGTGTTTGAATCTATTGCTATATCAACTCAAATTTCAATTTTAAATTTAAAAAATACTCTTAAATTATACATACTTATGTTTATTATAAATATAAGAGTACTATTCAATTTTCTTATTTTCTTATTTTTTCCAATATTATTAGTTATTTCAGTTTCTTATTTTACAACTAAGATATTTTTAGCATTTGCAATAATAATGATACTTATTATGTTTATATTTTTTGTATTACTTATTTGATATGTTACAGCCGTTTTAGAAGTATTCAAAGTAGCTGTATGGTATTTTGCCTATGTTAACTGAAGAGAAAGGATAGAAAAAGAGAATAAAGACTAAAAACTAAAAACTCCATATTCTACATATGGAGTTTTTAGTTTTTAGGGAATAGTGTATATTATTTAAAATTTAGATAATATTTAGTATAATAATTTTTTACTTTTTCAAGATTTTTAAGTATAAGTTCTTCATTTCAAACTCATAATTCAGTGGGATCAACTTTTATTGTTATAAATCAATTATAAGAATTTGATTTTAATTGCATTAAAAAGCTTTCAATTGGTAAATTTGAAATTCAAGATCTTTCTTTTCAAGGTAATAGTCAATATTTATCAGCTTTTTTATCACTTAAATATATATTTTTTAAGCTATTTCCAAGCATATTTATAGCTTTTATTATATCTATAGAAGAGTTATTATCTATATTTGCTATATCGAGACTTGCATATCAAGTTATTTTTTTTGTTTCAATCAAAGGCATATTTTTATATTTTGGAATAATAAAAAATATATATTTACTTTCAACATTTTGAACAGCTATATTGAAATCAAAATCATTTTTTACTTCCTGTAAATATCTTGTAAACCATGTTGTATCTTTGTCTGTTATATGAGGTGGGGAAAAAGTTACAACTTGAACTCATAAAGTTTTAGCTATATCAAGTATAGAATTTACTTTAGTTTTATTTAATCATTCTCAAGACGCAGTTATTGATAAGATATTAACCTGGTAAGCATTTTTTATCTCTTTTAGGTAATCCATATCCCATAAATCATATTCACTTAAATCCATAAACAAATCAAGTCAATCATAATTAGCTTTTTTTACAAAATTACATATTCTATGTATTCAGTATCATTTTAGGCTAGAAGTAGATAAAAGTAGCATAATAATTAATAATTAACAATTAATAATGAATAATTTAGTTGATCTTTTTAACTCATATTCTTTTTTATTATATCATTTATATTTTAAATATGCAATTTTTCGTTAAATAATAAAATGAATATTTAATACACACTTAAATATTTTAGTCAAGCCAAAATTTTAAAAATATTTGATAAACAGCAATAAAACCCTAAAATTTTATTACTTAGAAATAAAAACTAAATATGCCTACAACAAGCTACAACAAGCTACAACAAGCTACAACAAGCTACAACAAGCTAACTTACAATGGATTAAATTCTTCGTAATGAAAAGGATTATTTTTTGTGTTTCTGAAATAAAAGAAATGCGAGAAATAGTCCTTTTTTGGTTCTTTAAAATAATCTTTACTTTTGGTTCCAAAAGTAAAACAAAAGAATTTAAGGGATTTCATCCCCTTAAAAATCCCTGAATCGTTGCATAGTTTATGTACATATCACAAATTTAGTTTAAATTTAAGTTTGTGTTTTACCTTCCAATTGCCCCTTAGTAAAAATAATGAATTAATAAATAATAACAATTTTACTTTTCTAACAATAACCTATGAAAAAATTAAAGAACCAAGCCTTCACCCTCGTAGAACTCATAGTAGTAATTACAATCCTAGCAATACTATGAACAATCGCCTTTATATCATTCCAATGATACTCATCAAATGCAAGAGATGGAGTAAGAATATCAGATACAAATAATGTAAAACAAAACTTGGGAATATTTATCACTGAAAAATGATTCTATCCAACTCCAGATAATGGAACCCAAATAACATATCTATGAGGAACAGTATGGACTCAGTGAACAGTATGAGATAATGTAATAACAAACCTAAGAAATCTATCAAAGAAACCAACAGATCCACTAAGTAATAATGAATATACATATAGTGTAGCAAATAATAATGTAGAATATCAACTATCATATGTAACAGAAGGATGATTATCATATGATATACCATTACTAACAAATCAAGCGAATGCTGCCACAACAAAAAAAGCAACAGCAAGAGTAACAGGAACCTACAATGAAAAACTATTAAAAGTATCAACATGAACAACTACATATATATTAGCAGTACCAAGTATAATAAATGCTAATCTAACAACAACAAACCTACAAAATATAATAACAAACAAAGAACTAGTATATAATAACTACCAAAACCTACCTGATTCATATAAAAACCTATGATATACAATGACAGGATGATTTGAATTTGCACCAGCAAATATAGTAGTACTAAGCTGAGCAACTATATCACTAGAAACTTGAACTGGAAAAGTAGCATTTATAGATAACTTAAAAAAAATATATAATTCAACAATACTAAACCAAGAACCAACATATACAGAAATAATAAATGCAGACACATCACTAGTAACACTTAATCCAGCAACAATTCAACTAGTAGATGCATATATATCAAATCATGTATGAGGATTAGTATGAGTGATTTCAACAACTATATCATACTTAAATTGTACATTTAATTGAGATACTGTATCACATTCTACATCAGTTACAGCATATCAAACAGCAAATGTATCGTATTGAAATACATGTACAAGTGAACAAAGAACATGTACAAATTGAACATTGAGTTGAAGTTATATTTTTTCAGTTTGTAATGTAGATTGAGCAACAGGAACATTTACATTATCAGCTACATCAGTAACACAATGAACAAATGTAACGATATCAAATACTTGTAGTACACCACCAACAAGTTATACAAGTTCAAATACTGCAGTAGCAACAGTAGCTTGAACTACAATAACTACACTATCAGCTTGAACAACAGATATAACACCAGTATGATGAGCTTGTTGAGATAATGCTTCAAAAACTCTAACAGTAACAACTCCACCTTTTGTATGTGGTACATCAACAGTTATAGCATGATGATATACATATAATACCAAAGTTGCATTAGATTGAAAATGTCGGACAGTATGAAGTATGAAACATGGTACTAAATTAACAGCTTGAACTACTGTGCCTTCAAATATAAATACAATAGAAAAATGGTGTTATAGTAATCTCGATACAAATTGTGATACTTATGGATGATTATACACTTGGTATGAGGCAATGTGACTTCCAGATACTGCTACGACAACAACTATAGAAGATACATCAAAATCAGTTTGTTGACAACTAGGTGCTGGCTGGGCTATGCCTACAGATGCACAATGGACAGCACTTACAACAGCCTGAGCTACTTGACGGACTTGAAATAAATTAAATTGACTTATATCTTCGCTTCCAGGGTATCGCTATCTTGATGGTAGTTTCAATAATCTAGCTAGTAACGGTTACTGGTGGTCTTCTACTCGGAGTAGCTCTACCTATGCTTACAATCGTACCTTGTTTTCTTGAGATGCTACGGTGAATTCCTATACCAATAATAAGTTGGTCGGGTTCTCTGTGCTTTGTTTAAAGAACTAATTCGACTCTTTGTACTCTTTGACTCTTTAATTTTTTATAATCACTAAAACTTATTTTATTTAAGTTTTAGTGATTATTTTTAATATTTTAATAAATAATATATGAAAAGAGATAGTTATGAATTACTTGATGATGGTTTTGTAAATCTGTATGAAAAATGAATTTTTGTGAGATGTTTTGAATGGAGTGCTATTTTAGTTTCTGAAATTACAGGTTATAGATTATTTGCTAATATAAATAAAAAAACAGGATTTATATTCTTGGAAATGGGTTTTCCTAAAAATAAATTAGATGAAATAATAAAAAACCTTGAAATTAGAGGATATTATTTGAGAATTATTAAAAAAGATTCAGAATTTAATTTAAGTATGTGAGATATAAAACTAGAAAAAAATAGAGAAAAATTGATAAAGTTAAAACAAAGATTAATAAAAATTTAAACAATATGACAATATATAACAACCTTCCAGTTTATAAAACAAGTTATGATTTACTATTACAAGTATTTGAAGTAGTTAAAAATTTTACAAAAGAATATAAATATACACTTGGTGATAAAATAAAAAATGAAATAATTGCTTTGATAACTTCAATATATAGAGCAAATAATTCTTTTGAAAAAAGATTAGAAAATATTAGACAAGCAAGAGAACAGATAGAAGTTTTAAGATTATATATAAGAATAATAAAAGATTTAAAACTTGTTAAATTAGAAAAATTTGCAGATTTGAATGAAAATATAGAAAGTTTATCAAAACAATTATTAGCTTGGGAAAATAGTTTAAAGAATAAAAAAGAAACAAAATTTTTGTAAAAATACATTACAATATGTTTTTATTTTGGGCAGAATTTATAAATTTAAGGATTTATAAAGTGACCCTATATAGTTCAGTATCACACTGATATTTATCAGTAATAAAAGATGATAGTTTGTTTTTTTACAATTTATCACAAATATAGTTGATACTTTTTCGCTTCCAGGGAATCGCAATACTGATGGTAGTTTCAATAATCTAGCTAGTAACGGTTACTGGTGGTCTTCTACTCGGAATAGCACAACCAATGCTTACAATCGTAACTTGAATTCTTGAGATGCTACGGTGAATTCAAATAACAATAATAAGTTGAACGGGTTCTCTGTGCTTTGTTTAAAGAACTATATTATTTTTTTGTAGAGATAATTTATAAATTATCTCTACTTTTTTATAACAAAATTATTATGCAAAATAAACAATTACTTTATGATTTATTTGAAGCTTATTATGATTGTAGAAAAAACAAAAGAAATACAATTAATGCAATTAATTTTGAACTAAATTATGAGTCAAATATAATAAAGCTTTGGCAAGATATATTAAATGATAGATATGAAATTTGAAAATCTATAGCTTTTATAGTAGAAAAACCAGTAAAAAGAGAAATATTTGCTTGAGATTTTAGGGATAGAATAATTCATCATTATGTGATAAATAAACTTAACCTGTATTTTGAAAAATATTTTATTTTTGATAGTTATAGTTGTAGAGTATGAAAATGAACTTTGTTCTGAATAAAAAGAGTTGAAAAATTTATAAGAAGTTGTAGTCAAAATTATACTAAAGATTGTTATGTTTTAAAATTAGATATTCAATGATTTTTTATGAGTATTAACAAAGATATTTTGTATAAGAAATTGAAGGAATTTATATTCTGTAGTGAATGATTGCAATCATTCACTACAGAATTAATCATATGATTAGTTGAAAAAATTATCTATAATGATCCTACAAAAAATTGTATAATAAAATGAAGTAGTTTAGATTGGCAAGGTTTGCCTAAAAGTAAATCTTTATTTTTTACTAATGGTAATACAGGTCTTCCTATTTGAAATCTTACAAGTCAAATTTTTGCTAATTTTTATCTTGATAAACTAGATAAATTTATTAAACAAAAATTAAAAATAAAATATTATGGTAGATATGTAGATGATATGATGCTCGTGCATAAAGATAACGAATATTTAAAATATTGTAAAAAAGAGATAAATTTATTTTTAATAAATGAACTTAAACTTACTCTTCATCCCGATAAAATATATTTACAACATTATAGTAAATGAGTACTGTTTTTATGAAGTTATATAAAACCTTATAGAAATTATTTGAGAAATAAAACAAAGTGAAATATTTTTCAAAAAATTCAAGTTTTAAATAATGTAATAACAGAAAATAAATGAAAAATGAATGATAATATATCTCAAAATTTTAGGCAAACTATAAACTCATATTTATGACTTATAAAATGGAATAATTCTTATAAACTTAGAAAAAAGATACTTTTAAATCAAGTCTTAGTTTATTTTTTGTATTACATTCAAGGTAATCATCCTGCTGGTATATTTAATCACATTTGTCACATAACTCATTGCATTTTACTTGCTGCAATTTCTTGGGATTTTTTCACTCATTTATTTACTGAATCTTGAATTGCTTTTTCTAGAGCCAATTTTTGTTCTGGAGTTAATCAAGGAATTAACACATTTGTTTCAAACTCTACTTTTTCAGCTTTCATCTCTCAGTTAAAAGTTATAACAAGTCAGTTAATTTCAGATTCAATAAGAGTATTTTCTAATTCTTTTTTTATCTTCATTGCTTCTTGTTGTAGTTTAAGTAATTCTCATGCTTTAGAAAAATCCATAATAATATAAAATTAATAATTAATAATTATACCTTATAATTGGTACAGGCCAATCGTTAAAGTTGTTATATTGTATTTTTTTTTAATTTTTTTGCAAATAAAATAATTATATGTTAATATAGAATAGTATTATATTTTAATTAATTTAATTATGGCAACAACAGGTCAAAATGATGATGATTTAATAATATTGTCGGATAATATAAATACTAGTTTTGATTGAAATCCAGTTATTTCACAAAATATAGATTTTTGAAATAATGACAGTGTTATATCTTTTGATACTCCAGTTTTAAACTGAGATGTAGTATTAGAAACCTCACAAATAGAACAAAATGAGCCTTCTATAATGCAAATACAAGAAGTCCCAAATGAGTTAGAATCTAATTTTACATGAATTGTAACAGACTCTACATTAGATTTAACAGGTGCTAGTACAAATGAATTAGTACTTGAACAGAATTTAGAAAAACCAGAAAATGTCGAAAATACAGATAATTCTATGAGTAATTTATTTTGAGATGTAAATATGGAAGACTCATTAACTACAAATGAAGATATTGTAGATAATACAACTATAATTGAACCAACAGTTACATCAGATAATCTTTTGGATTTATCAATTTCCAAAGATATAAAACAAGAAGATGATTCTTTATGAGATATGAATGCAATTTTAAATAATACTATAGATAAATTAAAATTGAGACAATCATGAATAGAATTACAAAAATCTACTAAAGTTCTTACAATTAATGATCTAGAATCAAAAATAAAAGAATTAAGGGAACAAGTTACGTCACTAAAAAGAGAAATCGTATTTTTAGATGATGAAAATATAAAAATAGAAATTAATGTATGAAATCTAGAATCTATGAAATTATGAAAAACTACTAAATGAACAACTACTAAAACAAGAGAACATAATACAAAAAAATTAGTTAAAGAGGTAAAAGCCTTACCCCAAAAATCTTAACAACAAAAAAACATCTTCTAAAAAAGATGTTTTTTTGTTGTTATTTTTTAATAAGGGAATTATTTTTTTGAAAATTCAACTATTTGTGAAAAAACTTTAGGATTTGAAATTGCTAAATTAGATAAAACTTTTCTATTTAATTTAACATTTGCTTTATAAAGCATATTTATAAAAGTTGAATAATTTAATCATAATGTTCTTACAGCATTTGATATTCTAACTGTCCATAATCTTCTAAAATCTCTTTTTTTAAGCCTTCTACTTATATAAGCATTAGTTCAAGCTTTCATTAAAGCATTTTTTACTCTAGAAAATACATTTCAGTTCATCATTCTAAATCATTTAGCTGATTTTATCATTTTCTTATGTCTTTTTTTAGTCATAAGTCATCTTTTTACTCTAACCATTTGTTGTTTAATTAATAATTAATAATTATACCTTTCCCAGGTACCGGTCAATTAGTAATAATTGTTTTTAATTTTTTATTTTGAAAAAGGTAATTGTTCTTTTATCTTTTTTTTCTCAACTCAAGAAAGTATAACTCAATATTTATTTCTTCATTTAGCTTTCTTAGATTTATCAGATAAAAGATGTTTTTTACATGAATGATTAACCATTATTTTACCAGTTCATGTAATCTTTACTCTCTTTTTTACAGCACTTCTTGTTTTTAACATATAATTTCTATTAATAATAATTTATTTAATAATTTTTAAATTTACAGTTAGCATATTTCATGTTTTCGTAACATCTTTCTCCAACTTATAGAATTCTTCTAATGTTTTAGCAAAATTAAGAATCTTAGTTCTTGCTATATCTACATATTGATTTTCTCTTCACTTCATTGCTAATATAAGTTTTATAGGATTTCAATCTTTTGCAAACCCAAAAGCTTGTCTTCTTCTTACATCTAAATCGTGTTCACTTATATTAAATGTAATTTTAATTGTTTTTAATTCAGGAGTTTTAGATCTCTGCTTATTTTTTTGTTCGTTTTTTTTCAGTTTATACAAATATTTTCAGTAATCAAGAATCTTTACAATTGCTAAATCATCTTTTCTTCATATTTCCATAAGATCCATTCAATTTTCACTAGCTTTTTCATTAGCTTCTCTTAAAGACATTATACCTAAATTTTCTCAATCCTCAGTAATTAATTGAACATTTTTAGCTCTAATCGCGCTATTTAAATTTTTTTTTGGTTCTTTCATTAAAAATGTTAATAATTAAAATTATTTTTTACTTGTTTCAAGTATTTTTAACATTTTAGAAAATTTAGACTTTCTCCTAGAAGCAGTGTTTATGTGTATAATATTTTTCTTTACTAATTTATCTATAATAGATTGTAATCATGCTTTAGATGTATTTCAATCTTTATTTTTTTCATTAAAAAAAACACTTTTAGCTAAATCTACTTGAGAACTTTTTATAGCTTTCTCAAAACTCACTCTTGCTTCTCTATAAAGAGATTTAAAATGATCATTTCTAGATTTTTTCTTAATCGTTTGTTTAACAGCTTTCTTTGCTGATTTTGTTATAGGCATTGGAATAATTTTTTATAAACTAAAAAATTTATTTACTTTTTTAAAGTAAAGAAATTATATAATTAAATTTCAATTAGTCAAAATTTTTTTGAACATAATTTATAAAACATCTAAAATAGATATTTATGCTTGTTTTTATGTGGTCGGAGACGTGAGACTCGAACTCACAGCCCCACGCTCCCAAAGCGTGTGCGCTAGCCAATTGCGCCAGTCTCCGAAAAAATATTGGTGGGTATAGGTGGAGTTGAACCACCGACCTCACGATTATCAGTCGTGCGCTCTAACCAACTGAGCTATACACCCTAAAAGAATTAAGAACTGAGAATTTAGAACTTAGAGGGGATTCCTTTAATAATCTTTAGTTCTCATTTCTCAGTTCAGGGGGCTTTAAAAAAAATGGAGCGGGTGATGGGGGTCGAACCCACAACCCTCTGCTTGGAAGGCAGATGCTCTAGCCAATTGAGCTACACCCGCTTAAAAACACTTGTTAAGTGGAAGATATATTATAAAAAAACTTTAAAATGTCAAAATTTTTTATGAGTTTTTATTAAAAAAGATATCTAAGTTGAAATTTAGATATCTTTTTTAATTTAAATTACTTTATTTATTATCATCTTTTAACCAATTAGGTACACTCATATCATCATGCCATAACTCATCTCAAGCTTGAGTAGTTTTATTTCATTTATCTTCTTCTTCGCTTGGTGGAATAGTTTTTTGCTTTACTTGCTTATTTTTAGGTTTCTTTTTTTCAATAGTTTCTTCTTTTTTTATTTTTTCTTCAGTATTTTCTGTTTGTATACTAGATTTTAACCAATCAGGAATAACTGGTTCATCAATGGTTGTTATATCTTCATTTATTTGTAGATTATCATTAGTTAGTGGTTCAATCTTTGCTATTTCTCATATTTCCTTTTTATTTTCATCTATTTGATTATTTTCTTCAATAGGAATTTCTACTTCTTCTTTAGTATCTTCATTTATTTCCTCTTTATTATCGTCTATAATAGCTTCTTTTGTAGAAACATCATTTAAATTATCTTGTAATTTTTCTGTTTGTATACTAGATCTTAACCAATCAGGAATAACCGGTTCATCAATAGTTGTTATGTCATCTTCCTCATTTTTTATAATATCATTTTCCACACTTATATCTTTACTTATTGATTCATCTATATTCTTACTTTCTTCTAAAACTTCAATGTTAGTAATAGGGGTTTCTTTATTTTTAGATATCACATTTTCAGTGTAATCAGGAGTAACATTATTTACTACTTCTAATTGAGACTTATCTTCTATTTTAGTAATATTATTTTCTTTAGTTCAAGTTGGTTCGAAACTAGCTTTTAACCAATCAGGTATTTGTTCTTCTTTAACATCGGTGCTTATATCATTATTTGTATCAATAGTATCAAATGCAAAAGGGTCTTTTATAGGTTCTTCTTTTATATTGTTTTCTATTTTTGTATTTTTAGTACTATCTAATCATGTTAATCATTCTGAGTCATTTTTTTTAAATTTTGTTTTTTCTAAAATAAATTCTTCAAATGATTTAGTTATATCTTTACTTATAAACTTATAGTAAAGCCAAAATCATAAAACAATAATACCTATAAATAATATTATATACAGGATAACTAGAGCTAATCATTTTAAAAATCATAATATAGCACTAAAAAATCATTTTTCACCATTTACAACTGTTATTTCTTCAGTACTTGTAGGAATTTCTCAATTTATTAATATTCTTAATATTTCTTTAAAATCTTCTTTTTCTTTTGTTGTCATACTTGAATCACTGGCTATAGATGTCAGTATAGTTTTTCATAGTTCTGTATTTTTATCTATATTTGAAGAGTTTTTTATTTCCTCAAGTACAGATACTAAATAATCTTTACAAGTTTTATAAACTTTATTATCAAAATCACAAGATATACTTGTTGTTATTAGATTTTTTAATGCAGTAAATGCTATATTTTTTTGACTTTTATCTTCTTCTCAATTTATAAGTATAGATTCAAGCAGATTTATTATTTCAGTAGAGTTTGGTATATTTGGATTATCTATAAATCCTTCAAATTCAAGTATTACTTTTGTTTTTTCTGTTTCATCAAACCATTCTGATTGGAGTCTTTCAATATACTTTGTTCAAGTGGTTTTATAACTTTCAGGTAGTTTAGAAATATAATTTTTAAGTGATGCAATTTTTTCTTCATCAGATTTACTTACTCATGTAAATATTATATCTTCTTTTTTCTCTTCAGAGATATATTTTTTTGATATTTTGATATTTTTATTTATTAGTATTTTATCTGAAGAGTCTTTTAATGTTATTCATATTGTTTGAGTCTTATAATCATTTAACTTTATTTCTAGTGGATCTCAATTTTTATAACTAGGAGTATCTTTGTTATCAGCATCATCATCTTTTCATCAGTTTAAATCAGAATCATAATTTATATCATAATCTACAATATATTTATATGCTCCTAATTTATTTTCTGCTAAGTATAAAAATACTTTGTCATTTTTATTTTCAAGTATTATTTCTCCAGAAGAGTTTAATTCAGGTTTAGAAAATATATTTAGTCATTTTTTATTTGCTGTTATGTAATTTTTTGTATTTTTTACTACATTTTTCTTAACTTCTTTAAATTTATCTCATTCAGAGATTTTCAAATTTACTTGATGCACACTTTTTCCATCATAATATGTATAAACAAAGCTATCTTTAGAATCTTTTATATTACCATCTCATAAATCCCAAGTTATATCATCATATTCTCATAAACTCTTATTTAAAAATATAGTTTTATTAAGTATAGATATATAATCAAAATCAGGAATTAAGTTATTTACTACATCTATAGTTATTGTTTTTACATTACTAATTCATTTATATTTTGCTTTTACTTTAACATGGTAAGTTCAAGAATTTTCAAATTTATATGTGATATTTCAATTTCAAATAATTTCTTTATCATAAAATCAATCTCAATTAAAATCCCAAGAATATGTAGCTTTAGATGTTAAATCTTGTCATAATATATTTTTTATTTTAGTGGTAAACTCTACACTATCTCATACAGAAACTGATGAATCATTTACAGATAATTCAACTAAAGGAGTATTTGCATTATCTCATACTAGGTCTATAAAAGATTTTGTTCATAAGCTTTCAGAACTAAATTTTTCTTCATTATTATCTTTTAATACAACAGTAAAATAATATTTTCAAGAAATTTTAGGTAAAACAAAAGTTGTTTCTGGTTTTATAGTTGATCTATAATCTTGAGGTTCTTGATCTTCAGTGTAATAATACCATAAATATGATAATATAACTCAATCCTTATCTTTGTCTCAAATCGCCTTTAAATTAACTATTATAGGATCTGAGTTTAAATCGGCTACATTTATACTTAGTGAGGACATAGTAGGTAATATATTTTTTACCTGAATATAAGTTTCACTACTATGAATTTTATCATTTTTATTACTTTTTACACTTAATTTTACAGGGAAACATCATATTTCATCAAATTTTTTTATAATAGAAGAATTTGATGAAATACTATCTTGTCAAATTTTCCAGGAATAACTTAGTCAATTAACTGTTCAATCTATATTTATACTTTTTTGTCATGAAAATTTCACACCTTCAATTCTATCAGCTACATAGGCTCCTTTTCAATCACAAGCATTACTATCATAAGAAAGATTAAATCAGTTTTCATAAGTTATATCAATAAGAGCAAAAGGGTACTGAGAATCAGATATATAAACATTTTTATTATAAGTGTTTACATTTGCTGAGTTATCACTTACTTCTAATTTTACATTAAATATTCAACTTTTATTAAAAAGATGTTTTATTGTATTAGTTGAAGAAGTATCACTGCTTTCATCTCAGAAATACCATTTATAAAATTTAGCTTCTTTAGAATCTACTGTAAATTTGATAGAAGAATCTCTCTGAGCAACTAAAGGATCAGCATCAAAACTTACTGATAATATAGAAATTATTTTTACTCTGTCTTTTTTTAATGATTTTATAGAATCAGGATCAGTTACTTCTAATACTACACTGTGATCTCAAACTGAATCAAATGTATAATATCATACAGCTCAATTGAAATTAGGATTCTCAAGTTGAACCTTTTGTCAATTTATTTCCCAAGAATAGTCTAATTTTCCATCATCACTATAATCCTCATCATAACTTTTTGTAGCATCAAATAGTACCCTATTAGGAGAACTTGGGTTTGGTATAGAGTAACTAAATTCAGCATAAGGAGCTCTAGAATTAATATAGATTATTTTATTATCATTATCTATTTCTCATGAAGGACTTGTAACTTTTAATTTAATATTAAATTTTCATTTTTTTGAAAACTCATATGTAAATAAACTTCAAGCTTTTTCTAAAATAGTTTTATTATTATCAATATCTACTATTTCCCAATTATATGTAGCATTTTTTTCAGATATTGATGTTTTTGCTGAAAATGTAAATCTATCTCATATAAATCATTCTTCTTGAGTTGATACTATTGTAGCAATAGGATTATTTATAGAAATTATAAATTTTCTTACTATTTCTTTAAGTTCATTGGTTTTAAGTGTCAGTTTTACATTATATTCTCATTTAGTAGCATAAACTACTTTTTCAACTTTTGGAGATCATTCATTTTCTCTTTTAATTCAATTTCAAAAATCCCATGTTGTTTTTAAAAATTTACTTCAAGTTGTTGGAATAGAAGATGTTGCATCAAATATAAGTCAATAACTACCATTTTCAGGACTAAACTTTAGTATTTCATTATTTCCTAAATCTGTATAATTAACTTTTATGTTTAGATTGGCTATTTTTTCTTTAACTTCTATATCAGCTCTTGATCTAAAAGGTAATACATCTATATAATTTGAATTATTTCTATGACTTGATAGTACATCTAAAAATATACTAAATTTTCATTCATCATTAAAAGTATAGTTTATAGATAGTCATTTTCATATTATATTTTTTTTTCAAGCATTATCAATCCACCATATATAATTATCTTTTGGAATACTTGTTCAGGTAGGATCTATTATTTTTGCTCTTAATGTTACATTTAATGGAGCATTTCAGCTACTAGGATTAGCTTCAATTGTTCAAGTGATTTTACTGATATCAGTACTGTATAGATATTTTTCTAAGGATCTTGATATATCTATATATACAAGTTCATTACTATTTTTAATTCACTTTTGTAGTGCTGATTCAACATCATTTAAGTATTTTTTGTTTGTTAAATTATCAGGAAGGTAGTTATATCATGTCTTAACTAATTTTAATAAATCATTTAATGTTTTAGTATCAAAACTTCAATTTACTTCAAAATTTTGTTTTAAAGTAAAAAAAAGTTCAGTAATTTTATATCAATATTCATTAAATGTTCATATATTTATATCAACTAGTTCTTTATAATTATTTTCTCTTTCTTCAGCATAAGCAGCATATATATGATTATGACTTAATCATATAAATGTCAAAAATACAACTAAAAAATATATTACTTTTTTTATCATATACTATATTTAAAATATTATTCTATTTAAATATATCATATATTTGAGATTTAAGCAAAAAAAGCATTATATTTTTTACATACTATAACCTGAGCTTTTATATTTTTCTTTAAAATCTTTTATAAGTGCCCAAAAAATATTTTCAGTATAATTATCTATAATTTTTTCATTTGTCCGGATTATTTCTTTTTTGATTTTGTTTCTCATTGTATCTTCTCAAACAGGGCATGAACAAGGGGAAAATGGTATATTTTTCAGTGAAACAAATTTTTTAATATCTTTTTCTCTTATATATGCAAGAGGTCTAATAAAAGTTATATCTCATTTTGACATTTTATTTACAGGGGGCATAATTTTTAGATTTCTTCAGGTTACCATGTTCATAAAAGTTGTTACAACTATATCATCCATATGATGTCATAAAACTATTTTTGTAGCATTATATTTTTTACACAATTTCATCATAGCTATTCTTCTAGCATAAGCACACCGTTGACAGTTTTGTCATACTCAATTGTTTAATTTAGAGTCTTTTGGTAAATTTATGTTTATTTTTTCAAGAGGAATATTTAATACTTCTTCAAAATATTTTCTTTTCTCTTCAAATTGTATATCACAATCAATTAAAAATTCCTTAAATATATAAACTCATCTTATTTCAAACTTATTTTTTAAAGTTTTTCTCACTTCATTTAGAATGTATCACAAAAACATACTATCTTTTCATCAAGATATTCATAACAACAATGTTTCTCAATTTTGAATCATATCAAAATCGTATATAGCATTTCTTACTAATTTTTTTAGGTCTTTTTCCAAATTCATAAAGAGTTGTTAGTTATCATAGTGTAGGGAATAAATCTGTCATTCTCGGATTTATTCCGGGAATCTATTAAAATTATTTTCCTTTTTTAATCTTTTAAATTAAGTTTTTTTATCTCTTCTTCAATTTCTGATTCTATTTCTTTCTGAGTGATTATTTGATTTAATAATTTCTTTCTATTTTTAGTTTCAGAGAGATTTTTATCTAGTTTATTTTTTATGTGTTTAATAGGTATTATATAAAATACTAATAGAAATATTAAAACTATGCTTATAAATAATATAAGTAATTCAATTATTCAAAAATTACTTACTAATTTTATATTTTTTATAATCTCATTAAATGATAGAACAGTATTATTTAACATCTTTATTTTATTTAGAAATAATTTGTATTTCTAGTAATTATATAAATCATACTAAAAAAGTCCAATAAATTATTTTTTGATTTTATAAAAAAAATAATTATATTATAAGTGTCTGTTTTACTGGTGGCGGGAAGCTTAAATTTTTTCCTTACAAAAACAATTTTAAAAGAGATTCCAAGTGTTTTTCGGGGTAGAACTTCATTTTATGATTTTTTCAAACTAAAGACGGATTTCTTTAATTCCTATATTAAAAAAGGAATACAAAATTGGCTTCTGACCTTAAAATGGACAAAAATTATTAATAACTATTTATTATTCATTACTAATTAATATTATGATACTTACTGAAGAACAGATAAATAAATTAAAAGAAGCTTGAATTAGATATCCATATGTTAACGATACTTGTATATGATGTAGTGCTTGTATAGCTATATCTCCAGATGTTTTTACTATGAATGACGAATGAAAGTCAGAAGTTATATCTCTTGAATCTTATGAAGATTTAGGAGTCGATGATTCTATAATGGCTTGCCCAGTTGAAAGTATAAAATGGGTAGACTAAAATATATTTAAAACAATAAAAAATCACTTTAAAGTGATTTTTTATTATTTTATGATTTAAAATTAATTACTCAGTAACTTGGATTATAACTGAATCTTCTAATACATTTCTATTTTCAAATTCAATTTTTAATTTAGCTTTATAAGTTCAAGACTCTTTATATGCATGTGTAGGATTAGCATCGCTTGAAGTTTCATTATCTCAGAAATCCCAAAAATAAGAAATTATTTGTCACTCAGAACCAGCGGATGAAAAATCTATTCATTGATAAATAGGAGCTTCTTTTAAACTAGTATTTATTTTTATTAATTGAGGTCTTGGTTTCAAAATTAATTTTTTTGTCAAATAATATTCTTTTCAAGAAGATGTTACAGCTGTTAATTTTATAGTATAATTTCATGGAATAGTATATCTATGTCATTTATTAACAGCATCTTTTTCTTCTGGAGTAGTTCAATCTCAGTAATCAAAAATGAATTTAGTGATGTTTTCATCTTTTATTTCACTTTTTGAAGCATCAAATTGTATAGTAATAGGAACATATTCTTCTTCAGATGGTTTTATTTCTAAATCAAGTAAGGCATCTTTTTTTATAGAATTAATATAAATTATATCACTTATTTCTTTTATACTTGAATCTTTTATATTTTTAAATGTATATTTGGCATTTATTGTAGCTCTTCATTCGTATTCCATTTTAAAAACAAAAATATTTCATATTTTTGTTTTAGAATCTAATTCCCAAGTAACTTTTTGTAATGAATCCATAGGATTGTCGGTCTTTAGAGATCTTGCATCAAATTTTAATGTTGTAGGTATAAGTAAATCTTGAATATAATAAATATTATTTTCATATCTTGGATCTATTTTATTTCAATCATCATATATACTTAAATTATTTTTGAGTTTAGTATTTTTAATTACATTTATAATTTTTGTTATTTCTTTCGTTTTTCAATAAGAATCAGTCAATATAACTTTGACTTCTTTTTTTCAATAATCAATAAAAGTATGTTTGATTTTCGAAGATTCTTCTTCTTTTCATTCAATATTTTTTAAAATTTTTTCATTTTCTCAAATTATCCATTTATAACTCTCTATAAATCAGTCATCAATTCATTTTTTAACATCTTTTACAACAAACTCATAAGTTAAATCATTATCAGTTCTTGTTTCTTCTATAATTCAATTTATTTTTGTTTCAATTAATCAGTTTATAAGAAAAACTTTATCTAAACTTAAATTTGTTTTTCATTCTTTTCTTATATATAATCATATTGTAGTATCTGAAAAAATAACTTTAGGATATGTGAATCTCTCTCAAACAAGTATTGGTGTATCTAAATTTTCTTCTGTATACCATTCTATTTTACCAAGATTTCATAAATCAGATGCATCAAAACTAACTTTTTTTCATCAGCTATTTGTTGGGTCTTCTTTTATTATAACTAGATTTTTGATTCATACCTTAGGCATATTATCTACTTCCTTAATAGTAGTTTTTCAGTTTAATTGTTTTAATTCTAAAGATACTTTTATATTATATGTTTTTTTCTCATTAAATTCTTTTATTACTATAGGAGTCAATTCTTCTTTTATTTCTCAGTCTCAAAAATCCCATATATATTTTACTATTTTAGTAGAATTATTTTCTTCTTTTTTTGCATAATATGTTAAATCAAATTTTATTGTTACAGGTCATATAAGACTTCAGTATTCAGTTTCTTTTATTAATGCATCTGCTTTTGAGAATTTTTTATCAAGTAATAGTTTTGTATTATCATATAATTGTATTTCTCAATAAGACATTTCTTGCCAGTTTGGTAGGGATTTTACTTTTTTAACTGTCAAAATCCATAGATTTCCTGATGTAAAAGTTGATAATAATAATATAAAAGCAATAATTCAGTATATAAATCTTTTTTTTCTGAATTCTTTTTTTGTCATTATAAATTTAATTCAAAAAACAGCAAAAAATATTACTTCAAGAAAAATAGAAGAAGAAAATACTAAATTTACAACCTTACCTATAAAAGCATTTATGTCATTTAGGCTTATTCATAAAGAACTAAAAAATATAACATCTGCAACATTTTGAGCCTTCATAACAACAAAAGTTATAAATGATGAAGATAATATAAAAATTATAAATGATAGAGCTCATGTAAATGTTAAGGCTTCATTAATAGATGGTTTTGTTTTTACTTTTTGTATTATTTTTATAGTTATTTTTTCTCAAAAGCTTTCAGGAATAGTTGAAATATCTAAATCATAAATTTTTTTATCAAACGTATATTTTCATTTTCACTCTTGGGGTTTTCTATTATCAGAGTCAATATTTACTAGACTTTTTATTTTAACTAATATATTTGAATAAATAGGATAATTTATAAATTTCTCCTCTTCATCTTTTTCATCTTTCTTAAAAATAATTTTTACTTTTTCGTATTCAGGACTAATTATTAAATAATCATATTCGTTATTTAGTATCATTTTTACTATATCATCAAAAGAATTTATATTGATACTAAAATGTTCTTTTTTTTGTTTTGAAAATTCTTCTACATTTTCAAGTAATAATTCAAGAGAATTAGTATCTTTTTGTTCTGGAATAATTTCAACTTTTGGTTCAGTGATTATAACTTGATTATCATTAGTATTAATTAATGGTTCATTTTGCACAATTTTCTGTTCTGAATTAGTAGAATTATTGTTTTCTACATTATTTATTTCTTGTCATTTTGGTTCTATTGGAGCATTTTTAGGTTCTATAAAAAACTCTTGATTTTCATCTTTGAGTTCATCATTTTTGTTTATATTTTCATCCATATAATAAAAGTATAAAAGTTTAAAATTGTAAAAGTTATTAGTTTTTACTAATGTATTTGTTTTTATTATAACATAATTTATTTATTTCTACAAAGAAAAATAGATTGACATATAACAAAAAGCACTAAAAAATATTTTTTAGTGCTTTTTGTTATTTATTTGATATTATTAAACTCTTATTTTAGATTTAGTATTTTGATTATTTGTTGTCATAGTAGGTGCAGCAAATAATGGATTAGAATTATTAAATCATTCTTTTGCAAAAGTATTTAAAGTTTGTTCTATATCTTCAGCATTAAATATAATATCTGATTCATTTATATTCATTTGTTCAATCTGTATATTATTTTTTACACTGAAAATTGCTTTAACAACTTTAAATTCAAGATTATTTATCAAAGTATCAAATTTTTCAAAAGATCTTTCTTTGTAAACAACTAGAGGATTTCTCTGTGCATATCATTCAAAAGCAACTTCTTCTCTTAGACGACTCATAGAATCTATATGATTCATCCAAAGTTCATCAATACTTTGAAGTACTATTTTTCTCTCTATATCAAAAAATTGGTCTTCTTTAAAGTTTTGAAGTTTAATCTTATCAAGTTCTAAAATTGCCATATCTTTTACATAGGCTTTTAATTCTGCTTTAGAATTTATTCAGTTTATATCATCATTTTCAATTGGGTCATTTATAAGTTCTATTCATAAAAATTCATTGATTTCATTTTTCAATTTTTCTCTATCCCAAGTTTCAATATTATCGCTTAGTGTACTTTCAATAATTTTAGCTAATTGAACTCAGATCATATTTTTTATATCTTCGTCTATATTTTCAGCCTCAAGAATTTTATTTCTTTTACTGTAGATTATCTCTCTATGTTTATTTATTACATCATCATATTCAAGTACATGTTTTCTTATATCAAAATTGTGTCATTCTACTTGTTTTTGTACTGAAGTAACTTTTTTAGTTAGCATTCCACTTTGAGTTAAAGGTTCTTCATCTGGTAGGGAAGCAAACATAGGAGAATTAAATATTCCAAAAAGTTTGTCTCAACCAAAAATTCTCATTATATCATCATTTGGAGATATAAGAAATTGAGTAACTCAAGGATCTCATTGTCTTCAAGCTCTTCATCTTAACTGGTTATCTATTCTTCTTGTTTCATGTTTTTCAGTTCAGATTATAAATAATCATCCAAGTTCAACAACTCATTCACCAAGCTTGATATCAGTTCATCTTCAAGCCATATTTGTAGCTATTGTTACTGATCATTTTTGACCTGCAGCAGCGATTACTTCAGCTTCTTTTTCGTGTTGTTTTGCATTTAATACATTATGAGGAATATTCTCGTCTTTTAATCTTTGACTTAGATATTCAGATTTATCAACTGATACTGTTCAAACTAGCATTGGTTGTCATTTTTCATTCAGTTCCTTAATCATTTTTACCACAAAATCAAATTTTCACTTTTCATTTTTGAATAGTAAATCAGCTTTATCCTCTCTAATAATCGGCATATTTGTAGGAATTATAAGAGTCTCAAGTGCATAAACTTTATAAAATTCTTCTTCTTCAGTTTTTGCAGTTCAAGTCATTCAACTAAGTTTCCAATACATTCTAAAATAATTTTGAAATGTAATTGAAGCTAGAGTTCTAGATTCTCTTTGTATTTCAACCTTTTCTTTTGCTTCTAAAGCTTGATGTAATCAATCACTATATCTTCTACCTGGTAATACTCTTCAAGTATGTTCATCAACAATCAAAACTTCGTCATTCATAACTATATAGTCCTTATCTTTTTTATATACAGCATGAGCTCTTAGAGCATTTTCTATGTGGTGAATATCATTGAAATGTGCTCAAATATAGATATTTTCTATTTTTAGCATTTCTTCTATTTTTTTAATTCAATCTTCTGTTAGAGTTGCTGTTTTTTGTTTTTCATCTATTTTATAATGTTTTATTTCTTCAAGTAATTTAGCAAGTTCTGCAAATTTTAAATATTTATTTGTAGGTTCATTATCAGGCATAGATATGATAAGTGGAGTTCTAGCTTCATCGATAAGGATAGAATCAACTTCATCGATAATAGCAAAAAATATAGGTCAAATAGATTTTGCTTCTTTTGAAGTTACCATATTATCTCTCAGATAATCAAATCCTAGTTCATTATTTGTTGCATAAACTACATCAGCTTTATATGCTTCTTGTTTTTCTCATCTTCCTTGATTGTGAGTAACTACTCATACCTTTAAACCAAGCATATTGTATAAAACTCACATTTCCTCACTATCTCTTCTAGCTAGGTAATCATTTACAGTAACTATATGAACAGGATTTCAAGTTAGAGCATTTAGGTAAGCAGGAATTGTTGCAACTAGAGTTTTTCACTCTCAAGTTTTCATTTCTGCAATATTTCATTCGTGAATTGCAAGTCAACCTATTATTTGCACATCATAAGGAATCATATTCCATTCTAAACTTTTTCAACTTGCAAGGGAAAAAGTCTTTCAATTAAGTAGTTTTGCAGCTTGTTTATGTAAGGCTATAGCTTCTACTTTTATATCTTCAAGAATTTGTCTGATTTTTTTACTATCTTCTTCCTTTTTAAAATCAAGTCATTCAAATAGTTTCTTAAATTCTAAAGTTTTAACTTTTAAGTCATCTTCACTTAATTTATCAAATTCTTTTTCTTTTTCTTTTACAAGCTCAAGTATCTTTGTATATCTCTGTATCTTTTTTACATCTGGATCTCAGAATATAGATTTAATTAGTTCTTCTAGCATAAATTTTTGTATTAGGGAATAGTCTTTTAAAAATAGTATTATAATTTTTATTTTAAAACCTGTAAATTATATACAAAAAGCTTTTTTTTCAAAAATAATTTTTTAGAAAAACAAAAAAGCAACTTAAGTTGCTTTTTTGTTTTAGATAATTTGTAAATTAATTAATACATTTTTTACATAACAAAAATCTTCAAAGGAGGAAATCAATTAAATTCGATAGCACTATAACTTTGTGTATAAGCTCAAGTACTGAATATATAAACTAAATCTCATGATTTTAGATTTTCAGGTAGTAGGTATTTGTAATTTTCATATAATATATCAGCACTATCACAAGTTGGTCAAGCAAGTATAACTGGAGATAATTCGCCAGTTACTTCAGTATAAATTGGATATTTTATAGATTCATCTAGTGTTTCTATTAATCAACTAAATTTTCAAAGATCTAGATAAACCCAACGAATTTCATCTTCTTGAGTTGATTTTTTAGAAACAAGAGAAATCTCTGAAACAATAATTCAGATATCTCAAACTAGAGATCTACCTGGTTCCATAATCAAATCCATTTTTTCATCTTGAAAATGGCATTCTATAAATCATTTGATAGTATCTAAATAGTTTGAAATTGTTTCTGTTTTTTTAATATAATGAGATGGCAACCCTCATCATAAATTTAACATTTGAAGTGTAATTCATGACTCTTTTAACTGATCAAATAATTCTTTTGCTTTTGATAATGCTACATCCCAAGCATATAAATCATTTTGTTGAGATCAAACATGAAATGATATTCAATATGGGATTAATCATAATTCTTTTGCTTTTAAAGCAAGTTCATAAGCTAATGGAATTTCACAACCAAATTTTCTTGATAATGGCCGATCTGCTCAAAAAGCAGGAGTTAAAAGTCTAAAATAAACTTTAGTTTTAGGTGCTACTCTTGCGATTTTTTCTAAATCCTCAAAACTATCAGTAGCAAACATTCTTACTCACTTATCGTAGGCATATTTTATATCTTTTTCTTTTTTAATAGTATTTCAATAACTTAATCTATCTGGTGTAGCTCATAGAGATAATACACGATCTAATTCATAAATAGAAGCTATATCAAAATATGATCATAAAGCTATAAACTCTTTAAGTATTTCTTCATTCGGACAGGCTTTTACAGCGTAGTATATCTTTGCTCAGTTTGATAATGATTCTAATAGTTTATAATTAGATATTGCTTTTTCTCTTGATAATACTAAAAAAGGAGGATTTTTATCTTGAATAAATTTTTGTAATTTTGACCAATCTGAATCACTTATATAATTTTTTCTATCTATAATAGAAGCATCAGATGAAAAATCATCATTCATAATTTTAAAAATTAAAAAATAATACTAGTATATTACTATTAAGTCTTCATATTAGTATACTAAAATATATTAAAAAAAAATTAATAAAAGAGACTATAATAAATTATTTAAAATAATCAAAATATATTTTAAAAATAAATTTACTTTTTACTGTTTTTTTATAAACTTATGTAAAAGATTATCTCTTAATCCCTAATTTATGATTTCATTTTTATCTGGGAAAATTTTTGATTTAGATACTGGTAAATGTAATATCTTAACAAATTGTTGAATTGGTTATGAGGTAAATATTAATGAATTAACTCACTCAAAGATATTACTTTGAGATGAAATAGATTTATATATATATCACAATATAACAGAAAATACACAGAGTCTTTATGGTTTTTTGGATAAACAAGACAAATTATTATTTATTGAGTTTACAAAAGTTTCTTGAGTATGATGAAGATCAGCTCTAAATTTACTCGATTTATGAAGTTCAAATATTTTTAATGCAATAAAAATTGAAGATACAAATTTTTTTAGTCAAGCTAAGTGAATATGAAAAAAAATGGCTGAAAAAGTTATTTTAGAATTGAAAGACAAAGATTTTATTAAAAATAATTTACATATCAATAGTAGTAATATAGAAAATAATATTATATTGAATGATATTGATAAACAGATTAAAAGTAGTCTGATAAATATGTGATACGATTCACATAAAATAGATGAAGTCTTATGTGAATTACCAAAAGAAATAAAAGAAATGTGAGAAATACTACAATATGTTATAAAAAATATTAGATAAGTATAATCTTAATTTTAAAAGCAAAATTTTAAAAACAAAAAAAACACTAAGTCGTTGAACTTAGTGTTTTTAAAGATAACTTAAAACTAGTTAGTAGTTTCAGTAGTAGTAGCATCAGTAGCAGGAGTTTCAGTAGTAGTTTCAGTAGTAGTATCAGTAGTAGTAGTAGCATCAGTAGCATCAGTAGCAGGAGTTTCAGTAGTAGATTCAGTAGTAGTAGATTCAGTAGTAGTAGTAGCATCAGTAGCAGGAGTTTCAGTAGTAGTAGTTTCAGTAGTAGTAGTATCAGTAGCTTGTTTATTACAAGAAGCAAGAGACAAAGCCAAAATTAAGGCTAAACTTAAACTTAATAATTTTTTCATATTGTGTATATTATTATATAATAAATAAAATTAAAGTAAGCCTATTATAATTAAAAAAAGTGATTTACAAATTTTTTTATAAAACTGATTTGACTATTTTCAATATTATTTTTTTATAAACTAGTTTGACTTATGAATTATTTTATATGTAAATAATAAAATTTTATATTTTTTTACCAAAAAAAAGTAGAATATGTTTTTTATTTCTATTCTACTTTTGGCTGGCAGTTCACATAATTAAATAGTTTTTATTTTTTGAATAATTATTCCTCTGAGTTGTTACTTTCAACTTCTGTGTCTTTTTTCTTAGCTAAATCTGTATCAAATAAACCAAAATCAACTTGGCTAAAAATTTGTTTAATAGCTTCAGCTTTAGATAATGGGTAGTAATAATATCATTCATTCTCATTTATCTCATTATATTTTTTTGTATAATTATTATATTTTGTATATCATTCTTTATTACAATTATAATATTCTAAATATGTTTTTTTCTCATAACATTTGCTTGCAGCCTCATAAAAATCTTTGAACTCTTTTTCTTTTTTTGATTGTATCGATGCAAAAGAAATCTTCTCATTATTAAGAGAATTTATCAATAATAATTTATTTTGGTTAGGGTAGTATACCAATGTTTTCTGTGTAAATAAATTAATTTCATAATTTTTATAAAAATCAGAAATTAAGATCTTTTTATTTCAGTAAATAGTGTTTATAAAATTTTCAATTTTTTTCTTTGAAGTAGCATATAATTCTTCACTTGAGTTTTTTTCAAAATTTGCAATATTTTCAGTAGTGTATTCTCATAAATCATTTATTCCAGCTAATTTGTATAATAAAACTCTATCAAAAAAAGATTTATCAAATAAAAAGTTAGAATAATTTGTACCACTATTGATTTTATTTGTATCAATAAAATCATTGTAATTATCAACTCATATATCTTTAAATATAGAATCAAGAGAAACTTCTTTTCAATTAATTGTAACTTTATAATTACTAAATTTGCATGTATAATCTATTTTATTACAAATTTTTGTATCTGTATTGTAATTAAATATCCATCTCACATACATATCAAGAAACTCTCACCAAGTTATAGGACTATTACCTTCAAACTTGTCTTTATTTTCAATCATATTGTATCTAACAAGAAGTGATAAAAAGTTTTTGTAAGCTGTAGATTGTTTTTTGATATCACTAAATTTTAAATCACTTACACTTTTTAATATATTTGGGATATTTACCTCATTAGAATTACTGTAAACATCAATATTTTCAGTTATAAATTTGATAATTTTATCAAGATTTTTTATTTTATTATTTTTAAGTGATTTCATTGAAACAGATAGATAATTTTGTCTATTCAATTCTTTGTTTAATGGAAAAAATATATTGATATCACAAGATTCTAATTCAATCGTATTTCAATTTTCATCAACAGGAGTATAATTATCATAGTAATTGTAATAATTATAATAAGACTCAATACTTCAATTTCAAGAACAATTAATAAATCAATCAAGTCATTTAAAGTTTATTATAGACTTTTGAGATTTATCAACATCTTTTAATTGTACATCAAAGATTTCTTTTGCAGATTTTCATTTTCAATTATATTCTACAAGTTCATTTAGATATATATCAGTATATTCATATAAATTATCTCAAAGATAAAATCTATATCTTCAAGTATCAGAAAAAGTACTTGTAAAATCAGTTATATCTATTTTTGGTTCATTTGTAGAAAAATTTGTATTTACCTTTTGTACATTATCTTTATTTATTTTTATAGATGCAAGTACTGAATCAATTTCTTTTTTTACTTCTTTGTTTCTTTTTTCATCATATGTTGGAGCTTGTAAATCTATAGTGATTATATATTCTCAAATTACTGCTTTATAACTATTTCACCAATTACTATCTCAAGCTGATAAATCTGTTTTATCAACAGGATAATAAAATTCTATTCAAGAAATATTTTTTTTAAGAAGTTTTTGCCAGTTTTTATTATAAAATCATTCTTTTTCAAAATAATAAAATTTCTTTTTATCAGTATCTAATTTAGGTCATTTTTCTACATAAATTGATAAATAACTAACTCATGTGTCTTTTTGTTTTTTTAGTTCTATGTTTAAAGTTGTATTTTTGATATAATTAGATACTTGATAATCAGGAAGTAATTTTATATCAAAAATATCATCTTTTAAACTAAAAGAGGAATTTATATTTTCTATATTTTTTCTGTAAGAATTAAAATCAATTAGATTAGTTATAGGATTTTTTGTTGAATCTTTTATTTTATTTCCCTCTATGAAATCTTTTGCTTCACTTATTGATAGAGCATATCACATACTATCTCATCAACCAATTCCAAAAGTAGGAATTCATATAAGTTTTCAGTTTCTTATAAAAGCTCAACCAGAATTTCATCAAGCGATTAAAGTATCTGTTTTTATATATTTATATCAATTATATTCACTTACTCAACTCACTATTCATTTTGTCTCACTTATAGTGTCAGCTCATATCCGAGGGTATCATACAGCTACAGTTTCATCTTGATTCTTTGGTTCATAATCATAATCTATATCTATAGTTTTGAACTTTGTATAATCAACTTTATTTCCATATATATCAATTGGATCTATTCTCAAAATTGATATATCAAGTTTATCATCACGAGTAATTAAACTAGCTGTGTAATCACAAGACGGTTTTTCACTTAATTTTTTAGTAATACATATAGAAAATGCTGATGCTAAAGCTCATTTTCCATCATCGACCACATGATCATTACTTATTATTACTCAATCTTTTGTTATTACAGAAGCTGATCCCCATCACATCATCATAGGATATTTACCATATATATCATAATAGGATATAACTTGTACAACAGGAGAAATATTTATGTTAGTTTCTGCTGCTTTTGTAGGTAAAAAACTTGATAACATAATTATTAAAATAAACAAAGAAACAATTTTGTTTTTAAGCATATTTTTTTATTAATTAATAAAAACAATTTGATTATATAATATTAAAATATTTAGCAAAGTTTTTCTAATATTTTAATTTGTTTTTTTCATTTTTTTTTATATTATTAATTTATATTTTTATATTCTATAATATTTATTAATATGAGTAGTAGAATTACATATAATTCGAGGAGAAATAAAGTAAAAAAAACAATCAAAGATTATTTAATTCCAATAGTGTGAATTTTTATAATAATAATAATTTTATATAGTGTTTTCTCTTGATGAGATGATAATACAACTACTACAAAGTCATCAACTGGAATAACTAATTCAAAAGTTGTAGTTAAACTTGACGATGCTGAATCAGAAGCATATATAATGTCAGAAAAAGAAGATAAAAAGCTTATAAGTTGAGAAGCTAACTTAGAACCAACTCAAAAATTGGTAGTTAAGGAATGAACTACAACTATAGAATATAATGGAGTAGGAACATTTAAATTAAATAAGATGTGAGAATTGGAATTAGATAAGAATTCTCAATTCAAACTAATTTCATCTGATTTATGGATAGATGCAAAAAAATGATTTACAATTGATACTATTTATACAAAAGTAAAAATATCAGCTTGAAGTATAATTTCTTTAAATCAAAATGAAGCACTTAGTACTGTGTATGTTATTTCTTGATCTGCAGAAGTATCTAATTTAGCTTGAAAGAAAACACTTCTTTGAAATCTACAAAAACTTACTATTTCAAATCAAGATGCATCAAATAAAGATGTCGATTTAGCTTTATCAAAAGATAATGTAGATGATTTTTTTAAAAATAGTGTATGGTATGTAAAAAATAATTGAGACTCTTTTTTAAGTGGTAGTTTACTTTCTTCTTCATGATCAACTTGAAGTACAGTATCTACTTGAACTTTATCTACCTCTGCTATAGAACTTGACGATTTGAGAGATGAAATTGTTTTAGATACAAGTAAAGTTGCTTTATCTTGAAAATATTATAATGATTTTGTTTCTTCTATAACTCTTGATTGAGTTAAGGCTAAGTTAAATACTGAACTTAAGACTTTTTCTTTTTGAACAGTTACTCTTACAAAAAAAGAAAATGATTTAGTTTTTAAACTTTATGATACAGATGGTAATGTTATTTCTAAAGTTGTGTATACTCTATATTATAATTGACCAATTATTCAAGAAACTACATCTTCTACAACAACAGCTGATACAACTTGAACATCAGTAAAGAATTATCAAGTTGATTGAAGTAAATTTATATTTACAGAGCCATGATCTACTCCTTATACTACAACAGAATCATTTGTTACTATAAGATGACAAGTACCAGCATGAATTGTTACAAAAGTAATAGTAAATTGATTTACACTTGGTAGTTTTAATTGAACTACTTGGAGATATCATGCAGCAGTAGATAATGATAATCTCAAAGATTGAACAAATGTCTATGAAGTTAAATATTACTGAGAGTGATGAAAACTTATATATTCAAATTCATATGTAATAATCAAGAAAACTAAACTTGTTGAAACAAATTGAGGAGCTACAGTGACAGAATAATTTTTATGTAAAAATAAAAAAAGAACTGAGATTTAATTAATTTCAGTTCTTTTTTTGTAATAAAATTCTATCCACAACTGCATCAACTGCTACATTTTATGGGAGAACAAGATGAATCGGAACTTCATCAAATTATACTTATAAACATAGATTTTATCTCATCTTCAGGAGGTATTTGTCATTCAAAAATCATATCTTTAAATTCAATACTTTCTTCTTCAATAATTAAAGCGGGAGTTTTTGTTATTGATAATTCTTGTTTTAATTCATCTGAATTAGATATTTCAATTTCTATAAAATCATTTAATCATAAATCTTCTAAACAAGAAATTACTAATTCTTTTAACTTTAAAGAGTCTTCTCATTCTCAAAATATTATTGTTTTCATTTTCTTATATTTTAAGTATTAAATATTATTCAGCATAAGACCGGTCATATATTATAGACCGGTCTTATAAGTTTTTTTATTTGCATTAGTTTAAATTATTTTTCTTCAGTAGTTTTTGTTTTGTCTTCTTCTGGAGTAGTAGCAACAACAACTGGTTCTTCAACTTTTTGTACAGCTGGTTCAGAGGCAATTACAACAATATCATCAGCTTTAGTTATTAAATCAAATTTAGAAGAGTCTATTTTTAAATCACTTACTCTTATAACATCATTGAATTCTTTTAATGAACTTAAATCAACATCGATACTATCAACTAAATCTTTACTAAGACATTTAACTTCAATTTCTTTTATATGTTCTTCTAAGATTGCTCATAATTTTTTAGCTTCACTTTCTCATACAAAATTCAAAGGAATATGTGTATGTAATTTTTCTCATTCTGTAATAGCATAAAAATCTATATGAGTAAAATCTCATCTTACTGGATGTTTTTGCATTTCTTGTATCAAAACAGATATTTTCTTTTTTCAAACTTCAAGAGAAATTATATGACTTTTTCAAACAGTATTAATAATTTTAACCATATCTGAATTGTTAACTTTCAAGCTTATAGGTTCTTGGTGATGTCCATAAACAACTCATGGAACTTGTTTGTTTTTTCTGATGGCGCTTAATTTCTCATCTGTATTTCTGATTTCAGCTGTTAATTCGATTTTTTTCATATGCTTTATGAATTATATAAGTAATATTAAAGTGAGCAAATTTTATATAAAAATTAAAAATAAGCAAAAGTTTTTTAAAGTTTTTATAAAAAACATTTTTTAATAAACTTTTACTTTATTAATTAACTATAAATTAGCCAATATATTTGATATTTTTATAAAAATATAATATTATTTTAATAGATATATATTAATTATTTATTATGAATAAATTAGAACAAAACTGAGAAATATTATCTGAAGAAGAAATAAAAAAGATATTAAATTTTTTATGATGATATAAATATATTGAGCCAGATCTAAAATCAGAAAAAAAACTGTCATTTGAAGAAATACAAGAGAAAAATAAAGAAAGAAAAAGAAAAAATATTGAATTATTTAAACAATATACTGATGTAGAGTTTATATCAAATGAATTATGATTAGAGTTGGAACCTATTTATGTAATGGATTATAAGACATTAAAAATGGATTGATTTAAAACACATGATTTGGAGTTTTCTTCTGATTCTAGTGTTTTTAGGATAAAATGAACAAATAAAATACTAAAAATATATTATCATCTTTGAAAAGATGTTATATCTAAATATCATGAGATACAAAATTGATTGGCAAATGAACCTTATAAAATTGAATTAGATTGAGAATTAAATTGAGAAAAATTTAACAAAATTGAATTTGATGTTCATAAACTTTCAAAAGAAAATATATATTGAAATGAAACTTCATCAATATCTATAATTCCTGAAATACAACCATGAATTCAAACTGAAAATGATTTTGAATCAGATAATTTGATATGAAAAGATATAGTTTCTTTTATGATTAAAGAAATTAATAAAAAAAATAATTTAAATATTCCAGAAAATAGTTTGCACTCAATGAATGTATCTTTCCAAAAAATAGAGAATTGAGTTTTGTATGCAACTATAACTGATTTATGAAATCATATTAAAAACTTTTTGCAATATTTTGATAAATGAGAAATAAACGAAATAAAAGATGAAAAAGAAGGAATTATAAAAAGAATTTTAAATATTTTAGGACTCAAATCATAAATTTTTCAAAAAAAATCATTACAATAATAAACTTTCTTTCTTCAAACTTTTCTTTATAATGAAGTCAAAATTATTCATTATTAATTATTATGTATTACATTGTTGATTTACAGAGAGATCAAAGCAAATTGAGTAGATATATTTCAAATACTTTGCTTGAAAAAATACAAGAAACATTAAATCAATGAAAAAAAACTATTATTTACTTAAATCGTAGATGAGAGTATAGCTCACTTTGCTGTAGTGATTGTGCTCACTTGTATAAATGTAAAAACTGTGATGTATCTCTATCAGTTCATAAAAATCCTTCGAAACTTATATGTCATATGTGTGGTTTTATTCAAGATATTGATTTGAGATGTGAAAAATGTAATTGAAATAATTTACAAAAAGTCGGAGTTTGAACTGAACAAATAGAACGAGATTTAAAAAAATATTTTACAAAAGCAAATATTTTTAGATTTGATACTGATAATATAAAAACAAAAGGTGAAAAAGAAAAAGTCCTGGATAACATAAAAGAAGCAGATATAATTATATGAACAAAGATGATAACAACAGGATTTGATTTTGCTGATATATCTCTGATTGCTGTTGTATTACTTGAACAAGAATTAGCAGTTCCAAAATACAATATAGAAGAAATAAGTTATAACAATATAAGACAATTAATAGGTAGATGATGAAGACAATGAGAATCCAAAGAAGTAGTTATTCAGACATTTATAAGCTCAAATGAGACAATTAAAAGTATAAGTGAATACAATTACAAAGATTTTGTTACAAAAACCCTAGAAGAAAGAAAACTATTTTCCTATCCACCATATGCAGATTTGGCTATCTTGGAATCTTATGATAAAAATGAAGAAAAATCTCTAAATTTTTGTAAAATACTAAAAAATAAACTAGATTTAGCAAATGAAGATAAAAAAGTAGACATAAATCTATGAACAAAATGATTTAAGAAAAATGGAAATTATTATCACAAAATTATATTAAAATGAGAAAAATTAAGAGATTTTTTAGAGATAATTAGGTATGAAATTATCAAAAATCCAAAAATTAGTTTGACTTTTGAATAAGTTTTTAACATCAAATTTTTAAAAATATTGAAAATATTAGAAAATGAATTAAATTAAGTAAAACTAAAAAGTCAAAAATTTAATCTTAACAAACTTATCTATGAAATTCCAAATTAAATCCAGTGTACTAAAAGAATGACTGAATATCGTAAATCATGCTGTTGCAAATATTACAACTACTCCGATTTTGGAAACTATTTTGCTTAAAGTAAATTATGGTAGTATGGTTTTGATTTCAAATAATCTTGAAATGGCTATAGAATATATAATAAAAGATGATATAAAAATCGTTTCAGAATGAAGTTTTGCAATTCCAAGTAAATTATTTACAAGTTTGATTTCTCTTATAAATGATGATGAAATAGAACTAGAATTACTTTCTGGAAATAATTTACAGATAAAAACTGAGAATTGAAAAACTAAAATCAAATGAATAGATGCAACAGAGTTTCCACTTATTCCTACAATAAAAGAAGAAGTAAATATTAATATAAAATGAAATATATTAAAAGAATCTATTGAAAAAACTATATTTTCTAGTGCAGAATGAAATATAAGACCAACTTTAGCATGATTATATGTACAATTAAAAGATCAAGATATAGTTTTCGCTTCAACAGATAGTTTTAGATTATCAGAATACAGAACAAATTTAGGGCAGACTTTTGATATCAATTTTGCTCAAATTATCCCAAATAAAACAGCATATGAGATAAAAGGTATAATTAAAGATACTGATGATGTAAAGATTATTTCAGGACATAATCAAGTTGGTTTTTTCTTTGGTAATACAAAAGTTTATTCTAGATTATTAAATGGTAAATTTCCAGATTATACAAATTTTTTCCCAACTACTTATTCTACAAAAGTTGAAGTTAATAGAGTTGATTTGATTCAAGCATTGAGGAGAATTAATCTTATAAGTAAAGAAAATAATTATAGTATAAGAATTAGTTTTAATGATAAAAGTATAGTACTAGAAACTTGAGAATCTCAAATCTGAGAATGAGATGTAAAAGTAGATGCACTTTTAGAGTGAGAAAAAAATATAATATGAATAAATTCAGTTTATTTCTTAGAAGTACTTTGAGTTATAGAATCAACTCATATATCTATCAGTTTTGAAAATGCTTTATCTCCAGTATTTATAAAACCAATTGAAGACGATAAAAAACAAAAAGGAGAGTTTAGACATATAATTATGCCACTTAAGATATAATTTACTAAAATCCTTGTTTTCAAGGATTTTTTTAACACCACACACTCTATGCAATACAAAATATTTTGATGTAAGGTGAATAAATACTACACTGATATATGGTTTAATAGTGGTTTTTTCCTATGAAAAAAAGGTATTTTTATTGCTTCTTGTGTGGTTACTGATAAAGCAAAAAGGAAATGGGTTAAATTTGTGATTGATAGTATCAAAAAACTTGAACCAGATGAAAAAATATACCTGAGTTGATGTGGTTCACTTGATAAATGAAAAGTACTAACTACTTTTTATGAAGTTTATAAAGAATTAGCTCAATACAAAGACAGGATAGAAGTATTGCCGGAGGAGCCAGAATTAGTGAACAGTAAAAAATCCCCCTTAATCAACCTTAATAAGGGGGATTGCTCGAGTGATAGCGAGAGTAGGGTGATTCCAAACACTTCCATCTACACAAAAAAATTCATCTTAATCCAATCATGATGTGATAGTTTTTGTACTTTTTGTCTTACAGTTCAAAAAAGATGAGCTCACTTTTTTAGAGAAAAGGAAGCAATTTTAAATGATATAATAGAATATGAAAAAGCTGGCTGAAAAGAAATAGTTTTGACAGGAGTAAATTTGTGAGCTTGGTGATTAAAAAGTACAAATGATTTAAGTGGTTCAAGACTTTCAGAACTTGTGGAAGCTATTTTAAATGAAACTAAAATCAGAAGAATCAGGATTAGTTCTCTATGACCTGAATTTGTCGATGATAAATTATTAAAATTGTTTGGAAATAAGAGAATTTATCCACATTTTCACTTTTCTTTGCAATCTGGTTCAGATAGTATTCTCAAATCTATGCATAGGCATTATGATTCTGCATACATAAAAGATATGTTAGAAAAAACTAGAAATATAAAAAGAGAAGACAATGTAGAAGTCAGTATATGAGCTGATCTAATTATTGGTTTTCCTGGAGAAACTGAAGAAGACTTCCTAGATACTTATAATTTAGTGCAAGATTACAATATAACAAAGCTTCATGCATTTACTTTTTCTCCTCATAAATATGGGGAAAATGTTCCAGCTTGAAGCTATAAAAATCAAATTGATGAAAAAACTAAAAAAGATAGATTTAATAGGATTTCTGAATTATGAGAAAAAGTGAGAAATGAGTTTATAAATTCTCAAAAAGGAAAGACTTTTGAAGTGCTTATAGAATCAGTAAAAAATTGACAGTTCAAATGATGGACTGAGAATTATATTGAAGTTACAAATGATAATTTTGAGATTATTGAAGGAATTGTTAAGAGAAATGAGATTGTGGTGGGGAAGTTGAAATAATCTATTATTCTCATTCACTTATTGCATCTCAAATATGCTTTGATGTATATCTAATAAAAGTAGCCATTTTGTCAATATCATGTTCTGATTCACTTTGATCTCAATAAGATTTTTTTAACTCATCTTCAAGATTATTTATATAGTTTACTCCATATTTATTATGGGAAAATTCAAAATTAACGATTCTTCAACTGTCATCAAAATAAGCAGGAGTATGTTTTTGTCATTTATATTTTTCTTTTATTTGTTTTGGAATTTGTTCATCTAACACTCATATATTACAAAATACCATAGTAGGTCATCTTATTGATTTTGGATTTAGTGGAGTAATTTTTTCAGCTTTTTCTCTTTGGGATCTTATTATTAGTTCATTTCAAGAAGTATTCCAAAATGCAAAATTATATAATCTTTTTGGTTTTTTATCTCATAATTCGTTGTATATATTAACTGTTCTTTGAAAATCTTGATTTTTTCTTAACCATTCCATATTATCTTCACTTTTTCAAACATAATACATATCTCTTTTATCTTCATCTGCATAATCTTTTTCTATACTATCATTTATTGCAATGATTTGATTTAAGTATCATTGATAAGCATCAGGATATCTGGCTGATTTTCAATCTCATCCATTTCTATCCAATATATGTTGAGTTCAGTCTATAACTATAATAATAGGTTTTTCATTTATAATAGCCGTCCTGTGATTTTTCAATAATTTACTATTAATTACTGTTGTATTATTGTGACATTCAGTTGATCAGACTTTTGCTCAAATCAAGAAATCAACTCATTGTTTTGAAAGTGAATCATAAATAGGAGAAACTGGAAGATATCAATAACTTAGATTTGGTATAACTAAGACTTTTTTTCACATTCTGTCAGCTATTTCTTTAACTTGAATTATGTAATCATTTAATAGTTTTGATTCATATGAAGCACATTCTATTTCAAATTTATCTCTTTCAGATAGTCTATTACTATTAGTATTTATCTCATTAGAAAATAATTCAAAATAATCATTTATTGTATAATGACTCCTCATATATTTTTGAATTTTCTCGTGAGTTACTACTTTTCTAAATCTCTTATATTCTAGGTTTTGATGAAGTTCATTTTTATGATTAAAATCTCATTTTTTAAATCATTTAATAGTATTATTCCAATTTTTTATAAGAGATTCAAAATCATCAGTTAGTAATATTTCTTTTGCAAGATATAAAGTTATGTATCAACCCATAAATTCTTTTAACCTAATAAGTCTTTTAAAATCACAATTTTTTAATTCATTTCAGTGTTTTTCTAATAATTCACTAAATTCTTTTAGCATCTCAATACGATTTTTTCAATCAAGTAAAATACTTATTACAAAATCTTTTAAATTTAGTAGATTTTCATATTTTGAAATTATTTTTCAAAATTTATCACATGCAAATGAAAAATCTCTATTATATAAAGTTGAAATAATATTATATATCAAAGAATTTTTCTCTTCTCAAATAATTCATAAAGAATCTATAATATCTAAAAGATATTTATAATCAGTGTTTTCTATATTTTTTTTGATGAATTCAGTTGAGCAAATATTTTCAAATTCATCTGTATTTTTACAGTTCGAACAAGTAATAAGTGTCTCAAAATTGTTTACACTAGATTTTTCAAGAATTTCTATTATATTTCTTGATGACATAAGTTTTCAGATATTATCAATACTTTTTATATCAAAAAATTTAATTAAAACTATAAAATTTTTCCATGATTCATCTGTAAAATCTAAATCAGAAATTTTTCTATTTTCTTCATTTTTAAACATTTCTATTAATCAATCGGTATCTGTAATATTGTAATTATCTAAAACATATTCTAAAATTCATATATCAATTTTTGATAAAAAAGGATACATATATGGAGTTTCAATAAATAATTTATTGAAATCATCAATTGAAGAAACTTTAAATTTCTTTAATAACCATTCTATTTTTTTTCAACTCATTCAACACATGAATTCAGTAAATCAGCTCATAGATTCTCTACAATGATGCATCATATCATTTTTATTATAATATTCATCACTATAAAAAAAATCCATTATTTTATGTTTGTTTTTATCAAATGCAGTAATTATTCTTTTCATATCTTCAAAACTTCTTACTTTAACATAATATATAAGAAGTTTTAAGTATTCTGCTGGAGTTCTAACAAAAAAATCTCATACTATTTCATTTTCAGGTTTTCTAATTTCATGACGAAATCTATCAAGTTTCTCGCTTTTACTAAAAGGTAATTCTATATTTCATGAAAATTCAAAATTTGCTAAAGCATTATCCATATTCTCTCAAGCTCTATCTTCTTTCTCAATTTGAAAAGATAATCAAGTATTTTCTACGATACTTAGAGCTCTTTTCTCTAATATAGTTTCTTCTAATTCATCACTAAGTATATTATTTACATTTCTTTTTAAACCAGTTTTTACAATTTCAACTGATTTATTAAAAGCTGCTTTTTCCATTATGTATGTAAATAATTCTGTTGGTCACATTTTTTTTCACAAGGCATTTAATTCTTCATCAGAATATTTAGCCATTTCTTCATCAAAACCTCACATTACCATCTCCATGAATTGATCATAGTTATCAGGATTTCAGTTCATATTTATTAGATATTATGAATATTGTTTTAATTATCTCATATTTTTATATTTTTGTAAAATATTTACTAGTTTGTCATCCTGAATTTCTCTCCGTCATTCCGGACTTGATCCGGAATCTATAATACATAGTAATTTAACAAATCAACTCAATTACTTCTCACTTTTGATTCCAAAAGTAAGCAAAAGAATTTAAGGGATTTCATCCCCTTAAAAATCCCTGAATCGTTTCTAAGTTTATGTTCATATCACAAATTATATTTGATTTAGTGTTTATATTTTTACCTTTCAATTGCCCCTTAGTTAATAAAAAAAAGGAATTATATTCCTTTTTTTAGTCTTAATATTTTTGTAATAATTCTATTCTTTCTTCAATTGGAGGATGAGTGGACATCATATTGCTTATAAAGCTAAAATAACTTTTAGTATTACTTTTTGGGGAATAAATAAACATTGATGAAACCGTTGAACTTTTTCAGTCAATGTATTCTATACGAGCATCTGTTGAGATTTTTTGTAGTGCTTTAATCATAGAATCTTTGTCTTTTGTTAGTTCTACACTTCAAGCATCAGCTAGAAATTCTTTTTTTCTTGAAATAGCCAGATTTATAAGAGGAAGTAAAATCAAAGAAAGTAAATATAAAAATAATCATAGAATAATAAAAGGGTTTTTCTCTCACCTAGTTCTCATTAATATATATCAAATTGTTCAAATAATTCATATAAATACATTTGTGATAACCATAGTTTTTACATCTCAATTCATTATATGAGTCAATTCGTGTCATGCAACAGCCTCAATTTCTCTTTTATCCAATTTTTCAATTAATCATTTTGAAAATACGATATATGAGTTTTTAGGACTCCATCAAGTTGCAAAAGCATTCATACTATCATCATCGATTATTCATATTTTTGGTACTGGTAAACCTCTGCTTATACATAGATTTTCAACCAAATTATATATATCTGGATTATCTTTTCTTTGTATTTCTCTAGCTCAAGTAAAATTAAATATAAGACTTTTTTGAAGAGTTACTCATATAATAAGCCATAATAGAATCAAAGGAGAAGTATATAAAACAGTCATTCAAGACATATAAATAGATTCTTGAAAAGCTATTCATTTATTTGTCATTGTATAGAAAATAAGTAAACACAAAAAAACGAGTAATGGTAGTAGAGATATCAAAAATACTACTCTCAAATTGTTTTGTGTCTTAGAAGTTTGTAATCAGATTATTGCCATTTGTTTTTATTTTAAAAATATAATATGAGTATTAAAATTCAACTTTTACATTTTCTTTTTCTACTACATTTGTTATTTCATATAAATTTTCTCATTTAAAATTAAACATTCCAGCAATTATATTGTTTGGAAATATTTCAATATATGTGTTGTATTCCTGAGTTGAACTGTTGAAAAATCTTCTTGAAGCAGCAATTTTATTTTCTATATCTGATAATTCACTTTGTAATTGTAGAAAACTTGCATTAGCTTTTAAATCAGGATAACTTTCAGCAACAGCAAATATAGATTTCAAAGCTCCAGAAAGCATATTATCAGCTTCCATTTTAGCATTTATATCCTCTCAAGCATTTAAAAAGCTAGTTCTAGCTTCTGTTACTTTTTCCAAAGTATCTTTTTCATGTGTCATATATCATTTTACTGCACTTACCAAATTTGGAACAAGATCAAATCTAAGTTTCAATTGTACATCTATATCAGCAAAAGATTGTTTTCTGATATTTTTAAGAGTAACGATACCATTGTATTTTGAAATAGTAATAATAACAGCAAGAGCAAGTACTCCAAGAAGTATGTATGTTCCAATCATAATAAATTAGTAAGAAATTAAATTGTGTTTTAATTATATACTTTTTTATTATAAAATGCAAAAATAATAGTATTATTTTGGGATTTTTTTAGGGGGATTTTTGTTCTATCTTGTCATTGCGAGAGTAATGAAGCAATCCATTCACTATATATTGTTATTCTGTATTTGTGTTGTCATTCTGAAGCAAGTTTTCAGAATCATAAAAATAGTCTTCCATTTTTTAATCAACTCAATTACTTCTCACTTTTGGTTCCAAAAGTAAGCAAAAGAATTTAAGGGATTTCATCCCCTTAAAAATCCCTGAATCGTTTCCCGGTTTCCAGTTCATATCACAGAGCATATTTAATGTGTAGGAATTGTTTTGCTTTTCAATTGACCACTTAGTGAAAAAGTAGTATGTCATTATTGTTATATTTCTTGTCATTCCTTTAAGAAGGGAACCTACCTTATATTATTTTAAATTGTATCTATATTGTCATTCTGAACTTGTTTCAGAATCATTAGAATATTAATAAATCCATATTTTTGAATAAAATATTTGCAAAAAGATATAATCCGTATATATTAAGAATATAAATATATATTCGGTTTGTAATTTCTAGTTTTTTTATTATATTGTAAGTAGTATAAATATGGAAAAAGAACTTTTTTTGAAAAGTGTAATTGGTGCAACTATAACTTGATTTCTTGCTTGATTTGGAAGGATAAAAAATAAAAAGGATTTTTTATTGTTAGAAAATGCTTTGAAAAAGATAATTTGAAGGTGTAATTTTAACAATGAATTAATAATAAAATCTTATTTTGAAGTTTTATCTGATTTAGAAAAATTTTGATATAAGTTGTATCCATGATTTTATAAGATAAATTTATAATTATGACTTCAATCGATTAATAATAAAAATTTATGATTTTCTTAGATTCAAACATCGTTAGTCAATATAAAAGCAATTCTCAAAAAGCAAGAGTGATGACAGAGTTTTGGACTTGAAAAAATATATTTTGTCCAAATTGTTGAGCTCCTATTTTTCATTATAGCAATAATAAACCAGTAGCAGATTTTTATTGTGATAGTTGCAAAGAAGATTATGAACTTAAATCATGAAAATCTTTATGAAATAAAATCACTGATTGAGCTTATTCTACGATGATTGAGAGATTAAAAAGTGATAATAACCCCAATTTTTTCTTTTTAAATTATAAATTGGATTACCAAATCAGTAATTTTGTTGTTATTCCAAAACATTATTTTACTTCCGAAATTATAGAAGAAAGAAAACCATTACCTATTACAGCTAGAAGAGCTGGTTGGATAGGTTGTAATATATTACTTTCTCCAATTCCAGAAAGTGGAAAAATTTTTTATATAAAAAATTGAGAACATATAGCTAAAAAAGATATATTGCATAATTGGAATAAAACACTCTTCTTAAGAGATAAAAAAGTAGAATCCAAAGGATGGATTTTGGATATAATGAAATGTATAGAACTGCTTTGAAAAAAAGATTTTTCACTTGATGAAATATATAATTTTGAGCCTGTTTTAAAAGAAAAATATCCAAATAATAATTTTATCAAAGATAAAATTAGACAACAATTACAGTTTTTGAGAGATAAAGGATATTTGGAGTTTGTGAGTAGTGGGAAATATAGGGTTTTATAAAGTTTATTTTTAATTAATTTATTATGAATGATATAACTTACTGATTTATTGGACTATTATTAATTATTTGAATATTTATAATTCCAATATTAAGAGACATTAGAAATATATTGAAAGATTCATTGACTCTTAAAATAAAAGAAAATGAAATGATAGCTAGTCTCCATGATAAAGTAATGGAAATTAGAAATATTATTACTGATTCTGAAAAAAAATAAGGAAATATAATTAAAAATCACTTGCATTTTCCAAAAAAATAGTTAGATCATGATCGTTTATCATCTAACTATTTTTTTATGAATAAATATATTTTTTTGACTTTTGAATGATACACTTATCAACCAAATAGTGAAGCAACTGAACCAGATATTGAAAATGTGCAAATGCTTTGAATTTGAGAATGAAGTTCAAAAAATGAAGCTTTTGAAGATTTAAAGGATAAAATTAATTGGTTACTTGAAACAAGTTTTAATGAAATCTATTGTCATGAACTTAAAGATACAAAGTTTGATTATTTTTATTTAAAAGTGTAATTCAGATAGTTTCTCCCAAAAAAAATCTCCCAGAAATATGGGGTCTTAGGGGGCGAGACTCTAGTGACTACCCACAGAAACCACAAAACTCTAATTCTGAAATTCGAAGCCCCCTAAATCTTTTGCTTACTTTTGGATTCAAAAGTAAGAAGTAATTGTTTTGTGTATTAAAAATTATTTATGAATTTAACGATGTATTATAGATTCCGGATCAAGTCCGGAATGACAATACAGATACAAAGGGATTCTTCGCTACTCTCAGAATGACAATGCAGATACAAAGGGATTCTTCGTTACTCTCAGAATGACAATACAGATACAAAGGGATTCTTCGCTACTCTCAGAATGACATAGACACAAAAAAAATCTCTTAACCAAGAGATTTTTAAAAAATTATTTCTATTTTTTCATATTTTTAAATATCCTATACGAATAAACTATCGGTGAAAATACCATTATAGAGATACAAACTATAAATACTCCAACCACTTGCCACAAGAAAATTGCATTTAAGATAAATAATACTCCTGCTAGCATAAACATCTTTCCTCAGAATCTGTGAGTTTTATTCCAGTTTTCTTCGTTTGCAAGAGTCCAAGGAAGCTTGATTCATACGAAATAATTTTGTCTGATTTTTCACATATAATTTCAAAGTATTACAAAAAGTGTTCATATTCAAAATAACATAAATCTGCTTATATTGTACTCTGGGTTTAGAGTAACAAAACTTGTAATTATTTGCACATAAAGCATTAGTCAGATTATACTAAACTGAAATACTTCCCAAGTTTTTCAAAACTTGTCATAATTTTCTTTTTTTGGATCAAGTTTTGGTAGAAAAGCAAATAATACAACCAAAACAAGTGCTATAATAGGGAATGTAATTACATTAGTAAGTTTTGATCACATATTGTCAGGTTTACCATCAAATCCCCAGTGAATAGGAACTATATCTGGAAGTATAGGGTATACATAAACTCAAATCAGAATCATAAGTAAAACTATAAGTAGTTTGTAGATGAGAAGTTTATTTTTCATAAAATTGTAATTAAATTGTAAAATATATTTTATTTGTATTTTTGTAATTTAAATTAATTTTTTAGATACAAAAGTTCAATTACTTCTTACTTTTGAATCCAAAAGTAAGCAAAAGATTTGGGGGGCTCGAATTTCAGAATTTATGTTTGGTGGCTTACGGTATGTACTCACTATCGTCTCACCCCCCAAACCCCCAAGTTTCTAACTGTTTTCCATGTAGTAAAAAAAATAAATATTTTATTTATTTTTTTTCTATAAAATCCATAAGCCCCTTTAAAAATTCCTCAAAGACACTTACATTTAGAGAATAGAAAACAAATTGTCATTTTTTTTCATCTACCACTAGATTGGCTCTTTTTAAGACATCAAGATGATGAGATAAAGAAGCTTGAGTGATAGAGAAGTGAGTTAATAACTCGCTTACTGACATATCTTTTTCTTTTAATATTTCAAGGATTTTTCTTCTATTTCAGTCTGAAAGTGCTTTATATATGGAATTCATTGTGTATAGATATATAGATAAGTATCTATATATTATTTAATATTTTTTGAAATGCAAATTTTTATGAAAAAAATATGAGGTTATAAAACATAATAAAAAAAAGGATTTTAAAATCCTTTTTTTATGCTACTCATTCTAGTTCCTGAATTCTTGCTGTATAGGCAGCTAATTCATCATTAATATGTCATAATCTTCAACTTGCAAGATTTCAACTTGCTCATCATGAAGTTACTAATAAATCATTCATATATGTAGCTTTTAATCATTCTAAGGTAGATATAGCTTCTTTTAATTTACTTATATCATTCCATTCTTTTGGACTTAACGGAATTACGGTTCAATGCCAAGCTCAAACTACATCATATTTTATTTTTTCATAAAATGTATAATGCTCTCCATCTCAAGGGTGTTTGTAAGAAATTTTATCATATAAGTCTTTATTTTCATTAAAAATATCAGTAGAACTATTTTCTAATTGTTTATATTTTTCAAAACTCTCAGATGCTGATATTTGTGGTTTTGGAAGCTCAGTTTTTTGTGGTTTAGGAACTGATTTTTTAAATTCATTCAATGCTAATTTAAAAAATTTATTTACTTGTTCTTTTAAATAAGATACATCATAATTTCCTTGGTTTTCTATTCACATATATTAAAAAATTAAAAAAAATAAATTATTAAATTATTGTTTTTGGTAACTCAATTTTTGCTTCTTCTTTTGGTAAGATAGCTCATTCTTTCACTTCTGCTATAACTTTCTTTGGAGCAACTTCAATTATTCACTCTATTTTGTACTCAGTTTGTTTTACTGTGTTTTTAGTTTCTTTTACTCTAGTTAATATCTTTGCGAGTTTATTTTTGATAAGAATTAAACTATTAAATATATGAAATACAAAGATTTGTTTGTAAGCAAGTTTTCATCTCATATTTCATATTCCAAAACAAATAGGGTATAAAAGCAATAAAAATATACTATCAACTCACCTGTAGATAAACAGCATAATTAGACTTATTATAGTCAAAGAAATTCAGTTTATTATGTGAAATCTGTATTTTGTATCTAGAGAGAATAAATAAATCAGGTTAATTATAGGTATGTAAATAAGAAATTTTGGTAATTTTGTATCATTTTTAGTTTTTAGTAAAGCTTCTTCTTCTGTAGTTTTAGCTAACTCTTTTGCTTTATTTGTAGCTAATAATTCTGTAAAAGGAACAAAGTGTGTTTTTGTATAATTTTTAAAATATTCAGTAAAAGTCTTTAAATATACTTCTAAATTTTCTATCTTGTTTAGATGATTGATATAAATAAATATAAAATTATTTTTGGTAACTAATACTACTGATATAAATGCAACAATAATTATGTAAAAAAGTACTAAAAATCAAGCTAAAGTTGGGTTAGAATTAATATAAATTGTTAAAATTATTAACGATATAATAAGATTTATGTATAAATTATTCTTAAATACTTTGTTATAAGTTGGGTTAGAATTAAGTAGAGAATAATTTGCATAAGATATAAATGGAATATAAGATAAGAAAAAAGAAAATTTATTTCTTTCATCGCTTTCTATATGTTGATGTAAATCGGCTACTTTTTCAACTTTGCTTATATTGACTATATCTATTATTTTAAATTTTTCTCATTTATTTGCTTTATACATACCTAAAAGTAGTAACCCTAAAAGGATTAGAAACAATAAGCTAGACACATAAGTTGTAATATAATAATTTGATATAAGTCTTATAAAAATCACATAAACTAATACCAGCATAATGTGGATAAGAAAAGCAGTTTTTGTATGACCTTTTACAAAATCGTTGTTTATATATTTATTTGTCTTGTTAAATAAAAATAAAAATGATATGAAAACCAGTAAATAAGCAGTTAATGCATTTGCTTTTATTTTTGAGTCTAAGTTTGTTTCTTCCATGGGATATTATGTGGTTAAGAGGTTCTAAAGAGTCTTTTAATTTGCAATTTTCTAATCTATTGGTATTATACCGTATATTGTTTTTAAATGCAAAAAAATATAATAGTCCAAGGTTTTAAAACTCTAATAATATAATATAATAATTTTTATGAAACTCAAAGAAGTTAAATTTGTGAAATCAGTAGATATAAATAGCAAGGAAGTTTTTTTTGATGAAAAACATGAAATAATATTCTTGGGAAGGTCAAATGTAGGTAAATCAAGCCTTATGAATGCAATATTTGAAAAAAAAGATTTAGTAAAAACAAGTTCAATGCCAGGTAAAACTAGAACTGCAAATTTATTTTTACTTAACAATAAATATTATTTTACAGATTTACCATGATATGGTTTTGCCAAGATGTGAAAAGAAAAAAAACAAGATTTAGATAATCTTATAAATTGGTATATAGAAGAAAGACACGATTATATAAAATCAGCAGTAATTTTGATTGATAGTAAATTAGGTCCTCAAGAAAGTGATATAGAAATGTATAGACACTTACTTGATTTAGAAATGGATGTAACTATCGTTGTAACAAAAATAGATAAACTAAATAATAATGACATCAAAAAAGTTAATTTCTTATCTCAAGAAGCCTTTTTCTGACAACCTATAAATTTACTTTCAGCAAAAAGTATGATTTGAATAAAAGAAATAAAGAATTTGTTATTTGAAAAAGTTATAGGGTAAAAAATAATATTAAAATAACCCCGGGGATGAAAAATAACCCCGGGGTTTTAGAGTCAGTATTTCTTTCTAAAAATCTTTCATACTTAACTGAATTTTTCACTTTTCATCAATTTTTGTAACTCTAACTTTGACTCTGTCTCAGACTTTCACGATATCCATAGGATTTTTTACGAAAGTATCGCTTAATTGAGAAATGTGAACTAATCAATCATTTTTTGTTCCGATATCAACAAAAGCTCAGAATGCAACTACATTTCTGATTATTCATTCTATCACATCTCATTCAGATATTTCTACAGTTGTATTTCTAGCTTTTGAATGAGTACTATTTACTCTTTTCTCTTTTCATAAATTATTGTAAGAAGACAGTATAAAAGAAATAGTATCTGAAGTTACATCTGGATAAAGTTTTTTCATTTGGTCATCAACTTTTATTTTATTATTTCATATTATATATCTAGCTAAGGCATATTGATCTGGATGGATATCTGTATTATCTAATTCTTCTTTACTTTCAGGGACTCTCAAAAATCAGATTGCTTGTTCATAAGCTTTGTCTGATAATACTTTTTTTATCTCTACTCTTGATTTATAAGGTCTTTTATCATAGATTTTTTTTGCTTGTCTTTTATCTATTCAAGAGATATGATTAAGTACATAAATAGAAATAGTATTTACATTTACTCATACTTCATTTACAGCACTCTCTACAACATATCCTAGTTTTTGCTCTAGTTTTTTTTCGGGCATATCGTGTTGATACATACCAACTCAGATACTTCAAACAGGGATTTTTACAAGTTCAGATAGTGGATCTATAAACCTCCTTCCGATAGAAATAGTTCATCTGTCTAGACTATCAAGCTTTGGGAATTCTTCTTCTGCAACTTTTGATACACTGTAAACTGATGCTCCAGACTCATTTACGATAAATATATCTCAACCAAATAATTCAGAAATCAAAGCCGAAACTTCTTTTGATCAAGTACCGTTTCCGATTACTACAACTTCTATTTTATATTTTTTAATTACTTCATTTAGTTTCTTTTTAGCTCATTCCAAATCATGCAAATATATTTTGTCAAAAAATACTGGATTTCATAAATTATCTAAAACACAGATTTTACAACCAACTTTAAAACCAGGATCAACAGAAAGCATAGAATTTACTTTTTCAGGTTTTGTCATAAGTAGAGCTTCTAGATTTGTTTGAAATACTTTTATAGAATCATCTTCTCATAGTTCATTTAACTCACTTCTAAGTTCATTTTCAACAGAAGAAAACAAATTTTCATATCATCTTTTAAATGCTTCTTTAAGTTCAGAAATAAAGCTACTGAGTCAAAGAATTTTTGCATATTCACTTTCCAAATAATCAAAAATCATCTCATCTTTTTCTATTTTTACTGTCAAAATTCATAAGTTTTCTCATCTATTTAAAGCCAAAATTTGATAAGGTTTAACTAGATTTATTTTTATCGCAAATTCGGCATATATATCAAATTTAGAAATTTGGTCTCTATCTTTTTCATTTAATTTTTCTAGTGCTTTTTCTCACTTTTTATTTGATAGAATTACTCAAGCTTCATTTAATGTTTCTATCAAAGTATGTCTCAGATTTGAGTTTGCATTTACTTCTGCTCCGACTATTTCTATGGCTCAATCAATGATTTCTTCTTTTGGATAATCCTTTAAAAGCTCTTCTGGAATTATTATTTGATTTTGTTTTATACTTTCAGCTACTACTCAAAATCATTTTTCCAAAGCTATCATTGCTTTTGTTTTCTTCTTTGATTTATATGGTTTATAAAGTTCTTCTACTTCTTTTAGAGTTTTTGCATTTACTAGATTATCCATAAGCTCTGGAGTCATTTTACCAAGTTCTTCTATTCACTTAATGGCAGTCACTTTTGCATTATATAGATTTTCTTGTTTATTTTTTAGCTCTATAATGGCTCTTATATCATTTTCATCCAAGTTTCAAGTTACCTCTTTTCTATAACGAGAGATAAAAGGCACAGTTGCTCATTCTGCCACAAGTTCAAGTACAGTACTAGTTTGGAATTGTTTTAGATTCAGTACAGTTGATACAATTTCTACATAATTTGGAGTTTCTAGCATAGTTTTGTTTTTATTAATAATTAGGCTTATAAAATATATTTGTTTATTGCTAAAAGTAAAAGGAAAATTGGAAAAAATATGATTTTGATTTTTTAAAATTCTAATTATAATTACAAAGAATATATTTAATTTAAATCAATATGACAACAATAACTTTTAAAAAAGATATAAAACTTTCAAATACGGAATATAGTGATTTTTCCTCATTTGTTCAAGATTTTGTAAACAATAATTATCAAGATTCAGGTATAGAAAATGAATATGAAATAGCTTCTAATATGAAAAAGAAGTGACTTCCAGATTCTTTTATAAAAAATTTTGTAAAGTCATATGAATAGAGGTATTATATTTTTTATAAAATAATTGAAAAATATGAAGAATAAATTTTCTCAATCAACAATTGAAAAATTAGATTATTATGTTTATTTTCTTGAAGACTCAAGAGATAATAAAATTTTTTATATTTGAAAATGAAAATGAAATAGAGTTTTCAGTCACTTGAAATGAGCAATAATGTGAGATAAAGAAAATAATAAAATAAAGATAATTAATAATATATTATCCGAATGATTAATTCCGAATCATAAAATTATTAGACATTGATTAACCGAAAAAGAGGCTTTAGAAGTGGAATCAGCTTTAATAGATTTTTATTGAATCAATAATTTGACTAATATTGTTTTATGACATTATTCTCATGATAGATGATTAATGGATATAAATGAGATTTTTATAAATTATGAATCTAAAAAAATAATTATAGAAGATGATTTAATAGCAATTAATATTAATAATCTATATTATTTTTGAATAACTGAATTTGAATTATATGAAGCTACTAGAAAGTCTTGGAGATTAAATTTAAGTAGAGCTGAATGAATTAAATATGTATTATCTGTTTTTAAATGAATTGTTAGAGAGGTTTATGAAATAAATAATTGGGAATTTTCAAAAAAACTTAATTGATATAATAGATATAAATTTAATTGAGTGATAGCTAAAGATGAAATTAGAAAAAAATATATACATAAAGATGTATCAGAATATTTTTCTAAATGAAGTCAGAATCCAATAAAATATATATTAAAAAATAAAAAAACTAACTAAACCTTACATTTTCACATTTTTCTATATACTATAGGTAATATAATTACATTACTTACAGTATATGAAAGAAATATTAAAACTCTATAAAAATAAAAAAATAGTTTTTTATTTCGATGATTTAAAAATAAATTTTTCTATACCAAATACAAAAGTTTTAAAAAATAAGCTTCAATATTTTAAAGCAAAAGATATTTTATCTTCACAAATGGGATGAATATATATATATCTTACAAGATAAAGAAATAGATAAATTTGTATTATAGTGTGAAAAATCTATAATATTTAAGAGTTTTAATATTAAAAGTATTTAGGAAATTATGTTTTTAGAAAAATTAATGTGATTAAAGTCAAATATTTGGAAACATTTTATTATTCTTTTTACAGGTAGAAGGAATTTTATTCCAATGTTAAGTATATATTATCTGTCATTACCAAATACAAAAGCACAAGAAATAGGATTTTATACAGCAGCTTGATATGCTTTATCTTTAGTTTTTCAAATTCCAGCTTGAATTATTTGAGATAGACTAGGAAATAAAACTACTATAATAATTTCAAAAATACTTATACTTATTTCAAGTTATATGTATGTTATTTGAGATAATTTTTGGTATTTTTTAGTTTGAGCGGTTTTTATGTCTTTATGAGCAGATGCATTTTCTACTTGAAATACATCGGCATTTTTGCATGATACACTAACTAATTTAAATAGAGAAGGTGATTTTAAAAGAATTTCTTCTTCAATAAAGTGACGGGTTTCATTTTTAAGTATATTCTTTATAATTGCTCTTCCATTTTTTACAAAAATCAGTCTAAATTTTCCTTTTAAAATAGCTCTTTGAATTGATATTATTTGATTACTCGTTGCGATTTCTTTGTTTCCAGCAAGATGAGATTCTTTAAAACATGAATTAATTTCATATTCAAATATCAAAAAAACAATAAATGAGTCAAAATGATCGGGCTTGTTTTCAATTATATTTTTTTCTGCAATAATTGCAGCATTTTTAACGACTGATAATTCTTTTAGAACCCCATATTTAACAAGTTTAGGGTATCCTATAATTTATATATGATTTGTTATGGGATTATCTAGATTTGTTTGGTTTATTGTTTGAAAATATGCTCATAAAATTGAAGATTTTCTACCTTTCAAGAAACTTATGTTATTAGAGATTTTTATTTTCAGTTTTTATTATATAAGTGCTTCTTACATAAATAATCCTTATGTTGTATGAATAATATTTTCACTTGTTGTATGATACAACCGGGGGAGAAATGAAATATACACCGATCACATAATAAATTTAATACCTTGAAAAAAGTATAAATCAACAATTCTTTCCATAAAATGACAAATATCTTGAATAATACAAATTATTATGATTACAATAATAGGATTTGTGATGAATAAATCTTACAAATTATGATTTATGGTTTTGTGAATAACTTTGTTTATACTTTTAATGACAGTGTATTTGTTTTTAATAAAAGAAAAGAAAACTAAAGTTTAATAATCTTTATACAAAAATTATGACAAAATATAAAAAAATAAAAGAAGAACTAATTATTGATAATTGATTCAGAAAAATCATTTCAAAAGACTTTGATGATGGAAATTGAATTATCGATAGTTATTTTATTTCTTCGCATATTTGAACAAATTATTGAACAATGATTTTTCCTATAACAAGAGATAATGAGGTGATTTATATCAAAGAATATAGATTTGGAATAGAGGATTATTTATATAGTTTTCCAGTTGGGAAACAAGAATTGGATTTAGATATTGAAGAAAATGCTAAAAAAGAACTTGAAGAAGAAACTTGATATATATGATGAGAAATTACTTATTTATGAGAAACTATTGTAGCAAACTATGATCAAAATTTAGTAAAATATTTTTTAGCTCTAGATGTATATCTTTGATCTAAACAAGAATTAGACAGCTGAGAATCTATAGAAGTTTTTAAATGTAGTACAGACGAATTTGAAGAAAAAATCAAATCTGGATTGATAAATTGTCCACTCACAATAACTTGTTATACTTTGGCTAAACTAAAATGATATGTTTAAAAAACTAAGTAATTATTGGGATAATAAATGGAAAATAGCACTTTTTCTAAAAGAAAGTGATATTGCTCGAGATATTTTTGAATTTTTATGAGAAAAAAGATGAAATTTATTGGATTTATGATCTTGAACTTGAAGAGATAGTTTATTTTTTGCTTCATCTTGATTTGAAGTTGAATCTTTTGATTTTTCTACTATTGCATTAGAAAAATTGGAAAATTTTGCCAGTGAAAAATGATTAAAAGTAAAAACTATTTTATGAGAAATAAAAACTTATGATTTTTGAATAGAAAAATACGATTATATTTATGCTTGTAATTCTCTACATTATTTTTCGCATAAAGAAACAAAAGAGATTATTGAGAAATTGAAAAAATCTCTAAAAAAATGATGATATGTGTTTATGAGAGTTAAATCAACAAATGATATAGATTTTTGAAAATGAGTTAAACTAGAAGATAATTATTATGAAAATTGAGAAGAATTAAAACACTTTTTTGATGTGGATTATATGAAATCATTGTTTTTAGATTTTGAAATTATTAAATTAAATGAAATAAAAAGAAAACATATAAAATGGGATTTTACAGAATTTGATACTTATTTTATAGATTTATTTGCTAAAAAATTATAATTATGAGAATTTCTCGGGTTGATAATCTAAAATGAATTGGAATACTGCTTATTATTTTGGGGCACTGTAGTTTTCCACACGATAATTTACTTACAAGATATCTTTTTTCTTTTCATGTAGCTTTATTTTTTATTTTATCTTGATTTCTGTTTAATGAAGAAAAATACAATAATTTCACAAAATTTATAAAAAGTAAATTTTTTAGGCTTGTAATACCTTTTTTTGCTTTCAATATAATTCATTTTGCTATAAATAAATTTTTTTGAGAGTTTAGCGGGACTAGAATAACAGATTTTTCAGTTTGAGTATTATATGGGGATTATCTAGGTGATAATTGAGGGATTTTTAATAATACTTGATGATTCAATATTTGAAATATATCAACTTGGTTTTTGACTGCTTTATTTTTTACTAGTATTTATTATTTTGTTTTAAATAAAATGGTAAAATCAAAAATCGTAAAAATAATAATTGTTTTTTTACTATCTCTAATTGTTTATTTTGAAAGTAAAATTACTATTTTTAGACTTCCATGGGGAATAGAAATATCTTTTATGATGCTTCTTTTCTATACTTTTTGAAATATATTTAAGAAAAAAATAAAAAACTTTGCAGAAAAAGTTGATTTTAGGTACTTAGGATTAATTATCTTAATTTTGCTGGTTCATTTACCTTTTTTAAATCATACAAATATTTCAATTAATAATTATTGAAATTATTTTCTATTTTTAAGTAATTCTTTGCTTTGATTTATTACTTTCTTAATTATTTCAAAACTTATCTGAGAAAACAGTATTTTATCTTTTTTCTGAAAAAATTCTATAATTATATTATGATTTGAGTGGATAAAAATACCACTTGAAAAACATTTTTTATCATTAATTAATTTTGAAGTACCATATTTATTTTGATTTACTCAATTTATTATCACAGTAATTTTACTTATTCCAATTATCTACATTGTAAATAACTTTTTCCCTTTTATTTTAGGAGTTTGATACAAACATAGTATTTTGAAAAAGTACTTGTAAAAAAGATAAAAAATATAAGTTGAAAAATCTTAAAAATAATTATCATAGATTTATAAATTATAATTTTTATAAAACATGCCAAGAATAAAATCAGATAGAGAACTTGAACAAATCCAACAAAAGGTATGATATGGAAAGGAAACACTAAAAGTTTTTATCGCCGATATCATACCAACTTGTTGTGCTCGTGAAAATATGGAAGATAGAATAGTAGAACTAGAAAATCTAGTTTTAACTTATGGTTGACTAGTTATTATAAAACATATTCAAAAAAGAGGAGTTCCTGACTACAATACTTATATCTGAAGTTGAAAACTTGATGAAATAATAGAAGAAATGAAAACTGAGAATGCAAATTTACTTATTTTCTGAAATATTCTAAAACCTCATCAAATCCATAAAGTAAATGAAAAACTAAGAGCTATCTGAGCCAAAGCTTGGGATAGGGTAGATTTGATACTTAAGATATTTGAAAAAAATGCAAAAACAACAGAAAGTAGATTGCAAATAGAATTGGCTTCAATAAAACATATGTGACCTCGTCTATTTGGTATGGGAATGGAATTATCAAGACAATGATGATGAAGTAAACTTGCAAGATGAAAGTGAGAAACAAACACCGAAATAATGAAAAGACATCTAAGAAGTATGGAAGATAATATAAAAAAAGAATTAGAAAAATATGCTCATGTAAGAGAAGAACATAGAAAATGAAGAAAGAAAAAATGATTTTTCACAGTTTGAATAGTAGGATATACAAATGCCTGAAAATCAAGTCTTTTAAATACACTAACCTGAAAGTGAGTTTTGTCAGAAGATAAACTTTTTGCAACTCTGGGGACTTCAGTAGGGAAATTGTGGATACCACATTCTGTCATTCTCGAGCTAGACTCGGGAATCTCTAGTAAGGTAGAAAGTTTAAAAAACACTTATGATTCAAAAGAGATTTCTATAAGTTCTGGTGAGTTTATAGATTCCGGATCAAGTCCGGAATGACAATATAGTTATACTAAATGAACAGAAATTTTACTAAATGACACTATTTGATTTATAAGAGATTTACCACCGGATCTTATAAAAGCATTTGCTTCAACACTTGAGGATAGTATAGAATCAGATTTACTTTTGCATGTAGTTGATGCTAGTGATAAAAAAATAGAAGAAAAGATGAAAGTTGTTGATGATATACTTGATTCTATAAAAGCTACTCAAACTAAACTTTATGTATTTAATAAGATTGATTTATTGACTGTTAAAGAATTAAAGGATTTAAAAAAGAGATTTAAAACATATAAGCCAATTTTTGTGAGTAGTTATGAGAAGATTGGTTTAGAAGAGTTGAAGAATGAGATTATTAAGAAAATAGGAAAATAGTTTTTTTCATTTTACTTTATTCTCTAAACTTTTAGAAGTATGGGGTCTTAGGGGGTGAGATTCTAGTGACTACCTACAGAAAGCACAAAAACTTAATTCTGAATTTCGAAGCCCCCTAAATCTTTTGCTACTTTTGGATTCAAAAGTAAGACAAAAAGAATCCTTTCAAATTTTATTTTAAATAAAAACTATAATTTACCTTCTAATCATTATTTTATGAAAAAACTAATACTCATCCGTCATGCAAAATCATGATTTAAAAACACTGATATGATAGATTTTGATAGACCACTTTCAGATAGATGAATAGAAGAAACTAAATTTGTTTGAAAAATACTTAAAAAACTTGATATTAAAACTGATTTGATACTTTGTAGTAGTGCAAAAAGAACTCGTGAAACATTGGAATGAATTCGGGAAGAAATTGATGCAGATAATGAAAAGATAGTTTATGATAAAGGAATTTATGATAATAATTCTACAAATTTAGATTATTATTTAAACTTATTTTCAAAAATTGATAATGATAAAGAAATTGTTGTTATAATTTGACATAATCCATTTGTAACTAGATTAGTTAGATATTTATCTTGAAATGATAATCTTTGAATGGAAACTCTTTGAGTTGCAATTCTAGATTTTGATATAGAAAAATGGGAGGGAATAAAAAGTAATAAAGGAAATATTAGTTTCTTTCTAAGTCCTAAAAATTTGATGGAATAATTTTTACTAAATTTGTAAACTTTTAGAAATATGGGGTCTTAGGGGGTGAGATTCTAGTGATTACTTACAGAAAGCACAAAACACTAATTCTGAATTTCGAAACCCCCTAAATCTTTTGCTTACTTTTGGATTCAAAAGTAAAACTAAATTGTTTTCTATTTTTACTTTATATATAATAACTAATAAATATAAATAAAAAAAATAATTTTTCTTTGAAAAATCATATAAATCATTATTATCTAATATAAATAAAATATAAAAATAAAATATGTCAGATAATATTTTAAATTTCAGTAAAAAACATATAAAAAAAGCAATATTTTTATTGTTTACTTTTTTTATTATTTGAGTTTATGCATCATCTAGTACTTGGGATTTTACTAATTCTACAGATTATACATATTCCAATTCTGTAGCATTTTCAATTTCCGGATCTTTGGCAACTTTAAATCAAGACACTTTAGTTCATGCATGAGTAATAACAAATGCTACGAATTATAATTGAGCTTATGATGTTGTTGTAGAATGAAGTTATGCTTATATGACAAGTTATCTTTGAAATAGAGTAACAATTTTAAATATTTCAAATCCTTCAGCACCAACTTTGGTTTGATCTATTATTGATAATTGATGAACTATTAGACTTGCTTGAGCTTCATGAATAGTAAAAGAGGGAAATTATCTTTATGTTACTTCATATACTTGAAATGCAGTACAAATAATCAATGTAACAAATCCAGCAGCCCCAACAGCAGCAGGACAAGTTTATAATGCTACAACTTTAGCTTGAGCTAGATGAATTACAAAAGTATGAAATTATCTTTATGTGGCCGTTTTTACATATGATGCACTTCAAGTTGTAGATGTAACAAACCCTGCATCTCCAAGTATAGTTTGAACATACAGACAAACAACAAATATGAATTGAGCTAGTGAAATAAAAATATCTGGAAATTATGCATATGTTTCAGCTTATAATAGAGATGCATTATCTGTTATAAATATATCAACTCCAACAACTCCTACTTATGTAACTCAGCTTCGTGATTCAACAAATTTAAATTGAGCTCGTGATATAGCAATCTCATGAAATTATGTATATGTTTCAGCATATTTAAATAATTCTGTTAGAGTTATAGATATATCAACTCCTACAGCTCCTGTAGCAGTTACAAATATATCTTGATGAAGTTATTCTATAAATTGACCTAGAGACTTAGATGTAGATAATAACAGATTATTTATTGCTTGATATACTTCAAATGCTATAAATGTTGCTGATATATCAAATCCTACTACCCCTATATATGTTACAAAAATATTACATAATGCGGCAAATCCTCTTTTAAGTTGAGCAGATTGACTTTTTAAAATATGAGATTTAATCTATGTAGCATCTTATACTAGTGATGCTCTTGAAATACTTAGATTTATGTATGATACAACAAGTCCATATTTACAACCAGTTACATCTTTTAATTATTGAGTGTCTCAAAGTTTACTAAGTTTTAGTCAAACTCTTTGAGCTTGAAACGGGTGAACAATAACTTATCAAATTTCAAAAAATAACTGAACTACATGGTATTATCTAAATTGAACTACTTGGACTACTACAACCTGATGAGTTGCTAATTCTAGTTCAGCAACTTCAATAAATTCAAATTTATCAACATTTAATGCTCTCGGTTGATGAACGGGTTTATTTACATTTAAAGCATTTTTCACTTCAAATTGAAATCAAAAGGTGGAATTAGATTCTATAAATGTAACAGCTACTGATCCTGCAAGTCCTGGTTGAATATCTAGTAATATAGCAATCTGGTTAAAAGCAAATAAATGAACAAGCACAACTACAGATTGAGCAGCTCTTACTTCTTGGGCTGATCAATCATGAAATTGATATGATGCTTGATGATGAGTTTCTCCAACTTATTTAAATAATACTTCAACTTGAAATATAAATTTTAATCCTTATGTAAATTTTGATTGATCACAATATCTAGAAAATCTTAATAATTGATGAAATTCAAAAAGTTATTTTATTGTAGTTGTTCCAAATAATCAAATTGATTGAACTGTTGCAGGACAAGTTCCTTTTGCTTGGGATTGTAATTCTTGAATTTTGAGTTCTTGAACTTGTTGATTATCATTTGCTTGAGGTGTACTTGGAGCTTTTACTGTAGCTATGAATGATGAGGTTATAACACATGCACTTTGATCTAGTGTAAACCGGAGGTCAGCTCAGATTTGAGCATATTCATATGAAGCTAATAGACCTATGCTTATGTGATTTAATGAAAATTCTTCTGCAAATGGCACAGATTTATATGAAAAATGAGTAAAAATAGATAATTTTACAGCAAATACTTATCAAACACTTGCAACTGCAGATTATAGAATATGAATGACTCTAGATTGAGCTAATCCATTTCCATATAATTGAAAAATAGCTGAAATTATAAATTATAGTTCTAGAGTTAGTGATACAGATAGACAAAAAATTGAATCATATTTGGCTTTTAAATATGGTATTACTCTAAATTGATGAACACAAAATTATATTGCATCAGATTGAACTACTTTGATGTGGTCAACTTGAGCTGCTCTTACTTTTGTTAATGGTATATTTGGTGTGTGAAGAGATGATTGAAGTGCCCTTGGTCAAGTTAAATCTAGATCTATGAATAGTGATTGAATTATAACACTTACAGCACTTTGAGAATGAACTAATATAACACCTGGTTATGTTGATATAGCAAATAAAGAATTCCTTACAATTTCAAATGATGCTTGATGAAATGCATGGACAAGTATATGAGCTCCAACTTGATATGATATTCTTGTTCGTAAGTGGCAAGTACAAGAAGTAGGCGATGTGTGAACTGTATCACTTGATTTTGATGTAGCAAATTCATGATTTGATGTCCCATTACTTAGTACAGGAAGTAATTATTACTTTATTTACGATTCTAATAATAATGGAAGTTTTTCAGATGAAACACCTTTAGTTATGACAAATACATCATGAAATATTTGGCAAATTTTATGAATAAATTTATCAAATTTACAAAAATTTACTTTAGTTTCACTTTCATCATCAAATAATATTCCAACAAATATAACTCTTTCAAATAATACTATAAACGAAAATGTTGTTTTATGAAGTATTATATGAACTCTTACAACAACTGATGCTGACTTGTGAGATACTCATACCTATTCTTTTGTAACTTGATTGTGAGATACTGATAATTGAGATTTTACTCTTTCTTGAAATATTTTGAAAATCAATGAATCACCAGATTATGAAATAAAAAGTACTTATACTATAAGAATTCAAACTGATGATTGACATTGATGATTATTTCAAAAACAATTTGATATATATATAAATAATCTTTGAGAAGCGATAAATTCCATTTTAGATTTTGAGATTCCAGGAAAATATACAGTTACATCTTGAAATTGGTCTAGATTAACAATAAATCCATATGAAAAACTTTATTCAATAGTAAGTAATAACTGATGATTACCAAATACTCAATCTTGTTTTGAAGTAACTAATACTTTTAGTGCAACTTGAACAATAGAATTTTATTACAATGTATCATCTCAAGCAGGAGCCGATTTCCTGAGGTTTTATATAGATAATGTAGAACAACAAGCTTGGTCATGAACTGTTCCTTGGGCTCTTTATTCAAAAAATAATGTTGTAGCTTGAATTCATTCATATAAATGGTGTTATATCAAAGATTGAGCTACAAATGCTTGAACTGATAATGCATTTATAGATTATGTTACATATGCGGATTCTGCTATAGATTCTATACCACCAACAATAACAAGTATAAATTATGCTAGTTGATATTTGCTTCCTTGATGAAATCATAATTTTATAATAAATTACAATGATTTACAGTCTGGGATAAATACTTCATCTGATATAATGGCTTTATATAAATGGGATTGAGCTTCTTGGGGGAGTGATATTTCTTCAACTTGATTAAATTTAGCTTGAAAAACTATTACAACTACGAGTGCAACTTATCCTACAAATAACTTAGTTTTTTGAAAATATATGTATAATTTCCAGATATCTGATAATTATACTAATTCATCTTCGACTTGAGTAGTATTTTATATAGATCAACCTGAGATAATTGTAAGTACTTGAAGTTTTGATATATGAACTCTGACTTGAACTTGACTCAATTTTTCTACAAATGAAATTATTGTTACTGTAAAAACTGTTTGAGCTTCTTTTCAAATTGAACTCTCTAAAGATACAGATTTACTTACTTGATGAGGATCTATAATAATTGATTGGGATTGAAGTAAATGAGTTTGATATGATAAAAATCCATTTACTTTAGTAAATAAAAATATAAATGCTAATCCTATAATTTGAACTTGAGCAGCAAATATAAATATAAACTGAGTAAAAAATGTGTATACTTTTCCTATAAAAATAGGTACTTTGATTGATTTAGAACAAGCAGCTTGAACTTACAATATGAGCCTTTCTTTCAGAGGAATTTTTGGGTATTAAAAAAATACATAAAAATTTGCTTTTTAATCTATTTTTCATATACTTCCTTAGCACAAAAATTGTGCAGATTTTTTGTATTGGAATATAATCTATATGGTGCCTGTAGTTTAGTAGGGCAGAATGCTAGGGTTCTAGTACTCTGGAGGTGCCGACAGAAATAAATACAAAATTGATAACATCTATATGGTGCCTGTAGTTCAGTTGGTTAGAACGCCAGATTGTGACTCTGGAGGTCGAGGGTTCGAGACCCTTCGGGCACCCCATAAAAATATAAAAAACCTTTTAAAGGTTTTAAAGTGAAATTTTTCAATAAAAATTTTACTTCCTAACTTTTAAAAAAGGAATTCTCGTGTCTTATAAAAAGTAAATACAAAAGCCTTGTAAAAACACTTAAATAAGATTTGAAAGAATTTCACTATTTTATTTTTTAATTTTAAGTCCTATTATGGCAAAAAATACAGATTTAGCTCTGTTTGAAGAGCTACTAAAAGATTCTCCTGAGATAAAATATCCAAAAACTGAGGATATAATAACAGGTACAATAATAAAAATAGAAAAGAAAAATATACTTGTAAATATAAATAATCAATTTACTTGATTAGTTATAAACAAAGAACTATGAAATACTATTGATTTAACTTTATTAAAAGAAGGTGATATAATAGAAGTTATGGTTTTATGAGATAGTATAGAAAAATGATTATTGATTTTATCTCTTAAGAGAGCAAATCAAATCAAAAGTCTTTCTAATTTATGAAAATATTTCAATTCTTGAGAAATTATTACAGTTAGACCAACTGAAGCTAATAAATGAGGTTTACTTGTTGATATAGATGGTTTAAAATGATTTATACCAGTATCTCAACTTACACCAATACATTATCCAAGAGTTGAATGAGCAAATCAAGAAAAGATTTTAGCTCATTTAAATGCACTTGTTTGACAAGATTTTAAAGTAAAAGTTATAAATGTAGCTGATGAAGGTAAAAAAATCATTTTCTCTGAAAAAGCTGCAATAGCAGAAAAAAGAAATGCAGCATTATTATGATTAAAAGAATGAGATATAGTTGAATGAGTAGTAAGTTGAATTTTAACTTATTGATTGTTTGTTACATTTGATTGATTAGAATGACTAGTTCATGTTTCAGAAATAGATTGGGGGCATGTAAATAATCCTTCTAAATTTGCAAAAGTATGACAAAAAGTAAAAGTTAAAATTATAGGTCTTGATAGTGAGAAAATTTCTCTATCTATAAAAAGATTAAGAGAAAATCCTTGGGATGTACTTGCTAAGAAATATAAAATTTGAGATACAATCAAAGCTCCAATTTCTAGAATTTCTCAATTTGGAGCATTTATAGAACTTGATGGATGAATTCAATGACTTATACATCTTTCTGAAATCTCTAATTGAGTTGTAAAAGATATAAAAGAACATATCAAAGTATGACAAGAAATAGATGTAAAAATCATAAACTTTGATCCAGCTCAAAAAAGAATAGGTTTATCTATCAAAGCTTTATCTGAAGATACGGCTACTGAACCAAAACCTAAGAAAAAGAAAGAAGAGAAAGTTGAAGTAGAAGTTACAGAAGAAAAAAAAGAAGAAGTTAAAACTAAAAAAATAACAAAAAAAGAAGAAGTTGAAGTAAAAGAAGAAAAAAAAGAAGAGAGTAAATAAAAATAAATATTTTTGGGAATCTAAAAAAGATAAATGATAAAAATAACTTTAATCATTCGTCTCATTTAGAACAAAATTATTTTAAAGGAAAGTCTTTTTTAGACAAAACCTGTTTATATTATAATAATAAATTAAAAATGGAAAAAGAAGTATTGAAATCTATGTTTGATAATTTATTACATATTGGTAATAAAATGAATTTTTGGAATCCAAAAATGAAAAGATATATTTATTGAAACTCTAATTGAGTTCATATATTTAATCTAGTTAAAACTACTGAAAAAATTGAAGAAGTTAAAGAAAGATTATCAGAATTAACAAAATCAGGTAAAAAAGTACTTTTTGTAGCAACAAAAATTCAAGGTAAAGATATTTATCAAAAATTAGCTACTGAAACTGGTAGTTATTATGTATCTGAAAAATGGATTCCTGGACTTTTAACAAATTTTAAAACTATAAAAGCTAGAATTTCTACATATTTAAGAATTCTTAAAGAACAAGAAATGGGGGAATTTGAAACTTTTACAAAAAAAGAAAAAGCAGCAAAATTACTTGAACTTGATAAATTGGATAGAGCATATGGATGATTAAAAGAAATGAAAAGACTTCCAGATGTTATATTTGTTGTAGATTGAATTTATGAAAGCCAAGCTGTAAAAGAAGCTAATACTTTAGGAATAGAGTGTATTGCAATTTTGAATTCAAATTGAGATGATTTAGTTGTTTCAAATTGTATTCCAGCTAATACAAATTCACCAAAATCATTAGCTTACATAGCTGATACAATTAAATCTTCTATTTTTACAGTTGCTGTAGGTAGTATATCAAAATGAAATGTTGTAAAAAAAATTGAAGATAATAAATCATCTTTTGGGACTAAGACTTTTACAAAAGTAGAAGAAGAAGTAAAAACTGAAGTTAAAGAAGAAGTAAAACCTAAAAAAATAAAAGAAGTAGAAACAAAAGAAGTAGAAACAAAAGAAGAAGTAAAAACTGCTTAAATTAAATATAGATTAAGATAAATAAATGATTAAACGGTAGAATTTTTTTTATCGTTTACTTCGTTTTATTATTTAAAAGTTTTTTATGGATTTAAACGAAACATCTCAAAAAGATAATTTTAAAAATGCAATTTGTTATATCCCATTATTAGCTATTGTTTTATATTTTTTAGATGAAATAAAAACAGATGTTTATAAAAAAAATATAAAATATTGAATATATTTTTTTATATTATATGTGGTATTATCAGTTCTAATTAAAATTTTTCTTTTTTATTGATCGATTTTAGTAATTTTTTTTATTGTGTATTTATTTATTAGTTCTTATTTTTGATTTAAGGCTTATAAATGAAATGAAATAAATATATATTTTATCGATGAATTAGATAAAAAAATCAATGCATTAGGCAAATAATTTATTTTTTAATTTTAAAAATATGGTAATTACAGCTGCACAAGTAAAAGAACTTAGAGAAAGAACTTGAGTTTGAATGATGGAATGTAAGAATGCTCTTACTATAACTGAATGAGATATGGAAAAAGCTATGGAAGAATTAAGAAAAAAAGGTTTATCAAAAGCTGCAAAAAAAGCAGATAGAGAAACTTCAGAATGATATATCAAAGTTGAATGTGAAGGTAGTAAATGTTATGTATTAACATTGACTTGTGAAACTGATTTCTTGGCAAAATCAGAATGATTTCAAAAATTGGTTTCTCGTCTTATGGATATGTTAAAAAGTGGAAAATCTCTTGAAGAAATGGAACAAACTAAAAATGAATCAGTTTTAGAACTTTGAGAAAATATGACTATAAAAGTAGCTAAAGTAATTGAATGAAATAAAATAGAATCTTATGTTCATTCAAATGGTAAATTAGCTGCAGTAGTTGTATCAAAGAAATCTGATACAGATAGTGAAAAACTTAGACAAGTTGCTATGCATGTAACAGCTACTAATCCAGATTTTCTAGCTACTTCTGATATAAGTTTAGAATCTGTGGAAAAAGAAAAATCTATTCAAATGGAAATAATGAAAAATGATCCAAAAATGGTAGGAAAACCAGAAAAAGTACTAGAAAATATATTAATCTGAAAAATTAATAAATTTAAAGATGATATTTCATTACTTGAACAGGCATTTGTTATTAATCCTGATTTAAAAGTTAAACATTTTATCTGAGAAGATACATTAGAAGCTTTTTATAGATTTTCTATTTAGTGAATAATTAATAGTGAAAAGTGAATTTTTCATTTTTTCACTATTTTTTACCTCCATAGTTAATCGGCTATAACGCAGGACTCCAAATCCTGTATGCTAGGTTCGACTCCTAGTGGGGGTGCCATAAAATAATAATAAACCAATAATCCTGAAACTTGTTTTCAGGATTATTGGAATAATTAAATAAATAAAAAAGATAATTTATGTCAAACAAAGATTACTACAATATACTTGGAGTTGAGAGAACATCAAGTGATGATGAAATAAAAAAAGCATATAGAAAACTTGCTATGCAGTGTCATCCTGATAGAAATGGATGAGATAAAGAAGCTGAAAATAAATTCAAAGAAATAAATGAAGCATATAGTGTACTTAGTGATGCTGGGAAAAAACAACAATATGATACATATTGAACTGTTTGAAATGGTGGTTTTTGATGAGGAGGTTTTTCTGGCGATTTTGATATATCTGACATTTTTAATTCATTTTTCAATCAAAGTGAATGATTTAGTGGGTGAAGAACAAGAAAGAAACAAACATCATTTAGATGAGAAGATTTAGAATATATTTTGAAAATAGATTTAGAAACAAGTATTTATGGGTGAATACAAAAAATAAAATTCGAAAGAATGGAAGAGTGTGTTGATTGTAAATGAGAAGGTTGAAGTGGTAAAAAAACTTGTAGTGATTGTCACTGAACAGGTTATTTAAAATATAGGCAACAAAGTGTTTTTGGAGTTATAGAACATACTTGAGTTTGTGAAAAATGTGAATGAGCATGAGAAACTTTGGAACATCTTTGTGGAACTTGCAAATGAAAAAAAAGAATAAAAAAGAGTGTAGAACTTGAACTTAAAATACCAGCTTGAATAGACCATGGTATGATAATAAAAATGACTTCAGAGTGAAATGATGGTATAAATACAAAAACAAAATGAGATTTATATGTAAAATTTAAAGTATCTTTAGAAGAAAAATGATTAAAAAGAGATGGAGAAGATTTATATTATGATCTTGACCTTGATGTGCTTGAAGCTATCTTATGATGTGATAAAGAAGTAAATTTACCAATACTTTGAAAAAGAACCATAAAAATCGCTGCTTGAACTCAAGTTTGAACTGTTATTAAATTAGCTTCAGATTGAGTGAAATTTATTGATAGAGATAGTAAATGAGATTTATTTGTAAACCTGGATATCAAAATTCCTAAAAAACTTTCTTCTAAAGAAAGAGAATTATATGAAGAAATAGCAAAAGAAAAAAATTTGAAGGTTTGAGGAAAAGGGATTTTTGATAAATTGTTTTAAATTAAAAATATTATATTAATGAAAAAATACCTAAACTCAATTATAATCATTTTATTATTTATACTTTTTAGCATTTTTAATGCTAGAGAGTATTTTTTGTTTCATAGTGAAAACAAAAAAGAAGTACTAAATATAGAAAAAACAAAAGAAAAGGTTTCAAATTTTTCTTTTGATAAAATTAGAAAACTAGAGAGTTTAGAAATCTATAAAACTCCTGATAAGAATTTGCTTAAAACTTTAGTGCAAAAAATAGGAAATGCTAGAAATAGAATTTATATTGAAGCATATATATTTACTGAAAAAGAGATAAGAAGTGCTCTTATTAAAGCTAAAAAAAGATGAATTGATATTAAGGTTGAGATGGAAAAAAATGTATATATGGCAAATAATATAAATAAAAAAACTTATGATGAATTTATAAAAAATAAAATAGATGTAATTTGGTCAGATTCTAACAATTATGCTTTAAATCACTCAAAATTTTTTATAATTGATGATGAATTATTGCTTTCTACTTGAAATTTTAGTTATTCTATGTTTACAAAAAACAGAGATTTTATGCTTTTTATAAAAGATAAATTGATTTTAGAAAAAATATTAGCCAATTTTGTTTTTGATTTTAAAAAAGATAAAAATTTTATTTATGATGATAATTTGGTGTTATCACCATTTTATTCAAGAGAAAAAATAGAGTTTTTACTTAAAAATGCAAAAAAAGAGATTTTGATTTATTTTCCTTATTTTGATGATGTGTGATTACAATCAATTTTAGAAGATAAATTGAATGAATGACTTAATATAAAGATAATTACAGATAAAAAAAATACAAAAGTAGATGAATTTAAAAGTATTTGATTTGATGTTAAAGTGCTTGATAAGTATACAGAACATGGAAAAATAATAATTGTAGATTGAACTTATGCATATCTATGAAGTGTCAATTTTTCCACATCAAGTCTAGATAAAAATAAAGAAACTTGAATTTTATTTAAAAATGAGAATGTAATTACAAAACTAAAAGATTTTTTCTTTGAGGATTTTAAATAAAAAATTGAAAAAACAAAGAAAAACAATAAAATAATAAAAAGAAAATTTTTTATTCTTGTAAACTTAACTTTTATTTTTATGTGACCTAAAATAATAACATCTTTTTTATCAGTATTTGTAATTTTTGTGATTTCTTTTTTGACTTTCTCATCAAATTCTTGAGCACAATTAGATTATTATTCTAAATTTAATATTCCTAAGGAATGAAGTTTCAGTGTAATGAAAAATACAAAGTGAGAATTTAGAGAATTTGAAGTAAGCAAAAATTCACAAATTTTTATGGATAGATTTAATTATATAGATAAAATTTTTTATAGTAAAAAATGATCATATATAAGAGAAAAAAATAATAATAATACTTCTTTTAAAATATGAAAATGAAAGTATTTTTTTTCATTTTCTTACCCTAGAAAATATGAGATTTCTTGATCAGGGATTAATCTAAGTTTTACCTGACCTATTAAATTATATATAAATTCAGAATCTACAGATAAATTAGATATCTTATCTTTGGATAATATATCTGAGTTAACATTATTATGATTAGCTGATAATAAAACAAAAACAAAAGTATATATATACCCTCATATGTTATTTACCTTTAACCTAAAATTAAATAATATATTAGCAAATTCTGATTGATTTAGAGTTTCTCAATTAAATTCTATATCTTATGTTAACCAAAATTTATATTCAAATTCATATAGTTTAGAAAAATTCGCTAATTTAGATAATTCTTTTTTTAGAAGTATTTTAGCTTATTTTAATACTGAATATACAAATAATAATATTGATGATTCTATATTAAAAGAGAATTTCAATAATATGACTTATGATTATATAAAAAAATATTATTCTATATTTATAAATGATAATAAGAAAATAGCATACTATAAGGATTTAATATATATGAATTTATTAAAAATTTATATGTCTACTGAAAATAGTGATAGTATATATTCAGATACTCAAGAATATTTTAATAAGCTTAAAGAGCTTAATAAAAATGAATATAATAATATGCTGAAGATTTTAACTTATTTTAAAAGTAAGTTTTTGTTTGATAATGCTCCTGAGAATATAGAAAAAGAAATAAAATATGATAAAATATTATGATGAGTTTTATGATTTCAAAAATTAGAATGAAATTATATGCTTTATTATATATTCAATTTGTATGATTTATGAAAAAATGATAATTTTTTCAATTGAATTATTTCTTTTTCTGATAGTTTTTTATGATATAATTGATTAAAAATTGAAGAGGATAAGTTGCTTTGATATAATGATTCTAAAAATATCAAGTTATGATATTACATTTCTTTTTTAGAAAATATAATAAGATCTCATTTATTAAATAATTTTAAGATAGACGATATAAACGGTATTATAGAGGTATTTAATAAATATTCTTTATTAAGTACAAATATTTATTCAAATTGAAATGCATGAATAAAAAAAACAGCTATGGTTTTACATATAAATTTACTTAAAGAGTTATCAGAATATTTTAGAAATGCATTCTTTGAAAAAGATTTAGAAAAATGAGTTATTTTGGTTAAAAAACAAAATATAAATATTGAAAGTGATATTATTTTATTATTTGATAGAAGTTATAACAATCTAATTAATTTTTTCAATACTAATAAGTTAATTTTCAATGAAAACTTAGAAAATGATAATTTAAACTTAAAAGAATACGAGTTTATATCTATTAATTTTTTAGAATATCTAAATGCCTTAACGAATTATGAGAAATATAAATCAGAAAAAAATGATTTATATAACATAAAGACTATATGATGAGGTGATATTAAAAAAATATTCTATACGGTTGATGATATAACTAATTATTTGGCTGATTTTAATTGAGTTGATAAAAATTCTATAAAAACCAAAACAGATGCTGTTGGTAATGTATTTTCACTTACTTTAACTATAGGGTGAAAAGATTTTTCTTTTGATTTATATCCCTATGATAATTATTTATTGAAAAATATATCTATAGATTGAGTTAAAAAAAGTTTTTCTTATCCTTTAGGGCTTATCAAAGAACAGATGGATAAAAAATTTGAAAAATCCTCGAAACCAGAAGATAAAAACATAAATGATTTTAAAAACTTTTTTATAAATACATTTTTAAAAACTAAATCTAATTATTCTGGTTGATGAGAATATAATCCAGATATTCCTGAATTAAAAGAAGATACAGAAACTTTAGTATTTAAAAGAGATAAATTACTTTGACTAAACTGAGAGTTTTATATATTAAAAGATTTTTCACAAATAGGAATGAACAATATAATAGTTTCTAGTACAGATATAAAACTGAAAGATGCTAAGTTCTTTTTTACATTTAGTGAATGAAGTAATAATAATAGTAATACATATTGAGCTTATTTAACTTCTGATTATTTTATAAAAGATCATTACTTTAATAATATTAAATTAAAGATTTATAAAAATATTACTGATTGAAATAAAAGTATAGAACAGTTTTGATTATGAAATGAAAGATATATTTCTATAATCTGAAATCTAGGAATTCTTTCTCTAAGAGATTTTATGAGTAATATAATGAGTTATTATAATAATATCGTTTATGTAAATAACATACTTGTAGAGAAAGTTTCAAATATAGAAATTAGTGTAAATTCTACTAAAGTAATAAAATTTTCTTTTAATTACAATGGAAAAAGTTACGAATTGTCTTTACTAAAATCTAGTGTTATAAATTTTAAAAGAGATTGAGAAAAAATAATAACAACAACTTTTAATTATACAGATTTACCAAATCGTATAGATTTATTACTTAAATAATTTATTATGAAAAAATGATTATTACCAAAAATAGTAGCTATTTTAGCTTTATTATGAATACTTATTGGAATTGTTTGAACAGCTTTATTGTATATATTATCTCCAAAACAAGAGATTAATACAAATAATACAAAAGAAGTAAAATTGACACCTGATCAAATGAAACAATTACAAGATCTAACTTGAACTTGAGCTGGAAAATAATTTTATAAAAACTTTAAATTTAAAATTCTAACTATGAAATTAAACATAAGAGTAAGTTGACCTGCTTGACTTGGTATGAATTCAACAGCAGATATTGTAGCTGATACATTCGCATCTCTATGATATGAAGTAATTACAAATATAGAGTATCAATCAGTAATTAAATGATGATTAAATCATTTTGATGTAAATATTTCTGATACAAATAAAAGTTTATCAAAGTATGCTGATATGCTTGTGGTTTTTGATGATAAAAATTTGGAAAGTAATTTACCAACTTTGAGAGAATGAGCTTTTATTATATCAAATAAGAAATTTGTAGAAAAAGTAGTTGCTAAGTGAATAGATTTATCAAAATTCAAAATTCTTGATATAGAAATAAATGATAAATACGATAATACATATTTACTTTGAATACTTTTTAAATTACTTTGATTAAGTGTAGAAACAAGTTTTCAAAGTATAGAACATACATTTGCAAAAAAATGACATGACATAGTAGATAAAAATCTATGAATAGTTGAAGATATATATAAAAACTATGATTTAAAAGATATAAAATCATATAATCTCTGAAAAGTTTGAGAATCAAAAAAAGTTAGTTTTGGTAATAGTATGATAGCATATGGAGCAATAGACAATGGGCTTGAATTTTATAGTGCTTATCCTATGACTCCAGCTTCAACTATACTTACTGAGGTTATAAATTCTAAAAAAGTAAATTATCTACAAGCAGAAGATGAAATAGCTGTTATCAATGCTGCTTTATGAGCCTCATTTACTTGAGCTCGTTCTATGGTTTGAACTAGTTGAGGATGATTTGCACTTATGACAGAAGCTCTTAGTTTTGCTTTGCAAGCCGAGATACCAATAGTTGCAGTTTTTGCTCAAAGAGCAGGACCAAGTACAGGTACTCCAACTTGTTTAGAACAATGAGATATGAACTTTGCTATGAATCCAACTTTCTGAGATTTTGAACATATAGTTTTAGTTCCTTCTACTATGGAAGATTGATACTATGCATCTGGACTTGCTTTAAACTTAGCACAAAAATATCAAACTATAGTTATAGTATTGATTGATAAACAATTTGCTGAAGGGAAATCTTCATTTAATGAATTAAAAACTCCTTGAATTGATAGAGGAAAATTGATAAATAACCCAACTTTAGATTACAAAAGATATGAACTTACTCCTGATGGGATTTCTCCTTATGTAAAAGTAGGTACAAAAGACTGAGATTTTATAGCTTCAAGTTATGAACATGATGAATTTGGGGCAACAACAGAGGATTCAGAAAAGAAAGTTTTGATGACAGAAAAAAGAGCAAAAAAATTAGAAAATTTTTTCAAAAAAGAATGAATTAAATGATATGAGGTTTACAATAAAGATGCTAAAAAGATGCTTGTAACTACAAGCTTTATAACTTATACTGCTTTAGATTTTATAAAAGATAATCTAGATTATGGTCTTATAGTTATAAAAATGTTAAAACCACTAGATGAGAGACTGAGAGAAGAATTAATTTGAAAACAAGAAGTAATATTTGTAGAACACAATTATAGCGGACAATTAGAAACTTATCTAACTGATAAACTAGGATTAAAATATATAAATTGACTTAAAATTAGTCATTTAAGAAAATATGACTTATTGCCTTTTTATATAGAGGATTTTGAAAAATTAACTAAGTAATTTAAACATATAATTTATAAACTATGAGAAGCTGATTAAATAAAATACAACGGTGTCCTTGATGTTGAGATTTTTTGATTATCGCTGCTATAAAAAGTGCTTTTAGGGAACTTGGAATAGAAAGTCATAATAGAGTGGTAGTTTCTTGAGTAGGGTGTAGTTGAAAAGCTAGCCAATATATAGATGGTTATGCCGCAGAAACACTTCATGGTAGAACCTTACCTTTTGCAACTTGAGTAAAAATGGCTAATCCAGAATTAACAGTTATGGCTGTTTGATGAGATTGAGATGGTTATGGAATTGGTATGTGACATTTTATACACTCTTGTCGTAGAGATATGGATATTACTTATCTAGTTTTCAATAATGAAAATTATGCACTAACCACAGGTCAAGCAAGCCCAACAACTCCAGTTTGAGCTAAAACAAAAACAACACCAGAAGGTAATATTACAACTCCACTTAATCCTATAGAACTGGCAAAAATTGCCTGAGCAAGATTTGCAAAAAGAGTTGATTGATCAAATCTAGCTTTATTGAAAGAAACTATAAAAGATGCAATAAATCACAAATGATTTGCATTAGTTGATATAATTCAAGCATGTCCAAGTTTTAAAAGATGGTAAAAGAAATATAATTATATTTTTTAATTTTGATATTATGCAAATAGAATTTACAAAAGAGCAATACTTAGATTTATTGAAATTGGTTTATTGTGGAGATACTATGATTAATTGATCAAGTAAAAATAGAAATATAGAAATTGATGAATTAACAAATCATATTTACTCTTTTGCAAAGGATTTTTGATGTGAAAGATATGTAAAAGATGATAAAGAAGACAATATATACACAGCAAGTAATGAACTAGAAGAAAATGAAGAAATAAATAGTTACATAGAAGCTTATAATACTGATAAAGATGATGAAGTTTTTTGGGAAGAATTAATTCAAGCACTAGCTGAAAGAGATATAGAAGAAAAAAACAAAAATCCTATGAAACTAGAAACTTTAACAGAATTGTATGATCAAGAATTTGTGAAAAATGGGGTAAAAAATCTTAGGGTAGTTAAATAATTTATGAAAAATAATAGTTCAATTATTTATTAAACTTTGAGAAAGTAAAAAAATTTTGCATTTTAAATAAAAAGTATATAATATGAGTATATACTTTTTATTTAAAAAATTATGGAAACAAAATTAGCAATTTTTGAACAAAAAGAGATAAGAAAAATATGGAATTCAGAAACTTGAGATTGGTATTTTTCTATTGTTGATATTATTGAGGCTTTAGAAGTTTCAGATGATGCTAGAAATTACTGGAAAGTTTTGAAATATAGACTTATAAAAGAATGAGCAAATGAAACGGTTACAAATTGTAACCAGTTGAAAATGAAGGCTTTAGATTGAAAAATGAGATTAACAGATGTATGAGATACTAAAACTATTTTAAGATTAATTCAAAGTATTCCTAGCAAGAAAGCTGAACCATTTAAAATATGGTTAGCTAAGATATGAGACGAAAGAATTAATGAGATTTATGATCCTGAACTTGCTTTTGAAAGAGCTATTTCAACATATAGAAAAAAATGATATAATGAAGATTGGATTAAACAAAGGCTTAAATCAATTGATATAAGAAAAGAATTAACTGGTGAATGGAATGATAGGTGAATAAAAGAGTGAAATCAATATGCGATTTTAACAAACGAGATTTTGAAATCTTGGTCAGATATGACTACAAGTGAATACAAAGATTTTAAATGACTCAAGAAAGATTCACTAAAAGACAATATGACAAATTTAGAACTTGTATTTAATATGCTTGCTGAAGCTTCTACTACAGAAATTATAAAAGAAGAAGATAGTATTGGATTTGAAAAAATCAGACAAGATAGTAAAAGATGAGGAAATGTTGCAGGAGTAGCTAGAAAGCAATTAGAAAAAGAAACAAAGAAAAAAGTGATTTTAAAACAGAATTTTTTAGAAGAAAAAAAGAAATTAAATTAATTACTCCACTACCTCTCTTCTCACACTCTCAGACAATCTAGTAAGACATTCATAAGTTATATTTTCTGATTTTTCAGCTAGATTGTAAATATTGTTTGATTTATCCTGTGAATTTGAAATTATTTCTATTTTATCTCATACATTTATATCTATTCAAGTTAAATCAATAACTGTTAAATTCATACAAATTCTTCATAAGATTTTTAATGGAGAGTTTTTGTAATAGAATTCAAAGTTGTTTGATAATTTTCTTGATAATCATTCATAATATCAAACAGGAATTATTCAAATAGTCATGTTATATTTTGCAGTAAAAGTTCAGTTATAACTTACTTTTTCTCATTTTTTAAGTGATTTTTTTAAAATTAGAGTTGAATAAAATGATAAAGCTAATTTAAGCTTTGCTAATTTATCATAATTGTTATCTGTTTCTTCTAGTGGATTAACTCAGTAAAGTCCAATTCAAAGTCTAATAGAATTACAATAATTATTTCAGAATAATTTTGCAGATCAAGCTGAATTACTTAAATGAATATATTTTGGTGAAAATCAATAATTTTTTATTAGTTCAATTCATTTTTTGAAAGTTTCTTCTTGTTGTAATGAATAAGAATTATCAATTCAATCAGCATCAGCAAGATGAGAACAAACTCATTCTAAATTTATATGCTTATGGATTTTTATTATGTCTAATAATTTTGGTAATTCATAAATATAAATTCATTGTCTATGCATTCATGAATCAATCTTGATATGAATATTTACTTTTTTTCAAATCTTTGTTAATTCCTTTAAAGTTTCGATATCATAAACTACTAGTGAAATATTTTTGAAATTAATATATTTGAGATTTTCTATTAGGGTATAACCTATAAGCAGTACTTTTGTATCATTTATTTCTTGTATTTTTAAAGCTTCAAAATAACTATCAACTACAATATAAGTTATTTTCCTTTGTTTGAGAATTGTTGCAATTTCTTTTATTCAATGTCAGTATGCATTTGATTTCAATACTGGAAAAATCTCATAATTTGGATACATACTTTGAAAAATATCAAAATTATTTAAGACAGCATTTTTAGAAATATATATATTATTCAAAGTCTGAAAAGGTTTCTCAAACTTGTGTTTTAATGATAATATTTTTCAGAGAATAGACATAAATAATTAATGAAGAATTACTTTATATACAACATTTTATTTGCCACATGTTCTTCATTGGTCTTTGCATAGTGAATTTGTCAGTTTTCATCATGAAGATAATAATAATATGGAGTATCTTTACTATTATAAACTGCTTCTATAGAGTTATTACTTGGATTACAAATTGGAGTTTTTGGAAGTCCTAGTTTAGTTCTAGTATTATAATTATTTTTATCTTGTATATGATTTCAAATGAATTTAGGATTACATTCATCAAATGTGAGTTCATAAGGGTAACATACAGTTGCATCAGCTCATATAAACCAATTTTCATTTAATCTTTTTTTCAGTAATCAAGCTACAGTAGCTTTTTCTTTTGTACTTTTTTCTTCTTTTTCAACTATTGAAGCCAAAATTAGATTATTCTGTAAGTTAGTATCATTTGGGTTTATTTCAAGTTCTTGAATTACTTTTTTATCAAAATTTGTGAGCATAGTTTTTACAAAATCTTCAAGCTTGAAATTATTAGGATTTATACTGTATGTATCAGGATATAAAAATCACTCTAAAGTTTCAGCATTACTCAAAAATACAAATTCTTTTTTAAAATTACTTAATTTTTCTTTATTTAGATTTATCAAATCTCAAGTTTGAATAAAACTGTTTTTTGATAATTCATTGTCTATGTCATAGATATTCCGTCATTCTAAAATAGTAATTTGCTTATCATTTGTAATAGGATTTTTCAGAGAATTTATAACTTGAGTTATATTTAATCAAGTTTTTAATTTATAATTTCCGGCTTGTAAATCTTTTGCAGGAGGATTTAATTTTAGATAAACTTTTAGATAATAAGAATTTAAATCAAATTTCGAAGCTAGTGAATAATAGCTGTCTCATTTTTTGATTTCTAAAACTTGTTCTTTTGGAGTTAAAATAGTATTTTTAAAACTATTGTAAGAGTATACAAAATAAATTGGCACTAAAATAATAATAAGTAAAATCAGTTTTTTCATAATAAAATTAATAGAATAAAAATAATAAAGTCATTTTACTTAATATTGTTTTTATAAAAAATATTAAGTAAAAATTTTGTTGACATAATTTAAAATAAGGGGTATAATTAATTATAAAAGTATATTTTAGTTATTTTAAATATTAATTATGTTATTTGATAAATTAAGAAGATTCGTCAGAATGACTAATGAATGAGATGAAATAAAAAAAGAAAATTTATCAATCGAGAAGGTTGTAGTTAATGTATGAGGAAAAACTGCTTCATTAATTGAATTTAAAAAATCAAAAACAAGTATAGGTAATTTTTATATAAATTACCAGATATTGATTAGCGAAGAAATTAAACAAGATATTAAAATGGGGGATATAGATGCATTAAATTTTATTATAGAAGATTCAGAAAACCTAAAAAAAGAAATAGAAAAAGAGAATGATGTATATCTCTTAGAGTGATATAAAGATGATATTTTAGATATAATTATTAGGAAAAAAGAATTGTTAAAATCAAATAGTAATATTGAAGAGTGATTAAATGCTTTAATAGAAGTAATAAATAGGAGGATTGAGTCGGTAAAATCAAAATAGATATTTGAAAAATTAATAATTAAAATTAATTCTTGACAATATTAATTATTATATATAATTACCAAGAATTAATTTTTAATTATAAAATATGAGTTGATCTAATTTAGATAAAGAGGATACTTTAGATACTATTCCTTGATTTGTATGAGAAGCTGAAATTTGACAAGTACAAATTAATAAAGTAGGTGAAGATGTGAAATCACAGACAGAACAAGTTCTTGATTATAAGGAAGTAAATGATATTTTAGATTACATAGAAAAAAATCCAACCTTAGTTAGAGATATGATAGAAGTAGAATTGGGAAGAGAAATAGATAAAAATTTTAAAATAACAATGACAGGACAATGAAATTTATGACATGAATTTAATGATATACTTTTGTTAATTAAAGAATGAGATAAAGAAACAGAAGTATATCTTTTATATGATAAATATATAAGCTTCTTAAAAATTAGTGTTACAACAATGAAAAGATTAAAACAAGAAGAATAATATTGAATTATTAAAAATACTAGAAAAAAAAGCAAATTTAAATTTGCTTTTTTTGTGTATTTGGATACACTTTTTCGGAAACCACTACTTAAGAATGTGTAATTCCCGCAAAAGTAGGGGCATTTTTTGTATTATCTAAGAGATTAAAAATCAAGATTTAAGAGTTTAGGGCTGAGTAATTCAATCTTTTAAATTAATTGGTATTCTTTTAGTTGTTGATTAGCCTGTGCCCCAGAAGGGGTATAATTATTATTTTTTAATTATTATTATGCCAAAAACTACTAAAAAAATAGAGAAAAATGAGGTGGTTTTGGAAAACAAAAAAGTAGATATCTGAAGTATGTATGAAATAAAGTGAAGACATTATTTTACTGATGATAGATCTATTGCTTGAATTCCAGAGCTTCTTGAAATACAACTTGATTCTTATAGAAATTTTTTAAAAGAAGGTATAGATAAAACTTTTAAAGAAAGTTTTCCAATAAGTGACTTTTCTTGAGAAAAGATTGATATATATTATAAAGGTTTTAATCTAGAAGAACCAAAATTTGACCCAGAAACATGTAAAAGAAAAAACTTAAATTATGAAGCTCCTTTAAAGGTTAGACTTGAGATGCTTAATAAAGAAACTTGAGAAATCAAAGAACAAGATGTATATATGTGAGGAGTTCCTCTTATGACAGATACTGCAACTTTTATAATCAATTGAATAGAGAGAGTTATAGTTAATCAGATAATCAAATCAACTGGTATATTTTTTACTCCTGGTGATACAAGTTATGCACTTAAAATAGTTCCAAGTAAATGATCTTGGTTTGAAATAGATGCCGAAAAAAGATGAATTATAAACATAAAAATAGATAAGAAAAGAAAAATACCAATTTCAGTATTTTTAAGAGCTTTTTGACTTGAATCAAATGCTGATATTATTGAGGCATTTAAAGATTTAGGAGATGATGTTATGACTCATCATATTATGCCTACTTTGGATAAAGATAAGACTTCTAATAAATTAGAAGCACTTAATGCTTTATATAAATTACTTAGACCAGGTGATTTGGCAACAAATGAAAGAGTTGTAGAACTTTTCAATAATACATTTTTAGATGAAAAGAGATTTGATCTATGAGAAATAGCAAGAATGAAGATAAAAACTAGATTATGAATAAATAAATCTTATTCAGATGAGTGAGCTAAATTTATCGCAATTGATGATTTAATTGTTAGTTTAAAGTATTTTTTCAATTTATTAATCTGAACTGAATGATATTATATTGATGATATAGACCATCTTGAAAACAGAAGAGTTAGATCAGTTTGAGAACTAGTAGAAGATAAAATCAAAGTTTGAATAGCTAGAATGGAAAGAATTGCAAAAGATAGAATGACAGTAATGGAATTGGAAGATGCTACTCCTGGATCTTTTATAAATTCTAGACCTATCGTTGCTATACTTAAAGAATTCTTTGCTTCATCACAACTTTCTCAATTTATGGATCAAAGTAATCCTCTTTCAGAAATCGCTCACAAGAGAAGAGTTTCTGCTCTTGGACCTGGTTGATTAACTCGTGAAAGAGCCTCTTTTGAAGTTCGTGATGTTCATCCAACTCAATATGGTAGAATCTGTCCTATTGCAACTCCAGAAGGACCAAATATATGATTAGTACTACATTTCGCATCATATGCAAAAGTAGATAAATACTGATTTTTATTAACTCCTTATAGAACTATAGAACATTTTGTAAATAATGATGGAAAAAGTGCAATAAATAGAATTGCTCTTTGAGATATTATCTGAGATGATGGTAAAGTAGTTATAAAAGATAAAGAATTAATTACTGAGGAACAAGCTAAAAAATTACAAAAAGCTGTAAAAGAGAAAAAAATAGAAGTTAGATGATTTTTTTGAGATACTTTTGATTATTTTGATGCTCATCAAACAAAAGTACTTATAATTGCTGAAGCATGAGCTCCTATGGATGATTTTGGTAACTTTACAATGACTCGTATAAGTGCCAGAGTAAATACAGAACCAACAATAGAATATGTATGAAAAATTACTCATATAGATATTAGTCCAAAACAAATAGTATCTGTTGAAACTTCTCTACTTCCATTTTTGGAACATGATGATGCGACAAGAGCGGAAATGGGTTCTAATATGATGAGACAAGCAGTTCCTCTTATAAAACCTGAAGCTCCTATAGTTTGAACTTGAATGGAGAGAATTGTATGAGAATGATCAGGTTATGTTTTAAAAGCAACAGACGATTGAGAAGTTATTTGAGTAGATGCAAAACATATTACAGTATTGTATAAATCATGAGAGAAAAAAATTTATGAATTAAAGACATTTAAGAGATCTAATCATGATATGATAATTCACCAAAAACCACTTGTATCAAATGGTCAAAAATTGATAAAAGGTGATTTACTTTGTGATTGACATTCTATTGATAATTGAGAATTAGCTTTATGAAGAAATTTGACTGTAGCATATATGCCTTGGAAATGATATAATTTTGAGGATGCGATAATCATATCTTCAGAAGTTGTTGAAAGGGATTATTTTTCATCTATACATATCAAAGAATATATTATTGATGTTAGAGAAACAAAACTTGGGCCTGAGCAAACTACTGATGATATACCAAATGTATCAACAAATAAACTTAAAGATTTAGATGTAGATTGAATAATTAGAATCTGAGCTTATGTTGAAGGATGAGATATACTGGTTTGAAAAATTACTCCAAAATGAGAACAAGAATTATCACCAGAAGAGAGGTTATTAAGAGCTATATTTTGAGATAAATCAAAAGATGTAAAAGATAGTTCTTTGAGACTTCCAAGCTGACAATGATGAAAAGTAATAAATGTAGAAATATTAAAAAGAGAAGCATGAGATAATTTACCAACTTGAGTATTTACACAAGTAAAAGTTTATGTAGCTCAAACTAGAAAACTTGAGGTTTGAGATAAAATGGCTTGAAGACATTGAAATAAATGAATAGTTAGTAAAATAGTTCCAGTTGAAGATATGCCTTTTATGGCTGATTGAACATCAGTTGATATCATATTAAATCCTCTATGAGTTATATCTCGTATGAATATATGACAGATACTTGAAGTTCACATTTGAATTGCTGCAAGAAATCTTTGAATTAAAGTAGCAACTCCAGTTTTAAATGGTATAAGTGTAGAACAAGTTACAGAATTGATGGAAAAAGCTTGAATTGAGTCAAGTTGAAAAGTACAACTTTTTGATTGAGAAACATGAAATCCATTCAATGAAAAAACAATGATTTGAGTAAAATATATGCTTAAATTACATCATTTGGTTGAAGATAAGATCCATGCTAGATCAGTTGGACCTTATTCTATGGTAACTCAACAACCACTTTGAGGTAAAGCACAAAATGGTTGACAAAGATTCTGAGAAATGGAGGTTTGGGCACTTGAAGCTTATGCTGCAAGTAATATACTTCAAGAGATGATTACTATAAAATCAGATGATGTTGCAGGTAGAACACAAGTCTATGAAGCAATAGTTAAAAATTCTGCAATCAAAAAACCTAATATACCTGAATCATTTAATGTACTTCTTAAAGAATTACAAGCAATATGACTTGATATTGAATTATTTGATAAGGAAGAGTTAGAAGATAAAGAAAATCAGATAAGAGAGAGATTTAATAAGATAGTAGAATTAGAAAATAAAGTTTTATCTTGAATTGAATGAAATAGTAAAATTAGTGAATCAAATGAATGAAATGAAACTGAAGAATAAAAATAGTGCAAAGTTATTAAGTTTGAAAGGTGTAAAATTTATAATCCTTCAACTTTTAACTTTTAGCTTTTAACTTTTAACTAAATTAATTTATGTTCGAAAAAAATGAAAATTTCATGAGTGATAAGATAACTGATTTTACAGAAATATCTAAAAATATTTGAAGAAGAGATATAACTAAATGAAAAAATTTAGATAATCTTGCTTGAATTTGATTAGGTATATTATCTCCTGAAAAAATTAGATCCCTATCATATGGTAAAGTAATAATAAGTGAGACTATAAATTATAGAACTCAAAGACCAGAAAGAGGATGATTATTTTGTGAACAAATATTTGGTCCAAGAAAAAATTATGAATGTGCTTGTTGAAAATACAAGAGAATAAAATATAAATGAATAATTTGTGAAAGATGTTGAGTAGAAGTTACAAAAGCTTCAGTTAGAAGAGAGAGAATAGGGCATATTGATTTATATGCTCCTGTAGCTCATATCTGGTATATTAAGTCAGTACCATCTAGAATCTGATTACTTTTAGATTTATCTGTAAAGAAATTAGAGCAAGTAGTTTATTTTGCTTCATACATTATAACAGATGTTTTTGAAGATAAATTAAATGAATCACTTAAAGATTTGGAAGATAGATTTAAAGTATCAAAAGCAGAAATGCAAAAAGAAGTTCAAAGAGAGATGAATACTTTGAAACTTAAAAAAGAATTAAAAGAAATAAAAGTAAAAGAATTCAACGAATGAGAAGCCATGCTTTTAAAGAAAATTGATGATTTAACTAATGATTTTGATAATTTAAGAAATCTATTAAAAACTATAAAAGTTTGAGAAGTTATCTGAGAGCTTGATTATAGAATATTATCAGATAAATTTCCTCATATTTTTGTATGATGAACTTGAGCAAAATATTTAAAAATTCTTTTAGAAAGAATAGATATGATGAAATTCATTGAAAATTCTGAAAAAGAACTAAAATCTGCTGGACAAGCAAAACAAAAAAAGATTTTACAAAAAATTAAATTAGCATCAAATTTATTAAAAAGTGGACAAAAACCAGAATGGTTCATACTTGAAGCATTACCTATTTTACCGCCAGATTTGAGACCAATGATTCAACTTGATGGTTGAAGATTTGCTAGTTCTGATTTAAATGATTTATATAGAAGAGTAATAAATAGAAATAGTAGGTTAAAAAAACTTATAGAACTTGGAGCTCCAGAAGTAATCTTGAAAAACGAAAAGAGAATGCTTCAAGAAGCTGTTGATATGCTTATAACTGGTGATACTAGAACAAATAGATCAGGTTTTGTAACTGCAAACAAAAAGAAATTAAAATCTCTTACTGAAATATTAAAATGAAAACAAGGTCGTTTTAGACAAAATTTATTATGAAAAAGAGTTGATTATTCTGCTCGTTCAGTAATAGTAGTTTGACCTGAACTAAAAATGGATGAATGTGGATTACCAAAAACTATAGCTTTGATATTATTTAAACCTTTTATCATAGCAAAACTTATAGATAGATGAATCGTTTATAATGTAAAACATGCTGAAAAATTTATAGAAAAATTATGAAAAGAAGTTTGGGATGCACTAGATGAAGTTATAGAATGAAAATATGTACTTCTAAATCGTGCACCTACACTTCATAGACTTTCTATACAAGCTTTTAGACCAGTTTTAATCGATTGAAAAGCTATACAATTACATCCTTTGACTTGTACTGCATTTAATGCCGATTTCGACTGAGATCAAATGGCAGTTCATTTACCTATTACTGAAAAAGCACAATATGAAGCTAGAAATCTGATGGTTACAAGTAGAAATTTATTAAATCCATCAAATTGAGAACCTATAGTAGCTCCAGCTCAAGATATGATTTTGGGATCTTATTATGTTACAACTATGGATAAGGATGCAAAATGATCTGGAAATATATATAGTTCTATATTTGATGTATCATATGCTTATGATGCTTGAATAATTGATATAAGATCAGCAATAAAAGTTAGAATGAATTGAGAATTAATAGAAACAAATTATTGAAGATTGTTATTTAATGAAATAGTTCCAAATGAATTATGATTTGTAAATGAAGTATTGAAAAAATGAGTTATAAAAAAACTTCTTTCTAGATGTTTTGAAGAATTATGACAAGAAGCAACTGCTATTTTAGTAGATAAAATCAAAGATTTTGGTTATAAATATGCTACTCTATCAGGACTTTCAATATCAAAAGATGATATGATAATTCCAGATAGTAAACAAAAATTACTTGAGGATGCATCTGAAAAAGTAAAATATATACAAAAGAAACATTGGAATTGATTTTTGACTGATGATGAAAAATTTGCACAATCTGTAACAATTTGGGCTGATGTAAAAAAAGTAATAGAAACTGAAATGAAAATAAATTTCAATTTCAAAAATCATGTATTTAATTTTATTGATTCTTGAGCTAGATGAAATTGGTGAAATCTTACTCAGCTTTGTTGAATGAAATGATTAGTTGCTTCAACAACAGGTAAGACAATAGAACTTCCAATAAAATCTACATTGAAAGAGTGATTTTCTACATTAGAATACTTTATCGCAACTCATGGTTGAAGAAAAGGTAAATCTGATACTGCCCTTAAAACCGCACAATCAGGGTACTTAACAAGAAGACTTGTAGATGCTGCTCAAAATATGATAGTAAAAGAAGATGATTGTAACACAATTTACTATAAAACTGTTTCTAGTCTAGATAAAAAATGAAGTTTTGATGCTTCTTTTGATGAGAGAATTTATTCTCATACATTGGCTTCAGATGTAAAAGATGCAAAATGAAAAGTGTTATTAAAAACTGGAACAGTTATAGATACTCCTACATTAAAGATTATAAATGATAATCAAATTAATGAAGTAAATATAAGATCAGTTTTGACTTGTGAAACAGAATGATGAGTTTGTAAAAAATGTTATTGACTTGATTTATGAGCTAATGCTACAGTTGAGATTTGAACTCCAGTTTGAATTATAGCTGCACAGTCAATTTGAGAACCAGGAACACAGTTGACGATGAGAACTTTTCATAGTGGTTGAGTTGCAAAAGAAGGTTGAGATATGACTCAATGATTATCAAGAGTTGAAGAATTATTTGAAGCAAGAAACCCAAAAGTTGTAGCTGAAATATCTGATATAGAATGAATAGCAGAAGTACAAAATACTGATAATTGAATAGTTTTGAGAATTATATCTGATACTATCCAAGAAGAAGAATATTATTTTTGAGAAGATTTTGAACTTTTAGTTAAAGAATGACAAGAAGTAAAACAAAAACAACTTTTAGCAAGATCACTTAAATCTAAACAAAAAATAATTTCTACATATAACTGAATAATAAAAAAAGTTATGTGAGGAATGATTATAGTAAAAGATAAAGACAATAGAGTTTTTGAATATAAATTTGAAATATGAAGAAATATCTTGATAAATAATTGAGATAAAGTAAAAAAATGACAAAAACTTGTTGATTGATATGCTAATATAACTAGAATAATGAATGTTGCTTGAGTAATGGCAGCAGAACAATATATAGTTAATGAAATAAAATCTATTTATTCTTCTCAATGACAAACTGTAAATTCTAAGCATATAGAACTTATTGTTAGACAGATGTTTTCTAGAGTTAGAGTACTTGATAAATGAGAAACAGAATTCTATCCTTGAGATATAGTTGATATAATCAAGTTTAAAAAAGCTAATGATTCTTTAATGGCTGAATGAAAAAAATCTAGTATATGAGAAAGATTACTGCTAGGTATAACTAAGATTTCACTATATACTGATAGTTGGTTATCAGCAGCATCTTTCCAAGAAACAGTTAGAGTGCTTGTAGAATGATCAGTAAGTGGTAGAATAGATAAATTACAAGAATTAAAAGAAAATGTAATTATAGGTAGATTGATTCCTGCATGAAAACAATATAGAAAACTAAGATGAATGTCTATAGAGTGAGATGATATAGAAGATAATTATTTTGGTAATGAAGATGATTGAATTGATTTGTCTATACAACATATAAAAGAAGTTGAAAAAGAGATGGTTTGAGAAAGTGATTTCTAATAAAAACTGTTTTTATATTGACATTAACAAAAAAACACTTATTATATAATAAGTGTTTTTTTGTTAAATATAATAAGATTATGGCTTTGAATTATTCTTTTTTGGATATTCCTGAACAACAGATTACTTATGATAGATGAAAACATATTTCTGAAGAAGTTTTTTTTTCACTTTTATGTAATTGAATTTTAAATGTGTGTCAACTTTTACAAAATAAAGAGTGAAATGATATAAGTATTCCTATAAATCCAGAATGTGTAGATGAAAAACTTGTTATGCAAGAAATTCTTGCAGATATATCTTTGGTTGAATTATTATCTTCAAATAGTTGGGATCGTACAATTTTCCCATCAGAAGATTCCAGAAATACAAACTGAGAAACTATAACTCCTAATAATTGCAGAATATTTTCTTCTTGATCATATTCTGTGTTTGATATTGATAATGTTAAATTAAAAAATATACCAAAATCTAAGATATTACATAATTTATATGAATCAATAAAGTCTTTATATTGAGATATTGGGACATCTCCATTAGACATTCATATAAGTTCAGAATATTTTATTAATATTGGATTATTAAATCATGTATATTGAAAAAGAATTTTAAAAAAAGTCAGAGAGTTTCAGGATAGATATGATAATAATAAATGAAAAGAATTATTTCTTCGTCAAATTAGTCATTCTGAGTTTCCAGTTAATTTTGTCAGGAATGAAATTAAATCTATAATTTCTAAATTAGAAGATATCTGGTTTGATAAAGATTTAGAAAAGTACAATAATTTTATAGCAACTTTAAAAAATATCGAAGATGTATTTTTAAATGATTCAGAGGCTTTGGAAAACTATTTATGTAATTCAAAAAAGATAATTTTAGAAGATATTGCTTATCATACAAGATCATTAATTAAGAATTTATGATATTTTAAAATTGAATGAAATTGAGTTTCAGAATTGGTAAAAGAAATATTACTTAATAATAATTGAAAATAATCAAAAAAAAGTAAAAACAATTGTTTTTACTTTTTTTTGTTGTTATCATTTTTACAAATCATTCAACATATTCAATATATCATCAGGATCTTTCTCATTTTTAGCATCTTCTTCTTGAGCTTTTGCTATTTTTTGTTTATTGTCTTTTACTTGAAATGATTGCCATTCAACAAGATGTTTTTCATTTAGAGATTTAATTTCTTTTTGATAACTAACTTCAAGTTGTTCTAACTTCTTTTTTTCTGTATCAAGAATTTCAAATAATCTATCTATTTGTTCATTACTCATACTAGGCAATATATCAAACCAATATTGTCTTTCTTGGTCATCCATTGATTTTGTATTTAGTACAAGTTTTATAAGTTCAGAATATTCAGCTTGGATTTCATCAGTTATCTGGAAATTCACTCAGTTATGTGTTATTTGAGACATAATTTTTGTATTAAGAGTTATAAGTAATATGCTTAACAGTATAATTTATTTAAAAATCCATATGATTTTCATTTTTTACTTTAAACTTTCTACTTATGTATATTCTAATATATAATGTAAAAATTTGCAAAAAAAAATAAAAAAATATAATTGACTGTATGTAATTAATAATTATTAATTTTTTTTCCTATGTTTTATATATATTTATGAATTTATACTTTCTCAGTAATGATAATTTGGTGAGTATATGCTATAATAACTATACATTCACTTAAATTTAAAAATTTCAGTCAAAATATAAGTTTGTTTATTAAATTGTTGTTTTGATTTTTTGCTATTATGACTATAATTGGATATATACTTATTTTTTACAATTCAGATATTCTGGATAAAAAAGCAGAAGTAAATGTAGTAAAAAATCACATTATTAAAGAAACAAGTTATTAAAATAATCTTTAACCGTAAATTTTATGAGTTCAATTTTTACAAAAATAATAAATAGAGAAATTCCTAGTGATATTGTTTATGAACAAGATAATATGATAGTTATAAGAGATATAAACCCAAAAGCAAAAACACATTTGCTTATTATTCCTAAAAAAGAAATACTTACAATAGATAATTTAGTAGAAGAAGATAGAAGTTTAGCTGCTGAAATGTTTTTTGTTGCTAAAAAGGTAGCAGATAATCTGGGATTAACAAATGCTTACCAATTGCACTTCAATGTTTGAAAAGAATGATGACAAGAAGTTATGCACATACATATGCATCTAACTTCAAATAAATAAGATAAAAGATTAAAAATTTAAAAGTATAAAATAATTAGATATTTATTACTTTTAAATTTCCGCACTTTTTTATATTTTCACTTTTTTACAATGAATAAAAATAAAATTATTTTTGCAATAATATGAATTATTATTTTGATATTAGTTTTTTGGGGAGTTTTTCTTATGAATTCATCATCAAAAAACAATGCAAATAAATCTAAAACGGCAGGAGATTTTGTTATATGGACTTATGGCTTAGATAAGACAAAATTAGATGAAGTAGTAAAATGATTTAAAAGCAAAGCAAAAAATTATGAAAGTAAAAATATTATAGTTGAGAACTTTGCAAATTATGCTGATTATAAAGAAACTTTAATGGCATCAATTATATCATGAAAATCACCTGATATCTTTCTTTTAAATAATTTTGAAAATTCATATTTAGAAAATAATGTATTATGAATAAATCCAAATGCAGTAAATCCAAATGATTTTAGAAAAAATTACAAAACTTTTTTTGTTGATAATTTATTAAAAGAAACAACAGATGAAAATGGTAAAAAAATTGAATTTGTTAAGGGAATTCCTGTATGATACGAGACTTTAGGTATTTTTTATAATAGAAAATTCAATGTAAAAGCAAGTGATTTATGATCTTGGGCTTGAGTAGGAAATTTTATTGATTATTTAAAAGAGAGAAATCCAGATATAGTTCCTTTGTGAATTATGAACTCTAGTATAGATAATAATAGTGATGTTATGACTCAATTTTTCATGTTTTCAGAATCTTCTCCTATTACATTAGATGAAGTAAAAGATGTATGAGTAAATGAAGCATTTTGAAGTTATCAAACTTATTTTAATCAGGTAAAATCCCCTAGTTCAAGCGATAATCCTACAGAAACACAATATTATGATGGAGAAAATTCTTGAAAGACAAATTTGGAATTATTTAGTGAATGAAATGAGGCTATGTTGGTTGGTTATCCTAGTATGATAAATGCTTTAGATGAAGCTTGATTTAATAGTGCTTATCTATTTGCTGAGCCATTTCCTCATTATTTTTCTTGAAAATGAAAAACACTTGTTAAATATAGTTATTTTGTAGTAAATAAAAGTACAAAAGATGAAAAATTGGCTTTTGACTTTTTGACATATTTATCAAGTGAAGAATGAGCAAAATCATTTTTGGATCAATTTACTTATCTTTTACCTGCTATTGTAACTTTAGAACAAGATAAATTATGAGAAAAAATTCATCCTTCATATAATTTAACATTATCGGATTTTTATAAAGGTTGAGATGATTCATTATTGTCATCTTTTGATAAGGGAATAGAAATTTCATACGATGAAGAGCTTAAAAATATGGTAAAAGATGATTATGGTTACTTAGAAAAATTTAAAAAAGCCCAAAAAATTATTATGTGTAAATATAAGAAAACTTATAACTTAGAAGATCTTTCTGTTGATTGTGAAAAATAAAAATCATATATTATCATTATTAATTATTAACTGTTAATTATTTTGTTTTGTTATATTCATATTCCATTTTGTCAAAGCAGATGTAGATATTGTAGATTTTCTACTTTTGCATGAAAACCAGACTTAGATAAAGAAATTTATGTTGATTATTTAGTGAAAAATATTGAAAATGGGGTGCTTCATACTCCCTGTACTCTGGCAATATCGCAATGACAAAATAGTGAATCACAGAAAACTCTTAATTCCATCTACTTTTGATGATGAACTCCAACTAGTTTAAGTAATAGTCAATTAGAAAAAATTATTTTAGCTTTAAAAAATAGATTTGGTTTTGAAAAAGATATAGAAATAACTTTAGAAACTACTATTAATAATATTACAGAAGAAAATTTAATTATATGGAAAAAAATATGAATTAATAGGCTAAGTATATGAATACAAACTTTAAATAATCAATCACTAAAAGAAATTTGAAGGCCAGCCAAAGAAGAAATTCTAAAAAAGTTAGATATCATAAAAAGAGATCCGTCTTCTAAAAAGAGACCGGTCTCAAGTGGAAATATATCTTTAACAATAAGTATAGACTTCATCATCTGACTTCCTTATGTAAAAAAATGAGAATTATTACAAGATTTGAAATTTATTATTGAAAAATATGATTTTATAAATCATATATCGCTTTATATGCTAGAAGAATATTATGATTATCCAGAAAAATGGCAGGATTTAAGTATTAAGGAAGAAGATTTTTTGGAAGAATATTTGCTTTGTAAAAATTATCTTGAAGAAAAATGATTTAATAGATATGAGCTATCAAACTTTGCTAAAAAATGATTTGATTGTAAACATAATAAAGCTTATTGGAATCATGAAAATATGTTAGCATTATGACTTTGAGCACATTGATTTTTAGATTGAGTTAGATATGCTTATTCAAATAAATTTAATGATTATTATTCTTGAAAATTGGATTATGAAGAAATATTGTCAAAAGATGATTTGTTTCTAGAAAAAATTATGTTTGGTCTTAGAACTGCTTGATTAGAACCAGAAATTTATAAAAAATTAAATCAAGAAAAAATTAATTATTTTATAAAACAAAATTTGCTTGATTTTAGACAAGATAAATTAGTTTTATTAGACAATTGAGTAGTTTTAATTGATTATATAATTAAAGAAATTATATAAAAATCTATATAAATTTTTAATAGATTGCAGAAATTTGTTTTTTTTATTTTTTTAAGGTATAATTTAATAGTTTTTAAAATTTAAAATATATTTATTATGCTAAAAAAAATAATTTCGATAATTATAATAACATTGTTTATTAATAACTCTGTATTTGCTGCAATAAACTTTGATATGGGAAAAGTTGGACCAAATGTTTGATGAGATAGATGAGATAATGAAAATATTAATTATAATACTATTTGAGAATTAAATAAACAAATTATTATATCTCAATCAAAAATCAAAAAAATTGAATGATGAGCTTTATACTTATCAAAATTAGGTACAATTGAAAATATAATAAATTCTGCACAAAATACAGAAACTCTTGATGTAATGACAGAATTAAATAATCAAAAAAATATAAATAATAGAAACTTATGAAGTTCAGATAATATAAGTTTTGAAATATATAAATTGATTAATTTGAAAATCAAAAAAAGAATTATTCAAATAGAAGATGATAAATACAATAATGTAATTAGTTCGATGAATAACCCTTGAATTAGTAAAGAAGAATTAAAAAAAGTTGAAGATGAAATAGTTAAACTTCAATTAACTTTACTTGATAATAGTAAAAGTATTGCTGAAAAAATATTAAGCAATATAAATGATAATCTAAATTATGAGGATAATTGAAATATAAAATTTGATCTTGAATGAAATTCAACCAACTTTTGAAGTTGAAAAGTTAGTTTTAATATGCCAAATTACAAGATAAATAATGAAAAGTTTGACAGTGAATTACAATCTCAAGTGGATTTGTTAATTGAAGCTAGTTTAATCTGAAAAAAATCATTTAACATTCAGTTTAGTTCTTTTGTAGATTTTATTACAAAAGATTCAAATATCTATTTGTTAATGAATAAATTAAAATATTCTTGAATTGAGAAAATTGATAATACATGAGAAATTGAAAAAGGCTTAAAAAGATTAAAATTCTTAGCATCTAATAATGAGTATTTTAAAATGAAACAAGATGATAATTGATGAAATGCTGGTGAAAAAGAAACTCAATATGTATTAAATTTATATAAAAATTTCAAAATTTCAGATATAAATTCTTTGTATAGCAAATGACAAGATGTTTTAAAAACTTCAATGTTTAAGGTTTATAAAAAGGTTTGAAATAAATATTTAATAATCCCTTCAAAAGAAGCTTGTGATACAATTATGTCTATGCAATATAAATTTAAATGAATATGAAACCTAAATTTAAATGAATATGAAACCTAAATTGTGGTGATAGTGAATACTCTTCTATGGTAAAAGAAATAGTAAGTAAATGAGATTTATATATTACCTTATGAAAAAAAATAAATACTATATGATTTGATTTAGCTGAAAATTCTCAAGTAACCTTAAATGCTAAATTAGATTATTCTGAATCAAAAATTGTAGATTTTAATCTAAAAGTTACACCAAAAGATGAAAAATATGCTTGAGAATTCATTGAATTGAGTTTTATTAACTGAAAGAAATTAGATATATTATTTAATGCTAAATCTGATGATATTGATTTATCGTTTAAATCATTATTAGATAAAGATAATTATTTCTCAAAAATAGATTATGTCTGAAATTTTCCTAGAAATCTAAATACTAGTTTTAAACTTGAAAACAGTTCTTTTAAATGAAATTTTGATTCTAAAAAGGATTGATATGATTTATATTCTGGTAAAGTTTTTGAGTGAAATTATGTTTATAAATGAAGCTTAACTTGAACAATAAAGGAACATAAAGTAAATTGATTTAATTTTGAAGCTTCTTGAAAAGATGCTATAAAAAAACAAGATATATTTTTATTAAAATTAAAATTAATCAATAATATTATAACTTGAACAACAAAAGTATATGACAATAATGAAGAAATATTAAATATTGCAACAACATGAAAATATGATAAAGACATTTTTGAATTAAATAATCAGATTAGTTTGAAAAATATTTTTAATATGCAAACAAGTAGTATTAGAGATGCAAAAAGAAAATCTGATATTGCATCTCTGCAATCAGCAATTGAACAGTATTATCAAGATAATGAAACTTATCCAAATATTGAAGATTTTGATGAACTTAAAGATTATATATATAGTATTCCTGAAGATCCTTTAAAAAACACAGAAATTAATTGATGTAAATTTGGTTATAATTATGCAGTTTGAACGGATAATAAATGAAATGATAATCAGATTTATACTTTGTCAGCATGTATGGAAAATTGAGAAGTATACAAAAAATGAATTACTCAAGGTGTATTAGGTAGAGAAGAATCAATAAGTTGATATACTACTTGGATAAAACAAGAAAAGAAAGAAAATACTGATAATATAATTAAGTCTAACTTAAATTTCAAATATTATGGAGATATCTATAATTATAATAAGGAAATGAACTTTGATATTTATATTTCAAATAAAGATTATATAAAATTAAAACTTACATCTGATAACAAAAGAACAAAAACAGAAACACTAAAAATAAAAACTCCAATTAAATTTAAAACAATTGATGAATTAAAGTAAAAAAATAAATAAAAAAAATAGTATGGAAATTTCCATACTATTTTTTATCACTTAATTGTTCCTTTATATGATCAAATAAATGATTAATTAAATCATCTAAATTTTTAAAATCTTCTCTTTCTGATCTGTGAGTTTCTCAATCGAAAGAAGCATTTATATTTCAGTCAAAAAGTCATTTTTTATTTTTATTTATTGTAATTTTCAAAACTCATATAGAATCTTCTTTTTTAAATTTGTTTAGGTAGGTATCAAGTTTTATTGATACATTTTCATCAACTAATTTTTCAATAACTTCTTTAGATGCTTTAAGTTCATCACATAAGTTTACATTTACTTGTAAATCCATTTTTGTCTTTTAGAAGATATAAAATATTTTCAAAGATTTTAGTTTTTTAAGGCTTTAACATAAATCTTTAAATTTTTGCAAAAACATTTTATCATTTAATTTTTGAAAATCAAGTTGAGTTTTTAAGAAAAAAAATTATACTCTATTTTATTAATTACTAATACTTAAGTACTATTATCTAATCATTAATCTTATGCCAATCGAAAATTATGAAAAAGTCATATGACTTGAAATACATGTAAGAGTTAAATCTGAAACAAAGTTTTTTTGTAATTGTAAAAATGCTGTGGATTTAGCACTAGAACCAAATATAAATGTATGTCCTGTTTGTATGTGATTTCCAGGAATGCTCCCAAGCTTGAATAGTGAAGTAGTTAGATTAAGTGTTAAAGCTTGATTACTTATGAATTGTGAAATAAATAAAGTATCTAGATTTGATAGAAAAAGTTATTTTTACCCTGATTTACCAAATAGTTTTCAGATAACACAGATGTATGAACCAATTACTTGAGCCTGAGTTGTAAAAGTAATGATTAATGGGGAAATTAGAGAGTTTGGGATTCATCATATGCACCTAGAAAATGATGCTTGAAAACTTATTCATTCAGGTTGACAAACACTTTGCGATTATAACAGAGCCTGAAGTCCACTTATGGAAATAGTTACTGATCCAGTTTTTAGAGATAAAGAAGAAGTTATGGAATTCCTTAAAGAACTTCAAAAAATGTTTAGATTTGGTGAAGTTTCTGATGCCGATATGGATAAATGACAATTGAGATGTGATGTAAATGTATCAATTAGACCAGTTTGAGATACTAAACTTGGTACTAGAGCAGAACTTAAAAACCTAAACTCATTTTCTTCTATAGGTAGAGCCATAGATAATGAATTTCTAAGACAAGTTAGGATTTTGGATAATTGATGAGTTATAGAACAAGAGACAAGATGATGGGATGATGATAAATGAATTAGTACAACTCAAAGAAGCAAAGAAGATGCTATGGATTATAGATATTTTCCAGAACCAGATTTATTACCAATTGAACTTGATGATGAATATATAGAAAATTTAAAAAAAGAATTATGAGAATTACCAGTATTAAAAAGGATTAGATATTTAAATGATTATAAATTATGAGAAGATGATTCTAGGATTTTGACAGCAGATAAAGAACTTTCAGAATATTTTGAAGAAATGGTAGCTTTAACTGGTGATCCTAAAAAATCATGTAGTTATATAACAACTATACTTCTAGCTTTACTAAATGATTGTAAAGATGTATGATGAATTTGTGATTTGAGATTTGAAGCTAAAGAACTTGCAAATGTAATAAGTCTAGTAAATAAAGATGAATTATCATCAACAAATAGTAAGATAGTTGTAGAAGAATTATTTAAAGCCTGAGGAAAAGCAGATGAAATAGTAGATAAATTATGACTTAGACAAAAAAATGATACTGATGCTCTAGAAAAAATAGTAGATGAAGTACTATCAAAATTAGGAGATCAAATTGCAGAATACAAATCATGAAAAGAAAATTTATTTTGATTTTTTGTAGGACAATGTATGAAAGCATCAGCTTGAAAATGAAACCCTAAGATTTTCACGGATATTATAAAAAAGAAAATATAAATATAGAATAAATTGTCATTAAATTCAATGACAGCTTAAAAATAGACTCTTTCTTTGAAAGGGGCTATTTTTTTGCTATTTTATAAAATATATAGTAAAATATAGATAGTTTAATAAAAATAAAAGTTAAATTATCTATGCTAAAACAAATAAAAACAAAAATACTATCACTAATTTCTTCAAGAGGTTTCAAAAAATCTCTGTTTTTTGGTGGAGTTGTTTTTATAATTATGCATTTTTGATTTGATACGGTTTTTGCTGTTACTAAAGTTGATACATGAGCAAATATGTGATTATCAGGTGATTCAAAAGAGTTAGTTAATAGTATTTTAGGTGCGGTACAATTTTTAGCTTGAGCAGCAGCCTCTTTATTAGCAGCATTAACAGGTGCAATATCTATTTTACTAGATCCTGGTATTACAAATGGTACAGCATTTAATATTTCAGAATACATAAAGCAAGTATGGGTATTTGTATCAAATTTAGTTTATCTTATATTTGCTTGAATTCTTATAGTAATCTCATTTGCAAATATAGTATGAAAATGAGAATGAGATATGTTTTTGCTTAAAAAAGCTTTACCTAAATTTGTTGTTTGAGTACTTATAGTACCTTTTTCTTGGTGGGTAGTACAATTTATGGTATCTTTATCATCTATTTTAATGGTTTCAGTGTATACATGGCCAATCGAAACATTTACTGCAAATACTAGTCCTAGTATGAATACACTTATGGATCAACCAGTTGAATGGTGTCAAGATTGGGTAATAAATTTACAATGAAATATTACTACTACTAAGACTACAACCACTACTACTAATAATAATACATGAAACTGATGATTTATTGAATGTGAAAAAGACAAAAAGCAAATAAAAACAATAAAAGAGATTTTATTAATGAAAGACTGAGATAATTATAATATTTGATGAGTTTTGGCAATTTATACTTTTTGAGTTATGGATGTGAAACATACAACAGAAGTTATAGATACCCAGTTAAAATTATTAACAACTTTATGATCTCTAACAGCTAAGGTAATATTTGATATTATATTTATATTGATGTATACATTGATACTTGTAGCATTATTTTTGATATTATTTGTTAGAGTTATAATGCTTTGGATATTTATGATGATTTCACCAATATTTGGTTTAGCTTATTTTTTGTGATGAAAATGATGAAAAATATGAGAAAGTCTAAATAAATTTAATTTTACAAAATTTCTAGAATTAGCTATGGTGCCAGTATATGTTGCTGCAGCATTATCATTTTGATTAATGTTTACATTTATTATATGAGCATGATTTGGTGATAGTAACAATAAAAACCTTATTTGATCAGATTGAAAAATTGCATTATGATATACAAATATTACTATAAAAGGTGCAATTAATTGAAGTGATTGAACCCCTACAAATACAAAAGATAGTCAATTATCAGTAGCATTAGGTTGACTTCTTTGAAATATATGAATGATAATGATAAAGTTATTCTCATTGGCTTTTCTATGGATAGCTGTTATGTCTGCACTGAAGTCAGCAAGTATAACCAAATCTATTGTAGAACCTATAGAAAAATTTTGAAATGATGTATGAAAATTTGCTATGGAATCACCAAAATATATACCTATTCCTTGAACTTGATGATTGAGTGCTAGTTGAATTCAGGGGGTTTCAAATGATTTTAGAAATAAAATTTCATGAATTGATATGAGGAAGAAAGAATGATGGGAGTCGAAAAATATGCCTTGATTATTTTCATCAGATGCATTAAAAAAACTTGATTTAGAAATAAAGAATCTTAAAACTAAGGATAATGGTACTCCTGAATTAATGAAATGAATTAATAAATTAGTTCAAAATACTGATGGAGAAAATATAATTAAGAGAATTGATGATATAACAGGTTTAATGACTAGGGCTTGAATAACTTGAGCAGAGGAATTAAAAAAGAATGTTAAAACTCCAGATGATTTAGCTAAACAACTTGTAGAAATTGCTAAGAAAAATCCAGGTAAAAATATTTGATGGGAAGGTAAGGATGAAAGTGCTGTGAAATCATATATTTGAGGTAATAAATCTGCTGATGGAACTAAGAAAGAAGGTCCTGTTGATAATAGTAAAACAACTATCAATAATTATATTCTACCAGATAAATATACAAAAGATGATAAAATAGATATTAATGAAATACCTGAAATTGCCGATTCCTTGAAGGCTCAACAAAAACTACAGTGATTACAAAAAGTATCTGTAGATGAAATATGGGATCAAATAAAAACTCTTATGACTGTAAAAGGTATTAAATTTGATGGAGACGAAAATGAAATTAAAAATAAGCTTAAAGATGAATTAGATAAATCATATGAAGTATTAGCAAGTGATTGAACTAAGAAAACTGAAAAATTCATAAAAGATAATAATGATGAAAAAAAATCTTCAACATCTCAACCACAAACTCCACCAACAACACAAACTCCACCAACAACACAAACTCCACCAACAACACAAACTCCACCAACAACACAAACTCCACCAACAACACAAACTCCACCAACAACACAAACTCCATTACAAACAAAAAAATAATATTATATTTCAAAGAAACGGTCTTTTCCAAAAAGATCGTTTTTTTATATATTCAATTACTCCTTACTTTTGATTCCAAATCCCCAGACTAAAAATCCGAGGATAAAATGCCCGAAAAGAATTTAAGGGATTTTATTTCATTACTCTTCGAAACCTTGATTTTATTTAAAGGTCAAATTAGAAATATTTTTACTAAAATCATCTTTTTTTATTCAAATAAATTCTATTCATACTATCATTCAGGTTTCATCAAGATCACATATTATTTTATTATTTAGTGCAATTGTTTTAGATACATTGTTATCTGAAAAACTTAGGTATCAAGCATTTGCTTCTTTATCAAAAGTTATATTAGTCATATTTATATATAATAAGAAGTAATTAAAATCACATGTTTACTTTTTATTTGAGTAATAATTCTCAATTTTTTTCAATTAATAGATCATTCATGAATACTAAATCAGTCATCATTTAAGTAATTGATTCAGTTACTTAAAACATATTCAATAGACTTTTTATCTATTCATCTTTGTAAGAGTCTTTCTAATATATGTTTTGTATAATAAATTCACATAAACTATATAATTTTCTAGTATTACTTAATATTATAATCAAATATTATATATATCAAATAAAAAAAATCTAGAATTTTACTAATAATTATTCAACCCCACAACTTTCACTCAATCTATAGTTTCTTTATAATTTATCATATCGAGATGTGATAAAATCAAAACTTTCTCTCATTTTAATTCAATTTTATTTAGTTTGTTAACTTCCTTTTTGATATCATGTATATTTGTTTCTAGAGTTATATGTATACAAGAATTATCATCTCTTATATAAAAACTAAATTCAAATCTACCATTTAATCAATTATATACTTCAGTGTATTTTGTAATTAGATTATTATAGACCATATTTTCAACTAGTATATTATTATCAATTTTTTCTCAAGCAAAAGTATTTCTTATTCCCAAGTCAGTAAAATAATATTTAACATTTGTATTTATAGATTTATCAAGTTTTAGATCATATATCACACATCTTTTTAGTAATCTAGAATTAACTAAGAAATCTATATAATCCATAAAAGTTGCTAATGCAATATCGATTCATTCATCTTTTATGTTTCTATGAAATTCTCTTATTGATAAATTTGTATTTAAAAATGCTATTTTTGATATACTTTGATATAATGAAATCACAGTTTTAATAGAATAATTGGTAATTATATCTTGCAAGACTATTTTATTTTTTATATTATCTAAAAATAGTTTTTTAAAATAATCATTATTTAAAAATTTAACTTCTGGAAGATTTCAGTAAGTTAAATAATTTTGCCAATCAATTATGGATAAGTTATTATTTTGGATAAGTATATCATTATGAATTTCTAATTCTTTCGTTGTGTCTATATGAATATTATTTCATAGTATAATTATTTTATATTTTTTACTTTTATATAAATCTAGAATTAATTGTTTTATATTTTTTACTTTATTTATATTTTGTAGTATTATGATACTACAAAATATAAACTTTTGTTCATAAATTTTTAGTAATTCAAAGAAATCTTTATCATCTTTTATAGTGTTTTGTAGATCTAGTTCATCATTTATATATAAATAATTTGTACTTTTTGTTTTTTCTAAAAATTCTTTCACTATACTTGTTTTATGTAATCATCTCATTCCAGTTATAACTATGATTTTATCTTTATTCAATTTTAGAGTCATTTCTTTTATAAAATCATTATTATTTTTAAAGATAGGATAATTCTGTAGATAAGTTAGATTCTTATTAATAAAGTTTAACATATTGTGTTTTTGTTACATTATAATATTATGAATTTATATTATTTTAATGATTTTTAGCTAAAAAGCAATATATTTTACTTTATTTTGACTAAAATCAAAAAAATGATACAATAATTAAGATTTAAACCCAAATACTAAAGATAATAGATTATTTCATAATTCCTAATTTATGGATTATTCAAAAGTTGATAAAAGAGTTAAAGAAATAGTAAAAAGAGCTACTTCTTATATGACAGATAAACCTGCAAAAGATATAGAAAAATGTATTTTAAAAGCATATACTTTTGCTCGTGATGCTCATGATTGACAAATAAGATTATCTTGAGATCATTATATCGTTCATCCTGTTGAATCAACTATTATATTGCTTGATTTGAGGCCAGATATATCAACTATTCAAGCTTGCTTACTTCATGATGTTGTAGAGGATACTTTTAGAACTATAGAAGAAATTAAATCAACTTTTTGAGATGAAGTTGCTTTTTTGTGTGAATGAATGGAAAAAATATCAAAAATAAAATATGTATGAGAAGAGAGAAATATATGAAGTTTAAGAAAAATGTTTATAGCAATGGCACAAGATTTGAGGGTTATTTTTATTAAACTTTCTGATAGACTTCATAATATGAGGACTTTGAAATATCATCCAAAGAAAGATAAACAACAGAGAATATCTCTAGAAACTTTAAATATTTATGCTCCTATAGCTGATAGGTTATGATTATTTACGATTAAAAATGATTTAGAAGAAGAATGTTTTAAAATACTTGAACCAACAGAATATAAAAGGATTAATAAAGAATTACTAGATTATAAAACAAATATAGATTATTTTTATAAAAATTCTAAAGAAGAGATAGAAAAAGCTTTAGATCTAACTGTAGATGATTATAAAATTACATATAGGGTAAAATCAATTTATTCTATTTATAAAAAAATGAAAAAGAAATGATTTGATTCTATAGATTCTATGTATGATTTATTTTGAATAAAAATTCTTGTTCAAGATATTCCTACTTGTTATAAAGTTCTTTGAATTATACATAATAAATGGAGTCCATTACCAAATAGATTTAAAGATTATATAGCATTGCCAAAACCAAATTGATATAGAAGTTTACATACAACTATTATATGATTTTTAAAAGAATTTAGACAACAGCCAACAGAAATTCAGATAAAAACTTACGATATGAATGAATATGCTGATATATGAGTTGCTGCACATTTTGAATATAAAGAAAAATGAAGTAAAATAGCTCACGATATAGATTGGGTAAAGGAATTGAAAGAATTAACTGAAAGTTTATGAAACAGTGATTTTATATCATCTCTTAAAATAGATGTTTTTAGAGATAGGATATTTGTATTTACTCCAAAATGACTTTCAGTTAATTTGCCAGCATGATCAACAGTTATTGATTTCGCTTATGCTATTCATTCAGAGATTTGAAACCATACTATTTTAGCAAAAGTTGATTGAAAAATATATCCTTTAGATAAAGAACTTGGGAATTGAGATGTTGTACAAATAGTTACTGATAACTCAAAGAAGCCAAGCCCATTTTGGTTATCATTTGTTAAAACTACAAGAGCTAAAGAAAGGATAAGAAGTTATTTAAAAAGAGAAAATAAAGATACAAATACTGAAAGATGAAAAGATATTTTAAATAAATATTTAGAAAAAGTATCTTTTCCAACACTTGATAAAGAATTATCTATATTAAGAATTCTTGATGATAGGGAAAATGATCTCGATGAGAGGTTTAATATATTAGAACAAATATGAAATTTTTCGGTAAATCCTTCTTCTGTTGTAAGAAAGATTATGAAATCGAAAAATATGATTTCAAAAAAAGAGATTAAAAATGATGTGAGAAATATAATTGATATTGAAAATATTGATTATAAGAAAGAGGAAATAATTATTTGATGAGAAAGATGAATTGATTATAAAGCTTGTAAGAAATGTATAATTTGATGAAAAATTCCAGATAAGATAGTAGGACATATAAATTCTAAATGAATTATTACTATACATAACAGAAATTGTGCAATTTTATGAAATGTAAATAAAGAGAGATTGTTGCCAGCATATAGGAAATGAGAGGAAGATGATTCTATAGTTGTTTCTTTATGATTTATTTTTCTAGATAAAATTTGAGTTTTAAGAGATTTAAGTGATATAATTTATTCTATGTGATTAAATGTTGAGCAGGTTAACTCTAAAAGACTTGAATTTAATAAACATGAAATAAAAATAAAGGTGGAGGTTCCGGATTATGATTATTTACTTGTAGATAGATTAGTTGAAAGGATAAAAATGAAGTTTTGAACGAATCTTATAAGTTCTTTTGTAGAAAAAATTGTAATGTAGAAAATTATAATAAAGATAAAAGAACAAAAAAAGTACTGAATTTTAATTCAGTACTTTTTTTGTTCTTTATTAAATTAAGCTTTTCTTATTTGTAGTTTTTGTGCTACTTCACTAAATTTTTCAGGATTTTTTCCTTTCAAATAGTTAAGCATTTTTCTTCTTTTAGCTACCATTAAGATAATTCATCTTCTTGAATGGTTATCTTTTTTATGTTCTGCTAAATGGTCTTTTAGATTTTCTATTCTAGCTGTAAGAATAGCTATTTGTACTTCAGAAGATCATGTATCTCATTTTTTTACAGCATAATCAGCTATAATTTTTTTCTTAGTATCTTTTGTTATTGTCATAACAGTATTTTTAAAAAATAAAATTTTATCCGGAAAATACACCAGATCATTTAAGTTGACTGATTATATTGAATTAATTTTAAAAATCAAAATTTTTTATTATTTATCTTAAATGAATCTATTTTAGTCATCCAAAATTTATTTTTCAAGTTTGTTTTGTACTATCTAGAGTATTGTTATCTTCTAAATTAAAAGGATCTCAGAAAATTCAGTTGTAATTATTATTTATAGAGGTATCTGTATTAAATTCTAGGCTAGAATTACCAATAGTATTATTATTTATAGATGTGTCAGTGTTATATTCTAGACTAGAATTATCAATAGTAGTAGTGTCTATATTAGTAGTTTGTTGATTGATAAGCATATCTTGAGGTAAACTTCATTCTTCATATAATAAATTGAGTTTTATTATTAGATTACTTCATGAATTTGGTATAACTATATGAGTATTTTTAATTATAGCATCTTCATTTAATCTTAGAGTTGTTATTGTTTGCCTATTATAATTATTTAAAAAAGTATAATATGCTTGAAATCTATTACAAAAAATTAAGTATACTCTAACTGAATTATAGTCATTTTTAAATGTTATAAAATCATCTATATTTTTACCAAGTCATGTGGTATTATAGTTTTTCATATTTAAAGCAATACTTTGTTTTGTGTTATTTATTGAATTATCTAATTGTTCTAGATAACTTGTTAATGTATCTATTTGTACACCCAGATTTTTACTATTAGCATATCAAGTTTTATATCTTATTTTTAATTGATTCATTAGGCTATCATATGATTCTTTTCTATCTGATAGAGAATCGAGGTAAGATTTTGGATCTACTTTAACTATGTTTATATAATCTTTTATAGCATCTAAGTTTTTCTTGATTAGTACTTCATTTGTTTTAGCTCTATCTGATTGTATTATAGAAATAGGAATAATTTCATTATATAAATAATTAGTTGTATCTTTCTTTCATTCATAAAATTTTGTTCATATATTTATATTTAATGCTACTCAGATTTCACTAAATCAATAATTATCTATTGATTGAAAAGTATCACTATTTGTCGTTTTTTCTTCACTACTCCACCACCAAGCATTTATTACTTGATTTCATATTTGAAATAATACAATAAAAACTAAACTTAAAATTGTAATTTTTATAAATGATTTTATAATGGATTGAGACATAAATTATTGATTAGGACATATTAGAGATAATGAGGATTAGTTCTAGAAATTTAAGATTCTAAAATTCCAAGCTCTAAAGTTCTATTATTATTTTACCACAAAAATCTCTATGAGTAAAAAAAACATTACTTTTTTATCTAATTTTTTTTCATTTTTTAGTTTATTAAAGACTAATATTTTTTTATTAGTTATTTTTCTTTTGTATTCTGTATTTGGTTTTATATATTCTGGGGTTGTTTGTGCTTCAGATATAAAAATAATATCTAGATCAGAATGGTGAGCTCTAGAAACTCGGAGATATAAAGATTATGATTTTTGGAAAAACTACTTTACAAATTTAGAATCGTGAAATGTTGTGGAAGAAACTGCTGCTGAAAAATACCAAAGAGAAAAAACAAAATCAATAAATGATTTTTTAAGTACAAATTATAAAAGTGATAATACTCTGGCAAGTACTGTAAGTACAGAGAATTGACATGAGCTTGTTTGGCCAATACAAAAGACAAATTATGTAAAAGCTATAGTGGTTCATCATACAGATACGGCTCCTTGAATAAGTTCATATGATGCCATAAAGTCCATATATAAATATCATACTTTATCAAGATGATGGTGAGATATAGGGTATAATTATCTTATTTGATTTAATTGAGAAATATTTGAATGAAGAGCTTGATGAGATTATGTTGTTTGAGCTCAAGCAATACGGAATAATCGTTCAACGGTTGGAGTCGCATTGATTTGACAATATGGAAGTGAAAAAATCACAGATAAACAATATGAAGCATTAAAACAACTTGTTATTTATTTATCAGAAAAATATTGAATTGATTTAAATAATCTTTATGATTATCATAAAGATTGTGTATGAGATAATTGTAAATCTTATTTGGAAAATTATAAAGATGATACTTTGGTATGACATAGAGATGTTGGTAATACTAGTTGTCCTTGAAATGCTTTATATGTGCAATTACAAGCTTTAAAATCTGAGTTAAAAATAAAAACATGATGATTTACTTATGTAAAAAATAAAAATACTTCAAATGTAAAAACAGCACTAGATATAAAACTTGATAAATTATCAGAATATAATTTATTAAAAACACTTGCATTGTTGGATTATAAAATTGACAAAAGTACTCCTTGAGAGTATAAAAATAGTATGATTTACAAAAATCTCAGAACCATGGTTTTATTAAAAATTAAATCAAAAAAACAAGAAAGTTCTAAAATTGTAACATTATGATATGACAAAAACAATAAAATCTCAATAAAATTATCATATCCAGATGAAAATAATATAAAAATAAAAAAATGAAATAGAGAATATGATATAAAAGTTTCTTCTTGAAAACTTCTTATAAATGATAGTTTATTACAAGATACTATCACAGTAACTTCTAATTCTGAATCTTATTTAGAGATAAGTTCTTGGGATAGGATTCCTGCTTGGGATAAAGAGCAAAAATACAATGATAATAAATTTAGATGAGATATTATTTTATCTGTAAAAGATAATAAATTACTTGTAGTTAATAAGCTTTATTTATCAGATTATCTTAAATGACTTTGAGAAGTGAGTGATAGTGATAATTCTGAAAAAATCAAAACTATAGTAGTAGCAGCAAGAACTTATGCAAGATGGTATATGACAAAAGCAATGAAATTTCCATGAGAATCTTACCAATGATCTGATAATCCAGATGAATTTCAAAGATATTTATGATATAGTTTAGAACAAAGAAGTCCAAAGATAAATAAGATAGTTAATGAAACCGAAGATCAAATAATTACTTATAATGATGATATAATAAAGCCTTGGTATTTTACACAAAGCTCTTGAAAAACTTTGAGTTATAAAGATTATTGCAAGGATAATTCAGATTGTAAAAAAGTAAATTATCCCTATTTATCAAGTGTTTTTGATCCTGGGTCAGTATGAAAAACAAAGCTTGGGCATTGAGTAGGAATTTCATGAGCTTGAGCTACATTTTTAGCTTCAAAATGATGGACGGAGGATATGATTATAAAGTACTTTTTGAAAGGTGTAGAGGTTAAAAAAATATAGCAGAAGATTATATACTTTCGATGTTATCATCCTGAGAGTAATGAAGGATTCATTTAGTTTGAATAAATATACTAAACATTGCTTAAGTGTAAGAATGCTTACAAAAATAATTCTTTAAATAAGTAACCAATTTGAGTTACTTATTTTTTGTTTTTTAAATAATAGTTAAAGAAAGATTAAAAACTTTAAAAATCTCTTGACAAAGTATATAAAATAGTATAATCAATATAAACTAAAATAAAAATAATTTAAAAATGCTTTAAATAAGCGATAAAATAAAAAAATAATCAAAAATCAAAAACAAAAATTTCAAGTAAATAAATTATTATTTAATTTTTTTTTAGTATGACCAATACATATTCCAGGGCTAAATACTATTTAGCAGGTGCTATTTTAATATTTCTATTGTGAATTGCTAGATTGCTTGCAGTTGATAGTTTAAGTTTATCAACAACAGATATTGATGATACAATTGTATCATGAACACCAGTAGCAACTATTACTTGAAATAATGCAAGTTGAGCTATTTTTTATTCTATGCCTTGTACTACTCCTTGAGTAGATGATGCTAAATTTAGTATCGGATGAGCATGAAGTGATGAGCTTATAATAAATGAGGATCCAGATTATGTAACTCAAAGTTCTTATAATATATGTATAAGAGCAGTTGATGATAATTGAATTTATGAACAAAATTTTATTTTAAATGTTTTGGATAAGACTGTTCCTGAATTTAACTCAATTACAGTTTCATCAAGTAATTCAAATTCATTATATGCTAAAGAATGAGATAATATTACTTTCTCAGTAAATTTATTAAATCTTGATTCAAGTTGAATTTGAAATAGCTTAACTTTTGATTTATGAACTAGTACTGGTAATATCCTGAATTTAGATTCAAATACATGAGCTTTAAGTTCTCATACTAAAACTTATACAGTTTCAGCAGGTCAAAGTTGAACTCTGGATATTCAAGGTTTAGTATTTACTGATAATGCTACAAATGCTTTATCTTGATTTACTTTACCATATTCACTAACTTCAAATATAATAGTTGATACAACTGCTCCAGTAATTACATTTATAGATGATGTATCAGCTACTTCAAATTTAACAGATGATATAAATATAACAGCTACAGATGATTATCTAGATACAACAAGTTTATATTATGGGTTTTCAGCAGATAGTACTTGTGATGGTACAGATACATATGACCAAGTATTTACTTCTTGAAATACATTTACAATAAATGATACTTTAAATAATTGAAAATATATTTGTGTTAAGGCAGTAGATTATGCTTGAAATGTAACTTACCTTTCTTCAACAAATGCACTTAATATAGCAACAGTTTGAATTGATTTATCAGGAACTTGAATGAATGAAAATGTTTGAGTTTGATTTTCAGTTTGAGATTTTTCAACTGTACATTCAACTGGAACTACTTTTACTTATGATTTTGCAGTTTGAACTTGAAGTGCAGATAATTGAAGCTTTACTATAAGTTGAACTACTTTAGTAGCACAATTTGATCCAAATTATGAAATAAAAAATTCATATAATATTAGAATTAGTAGTATAGATGAAAATTCAACTGTAGTTGAAAATGAATTTACTATTTATATTAATGATGTAAATGAACAACCAACAGATATAACTTTAAGTTGAACAACTTTAGAAGAAAATGTATGAATTTGAGCTGTAGTTTGAGATTTAATTACAACTGACGAAGATATTTGAGCAACTCATTCTTACACATTTGTATGATGAACTGGAAGTGATGACAATACAAGTTTTAGTATAAGCTGATCTAGTTTAGTTACAGTATTTGATCCAGATTATGAAGTAAAAAGTTCTTATACTATTTTACTTAGAAGTACTGATAATTGATGATTAACTACAGATAAACAATTTACAATAACAGTAAATAATATTGCTGAAGCTCCTACAGATATATTACTTAGTTGAAGCAATGTAAATGAAAATGTTGCAACTTGAACTTTAGTTTGAAATTTAAGTAGTGTAGATCAAGATGTTTGAGATACTCATACATATACTTTAGTTGCTTGAACATGAAGTGATGATAATGCAAGTTTTAGTATAACTTGAACTTGATTATTTGTTGATTGAATTATAAATTTTGAAGCTAAAACTACATATAGTATACTTGTTAGAAGTACTGATTCTTTATGAATGTTTTTTGATAAACAATTTAATATAACAGTAAATAATTTAAATGAAGCTCCAATAGATTTAACATTGAGTGGAAGTACAATAGATGAAAATGTATGAGTTTGAGTTGTTGTTTGAGATTTAACTACAACAGATGAAGATGTAGGAGATACTTTTGCATATAGTTTTGTTTGATGAACTTGAAGTGATGACAATTCTATATTTAGTTTATCAGGAACTTCTATAGTTGCAGATTTTAATCCAGATTATGAAGCAAATAGTAGTTATACAATAAGAGTTCAAACACAAGATAGTGGATGACTTAATTTACAAAAAATTATAATAATTACAGTAAATAATATAAATGAAACACCAACAGATATAAGTATAAGTGCAAATAATATAGATGAGAATTTATGAGTATGAACAGCAGTATGAGATTTCGATACAATAGATCAAGATATTTGAGATACTTATACATACACATTTGTAGCTTGAACTGGAAGTGATGATAACTCTAGTTTTAGTATAAGTGGAAGTACTTTAGTAGCAGAGTTTAATGGCGATTTTGAAATAAAACCTTTATATTCAATTTTGGTTAGAAGTACAGATGCAGGATGATTGTCTACAGATAAACAATTTAATATAAACATAAATGATATAAATCTAGCTCCGAGTGATTTGACATTGAGTGGAAGTACAATAGATGAAAATTTATCAGTATGAACTACAATTTGAGATTTGACTTGAACTGATGATTGAGAAAATAATGGATGATTAACTTATAATTTTGCTTGTTCAACTTGATGAGTAGATGATAGTAGTTTTACAATTACTTGAACAACTCTATCAAATAATTCTATATTTAACTATGAATCAAAAAATACATACAATATATGTGTAAGAGTAAGTGATGGAACTTTAAGTTTTGATAAAAACTTTGCAGTTACAATAAATGATGTAAATGAAACACCAACAGATATAGCAATAACTTGAACAACAATAGATGAAAATCTATGAGCTTGAGCAGTTGTTTGAACATTAAGTACTACTGATCAAGATGTATGAGATACTCATACTTACACACTAGTTACTTGAACTTGAGATGATGATAATGGAAGTTTTAGTATAAGTGGAAGTATTTTAGTATCAGATTTTGATTGAAATTATGAGGTAAAAAATAATTATACAGTTAGACTTAGAAGTACAGATGCTCTATGATTAACTACAGAAAAACAATTTACAATTACAATTAATGATTTGAATTTAGCACCAACAGATTTGACATTGAGTGGAAGTACAATAGATGAAAATTTATCTATTTGAACTACAATTTGAGATTTGACTTGAACTGATGATTGAGAAAATAATGGTACATTAACATATTCACTAACTTGTACAACTCCTTGAGTAGATGATAGTAGTTTTACATTAAGTTGAACAACTTTATCAAGTAATGGAGTATATAATTATGAAGCAAAAAATTCATATAGTATATGTGCTAGAGTAAGTGATGGAACTTATTTTTTTGATAAAAATTTCATAATAACAATAAATGATATAAATGAAACACCAACAGATATAGCAATAACTTGAAGTGCAATAGATGAAAACTTATGAACTTGAACAATAGTATGAACACTTGCTGCAGTTGATCCGGATACTACAGATACTCATACTTACATATTAGTAGTTTGAACTTGAAGTGATGATAACTCTAGTTTTAGTATAAGTGGAAGTACTTTAGTTGCGGAATTTAGTGCTGATTATGAGGTAAAAAATAGTTATACTATACTTGTAAGAAGTACAGATATTGGATGATTAACAACTGATAAACAATTTACAATAACAATCAATGATATTAATTTAGCACCAAGTGATTTAACATTAAGTTGAAGCATAGTTTTAGAAAATACTTTTGTTTGAACATTAGTTTGAAATTTACTTTGAACTGATGATGGTGAAGATAATGGAACATTGACTTATACACTGGCTTGTTCTACTGGATGAGTTGATGATAGTAAATTTAACATAGTTTGAGATGAATTAAGAACAGCAACTCCAATAAATTTTGAAAGTGGAAGTGCTTTGAATATCTGTGTGAAAGTAAGTGATGGAGTATTATCTCTTGATAAAGATTTTATTATAGATATATCAAATGTAAATGAATCACCATATAATTTTATATTTACACAAAATCTTTTTAATGAAAATACTGCAACTTGATTTGTTGTTTGAGATTTGAGTAGTTTAGATGAAGATTTATGAGATTTACATATTTATGATTTTGGAACTTGAATATGAAGTACTGATAATTTAAGCTTTACTCTAAGTTGATCACAAGTATTAGCTAGTTTTAGTCCAAATTATGAACTTCAAAATTTATACCAAGTTAAATTTAAAGTTACAGATAGTGGTTGAATAAGTACAGACTTACAAAGTACAATATCAGTTACAGATGTAAATGAAACACCAACAGATATAACACTTGGTTCAAATTCAGTAGATGAAAATGTATGAACTTGAGCATTTGTATGATTATTTGATACTACTGATGTAGATTTAGGGGATTTTCATACTTATACCTTAGTATGATGATTATGAAGTGCTGATAATGGAAGTTTTACAATAATTTGAGATGCTTTAATAACAGATTTTGTTTGAGATTATGAGACAAAAGATACATATTTTGTAAGAGTTAGAAGTATTGATTCAGGATGATTAACAATAGAAAAACAATTTACAATCAATATAAATAATGTTGATGAATCTGGAGTTATTGTAACTCTTAGTTGAAGTACTTTAGCTGAAAATATGTGAACTTGAACAACTCTATGAGATTTAAATACAATAAGTTCTCTATCTTGAGCCACATCTTTTACATATACACTAGTAGCTTGAACTTGAAGTGATGATAACTCTAGTTTTAGTATAAGTTGAAATAGTTTAGTTGCTGAATTTGATGCTAATTATGAAGTAAAAAATACATATAGTATTTTGGTAAGAAGTACTGATAATTTATCAAATATTACAGATAAACAATTTACAATAAATATACTTAATGTAAATGAAGCACCTTTAGATATTGGATTAAGTTCTAGTACAATAGATGAAAACACAATGTGAGTTAATATAGTTGGAGCATTTACTACTTCAGATACAGATCTGACTGATACTTATACATATAATTTAGTTTGATGAATTTGAAGTAATGATAATGCAAGTTTTACAATAGTTTGAAATACTTTATTATCATGATTTACTCCAGATTATGAGACAAAAAACTTATATTATATAAGAGTTAGAAGTACTGATAGTGGATGATTAACAACAGAAAAACAATTTACAATAACAATCAATGATTTACCAGAAAATCCATCAGATATAACATTTAGTTGAAGTTTAGCATTGGATGAAAATACAGCTTCTTGAGTAACTCTATGAAGTTTTGGAACAACTTGAACAAATTCTTGAGCAACTTATACATATACTTTATCATGAACTGGTTGAGATAATGCAAGTTTTACTATAAGTTGAGATAATTTAATAACAAACTTTATTCCAAATTATGAAGTACAAAATACATATACTATACTTGTAAGAAGTACAGATAGTTTAGGATACTTCTTTGAAGAAAGCTTTGTTATAACAATAAACAATGTAAACGAAAATCCAACGGATATTAATTTGAGTTCAAGTAATGTAGCTGAAAATGCAGCAATTTGAACAATAGTTGGAGCTCTTAGTACTACAGATGAAGATTTAACAGATACTTATACATATACATTTGTATCTGGAACTTGAAGTGATGATAATTCTAGTTTTGCAATTATTTGAAATACAATTATTACAAGTTTTACAGCAAATTATGAGACAAAAAATAGTTATACAATACTTGTAAGAAGTACAGATGCTCTATGATTATTTACAGACAAACAACTTACAATAAATATAACTGATTTAAATCAAGCACCAACAGATATTACATTAAGTTGAAGTGTAATAGATGAAAATTCACCTATCTGAACTACAATTTGAACAGTATCTTGAGTAGATGATTGAGAAGATAATGGGACATTAACTTATTCTTTATCTTGTGTTACTCCTTGAGTAGATGATTCTAGTTTTACTTTGAGTTGAACAGTATTATCAAATAATTGAGTATTTAACTATGAAGCAAAAAATACATACAATATATGTGTAAGAGTAAGTGATGGAGTTTTAGGTTTTGATAAAAATTTTGTTATATTAGTAAATGATTTAGTTGAATTACCAACAGATATAACATTTAGTGGAAGTTTAGCATTGAATGAAAATACAGCTTCTTGAACAACTTTATGAGATTTTGATTCAGTATGAGTTAATACTTGAGTAACATATACTTATACATTAGTAGCTTGAACTTGAAGTGATGATAATGCAAGTTTTACAATAAGTTGAAATAGTTTAGTTACAGATTTTGTTCCAGATTATGAGACAAAAAATACATATAATATAAGAATTAGAACAACTGATAATTTATGAGCTTCTTATGAAGAAGCATTTACAATAACAATAATTGATGTAAATCAAGCACCAACAGATATAACTTTAAGTGGAAGTATTATTGATGAAAATTTAGCTACTTGAACATTTATAGGAGATTTTACTTGAACTGATGATTGAGAAGATACAGGTACAATGACTTATGCATTTAATTGTAGTACTTGATGAATAGATGATAGTAGCTTTACAATAAGTTGAGCAACTCTATTAAGCAATGCAGTATTTAACTACGATGTAAAAAATACATATAATATATGTGTAAGCCTAAGTGATGGAGTATTGAGTTTTGATAAAGATTTTGTTATAACAGTTAATGGTCTAAACGAAACTCCAACTGATATAACATTAAGTGCAAATAATATAGATGAAAATTTATGAACTTGAGCAACAGTTTGAACATTGAGTACTGTGGATACAGATTTATGAGATACTCATACTTATACATTAGTAGCTTGAACTTGAAGTGATGATAATGGAAGTTTTAGTATAACTTGAAGTACATTGATAGCTGAATTTGATGCAAATTATGAGATAAAAAATAGTTATACTATACTTGTAAGAAGTACAGACATAGGATGATTTTTTACAGAAAAACAATTTACAATAAATGTAACTGACTTAAATAATGCACCAACAAATATTACATTAAGTTGAAGTAATATAGATGAAAATTTACCTCTTTGAACATTTATAGGAGATTTTACTTGAACTGATGATTGAGAAGATACAAATACAATGACTTATTCATTTACTTGTACAACTCCTTGAGTAGATGATAATAATTTCACTATAAGTGGTTCTACATTATCAAGTAATAGAATATTTGATTACGAAACACAAAATATACATAATATATGTGTAAGAATAAGTGATTGAGTACTAAGTTTTGATAAGGATTTTACTATAACAATAAATGATATATCAGAGAATCCAACAAACATAACATTTAGTTGAAGTCTTGCAATAAACGAAAATACAGCTTCTTGAATAACTCTAGGAGATTTTGATACAGTATGAACAAATAGTTGAGTAACTTATACTTATACATTGGTAGCTTGAACTTGAAGTGCTGATAATGCAAGCTTTACAATAAGTTGAAATAGCTTAGTAACAGATTTTATTCCAGATTATGAGACTCAAAATGCTTATGGCATAAGAGTACAAAGTGTAGATAGTTTATGAGCTATGATTGAAAAACAATTTGTTATAACTATAAATGACATTAACCAAGCTCCAACTGATATAACATTAAGTTCAAATAATTTAAATGAAAATTTACCTATCTGAACTACAATTTGAAATTTAACATGAACTGATGATTGAGAAGATACAAATACAATGACTTATTCATTTACTTGTACAACTCCTTGAATTGATGATGCTAGTTTTACTTTAAGTTGAACAGTATTATCAAATAACTCTGCATTTGATTACGAGACAAAAAATACATACAATATATGTGTAAGAGTAAGTGATGGAATATTAAATTTTGATAAGAATTTTGTTATAATAGTAAATGATGTAGCTGAAACTTGAACAGATATAACATTTAGTTGAAGCTTAGCTTTTAATGAAAATTCAGTATCTTGATTAACTTTATGAGATTTTAATACAGTAGGAACAAATACTTGAGTAACTTATACATATACATTTATAGCTTGAACTTGAAGTAATGATAATGGTGTATTTACAATAAGTTGAAGTACATTGACTACAAACTTTATAGCTGATTATGAGACAAAAAATACATATAGTATAAGAGTTGAAAGTTTGGATAGTCTATGATTCTCTATTGAAAAACAATTTAGTATCATAATTAATGATGTATATGAATGAAGTTCTGGAGGATGATCAACATGAGGATGAAGTGGTGGAGGTGGTTCATATTGAGCATGATCAGTAAAAGATAGTTGTCCTGACTGAGATTATTCAACAAGTTATTATGATAGAACTTGTGGTACAAAACCAAAAACAGGAACTTGAACTACTACTTGAACTTGAATAACAAGCACATGAAGTACTTCTACTTGAACTACAACAAGTACTTGAACAAGTATTACTGATAAGATAGACCAAATTATAGATAAGACTTTTGAAGATGTAAATTATGTAGATGATAAATGAGATAAGTATACAATTCAAAAAACAATAACTTGAAAATATATAATAAAGAAACCTGATGGAACTTATGATGATAAAGTTTTACCAACTATAGACAAAGCAAAAGAATATATAGATGGATTAACAAAAGTTGATGTTGTAGTTTTAGGTAATTATGATTTTGATGAATCAATTACTCCTGTAATATATGTAAGTAGATATGGGGATAGATTTATTTCAAGAAAATTAACAGATTGAAGATATATACTTTATACAGAAAAATGAATGAAATTGAACTGATTTTTCAATAAACAATATGAAGTATTACAATATTTACAAAGAGTATTCTGAAAACATGCTTTTGCAAAAGCTAAACATACTAGTTAGTTTGTATAATAACACAAAAAAGCTACTGATTTATCAGTAGCTTTTTTTGTGAGTTTTACTTCCTCCCAAATTTCTTAAATTTATTTTTCAATCTCTTTGCTTCTTTTTCACCGAGTTTTTCTTCTAGTACTAGATTTAGTTGTCATTCTTCGTCAAAAAGACTCATATCCATATTAATTCAAAATTCGCATTTGTATTTGTAGTCCTCATAATTCCCATAACTTACAATTAATTCACTATCTCTTATAATCCAGATATTCGTTGCTATCTTGTTTACAAAATACCTATCATGGCTGATAAATAAGATAGTTCATTTAAATTTTTTTAATGATGATTCCAAAGCTTCGCGAGTATCATAATCAAGATGATTTGTTGGTTCATCAAGAATTAATAAATCATAATTTTTCTGCCCCAAAATTGCAAATGCAACTTTACTTATTTGACCTCAAGAAAGTTCTCAAACTTTTTTAGTCATATCTTCATAATCAAAAAGATAATGTTTTAAAATAGAGACTAGAACTTGTTCAGAATAATTGAGTCCTTGTAATTCAAAATTTTCTTTTATAGTTTTATCTTTTTTTAGTTCATCATGCATTTGGCTATAATAACCTATTTGTAGTCATTTAGCTCTTGAAAAATATCAATCCAAAAAATCTAATTGTCATAAAATACTTTTTATAAAAGTAGATTTTCAAACTCAGTTTTCTCAAACAATTCAGATTTTTTGTCATTTATATAAAACTAAATCATTGATAAAAAACAAAGGATCTTTTCTACCGATAAATATTTGCTTAAATGTAAGTATTTTTTCACTTGTATTATCAGTTTCACCAAATATAAACTTAGCTTTATGTGGAATATAAGGAGGTTCAATTTTATCTATTTTATCAAGCATTTTTTCTCTTGATTTAGCCCATCCTGCACGACTTCATGCTCTAAATCTATTTACCAAAGTTTCTTGGGATTTTATCCAATCATCTTGCCTTTCAAAATCTTCTTGAATCTTTTTTTCCTTTTTTTCTCTTTCGCTTACATAATCACTATAATTACAATGGTAAAAACTCAAAGCTCTTGCAGGTTGAACTTCATAAGTCTTTTCACAAGTTTTGTCTAAAAATTCTCTATCGTGAGAAACTATCACATATCATCATTTCCATTTATTTTGCAGATAAAATTCAAGCCATTCCAGACTTGCCATATCTATAAAGTTTGTAGGTTCATCCAAAAAAAGTATATCAGGGGAGTGAATAAGTATCTTAGCAAGTGCTACTTTTGTCCTTTGTCATCAGCTTATCTGAGTTAAAGGTGATTTTAAAAGGGAAGTAATACCAAGTCCAGATGCTACTCACATCAATATACTATTGTAATTATATCATCACATATTATTGAAATGTTCAAGTTTGTCTGAGTATTCTTGAATGAAATCTGAGTTGTCATAATTTTGTCATTCCCTAGAAGTAGGGAATCTTCCTTGTATTTCACTGTGTTGTCATTCTGAATGCAATGAAGAATCCCTTGAACTTTGATTTAGTGAATTTGCATTGCTTAAGGGATCCTTCGTTATCACTCAGGATGACAATGAATAATTATTCATTTTTTTTTCTAATTCCTCAAGCTCTTTTTCCAAAACTATTATATCAGCAAATCAGTCTTTTAATTCTTCATAAACAGTTTTATTTTCATTGTCATTATAAATTTGAGCAAGGTATCATAAACTAACTGATCATATATTTTCTATAAATCAGTCGTAGTTTTTGATTTCTCAAGTGATTATTTTTAAAATAGTAGTTTTTCAAGCTCAATTTCATCAAACTATTGAAACTCTATCATTTTTATTTAAAGTAAATTCAATGTTTTTGAGTATTTCATTTCAGTCTACTTCATATTTATCGATTTTAATTTTCAGATGTTTCATCTTTCTAATATTGTATATAAAATGGCAGTATAGTCAGGATTATTCCAGTTATGATTAATGCATATATATTATCTGTAAAATAAGGATACACACAAAGAACAATTCATGATACAGTAGCCATAATCATCTTTTGACTTCTACCATACACAAACCATCAAGTTCAAATTGCACCAGTAAATATATAAATTAACAATACAGTTGTACTTGTATTCATAATAAAAAAGTTAATTAGTTTATTGTTATTCATTATTTTACATTGTATTACATTTTTTACAAATAATTTTAAAATACTTTGAAAAATAATAAAAAAGTATAAAATGGTAAATACCTTTATTCCCTAATTTATAAAATTATGAATAATATAATAGATTCACTAAATTGGAGATATGCAACAAAGATATTTGATAAAACAAAAAAAGTAAAAAAAGCAGATTTAGATGAGATAATTGAAGCATTTAGATTATCAAGTTCTGCTTTTTGAGTTCAACCATGGAAACTTCTAGTTATAGAAAACCAAAAAGTAAAGGATTCTCTTGTAGAAAGTAGTTGGGGACAATCTCAGATTTCTGATTGTTCACATCTGCTAGTTTTATGTAGAATTATAAATTTAGATGATAAATTTGTAGATAAAAACCTAGATGCTATGGTAGAACAAAGATGAACTTCAAGAGAAAATCTTGTTTGATATGAACAAAGAGTTAAATGATATCTAAAAGATTTATGAGAAAACTGAAAAGAATACTTTGGAACAAAACAAGTTTTTTTAGCTTTATGAAATCTATTAACAGTATTAGCTATTAAAAAAATAGATAGTTGTACAATTTGAGGATTTATTCCAGAAAAATATGATGAAATATTAAATCTAAAACAAAAATGATTAGCTTCAGTTATAGCTCTGCCGATCTGATACAGATCTGAGGAAGATAAATATGGAAAGCTAAAAAAAGTTAGATTTAGTAGGGAAGAAGTGGTAGAGATGATTTAAATATACCCATTTTCCTCTAAAAATTTAATAGCATTTTTTCTGTATTCTTTCATCCCAAACAAAGTATGAGCATCACTGTTTATATAGATTCTATCAGCTTTTTGAAGCAATATATGTAATTTTTCTATATTAGTTTTTTTATTAAATAAATAATTTCAGTTTATTTCTAAAGGAATATTATATTTATTTGCTAAATCAATAAGAGCTTCAATATCAACCTCATTTCAAAAATTTGTATTACTACATGGATGACATATACATTTTATCTTTTTATGATGTTTTTCTATAGCATTTTTATATGCTTTATCTATAGATTTTATTTGTAACCCACAAACATCTTTATGAGCAGATAGATTTATAAATTCTGATTCTTGTCATTGAATCAAATCACAAATATCTCAATCTTCATTTAATAAATCAGCTTCAACTCAAAAAAATATATTTACATTATTATGAATATTTTTCCATTTTCTTGTTGAATACCTAAATGTAGTTTTTGATACTCAAAATCTATCTATTAATTGTTTCATACAATCATCACTATGATCAGTAATTGCAATCTCAGTCATGCCTATTTCTCAGGCAAATTTAACTATTTCATCAATAGTATTCATCCCATCAGAAAAACTCATAGAGTGCATATGATAATCACTATTATCAAGGTTTATAATTTTGTGTTTTATGTTCATAATAAGTTGTTATTTAGAAGTAATCTCATTTAATTGTAATTCAAGTCAAAGAATTTTGAGAAATTTTGACAAAGTAGTGATAGAAAAATTTTGATTTCATCTCTCAATTCTTGCAATAACTGATTGAGTTGTATTTGCCAATTTAGCAAGTTCAAGCTGAGACATTCATTTTTGTTCTCTAGCTTTTTTGATTCTCTCAGCAATAGCATATTTTAGCCATTCATTTTCATATAACTCTTTTATCTTTGGATTTCTTGCAAAAACTTCTTTTTTGTAATCATCAAATGTGTAAACCATATAGAAATTATTAAAAAATAAATATAGCTTATATGCTATATATTATTAAGTTTTCATAAAATTGCAAAAAGAAATGTATAATTTTTATATACATTTTAGAAAATCATCTTTATATTTTTTAACTTTTTCTATTATGGAATTATCTAGTTTTTGAGTTTTCTTAATTATTCAATCAAGTAAAACTATTTTTTCATTTTGAATTGTAAAATAAAAAATTCTTGAAATATTTGATGATTGTTTGATTCTAAGCTCATAAATCTTATCTCAAATATATTTTACTTCATCTTTTCATAGTCTATCAAGTAACAGTAAATCTATTTTCTGTAAAATTTTAGCATTTAAATCAGAATTTTTAATAGCTAACTCGTTTAGGAACTCTTTTACTGGAACTTTTCCATTTTGTTTTTGATAGAAGATTATTTGTTTCATGAGAATTAAGTTATATTTTTATTCATATTTCTTTTACTATTCAAATTATTTCAAAATTATCATCTTTTTTAACTTCTAAATCCGGATAATCTGGATTTAATGAATGTAAAAAAATTTTATTATTACTTTTCTTTATTTTTTTAATTTTAGCTTTATCATTATGTTTGATTAAGTATTTGTATCATTCTGAAATAAATTCAGGATTAAACTCTATTAACAAATCTTCTCATGTCTTTATTGTCGGTTCCATTGATTTTCATTTTGCCCTAGTTATAAAATAGCTTTTATAATTTTTGTTTTTTAAATTATTTTTATCCAAATCAATTTCAATTCTATCTCTTGGATATTCTTCAAAAATTTTTGCTCAATCGTGTCAGCATTGAGCCCATCAATAAAAAGGAAGAAAAATTTTGTTTTCATCGGGCATTTTTAAAACTTCATAGTCTTCAGTTATATATCAATCTTTAATTAACTTTTCGAGTCTATTATATATTTTCTGAGGGTGATCTATTCAAGTTTCATCTTGTATCTCTTTCATAGACATTCATTCTAAAGAATTATTTTTTATTAACTTTAATAACTCTTTACTTAAATCATCAATAGGTTTATTATAGAAAATCATAATTTATTGAATTAGTCTTAATATTAGTTATTATATAAGTTTTTTTAAATAAATCAAATATATTTACATTATTCAATAATTTATAATATACAAAAATTCACAAAACATTTGATTTTATTTTTAAAAGTATATAATGCATATAAGATTATAAAGGTTATAAGCCTTGTAAAACTTTTTATAATCTTATCATTTTATTTTTTAATTTAAAAAAATGTAAGAAAATCATAACAAAAATAATGAATTCATTATACATAAAAATAAAAACAAAAAGTAATGTAATTTTTATTTGATAATTAAAACAAATATGGCAACAAATTGAGCTAAAGATTGATATAGAAAATGAGCAGTCAGAAATAGAGAACAAGTATTTAACCCAAAAACAGAACAATGGGTAAAAATAAATACTGAAACACACTTATTTATGAATGTGAAAGAAGATTGAACACCTTTTAAATGAGTTACAAAGAAATAGTTTAGAAATTAATTATATAAAAAATGAATACTATAGACATTTTAACAGAAGCAATTAAAGAAAAAAAAGTCGTTGAGTTTAACTATAAATGAGAAGGAATTAGAAAATGAAATCCCCATGCTATTTATAAACATGGAAATACAGAAAATATAATACTAGATTTATATCAAGTTAGTTGATATTCAAGTACTTATGAGAAAATTCCTTGATGGAGAGAGTTTTCTATAGAAAATATATCTAGTGTTAATATTTTAAATGAAACTTTTAATGTTAATGATTGATATAATACAAATTCTGACAGATATAAAAATTCTATTATAAAAATATAAAAATTAAATAATAAGTTAAATCCCTTTATATAGAGTAAAGGGATTTTATTTTTGTCTCAAAGATTGTAAATTCCTACTTCCTCTCCACTCTACTACCACTTCTATCATCAACAATCTTATATCATAAATCATCTATTTCATCTCTAATTCTATCAGCTAAAGCAAAATCTTTATCTTTTTTTGCACTGTTTCTTTGATTTAGTTTTTCTTGAATTTCCTCAGGGATTTCTATATTCGTATTATCTGTAAAATCAATTATTCAAAATACTTCATTAAATGTCTTAAGCATATCAATTATTGCATTGTATTCTTCTAAACTTATATTTTGAAGTTCTTTATTTACAAAAGTTATGAAGTTATAAAATACTGCTAAAGCTTCTACAAAATCAAAATCATCTTCGAGTTTTTCTATATAATCAGTCACAAATACTTGCATACTATCTCTAAACTCTCTTCTTATTCATTTTACTTTTAATTCTCCTGATTTTTGAGTTGTAATATCTTTTTCTGATACTATAGATTTTTTTGCTAAATATAGTTTTTTAATTGTTTCATCTATTCTTTCTATACTATTGAAGTTTTGCTCTAATTTTTTGAAAGAAAAATCTATATTATCCTTGTATTTTCAGTTTATAAAGCTGAGTCTAAAGCTTCTAAATAAAATTGAATTAGAAACTTTTCATTCGTATTTTTCTTCTATATCTCTGAGAGTATAAAAATTACCTAAACTTTTACTCATCTTTTTTCAGTCAACCATAAGGTGTCAGCTATGAATCCAATATCTTGCAAATTTCTTTCAAGTTACAGCCTCAGTTTGTGCTATTTCATTTTGGTGATGTGGAAATATGAGATCAACTCATCACATATGTATATCTATTTCAGGTCAAAAATGAGTCAAATTACAAGCTGAACATTCTATATGCCAACCAGGTCTTCATTTGATTGTGAATTTGTCTTCTCATTTTATAAACTCTTTCTCCCAATAATTTTCTCCATCTTCTTTTTTCCAAGCTTTCCAAAGTACAAAATCAGAAGCATTATCTTTATCATATTCATCATTATCGATTCTTACACTTGATTTCATTCCAGAAAAATCCAGATGAGCAAGTTTTCCATAATCTTTAAATTTAGAGATGTCATAATAGATGCTTTCGTCTTCTCATATGTAGGCATATCACTTTTTTAGTAATATATTAGTCATATCTACCATTTCATCTATCAAAGTAGAAATAGGTACTATTTTATCAGCTTCTTTAATTCATATCTTTTCTATATCTTCCAAAAATATCTTTGTAAATTTTTCAGTGAAATCTTTCAATTTTTCTCCTGCTTTTTGGCTATCTCTAATAGTTTTATCATCTATGTCAGTTATATTCATAAGCACACTTACTTTATAACCCAAGAATTTAAGAGTTTTAATAACTAAATCAGCAGATATATAAGCTCTCAAATTACCAATATGAGCAAAGTTATAAACTGTAGGTCCACAAAAATAAAGTTTTACTATTTCCTGTCTTATAGGCTTAAATCTTTCTTTTTCTCTTGTTAAAGTGTTGTATATTTGTAACATAAATTTTTAGTTATCATTTAAATAATAATCCCCATTATCTTCTTCATTTTTGCCTACAACTTTTTCTTTTTTCTTTGGTTTATTTCACTTAATCTTATCCATCATCATTTTAGAAGCTTTTGTAGGTGTCATATAGCCTTCAATATGTTTATCAAACATAACTACGGGTCATTTTTTACAATTATCAAGACAACCACAAGTTGAAATAATTACATTACTTAAATTAAATCTTTCTTTATCTCTTTCAAGTCTTTGAAGTATATACTCACTGTATTTTTCTTTACATCCATTTCACATACAAACTTGTATTTTCATAGAATAAAAATTAAAAAATAATCGTTAACTTTTGGTATTCTACTTTTTTTATGAGATTTTACAAAAAAAATTTGATAATTTAAAATTTTTCATATAATCTAAAAGTCTAAAGATTATATAGTTTAAAAATAATACATATTTTTTTATCTTTAATCTAAAATTGCCGGGATAGCTCAGTTGGTAGAGCAACGGATTGAAAATCCGTGTGTCGCAAGTTCAAGTCTCGCTCTCGGCACCATTCGTCTTTAACAAGCCGAAAGCACTTAATGGTTTAAAGAACTAGTCATATATTTGATTAATCCTTTACCCATTAAGTGTTTTTTTTATGCATAAAAATTTTATAGGAACTATAAAGGTTTTATCAACAAACTTTGATAAAAATATATATAATGTTTTTCTTTTTGATGAATATCTTTCTTATTTAAAGATACAATGATTAACTTTAGATACACAAAAGTTTTATTTAGATTATGTTAACAGATTTATTGTACTTACTAAATTTGATGATATAAATTGCTTTGATAGTTTGTTAAAATTAAAGGTTTGATATAATAACTTAACAAATAAAGGAATAAGCAATAATACGATAAATAAATACTATTTAAGCATAGTAAAATATACTTCTTTTTTATTAGATAATCAACTAATAAAGAATAAACATTATTTAAAGTTACAGAAAGTAAAAATTACAAAATCATTACCTAATTCACTATCATCTGAAAATATAGAAATAATAAATAATCATTTATTAAGTAATTATAAAATAGACTTTTATAAATACAGAAATTATACTATTTTTCAAACTTTATTAAATACAGGGATTAGAAGAAATGAATTAGTCCATATAAAAAAAGAAGATGTATTTAATCAATATATAAAGATTAATAACTGAAAATGAAATAAAGATAGGATTGTTTACATAACAAAAGAGTTTTCTAAACTAATTACAGAATATTTAAAATTACAAAATAAAAACAAGATTTATGTATTTTGTGATTATTTGTGAAATAAACTTGATAGAGATGCTTTAAGTAAAGTATTTACTAGAATACAAAGACAAACTAAAATACATTTATCACCTCATTTACTTCGCCATACTTATGCTTCTTTATGTATTAAGAAATGAATTAATCTTTATACATTACAACAACAACTTTGACACACAGATTTAAAAACAACATCAATTTATTTATATCTTAATTCTCGTGAAAACTGGGAGGAAATACAAAAGTTACAGATATAATTTATCTTAGAAAAAAGAAGTTTATAATTAAACTTCTTTTTTACTATTTGTATTAATAATATTTTTTTTATATTGCTTTAATCAATTTATACTTTTATATATTTTTTTCTTTTCTTTATAAGTTTCAGCTTTTGATAATTGTTTAAATCAATCATTGATTTTTCTTTTTAAAGTTTTAGTTGGTTCAATATTTCATCTTTTAACAAGTACCCCTAAAATTTCTATTTCATCTATATTACAGTAATATTTAGTTTTGGATTTATTAAAGATAAATCCTTCTTTAGTTGCTAATAATATAATTTTTTCAATACTGTTTTTAATTATGTCTTCATTTATATTATCGAATGATATAGAGATATCATCTACAAAGACAGATATTTCAGGATGAAGTCAGGATAATTCTTTAAATATTAGATTTTTAAGATTTTTAAAAAATTTCAAGGTTCAAAATATAGCTAAACGAGAGGAAGTACTAAATCATCTTGCAATAACTTTTTCTCAATCTTTTTTTATTTCTTTTCATTTAGGCACACATCATAATTCAGCAATAATTTCAGCTCATTTTTTATTAGCAATTCACATTTTAATAAGTGAGTTAACTACTATATCAAAAGTAATTTGTTCAAAGTATTTTGAAAAATCTAGTATAATATAACTTCTATTGTATTTATATTTAGAGTGGACAAAAGCCGCTCAAATACTATTTTTTCATCAAATCCCTCAATATATATACACAGGCATTTCTTTATCATATTGACTGAGTATTTTTTGATTAATGTCTTTGTTTAATGATTTTAAAGGTTCTAGCATCGCTCTGCAGTATTTTTGTTTCCTATCATCACAGAGTTTTTTGTAATTTACATATAATTTTTCTTTGTTATCCAAACAATAATTTATTCTTTCAATCATAGGGGTATAATGATTTCTATCTCACACAATTAGTTTGGCTAATTGATTTTTACTATAGACTAAAGGAATTTTAGCCATAATTTATTATTTATTAATTAATAAATTTTTTGAATTTTGTTTAATAAGTTTATTTTGTAGTTTAACTCAATAAAAATAAATTTGTTGTTCTAATTTAGATAATTTGCTTAAATCATTTATTTTATCATTTGATAAAAATGGCATAATAGAAAAAGTACTTACTTTTAATTTATCTGATAATATTTTAATAAAATTTTTTGAAGGTTCTCTTGTATTTGTTTCTAACTGAGCAATGAAAATTTTAGAAACTCATAATAATTTTGCAAATTCTTCTTGGTTAAGTCAAATATTATTTCTAATGTCTTTAATTAATTCTGAAAAAGTTAGCATATTTATATAATTATTTTTAGGTTAGTTGGAGTGTTTATAGATATCATAAAGGATAACAACAATTTTCACTATCCAATATCAAATTCTTCATATTCTATATACACTCCAACGATGTTTTTCTAAAGGTTTTTTTGAGTATTTATAAGCACTCTCTCCAGAGTCTTGTTCAGCATTATTACGATAATGCATTTTGCCACTTTCTTTATTCATTGCTCTTATTGTTAGGAAATATCTATTTAAGATATAACTTTCACTTATATACTGGGAATATATGTAAAACCTTTAGAAAACCCAGTAACTAAGCTGGATTATACCTTAAATTAATACTTATAAATTAATTATTTATTAATAAGTTTAATTATAATTACTCTTGCCAATAAGTTAAGGTTAGGTTAGTTAGCCTAAAGTTGAGTCGAGTAAATTGCTATTATTATTTAATAGCCAGAAGTTTAGTTGTATTAATAAACTAAATCATTCTTAATTCATATTATTCCCATATAAATTTAAAAGAGCATATGGGTATGATATTAAAAAATAATAATATGTCAAATTATTATATACATTTTGTATATCTATTAATTTAAATATATTGAAATTATTCTCTTTGATTATGGTTAAAACTTGAGATATGTAAAAAGATTAATATATAAGTATATATAAAATTTAGCAAATGAGTATAATTAGAATTTATTTTTTCACAAAGTTTTAACACATAAAAACTTTTTAACATTTACATTAGAAATTTTTAATATAAAATACAAAAAGCAATAAAAAGAAAGTCGCCAAACTTAAGTCTTTTTACTGCTTAAAAATTTTATTTCATAATCAAAAAAGACTATGAAAGTTATTAAAAGTTCTGAGTTTTATTAAGTACTCAAAAACTATTTTATGTACTTTTTTTAAAAAGTGGAAGTATTTTAAACTTCTGAGAACAAAAATCAAGTTTATTTATTAATTAAATACGAATGGCTAAAAACTGAACAAAAGGTGATTGACATAGAAATTGAGCAATCAAAGATAGAACACAATTTTTTAATTCTCATACTTGACTGTATTATAAAAGAGATAAGGATACAGGTCAAATTATGGATTGTAAAACATCTGATGATACAAAATTCAAATGAGTGGAGTTAGAAAAATAACTATTATTTAAAAATAAATATGAATATAAAAGATTTAGAAAATGCAATATCAAAATATGAATATGATTTAAAAAGTGCAGAATTAAAAGAAGATTATATGCTTTGTACACATATTCTAAAAGATATTTTAAAATTACTCAAGGATAATAATGAAAAGTGAATATATAAAGAAAAAATAAATTCTTATAAAAGAAAATTTCGTTGAATAAATAAAAAATCTTTAGATAATTTTAAAGATATTAGTTTTAATACGGATGTTAGTAATGATGAAATAGAAAAATTTTTTAATTTTTTTATTAATGAAAATGATTTTAATAAGCTATTATTAAAAATTACTAATCACTTTATAGTAAAAAATGATGAAGTTATCAAACAATCAAATGAACAGTCCCCAGTATTTTTACATTTATGTAGTCTTGATGTTTATGATGATGAATGAAATATATTAAGATGATGATTTGATAGTGAAAAATTCTATTATTATCATACATATCATTTATTCCAATGATTGAGCGATTTAAATTTATCATTAATTTTTGAAAAGCTTATTAGTACAGACATTATAAATTTTAATAAACTAATTAATTATTTTAAGGATAAAATAAATATATTTCCAACATATCAATCATATTATAAATTTAGTCATTGATTAAAAAAGTTTTTTGAATGAGATTTTATATCAAGTATTCATATATTGGTTCCTCTATTAGAAGAAGTAATAATACACATATCAAGTATGATGAATATTGATATAATTAAATTGAATAATTGAAAAAAAATATCAACAAATACAAAAACATTGTCTTCAGAGATAATTAATAATGAAGTATTTATGAATAAATGGGGGAAAGACTTTTCTATACAATTAGATAATGTTTTTTTTAATGAGATGTGATATAAAATAAGACATTTAGTTGCACATTGAGAGATTTGATACTTTGAATGTGATTTTAGAAAAAATATATTGATAATTTATTTTTTTATTTCTATAAGCAATAGAGTTAAAATAACATATAATAATTAAAAGAGAGCTTTAGGCTCTCTTTTACATTTCTCAACATTCAATCAAATTTCTTATAGGTAACTTTATAAAAGGTCATTTCTTATAAAATCATAATTCAAAATTATGAGTTAAATAATAATCCCATAAAAGAAAATATACTTTATCCTTTAGAAGATAAACAATATAAACTTCTTTTTTCATTCGCCGAAATTTCATTAATTCATTTAGTTTTGAGATAGGAAACATTATAAATCATAATCATTTTTCTATATATTCTATAGATAATTCAAGGCTTCTAACTTCAACGGCAACTTCTACAATTGTCTCTCAAGTTACTTTATCATAAAACCTTCACATAAAATCAATAGGAGCTTGTTTGTCATCTCTTGTTTTAAGAAATGATTTACAATCTCTTTTATTTTCTATATACTTTTGAAATGCTTTACAAATAGAGCTTTCTTTTTGTATTCATTTAAAATATCTTTTAGTTGTGTTCATATTTTTTATTAATTATTAAAATGGTAAAGACTCAATTGAAATACTTTCGTTTTCAATATTTATTTTAGAATGTCTGAATAACCTTTTATTTCAATTACTAGTTCCACTATATTCAACAACTTCATTAGAAGGTATATAAATTTCTCTTAAATCTTCAACACTAAACATTTCTCAAGAATAATCATCACTTTCCATTTTTTCATATATAAATTTTTCAATTTCTTTTGGGGATTTTCATAATTTAAATAATAAATGTCATATAATTCATCTTGTTGCTTTATTTTCTTCTAATAAGCCTCAATAATAATAGAAAAATTCATCTACCTCATTAAATTTTTTCTTGGGACCTTGTCAAAATAAATAAATAACTCTTTTATTTCTTTTTTGTTCTCAAATAAATTTATTTGTTGTTTCTATTAATTTTGCCTTTTTAAGTTTATTAATTGAATTATCTATACTTCAAGGCTTAAATTTTATTGTATTTGCAATTGTATTTGATGTCGCAAAACAACTAACATTACTTTCAAATTCAATAACAGCTTTTATATATCAATATACTAAGGTATCTAATGAAGATAATCAATATTTTTCTTTTATTTCTGGATAATATTTAATAAATTCAAGTTTAAAATCTTTTTTCATTTGTTTAATTTAAAATAATAAAATAACCATCTCATTATTTAATTAGTTAATATCTAATCATATAATGAGAAGTAATAGAATATATTAATAGAATATATTAACTCTTTATCAAGAGTAATAGGCTTTATAAAAAACATATAAAGAAAGAAAGTTATTAATATATTTATTACTTAATATTTTAACTTTCTTTTTATTTGGTATTTATAAATATAATTCATTAATATTATTTTCTCCGGAGATATTTTTGTTATAATCAAAGTTTGTTCGGCGATCGCCGGCAATTTTTTAAAGACTTATTCAAAAGTGTCTCGATTAATGTAAATGTTTGTATTAATACAATTATTATTTTAAACAATAAAAAAGTACTTATTTTATTAATTAAGTACTTTGGCTTTGTTATAAATATAGTTCAAGTTTTTTTGTATCTTTTAAGTATCTTTTTTGATATTTAGGATAATTCTAGTGTCTCAAGAAAACTTATCTCTTTTAGTTGATATTTTAAAATTAATTATTCAATTATTTTTTAATTTTTTCCTCAATTTTTTTATTACAGCTATAGGATTTTGAGAATTATTTGTAAAATCTGATATGTAAGTATTTTCATTGTATCTAATTCTATCGATAATTATCTCTTCTAAATTAGCTAATTTTATTTTTTTTTCTCAATTATTAACTATTAAATATCAATTACTAACTTTATAATTATTAATATTTATCCTATTCGTAATATTACTATTTCTCAATTTATCATATAATGATTTTCAGAAAAACATTATGTATGCCCGAATTTGTAATTCGTTATTTCAGACAAATAAATAATCATCATCAATTTTTAAATGATTAAATCATAAAATGTTAAATTTAAGTAATAAGTCTTTATAATTAATATCTTTTTCTTTTAATATAGTAATAAGCTTTCTTATATCACTCGCTTCTATTAAATGTATAGGTTCTCTTTTAATATATTTTCTAAATATATCATACTTTATTTTATTTAGTTCATTTGTGTCATATCTTATTATTCATAAGTTTTTGAAAATCTTTATTTCATTATTAAAAAAATCTAGTTTATTTATATCAATTATAATTTCTTTATCATTTTCTACAGGATTATAAATCTTATTTATTTCGTTTAATATTTCATTATTAAAATCATTTTCAAAATCAATATTGATTGACATAATTCTAAGATTATTAAAATAAAAAATCAAGATTATTAATTTATACATTATTTATTGATTTTTTCAATATTTTTTTTATTATATAAATGCAGACAAATCCAATTTATGAATACTGAAATAAGGTAGTAAAGGGCAACTTATGTTGTCGTATGCTCCTTTATCTTATTTTGGTATTGTGAGTTGGATTGTCTGCAAAACATCTAAGGCTTCATAGGTTGTCCTTTTTTGTTTATTTATTTATTAATTTATCATTATGAGTAATTATGATTATAAAAAATTTTTTTTAACAATAATGTGAATTGCTTTAATAATTGTTTCTTTAGGAGTAACTTATTATTATGTGATTGCTTTACCAAATTATAATAATCAGAAGTTGGAATTTGATAAACAAAAATATGAAAATGAACAAAGTAAACAAATAGAAAAGGATAAAAAGGCAGAAGAGGAAAAATTAGCAAATGAACTTGAAAAAGAAAAAAATGAAGAACAACTTAATTCTTGTATTGATGAAGCTTTAAAAATATATAGTAATCAATGGAAATCAAAATGTGAACAAATAAAAAGAGATACTCCTTCATTTTATAGTGATGATTGAAAGTGATGATGCTTATTATCTAAAATATTTGCAGATAAATATGAAGAAAGTTTAAGACTTGATAAAGATGAATGTTATAAAAGATTTCAAAACTAATTTTATTCTTTAAATTAATTAATATGAAAAAAATACTTGTATTATTTTTAATACTTTTTACATTAGTAAGTAAAACTTATGCATCCGAAAAAAATGAATTAAATAATAAAATTAACTATTATGAAAATATGATAGTTGAAACAGAAAACCTGAAAGAAAACCTTAGGAACCAATTACAAGCTAATATTGATAAATATAGAAATTCTTGATTAAGCTCAGAATATGGTGTTTCTATGCTAGAAATTGATATGAACAATAGTATATCAGAATATGATAATGATATCAGATGATACAAACGTGAAATAATTAATTTAGAAAGTAAAATAAATGAATTAGAGAAAGAAGAAACTGAATTAAAAATTCAACAAATTAATTATGAAACAAATGAGACACTAAAAAGTTTAAAAGCAAAAGAAGAACAGATTAAATTAGAATATGAAGAAAAAACTTGTTGATATAAAGAAGGATATATTTTTAAAGATTGAAAATGTGTTGAAAAAGCAAATTCAACATATTTTTATTTAAGTGAATTTAATGAAGACAAAAATAAAGTTATTGTTATTTCTTACTATGATAAAAAGAATTATTTACTTAATTTGAAGTATACTTCTTCACTATATAAAGTTGAAAATTTTATATGAAAATCAATAGTTATAAATATGTGAACTGATTTTAGCATTGATAAATATGATAAATTTATATTAAATAATCAAGATACTACAACAGACATTGTTATAGATATTCTTTCAGTTGAAAAGGTTGATAATGATTATACGTTAAAAACGTGTGAAAATGTATATTGAAGTAATTCTATAGAGTTGTTAAATTGAAAATGTTGATGTAAAACTTGATATATATGGAATACTAGCAAGACAGAATGTGTTAAAAATTTACTAACTTCTTCTTTAAATACTAAACCAACTAAGGATTATAATCTTTCAATTAGCAATAAACAGAATATTGATAAAATATTTAATTCTATAAAACTAAAAGTATTATTTCTACCTTCAGATAAGCAAGTAGAATATTATAGTACTTTAAGTTCAAAAATAGATAGTATACTATTAAAACAAACTAACAATAAAAATATAAATATATTAAATTATCTTAATAGTTTGATTAAGGATGAAGCTAATAGAGTAGGTTTATTTTTAAAATAAATAAAAATTTAATAATCATTATTTATGAATATAAAACTAACTTATAAAGAAAAAATAAAAGCTCAAAAAAAGATTGAAAAAAATCAAGAAAGATTATTAAGAATAGAGAATAAAAAGAAACTTTATTGAGAACACTATGAATACTTAAAGAAAAAACCTTTAATATTTAGAAATCTATTTGTAAATAAATTTTTTACAACAAATATTATATATCCTGATTATAAATCAAATAATGATTTAAAATTATTTATAAGTAATCTCTATATATTTTATGTGGATAAATTATATAATGCATTAAATGATAATGATATTAATTTGCTAATAGATGTATTAATTTTTATTTTTAATAATTATGAAATTGATTATAACGACTTTGAAATATGTAAATGATTAAAGTTTAAAAGCCATTATATAGATAAATATATTAATAATGATTTAGCATCACTATCACTTGTAATTTATAATTTATATTGATGAAATAAAAAATGAAATATATACTATAATATAGCTTTAGAATATCAAATAAATTATGAAAATTATTTAAATAAATTAAAAGATGAAACAAACGATTTAGAAATATCAGATAAGATATATGAGGAGTTATGATATGATTTTGATTTACCAAATAAATATGATATACCTATAAAACACTTTTATTCTAGTGACAAAAAGTTTTTATCTTAAAGTTATAGGATTATAAGCCCATAAATAACAAATACATATAAGCTACTGTTAAATACTAATACAAAGGATATAATAAATCATATAATTAATTATACTATTAAGTCATTTTTAGAGCTTTTATATAGACTAACATATATATAAATAAAACCTGCCCCTAATTTTGAAATACCCCCCGATAGTAGCCCCCTTATGCGAAAAATAAGTAAAAAAAGATTTGATTTATTCATAATTTTTTATATAATAGAAATGTCATAATTTATATAAATCCTTTACCCTGAAAAATCCATAAAATTTATATAAATTATAAACAATTAGTCAGTATTTGATTTATTTTAAGCCACTAGTGTCGTGTATACGAGTAGAGCAACGGATTGAAAATCCGTGTGTCGCAAGTTCAAGTCTCGCTCTCGGCACCATTTAAAAATAAAAAAACTGAGTATTAAATTATTCAGTTTTTTATATGAATAATGTAAGTTTATAACTTAATTTATTATTAAATATGGCAGAAATACAAAATAGATGTGATCAACCCGAATGTGAAAAATGAGCTTGTTCACCAGATAGTATTTGTGAAGTTTATACAGATACAATTAAATCATCATGTCAGAATTTATTGGGAAATGAATCTATTACTAAAGCTGATCAAATTTTTTTAAAACATTTAAACAGAGGTTGCACAAAACCAAATTAATTTTTTTATGAATAATATCATCACTATTTTTGGACTTTTAGAAAAAACTAATTATTATTACAGATAATTAGTTTTTTTCTAATAAATTCATGAAAAAAATAATACTTACATTTATACTTTTATCTTGTTTCTTTCAAACAAATGCTTTTGATATTGCTACTTTATGAAAAATAGATTCATCCGTTATTGATAAAGTTTGAGTTTTAAAACAAGAAGAAAAAACTTCAATTGAATCAAAAATTCAAGAATTAAGAACAAAATATACAACTGAAATATTGCTTGTAATTATTCCTTCAACAGATTGAGAAGAAATTTCTTCTGTTTGAACTGAAATCTGACAAAAAATTTGAGTTTGAAAAGCTGACAAGGATAATTGAGTTGTCATACTTATAGCAATCAATGATAGAGCTTGGAATATATCAACTTGATATTGAGTGGAGTGAGTTTTACCAGATTTACTTGCAAATAAGATATGAGAAAAAAACTTTGTTTTATTCAAAGAATCAAGGTATTTTGATTGAATAATGTGAACTTTATCTGATTTTTGAAAAGCTTTTTCTTGAGATCCTAGTATAATTTCTCTGCAAAATGAAACATCACAAAGTTCAGATATAAAAGATATGTTTTGGTTATTGGAGTTTTTTATTTTTATGTTTTTCTCTTCAGCTTTTTTAAAGCCAATCTTTAAAGAAAAAAAATATAAAAAATTCTTTATTTACTTGTTAATAGCTTTTTTTGTAACACTTCCTATTACATATTATTTTTTAAAAATGATATTATGATCAATAATACTAAATGTTTTTTTATGGATATTTTGATTAATATTCTGAATAGCTTGAAATATATGAAAGTGATGATATAATAATTATTGATGAAAGTCTTGATGAGGTTGATGATTTGGTTGATTCTGATGAGGTGGTTTTGGTTGATGATGAAGTTCTTGAAAATGGTAATTATTTAAATATTTATTTTTTTAATTTTTTTATATGGAAAATACTACTGTAGAAAATAAAGGGAACACTAAGTGGATAATTTGGTGAGTAATAATTTTTGTTGTTGTGAGTTTAATTGGTACTTTCTTTTGAAGATATAATAATTTTGTATCTATGGAAGAATGAGTTAAAACTGCCTGGTCACAGGTTGAAAATCAATATCAAAGAAGATATGATTTAATACCAAATATAGTAAACACAGTTAAATGAGAAGCAAATTTTGAGAAATCTACACTAGAAGCAGTAGTAAATGCAAGAGCTTCTGCAACAAAAACAAATATTAATATAAATGATGCAAAAGAAATGGCAGATTATCAGCAACAACAAGCTTGAATATCTCAAGCTTTGTCTAAGTTACTTATGGTTACTGAGAGTTATCCAACTCTAAAAGCAAACCAATGATTTGCTGATTTAAGAGTAACATTAGAATGAACAGAAAATAGAATTGGAACAGAAAGAATGAGATACAATGAGGTAGTTAATCAATTTAATGTTGCTATCAGACAATTTCCATGAAATATAATTGCTTCAATGTTTTGATTTGAAAAGAAAAATCTATTTGAAGCAGATACAAAAGCAAAAGAAGCTCCAAAAGTAGAGTTTTAAATACTAAAATAAAAAAAATCAAAACTATTCGTTTTGATTTTTTTTATTTTAGGCCGCACATTTTTTAATTAATAAATCTAGTACTTCACTAGTTGAGTCGTAAACTTTTTCTTCTTTTTTCAGTTCTTTATAGAAGTGAAAATGAGATAGAGTAGTTCTTAAATTTGGTTCAACTCAAGATATGTAAACTGTAATATCTTTTGAATGTAGTTTTTCTACCATATGTTCTAAAGCTTCTAATCAATCTAAATCTATATCTCATCACATATGACTAAAAGAAAAAATTATAGTTTGATTTTTTTCTAGTTTTTCTATTCTTTCTATATTACTTTCAGTAGTTAGATAATTAAGCCCAGATATAAATTTCATCAAAATTATGTCGTTTTCTTTTTGCTCTTTTATATATTCTCAAAATCTCATTTTTCAAAATAATTTATTTTCTCTAAAAACAGATACATTTACATGACTGTTTATAATTCTTCTTACAAATATAATCAAAGATACACTTGTTCAAACAAGAATTCAGAAAATAGAATCTTCCATAACAGCGAAGAAAGTAGTTAAAACTAGTATAAAGAATGAAGTTTTTTCTATTTTATATATTTTCTTAATCAAAGATATATCAATTAATCCAAGAGAAATATTTACTAAAATTGCTGATATGATAGGATAAGGTAAAAATTTAAAATAACCATTAAAAAATAAAGCTCATATAATAAGTGTAAATATTCAAATTAATAAAGAAGAAGTTTTACGAGTAGCTCAAGAATTTATATTTAGTGCAGTTCTTATAAAAACTGCTGTTGCAGGTAATCATCAAAATAATCAAGAAGCTATATTTGCAATTCAAAGTCAAAAAACTTCTTTATTTTTATCAAATTTTTCTCTTTTTATATTTGAAGCTGCTTTTGCAGATATAATAGTTTCTAAAACTGCAATTATAGCTACAACAGTAGAAGTAACAAAAATAGTTTTTCATATTTGTATTGCATCATTTAAACTAGTTATTTTTATATTACCAAAAGGGAATTCACCTATTTTAAAAGTAAGCTCTTTAAATATATCAGAAAGTAGTAGTATATTTTTTGGTAAATATCAATTATTAATTAATAGTCAAATTATAATTCATATTATTGTTAAAAAAATAACTGAAGGAAATTTAGGAAAAAACCTTTTTCCTACCATTAAAAAACTTAATCATACTCAAAAAATACCTAAAGACATAAAACTTATATTTCAAATATGTTTGAAGATTTCTATTATATTTAGATAAACTTCCTTATGAGTTTGTATATGTAAAATAGGATCATTTAATCATAAAGCAGCAGGAAGTTGAGACAAAAATATTGTAATTCAAACAGATATTATGAATCAATGTAAAGTATTTGAAGGGATTAATATGATATATTTAGTAATTTTTAAGAAATATATAACAAGTATAATTATTCAAGAAAGTATAGTTACAAATGGTATTAATAAAGCTCAATTAGCTCAATTAGATAATACAAAAGCTAAAAGTATAGATGATAAAGCTCAAGCTACTCAAAATACATTGTAATTACTTGATGCAAAAAAAGATGCAACAATTCATCACCAAATAGCTGTGATAAGTCATTGTGTTGGAGTAGCTCAGCTTGCAATTGCTAGAGAAATAGAAAGTGGAATATTAATTAGTGCAACAGTAAGTCCAGCTTTCCAATTGTGTTTTAAGTTTTTTATAGTAAGCATAATACATAAATTTAATTAAATAAATTTGATAAATTTGTAAAAAAATTAACTTTTTTTAGTATAATCTCAAAAAGCATCTGCGCCACATTCTATAAATGCTTTTTTTGTACAATTTTTACAAATATTTTTATCAATTTTATTCTTAAATATATATTGAATAGCTGAATTTTTTGATGCGAAAAAATATTCTTCTCAAATATTTTTAATAAATCATTTTGTTTCTAAAGTTTTAAATACATCATTTTTGAACTCTAAGAAAAATAATCATCATCCTGCTTTTTGAAACATATGTGAAATTTCTTCAAGCATTTCTCTACCATTCATATCTATCATATTAACACCTGATCAGATAATAATAATATTTTTTATTCATTCTTTTTTTAAAATATTCATTAAAGTTTCTTGAATATAATTTACTGATCCAAAATAAATTGACATATCAATACGAATAATTTTAATTTGAGGACATTGTAGTTGAGGAATTTTAGTTGGATCGATTGCATTTGCAGACAAAAAAACTTTTTTATTTTTTTGAGTATGAAAACTACTATATAAAGTAACAATTTTAGGACGTGAAGTTTTGTTTAAAAATAAAACAAGTGAAAGAATTATTCATAAATATATTGCATATTCTAATTCTAAAAATAAAGTTGAAAGAAATGTTACTATTAAAATAGCTGTTTCTTTTTTACTAGTAGCAATAATTTTTTTTATTTGTGAAAAATTAATTAAATTATAACCTACAAGTACTATTACTCATGCCATAGCTGGTATTGGTAAATATCTAGTAATAGGTGCAATAAGTAGAACAATTAAAGCAAGAAATATAGAAGCAAAGATTGCTGACATAGGAGTTTTTGCTCAAGCTGAATAATTTACTCATGAACGAGTAAAAGATCAAGTTCAGGCATAACTTGAAAAGAAACTTCAAACTATATTTGAAAGTCATTGTCCTATAAATTCTTGATTTGCATTAATAAGTTGATGAGATTTTGAAGCAATAGATCTACTGATTGAAATAGCTTCTATAAGTCATAATACGGCTATTGCAAATGCTCAAGGAGCTAATTCTTCAATTGTTTTAAAAGATAGATCAGGAAATGATAGTGGTGGTAAATGTCTTGGAATTTCAGGTACAAATTTTACACTATGAAGATCTCATTGCAATAGTGCTGCAAAAATAGATCCTGAAACAAGAGCAATTAATAAATTTGGCATTTTTGGATACATTTTTCTTAATGCAAATGCAATAATAAATGTTAAAAATCAAATAGATAATGAATAAATATTTATTTGTGTAATATTTTTAAACATTTCTATCCAAACTTCGATAAATTCTGTAGATTTTAATGAAATACCCAAAAGACTTTTTAACTGACTTGTAACAATTAATATTGATGCTCCAGCCGTAAAAGCAATTACTACTGTATGAGATACAAAATCAACTACTTTTCATAGTTTTAAAAATCAAAAAAGAAATTGATATAATCAAGCAAGAAAAGTTAAACTTAATGTAAGTCTAATAAAATCAACACTTCAAGGATCTGCATAAGCTCAAATTGTACTAAAAATTACTAATGATATAGCTGTTGTTGGTCAAGAAATAAGATGCATAGATGAACCAAATATTGCAGCTATTATAGGAGTAATCATTGCTGTATATAATCAATATTCAGGTGGTAATCAAGCAATTGTCGCAAATGCTATTCATTGAGGTAGAACTATTATAGCTCAAGTAATTCAAGCAATTGCATCAGCTTTTAGAGTATTAATGTTTTTTAATTCTCCTATCCAAGATTTGAAGGGAGTAAAATTAGATAATAATCAAGAAAGTGTTTTTTTCATAAAAATCAAAAAATAAAAAAAATAAAAAATAAAACCGATTTGTTATATTCTGAAATAAAAAAAAATCAAATTATTTTTTTAATTTTTTTATTATTTGTATTTAATATTAGCATTAATAATATGTTTATGTGAAAAAAGTATTTGTTAATTTTTCTAATTTAATATAATTTTGCCACAACTTATAATAAAAATTAATCAAATTTAAACTTAATTTAAACTTGTTATTATAAAATCTCACTGTTTATATTTATAACTTTTAAAAAACATGAAAACCACTATACTTATATTTGTTTTACTTCTTTCTTTAAATCTAGCTTCTTGCAGCAAGCAAGACACAACAATTGATGATAAAACAAAAACTGAAACTAATGTAGAAAATATTACTACACCAACTACTACTACTCAAGAAGATAATACAGTTCAACCAGATAGAAAAATGGATATTTATTGAAAAATAACTTGAATTGAATGAAATGAGGTTACATTATTACAAGTAGATACATCAAAAGATCCAACTTTCAATATGACTCCAACAGAAAAGAAAAAATATATGCAATCTATGGATGAATCAGCTAGAACTGCATTAAAAGAAGAAATAAATAAAGCAACACTATGAGAACTAAAACTTACAGTACCTGTTTGAATTCCTATGACTAAAAAAGAGGCTCAATGACCAGATGCTCCAAATTTGGAAGCTAGTTTAGCTGATTTAAAAGTATGACAATATATTTCAATTTGGTTAAACCCAGAAGTTGCAGATAGAAAAGTAGCAGAATTTGTAAAAATAGCTTTTACTCAATAAAAGTTACCTAAAAATTAAATTGATTTTCATATTTTTTATAGCAAATGAAAATTGTTCGAGTCCTAAACTTTCAGTTTGGTCGAGTTTTTGAAATTTGCGGAAAAATTAGGAAAATCAATTTAATATTAGTAAATATTATTTTTTAACTTTATTTATATGAAAAAAAATGTAGGCACTAATGATAAATTAATTAGGATTTTTCTTTCTCTAATTTTTATAGTTTTAGGATATTTTTGGACTTATTGATTTGTACAAATTGTACTTTTAATTTTAGCTTTGGTACTTATTGTAACAACTATATTTTCGTATTGTCCATTGTATGGTATAATAAAAATAAATACTCAAAATTATAAAGCAAAAAAGACATATTTATACATATTTATTTGAGTTATAATTTTATCTCTAGGAGCTTGAATTTATGCAAGTATATTTTTCACTAAAAAGTTTTTCTTAGAAGACTTTGCAACTATAAACAATGATTATAAACAATTACTTTTTGATTCTTGAAAATTGAAAAGAGAAGAATCTATAAAGTATTATGAAAGTTTTTTAAAAGTGTATGATAATTTTGAAAAAAAATATAGTCAATATAAACCTTTTGTTTTGAAAAGTGATAAAGAATTAAATAAAAATTTATTAGAAATTAGAGATATTTTAACTAAAAGTAAAGATTTAATTTATACTTGAGATTTATCTGTTGCACATAAAAATTTTGAAGAAGTAAGAACTATTTTTCAAAATATATTAAAAAGAAATAATTTTTCTATGTTAAATATTGCTTTGGTAGATTTTCATGATGTTATGGAAGTTTTGATTGATGCTAGTGATAAAAAAGACCTTCAAAAAATAATTGCAACTTATCCTGAAGCTGATACAAAATTAAAAGATGTAGAAAATTATTTAAGTAATAATGCGGATGTAAAAATTATTAGAGCAAATTTAGAAAATCTAGTAAATAATGCAAAAGAAAATACAGGTGCAGATTTATCAAAATTGGCTCAAGATTTAAAAGCTAGTTTTATAAAAGTTTATTTAGCAAATTAATTAACAAATTATGGCATTAAGTGATGAAATAAAATCAGATAAAAGAAAATCTATATTTAAAAAGATTATTTTATTGTCAATTATACTTTGAATAAGTTATTGAACATATGCAATGTATTTTAAAAGTGAAAATATAGAAGTAGTAAAAGAAGAAAAATCATTTACTGTGAAAAAATGAGATTTAAAAACTTATATAGAAGCAGATTGAAAAGTTACTTTAAAAGATAGTATAAATTTAGATTTTATAAATCCTTGAATTATAAAAAAAATCTACAAAAAAGAATGAGATGAGGTAAAACAATGAGATTTGATAGCAGAACTTGATACTAGTTATCTAGATATAAATATAGAAAAAGCCCAGTTATCTCTTGATATAGCTAAATCAAATTATGAGCTAAAAAAGAGATGAAGTACAACTGATGAGATTAAGTTACAAGAAGAATTATTGAAATCAGATAAATCATCTTTAGATAATACTAAATCACAAACAAATTTAGATTTACAAAATACTATAGATAATTTAAAAATAGAAGAAGATAATTTTGAAAATGCAAAAAAACAAGCTAGTGTAAATTTAATAACTGCACAAAATAATTTAAAAACAGCAGAAATAGATTTACAGACATCAAAAAATAACTTAGAAAGTATAAAAAAACAAGAAAATGAAAAATCAATAAACTACCAAAATAATCTTATAATGGAAGCTTGACAACTTATAACAACAATAGAAAAAAATCTATTTGATTTGGATATGCTTTTGTGAGTAAGTATAGAAAATCAAGAGTTCAATGATGCTTTTGATGATTTTTTATGAGCAAAAAATATAAGTATAAAACAAAATGCAGAAAATTCATTGATTCTTGCTAAAAAGAGTTTTGATGATTTTTATACTGATTGGAAAATATATAAAACAAATTTAGATTATACTATTTTGGAAAGTAAAATACAGAAATTGAAAGAAATTTCAATGTTAGTAAATAAGACTTTGAATTATACTATAGATACTTTAAAATATTCTGTAAGTTCTTATTCTTTATTTCCTCAAACTACAATCGATAATTATATAAATGATTTTACAAAGACATTATCAGATTCTAAAAGTACTTTAGCAAGTTTTACTACTTTGATTCAAACTATAAATGAAAATGAAACTAGCAAAAATTACAAAATAGATACTGCAACAACTCAAGTATCTTCGATGGAACAAAAACTAGAAATAGCTAAAGCAAATTATGATAAAGCTGTTTTGGAAAATGATATATATTTATCTCAAGCAAACCAAAAAATAAAACAAGCTAATCAGTCAGTAGAATCTACGAAATTGAAAAATGAATCATTGATTTTAAAATGACAATCAGATGTAGAAGTATCAAAAACAATGCTTGATAGTAAAAAACAAGTTGATTCTTTAGATCTTGAACCATTTTATACAGCGATTTTGACAGCTCAAAAAAATCTTGAAGAAGCAATTAAAAAGAAACAAGATGCACAACTGATAAGCCCAATAAATTGAAAAATAGTAAATATAGAATGAAAAATATGAGAAACTACAAATTCTCTAAAAAATCCTTTTGTAACGATAATAAACACAAAATCTCTTTTTGTAGAATCTTATGTTGAAGAATCAGATATAGTAAAAGTAAAACAAAACCAAGATGTATATATCAATTTTGATTCTATAGAATGACTTACTATGACTGGAAAAGTAATTTACATAAATGAAAAAGCAAATATAGATGCAAATTCTTTAGTCACTTATGAAGTAATAATAGCTTTTGAATCAAGTGATTCGAGAGTAAAAGATGGTATGAGCACAATTATAGAATTTATCACAAAAGAAATACAAAATGTGCTTATAATTCCTGTTCAATCAGTTAAAACTGCAAATAAAAAACCATCAGTAAAACTAGAATCTTGAGAAATTAAAAATATAATAACTTGATTTACTGACTGAAAAATGGTCGAAGTAGTAAGCTGATTAAAATTAGGAGATAAGATTTTATATTAAAAAAAATTAGAATGAACAAAAAAGTAATAGTTAAATTTGAAGATGTAAAAAAATCATATTTTTTGACAAATTGAGTTGAGATCCCAGTACTAAAATGAATCAATTTAGATATTATCTCATGAGAATTTGTTGTTTTGATGTGAGAAAGTGGTAGTTGAAAATCAACATTATTAAATATTATTTGATGTCTTCACTCTATATCCAATTGAAAATACTTTTTTGAAGACGAAGATATATCTCATTTAAAAGACGAAAAAGTCCTTTCTTATATTAGAAATAGAAAAATGTGATTTATATTTCAACAATTTCATCTGATTTCTAAATTAACAGCTTTAGAAAATGTATTATTGCCGGGGCTTTATCTAAAATTATCAAAAAAAGAAAAAGAAGATAGAGCAAAATATTTACTTGAAAAAGTATGATTGAAAGGTAAGTTTGATAATAAACCTTGAGAATTATCTGGTGGTCAACAACAAAGAGTTAGTATAGCCAGAAGTCTTATGAATGATCCCGAAATACTTCTAGCAGATGAACCAACTTGAGCTCTAGATTCTCAAACTATGATAGAAATAATGGAACTTATACAAGAATTTAAAAACGAATGAAAAACTATAATTATGGTAACTCACACTTCACTCGTTGCTAAATATGCCGATAGAATTATCTTTCTAAAAGATGGAGTAGTGCTTGATTATGATTATAAATTAGAGGGCTAGAATATAGAATGGAGGAATAAATAGAAAATTATCATCTTGTCATCAACCGTCATCCTGAACACCAAAATCGTCATCCTGAACTTGTTTCAGGATCTATAATACTATGAATTTACTTCAAAACAATGCATTAAAGATTCCGGACTAAATCCGGAATGACAAAAAGAATGATTTATTTTATATTTACTTAATTATTCCCATGTTAGATATACTAAAAATGGCATTTAGATCACTTTTGAATAATAAACTTAGAAGTTTATTAAGTTCTTTGTGAATTATAATTTGAGTTTCAACAATAGTTTTGGTTGTAGCTATATGACTTGGGGCGCAAAAAAGTATAGAAGAACAATATGCAAACCTAGCAGTTACTTCTATCTTGATAAATCCTGTTTCTACAACAAGTCAAAAATCAAAATTGAGTGAAGATGATATAGCTTCTATACAGGAAAAAGCTACTAGTATACAATTTTCAACTGCAGTATTTCAATGAAAAGTCTTATCAAAAAACAATTCTTTTGAACAATCAACAAATATACTATGAATTCAAAAACAATTTTTAGATATTTCTAAATTATCAGTAGAAAATTGAATATTTTTTTCAGATGAAGAATTACAAGAAAAAACAAAATATGTAGTTTTGTGAAATTGAGTCGCTTTGGATTTCTTTGGTTCGTCAGAAGATGCTATATGACAAACTATAAATGTATGAAAGAAAAAACTTGAAATAATATGAGTATTTAAAAAATCAGGTTCATCTATATGACCTATAACTTATGATGATTCTATCTTTATACCTTATTTAACAGTTCAATCTATATTATGAGATAGTTCTAGCCCTAGGATTATTGCACTAGCCAAAGATGTGGAAAGTATAAGCTTTGCTATAACTGAATTAGGAACAATACTCAGAGAAGAACATAAATTAAGAGCTTCAGATTCGGATGATTTTAGAGTAGTTGATCAATGATCAAAAGTTACAGCAGCCAAAGAATCAGCTCGTACTATGACACTACTTTTAACTTGAGTAGCAATAATTGTACTTGTAGTTTCTTGAATATGAATAATGAATGTAATGTTTGCATGAGTAGCTGAAAGAACAAAAGAAATATGAATACTGAAAGCTGTATGAATCAAAACAAGCGATATATTAAATATGTTTTTATTTGAATCGATTATACTTAGTATTTGAGCATGAATTTGATGAGTTATATTGTGAGATTTGATAATCCCTTTAATACAGTATTTTGATTTAATTGATGTTATACCAAGCACTTTTGGTAGAATTGGAGCTTTTTGTTTTGCTGTATTTGTAGGTATATTTTTTGGTTATTATCCAGCATATAAAGCAAGTAAACTTGATCCAGTTGATGCACTTAGAAGTTAGTATGTATAATTTAAACTTCATTTAAACTATATTGGTATAATAGATTTATCTTAAAAAGATAGATAACAATTTTAGAAAAGTAATAATAAAATAATTGCCAACAAATTTTTTTAAGATGATTTTATTTTTTAATTATATAAATTATGAAAAAAACTATTATCGCTTGAATATTTGTGTTAATTTTTTGATTAGGATTAGTTTCTTATACATCCGCATCTAACTGATATAAAAATAATTCTGTATACACTCCAGGGACAAATTCTTGATCAACTACTTTTGTAGATGCAAATAATGATTGAGTTTGTGATAATTATAAAAATCGTCCAATGGATGGAACTTGAAGAGGTCAAGGAAGATGAATGGGAAGACATAGATAATTCTATAGCTATTTTAGAAATAATTAATAAATAAGTCAATCCAAAGAAATAAAGAAAACTTGATAAAAAACAAAAATAACTGATAATGTATCAGTTATTTTTGTTTTATTATCTAATAATAATTTTTATGTCAAAATCAAATATCAATAAAGAACAAGAAACAAAATGTATCAAAAAAAGAAAAACTTGATTTACTCTTGTAGAACTCATAGTAGTAATTACAATCCTAGCAATACTATGAACAATAGCATTTATCTCATTCCAAAATTATTCATCAAATGCAAGAGACTGAGTAAGAATAGCAGACTTAAATAGTATAAAAAAGAACCTAGAATTATTCATAACAGATAAATGATTCTACCCAACACCAGATAATGTAACAAATATAACATATAGCTGAGCAATTGCATGGTCTCAATGAACAGTATGAGATAATGTAATAACTAACCTAGCAAGACTTAATAAGAAACCAACAGATCCACTAACAAATAGTGAATATACATACAGTATAACAAATGCAAAAACAGAATATCAATTATCATCAATAAATGAATGATGATTATCATATGATATACCACTAACAAACCAAACATATGCAGCTACATTAAAAACAGCAACAGCAAAAGTAACATGATCATACAATGAAAAACTACTAAAAGTATCAACATGAGGTATAGATTATATACTAGCAGTGCCAAGTATAATAAATACTGATTTAAGTATCAAAGATTTACCAAGTATAATAAATAATAAACAATTAGTATACAATAACTACCAAAACCTACCAGACTCATACAAAAATACTTGATATACAATGACATGATGATTTAATTTTGCCCCACCATCAAACATTATAGAAGTATATACTTGAAGTCTAGCAAATCTTACAAGTAGTGGAACAATACAACAACAATTTGTAACAAAACTACAATCAATATATAACTGAACAATAATTCAATCAGAGCCAACAATAAAAGAAATACTAAATGCAACAACATCAACACAACAACAAACTTTAGTATGAAACTATATAACAAATCATGTATGATGAATAACTTGAACTAATACGGTAGTTATACAAACTCAAACTTATAGTTGTAGTTGAGCATTGGTAATAGCTAATGCAACAATAACAAATACAACATGATTAACATCAAATACAAACTATCAAACAACAAACTCAGCTAATTCTTGTTACTACACTTGTAAAACAAGCTATAGTTGAACAAATTGTGATATATATACAGATCCTGCTTATATAGCTTGTACTTGAGTATGACAGATAAAAACAGCTACAACAACATACTGAACTTGTAACACGGCAGATATAATAGTTTGTGCATGAACAAATACATGATACACAATAGCTGCATGTAATATATGAACAAGTATAGCATGAACTTGAACAAGTTCATATTGATATTATTTTCAATGGTGAAATAATTATGGTTCAGTAGCATGATGACCAACAATAACAACTTTAGTAGATGCATCTTGATATAATCCACCTAACTATTATTCATCTACATGATTTATTCTTACTGGGGGTATTGATTGGACAATAACAAAAAATGATAATTTATGGTGAGACACTTATAATACTCCAATAACAAGACAATGACCATGTATTACTGGTTATCATATACCTACAAAAGCAGAATTCATAGCAATAAATACAGCATGATTATGGGGGGCTACATTATGAACTAACCTATCAAATACACTTAAATTACCTCAGGCAGGTTATCGTAATAATAATGGTTCTACAGGTAATGTTGGTGCTTGTGGTATGTATTGATCATCATCAATTAATTGAGTAGGTTATGGAAATACTTTTCAATTTTGTTCTAATGATATTTATTCTAGTAGTAATGCTCTCCGTTCACGGGCATTTACTATAAGGTGTATTAAAAACTAAAAAATTCAATTTGACTTATATTTTTTTAGCTAACTATTTTCTTTAAAACTTAAACTTCACTTAAACAAAAAAGTTATTATACTAAAAATATAGTATAATAACTTTTTTAATTATGAAAATACTTATCATCGAAGATCATCCAAAATTGAGAGAAAATATAGCAAAATATCTCAAGATAAATTCGTATGTAGCAGAAACCGCAATTCATTGATTAGATGCACTTGAAAAACTTAGAAATACTGATTATGATTTGATAATCTTGGATATAAATATGCCACTTATGAATGGTAAAGAATTTATGAAAAGATTAAGAGAAAAAAAGAAAGATATCCCAGTAATCGCTTTGACTTCAAATTCTACTTTAGATGATAAAGTAGAGATGTTTGAACTTGGAGTTGATGATTATCTGACAAAACCTTTTGAATTAAAAGAATTAGAATTGAGAATTAGATCTCTCACAAAAAGAAAAGATTTAAAAATAGAAGATATAATAGTTATAAATGACTTAGAAATAAATTTAGCTAAACACAAAGTTTATAAGGAAAATAAAGAAATAGAACTATCAAATAAAGAATACCTGATTATAGAATTTTTGTCTAAAAATAGATGATATCCAAAAAATAAGACAGATATACTAGAGCAAGTATGGTGAGAATTTGAAGAAAATCTAGATTTTTCTTCTACCACTCTTGAGGCTCATATATCAACCATAAGAAAAAAACTATGACCAAATTTTATAAAAACTATAAAATGAGTTGGATATATAGTAGAATAGAGACTAAAGGATAAAGATTACATTGTCATTCTGAATGAAATGAAGAATCCCTTAATCGTGGTTTTATTGATTCTGCAATGTTAAAGGGATCCTTCGCTAATCGCTCAGGATGACAAAATGAACAATGAATAAAAAAATAAACAATTCTAACTCCTAACCATAAAACTCTTATGAAAATATCAAAAGAACAATCTTTAGCACTAAAAATAAGTATATTTTTGTTTATTTTTGCTATATTTATTACCTATGCCATACAATATTTAAATCATAATAGTATAATAAATCTTAGATGACAATGATACAATAAATATTTTATTTTTCCTATTTTAAGTGTTTTTATATATATAGTTGCTTATTTACTTGCAAAAATTACTATAAAACCGATAGAAGAAAACAATAAAAAGCTAAAAGAATACAATCACAATCTAGCTCATGAGATAAAAACTCCTTTAGCAGTAGTGAAATCAAATCTAGAATTACTTGAGTTATGATATGATAAAAGTTTGGTCGCATCAAGTATAGAGGAAATAAATTCTATGAGAGATATAACAGATAATCTACTTTTTTTAAGTGAAAATACAACTTTAAAAGATAATGAAAAGGTAAGTTTTTTGGAAATTATACAAGGTTTGGAAATAAATATAAATTTAGATGTAAAAAAAGATTTTATAATTAATGGAAATAAAGTTTTAATTGAAAGGCTTATAACAAATCTAGTAGAAAATGCAAAAAAATACAAAAACTCAAATTCAAAAATACAAATTTTTATGGATAAAAATACATTTAAGATCTCAAATAAGATAAAAAAAAGTATAGTTTTGGAAGATACTTCTGTACTTTTTGATACTTTTTACAAACTGGATAATTCCAGAAATACTGTATGATTTTGACTTGGTTTATCAATTGTTAAAAAAATCTGTGATTTACATAATCTAGAAGTAAATATAAAGGTCAATGATTGAATTTTTGAGGTTGAAATGTTTAATTAATCAACCTTTTTAATCACAAAAAATCACATTATAGAAACAAGAAGAGAAAGTAAGAAAATTAAAAATATATTTTTACTAGAGGCAGATTTATCCTCTTCTTTTTTTATATCTTTTATATCATACTTCATTTTTTTGAGTGTAGATTTTTTTGCTACTAATTTTTTCTTTTTAGTTTTTTTTGCTTTCTTCTTTTTTACTTTTTTGTTTAATTGTTTTAATTTATAGTCTTGTACTCAGAAAATATAATCTTTTGATAGATTTATATTTCTTGGAGCTAAGTATGGGTAATCTTGTCATCAATTTGAGACTAAAAATTGTAATTCATAATCTCCAACTTTTAAATTATCAGTTATTAAAAAAGTATAATTTCAGATTTCATTTGATTTGGTTTCAAGTTTTAATTCTAGAAAATTTAGAGTAACTAATGAATCTGGAAAAGTAACTCAGGTTATTTTTAATCATGATTTCAATTTAGAAGTTTTATAACTTAATATTTTTTCTTTTTTTATATCAGATTTAGCTGTCTTTTTATCTGATTTAAGTAAGTCACTTAAAAGTAAATCAAATTCTTCTAAATTTTCCTTTTGTATTTCTTTTTGATTCATTCATAGATTAAAATAACTGAAGAAATTTTTATTTAGAATTAGTTCTCTGTAATTATCTCTATCAAACAAATTTGAGATATTTGTCATAATTTTTTCAAATCATAATTTTTTATCAAATTTTTCATTTTCTAGAATTTGATCTTTTTCAAGTTTTTCTAATAATTGCATTTCTTTTTTCACTTCATCATCTCACCAAATTCATAATTTTAGTTTTTTTGCCTCATTTTCTGCTTTTGCAAATTCTGCACTATATTTAAAAGAGAAGTATAAGTAAGCTCTTCCATATCATTTTTCTATAAGTAGTTTGTTGAAAATTATATTATCAATCCACACATATCCAAGTAATCTACCATATTTATCTCTATAATTGTCAGAGTCTAATTCTAGTTCTATTTCTTTTCAATTTAACATACTTTTTGTATAATTTGAAGCTTCAAGTCAAAATTTTTCAACAGCTTTTTTTGGGTGTTTTGTCTCGGGAGTATCAACTCAAATTAATCTAAGATGTTCTTTTGTTCCATCTTTAAATTGTATAACTATTGTATCTCAATCAATTACATTTAGGATTTTTACTTTTTCTCTTAATTCTTTTTTTACTACAAATCATTCAGGAACTTCATAATTCCAAACTAGAGAATCAATAATTGTATTATTATAAATTAAGTTTACTTCATCAAAACTATTATTTAAATTCAGTTTAGTTTCTACTTTATACAGCTTTTTTTCCTGATAAGGAAGTAGATAAAAATCATCTTTGATAGTATAAACTTTGCTTCCTTCTCAGATTTTATCATCTATTTCAAGTCATTTGATATTTGTAAAATTTATAGAATCATTTTTGATTTTTATCCGTTCATTATCTTCTTTTCAAACTGGATTTGGTAGAGCTTCAATTATTTTTATGTATTTTGCTATATTTTCATTTATTTTTAAGACTTCTTGTTCTTTCTCATAAACTTCAACAAAAAAATAATCTTCACTATATTTTCAAAATTTATCAATAACTTTTAATTTAACTTTATATTTTCAAGGAGTATACTTAACTGTTTTTGGATTAGCTTTTTCTTCAAATTGTCAGTTTCAAAAATCCCAAAAATATTCTAATTTATCATTATTTGGATCATTTGATTCACTTCAATCAAAATTAACTGAACATTCTGTAGTATTTTTACAAATAAGTTTATTTCAAACAAGTTCTTTGTTTTTTCAGATTGTTCATTGTAATTTTATCTTTGCAGTAGGGGGGAAATTATATATTTTTGCATTATCAAGAAAATTATTTGTAAGAGTTATACTTTTTTCTTCGCTAAATATTCAGTTTTTATATATATTTAATCTTATTTTATAATTTCAAGAATAATAATAAACAAAAGATGGATTACAGCTTGTAGTATAGGTTTCTTTATAAATTCATCATCAAAAATCCCAAAAACAAGTTTCATTTGAGGTATTATTGTAATCTAAATTAATTTTACATTTTTCATCATAGCATTTATAAGTATTTTCTCATATTTTTGAGGCTCATGATTGCATAATTATTTCTTTTTTTGTTTCTGTGAAGTTATTTCATAAAGAAGTTGTTGTTGAAGAACTTGAACTTGCTTGAATTAGGCTTATTTCATTTTCAAAACTTAGATTTCAAGTTTTAAAGTTTGTAACATTATCCTTTTCGCTTATTCTTGCTTCTATATTAAAATTTCAAATTCCATAATTTACATATCAAGGATTACATTTTTTATCAGTATCTAGAATTGTAAAAGTACCAGATCAAAAATTCCATAAACAGGTATAATTTGATACATCATAAACTCATGTAAATAAGTTCTCCAGATTTAAATTTATTTTACAATCTGTATTTTTACATTTATAACTTCAATTTATAAATTCAAGTCAACTTTGAATTTCTATATCTACATTTGGGATTTCTAAATTATTAGATACTATTTCCAATAAAAAGGAACTGGTACCAGTGTTGGATTGTCATACTGAACCCCCACTTTGTCATCCTGACCCCCCACTTTGTCATCCTGAACTTGTTTCAGGATCTATAAAACTACTTCAACTCTCAGATAATTCTCAAGTTCAAGAATTAATTGAAATTTGTAATTCTCAATTATAAAAAACCAAATTTCAAGTTTTGAAGTTTGCAGGATTATTTTTTTCGTTTATTTTTGCTTCAATATTGAAAGTTCAAGTTCCATAATTCACATAACCAGGATTACATTTTTTATCAGTATCTAGAGTTGTAAAAGTACCAGATCAAAAATCCCATAAACAAGTATATTTTGATATATCATAACTTCAAGTAAATAAATTTTCCAGGTTTAGATTTATCTTACAATCTGTATTTGTGCATTTATAATTTCAATCAACAAATTCAAGTCAGCTTTGAATTTCTATATATACATTCGGGATTTCAATTGAATTATTTTGTCATTCAGCCACATCAACTAATCATCCTGAACTCCCAATTTGTCATCCTGAACTCGTTTCAGGATCTATAATACTACTTCAACTCTCAGATAATTCTCAAGTCCCAGAATCTATATTTCATGTATTTGTTTCTTGTTGTCATCCTGAACTTCCACTTTGTCATTCCGGACTTGATCCGGAATCTATTAAAGTATTTCAAGTATTTGTTAATAGTTGTCATCCTGAACTTGTTTCAGGATCTCATCAGGAATTAGTTTCATTAACTATTATAATACTTTTTTCTTTGAAATTGTTAGGATTATCCTTCTCATAAATCTTAAAATTTATTGAATAAGTTCAAACAGGGAATATTATAGTATTTGGATTACATTTATTTTCTTCTCAAGTAGTAAAAGAAAAGTTATTTAGACAAGCAAATTTTGCAGGTACATATCATCAAAAAGTATCAGATAAATCAAAATTTATTTTACATTCAGATTTTGAAATATCACAATGGTATGTATCTTGAATTAAGTCTTTATCAGTTAGATAACTAGGGCTTTGAAAAGTGATTATTATGTCAGGAATTGGATTTAGGTTTTCTATAGGAGTAGTTGAATTTGTAGTTCATGATTCTGTAAGTTCTGTTGGAATATTAATTATTTCTCCTGTTTCATCAGCAAAAATGATTGAAAAATCAGAAAATAGTATAGTAAGAATTAAGATCGAAGAAATGAGTTTCTGAAACATAAAATATGAATAATAACTTATTTTTTATATTTTGTTTTTAAAAGTGTTTTTGTCAAGTTAAATTTTTACTTTTATACATAAATTTGTATTATTATTTAAATTATGTTAAAATTAAGGCAAGATTTTATTATATATAATATTAAATATGTTTACAAAAAATGTAGAAAATATGTCATTAACTTGACTAGTAAAATATATTACTAAGACATTTCATGAACCAGTAAGAAAAAATCTACAAAAATTAGATTTATTAGTTGCATCAATTATTATAAATCATACAAAAAATTATCCTGAATTAGTTAATTTACAAGAATTGTTTTATCAATTTAAAACGGAAGTTTTAAAACATGTAACAAAAGAAGATTTAGTAGTTTTTCCTGTAATTTTAAAATATGAAAGAATATATACAGATAAGTTAATTAATTTATCTGACAATTTTGAAGTCATAAATAGTTTAGTAAATGATATTGTTATGAAAAATCAACATTGAGAATTTAATCTATATTTAAGTAGTATAATTGAATTACTGGAGTGATCTGATATAAATAACAAAGGTATTAAAGAATTTGAAACTGCTAAATCTATTTTTATTAGCATACAGCAAGCCAATTTAGTACATGCAAAACTTGAAAATGAAGATTTATATTTTAAATGAATGTACTTACAAAATAAATTAAAAGAACAACTTAGTGATATTTTAGGAAAATAAATAATAATAAGTATACAAAAAGAGTGAATAAAATAATTTATTTACTCTTTTTGTAATACATGTTTTTCGTAAAATACAAATTATCTTCTGCTAATTTTCTATTTTTTGAGATTAGATCTCAGATAATTCAAAGTGCAAAAAATTGTATTGCAATCATAAGAAATACTCAAGAAAGTATAAGAGATTGAACTTTTCAAGTATTTATAGGATTTAAGTAATAAAAATATAAAAATCTAGTAATTCAGATAATTCAAACTATCAAAAAAGGAGCAGCAAAAAGTGAAAATATCTTAATTGGATTATACATAGAATAAACTCTAAAAAGGTTAATTAGAGATTTTCTCATATGTTGCCATATAGATTTAAAAAGTCTAGATTTTCGTGTAGGAGCATTTGTTGTTATCTTGATACTTTCTATTTTTAATCATTTCGCTCAGGCTTGAACTATAGTATCAAGTACATAACTAAATCTTGAAGATACATTTAATTGTAAAAGAGATTCTCTACTGTATGCTCTAAATCCGCTTACTGTATCAGATACTTTAGTTTCAGAAAGAAATCTAACCAAACCACTTCATAGATATTGAAATATTTTTTTTACTAAAGAAAAGTGATTTATTTTATTTGTTTGTCTATCTCAAATAACAATTTGAGCTTTTCATTCTAGAATTGGTTTTACTAAATCTGCAATATAAACTCCAGGATATTGATTATCTCAATCAGTATTTACAAGTATATCAGCTCCCAGTTCTAAAGCTTTTTCTTGACCAGATTTAAAAGCGACTCAAAGTCATTTATTTCATATATGTTTGACTATATGATTTACTCATAGTTTTTTTGCAACTTCTATAGTATTATCTGTTGATCAATCATCAATTATCATAGTCTCAATTATATCAATTCAATCAATTTTTTTAGGTATTTCAGCTAAAACAAGAGGTAGAGTTTTTTCCTCATTTAAACAGGGTATTTGTATGATTAGTTTCATTTGTAATTGTGATAATATAGAATTGTTAGAATTATATGATAAAAGTTATTTTTGTAAAATGAAAAAATGGATTTAATTATTTTAAATTGTCTATAATATCTTTAATAGCATTTTTATTTTTGATTTTTTTGAAATTTAGAAGATTTATATTTTTGTATCATTCTTTTAGAAATTCTATTATCTTATGTGTACTTACAGTATGAAATCATAGATTATTTCTCTCTAAAAAATCTATATTTTCTTTTTCTTGTCCTTCAATATAAAAAGGAGTTATCATATAAGTGTCTTGTGCAACACATTCAGAAACTAGAGCTCAACCAGGTTTAGAGATAAATATATCTATATTTTTTAATTCTTCTTTGATCTTTAAGTAAGTTGTATATTCAAATTTTTCATTTTTTACTTCATTTTCAAGTTTATTGTATACATAATCATTTCTTCATTTTATTATAATTATTTTTTCATAAAATTTTTCTAAAGAGAGTCTATCTAATAGTCTTTTAGAAAATTCATATGTAAATCAAGTTAATAAAATAGTTATTGTTTTATTATTTAATTTTTCTTTATCTACAAAATACTTGTTTTCTATAGGAAAAAAAGTTGTAATTATATCATCTTTTCTATGAGGTAATTTTTTTATTAGAGAATCTTTGGTATTATCATCAATAACAAAAAATTTATCTATATATTTATCTTCAAAGTACCAAGATAAATGAATCGCAGAATCTGTTACTAAAACTCAATGCTTAAAATGTAAATTATGATTTTCCTTATAATGTCATACAAAATATTGGGAATAAGGAAATACGGATATAATATAATCAGGATTAAAATCATTAATTATTTTATTAAAACCTTTTGAATATTTTGAAGTAAAATATTTTTTAAAGATTTTTTGACTTGTATGAAATAACAACATTTTATATATTGATTTCCGAAGTATAGGGTATCTTTCAGAACAAAATTTATAAAAACTTTGAGTAAATTCTTTTGCTTCAATCATATCTGCAAAATAATCAAATACTTGAACTATATCTCATTTTTCTTCAAGGTAGTTTTTGATTCCATTTTTGGCAGCATTATGTCAATCTCAATAACTTGCTGTTATAATTAGATATTTTTTATTCATTAGTAATTTTTATACAAAAAATAAACATTTAATTTAATTGTATACTAAATTGAAGGTTTTGTAAAATTGTCACATTTTATTTATGCTTTAGTAATAGTTTTTCTTGAACAGGTAATTCTCATTTAAATCAATATTTACGAGAAAATTTTCAAGTTGTTTCATTAAATGATATCATTTTTGAATTTTTTCAATCTATAAACCTATACAGAGTATTTTGAATTTCTTCTTTATTGGTAACTGGAATGTATCAATTTTCCAAAGATATTTTTATTGTAGGGATTCTTGGTGTTTCTAGATAAATTGTATCATAAAATTCATGCATTTTATTAATAATTTCTCCTAAGTATGAAGGGCCATTTTTAATTCCTCTTAAATTTCATAGTACGACTTTTCAATCTAATCAATATCAAGAAATTGGTTCAGAAACCATTTGAAAAATCATATTTCATTCTTCTTCTATATAAAATATCCTCAATAATCTATTTTTAATCAAATCAATAATCTGCTCTGTTTTAAAATTCATTCTTTTTTCTGGAGGAAAATCACATGTAGATAGATATAAAAAATCTTTAATTCATTTTTCATCTAAATCTCATAAAGTTGTTGTTTTTACTATAGCCATCCTAATAAAAAAATAATAAGTATACTATATAGTATAAATAAGATATTTAAAAGTCAATATTTTTAAGTAAATAATCTAAAAATCCAGAACCTCATTTCATAGAACTTGATTGAGTGTAATTAGTTTAAATTGTATTTGAATTATTTAAGATTTATGTATACTAAAGTAGTTATTTATTAATTTAAATTTTATGAAAAAACCATTTTTAATTATCTTTTCAATTCTTTTAACTTTAAATTCAGTTTCAGCTTTAAGTGAATCAGAACAAATAAATGCATCAAATTTTTTAGCATCTAAGTCATATATATCAGATTTTTCAGGTTCTACAAATGAATATAGAATAAACGATAATATATCAAGAAAAGAAGTTATGAAAGTAATTATAAATTTAGCAAGAGAAAATTTAATTAATGTTGAATATGATTGATTTAATACAGAATATAAAAAGACAATTGATTGAAATAAATGTGAATTAAAATTTAAAGATGTTATTAATGACTGGTGATGTAAATATATTGAAACAGCACTAGCTACTAAATTTATTGAATCACAAGATAATTTTAGACCAGATGATAATATAACAGTTAATGAAGTGTTAAAACTTATTTTTAAAGCAAAAAAGATTGAAAAAAAGTATAATACTTGAGATTGGGGGAAAGATTATTTAGATACAGCAAAAGATTTATGACTTATTATAGATGATAAAACTGATTGAGGTTTACAAGCAAAAAGATGATTTATATTTTTAGTTATTGCAAACTCTTTTGATTATTTTGAGAGTTATCAAGAATGAAAAGATAATGTATTATTTAAAGAAAACAAAACAGATTTCTATTGAATTGATTTTAATTTAAAAACAATTAATTCAAATAAATATGAATTAATTTGAGAAAATATACCTAGTGATGTAAGTTCAATAGAAATTCTTTCTTGTAAAGATAATTTCCTAGATACTTATGATTCAAATTGGTATAGTCTGAAAAGTTTCAAGATATGAAATTCATCATTTAAATATACAATTGATAAAAACTTTAATAATTATTGTACTATTCCTTACAAGATAAGATTAAATTATATGTCATGAGAAACAAAAACTGTTGATTTAAACTTAAATTTATCTTTTATTAAGGCTTTTGCTCATAAAATATTATTTTGAACATGAAATATCACTCAATTTAATTTGAATACAATAAGATTGTTAAGTTCATATGGTGAAAATGTAACTATTATTGATAAAAATAATATGTATCAAAGCTATAATTGATGGCCTGAAGCAGGGAATTTTTCTTTTAAGGTAGATGATTATTTATCATATAAGTATGTCGGAGATATATTAATTTGAGATAATTATGTAATAGCAGATCAACATGCATTTGTTAATTATTGAGAAAAATTATTTCAAATAGATTGAAATACATTTGAAAAATTCTGAACTTGATATTATAAAGATAAAGATAATTATTATACAAATTCATCTAAAATATGAGAAGTTACAAAAAATCTGAAAATATTATCAGATTGAGTGTGTATATTTGATTGAAAATATTATTATCAAGGTAATGAAATGGAAATATGAGATAAAGATACTTTTTCAATTATAAATGATGAAAATCATGAAAAAGAATTTCAAAATTGACTGATAATATATACAGTATTTGCAAAAGACAAAAATAATTTATATATTACTTCTTTTTGATATGGTAATTGATATGTAGGAAAATTTAAATGAGATTATGATTCATATAAGGTAATAAATTGAAATATGGCGATTGATAAATATACATTATTTTTTGCAAATAATAATTGAGAATTAAAAACATTTAAACATTCTTTTGATATCTCAACTTTAGAATCAAAAGAAAACAATAATTTTTCAGACAAAAATTGAGAATATTATTTAGATGAAGAAAAATGAATAATTAAAAAATAAATTTCACTAAAAATCCCAACCTCATTTCATAGAGCTTGATTGAGTATAATTTGTAACTGTTGATTCAAAAAAGTTTCATTTCTCACTATTATTATCTTGAAGTCTATCCAAGTGCTTAAAAGGATTTGAAATAATTTCAGGATACATTGGAGTTATTCAAAGCAAAATTAACCTTTGGTTTGCTAGGTATTTTGTATAATTTTCTATATTTATATCACTCATTCCAATTATACTTCAAGCAATTATATGCTTACTCCATTTTACTTCTTGTTCTACTGCTAGAGTCATCATTTCAATAAGCATTTTTTCATCATAAATGCTTGGAAATTCTCTTTTTATCTCTCTAATTATATTTGCAAACAAAGTCACATGAGTTAGTTCATCTCTTCTTATATAATTTATCATCCTATCTGTTGCAACCATTTTTCATTGATCTGCTAAGGTATCAAAAAATGCAAATCAGTTATAAAAATAAAGTCATTCAAGTAAATAATTTCCCACAATTCATCTAAATAAGTTTTTTTCACTTGGATTATCTATAAAATCTTGGTAAATTCATCCAATAAATTTATTTCTCTCAAGAAGTATTTCATCATCTCTCCAAAAATAGTAAATTTCATCTCTTACTTTTGAATCAACAACACTTTCTAAAATAGTTGCATAACTTTGAGAATGTATAGCTTCTTGGTAAGCTTGAATTGACATAATCAAGTTTACCTCAGGAGCAGTTATATATTCATTAAAATTTGGTAAATTAACAGTTTGTATACTATCTAAAAATATCAAAAAAGATAAAATTCATTTATAAGCTCTTTGTTCTCATTCGCTTAAATCTTTTTTAAATGATACACTATCTTCACCAAGTCAACTTACTTTTTCAGGAACCCAAAAATTACCTATCATAACTTGATAAAGACTTTTTGCCCAATTATATTTTGTATTATTAAGCTGGAATAAACCAGTAGTATTTCACTTGATTATAGTTCTATTTTCAACCAAGTCATCTCAAGCAGGGTTAAATAATGGATTTGCAGTTATTTTTGTCATACTAAAAATTAATTAAAAATTATTTTTTATAAAAAGGTGTAGATGGTAGTATTGTAGGAAGTCATAAAAAATTTCTTACTTTATTTATATATTTGTATACTTTGGCCTGAGTTATTTCTTCAGGTCTTCTTTGAGTTCAAATATAGGGAATAGGAGCTAATACTTGATCACGTCAAGTTGTTGCATTGGATTTATCAACAGTAATTCAAATACTAGATGTAATATAATCATCTCAAAAAGCTTTATTTATAGATTTTATATTTGCATCAGTTCAACCATCTGTTGGTATATTTTGTTCTAACTTTATAATTATTTCATCTATACAAAGTTCTAATATTTGTTTAATTACTTTTTTATAGTCTTGTCTTTTTTGATTAAACTCTTCTATAGTAAGGATTCATCCTTCTATAAAAAAATCAGGTTCACTAATAATAGATAAAACATTTCATTCATAATCTGCTAGTCTACTTCAAATTTCATTATCTTTTTCTTTTACTAAAGCTATTTTTCTTTTAAATTCATTATTTTCCATAAAATTTTAATTAATTAATAATATCTTACCCACTACAACTCATGCATTCTTTAACTTCTAGACTCATACTTCTTACATAATAAATAGTCTTAATCTTTGCTTCCCAAGTTTTTATGTAGTAGCTGTAAAGTTCGGCAGGACTTACTTTCTCGGGATTTATTATCCATTCAAAACTTACACTTTGGTCAATCCATTTATAGATTACCGATACCATATCAATTACATCATTCATATTCATATGTACATATTCTTTGTAGTACCAGAAATTCTCTGGAGTAAGTTTTGGAGCTACATTTACAGTTGAAGCAAATTTATTTGTTTCAACAAAATACTTTTTATATATTGGTAATATTGAAGCTGTTGATCATACTACAAGTGAAGTTGAAGTATTTGGAGCAGGTGCAAGGTGATAAGCAAATCTAACTCAATGCTTTTTTACATCATCAATTAGTTTAAGCCAATCTTCACTCATAGAAGAATTTGCTTTATACCAATTTGCATCTTTGTTTAAAAGTATTCATTTTGACCAATCACTTCATTCATAAACTGGATAAGTTCATCTTTCACGAGCTAATTCATTTGATGCTTTGATAGTTGCATAAGCATACTTTTCAAATAATTTATCTGTGTATTCTCTGGCCTCTAAACTATCATAATTAAGTTTTGAAACTGCTAAATGTTCAGCAAGTCATAAAAATCAAAGTCCTACTGATCTATATTTTTTGGCTGTTAATTCAGCTTCTTTGATAGGATAATAGTTTAGTGAAATTACATTATCAAGTATTCTCATTGCTATTGGGATAACTTTATTTATCTCTTTAGGAGTATTTACTTTTGCTACATTTATAGATGCTAGATTACAAACTACAGAATCCCCAGGCTCATATTTGATAACTATTTTTCCATCTTCTATTTCTTCTTCTATAAATTTTGAAGCTTTAGTATTTTGACATATCTCTACACAAAGTTGGCTAGAATAAACCATTCAAGCATGTTTATTTGGATTTGCTTTGTTTACTGTATCTCTGAAAAAAGTATAAGGCATACCAGTTTCAACGACTACTTTTAGAAATTTTTTAAATAAATCTTTTGCATTTACTTTTTCAGCTAATTCTAAATCAGTTCTATTTTCAAGTTCTATATAAAATTTAGTAAATTCTTCTCAATAATAATCCTGCATTTTTTTACCTGTTTTTTCTGTAACTTCTTTTGGGTCAAAAAGTGTGAAATCCTGATTATTTTTCAGTCTTTCCATAAATATATCAGGAATAGAAACGGCAGGGAATACATCAAATGCTTTTCTTCTTATATCACCAGTTTCAGTTTGTAAATCAAGAAAATCATATATATCTCTGTGCCAAATATCTAGAGTGACACTTATAGATCACATCCTAGCTCCTAGTTGATTTACTGCAATTGCAGTATCATTGATTACTTTAATCCATGGATTAACTCATCCAGAAGCTCATTTTACACCTCTAATTGATGCTCATTTAGATCTAATATTTCATAGATATACTCAAATTCAACCTCCAAATTTTGAGATTTGAGCCATATTTTCTATATTGTGATAGATTGATCTCAAATCATCATCTATATTGAGTTTAAAACAACTTGAAAGTTGGTTATAATTTGTTCTTGCGTTTAGTAGTGTCGGAGTAGGAAGAGATAATTTTTGAAGTGAACAAGCATCATAAATCTTTTTTGCAACCTCAAATCTATTCTCATCTTTTTCAGGAATTGCTAAAAATAGTGCTACACTCATATACATTTCTTGAGGAAGTTCTTTGATTACTTTGTTTGGGTTTAATAGATATCTTTTTCTCATCATAAAAATAGTTGTATAATTGTACTCAAAATCTCTATCTTTTTTGATATATTCTCAGGCTTTTTTGATATCTTCTTTTGAATAATATTTGTAAAAATCTTTGAAATAATATCAAAGCTTTATATATTCATCAAATAAATTTTTATAAGTTTTACCTGTGTAGATATCATCAATTATTATGTTTCTATTTTTTGTTGCTTCTTTATAAAGATCCAAAGTCATAAATCTACTAGCTATAAATTGCCAATCACTATTTTCTATACTAATTAGATCAATACTTGCTTTAACTAGCATTTTTATGATATCTGAGGTTTTGATTCCATCAACGATATAGTTCTTCAAGACTTTTTCTATTTCTTCAAACTTGCAAGTTTTTTCTAATCAATTTACTATTCTTTTGTACATTGATTTGATTTTTCCAATCTCAAAAACTTGTTTTGTTCAATCTGATTTAGTAACTTTTAGAGAATGAGTTGATAATTTTTTTTCAAGTTTTTCTTTTTGTTTTTCTCTTTCTCTGGTTCTTGAATTTCTATAAATTATATAAGCTTTAGCTACTTCAAATTTTCAAGCCTCCATAAGATTTTTTTCTACAGAGTTTTGGATATCTTCTATACATAAAATATCATCTGCTTCACAACTTTTTAAATCTTTTAATGTATTTTCAACAATTTTATCAATCAAATCTAAATTACTATCTCCACAAGCTTCAAAAGCTTTTAAAATAGCATTTTTTATCTTTGATTTATCAAAATCCACGATATCTCAGAGTCTGTTTTTTATTACAAATAATTCCATATTTTTTTATTTTAAAAAGGAAATAATAGTTTATTAGTTATTGTTTATTTAGTGTATGTAAAAAAACTAAAATTGCTACAAAAAATAGAACAATTTAGTTCAAAAAATGTTAAAAACTAGGCTTTTTCGCCTAGAAATTGTTAAAAAGTACTTAATTTTGACAAAAAAATAGAAAAAACAAAGAAGTTTGAATATTTTAAAATATTGTGATAGAACTACATTATTTTGCTCTTAATTTTGTATTTTTATGAAAAATATGCTAAAATTTATAAGATAATTCATAAAATAATTTATGGTTTGAGAAGAAGAACAAAATAAAGATAAAATTTATACCAGTAAAGATTCACAAGTTACCCATAAATCTTCAAATATAGAAGATTCTATTTTGGTGCTTGAAAAAGAATTACAAAATACAAAACAAGATGATTATCTAAAATCACAAGTTATCAGAAATCAAATTAATGAACTAAAAAAATTACAGAAACAATATTTAGATTTAGAATCTAGGAATATAACTAAGGAAACTCAGGATAAACTTAAGATAGAATTTTTAAAATTAAATAATTTAACAGAAAATATATCACCTATATGAAAAGAAAATGATTCTATTAAAGGTATAATAGGACAAGAAATAAATAAAAGAAAAGATACTATCGATATAATTTGAAAAATGACAATTAGAGATTATATAGAAAAATATGTAAAATTTGATTGAGTTTTAAATTCCATTAGAGAAACTGAATTTATGACTAAATTTTATGATATTTTAACAGTTAATTATATTGATTATAAAGAAAAAAATAAAGATAAAGAATGACTAGAAAATCTAGATAATAAGAAGTGAATTATATTGAAAGAAAAAGAGATACAAGATTTAATTGAATTAACAATAGTCAAAGTTTTGGAAAAATTTAAAAATATAGATGATGTAAAGATAAAAGTTTTACTTATATGATGAGAAAAAATTTCAATAGATTTATGAAAAATGAAATTAAAAAAAATTTATGAGATAGATATAAAAAAAACAGATGATATAATTGAAAAGATAAATAGAATTGATTCAAAATCAACTCCGGAAGATATAAAAAATATATTATTATTTATTCAAAATTTAGAAGAATATAGAGATAAAATAGTCACAAAATATACAAATAAAGAGGAAAAAATAACAATTCAGAATTTAAAAGATTTATTAGCAAATAAAACTATTAAAATTTTAAATGAAAAAATTTTAAATATAAAAAAAATTATTTCTTCAACTACAGTAAAAAACTATGAAGAAATAGATACATTATTTAAAAATGCTAGAGATCAAATAGAGAATTTAAAAGCTATTAATGAAAAATTAAATATTGATGAAATTAAAATCAATATACAAGAATTAGAAGGTTATGTGAATGTAGATGAATTATATAAGATATCAGAAATAATAAATATTTCAAATATAAAAAGTACAAGAGAAAATGTAAATAAAAAGATAACACAATTACTTATTTATAATAATGATGGTGATTTTATATGACAAGTAAATAGAGTAAAATTTTTACAAAAATTAGAAAAATTCAAAGATGAATTTAATGAAAAATTATTATATACTTATTTATGAAGTGTATGAGTTACAACAATAAATGATAGGTCTAATATAAGTAATCCAGAATTATTAATTATATTGAGAAATGCTATTAAAGAATGAGAAATAGATATGGAAACTATGAGTGATATCATAAAAAAGTGATATACTATAGCATTTTTAGAAGAGTTTAATTGAACTAATAAAGAGCAAATTATAAAAAATTTAAAAGATAATGAACTTAAATGGAAAAAAATATTTAGAAAAGAATTATGACCAGAAATATGAGAAGATAATGCTGAAAAATTATATATATTAAGTTTTGTAGAGTCAAGTGCAAATCCAAATAAGAAAAGTGAGTCTTGAGCAATATGACGGTTTCAGATACTTTCTTCCACTGCAGAAATTTATATTGATGATGAAATATTGAAAGAAGCAACAAATAAAATAAAAAATAATACAAAAAAGAATTGAAAAAAGTATAAGGATAAAGAATTACCTAAAGATAAAATGATAAATTATATTTTAAATGATCCAGAATTATCAGCAAAAGTTGCAGCTAAATATTTAAAATATTTGATAGTAAAAAGTAAAGATAAATTATGACTAGCAAAAAATATTGATGAAATTATTTTTAATGCTCTTTTTTTATATAATTGAAGATTTACTGAAAGATTAATATTAGATAATCAAGATAATAAAGATGAAAAAAATGAAAGGTTGGATGATCAAGGTAGTTGAAATGATGAAAAAAAAGAAAAAAATGATTTAAGAGTAATTATAAATAAGATTTTTGACTTACTAAATTCTATAAAAATTAAATTATCAAACTGAGAAATAAGTGTAGAAGAAGCTATAAAAAAAATAGAATTTATAGACAATAATAATTTTAATAAAAAAATAAGTAAATGAGAATCAAATTTTAGAATAGTGAATCTAAAAGAAGGTTGAGAATATGTAAGTAAAAATGATATAATTGATTGGATTGATAAATATACTAAAGAAATTTTGAATCAACAATTTTTGTACCCTGAACAAATTGAAGCAGCTAATAAAACACTTCAAATAGTTAACCAAAAAGATAAGCCTTAAATAAAAAAATAAGTTTTATAGTAATTTGATTTTCTCAAACTTTTACATAAAATCATTTAAAGTTATTTTAAGTGATTTTTTTTATGCAAAAGTTTGAGAGATTTTATTTTGAGTGATTTGAGTTTGATAAAAATTCTTTAAAAGCAAAGTTTTTTTATAAATTTGATAATACAGAAAATTTTACTGAAGAAATTGATTTTTCTTCAGATTTTTTGAGTGTGAGAAATGATTTCGATGAAAAAATCTTAAATAATTTCTTGTTTTCTTTATCTTTAGCTTTATGAATTAGTTATTACAAACTTTATCCTACAAAGGAATTGATATTGAAATCTTGATTTTTGAGTGATGAAGATATTGTGTTTTGGCAAAAATTTTATAGAAACTGACTTTGAGAATTTTTATATAAAAATGAATTATCCCCAAATTGACTTTTCAACTTTGTAAATGCAAGTGAAAAACAATATAATAAAATAGATTTTAATGGAAGTGAAAATATACTTTTACCAATTTGATGATGAAAAGATAGTGTTGTGAGTGCTGAACTTCTTTTGAAAAATGATTTTGCTTTTACTCCAATTGTCTTTTGAAAAATAGATATTATAAAAGAAAACTGTTTAAATATTATGTGAAAAGATGTGATTTTAATTAAAAGAAAATTAGATGAAAATCTTTTTAGACTAAATGAACATGGGTATTATAATTGACATGTTCCAATTACTTGAATTATTAGTTTTGCTTTACTTACTACAGCATATTTATACGATTATAAATATATAATCTTGAGTAATGAAAAATCAGCAAATGTTGGGAATGCAATGATTTGAGACTTAAAAATCAATCACCAATACTCTAAAAGTCTAGAATTTGAACAAGATTTGGCAGATTATGTAGATAGAAATCTAACTTCAAAATTAACATATTTTTCACTTTTGAGATGAATGTATGAAATCAAAATAGCTGAAATATTTTCTAAAATATGAAAAAAATATTTTGGAGTGTTTAGTAGCTGTAATAGGAATTTTAAAATAAAAAGTGGTAATAATAAGTATGAAAATAAAGTGCAGTTATGTTGTCATTCTGAACTTGTTTCAGAATCATTAAAAGGTCAAAACAGTTTTATTGATTCCGGACTAAATCCGGAATGACAATCCCTAAGTCAGGAATGACAATCACTAAACTCGCAATGACAATTCTTAACTTGAAACTCTTTTTGGTGTAACTCTTGTCCTAAATGTGCCTTTGTATATGCTATTTTGAGACCTTTTATTACAGATTTGGAAGTTTTACAAATATTTGGGAAAGAATTGTATGAAGATAAAACTTTAGAAAATTTGTTTCTGGAACTTTTATGAATACAATGAATCAAACCTTTTGAGTGTGTAGGTGAAAAAGAAGAGGTAATTTATGCGATGAACGAAGTATTAAATAATTTAAAAAAAGAAGAAAAACAGATACCTTACATACTTTCTATTTTTGAAAAAGAAGTGAAAATTAGATTTGATGAACTATTTTTTACTGATTTAGAAACAAAACTTTTTAAGCTATATAATGAAGAAAGCTTAATTCCAGAGAAATTTAGAAAGCTATTAAACTCTTAACCTTTCCTTATGCACAAAAACTATAATAATTATCTAAATAAAATATTAAAATTCTTTGATAAATACCCAAGAGAGTATTTTTTACTAGCTTTTTTTATATTGTGTTGACTTATTATAGTGTTTAAAATTTTTTCTTATACTGTTGTAAATTATGATTATTATAAGAAATTGGCTGATAAACAACAACTTTGAAAGATTGTTATTCCAGTAAATAGAGGGACAATTTATGCATCAACAAATTCTAGTCCAACAATTTTGGCTACTTCTCTTAGTTTAAATGATTTAGCTATAGATCCTGAAGTTGTATGAGATAAAGGAAGATTATCTATATTTTTAAAAGACATAGTTTATAAACAATTATGTCAAATTAAAGCTTGAGATGATTGTTATAATAATATGCTTAAATTTTTAAAAGTTTTGGAAATCCCAGATTTTAAATTTGAAGAAAATTATATAAAAGATTTAATACTTAAAGAAATACAAAATAAGCTTAGTAAAACAAAAGTTACAAATGTTGTTATATGAGAAAATTTAGAGCAAGAAAAAATAGATAAACTAGGTTTACTTAAGCTGACTGGAATATATATAAATTGATTAAATATATATGCAAATCCAGAAGAAATAATTGATGTAAAAGAAACTGCATTAAAACTGAAACAATTTTTTACTTATGATAATACAGAATTACAAGATTTACTTAAAAAAAGAATAGTAAGATACATTCCAATTGTAAATAAATTAAATATTTCTTTATCAGATGATGTAAAAAAATATATAGAAGAAGAAAAAGATGCTATTAAAAAGTGAGTTCTAGACGGGGAGGATTCTATTTGAGGATTTATTATTTTGACTTGAAATCCAAGCAGGTACTATCCAGAAAAATCTCTAGCATCTTGAGTTATATGATTTATAGATTGAAATTGAAAGTGAAATTATGGAATTGAATGATATTTTAATGAGCAATTAAAATGAAATAATTGAAAAATTTATGCTAGAAAAGATATAATGTGAAGAACTATAGATTCTCTCAATTTTAATACAAATGATTTAATAACTGCTTGAGTTGATATAACTTTAACATTGGATAGAAATATACAAAAAAAAGTAGAAGATACTATTGAAGAATGAGTAAAGAGATTTAAGGCGAATAGATGAACAATAGTAGTTATGGACCCCAAAAGTTGAGATATATTATCTATGGCTACATATCCAGGGTATGATTTAAATAATCCAGCTGATGTATATGAACTTGAAAAAGTAACTTATGCAAAATATCCAAATCCATCTACAGATTTACTATGAAAAGTTGTATTAGTTGAAGATGCAGTATTATGAGAAGAATTTTTTTATGATTGAAAAAAACTGAAATTAAGACTTGCTACAAGGGAAGAAGTAGCTGATCCAATCTTGGTAAAATATAAATACAAAAATGATTTTGGAGCTTGAGTATATCAAAATGATGCTATCACATGATTATATGAGCCATGAAGTATTATGAAAGCATTTACTGTAGCAATATGATTAGATTCTTCAGAAATTAATAGATATGATAGATATCAAGATAATATGGAACTTACGATAGATACTTTCACGATAAAAAATGTATGAAAACAATGTGCATGATTTCAGACTTTTAATAATGCACTTATATTTTCTTGTAATGTTTGAATGATAAGAATTGTTCAAAAAATATGAAAAGCATTACTTTATAATTATCAACAAGCTTTTTGATTTTGAGAACCAACAAATATAACATTGGATTGAGAAGCTTTTTCAGTTTTACCAAATTATGAAAAACGGTCAAAAGCCCAATTATATACAATGTCTTATTGATTATGAATTAGTGCTACTCCAATCCAAATAGCAGCAGCTTATAGTGCACTTGCTAATGGTTGAGTTTATGTAAAACCAAATATTATAAAATCAATAAAAACTCCAAGCTGAAAAGTAATTACTTTTAAACCTGAGATTACCCATAGAGTTGTAAAGGAATCAACTGCCAAGATAATTACATCTATGCTTGTTGATAGTGTCGATAATTGATTTGCTAAAAACTGAAAAGTAGAGTGATATAATTTAGCTGGTAAGACTTGAACAGCTCAAATAGCATACAAATGATGATATGAAGATTGAGTTTGATCTACAGTTTGATCATTTGCATGATATGGACCAGCTGAGGATCCTAAATTTGTTATTATAATGAAAATAGAAAGACCTAGAACAACAGCTTTTGGTTGAGAAAGTTCTGCATATATGTTTGCTTCAATCTCAAAATTTCTTCTTGATTATTATGGTATTCCTAGTAAACCTAAAAAGTAATATTATTTAAATATTTTTGTATATGAAAAAACATAGAGAGTCACTTAGTTCTGTTGATTTTACTTGATCAGAAATAAAGCCTTGAATGAAATTTGTACTTTGAGAAAAAAATAAAATCAAAAAGAAAGAATGATTGGAAAAAATTGTATGAGATATAAGTATAGTTTGATGAAAGTTTGTTTTTAAAGAATGAGATATAGTAATAGTTACAAAAAATCAGACAATGAAACGGAATTGAAGTGAAGAATTTACAAATGAGATAACTTTTCAAGTTAAGAGAGATTGAGCATTATTGGAAGAATGATGAAAAGCTATAGATTTTGTTTTTAATTGAAATATGTTGATTCATCATTTATATCCATCTGGAATATCTAATATATCAAAAGTTTTGATAGATGCTAGAGATCAATCAAGTTGAGAAATTAGTAATATTTTAAGTAAATAGTATATTTATCAATAAATCATAAAATCGTCAATAGATATTGTACACATTTTTTAGTCAAAAATTTGACATTTTTTGTTAAAAAGTGTATATTATATCCGTAGTGAAGGAATCTTTAAAAAATTTTATTTTTTAATAATGAACTTTATGGACAAAAATTATATGGCGATTCAGGATTATTTAAATCCTATGCAAGTAAAATGAAAGTTACTAATGCAATGAGTTGATAGACCTGTGCTTGATGATTTTATAAATAAGTACGATCAAGCGGTACATGACATTATTTATCCAGAATTATAAAAATATATATAATGTTACTTTGATTATAAAGTCAATTCAAAGTTATAAATAAAACTTGATAAAAACGAATAATAACTGATAATTTACCAGTTATTATTTTTTAAATCGTAGTTTTATGAAAAATAACAAATGTTGTTGTTCAAAAATATTAATGAGTGAATATAATAAATCATGAAATAATCACCTTAAAAGTCAGGACTTCTTTAAAAAGTCCAGACTTAATTGAGGATTCACACTAGTAGAACTAATTGTAGTAATCACAATTCTAGCTATCTTGTGAGTAATAGCTTTTATAAGTTTCCAAAACTATACAACAGATGCTAGAAACTGAGTGAGAATAGCGGATATAAGTAGTATAAAAAAGAACCTAGAATTATTTATAACAGAAAAATGATTTTATCCACTACCAGATAATTGAAAACAAATAACATATAAATGATGATTAGCTCGGACTCAATGAACACTATGAGATAATGCAGTAACAAACTTATCAAGGCTTAGTAAGAAGCCAATAGATCCACTGATAGATAATGAATATACATATAGTGTAGCAAATAATAAAGTAGAATATCAAATATGATCAATATATGAATGATGATGATTATTAAGTGAAAATAACCAACCAAATTTTTCATCACTAATATCAAAAGTAAATGCAGCCACAGAAAAGAGAGCATTAGCGATGATAAAATGAACATACAATGAAAAATTATTAAAAGTAAGTACATGATGAATAGATTATATACTAGCAGTTCCAAGTATAATAAACACAAAACTAAATGAATGAGATTTACAGGATATAATAAATAATAAAGAATTAGTATACAATAATTATTGAAATCTACCATCAAGTTATAATAATTTATGATATACAATGACTTGATGATTTGAGTTTGTGCCATGATGAGATATAGTAGTGTATAGTTGAGCTACAGGTATTTCACTAGAAAACGATTCAGATAAAATAATATTTTTAAATAATTTAAAAGGTGTTTATAATTGAACAATTCTACAATGAGAATGAGTTTATACAGAGATAATAAATGCAGATACAACAACTTCAATAGCATTAGTAGATGCATATATAATAAATAATGTATGATGAATAACATGAAAAGTATCAAGTACAACAGCAACTACAACAGAAACATATAGTTGTACTTGAACTTTAGTAACCGCAAATGCAAATATAACAAACACATGATGATTATTAGTAGATACACAATATCAAAAAATAAATCCAGCTAATTCTTGTTATTATAATTGTAATGTATGATTTACATGATCTACTTGTGCGACTACATGTAATTATACTTTTGTTAAATCTACACCTTGATCCACTTGAACATATCCTTATGAAATAACAGTAGATCCGTTTTGAAATATATATACTCCTAATTATGGCACATATAATGTAACAAAAATTACACCATCTTGAGTAGTAAGTACATTGTCACCAGCTTCAATTTCTCCTTATTGAATCACCTCAGATTCAGTTTGAAATATATATGTAACTAATCGGTATTATAAGAATATAACAAAGATTACACCATCTTGAGTAGTGAGTACATATTGAACTACTTGATGATTTCCTAAGTGAATTATATCAGATTTATCTTGAAATGTATATACTGCCAATTATGATTCAGGTACTGTGTCAAAAATTACTCCATCATGAGTTTCAACTATACTATGAACAACTTGAATTAATCCTATATGAATTACTATAGATAAAGTTTGAAATATATATACATCTAATTGGACTTCATATACTGTAACGAAAATTACCCCATCATGAGTTTCAACTACACTATGAACTACTACTTGATCACATCCTTATTGAATAACAATAGATTTATCTTGAAATATATATACAGCTAATCAAGGTTCAATGAATGTAACAAAAATTACCCCATCATGAGTTTCAAGTACACTTTGAACTACTTGAAATATGCCTTTTTGAATAACAGTAGATTCAATTTGAAATATATATACTGCCAATTGGGGGGATGATACTGTAACAAAAATTACCCCATCTTGAACTTCAACTATATTATGAACTACCTGAGATAGACCTCAATGAATAACAATAGATGGTTCTTGAAATATATATGTTGCTAATTATGGTCCAGGTAGTGTAACAAAATTTACCCGTAGTAGTTGTTATTAAAAAAACAAAATAGTTTTTACAAATCAAAAGTCTTATATATATTGTATAGGATTTTTTTTTATGTTTTAAAATATATTTATTATGTCAAAAAGAAAAATAATACTGGCTTCTAAATCTGAAAGAAGAAAACATTTGCTTAAACAAATATGAATTAATGATTTTGAAATAGTTGAAAGTAATTATGAAGAAGATATGTGCCTATCTTGCGATCATAGAGAACTAGCAAAAATTCTTTCTCTTAATAAAGGACTAGATGTAGCAAAAAAATATGATGATGCAATTGTTATTTCTTGAGATACTTTTGTAGTATTTGATGGTAAATTTATATGAAAACCTAAAAATAAACAAGATGCAAGAAATACACTAAAATCATATTCTTGAAAAGATGTTTTAGTTATATCTTGATTTGCTGTAATTGATACCAAGACAAATATAATTATTAATGATTATTCAGAAGTTCTAGTTAGATTTAGTGCTATTACAGATGAAGAAATAGATGATTATATAGAGACATGAGAACCTATGGATAAAGCAGGATCATTTGGGATGATGCACAAATGAGCGGTTTTGATAGATTCAATTAATTGAGACTATTATTCTGTAGTAGCTTTTCCTATAAATAAGATTTATCTAGCACTAAAAGAACTTTGAGTAAATGTTTTGAAATACTAAAATCTTTTTACAAAAATAAAGTCTTCTATAGAATAAAGGAAGACTTTATTTTTTAATATTTTTTATGACAGCAAATACAATTTTTTATATAATTTTATCTTTCACGGTTTTTGAATTTATTCTGACTAAAACTTTAGGATATTTAAATACACTTAAATGGTCAGATGAACTGCCAGAAGAAGTTAAGTGAATTTACGATGAAGAAAAATATATTAAATCTCAACAGTATGAGAAAGTAAAACATAAATTTTCTATTTTTTCTACTACTTTTTCATTTGTGGTTATGATTTTGATTTTGGTATTTGGATTATTTGGATTTTTAGATAGTTTTTTGAGAAGTTATATAGAAAATCCACTTGTTTTGACTTTGACTTTTTTCGCTGTAATTATATTTTTACAGACACTTTTTAGTATCCCATTTTCTTATTATTCAACTTTTGTGATAGAAGAAAAATTTGGTTTCAATAAATCCACAAAAAAAATATTTTTCTTGGATTTGATTAAATCATTTTTTTTGAGTTATGTTATTTGACTGAGTTTGCTAGCTTTGCTTGTTTTTGTATACCAAAAACTTTGAGATAATTTTTGGTGGATTGCTTGGTTAATTCTGAGTTTTTTCTCTATATTTTTTATGCTTTTTTACAGTACTTTGATAGTTCCACTTTTCAATAAACAAACTCCATTGGAAGATGGAGAGCTTAAAACAGAGATAAATGAATTTGCTTCAAAAGTATGATTTAATATAGATAATATTTTTGTAATTGATTGAAGTAAGAGAAGCTCAAAAGCTAATGCTTATTTTTCAGGGTTTTGAGCTAAAAAAAGAATAGTTTTATATGATACTTTGATTAAGGATTTAACTACAAAAGAAATAGTAGCAGTTTTGGCTCATGAAATTGGACACTATAAGAAAAAACATACAATCCAAATGCTTGTTTTTGGTATTTTACAAACTTGATTTATGATGTACCTTTTTTCTCTAGCTTTAAAAATAGATCAGGTTTCTTTATCGCTCTGAGCTAGTGTTTCTAGTTTTCATATGGGACTTATTGCTTTTGCTATACTTTTTATGCCTATATCTATAGTTTTATCTTTAGTTTGAAATATCTTATCAAGGAAAAATGAGTATCAGGCTGATGAATTTGCTTGAATTAATTATGATCCATCATACTTACAAAATGCTTTAAAAAAATTGTCTCAAAATAATCTTTCAAACCTGAGACCACATAAAGCTTATGAATTTTTCTATTATTCGCATCCTACAGTATTAAAAAGACTTCAATTTCTGGAAAAATTTAAAAAAGTATGATAAAATTACAATAATTATTAATTGTTAATTAATTGTTATGTCTTTTTTAAAGAAAGCTAAGAGATTTTTTCATTACGATAAAGAAAAATATGAAAATTTTTTAGAAGATGAAAATAGTAAAGCATGAAAAGTAGGTAATTTTATACTAGATTTTTTAGTTGTAGTATCAATTATTATTATAATTGTAGAATCTATAAAATCTTATCATACAATTTATGAATTAGAAATATTTATTATAAATTATATTATATCATCTATTTTCTTATTAGATTATTGTTATCGTTTTTTAAAATCAAAAAACAAAAAAATATTTTCAAAATCGGTTTTAAATATAGTTGATTTACTTTCATTTTTACCTTTTTTCCTTTCTATAGCTTTCAAGTTTTTCTTTAATCTAGAATTTCTTGTTATACTTAGAACTATGAGGGTTTTTAGAGTTTTAAGACTTCTTAGAAATATTCCTATAACTTTATGATTTGTTCAAGCTTTAAAAAATTATAAAGACGAATATAAAGCTATATTCTTACTTTTTGCAATAATTATATTTGTTGTCTCTACACTTGTATATGAAGTTGAAACTTGAATTAATCCAGAATTTAGTTCTATATGAAAAGCTTTATGGTGGGGGATAGTAACAGCAGCCACAGTATGATATGGAGATATGTATCCTATAACTGTGGCTTGAAAAATTATATGAAGTACTGTAATTCTTCTATGACCTGCATTGCTAGCTATTATAGGATCTATTACTATACTTGTTTTTATGGATGTAGCTCATACTCAAGAAAAAGCAAAAATCTGAAAAGTTAAGATATGCCATCATTGTGGTAAGGAAAATCAAATCGATGCAATTTATTGCATGGGGTGTTGAAAAAAATTTAAGTTTAAAAAGAAAGAATTAAAGCTAGCTTAATAGTTTTTAATTTTTATTATATATTTATCTACTACATATTTTGGTAGTAGATTATTTTTTTGTATTCAATTGATATCTTCATTTATTTTTTCTACTAAATCAATAAATATTAGTTTTTCTTTTAAGTAAATTATCAAATTTTTAAGTAAATTTATATAATTATCTTTTTCTAGCTTTTCCTTGAAAACATAAGAAGCTAAATCATGATTGATATTTCTAATATAGTCATCAATCATATTATAATAATTTTGATTGATTTCAAAGTTATAATCTTCTATTAGATTTATTATTGTACATCTGCTTAAAATTGTATCAAGTATACTTGATTCTGATTCACTTGTTAAAAATATTATATTTCAAAAAGGAGGTTCTTCAAATACCTTAAGACAAGAATTTGCAGATTCTTCTGTCATTTTTGAGATATTTTCAATTATAAAAATTTGAGCTTTGAAAGTAGGAGTAATAAATATTTTTTCAAGAAATTGTTTAATATCTTTTACTTTTATTTTTCATTCTGGATTTTCAAATTTAAATAGGAAATTTTTATTTATTCATAGTTTTTCACAAAGTTCTAAACTGAGATTTAAAACATCAGTATTTACTTTATCAATTTGTGTTCATAAAAACAAAAAAGGAGAAATTTCCTCCTTTGTTTCAAGTTTCTGTATAATTAATTCTATTAAATTATTTTGCATTTTCATCAATCATATTAAATAAAGAATCAAGTTCTTTTTCAAAGTCTTTTATTATAACTTCTTCTTTTTTATTTGTTGATCAAGAAATAGTTGTTGTTGTAGTAGAAGTAGAAGGATCTTTTTCATTATTAATACTATTTGTATCTTCTTTTAAATTATTGTTTTCAATATTTCCAGTATTTACATTATCAGATTCTATACCTGTAGCAGTTATTGTATTATCTGTTTCTCATGTTATAGTTTCAATTTGTCATGAGTTTGTATTGTCTTTACCTATTAATTTATCTAAGATATCTTTATTTTGAGTTACATAAAAATATAATCAGATTAAAATAGATATAAAAATAACAAGATAAACAACAGCTGTTAATTTATTTGTACTATTTGGGTAAGTATTGTTTTGATTTTGAATATTTTCTTCAGGAACTTCTATATTTTCATTTTCAATAACCTCGACAAAATCATTATCATTATTATTTTCTGTTCATAGATTATTAGTTGAATCTATATTATCTTTAGTTTCTTTTTCATCCATAATTCTAATTTAAATTATATTGTAAGAAGCATTTTAATAAAAAAAAATAAAAACACAAGAAAAATAAAAGAGATAATTTAAAATATCTCTTTTTAGGCTGCTTTTTGCTCATTGTAATCATCAGCTTTTTCGTATTGTCTTAGTTTATTTATCTCTCAAATTACTTTTTTTTCATTGTAATCGTCTGCTTTTTGTTCTCTTTTTCTAAATTGTGTCAATTTTTCGATTTCTCATGATGGATTTATTTTTTTTGATAATATTATTCATATAATATCTTTGAATCATCAAAAATGAGTAAGCTCAAATACTTTTCATCAAGTATTTTTTGTCGCATCTAAAATAACTTCTGGAATTTGTTCTGTAGAAGTTGTATTGTCTTCTTGATTTGTATTTACTATTTTGTAATCATTAATTTTTCACATATTCTAAATAATTATTAAAATACATCTATATTATAGTATTTTTTCATACAAAAGTCAAGTAAAAAATAAATTTGTTTAAACGATGCTTTAGAAGATATATTATTCCTATTAGCACTCATTATAAAAATGTGCTAAAATAAATTTGACAGAAAAAAAAATATGAATAAACTATGGTAGTATCAAGTAAAAAATATAAAACTTGCAACTTTACTTTTTAATTAATAAAAAAATATGTGAAAAATAATTTGAATAGATTTATGAACTACTAACTCTTGTGTAGCTTTTATGGAATGATGAGAACCAAAAGTTATACCAAATCTAGAATGAAACAGAACAACTCCATCAATTGTAGCTAACAAAGATGGTAATATAATCGTGTGAACTCCAGCAAAAAGACAATCTATAACTAATCCGAAATGAACTATTTATTCTGCAAAAAGATTTATAGGTAGAAAATTTGATGAGGTTGCAGGTGAAATTAAAAATGTACCTTTTACAGTAAATAAATGAAGTGACGGGGAAGCTTTAATCAATTTTGAAAATAAAGATGTGAGACCAGAACAAATCTCTGCTCATGTACTTATGAAGCTTAAAGAAGATGCTGAAAAATATTTAGGACAAAAAGTAACTGAAGCTGTTATCACAGTTCCAGCTTATTTCAATGATAGTCAAAGACAAGCAACAATCAATGCAGGTAAGATAGCATGACTTGAAGTAAAGAGAATAGTAAATGAACCAACAGCAGCAGCACTAGCTTACTGACTTGGTAAAAATAAAGATGAAAAAATAGCAGTTTATGACTTGTGAGGTGGTACTTTTGATATTTCAATTCTTGATTTATGAGAAGAAGGTACTTTTGAAGTATTATCTACAAACTGAGATACTCATTTAGGTTGAGATGATTTTGATCAAAGAATAGTTGAATATATAATTGATGAATTTAAAAAAGATCAAGCTATAGATTTGAGAAATGATCCAATGGCTTTACAAAGAGTAAGAGATGAAGCTGAAAAAGCTAAAAAAGAACTTTCATCAACTACTGAATATGATATAAATCTGCCTTATATAACTGTTGATTCTAGTGGTCCTAAAAATCTATTTTTAAATATTACTAGAGCAAAATTTGAAAGTCTAATTTGAGATTTAGTAGAAAAATCATTAGAACCTTGTAAAAAAGTATTAAAAGATGCTAAACTTCAAGCTAGCGATTTAAATCAAATTATTTTGGTTTGAGGTTCTACTAGAATTCCACTTGTACAAAAGAAAGTTGAAGAATTTTTCGGTAAAAAACCAAATAATTCAGTTAATCCAGATGAAGCAGTAGCTTCTGGGGCTGCAATTCAAGCTGGTATTATTGGTTGAGATGTAACTGATGTATTACTTCTTGATGTAACTCCACTTACTCTAGGTATAGAAACTATGGGATGAGTTAGAACTCCTATGATTCCTAGAAATACAACTATTCCAAGTTCTAAATCAGAGACTTTCTCAACTGCTGCTGATAATCAACCAAGTGTTGAAATACATGTACTTCAATGAGAAAGAGAAATGGCAGCTGACAATAAAGCACTAGGTAGATTTATACTTGATGGAATTGCTCAGGCTCCAAGATGAGTACCACAAATCGAAGTTACTTTTGATATAGATGCAAACTGAGTACTTAAAGTAAAAGCAAAAGATAAATGAACAGGTAAAGAACAACATATAACTATTCAATGATCAACTGGTATGGATGATAAAGAAGTTGATAAATTAGTTAAAGAAGCAGAAGCAAAAAAAGAAGAAGATAAAAAGAGAAAAGATTCTGTAGAAGCTAGAAATCATTGAGAATCTGCAGTTTATCAATCAGAGAAAACTCTTACAGATAACAAAGACAAAGTTCCAGAAGCTGATAAAACAGATGCTGAAAGCAAAATTGCTGATTTAAAAAAGATTCTTGAAAATACAAATGCTTCAAAAGATGAAATTGACTCTGCTACTAAAGCATTAAATGATGTGATGATGAAAATAGGTCAAGCAATTTATGCTCAACCAGGAGCAACTCCACCAGCTGACTGATGTGCTGATTGAAAATGTGTAGCTGATGATTGAGTTGTTGAATGAGAAGTTGAAGGGGAGAACTGAGGTGCTACTAGAGTTTAGGTTATCTGCCGTTGTCATCCTCGGGCTGGACCCCGGGGATCTCTCCGGGAAATATAGTGGCTTATTTTTACAAAACTAGAATAATATTTAAGAAATCCTCTTGATTTTCAGGAGGATTTTTTTTTGTATTTATTTTTGTAATGTGTTATAATAATATTAATTATACATTATAAATATTTTTTTATGAATAAATTTGAAGAAGGTACATTAGGACGTATTAAAAATAATGAAAATGCATTTAGAGATATATTATGAGCTTTGAGAGAAAATAGGGAAATAATACCAAATTGAGATATAATACCACCAGATTTGGATAATTCTGCTCCATTTGATGAAATTATTAAAAGATATTGTAGTTTTAATAGAAATTGAGTTTTTGAAATAATAAGTTTTGAAGTTTCAGATAATTGAAATGCTAGGATAATGTTTTCAGATCAAATATGATTATCTTGAAAGTGAGCATGGTTAGAATATGAGATTAATGACAACAAAGCAAAATTATTAAGTATTCTTGCAGAAATGAGAAGTTAAAAATTCAATTCCTCCTCACTTTTGCATCCAAAAGTAAGACAAAAGATTTAAGGGGACGTCGTTCCCCTTAAAAACCCCTGAATCGTTTCCCGGATTAAGTTCATATCGCTCGCAAAGTTCTAATATAGGACTTTGTTTTGCTTTTCAATTGACCACTTAGTGAAGATATGGATTTTGACTTTTTTTGTCATTGCGAGTTTTTACGAAGCAATTAGAGAGAACATTATTTTAGTATTAATTCATGTTATCTGGATCGCCACACTTCGTTCGCGATGACAGAAATTTTTTTTAAAATTTACTAATTCAAACATTTAGAAATATGGGGTCTTAGGGGGTGAGATTCTAGTGACTACTTACAGAAAGCACAAAACACTAATTCTGAAATTCGAAGCCCCCTAAATCTTTTGCTTACTTTTGGATTCAAAAGTAAAAATAAATTGTTGTTCTATATTGCAATTAAAAAGTTTTTTCTATTTAGTACAATACAAGGAAAATTTCCCGACTTCTCGGGAATGACAAAGATTTTAATAAAAAATTGTTTTTAAATTGACATTTACATTAATTATTTTATAATCAATCCAAAATATTATTTGGTTACTTTATTAAAAAATGTCATTTAATATAACAAAAACATCTGATTGAACTTGTTTAATATGAAAAAGTAAAGATAAAAAATTTTTTTGTATTGAAGATTTTGAAGCGGAATTAACTGTATCAAATGTGAGAACAGTTATTAGTTTAATATTATCATTAGGAAAACAATTAAACACACAATTATATAATTATGAAAAAAATTTAACAAAACAATATTCAGAAATTTTTATAGAAAAATGACCAATTAAATTAACTTTAGTTGAATTTCAACTTGATCATGATTTTAATATTGAAGCTTATTACTTAAAATTAGAGCATAAATGAAAGATATATTTTATAAAACATTTTAAAAAAGCAAATGTATTATGAAGTGGTTGATATATAGAGGCTGAAGCTACTAAAGATGCAGAAAAAATATTATCAGGGTTAGAATGGGTAAAAGTTATAAAATTTAAATTTTGATATACTGATAAAAAATCTAGATGTTATATTTCAGAATGGTTTTCTTGAAAAGAAAATTGTGAGTCATTGGAAGATTATTTAAAAAATCTAGATAAAATCATAGAATCAATAGATAAAAATTTAGAATTTTCAGATGAAACAAATAAAGAAGTAATGGATTTGTTTAAACTACAAAAAAATGATTTAGAATTAAAAAAGACTGAACTAGAAAATAAATTTACTATTTTAAAAAACAAATTAACAGGTTTCTTTGATTTTCATAAGCATAATATTTTTATAGATAAGGATACTTGAATTTTATACTTATTTGATTTATCAAAGTTGGAATTTTAGTGTCATTGCGAGGTACGAAGCAATCCATATATCATTGAATTTACGAAATATCATTGTTCTCTGGATCGCCACACTTCGTTCGCGATGACAGAAATTTTTTTTAAAATTTACTAATTCAAACATTTAGAAATATGGGGTCTTAGGGGGTGAGATTCTAGTGACTACTTACAGAAATCATAAAACACTAATTCTGAAATTCGAAACCCCCTAAATCTTTTGCTTACTTTTGGATTCAAAAGTGAGAAAGATAAAACATTTATTACAAAACTAAAGACACAATACAAGAAATATTCATGACTTCTCGGGAATGACAAATTTAAAAATAATTTTAAAAAAAATCAGTATTTTTTGCAATTTATTTTTAAAGGATATAATTAAAATTAGATATTTTATAAAAAATTATAGAAATGGAAAAGAAAAATACAGAAACAATGATAACTCAAGATCATTTTGATAATTTTAAAGTCAAAGTTATTCAAGATAATTTCGAAAATATTAATGTTAAATTAAATAATAACATTTGAGATCCCTTAAATGTTTCAGTTACACAAAATTGATTTCTAAATACATATACCAAGGTTACAAACCCAATCCAAGTAGAAATAATAAAAAATATCTGAAATGATTTCGTATTTTATGAAAGTCATGATTTAGCTTTGTCTTGAAGGGGATTGCTTGTCGGATGATTGATATGAGTTTTGTATGGAATTTATGATGTGAGAGTTACAAGTTTATTTTGAATTACAATTCAGGATAAATATAATCATATTGCTGGGCTTATTTGACTTATAATCTTTATAGAAATTATTATCTTTTTATCTTTATGTCTTAGAGATTTTTTAAAAAATAAGACAAACAATATAAGTAAATTAATTTGAAATAAAACAAATTTGGATTACTTAATTTTAGAACTGAAAAAAGCAAAAAAAGAAAAATTACCAAATATAAATGAAATAGAAAATCAAATAGAGAGGTTAAAAAATGAGAATGCAAAAATTGGTCTGCAATTGTATCAAAAAAATATAATTTATTATGGATTTAAGATTATTTATCCATTATCTGTTTGAATTATATGAATTATTTCGTTGGGAAAATATGAGATAACAAGAGCAATTAATAAATTGGATATCAATTATCTTTATGTTCCATTAGCTATTATAGTATTCTTTTTTATTATTGTTAGAATCAAACCATTTTTAAAGTTTATTTTCAAAATTTGAAGAAAAAAAGTGAAATAACATAAAAAAAATTCCTTCAATTTGAAGGAATTTTTTTTATAGGAATATTTATTTTAGTATATTATCAATATTATTTTTTATTTTTTTTTCTTGTTCTTTAATTCATTCTGGAGGAGTTATTTTTAGAGAAGTCCTTCAATCAGCTTCAACAATAATTTTATTTCATTCACATGTAGGAATAGTATGCATATTTTAATTATTATAAATATATTTATAATAATTTAACTAAAAAATATTATAAGTCAAAAAAAAATTACCTCAAAAATTTAACTCTTCAGTATCTGTATCAAAGAAATCTTCTTAAATTTTTTAATAATAAAAATCTAGCATATCTGATTTTTCATAAAAATCATCTTCTTTTATAAAGTAGATAAATTGATGAAGTTATTGATAATAAAAATAATAAATTGATTATGCTTCAACTTAGAGAATTTCAAACAATTGTGTAAATTAATTGTATCGTAAATGAAGTGAAGTACACCATTCTTAAAGTTATTCATTTTAAGAAAAAAGCAGCATAAAGAGATAAAATCGAAGCTAAAGTGAATAAATAAGGCATTAGTTCTCAATTTCAGGTTTTTATTCAAATTATAGCATATACTACAGCAAAAACTAAAAATATAGATTTATTTTTTTTATATTTTGTTACTGCTATATTTTTTAATGCATCAAAAAAGTTGATTATAGATGCTGTTATTAGTCAAAGTCACCAGAAATGAATAGAGTAAAAAAGTGATCAAATAGCTAAAAGTAAAAACATCTTTCTATCATTTGTTTCTAAAAATGATAAAACAATAAAAATAAGTGCAAAAACTCATACTATTTCTGGTAGATTTATATTTTCTAAAAGCATAATAAAGATATTAATTATAATATGAAAAATTATAACATAAATATAACACCTTTACAAAAAAATAGTATCTTTTGTAAATATATTATCTATTTAATTATTGACTTATTTTAAAAAGTAGTTATTTTAAGATTAATTTTAGAATTTCAAATAAGAGTTTTTTGTTTTATGGAAAAAAGTAAAGATATAAATAGTGGTTTAAATATCAAATCAGAAGATGTAACAAAATTATTTTCATCCGGAGTTAAAAAAACTGTAGATTTTATATTAGAATATTGAAAAGATATAATTTATAATAGATTTGATGCTGATTTTATAGCATCTCTTAACCGTGCTTGAATATCTCCAAATAATATAACTACATTTAGGATTTTTTCTCTAGTAATTTGAACTATAATTTACTATTTATGAAATCCTATACTTGGTCTTAGTGCTATGACATGATCTTGTGTACTTGATGTTGTTGATTGAAAACTTGCAAGGAGATTTAAACAGAAATCAAAAGAATGAGAAACTTTTGATGCTTGATTAGATAAGTGAACGGATATGTTTTTGACTACTATTTCAACTATTGAGTTAGTAAATTCTTTATCAAATAATCTTGCGGTAATAAATTGAATTTTTTGATCATTAAAATCATATTATCATTGAAAATCTCAATTTAGAGAATGAAGACCGTCATTAGATGAGCAAATTGATATGACTGCTCAATGTATTTTAAATGATGAAGAAACTAAGTATATAGAAAAACCTTCAAAATGAGCAGCAATAAGTTATTGAAAATATAAAACTGCTTTACAATTCACATCTAGTTTATGAATTTTGTGGACTTCAGAAGTGGATAAATTGATAAATATGTGAATCTGAAAAGATGTACTTGATGTTATCTTTGTGGCTCTTTCTTGAATTTCAATTATATTAGCACAAAAAAGTATAAGTTGAGGTAAAAAAGAAATTTTAAAAATCTCCTAAAAAATAACTAATAAAAAAGTCAAGTAAAAAAACAAACAAAACTTGATAAAAATCAAAAATAAAGAATACTTTACAAGTAATTTGTTCTTTTTTTTTTGTATTTGTTTAAAAATATACCATGAAAAAACTACAAAAACAAGCTTTCACATTGGTAGAATTAATAGTAGTAATTACAATACTAGCAATCCTATGAACAATAGCTTTTATAAGCTTTCAAAACTATTCTAAAAATGCTAGAGACGGAGTAAGAATAGCAGATATAAATAATATAGAAAAAAGTTTATGAATATTTATTACAGAAAAGTGATTTTATCCAATACCAGATTATGGTAGTCATATAACATATAGTTGAGCATTAGCACGGACACA
>JBAZXZ010000001.1:78775-349516 GCA_041659565.1 Candidatus Altimarinota bacterium | reverse complement strand
AAGTTACAGCAAAAGTATCCAAAATCAAAATGTTGCACCCACAGCTAAACTCCAATATACTAATATAGAGTTATTTTTACTTAAAAGTACTTTGTATATATTTATAAATTCTTTTTTTGTTTGTTCACTGAGTAATTTGAAACTGAGTCAAGATTGTTTATTTACTGGCTTTAAAAACAGATATTTGGATGAAGATATTACATTTTTTAATTCTACTCTATTAACAGATGTTACAATTTTATTTTTTATATTACTACCTAAATTTTTTCATAATTCGGTTATTTTATCCTTATTAGCAAAGACTTTAAATTTATAAATATCTTGCAAAGTAATTGTTTTTTCAGAATTATCAAAAAAAGCTTTAGTGAAGAAAATGATTAATGCAATAATAAAAATAATTACAAATATAATTAATTTTGGATATAACATAAGTATAAATCAAGACAAAATTAATCAAAACAATGATCAAATTCAGCTTCATAGATTTTTCTTTGCAAATATTGAATTATATTGGCTATGATTAGCATTATTTAATACATATGAAATTAAAGTTACATCCTGTAATTCTTTTGTTAATCAATAACAAAATGATGCTACTAAAAGTAAAAATATATTTAATCATTCTCATAAGAAAAATTGTAAAGTATCTGTTACAAATCACATATTACTAGGAGGAAGTTTTTCTACATAAACTGATAATTGGAATATAAAATAAGCAAATATAAGTATTGCTGTAATTTCAGAAATGTATGAGAAAATAAAAAGTGTTTTAGCTTTGAAGTATTTTTGTATTATTCAAATAGATATATCTAATAAAAATGAAAATAAATTTCAGATTCATAAAAATATTCAAACCAATGCAATAGATTTTAATTGAAACATAAAGAAAAACACGACACTAAAATGAAAAATCATCCATATAAAATTTGAAATCACTATTGTTAAAAATAGGTTTTTTTCTCTCATTGGTTCAAGTTCCTTTTCTACTGATATTATAGCTAATTCTGACATAAAATAATTAGTAATTAATGATTAATTTTTAATAATTAAAGATTTTGTCTTAATATTCAATTATATTGTATCATTTTTTTTATTTAAAATCAAAAATATATAAGATAAAATACTAAAGAATAAAGATAAAAGAAATATAAATTTTTTTGACAAGTTTAACTAGAAAATTATACTTAAATTATTACTGATAATTAATTATTCTATGAAATTTCATTTTAGTGTTATAAACTTATGATGTAGTAAAAATTTAGTTGATTTAGAATTTACTATTTGACAAATTCTTTCATTTTCAGGTGCCAGTACTAAAAATGATATCAAATTTTTTGAAGACCCTTTATCTAAGAAAGTAGAGTATCTAATAATTAATACTTGCTGATTTTTATCTAGTTCTAGAGAAGAAGCAGAAGAAACTATTAAGTATTATGATGAGCTATGAAAAAAAATAATTTTGATGTGATGTTATATCCCAGTTAGAGATGATGATTTTTTAAAAACTTTAAAAAATCTGTATAAAATAATTCCTGTAGAGAAAAGTGAATCTACAGTAGATGAAATATTTTGAGATACAGAAAAAATAAAATCAAAAATTCAAGATTTCAAAGAATGAAAATTAGATAATTATTTAAAAAATTTAGAGAGATTAAATTCAGATAAAAAAGCATTTGTATGGTCGTGAACTAATCCTAGATTTCCTTTTAATTCACCTTATAGTTATGAATTTGTAAAAATAGCAGAATGATGTGATAATAGATGTAGTTTTTGTATAATTCCAAAAATAAGATGAAATCAAACTTCAAGACCTATAGAAGACATAATTGATGAAATAAAAATCTAGTAAATTTATGAGTTAAAGAAATAGAAATAATTTCCCAAGACACAACTAGGTATTGAAGTGATTTATATTGAGATGTTAAACTTTTTGAATTATTGGAAGAAATTGAAAAAATAGATTTAGATTTTAGGTTTAGACTTTTTTATCTTTATCCAGATGTACTTACTTTAAAACATCTAGAAAAACTAAAAAATTTCAAAAAATTTATTCCTTATTTTGATTTACCAGTTCAGCATATAAATCCAAAAATACTAAAAAGAATGTGAAGATTTTATGATGATAAACATATTTTTGCATTATTTGATTTTATAAAATCTGAATTTAAAGATGCTTTTTTACATACAAATTTTATAGTATGATTTCCATGAGAGCAAGAATTAGAATTTCAGGATTTGATAGATTTTGCTAAAAAATATGAATTTGATAGTGTTTCTATGTTTGGGTATCATGATGAGAAATTGGCATGAAGTAGCAAACTTGATCAAAAAGTTGATGATAAAGAAATAGTTTATAGAGTAGAACAGATGTCAGCAATTTTAAATAAAATCTATGATAAAAAAGAACAAAATAGGATTTGAAAAGAATTTATAGGTTATGTGTATGATTTTGATGATAAAAATGTACATATAAGATGGGAATATAAAGCTCCAGAGTTAGATGAACTTGATATAGTGCCTTTTAAAGATATAATTGAATGAAAAGTTGATATATGAGAGAAAGTTAGGTATATAAAATAATATAATATATATAAAAAACTAAGAGACCGGTCTTCTTTAAAAAGACCGATCTCAGAGACTGTGCAATAATTTGTGTAAAATTACTTCCACATTTTCCGATTTTTTTCTATTTTTCAAACAGATTCATTATAAACTCATAAATTCCAATTTAGATAATCACTTCATGAACTTGTGATTATTCAGTAAAGATAATAATCTAGATTGTTTAATTTTACTCATGTAAAAGTATAATTTGTATCATAAGTTCAAGTTAAGCATTTTCCTGTTAAACTATTTTCAAAATATAGACTTCAAGTTTGAGAATCGAAATTTGATGATTTTAAATTATCAAATCATATATTTTCTAGACAAGTTATAGAATTTGTTAAAAGTATATTTGCATCAAGAAAATTATTTGAATTATTTATGAGTTTGTTATTTTCGGCTATCAATTTATAGATTCAAAAAACTGATAAACTTAGTATGATAGATGATACTACTACTTCAATTATTGAAAAACCTGATTTATTATTTATAAATTTCATTAATTGTTAATTATTAATTTTAAATGTGAAATTATTTTATGCATTTTTTTATTAATTCAAAATTTTAAACTTTAAATAGCTCTTAAATTTCATCATATTTGTTTTATTTTTTCTTGGATTTCTTTAATTTCTCAGTTTACTCATCTTTCCATAACTAAAGGAAAATCATACCATCATATATTGTTAGCCAAAGACATAATAAAACTAAGAGATAATCATATGTCTTTTATAAACATAAGTGATTTTGCAAGAACTCAAACTTCATCTGGTAATGTTAATAATCACATAACTTTATCATTAACTAGTCATTTGAAGTCATTAGGATTTACATCTTTTAAAGTTGATATAATACTAAAATGAGTTTCATTATCTATTGGTCAGATATTATCTTTAAGGATATTTAATCAATTAGCTTGAGCTGTTTCTTTACTACAAATTATTCATATCCTTTTATCTATTTTAGCATTTTGAATTCAATCTACATTTGTATTTCTTGATACTAGTTTTATATCTCAATCTTCCAATTCATTATTGTATTTTTCTTGAAAAATTTTTCATCATACATCTTTTAATTCAGATTTTATACTTTTGGAAGTCATCTTATCTAAATTGTAATCTTTAATCAGTAGGTAAAATCTATATTTTCATTTTCAATGTGGAACAGAGTGAAGATATTCAATATTTATTCAATGCCTTCATATAATTTCTAATATATCCTCTAACCCTCATACCTCATCACTTATTTCTATAATAAATTCTTCAGTTTCATATATTTTAGGAGTTTTGTAGGCTTCTTTTATTAATAATTCAGGATTTGCTCATAACTTTTTTAATCACCTTGAACATTGCATCAGTGCCTGAGGATGAGCATGTACTTCAGTTAAGTCTAATATATCTCAACTTCAGGCAAGTATATGATGTATTTTTAGCGGATAATATCATAACATATGAGCTTCTTTCAATTTCCATATATTAGACATCACTTCTTCTACTGGTCATCAATAGATATTTACCTTAGGTAAAATTCATATTCACCTAGTTCATTTAATAAAATCTATTGTTTCTTTATTTGAATTTTGTGATTCATATTTTCAAGGGCTTCAAATCTTTTTCCGTACTTCATGTGTATATGATCACTCTTTTAATCAAGCTACTTGCATTTGTTAAATTCTTATTAAAATAAAAAAATCCTTCAAGTCTTTTTGAAGGATTTTATGTTTTTAATTTTTTTATACACTAAACACTAATCCTTCATTTAAAATAAAAGAAATAAAAAGAAAAGAAAAATGTAGTTTGTATTGTTGTTTGCATAAAATTTGTGTTAAATCTATAAAAAGTAATATATTTTAAAAAATAAAAAAGTCAAATTTTATTTGACTTTTTTATTTTTTAATGTGTATTTCTTAATACATTCCCATTCAAGGCATTCACATACCTCACATTGCTCATCCAGAATTACAATTTCAATTACATCCATCATCTTTTTTTGGGATTTCAGTTACTGCAGCTTCAGTTGTAAGAAACATTCAAGCTAAACTTATAGCTTCTTCTAGTGCAACTCTTTCAACTTTTTTAGGATCTATAATTCAGAAAGCTACCATATCTACAAATGTATCATTTGCAGCATTGTAACCATAATTTATAGATTTTTCTTCAACTATTTTATTTATTATTACACTTCATTCTTTTCAAGCATTTTCAACTATTTGTCTAATTGGGTAAGATAGTGCTTGTCTAACTATAGAAACTCAGATATTTTGATCTTCATTTCATAAATCTAAACCTTCTAGTATTTGAGAAGCTTTTAGTAAAGCAACTCAACCTCAAGCAACAACTCATTCTTCAACTGCGGCTCTTGTAGCATTTAAAGCATCTTCTATTCTTAATTTTTTTTCTTTCATTTCTACTTCACTTGCTGCTCATACTTTTATAACAGCAACTCAACCTGATAATTTAGCTAGTCTTTCCATCATTTTTTCTTTATCATAATCGCTAGTGGAGATTTCTATTTGTTGTTTTATCATAGCAACTCTTTCTTGTATTTCTTTTGTATCTCATTCTCAACCAACTATAATAGTTTTATCTTTTGAAGCTATTACATTATTTGCATGTCATAAATAATCTAAAGTAGCATTTTCAAGTTTCATACCAAGTTCTGAAGTTATAACTCTTGCTCAAGTTAAAACTGCTATATCTTGAATCATTTCTTTTTTTCTATCACCAAATCAAGGAGCTTTGATTGCAAGTATATTTAAAATTCATTTTAGTTTATTTAGTATAATCGTAGTTAGAGCTTCTCAGTCCATATCATCAGCAATGATAACTAGATCCTTTCTACCTGACCCAACTAGTTGTTCTAAAATAGGTAATAAATCCTTCGTATTTGAGATTTTACTATCTATTATAAGAATAGGTGCATCTTTCATAGAAGCTTCCATTTTTTCAGCATTTGTAATCATATAAGGACTTACATAACCTTGATCAAACTGCATTCATTCCATTACTTCTACATCAAGTCCAAATGTTTGTCATTCCTCAACTGTTATTACTCAGTTATTTCATACTTTATCCATAGCTAGAGCTATGATATTACCGATTTCGTTGTCTTGTGCAGAGATAGTTGCAACTTGTGCAATTTCTTCTTTTGTATTAATCATTTTTGCATTTTTTATCAATTCTTCATTGATTTTTTCTCATGCTTTTTTCATACCATTTTTTAATTCAACAGAATTAACTCAGTTTTTTATGTATCTAAGTCATTCTTTTGCAAGAGCATAAGTAAGTAGGGTAGCAGTAGTTGTACCATCTCAAGCTAGTTTATTTGTCTTTTCTGCAGCTTCTTTTACAAGTTCTGCTCATAGGTTTTCAAATTTATCTTCTAAATCTATTTCTTTTGCAATAGTTACTCCATCGTTTGTGATTTGAGGAGAACCATATCATTTATCTAGTATCACATTTCTTCATTTTGGTCACATAGTCACAGTAACAACTTTGGCTACTTTTTCTATTCATGCGAATATTTTTTGTCTTGCATCATCGCTAAATTTTATTTGTTTACTCATAGTGTTTTGTGTTAGGAAATATTGTCATTCCCTTGAAGAAGGGAATCTACCTTGTATTGTGTCTTTAATTTCATAATAAATGTTTTATCTTTCTCACTTTTGGATTCAAAAGTAAGCAAAAAATTTAGGGGGTTTCGAATTTCAGAATTTATGTTTAGTGGTTTCTGTAAGTAGTCACTAGAATCTCACCCCCTAAGACCCCATATTTCTAAATGTTTTTTTGTCCCCCTTATTAAGGGGGTAGGGGGATTTTCTATTACTCAATAATCGCTAATATATAATCAATTCAGATTATTTTGTATTCTTGTCCATCAATTTTAATATCGTCTCAGGCATATTGTCCACAAAGAACTTTATTTCATATTTTTATACTATCCATAGGAGAGTCTTTTTTACCAGGTCAGATAGCAACTACTTCATACATATAAGGTTTTTCTTTGTTTGCAGTTTCTGGTATGTAGATACCACTCTTTGTTATATTTTCTTTTTCTGTGGCTTTAAGTACCACTCTATCACTTAAAGGTTTTAACATAATTTAGTTTAAATTAAAAAATAAATTATCACCCATATTATGGGGGTGATAATTTTAAAGTCAAATTTTTTTGAGGGATTTTTTAAATGAAAAGTTTTATTAATTATAATGTTTTGGTATTATACAAAAGATGAATTGTTGTTTTTGTCTATATTCCATAGAGTATAAAAAATCTTCTGGTATATCTATTTGCCATAAATTATCAATTTCTTTATATTCTCTATTAATTAATAGACAAAAATTTTCTAAAAAAATATAAATTATTTCATCAAATAAATCAATTAACTCATCAGTTTTTATACTATAACCTGCGAAAGAGTATCTATTATTATTATAAGTATAATCTAATTCAATTAATAATTTTTTAAAATTACTTCTACATAGAATTTTGTCATAAAAAAAAGAAAGTTTTGCTGATTTTTTGTATCATAATTCTATCAAATCTGTTAATATATGTCATTTTTTTCAGAAGGGGTATTTAATTGATTCATTCACTAAAAATGCTTTTATATATGTCTCTATTGAATGATGTATTAAATGTATAGATGTAGGCAAAAAAGAAAACATCGCCATAGGATAATTTAATGCTGTTCTTGCTAAAACATAACTTCCTTTTGCAATTCATATAAGATTAAAAGAATCAGTAGGATTATTACCAATAGTTAATATTTTTTCAGTCATAATTATATATTTGATTATTTATTCACTCGTTAAACTATTAAATTCCTATTTTAATACAAACTATACTCTATATTTTTCACTTAACTTTATCATTTCTTTATCAAAAGTAAGTATCTTTAAATTATGTTTGAAACTGTCATATAATACACTACTATCAGCAACTGAGACTTTTCATAAAATCATTTTAAAAAATGAAATATATTCTTCATTATTTCAAGAAAGATAAATTAATTCAATTTGATCAAAAAATGCTTCAAGTTTTTCTAAAAACTCAAATCATTTTTTATAATTAAAAACAGTGTAAGTTTCGTTTAGTATAATATCATTTATAAAAAACTTATTTTTATAATTTCAAATTTCTAAATCTGAAATTATTTCCAAAGCTTTTTTATGATTAATATCATCAATATCAAGGAGTGATACTAAAAAAGAAGTATCAAAAATATATGATTTCATAACTATTTATATAAAATATTATCATGATTAATACTTAAATCACTTTTTCAAGTTCATAATTTATTAAGTCAAAGATTTTTTAAAACATCTCAAACTTTTTTAGTTTTTTTAGTACCAATTTTAATACTCAAAAAATGAATAGTTCTTTTATTTGTATGAGTTTCTAATGTTTGCATAATTGTAAAAATTATATTTTAAATTAGAGTTATTATATATATTTTAGCAAAAATGAAAAGTTTAATTTATTCATAAATATAATTTTTTTAATATCTTTGTATAGTTCTTATTCTTCAATCATTCTTCTTGCTATCAACAGTATCACTATTAGCATAATCTGCAAAGCCCATTTTATATGCTTTTGTTTTATCTCAAGGAAATTCAGTTGATGACCAGTATAAACCATTATTAAGACCTAGAAAATTTTCTAATAATTTTCTATTTTCATTTCAAGCATGACTGATAAAAGACTTAATTCCTCTAAAATCAGCTATTTCTGGAATGTATTTCATTATACCTTCTTTTTTTCAATCATCCCAATTTTTAATTTCTGGTAAATCATCTAAATCCAATATTAAATGTAATTCTTTGAAATTAATTCATTCATCTTGAAGTTCTATTTTATCTTTCCATTCAATCCACCATTGAGGATTATTTTGTATTGTTTGTATAAGATTATCATACCTACTTGAGAGTTCAGGATTATTTTCCCAAGTTTTTGGCATCATTGGAGCTATATCTGAAATTGTTATTTTTCATGTAAGGATATTTATAATTCATTCAGCTTTTGATTTTATCCATTCTTGTAGTGCTATTAATTCTTTATATTCCTTTATTTTTTCTTCAGCATTTTGAATTTGTTTTAAACTTGTGTAAAATAAAGAAGCTTTTGCAGTATGTTCATCAGTATTTTCTGGTTTTGGATTATTTGGCATAAATTGAAATATAAAAATTAAATATAAATGGGTACCCATAATTATTTTTATATTATAATATAATTTATAAATTTGCAAGTTTTTTTAAAGAATAAAATTATTTAAGGTATTTATTTTATAAATTCAACTGACTCATCTTTTAATCTACTCTTTTCCAAATATCACGATATAATGTGGTTGGTGCTTTACCATCTTTTCTTGGTCTAAATTGCCACATCCATGATTGTGAAAATAACCAAGTGTCTAACATTCCCAAAGCAGCACGAGGATTTCTTAAGAACTTGCCAATAATAGAAATATAAACCATAGGTTTAGTTTTTAAAGCTAACTTGATTGCATTTAGCCAATATTCTGAAGTTAAATGGTAATCATGTGTTCCATCTTCTCTGCTTTCTAAAACAAATAATCCTTTTGCACATTTTTCTAATTGATTTTTATATGGATACCATCAACCTAGATTTTCTAATAAAACTTTTGCCAAATGAGCTTCATCTGATTCAGAAGAAAAAGATTTAGAACCTTTTGCTATTATATTAGGGTTTGTTTTTTCAGTAAAATGCATTACTGTAGTAGCAAGTCTAGAACCAGGCTTCATTATTCTATGACATATTTTAAAAAAGTTTCTAAGTATTTCATCTTGTTTTCCATCAATAGCATCTTGTACTTGGGTAAAATGTTCAATAGAACCATTGGCTATAACACAATCAAAATAATTATTCCATTCTTTTGGAATATCTAAATAGTTCATTACCTCAACATTAAGGCCTTTTTTAATATTTCGAACTTGTTGATACTTTGATAAAGTAATTCCCATTGCTTTTGATCCGTGTCTATTAGCAGTTTCTACAATTCTTCCATAGCCACAACCAATATCAAGTAATGAAGAACCTTTCTTACATTTTACTTTATCTAAAAGCCATTCAGCTTTGTTTTCTTGGGCTTTAATATAGCATATTGAATCAATACCATTATATTTTCCATCTGTAAAATCTGTCACATCTCCATAAAATGCGACATCTAGCATATCATAGCAGGTTTCTACTATATTATATCTCTTATTCATATATAAAATAAATCATTAATATTTATCGTTTTTACTCACTAGTAACCCCATCAAATTCTTCTTCATTTGTTTCTGCATCTTCTTTAGTAATTCTTACTATTCCGTCTTTATGATGAGCTGGAGAATAAATAGTATACATTTTCAAGCTTTCAGTAGCCGAGATATTTATTACATTGTGGTTTGCTCATGCTGGCACAACTATTGCACTTCAATCGCTAACTGCATATTCATTACCATCAATTATACATTTTCATTGTCCTTGTTCAAAACGAAAAAATTGATCATTTTCAGCATGTACTTCCATGCCGATTTCTTCAAGAGGTTTTAAACTCATAAGTACAAGTTGGCTATGCTTTCAAGTGTATAATACTTTACGAAAATTATTATTTTCTAAAGTTTCTTTTTCTATGTTTGCATTAAATCATTTCATAAGTTTAAAATTAGAAAATAAAAGTTTTTAAGTACTTTTATTATATTCATTATTAAAAATACTCAAATTTTAAAAAACAAAAAAAGCCAGTAATTTTACTGACTTTTTATATATTTTTTATTATATTGGTTTATTTCATTTTATTATCCTTATGAGAACTATTATAACAGCAATTACAACTAAAATATGTATAAACCCTCACATTGTATAAGAAGTAACTAATCCCAGTAACCATAAAATTATTAAAATAGTAGCTATTGTACTTAACATAAATATATAATTAGGAATTAAGATTTTTTATCTTCTTCTTCCATTTCACTCCACTTATTGTTCAACGCTGAAATAAGTGAATCCTTTGTTTCTTTTGTAATTTCTTTTGTTTTACTATAGTCTTCAATAACAGTATTAACTATTTTATCATAATCTTCTTTTGTAACATCTTCAAGTTTATGAAGACTTTTTTTCAGATTCTTAGCAATTGATTTGAAATCTTCTTTTAAATCCTCAGAGATTTCTTTTCAGTCCTTATTCATAGCAACACCGATAATAGTTGCAATAGCCAATATTCCACCTAAAATAATTCCTTTTCTAAATTTATTTTCCATAAAATTATATAGTTAAGAAATAAGAAAATAAGTATATGCCTTAATCTAATAAAAGCAATAGACTTATTAATATAAAGCTAAAAAATAACTATAGGTAACAAAAGAAAATAGTATTTTATAAAATTCCACATTGATTTAGGATATTTTGGGTATAGATAAGAGAAAAATTAATTATTTACCAAGTAACAAATAAAGTAAAGCCATTCTAATAGGAACTCAATTTTCTGCTTGTCTAAAAAAAGCTGTGTTTGGTAGATTTGTAACTTCTTCTTTTACTTCATTCACTCTTGGTAATGGATGCATAATTGTTATATCTTTATTATCTCATAGAGTTTCTAAATCAAGTATGTAATTATCTTTGATTCTATCATATTCTGATAAATCAGTAAATCTTTCTTTTTGAATTCTTGTTACATAAAGTACATCAGCTCAGCAGATTCATTTTTTATAATTTGATATTTCTTTATATTTTATATTTTTTGATTTTAAAAAATCAGTCACTTTTTCTGGCATCATAAGTTCTAGAGGAGAAATAAAAGTAAATTCTATATAATCAAATAATCAAAGTAAGAATACTAAAGAATGTGTTGTTCTACCGTATTTTAAATCTCATACTATTGTTATTTTTAAGTTATCTAATCTACCTTTTTCTTTTAAAATAGTATACATATCTAAAAGTGCTTGAGTAGGATGTTGATGTGGTCAGTCTCATGCATTGATTACAGGTTTTGTTGTTGAATTAGCTGTTTTTTCTACACTATAGCTTTCAGGGTGTCTCATAACAATTATATCAGCATATATTGAAATTATTTTAGCATTGTCTTCAATTGTTTCTCATTTAGATAAACTACTATTTCATTTTTCTGAGACTGTTATAACTCATCATCATAGTTTTAACATAGCTGTTTCAAAGCTTAGTCTAGTTCTAGTTGATGGTTCATAGAACATAGAAGCCATTATATATCATTCAAGTGGTTTTCATTTTTTAGTTCAAGCTAGATATTTTTCCATTTCATTAGCTGTTTCAAAAATATTTTCTAAATCTACTCTAGAAAATTGTTTTGTAGAAAGTATATCTTTATGAGGAAAAGTGTACATAATAATAAAATTAAAAAAATAAAAAAGAATTTATTAGTTATTTTGCATTAATTATTAAAAAAGTCTTTTTATAAAAAATCTCCAGAAAGTTTATTTTTCTGGAGATTAAATATTATTAATTTAAACAATTTTATCAGTAATTTTTTCAAATTCACAGATTTCTCATTCTTTGAAGAATCTTTTTAATTCAACATTTGCAGTTTCTTCAGAATCACTAGCATGGATTATATTAGCATCAATAGTCAGAGCATAATCTCATCTAATTGTTCCAGGTAAAGCTTCTGCAGGATTAGTTGCACCAGTTAAAGTTCTAATAGTTTTAACTGCATCATTTCCAGAAACAGCCAAAGCAACAACTGGAGCAGATTGCATGTATGCTTTAAGCATAGGGAAGAATGGTTTACTCATCAAAAAGTCATAATGTTCGTTAATAATTGCATCATTTAATTGCATCATTTTTAATCAAACAATTTTTAATCATTTTCTTTCAATTCTAGCCACGATTTCTCCGATTAATCCTCTTTGAATTGTATCTGGTTTTAATAGTATTAGAGTAGTTTGCATAAATTTTAATTACTAAATAATAAAAGTGTGAGCATTATATAAAAAATTTTAAAATATCAAAAAAAATAATGAAAAAACTAAAAAATAATTAAATATCCTTAAAATACTCTCAAAACTCTTCTCAAGTATAAAAACTAGTTTTAACTTTTGAAAAGTTACTGATAAACTTGTTTATATCAATTCAGGCTTTATATATAAGATGTGTTAAAAAATCTTCTTCTGATTTTATTTCGTGCCATACTGAAGGGAGAAAAGTAGCTTCTCTATTATCAAGTTCTATTATTAATCAAGGTTTATTATCTCTTAAAAATTGTAATAATTCTTTTATGTTTGAAAATTGTTTCTCTTGTATTTCTGATAAAATTGTAATTTCTATAAATAAATCATTATTTTCTAATTCATCTTTTGTTAATGGTGAAAATCTCGGGTCATGAAATGCTGAACTTTTTGCATTTGATAATATGGAATCATACAAACTTCATACAGGAAATATATTTCAAATACATCATCTTAAATCTTTTCAAAATGATTTTAATGTTACAAAACAAGCTTTTTTTTCTAATAATTCCTTATTCTGAATAGAATATTTTTTTAATAAATCTTCTCAAAAATATTCAAGAATTGATTTTTTAGCTATTTCTAAAGCTTCTTTTTGGTAGTTTTTCATAGTTTTTTAGTAATAAACTAAACTAGAGTAACCAACAACTTTATCTTTACTTCAGGTTGTATCTCAGGAGTTTAAATATTTTAAAAGTTTTACATCCCAATTATTTAAAATAGCTATTTGGTCAAGACAAAGCCAAGGATATAAACCACAAGCATCAGCATTGTTAATAATATCTTTCAAATCTTTTGATAAAAATGAGTTTATAGATTTTTTATCTAAGTTAGTAGCTGTATTATAATCTTTATAATGGCTTAAATCACTGCTAACTATAATAAATACATTTTTTTCTTTTAGTATATCATTTAGGATATATCAAATTTCCAAAGGATTGATTTGTCAAAATACTAAAGGTAATATTTTTATATCTTGTTCTCAAATTATATATTTTAATAAAGGTAGTTGTACTTCCATAGAGTGTTCTTTATCTTGAGATTCAAAATTTGTTTTAAAAAACTCAGGATAATTTGTTAATAAATTCTCTCATAGTTTTTTATCAACTTTTAGATTTCAAAAAGGAGTTTCAAGTTCATCATAAAGTCACACACTAACTCATAAAAAATCTACATAGTGAGTAGGGCAGAGTAGAACTATTGTTTTAGGAATAGTTTTTATATTTTTTTGTAATAATTTGTAGCTATAACTTGCAACTTGTCAGCTGTAAATATATCAAGCATGGGGACAAACTAAAGCTTTTGGGTTTATTATATCAAAATCTTGATTTATATTGTCAAAAAAATCATCAATCATTTCTTTTAAAATAATTTTATTTTCAGGATAAAATATATCAGAAACAGCCATTTTTCTTGATAACATATTCTTAAAATTAAAAATATAAGATATTATTTTACCAAACTCAAGGGATTTTTTCAGAGCATTTATGACAAATTCAAGGTTTTTTCCAATATATTTCTATGTTTTGTCAGATATGTCAGGATCTTTTTATAAGTAATTCATTACATTTTGGACAATATGTACTTTCTGTTCAACTATCTCATATATTTCAAGTATAGATATATTTTAATCAGACTTTTTTTCATATTTCATAGGCTTTTTTTAAAACTTCAAATGATGTCGGTGGTGTATCAAGCATCTTGTAGCTCGGATAAAAAGCACTGATATGCCAGGGGATATCCAGTGAAATATTTTTTATGAAATTAGCAATTTCTAATAAATCTTCATCTTTGTCATTTTCTCAATGTATTATCAGAGTAGTTATTTCTAACCATATATTTGTATGCTTTGCTATGAATTCAATATTATCTAAAATAGGTTTTAGTCTGGCTCAACAAATATCTTTATAAAAATTTTCACTAAATCATTTTAAATCTATATTTATTGCATCAATTAAATCAGAAGCTTTTTCCCAAAATTCTTTACTTTGAAATCAATTGGAAACAAAAACATTTTTGATATTATTTTTTCTTGCTAAAACCATTGTATCATAAGCATATTCAAAAAATATAGTAGGTTCATTATAAGTATAAGCTATTGTGTTTATATTGTGTTCTTTACAATAATTTATAATATCTTCAGGAGGTAAGTATTCTCATTTATTTTCTATATCTGGGGTATTTGAAAACCTTGTTTGTGATATATCCCAATTTTGACAAAATTTACAAAATAAATTACATCAAAAAGTTCAAAAAGAAAAAACCTTACTTCACGGATAAAAATGAAATAAAGGTTTTTTTTCTATTGGATCTATATTTATAGCAACGGCTTGTGAATGAACAAGTAGATATAATTTTCAATCTATATTTTGCCTTACTCAGCATTTTCAAGTCTCTGAATTTTTAATAAGACAATAATGATTACAAGCTGTACATTGAACTAAGTCTCATTTTATAGGTCTATATAGTATACATTCTTTTTTCATATGGTAAATATTAAAAAATAAAATTTAATACTTAAATAAGAATACAAAAAAGTAGCTATAACATTAATAGACTGGTAATTACTTTGATTATATGCATAATTAATATTAAAACAAGATTTAATAGGATTTTTTTTTATTTAATTTAGATTAGAATTTTTCTAAATCAAAAATCATTTTGAAAAATTGAATTATTCCTTAAAATGGATAGATAAGTTCTATATACTTTTGAAACCAAAAGTACCAAAAGTTTTAAAGGGGCATCGTTCCCTTAAAAATCCCTGAATCGTTTCCAGGTTTATGTTCATATCTGATAGCAATTTTAATGTGAAAGAATAGTTTTGCCTTTCAATTGACCACTTAGTGAAAATACGAAATTATAAAATTAATTAACATTTAATTTTTTATCTTGTATTAATAAGTGTTGAGAATTACCTATTATTAATTCAGGATTTTTGCTGAATAATGCTATTTCTACTGCAAGTTTAGATTCATCTACATTTCAAATATTTCATATTCATTTTAGTTTAATATCTGTTCATTTTTGAGAATTTTCTTGATTTTTCATAATTTTAGTATTAATTTAATAAGTATTTATAAATATTTTTTTTCCAAGAGTTTTTCAGAGGTCAAATATTATTGCTTTAATCATGTTATATTTATATTATTAATAATATTTATTCATATATTCTCTTTCTCAGATACCAAGTATCATTATCATCTATAAGTTCTTGAGGAATATTTTCAATAAATTCTTCATAACCATTTCTGTTATAAAATCATTTATTTCTTTCCATACTTATATCTACTCCAAACATTAGATATTTCCATTTTTTTTCATATGAATAATTTTCTATAAATTTCAACATTTTACTACCAAGTCCTTTATTACGATAATTTTTATCAATAAAAAATCTTCTGAGAAAACCTACTTTTTCTCATTGAAATAAAATTTCATGAACTGCAATAGTTGCTATAATTTTATTATCTTTTCTTATACACCAAAAATTACCATTATGACTTTTATAAAAATTTTCAGGATTTTGCAAATCTTTTCTCTTTAAAAAAGCTTCTTCTTTTGTTCTTACATCAAAAAATTCTTTCCAAGTGTAAATGAAAAAATCTTGAATTTCATTTGTATCTGAAGATGTTACAGGAAGAAGAGGGGATAAATCATTTTCAATTTCTTTTTGATTATTCATATTGTTTTTGTCCATGAATTTTTTAACTTTTTTTTGAAATTCGTTTGGCATAGGGGAAGGGGGTAAGTGGGGGTAATAAAATTATGTTATATACTTTCATAGAAAATTTGTAACAATATTAAAAATACTTTCATTCATATTTCATAGTTCTATAACAAATGATAATTGGTAGCAATTTAGATGTTCGATATAATGTGCATATCCTAAATATATATTTTTTAACTTAATTTTGTTTATGAACTCATTGGATAACACAAAATTTCTAATACTATTTTCGTAAAAATCTTTTGGAGATATTCAAATATTAGTATTTTGAATATTCATTATAGAAATTTCTAAACAGAAAAAATTATCATTAAATACTTCTTGTCAGGGCCTATTTAAATCACGAATATAAATATAAAAACCATATGTATTTAATTTAATATATTCTGAAACGGGAGTATGTAGTAATATATTATTATCAAAATATTTTCAAAAATTTTCAATTAATAATTTATGTATTAAAGTTACATCTAATCAGCGATATCAATCTTTTAATATCCTCTCTAAAGTAAAATCTTTAGTTCACTTATATATAAAAAAATTGTAGTTAAATCATATAATATAGTAAATATTATTGTTATATTCAATATACTCTAAATTATTATGATCTAATTTATGTATTTTATATTCATCTTTTCCATCTATAAGTACATATTTATTAGGGTTTTTCTTTATAATGTATTGATTGTATCAATATTTTCATTCTTTTATCATAATTAATAGATTTTAGTAAAATTAATTCTTTTTAACTCTTCATTATATTTTTCAAAATAGAAATCAATTAATCCTTTTATCATTTGGTATGCTTTAAAAGTAAAATTTCAAATAACAATTTGAAAATGGTTTTCATATATTAATAATCAAGAATTCATTTTTATTTTAAAAAAAGAAAAATCAGGACTTTCTTTGTGTAAAAAATAATTTCTCATTATATAAATATTTTCAAAATAATTATTACTTTCTTTTTCTCATCAAAATAGCTTATTAAAATATAAAAAAGCATTTCTTTTGTTTATTTGTATTTCCTTTTTTCATTTAAGTATTTCTAATAAACATAGTAAAATATCTAAATTTTCACATATTTTAGTAATAGTATTTATATAATTAGTAAAATTTATTCTTAGTTTAGCTATATCATTTTTCTCTAATTTGACTCATATAGTTAACTGTTCAAATATTCTTCTATCAATTTTGTTTATTTCATTATGTAATATTTCAAAATCATCCAATAAATTAAAAATTAGGTTAAAAACTCTTTTAAAATATTCAAACATGCTTAAATATTCATAGATTTTATTTGTCTTTAATTCTTTAGATTTTTTATCTATACTTCAATTAATTAATATGATAAAGATATTTACTCAAAGATTTTGTTTATATAAGTCTAAATAATATTTTTGATATACATAATTAGATAAGTTTCCTCTGGTTGATTCATATCAAGTTTGTATTAATTCTTTTTGTAGAATTTTATCTTTAAAAAAGTTATTTAATACAATTTTAAATTCTTTTCTATCTTTTAACCATTTATCTTTATCTATTGTTTTAATATAGTTTATTTTAGTTAAATCTCTCATAATAGTATCATATATTATATATTTTTATTATACCAATTCTCCCCATAAATCAAACTTACTTCCAAAATCAAAAATCATTTTAAAAAATAAAATTATTCCAATTTTTTACTATCTCATCACTCTAAAAAATTATTTTTCAATCTGATGCTTTCATTTTCAACTGTACCCAAATTGGGGACAGTTGAAGTTTTGTAAATTATCTATCCTTAATTTTTCACCAATATTACTTTGATTATAAATATTCTTTAATTTTTTCTAAAAAAATAATTTGTAAAAAAATATAAAATTATTATACTGATTATATACGAAAATCAAACTTTTTTATATAAATGTGGGTAAAATCATTTTGAAAAATTGAATTATTCCTTAATATGAAAAGATACTAAAGATATAATTTAGACATACTTTATTTTTAACTAAGTGGTTAATTGAAAGGCAAAACTATTCTTACCACAAAATTTGCTCTGTGATATGAACTTTGACCGGGAAACACTTCAGGGATTTTTAAGGGAACGACGTCCCTTAAAAGTTTTTGCTTACTTTTGGCTCCAAAAGTGAGAAGTAATTGAGTTGTTTAGAAAAAAGGAAGACTAATTTAATGATTCTGAATCAAGTTCAGAATGACAATTTAGTTACAAACAATTTAGTACAATATAAGGTAGGTTCCCGGGTCAAGCCCGAGAATGACAATTATTTTATAGATTCCTGTCTTCACAGGAATGACGAGTAACTTTACTTAATATTTATTAATCAAAATAAAATGTTCAATCTAGTTTCCAAATACTCTCCAACCTGAGATCAACCAAAAGCGATAGCAGAAATCCTTACTTACCTTGAAAAGTGACACAAATATCAGACTCTTTGGTGAGTTACTTGAAGTGGTAAGACTTTCACTATGGCAAATATTATTCAAAAAATACAAAAACCTACTCTTATAATTGCTCATAACAAGACTCTTGCGGCTCAACTTGCCCAAGAATTTAAAGAATATTTTCCAGATAATGCTGTTCATTATTTTGTGTCTTATTATGATTATTATCAACCAGAAGCTTATGTGCAAAAAACTGATACTTACATAGAAAAAGAAGCAACAATCAATGCTGAAATAGATAGACTTCGTCATGCTGCAACTCAGAGCTTGATTACTCGTAAAGATGTGATTATAGTAGCTTCTGTAAGCTGTATCTATGGTATAGGTGATATAGATGCTTATATAGATTTTGCATTTGATATAGAAGTAGGGAAATTTTATAAGATAGAAGATTTATTGAAAAAACTTGTTTCTATGCAATTTAGAAGAGCAAGTAGTGATTTTAAACCAGGGACATTTCAGATTCTTTGAGATGTACTTGAGATATTTCCATCAAGTGAGGAAACTATTTACACAATTGAATTTTGGGGAGAAGAAGTAAGTCAAATAACTAGAAGAAATTATTTAACATGAGAAGTTTATGAAGTACTTAGAGATGTAACTATATTTCCAGCAAAACATACAGTTACAACAAAAGAAAGAATCGCTGAGATAATTCCAGCAATTCAAAAAGAACTTGATGAAAGATTGAAATATTATAAAGAAGAACTTTGAGATGTCTTAAAATACGAGAGACTTAAAACAAAAGTAGAATATGATATCGAGATGATGCAAGAAGTAGGATATGTAAATGGTATAGAAAATTATAGTAGATATCTTGATGGTAGACAAGCTTGATTACCACCAGCAACTTTGATAGATTATTTCAAGGATGATTATTTGTGTTTTATAGATGAATCTCATATGACAGTTCCACAAATCTGAGGAATGTATGCTTGAGATAAATCAAGAAAAGATAATTTAGTAAATAACTGATTCAGACTTCCTTCTGCACTTGATAACAGACCTCTCAAATTTCCGGAATTTGAAGCAAAAATGAAACAAGTAGTTTTTGTTTCAGCTACTCCTTCTATGTTTGAGATAGAACATAGTGGTAATACCTTCGAATACTTCAAAAAATTTGATCCACTTATTGATTGAGATTGGATATCTAGCGAGAAAAATAGAATTATTCCTCAGGTTATTAGACCAACTTGACTACTTGATCCAGAAATAGAGATAAAACCTATGGAGTTTATGATTGATGATATTATAAAAACTCTAGATTATGTTATAGAAAAAAATGAAAGGATGTTAATCACAACTATAACAAAAAGATCAAGTGAAGAGTTAGCCGATTATTTACTTGAAAATGGTTATAAAGTTAGGTATTTACATAGTGAAATAGAAACTCTTGAAAGACTTGAAATACTTAAAATGCTTAGACAATGAGACATAGATGTAATAGTTTGAGTAAATCTTCTCAGAGAATGACTTGATCTACCAGAAGTTTCTAGAATTGCAATTATAGATGCAGATAAACAATGATTTTTGAGAAGTGAATCAGCCTTGGTTCAGATTATATGAAGAGCAGCCAGAAATAGTAGTGGTAAAGTTGTTATGTATACGGAGAGATTGAAGGAAAAAATGTCAAAAAGTGAATTAAATTGTCATCCTGAACTTGTTTCAGGATCATGAAAAAGTAAAAATCCATTTAATGATTCCGGATCAGGTCCGGAATGACAGTCTCTGACAACTGATAAATGACAGTCCCCAATTATTTTTGCTCTTTGAATTCTAACTAGACATGATAAATGAAAACTGATTAATCAAGATTGACTTGTTGTTTCTGAAAGTATGAGAAAAGCCATTGATTTGACTTATTATAGAAGAAAAGTCCAAAATGATTATAATATAAAAAATAATATAACTCCAACAACGATTTTTAGTACAATAAAAGATATGGGATTGAAAACTAAAAATATGGATTATGCAATTTTAGATAAACAAACTTTAGAAAAACAGTTAAAGAGACTAGAACTTGAAATGGATATAGCATCAGCAAATCTAGAGTTTGAGAAAGCTGCTGAGATTAGAGATGTGATTATCGAACTTAGAAGAGGGAAAAAGAAAAAGTAAAAGTAAACGATAAAATGAAAATGTCATTGCGAGTATAACGAAGCAATCAAGAGAACATAAAACAATATAGTAAATGGATTGCCTTGTACCTCGCAATGACAAAATAATAAAAAATTTAATATTTAATAATTATTTCCTATGTTTAGCTGAATAGTTGAAACTAAATTTAAAATAAAATCTATAAATGCTTGAGAATTTGTAGTTGAAAACACATTTACAGATTTAACTTTATGACAAAGTATAGCTCATGATTGAGCCTGTATGACTGTAACTGAAGTTTGAAATGGTTTTCATAAATTTTTTGCTATGGAGGAAACTTTAAATAGAACAGATTTTTGAAGTAAAAAAGTATGAGATACTTTCAATATTGAAAGATGTGTAAGATACTGAGATAGAATTGATTGACACTTTGTTACAGGGCATATTGATGATGTATGAGTTGTAAAAAAAATAGAAAAAAAAGATGATGATTCACAAGTATTTACTATATCTTTTGACGAAAAATTTAAAGATTTACTTGTTGAAAAGGGAAGTATAGCATTAAATTGAGTTAGTTTAACTTTGGTTGAAGTTTGAAATGATTATTTTACTATATCTTTGATTCCTCATACTTTAGAAATTACTAATTTAGGTGAGTTAAAATTATGAGACAAAGTGAATCTAGAATTTGATATACTTGGTAAATATATAATTAAAAGTAAAACATAGTATAAATATGCTAGTTTTAAAAAATACTACTTGATTGTAGTATTTTTTTGTATTTAAAATTAAAATTGACATTAATCAATTATTTTTTATAGTTGCATAACTATAAATTATAAAATTATTCTATGAGTGATACAATGAGTGATACAAAATATCTGGTTTTAGCTTTAAATGATGAGTCTTCAAAATTATGAAATAATACAGCTCAGATAGCATTAGGACTTAGAAAAATGTATAGAAAAGATAGTAAATTTAAAGAATCTTTGGATGATTTTTTGCTGAATTTCAATTGAAAAAGTGAAGATAATATCACAATTGATGATATAGTAGATTTAAAGTTTGGTAGAAAAATGCCTTCTAAAAAGGTAGAATTAATAAAACAATTTTTAGAGGAAACTTTAAATAAGTTTAATATTGGGATTTCATTTGAATCAGGAGCTTTTATATGAATAGAAGGTTGTATCACTGATGTAAAAAACTCTGTAATGAATTTCACTTGACCAGTAAATGATGCCGAATCTTTTTTTAGTTTTGTTAAGGTTATAAGAGATTTTTTGATGGAATTAAAAGGTAAAGTTGATTCAATTTTGAATGATGAAAAATTTAGAGAAGTATTATCTTTTTTATTGTCTAATTTATGTCAAAAGTGACAAAAAGAGATATTACAAAGAGTTTGTGAAAATATTAAGTGACAAGAAGAATACAAAAAGTTAGTATATAAAAAAAATTGATGAGAAAAAACTGATACTTCTATACTGATAAATTTTATAACCTGAGATAATAAAGAACTAAAAACAAGAGTTACTCAACTTTTATTTTTAATGTTTTCAGAAACAAATAAAACACAAAAGCTTCAAGAACAATATCTAGATTCATTTATAAATCATTTAATAAGAGATAAGGCTTTACTTGATTGAATTGTTGATAATGATACTTGGGATTTATCTCTAGATATACAAGATGAATTTGAATGAAAAAGGTGAAAAGTTAAAGAAGATAAAGAAATAAAAGAAACAAAGAATGAATTATGAGCAAAGAAAGTAATAATAAATAAAATTCATAACTTAACTATAAATCAACAAATATGGTTTTTTAGTAATTTTTGTAACGGGTTAAAGCAAACTTTTTGATATGCTTGGGTGCTCTTGAAAGGTTATGAAAATAATAAAATACTTTCAGAATTTTTGAGGGAATGAAATCAAGAATTTTTAAAATTATTTGAATCTAAAAAAACAAAGATATGAAAACCTATAATAGGTAAGTTTGTTAAAAAAGTTTGTGAAGATGAAAAATTATATGAAATAGTTGGGACTATGTTAGGTTTAGATAAAGAATTATTTATTTCTGCTAGTATCAAATCAATTAAAAAGAAAAATGTTTTTTCAGAGCTTGAAGAAAAAGAAAGAAGAAAAATATTGATAATAAAATCTAGAATTGAAAGCGGTTTTTTATGATTATCAGCTGAAGATCAAAGAAACTTTTTATTAAAGATATATAAAAAAATTACAAATGAAGATATTTTAATTACATCATCAAAAGAAATGGATAAGATTAAAGAAGTAATAAATAACTTCATAAAAAGTACAGCGGAATATATTTTTGGTCTATTCTTTTTGAAGGATAATAAAATTAAGTCTAAAAAATATATAGAAAAACTTGCTTTATGATTATGTGAATCAAAAGATTATAGTGATTATTGTGTACAATTCTTTTGACTTGAAGAAGAAATAAAAAATATTGATGAAAAAAATTTAGATGTAAAAGTGAGTACTCCTACTAATACCAAAGCATTAGATTGGGTTCAAAAGGATACATGACCAAGAGATCTTTGAAAAATTTTAGCACTTGCAAGTGATAAAGAAGATAGTTTTGATTGAGATGCAGATTGAGAAAATCCAGAAGAAATAGAAAAATCAGAGAAATTATTACCTGTAAATAATACTTTAAATAGTGTGGAAAATATATGATTAAGCAATTACTTGAATTGATTAAAACCTTCAGAACAAAGAGAATTTTTAATCAAATTATGTAATGAAGCATGAAAAATAGATAATCTGCAAATTATGATGTGAAGGTGAAAGACTTTTTCTTCTCAGTTGAAAAATTTATTTTTAGACGGTTTAGATTTATCTGAAATAAAAAGAAAAAGATTAAATATGAATTTATATTTTTTACTAAATAAATGAAAAGACTGGAAACTACAAGAAGAGACAATTGATTTTATAAGTAGATTTTTATCAAAAAATGAAATATTATCTGATGCAATCGGAATAGTTGATGAAAAAAGAAAAGACAATGAATTTGATAATAAAGAAGAAATAGCAGAACCAAAAGTTTTAAGTGATGAATTGATTATAGAATGACAAACAAGTGAATTAGAACCTACAATTCCATGATGAGAAAATGAAGAAATTAAAGAAATAATAGAAGAACCAATAGTTTCAGAACAAGAATTAGATTGAGCAATTAGAGCAGAAGAAGTTATACCTAAAGTAGATATTACACTTGAACAAGAAATTCCTGATGAATTAGAAGATAATGGTTTAAATAAAATAGTATTACCAGGTAGTAAAGTAAGTGAAAAACCTGATGCAAATAAAATTAGATGACCAAAAAAAGAAGCGGATATAAGATGATTTTTGAGAGAAAAATTACCTGATTTTGATAAAATGGGAGAAACTATAATTCCAAAATCATGAGAAAGATGAGAAGTTATTTCTACATATTCTTCTATGGCTTTAAATATTAAACCAAGTACTTTTTTAAAGCTATCTGATTTTTTAATTGTAATTAATGAAATAATAATAGAAAAATTAAGAGAAAATCATCCAAAAATAAAAAGTGAAAATTACAAGGATTATGAAATTTTAGACTGACATTTTAATACAGTTCTAAGTTGAACAGATTGATGTATTATTCAAAATATGTTTAGTAATTTACAAGAATGAATAAAGAAGCATGATAGATGGAAAAACATAACCCAAATTATTAGTTTAGAAGAACTTGATAGTGAGTTAAGTATTTATATAAATAAAAATAAAATTAATAATACTAAAAACATATAAAATTATTATAAAAATCAAGTAAATTAGAATCTTTTTCTAAAAGTTGCATTTCGTGAAAGATTTTACCAAATAAAAATTGACATTTTAATAAAATTAATTATAAATCTAATCAAATTTTAAAATTTTAAATTATTTTTTATGACTTTAGATAATATTTGAGATAAAGTTTGAGAAGGAGTTAGAACAGTTGAATGAACTTGAAATATTTGACAAAGTACAGATGAAACTGCAAAAGAAGTTATTTCTCTTTTATCAAAAGATCCAGATAAATTTGGTTTTTTTACTTTAACAGATTTAGAAAAAGTATGAAAACCTAATAAAAATTTACTTAGTAAATCTTTATGAATTTATGAATGAGTAGATATTTCTTTTCAAAGTACAAAATGAATTGAATGATGAGCTATTGCAGAGCATTCACTTAATAATTCTGAAAAAAATGATGTAACAGATGAATTGATAATTATGATGAATGAGTGATGAGTTTATTGAGATATAGGAACCTTTATAACTGAGGAATGAATTATGAAAATTCCTGCAGGTGATGAGCATTGATGAAAATCAAACTGAAACTGGATTAGTCTAAAACCAAGAGGGTATACTTTTATTTGAATTGATAATGATGATGGATGATTTTTTTATTGAAATTGACAAAAAGAGATTAAAATAATGAAATTATCTTGAGATAAAGTTTTTTTAACTAGAGAATTGTGATATAAAGATGATGTATTATTTTTAGAATTTTGATCATGACTGGTTAATATAAGAAAAAATATAAATGGTAGAATAATGTCATCTAATTGGGATTTTGTAATAATTTGAGAAGTGGAATAATTTTTGCAAAAATAAATACATAAATTAAGCCCTTTATTTTGATTTAATAACTTTTTATGATAAAATAGGTGTAGATATTTTTCTACATCTATTTTATTATATTTTAAAATATGCTTACCAATATACTTGAAGATTATTGATTTTCTCATAAGGAAGCCAAAATTTATCTCACTTGTTTGGAATTAGGTAATTCCATAGTAAGTGCGATAGCAAGACATTCATGAGAAAATAGAATTACAACATATTCAATATTAAAAGATCTAAAAAAAAGATGAATAGCAAATGAAATTACAAAAAATAGTGTGAAGTATTTTAGTGTTGTTTCTCCTGAAAAATTACTTGAAATTGAAAAAAATAAAATAAATAAACTAGAAAATATAATGCCTGAACTACTTGCTATTTCTAATAGTTTTTGAAATAAACCAAAAGTTTATTTTTATGAATGATTTGAAAGAGTAAAAGACTTATTTAAAGAAATAGTTGATTATTGAGATTATTTAACTGAGCCATTTTTGACTTTTGTTTGAACTACAGATATGGATCCAAGGTTTGATGAGTATTTTTCCAATGAATTTATAGAATATAGGAAAACTCAAAAAAATCCAACAAAGGCAATAATAGCAGATAATAAATCAAAATATACAAATTACCATCTTGATATGCATAATACATTGATAATTGATGATCCTATATTTGAGATGTGAAATGAAATAGTAATTTATGGAAATAAAATAGCAGTTTTAAGTTATAAAAAAGATGAGATTTATGGTTTGATAATAGAAAGTGAAGTGCTTAGTAAATGACTCAAAAGTATGTTTAATCTAATCTGGAAAGCATATAAAAAATAAAAAAATATAAAAATAAAAACAAAAATATGTCAGTTAATACCAAAATATCAGAATCATTTTTAAAATTTTGAAAATCAGTGTTAAATCTAGCAGAAGTAATAAAAAAAACTCCTGGTATTTTGTCATATTTTGTGGCTTGAGAAAAAAAAGATTTGCATAATATTCCAAAACTAAACAATAAAAACTTTAAATTTTATGTTTGAGAAACTAAAAAATATGAAAAAGATCAATTTTATTCAGAAGAATTTTATATTTGAGCAATTGCTAATTTAATTGATTTGCTTGAAAAAGATTGAACTCTAGATATAGAAGTCTGAGCAGATGTAAGTAAGATAATGAATGAAAATTGAGAGGTTACCAATAGTATGACAACACAAGAACAAATTGAATTTATAAGAGAAATAATAAGAAAAAATTTTAAAAAATTTGAAAGTAAAATAAATCTAATCAATACTTCAAAAAGACATCCTGAACTTTTCAATGAATTAGAAAAAAAATGACTTGATTGATTAGAAAGTAATATTGCTTCATTAGAATTATGAGATAATTTTAAATCTTTAGATATTGCTAAATTACTTTATAAGGCTTGTAAAAAAGATGAAAAAATTTTTAATATAATTAAGTGAACAAGACCAGAAAAAGTTAAAGAAAGTGATTCAGAAAAACCAAAATATTATTCACTTGTTGAAATAGCTTTTCGTCTAACTGATTATATTAATTGAATTACAATTCAAGGTTGAGAAAGGAGACAAGAAAGATATGATATCATTATCAGAGCTATCATAAATTGAGATTTTAATAATATTCCATCAATCAAAAAAATATACGATTTTTTACAAACAAAACAAAATCTATGAATTTTTGATTCTCTTCATTTTAATAAAAAAGCTTTTGAAAAAGAACTTGAAAAAATAGGAAAAATTAAAAGAATTTGAAAACTAATTTGAGCTATATCATTAGCAGTTTCAATAATTCTTTGATTACATACTGCTTGAATACATTTAAATAAACAAAAACAAACAGAAGACTTAAATAATAGAAAAAAAACATTAATATCACAGGCTTTGGAAAAAACCTCTTTAACTCAATATTATTGATTATTATGATTTCAAGAATATACAACAGATGACCAAAAATATGAAAGAATTAATGATTTATGAAGCAAATTAGCAAATTTATTTATTCAGAAATATTGAAAGTGAAATATTATGTGAGAAGAATTACAATTATTTTTTATTTCAAAAATGATAGAAAATAATAAGTATTCTTTTAATAAAATAGATTATTGAGATACTGATTTTCTAAAATTTATAGATGAAATTTTAGAAAAACCAATAAATAAAGCTACTTTAGTTTCATTTTGATTTAATGTTGATAATAATTATTGAGAATATGCTACCTATAAAGAAGATTTTTTAAATACTTATAAATCAGATATTGAATTAGACTTAGATAAATCAGAGGTAAAAAAAATATGAGAATATATTGCTAGAGATTGAAATCCTTCAGATATTGCTTTATATAAAAAAGATTGAAAAAGATATATAGTTGCAAGAAATTATTCAAATGGTAAATATAGTTTCGAAAAAGCAAGGGTAGTTTCTTTAGATTTTTTATGAACACCTTTTAATCATTTTAGTATTTTATTAATAAATACTTGAAATTCTCTTTGAATAGGTTTTTCCCATTTCGAAGAAAAAATTATCAAATTGTTAGTTGATAAAGTTATTAGTTGAGAATCAAATATAAGAGATATTAAAAATTGGAATTTAATAGATAAAATCAATTTTTTATATAAAAATTTCCCTGATAAGTTTGGTTTTGACTTAAAAGAAGTATTAAATGATACAATAAATATGCCACAAGAAATTGTGGATGAGATAATACAGAATAAAAAGAAAATATTTTTTACAAAAGTTTGAATGTATAAATTTGATAAAAAAAGTAATACTGAATATAGTATATTTATATATGAGTTTAAAAACAAAAAATATATTATTTCAGATTTGTGAGATAGTAATAATTGAGAATTATTAAAATTATACTGATCAAAATATAATATTGAATGATGAAAAGAATTCGCATCAAAATTATCAAAACTGTTGTAGAAAAATTACAACAGGTATTTAGATATACTCTTGATTTATTCTAAAAAATATGTTTAATACATATTAATAACAGTTAAACATATCTTTTATGACTAAATTAAATATCTGCACTTCATGTAATAAAGAATTTATTTTTTCTCAAATAGAAAAAGATTTTTTTGTAAAATTTAAAGTTCCAGAACCATGAGAATGTTTTATGTGTCAATTAAAACAGATGATGGCTTTTTGGCCGTCTATTTGAAAATGGAATGCAAGAAAGTGTGATTTTTCTTGAGAGACAATTGTTACAAATTATAGTGCTAATTCTCGTTTCCCAGTCTATAAAAAAGAATATTTCAACTCTGATAAATGGGAAGTTCCTTTTATGGATTTAGATATGAATAAATCTTTTTTTGCACAAGTAAAAGAACTTCAAGAAAAAACTCCAAGACCACATCAACTTTGAGATAATTTAGAAAATTGTTTATTTTGTGATGATGCACGGGATAGTAAAAATTGTTATTTGGCTTCAAGTTTTTTAAATTGTGAAAATTTATATTATTCGTATAGATGTTTAAACTGTAAAGATTGTTCAGATTTGGTTTTCTGTTGGGATTCTTCTATGTGTATTAATCTAGTTTTTTCAAAAAAATGTTTCAAAGTATCATATTCTGCTTTTGTTAATGATAGTAGTGATAGTTTATTCTTGTATGATTGTCAAAACACAAAAAACTGTTTTATGTCTTGGAACTTAAGAAATGCGGAATATTGCATTAGAAATAAACAATACTCAAAAGAAGAATATTATCAAGAATTAGAAAAATATGATTTTTGATCAAGAAAACAAATTGAAATCTTGCAAAAAGAATTTGAAGAAAATATAAAAAACGAAGCTTATCATCCAGAAAATCGTAATATAATGTGTGAAAATGTTAGTTGAAATTTTTTAACTAACTCTAAAAATATCACAAATTCATTTTTGATAGAAGAATCAGAAGATTCTATTAATTTATTTAGATGATGATGGATAAAAAATTCTTTAAATGTATTATCAATACTAGATTGTGATAAATCATATTTAATAAATACAAGTGCATATCTATATAATGTTAAATTTTCATCTTATTCAATTAGATGTAAAAATTCAGAGTATCTAGATAATTGTACTGACTTAGAAAATTGTTTTTTATGTGTAGGATTAAAAAATAAAAAATATTGTATTTTAAATAAAGAGTATGAGAAAAGTGAATACGAAGAATTAGTTAAAAAAATTAAATTGAAAATGTGGCAAATATGAGAATATTGAAAATTCTTTCCTTATTCTATGATGTATACAGAATATAATTCAACTATTGCTAGACTTTATTTTCCAGAAACAAAAGAAAATATAGAAGAATTATGATGATATTATGAAAATAATTTTCAAGAAAATGAATGAAATATAGAAGAAAAATTATTTGATAATATAAATGATATAAAACTTGTAAATAATCAAATTGAAACAATTTGTTTAAAAACTTGAAAAAAATTTAACTATATTTTACAAGTTGTAGAACTACATAAAAAATTAAATTTACCTATTTTTTCTATTTTTCATTTAGAAAGAATAGTAAATAATTATAAGTATTTAACTTGAATAATCGAACAAAAAGCAAAATGCTATATCTCATGAAAACAAATCAAACATTATTATAATCCAGATTTAGGTTATAAAAAAATAATCTCAAATGAAGAATATCAAAAAATAGTTAATTCTTAAAATAACATTATGCAAGATTTAAAATTTCGGGAAAATAAAATCAAAGAAAAAAGAAAAAATACACCATGGAAAAAGTTTATAAAAGAAATAGCAAGCTATTATTGAATAGTTTTACATAAAAATAATTGATTTGTTTCAAAATACCCAAAAAGTGATAGAATTGGAAAAATATTAAAAACTATAGAATATGAAGATATTAGAGAAAATTTTACTAAATATTGAGTAGATTATGATTTTTCAAAAAATATATTTGAAAATATAAGACTTTTGAAGCAAAAAACAGATTTTCCAAATTTATCAACTTATGGATGAGCTGAAAATTGTGATTTTGCTGATACTACTCACAATACAAAAAATGCTTATTTAACTTTTGGTGCTACATGGGATAATGAAAATATATTATATAGCTCTTGTATAAAATGAAAATGTGTGGATGTTTTTAATAGTGTAATGGTTCAGGATTGTTCAGAAAATATATATTTTTGTAATTGAATTATTAAGTGATACAAGATCTTTTATTCAAAATTTATAATGAATTCAAATAATATATGGTTTTCAAGAAATTTAAATGGATGTAGTGAATGTATATTTTGTGATTCTCTAGACAATAAAAAATACTGTATAAAAAACAAACAGTTAGACGAAAAAATATATTTTGAAGAAAAAGAAAAAATACTAAAAAACAAAAATTCATTTTTAGATATTTATAATAAAATTCCTTCAGATTGAAAAAACTTTTGAAGTACTGATGTTGAATGAAATTTTATAATTAATTCTCAAAATGTTTCTAACTGACATTTAGTTTACCAAGTAAAAAATTGAAACAATTTAGTAATAGTTTGAAGTGAAGTATGAAATGAAAATATGTTTGATATATTTACTTGAGGCTCAAGCAATTCTTCAGATATGTATTGATGCTGTATGACTTGAACTACACAAAATATTTATATCTGAGAATCTATATGAATGTCATCAAACATATATTATAGTTTCAATATTCAGGATTGTTCGTTTTGTCATTGATGTATATGATTAAAAAATAAATCATTTTGTATTTTGAATAAGCAATACACAAAAGAAGAGTGGTATGAATTAACTGATAAGATATTTGCACAAATGGAAAGAGATTGAATTCTTTGAGAATTTTTCCCATGAAGTTTGAATCCTCTTTATTTCAATGATACAATGGCTTATTTGATTGATGATAGCTTTACCAAAGAAGAGGTAGAAAAAGATGGTTATATGTGGCGAGAAGAAAATATAAAAGTCGACATTCCAGAGTGAGTAGATGTTATAAAGGTTGAAAAATTAGATAAATATCAATGATATGATGAGAACTGAAAATGGCAAATAGATAAAGAAGTATTAAAAAAAGTTATAAAAGATAAAAAATGAAATATATATAAAATAGTACCAATTGAATATGATTTTTTGATAAAGCATTCTCTACCATTACCAGAAATACATTGGTTAGATAGAATCAAATTAGGTTTTAAATTTAAATAATAAACAAAGTTATGCAAGAAAAAATATTAGAAACAAAGATCTGTAAAAAATGTAATATTAGTTTTTTAATTACAGATAAAGATTTAGAATTTTATGATAAAATAAGTCCTTCATTTCCAAGTCCGGACTTCAAAAAGTCCGGACTTAAGAAGATCCAAATTCCAACACCTACTTTGTGTCCAGATTGTAGACAACAAAGAAGATTTTGTTGGAGAAATGAAAAAAATTTATATAGAAGAAAATGTGATTTAACAGGGAAAGATATTTTATCTATTTTTTCTCCTGATAAAAAATATGTAATTTATAATAGTGATGATTGGTGGAGTGATAAATGGGATCCACTTGATTATTGAAAAGAGTATGATTTTACTAAAACTTTTTTCGAACAATTTGATTCTCTTCAGAAACAAGTACCTCTTTTAAATTTGACTGCTGCTTTTAATTCAGAAAATTCAGATTATGCAACATTTTCGTGAAAGATGAAAGATTGTTATATGATTTCAGGTGGTTGGACTTGTGAAAAAACAATGTATTCTTCCAGAATAGTTTATACAAATAATGTTATTGATTCTTTAGATTGAACTAATTTGGAACAAAGTTATCAGACTATAAATTGTGAATGATGTTTTTCTTGTATTTATTGTATGAATTCAAATAATTGTAATACCTCATATTTTTTATATGAATGTGAAAATTGTTCAGATTGTTTTATGTGTTACAACCTTGTTTGAAAAAAATATTATATTGATAATAAATCATATACAAAAGAAGAATATTTTAAACAAATAGAAGATTTAAAACAAAAATATTTTCTGCTTTGATTGAGTGTATTAGATGAAATGAAAAAAAAGGCTATAAATAAAAATCTTATGATTATAGGTTCTGAGGATTGTATTTGAGATAATTTAAAAAATTGCAAAAATTGTAATTATTCATTTCATTTAGAAAATTCACAAAATTGTAAATATGCAGAAAATTGATGAATGTGATGTTCAAATGTTTATGATGCGATGTGAATATGAGAAAACTTTGATTTATGATATGAAATACTTGATACCTGATTAAATGCAATTTGAACATATTTTTGAATTACATGTTATACTTGTAATAATAGTTTTTACAATATAAATTGTCATAACTGTTCAAATATATTTTGATGTATTTGAGTTAGAAATGGACAGTATTGTATATTAAATAAGCAATATTCAAAAGAAGAATATGATATATTAGTTCCAAAGATTATAGAAAATATGAGAAAAAATGATGAATGGTGAGAATTTTTCCCATCCAGTATTTCACCATTTTGATATAATGAGACAATTAATACTGAATATTTTCCACTTAGAAAAGAAGAGGCTTTGAAATTAGGTTTTAACTGGTCAACTTATGAAGCTCCTTTTACAAAAGTTCAAAAAATAATACCTGCTAATAAACTACCTAAAAATATTAGTGATATTCCTGATGATATACTAAATCGGGCAATTATGCCAGAAAATGTAGGGAACGAAAATATTCGTTCCTTACAAAAACCTTTTAGAATAGTTAAACAAGAACTAGATTTTTATAGAAAATATAGTTTACCAATACCAAAAATACATCCAGACCAAAGACATTTAGATAGAGTAAAACTTAGAAATCCAAGGAAAATTTATGACAGAAAGTGTGATAAATGTTGAAAAGATATTAAAACAACTTTTAAAAAAGATAGACAAGAAATAGTTTATTGTGAGGAGTGTTATAATAAAGAGATTTATTAGCTAAGAATAAAAAATGCAAGAAAAAGTAATTGAAATTAAAATCTGTAAACACTGTAATTCAAATTTTTTAATTACTGATAAAGATTTGGAGTTTTATGATAAAGTAAGCCCAGTTTTCACGAACCCCGGGGTTTCTTTTTCAACCCCGGGGTTAAAATTACTTGAAAATTGAAAAGTAAAATACCAAATTCCAACACCTACTTTGTGTCCAGATTGTAGATCTCAAAGGAGATTATCATTTAGAAACGAGAGAAATATATATAAAAGAAAATGTGATTTAACTTGAAAAGAAATATTTTCTATTTATTCACCAGATAAACCATATAAAGTATATGAACAAACTGAGTGGTGGAAAGATGAATCTATACCTTTAAAATATGGTAAGGATTTTAATTTTAATAGAAATTTTTTTGAACAATTTAATGAATTAATGTTGCAAGTTCCAAGATTATCTTTACATGTTATTTGAAATGAAAATTGTGGTTTCATAAATCAATGTGGATATTCTAAATGATGTTATTTGTCATATAATACTGATTATTCAGAGGATTGTTATTATTGTAATAATGTTATAAGATCTAGAAATTGTATTGATATACTTAACTGAAATAATTGTGAATTGTGTTATAATTCTATAGATATTGATTGATGTTATAAATGTTTCAATGTTCAAGATTGTAAAAATTGTAATAATGTAGCTTTTTCTTTTTGACTTGAAAATTGTAATGATTGTTTCTGATGTACAAATTTGATAAATAAAAAATATAATATTTTTAATGAACAATATTCAAAAGAAAATTATGAAAATGAGGTTAAAAAATATTTTAATTGAAGTTTAGATAATGTTGTTAAAATCGGTAATAAATTTAAATTACATAATTTACAATTTCCAAAAAAAATAAATATCACAAATTCAGAAAATGTTATATGAGATAATATTTTAAATAGTAAAAATCTTAAATATTGTTTTGATTGTTTTTCTGATGAGAATTTGGCATATTGTAATGGTGTGAGTAATTGAAAAAATATATATGATTTTGATGTAGGATGATATGAATGTGAACTTAATTTGGAAGTGGTTTCCTCTTGAGATAAAAATATTAATTGTATATTTTGTTCTAATATTTGGTGAAGTTGTTCAAATTTACAATATTGTGATGTTATAATATGATCAAATAATCTTTTTGGTTGCACAGGTCTCCGTAATGCTAAATATTGTATTTTTAATAAACAATATACTCGTGAAGAATATGAAATACTTGTTTCAAAAATAATAGAACATATGAAAAAAACTGGAGAATGGTGAGAATTTTTTCCTTCGATTATTTCTCCTTTTGGATACTACGAAACTGTAGCAAATGAGTATTTTTTAATTACCCATAAGACCGGTCTTAAATGAAAAATAAATTATATAGATAGAAAATGAAATACTTATAAGAATTTTGAAGAAGTAGGTAAAAGACCGGTCTTTAAGTATAGCATGTACGAAGCTCCTTTTCCAAAAGTAGAAAAAATAATACCGAGCAATAAATTACCAGATAATATAGCCAATATACCAGATGATATACTTAATCGGGCAATTGAGTGTGAAGATGTAAGGAACGAAAATATTCATTCCCAACAGAAACCATTTAGAATAATTAAACAAGAACTTGAGTTTTATAGAAAATATAATTTAGTGATTCCAAGAATACATCCAGACCAAAGGCATTTGGATAGAATGAAATTAAGAAATGAGAGAAAAATTTATGACAGAAAGTGTGATAAATGTGGAGAAAATATAAAAACTACTTATTCTCCAGATAGACCAGAAATAGTTTATTGTGAAGAGTGTTACAATAAAGAGATTTATTAATTTTTCTTGCTTATTTTACAGATATAATTATTATTTATTATATCTGATTTTCTTTGGAAAATTATAGTAGTATAAAATTTAAATTTTTAACTAAAAGAGATTATGTCAAATTATGAACAATCAATGAGTGATATTTCAAATATCAAAAAAAATATAAAAATAGCTTTTGTAGTGGCAGAATTTAATAAAGAACATACAAGTGCACTTGAAGCTATAAATATATGAGTTTTAAAACAACATTGATTTGATAAAATAGAAAGTTTTTATGTTCCAGGTGCTTTTGAAATACCTGCTATGACAAAAAGATTACTTGAAACAGAAGATTGGGATTTAATTATAACTTTATGAGTTGTTATTAGATGAGATACTCCACATTTTGATTATGTTTGTAATGAAACTTCAAGATGAATAATGGATTTAACATTACAATTTACAACTCCAGTAATTTTTGGAATATTGACTTGTAATAACGAAAAACAAGTACAAGAAAGAATAAAATGAGTTTATGCTATATCAGGACTTAATTTACTTAGTGAATTATTATCAAAATGACTTTTATAATAAAATGAAAAGTAATTCATGGAAAAGAATTATGAAGAACAATTTGATTTAAAACAGCAAATATTGTTTGTAATTCAAGTGATATTGATGACTGAGTTTATAAAATTAATATAATATTTTATGGTATAAAATTTGCTTGAGTTTGAACATATTTAAAAGACAAATGAATTTTTGAAGCTCATCTTTTTGATTTTGATAAAGATATATATGATAAAGAAATAGAAATTTACTTGTTGAAAAAAATAAGAAATAATAAGAAATTTGATTCTATAGATGAGTTAAAATCACAGATAAGCAAAGATATAATTTTTGCTAAAAAAAGTATAATAAAAGTTATGACTTTTGGGACTTTTGATATATTTCATTTGTGACACAGATATTTTCTAAAAAATGCTAGTTTTTATGGGGATTGCTTAATTACAATTGTTGCTAGAGATATAAATGTATTGAAATTTAAATGAATTAAACCAAAAAATAATGAAACAAAAAGGGGAGAAAACCTAAAAAAAACAAAAATTGCTGATATTGTTGAATTAGGTGATAGCGATAATCCTCTATTTTGGGTTTTTATTCATAATCCCCAAATTATATGTCTTTGATATGATCAAGAATGATTTTATAGAGAATTAAAAGAAAATAAAAAAATAAATGATATAGAAATTAATAGGATTCAATCATATAAACCTGAAATTTATAAATCTTCTTTATTAAAAATGATAAATTAATTTTTTTTCTTTTCTTCTTTTTTCTTTTTATTATAATCTATAAATAATTTAAAACTTATTCAAGTTAAAAACATAAAAATCAAAAAAATGTAGTATCAAATCATTGGCTTAAAATCAATCATATAAAAATATACTTTATAAAATAAATGTATTTTATAAAGTATATTTTTATTTTGATATATTACAAAAAAATACACTTTACTTTTTCTTATTAATAGTTATTATAATAAAAAAGAATCTTTTTTTAAAATATTAATGTTTGTTTATGTCTGAAAAAGATAAATCACTTGAAATTGATAAATGAAACTCTGTTTGAATTTTTGTTCATATAGATATTTCGTGATGTATAAGTAAAGTGTGTGGTGATGTAGAGAAAATATTTTGATATACTTCATCTGAGGTTATATGACAACATATTTCAATACTTATGGATGATAGAGTATGAAAAGTTGATATATTAAATTCTGTAGAAAAATTACAACAAAAGAATTTATTATGATTTAGAAAAAATCAAGAAGAATTTCCTTTAGAGCTTATTATTGGACCAGAAGAAAATACTTATTCTAAATGATATATAGGTTACATTAAGGATTTAACTAATGAATATATTGATGCATGAACTTGACTTATAAACCATAGAGAGTTTAAAAAACAACTATTATCTAATTTAGATTCTTCAGAAAATACAAATGTATATAGTTTAGTAGTTATTTCATTTGATAATATATGTAAATATATAGATATACCAGAAGATAAAAATATAATTTTAAAAAAATATTTTAATATTGTAAAAAAATGTATAGAAAGTTTTGATATAATAAAACAAGATAATGTATTGTATGGTAGTTTACAATGAGATTCATTTTGAATAGCTTTATTTTGAGTTAATATTGATAAAGTTACCACTATTTCTAATAAAATAAGAAAAATCTTAAATTCTTTAAATGTATGAACAGAAACTGATCCTATACATATATTGTCATGAATATGAATTGTTGAGTGAAATTCTAAAGTAGATAAAGTTATGGATAAGTGATTAGATATATCTTTATCAGCTTTGCATAAATGATGAGATAGAGTAGAAGTTTTTGATGAAGAATCTGATAATGATTATCAATTGGAAAAAAATTGGAGAAAAACTATAGAAAAAGCATTAATTTGACAAGATTTTCATTTTGAGTTGTATTGTCAAAAGATTGTTTCATCAAAATGATATGATGAACTTAATTATGAAGTATTGATTAGATTATTTGATGAAAAAACTGGTAAACAAATATCTCCTACTATATTTATTCCTAAGGCTGAACTATTAAATTTATCATCTCGTATAGATAATTATGTTATTGATGTTGCATTTAAATGGTTATCTGATAATCCTAATCATTTATCAAAATTAACAAAATGTTCTATAAATCTTTCTTGAGCTTCAATTTCTGATAAACATAAATTTGAGTATATAGAAAGATTATTTGGTATTTATAAGATTCCACCAAGAAAAATATGTTTTGAGGTAACTGAAACATGAGAAGTTAAAGATAAGAAAACAGCTAAAAGTTTAATTAAAAAATTAAAATGAATTTGATGCGAAGTTGCTATAGATGATTTTTGAAGATGAAACTCAAGTGCTGAAAAACTATATGCAGGTTATTATGATAAGGTAAAGATAGATTGAAAATTTATCAAGTGATTAATTGATGAAAAATGAAAAATAAACGAATTATTTAAGTTATTGGTTGGAAATGTTTGTCAAGTATCAAAGTTAATCTGATTAAAAGTAGTTGCTGAATTCGTTAATTGAAAAGAAACTGAAAGAGTTTTGAGAGAAATATGAGTAGATTATTTCCAATGATATGAATCAAGTTGAGAACCTGTACCTTTGACTAATTATAATGATAAAAAAGAATAAAATTGATAAAATTAAATAATATTTATTCAATGAAATTTATGTATTTTTTACATTTTTAGTTTAAAAAACTTGCTTTTTATAAACTTTCAATAAACTAAATTAGTATATTTTATAAATTAATCATCATTATTATGATAATAGCAATGAAAGTGACTGCAGGAAGAGTTATAAAAATAGGTAATGAACTTTTATTAGTTTTAAAGAAAGAAATTCACAGATGAGGTAGATGATCTACAAATATAAAAATTAGAATGAAAAATGTACTAGTTTGAAATACTACAGATAGAGTTTTTGATAGTGAAGAAAAATTAGATGATGTGGTTTTAGATAGATCTAAATTTGAGTTTTTATATCAATCTTGAGATACATTTTATTTTATGGATCAAGAAAATTATGAACAAATTGAATTAAGTTCTGAAGATGTTGGTGATGTAGTTAATTTTATGATTCCATGATCAATCGTAGATATACAAAGATATGAATGAAAATTGATTTGAGTTATACTTCCAGCTAATGTAAAACTTCAAATTACTGAATGTGAACCATGAGTAAAGGGAAATACAGCTGATTGAAAAGTAATTAAAGAGGCAACTTTAGAAACTGGATACACAATCAAGGTTCCAGGGTTTGTTGAAGCATGAGAATATGTAATAATCAATACTGAAACTTGAGAATATAGTGAAAGAGCAAAAAAAGATTAAAATATGTCTTTGTCATTCCGGACCTGATCCGGAATCTATTAAATAAATTAAAAAATCTTTTTAAGTTTGTTATATAAATCACAATTATTATTTATATAAATTCATAAATTTACAAATAAGTGTTTATAACTATTTGAATTATCTAAGAAGTCTGTAAAGGCTTCTTTTTTGTATATTGAATTAAAGTTTTTAAGTATTTTACTATATTGTAACTCTTGTATTTTATTTTCTTCTAAAAAGATTAAAAAATCATCTATTTTTTCATTATGAGCTTTATTATTTTCTTTATAAATATCCCAAAGAGTTGGTTTTCAACTTGAAAGTGAAGTGCATAAACTATTTTCTCATCTTACTATATTTAAATCACAAAGTGAGAGAAAATCATTATAATCTAATAATTCAAAAAAAGGCATATAAATTATATTGTTATCTTCCTGAATTCTTTTTCAACTATCAAATACAAAAAATATTTCATTTTTTCTTTTTTGTATTACTTCAATTATTTCATTTAGATTATCTTTATAAACAAAAACTGAAATCCACTTTTTGTTTAATAAATTATAAGTTATTTCTATATTTAAGTTATATTTAGATTTTAAATAATTTAAATACTTTTCTTTATTATTTTTGTTTATATAATTTTGAATTATTACACCTCAAGTATTTTCCTTTAAACTAGGTATGAAATGAATAAATTTATTTCATACTAATTCATAATTAGTTAAGTGAAGATTTTCAATTCACTTATGAAGTAAAAAATATCAAAATTGAATTATATTTTTTCATATTTCTCATTTTTTTAGATAGTTACTTGGTAATTTATAGTCAAAAAAAGTAAATATTGTTTTGGAAGGAATATAATCATTCAAATCAGATAAATTATAAAATTTAATATTATTTTTATTATCTCCTATCATTTTATTAAATAATTCTTCATTATCATTAAAAAATCTAACATTTAGATTGTGATTTTTTGATACCATTTTCAAAGCTAGATTTAAAGCAAATCATATATCTCAATAGTTATCTATAATTGTTACATAAAAATCTATATATTGAATCATATGAAAACTAAATAAAGTAAATACAATATAATAAATACCTTTCACTATTTTTGAAAGGTTAAGATTTAAAATTAAAATATTAAATCAATTTTATAATATAATTTTTTTTATATTTTCCAAATTTTATTGATAAATTAATTGAATTTTTTCCTTTTTTCCTTATTATGTTTATGTAAAATATTTAAATTATTTCTATTATATATATTTTTATGCGAGTCTTTTTTATTATTATGTTTTCTTTTTTATCAGTTTTATCTTGTTTTTGAGAAGAGTTAAATCCTGCTGTTTTAGAAGCAAATGAAGTTGAAATAAAATGTACTGAGAATAAGTATGATATAATTTGAGATTTAAATACAAAAGTGAATAGTAACTTAATTTATAGTATCAAAAACAATCTTATTTGAGTAGAAAAAAGTGATAAGGAAGTATCCTTTTTAATTACTAAAGATTGACAAAAAATCACTGAAAAAAACACAGAAAAATTTAATATAAATTTTTCTGAAATATGAACTGTATTAGTTAAAGCCAAAATTGTTGAAAAAGATTCTCAATGTATTTATGAATTAGAAAAAAAAGTTAATGTTTATTCAAAAATTGTTTCATATATTTCAGATAAAAGCGATTTAAATTTATCATTTGATGAAAACTTTAAGAAAAATAATATATTTTTTGATAAAACTATTTTAGAATATAAAAATACAAGTTCTATACAAGAACAATTTTTATCTCAAGTTACCGACAAATTACATATTTTTCAAGATTCAGATATAATTATTATCAATTCAAATAGTTATTTAGAAATTCTTCAGTGATTTGAAAAATTAGCTAAAATATACAACATAAATTTTCCAAATAAAAAGATATTTATAGTTACAAATTCTAGTTTTATACTTTCAAAAAAATTGCTTAGTAATTTCATTAATAGTTTAGATGTAAGTATATATACTTTTTCTCCATCTAGTTTATTAAACTTTTTAAATTATGTTTCTTTATGAAAACCATCTACAGATATAATAAAAGATAAATATTATTGAATAAATCAGATATCTTTTGATTATAAATCAAATAATTTATTTTTCCTTACAAATTTTACAAATAAACTTATTTCATCTTGATTTCCTATAAGTATTTTATGATTAATATTTTCTTTATGAGTTGCGGTAACGGCTATAAACTTTATTAGACAGTTTATTTGAATATCTATATTTAATTTATATTATCCTATCTTTTTTGCACTTAGTGTATATCTTTTTAGTTTTCAGATAACATTAATTCTGTTTTTATCTTCTGTATTTTCTATGTATCTTATGAAAATTATTTATAAGAGAGTACATTTTTTATTAAATACTAAACTTTCTTTATATTTCATACTTTATCTTATACTTGCAATAATGTTTATTTGAATGTTAAATTTATTTAATTTTGTAGATTTTTATGATTTAAAAACAAATCTAGTTATTTTCCCATTTATAATAATTCCAATGATTGCTTATAAATTATTTTCTGATGAAAGAAAAGTTTTTAGCTGGGGATTTTTATTTTATTTAATAGAATTTATGTTTGTTTCTCTTGTCGCTTACTTCATAATAAGATCAAATTACATACAAAATATATTTTTAGCATACACTGAACTACTTATTGTGGTATTTTTTATAAATTTTTTAATTTGAAAATTCACAGGATTACAAATCTTGGAGTATATCCGTTTTATTCCTTTAATAAAAAAACATTTTCAAGAAGAATAGAAAAATTTTAATCTTTAATCTATTCCTATGTTTGACTTTTGAATACTTTCTATGAATGAAAGAAATCTAAATTACATAAAAAAACTCAATCCAAAATCTTCTATAAATTTAGCTGATGATAAAGTAGAAACAAAAATTTTTTTAGAGCAAAGATGAGTTTCAGTTCCTAAAACATTAGCAATTATATCAAATAAAAAACAATTAATTTCTTTTGATTTTTCTCAAGTAAAAGAAGATTTTTTTGTTATAAAACCTGTTTTTTGAAGTAAGTGAAAAGGTATTTTAATAGTTGAAAATTTAAAGAATTGAAAATATAAAATATGAGATGATATAGTTTCAGAAATTTTCTTGATAGATCATATGTATGATATATTGAATTGAGATTTTTCTCTAAATTATTGATATGACAAAGTTTTGATTGAAGAAAAATTAATTCCTTGAAATTGATTTGAAAGATTTTGTAAATATTGACTAGCTGATATAAGAATAATTGTTTATAATTTGGTTCCTGTAGCTGCAATGGTTAGAATGCCTACTAAAATATCAGGTTGAAAAGCAAATCTAGCTCAATGATGAATATGAATAGGGATAGAAGTATGATCAGGTATAATTAATACTATTTATATCGCATGAAAAGTCTATAAAAATAATTTTCCAGAAAAATATAGTTGACTAAAATGATTTGAAATACCATTTTGGGATGAGATACTTTATTCTTCATCAAAGGCTCAATTTTTTGTAAATTTGTGATATCTTGCTCTTGATTGGGTTATAACAGAATCTTGACCAAAAATACTTGAGATAAATGCTAGAGCAGGTCTTGAAATACAAAATGTATGTTTACTTCCTTTGAAAAATAGACTTGATAAGATAAAAGATTTAAAGATATTAGAACCAGAAAAATGAGTAGAATTAGCAAAATCTTTGTTTTCATATAAAGTTACAAATAGATTTAATTCATCAAAAATTCTTTATTTATCACAACAAGCAAAAATTATTTTTGATGAAAGTGAAGAAAATATAATAGTTAAGGTTGATTTAAATAAAACAAAAAATTTCATTTCTAGTTATTTATTTGATTTACTTAAGAAAAACAATTTTACAATTAAAATAGGAGAAAATATAAAATTTAAAAATTTAAAGTTGATAGTTGATGAATCTTTTGATAATGATACTTTAGTTTTATGAACAGATATAGTAAAAGATTTTTTTATTAAACCTGAGATAAATATAATTAAAAATGAATTATTTACTCCAAAAAAAGTAAATAAAAATGAAATTTCTTTACTAAAAATTATTGATGAAAAAATTATAAAATTAGATAGAAAAGTAAGTATTACTAATTCTATAAAACCTATCAATTTTTTGGAACAATTAGATAAATTTATAGAAATGAAATGAAAATATAATCCAGTTTTTGAATATGATTTTTTAAGTGATTCAAGGATTGATAAAATTGAAAAAGAAATAATATCATTAAAAGAATCATATTTTAAAAAGGATTTAGAGTTAAAATCTAAATTTGCAGATATATTTTTGGAAAAAATCGATGAAATTTCAAATAAATTAAATTTGATAAAAGCCTATAAATTACAAAATTTTGAGGACATAGAAAAGTATAATATAAAACTTTATGATAAGTTAGATAAAAAATTGGTAGAGAAGTCTGAAAATAAATTGGGGTTGTTAGCAACTGAAGATATATTATGAGAGCAATTAGATCAAAAATATGTAGTTACATATATAAAAGATTACTTAGAAAAAAATGATTTATCATTATGAGTGAAAGTCATATTATCGACTTCAAATATGTCTAGGATTTCTCTAAATAGAAAAAAGTGAAAAGTTGAAGTTAGAGTATCTATAGATTGAATTTTTAGAGAAAAAGAATTAGATTGAATAATCGCTCATGAAATATGAGTTCATCTTATTAGATATATTAATTGAAAAAAAACTGGTTGGAGTATATTTGAGTCTGGTACAGCAAATTATCTAGCGACAGAAGAATGATTTGCAGTTTACAATAGTTTAAAATATTTTCCTGATTCATATGAGAAAAATGCAATGTATCAAAATTATTATATGTTAAATCTAGCTAAAAAACTTGATTTTCAAGAACTGGCTGAGATATGATTTCGTCTAAAATGAAATGATTATATAAAAGTCTTCAAAACCATAACAAGATTTAAAAAATGAATTCAAGATACAGGTATAAAAAATCCTGGAGCTTTTTTCTCAAAAGATAAAGTTTATCTTGATTGATATATACAAGTAAAAGACTGGGTTGAAAAGTGATGAGATACTGATAAGTTAATGATAGGGAAGATTAAAATAGAAGATTTAGATTTTATTTAGTAAAAAAAATAGTTATGTGAAAACCAATGATATATTTTTCAATTACATCTCAAATAATTATTGAAGAAGCAAAAAAATTATGATTTCAGACAAAAATATTACAAGCAAATAAAAATTATTATGTAATTAGATGAAATTAAAAAGAGATATATTTTAAAAGTAATGATTTTTGATGAAATACAGCACTTTGATACAAAATTGCAGATGATAAAAAGTTAATAAATATTACTTTAGATAAAGCTTGATTTTGTATTCCTAGAAGTATTTATACCAATAAAAAAGATTTAAAGTATTATTGCAACTGAGTACAAAAATGAGTAGTTATATAAAATTCATAAGAATTAGTTCCTAATTTTTTTATAGCTATTCATAATCATATTTTACTAAATTCTTTTTTTACTATACTTTCATAATGAACTTGGTTAGATTTACCTTTTTCAGCCATATACATATCAAAAACCTGTTTTATTCATCAAATTAGTTTATTCGTACAATCGTTTGAGTCACTACATTTATAATATCATCTTCATATATTTTCACTATTAGTGATACTATTTATATTTTTACAAACAATTCATCTATCTTTGAACCATGAATTGATTTTATTATAATTATAATAAGAATCATTTGTATCTCTCTTATGAGATATGACTCATCTAGTTAGGGAAGTATCTACCCATTCTTCAGCAGTATCATTTAGTTTACTATCATAAGAATAAGTTGTTCTTAGTTTACTTTTTCTTACTTCATTATAGAATCAAAGCCAAGAGGTTCTAACTCTAGTCATATCAATTTTGAAATCAGAAAAATTTGTTTTACTTTTATAATTTCCTTTAGTTTCAACTTCTTTAGTAGTTTCTGTTATATTATTTTCTTGTTTGTATTTATCATTTGTATAATTTACTATATTTGCTTTTATTCAATTTAAGATCTGATAAATTTTAGAGTTCTTGTCAGTTTTTTTAATTGTTTTATTAATAGTAAATACATATTTTGTAGTTACTACATCTCATTTTATATCTATAAATTTGTTTATTTTATTGGAAATATCATTTACTAAAAGTTTATCTTTCATAGTTAATTTATAAGACTCTTCAGCAAAAGAAATTTGTAAAGAAAATATAATTACAAAGACAACGATAAATGTTTTTTTAAGGAAATTCATAATAAAAAATTACTTATAATGTGTGAGTATTATAAGTAATTCATTTTATTCTCAAAAAGATTTTAAATTATTATAGTTTTTGGTAGCTTATTCTATTATCATTTTTATTTTTTAGTAGGATTTAAATAATCATTATATGTTTTTTTAAAAAGATCGTGGTATTTTTTAGGTAAAAAATTTAATACTACTATTATATCATTATTAATAACATCTTCCCATGTTAAAACTTTTTTTGAATTTTTGTAAGTATGAGGAAATTCCTCTTTAAATTGTACTCATTTTATATCTACAAGGCTGGCATTATTTCAATTTATAATCCAGTTTAAATTATGTGGATGAATATGAACTACTCATAAACTATGAATTTTTGCTAATTCTATTCATATACTTATAACAACTTCTTTTTTGTTTGTATCAATTTTTGTTGGAAAAAACTCGCTAGCAGTTATTCATTTCTTTTTTTCAACAATAAGTATAGGAAAATAATTTTCTAATTCTATGTATCATAATAAGGTTTCCATAAAAATTCATTTTCTTTCTATTTCTTGTATTACTAATCATAAATTTCTAATTCTAGAATCTTCATAACATCTTCAGATTTTTCATATAATTGGGTATCAAGGTAACACATATTTTACTACTATTTCTTTATTGTTTGATAATTTATAGAATATAGCTCTTTGATTACCTCAGTTCTCTTTATAAGTTTCTGTTAATAATCATGATCAATCTAGAAAATGATAATTTTTTACTTTATAATATTCTCAAATAGAAGATTCATTATTTAGAAATGGTAGTTCTAAATTTGGATTAATTACCATTTTAAAATTACCTTTAAATAAATTACTATCTTGTACTGTATTATTTTGTACTATATGTAGTTTTCAGTTAATATTCGCAAGCATTAATGAAACTGGTTTATTATTTTCCAGGGTAGTAGTATCATTATCTCTTAAAATTAACACCATATTAAATTATTAATATTAATAATTTAATAATAAGTATTATATAATATAAGTCAAGTATAATTATAGTTTAATAACAAAAAAGAAGGATGCAATCCTTCTTTTTTACTTGAATAATTACCTTCCTCTTGAAGAGTAACTACTTCCTCATCTTGAACTAGGTTTTCTTGTAGTTGATCTTTGTCATCTTCTTTCGACTCTTTTTGGAGGGTATGAACCACTTTTGTATTCAGAGTCGTGATTTTCAGTTTTTTTGTAAGAACTGTCATTTCTAGGAAAGCTTGGTCTATTTGAACCAAAGTCTCTTGATCCGAAACTTTTTTTCTCGTAAGAACTACTTTTAAAATCATCTGATTTTCTATAAGTACTATCTTTTTTTGGAAAGCCTGTTCTACTTAAACCAGAATCTCTAGGAGTATAACTTTTCTTTTCTTCTATGTTTCAAATTTTTTTCTCTAAAGAAATAATTGTTTTTTCCAATGAAGTAATTGTATTTTCCAAAGAATTAACAGTCTTTGTTAATGAACTAATAGCTTTTTCAAGAGAGCTATTTTTTTCTTCTAAATATTCTTGCATAAAAATTAAATTAAATATTAAAAATAATTATCTTCATCTAAAACTACTACTACTTCAACTATCTCTTCTTGTAGTACTTCTTTGTCATCTTTGTTCATCTCTTTTAGCAAAATATCAAGTACTTCTATGTTCTGAAGTTTTATTATCATCAGTTTTTCTATAAGAAGAACTATCTCTTGATCAAAAGCTTTTTCTTTCGCCAGATCCACTTCTACTTCCTCCAAATCATCCTCTTGATCATCCTCTACTACCTCATCCAAATCAACCTCTTCCTCTACTACCTCATCCAAAACCACCTCTTCATGAAGTACTTCTTTCTTCTACTTTTCTTTCTATTTCTTCTCATTCATTATTTACTTGTTTTATTTTGATTTTATTAGTTCTTTCTATATTTTTTAGAGAATATTGCTCGCTTCAAGAAACAAACATTATTGCTTTACCTTCAGCACCAGCTCTACCTGTTCTACCAATTCTATGAATGTAGCTTTCAGGATCAGTCGGTACATCAAAGTTTACTACTAGATCTATATTTTTCATATTTAATCATCTAGCAGCTACATCAGTAACTACAAATATACTTGAATATCCATCTTGGAAATCTTTTAATGCTTTAAATCTCTCTCTTTGTCTCATATCTCAGTTTAAATAAGATGCTTTAAATCAATCATCATTTAATTTATTAGATAACATTTCAGTGTCTCTTTTTGTTTGTACAAAAACTATAGTTTTTTCAGACTTATGAGTTTTTATAAACCTGTTTAAAAGATCATATTTATGTATATGAGGAGTTTCTACAAATGAGTGATCAATTTTTTCAGTAGTTATAGCATCTGTTGATTTGATAAATGTATAATTTATTCAAAGATATTTTTCTATAATTGTTTTTATTTCATTTGTAATTGTAGCTGAAAAAGAAAAAACTTGTTTAAGATTAGTTAATCAATCCCAAATATATTCTATATCATCCACAAAACCCATATCAAGCATTCTATCTACTTCATCAAGTACAAAGAAATTGATATGTTCAAGTTTTAATACTTTTCTTTCGATTAGGTCTATTACTCTTCAAGGAGTTCAGATTACTATATCTTGTCATTTTCTGATTAAGTCTATTTGTTTGTAAATAGGACTTCATCCATAAACAGCTAGAGATGATACTCTATGATATTTGCTTAGTTTAAAAATTTCTTCTTTTATTTGAGTAACAAGTTCTCTAGTTGGAGCTATTATAAGAGCTTGAGTTCATCTCTTATTTGGATCCATATTTTGTAATAAAGATAATGCAAATGCAGCAGTTTTACCTGTACCAGTTTGTGATTGTCCAATTACATTTTTTCCAGCGAAAGCTTCTTTTATTACATCATTTTGTACTTGAGTTGGAGTTACATATCCCATCTCAGTAATCGCCTTAAGTATATTATCATTAAGTCATAGTTCATTAAAGTTCATATTTATATATGTTTAAAAAATAAGTGAAGAAAAAGATAAATAGAAAAAATATATCTAAGCAATATTAAAAAATACTTCTAATAAATTTAGAATGATAAATACATTTATCTTTATTCTTGATTTTTGAATTATTAAAGTTTTTTATTTTTACATAAAAATAAACCTCATATAAAAAAGGAAATGTCAGTATTTCAATTTTTATGATTTAAGGAATATCTTTAATATAAGGTCATACTCGTGCTTTATCACGAAGTATTCAGTTTGTAAATATTACTGAAAAAGGTGATAAGCAAAGGTAGAGAGTGGGAAAATTTCATTTTTTATATCTTTTTATAGATTTGTTGAAATTTTAGATTTTCCTTAAAAAAAGTTGTTTTAAAAACTTTTCAAATTCGATGGTATTATATAGATTAATTTTAAATTGCAAATTTATTTTTAATAGTTAGAATAATGAGTAACAAAAAATTATTAATTATTAGTTATCAGACTTAAATGTCGTAAATATTTAATTTACTAATTTCTATAAAATGATTTCTAAAATAAATGAGATACTTCATGAAATAGAACACAAAAAAAAAGATTTGATAAAAGAATATGAATTATTAAAAAAAACTTATTCTTTTTATATAGAATGAAGAAAAGTTGTGTTTTCGAAAAAAACAAAAGAATATAATAAAAAATTTAGAGAATGAATATTTAAGTATATATTTACTGCTAAAGTTAGACATTTATTATCAGCGCCATTTATCTATGGAATGATAATTCCAGCTTTTATTCTAGATTCTTTTTTATGGATTTATCAACAAGTTTGTTTTAGACTTTATTGAATTTCATTTGTAAAAAGAAAAGATTATATAATTTATGATAGGAGATACTTAGATTATTTAAATATAATACAAAAAGTTAATTGTATATATTGTTCACGGATTAATTGATTATTTTCTTATGCAGTAGAAATAGCTTGAAGAACAGAAAAATATTGGTGTCCTATAAAAGCATCAAAAAACATGAAATGATGACATTCTTGGCAAAGGTACTTTGCTGATTATGGTGATCCTGAATGATTTAAAGAATGTTTTAATAAAAATGATGCAATCTGTGGCGATATAAAAAAATAATTAAGAAATTTTATATTTTTTGTAAAAATACTTTATAATAAATTTTTCAAAAGTAGTTTTAAAAATATAAGTATTACTATACTTAAGGCAATAAACCTTAATTGAAAGATATAATTTTTAATATATTTTTCCTCATTATTTTCTAGATAAAGAGAAAAAACTACTCAAAATATAGTAATATAGAAAGGTAAAGATAGTTGGTCTATTATTATAGATAATATAGTTTCATCATATAGATTTCCATTATTGTAAGCATAAATTCATACCAATGTAATTATTATTATAGGTATAAATATATAATATATTGTTAATTTTTTATGTATAATTTTTTTCATTTTTATTATTATTTAATTAGATAAGATTTTAATTATATTAACTTAAATATATTAAGAAATAATTAAGAATTTGATTAGTTTTAATATAAATGTATTTTCTTGATTTTTTTTGAATTTAATGATAGAATTAAGTAAATACAAATTAATTTTAAAATTATGTCAATTGAAACACAACAATCATCTGAGAAAATAAAAAATCCTGAACAAATAGAAAATTCTGATAAGTTAAAAAAATGACCAGAATGAAAAGATTGGTATTCAGAAGACAAAACTGATAAAAAAATAGAAAGACAAACAAAGTTAGACTCATACAAGACGGTATTATCTAGTTTTGGAAAAGAATTAGAAAGTATAAATTTAGAAAAAGATAAAGAGAAAAAGATGCAAGATTTTGCTTTGCTTTATGTAGGAGTTGATAGTTATCAAAAAGAAATAAGCAATATTGCATTGAAAGTTCCAAAGATAAATAGTACATTTAATGAATGAGAAAATTTAGATAATTCTTGTGATGAATTTAAAGATAAGATAATGGAAAATAGTTGAGATAAAGTAAAATTAAATGAGATGATATCACAATTATTTTATAAAATTAGTAATAAAGATTTTTTAAAATACACTGCAAAAGATCAAAGACTTGAAAAAATTACAAAACCACCAAAAGAAGCCAAAGATGTAAAATCATGAGATGATATAAGATTTACTTTTACATTTGAAAATAAATTAAATGAAAATCTATATCTAAAAACAACAGCAGGACAAGTATTGCCAAGTGAAGTTAGAGAAGTTGAATTTGATTGAGTAAAATACTCTAGAAATAGTATTTGATGAGAATTTTTTACTGCAAGTAATGAAAGATTATTGATTCATGAATGAACTCAAATAAAAATATGAAAAGTATGAACTTCTGAAGAGATTACTAAAATGTCAAAAGAAAATGATTTAAAAGTTGCTGAATATCTAAAACAAAATCCAGAAGCAAAAGAAAATGAAAAAATAGTTTCTGAATCAATAAATAGGTGAATTGATCCAAAATTTGCTATATTAACATTTTCTGATTTGATAAAATGAAAAACAGATGAAAATGAAATAGATGCAGTTTTAGAAGATGCTTTTACAGAATTTGATAGAACGAGGTGAAAAGTTGAAGCTTCAGGAAAAATGGAAGTTGTCAAAGAGTGACAACAATGAAGATATGATGAAAATTTAATAATAAATTTATTAAAAGTTTTATTTCCTTGATTATGGAAAGAAAAAGCAATTTCTACTTGATTTTCAGAAAATGAAATTAATAATTTTGAAACTGTATCAAATACAAAAATAGATTTTTCTACTTTAAACTGAGATACAAATAAAATGATATCTGAAACATGAAAAAATTTATGAATAAATGAAAAACTAATCAAATCCATATTAATGCAAGAATCAAGTTGAAATATGGCAGCAACTAGATTTGAAAAACATGTCTATGATAGAGAACTTAAAAAATGAAATCCCCCAGAAACTGCAAAATTACTTGCAACTAGTTTTTGATGATTTCAGATTATGGGATTTAATTATGAAACTTGTTGATATAAATCAGTTCAAGAATTTGTTGATGCAATGAAAAATCCTGAAGAACAATTTAATGCATTTGCAAAGTTTGTTAAATCAAAATGATCATTATATAATGCAATGAAAAAAGAGCCACCTGATTTTCAAGCAATTGCATATAATTATAATTGACCTGGGTATGCCCAAAATAATTATGATAAAATGATAGAAAAAAGATTTTATGCATAAAAAAAGAGAATATTTCTTAAGAAATATTCTCTTTTTTAAAATTAAACCCTTATTTTTTCTATTTTATATCAGTAATTAAGACATTTTTTAGTTATACATTTTCAAGTGATTCAAGCAAATAATGGGAATAATCACATAAATCAGATAAGTACATCTATATCCAGATTAGGACTTTCTTGTATTTTAGAAGAAATATAAAAAAGTAGAATTCAATAAACTATTTGAAGTATTCTTATTTTTAGACTTTTAAATAAACATACATTTGTTATTCATACTATTATAGGTACAAATCATAAAGATATAAAAAAGTATTTTATATATAAAACTGTAGATTCACTTACATCTATCCAAAAGAAATTTGTATCTAGTCATTTATTTAGAAATATCAAATTATAATAAAGACTTCAAGAAAGAATTAATCAAAAAACAATTCTAGATAAAAGTATCGTTTTATCACTCGGTCTTTTTTTTATAAAGTTAATTAATCATATCATAAATTTTGTATTAAGTAGTAGGTATTATTAAGTAGATAGTAATAAAATTGCTAGTATTAATAAACACAATATTAATTACTTTTACTCTTAATACTCTTTAGTATATTTAAATTTCATTTTTTTCAATTTTTTTATTATATTTACCATAAAAATTCTTTCTAAACTCTTCAAACTTTCACTCAATTATTGCAATTCTTGCTTTTTTTGTTAAATTTATAAGAAAATATAAATTATGATAAGAAAGTAGATGCATTCATAATATCTCATTTTCTAGAATCAGATGTCTTAAGTATCATAAACTATAACTTGTACAAACTTTACAATCACAGGTTTTATCAAGAGGTTCATTACTTAATTTATATTGTTCATTTTTGACTTTTATATTTCAAGTACTTGAAAAAGCTAGTCAGTGTCTTCCTACACGAGTTGGTAATACACAATCAAACATATCAATTCATCTTGCAATTCATTCAATCAAATCTTCAGGAGTTCAAACTCACATTAGATACACTGGTTTTTGTATATCTCATAAGGTATCAGTTACTACATCAATTATTCTATACATATCTTCTTTTTTTTCTCATACACTAAGTCATCAAATAGCAATTCATGGTAAATCCAGGTTTTTTATATAATTTGTCGATTCTATTCTTAAATCATCATAAATTACTCATTGAATAATAGGGAATAGTGCCTGAGGGTGAAGTCAGTTTTCTATTCTTTTTTCGTTGTTTTTTAGATATTGATCTTTACTTCTTACAGCCCATCTATGAGTTCTATCCATAGCTTTTTTTGCATATTCTTTACTACTATCACCAGGAGCACATTCATCAAAAGCCATAATTATATCAGCTCACAGATTATTTTGTATATCCATTACTTTTTCAGGAGTAAAAAAGTGTTTACTTCAATCTATATAACTTCTAAAATGTACTCAGTTTTCAGTAATTTTAACAAGAGGTTGGTTATCTAACCCTGGGGTTTTATTAACCCCGGGGTTTTTCTTTGTTTTTCTTAAATTCCCCAAAGAAAAAACTTGAAATCATCAGCTATCTGTTAATATAGGTTTATCATAATTTTGAAATTTATGTACTCATCAAAAAGATTTAATTACTTCATCTCAAGGTCTTAAATAAAGATGATAAGTATTATTTAGTATAATTTGAGCTCACATATTATCTAAATCTTCTCTAGTTATAGCTTTTACAGTAGCTTTTGTTCAGACAGGCATAAAAATAGGAGTTTCTATATTTCAGTGAGCAGTACTGAAAACTCCTGCTTTTGCTTTTCAATCATTTGCAATTAATTTATAATTAAACATATTCTAATAATTTGCTATAATAACTGTTTTTCATTCTTCTTTTATCATACCTTTAAGCATTTCTTCATTTTCTTTCTTTTTTTCACTTCTTTCATTTTTTTGAGTTTCTGTAAAGTATCAATGATTCCACAAAAAATCTAGAGAAGAATGATGCCAGTCAGGATCTTTAATTTTGATTTTTTTAATTGTCTCAAGTTCTCTTTTTAGTTTATCTGATTTGTCAAAAAAATCATCTCTACCCAAACTATCTAAATCAGAATCTTTTATAATTTTTTCAAGTATATTTATAGGAGTACTATAATTTGGATTAGTAGCTAGAATCAGTTTTTCAATTTTCTCGATTTTTTCTATAGAATAAAATTTTGATTTTAAAAAATTTTGTGCAATTTTTGCTCATATATATTCATTATTTTCATATTGGATTGTAAATCAGGTATCATGAAAAATTCAAGTTAATGCCAATATCTCTATTTCTTCATTTGTAAGTCATTCTTTTTCTCCTAGATATACAGCTCTAGTCATTACATCCAAAGCATGTTCATACTGGTGATAATATAGATTTTCTAATGGCATAAGTATAGAATTTACATATTTTTTTGAATCAATTATAATTTTATTGTCTTGCATTTTTGTTTATTTATAAAGGTATAAGTATAAAATTGAAAATTAGCAATTATTAATTAACTATTTTCACTACATCATTATATGTCACTATTATACTCAAAAAAATCAAAATTACAAAAAAACTTAAATGAATTAATCATTCTATATGTGGAGGTATTCATTTTTTTCAAGTAATTTTCCTTATAATTTCATTTATAGTCATAAAGAAAAATCTTCATCAATCAAGAGCTGGAATAGGAAGCAGATTAAATACTCATAGATTTATACTAAGTATAGCAGAAAAAACTATTAATATTGTAAATAATCATGATTTCATTATATTATTTACTGCTCAAAAAATAGCTACAGGTCATCATAAATTTTCTAAAGCCTCTTTTCTATCTTGTTTTGTTTTTGGAATAACTAATTTTTGTACTAGTACTCAAAGTGCTTTGTATGTTAAAAGAGATTCATTGTAGACTTCTTTTGAAGCAATTAAAAAAGATTTAGGTAAATTATATTGATATTTAAATTCTTTATTATATTCTATATTTGGAGCTAGATATGATCATATTTTTCAATCTGTTCATATTTTTATATTGATATTTTCTTTTTTTCATTTTCTATTTATTTCAAAAATTAATTCTTTTCAAGTATTTTGTGAAATAATATTTTTTACCTCATCTGATTTATTAACTGTATTTCAATTAATTTTTAAAAGTAAATCTTCGTTTTTAATGCCACTTTTATCTGCTAATGATCAAGTGAGAGGAAAAAGATAAATTCATTCTTTTTCTATTAGAAGTCATTTTTCTATTGCTTGTTCTATAGTTGGAAACATAAGTATATCCAGATTTGTAGGTATCTTATCATTTATTCCTACAGGTTTTACTCATACAGTAAATAAAATAGTAAATATAATTATAGCAAACAAAAAGTTCATAAAAACTCAAGCCAATATTATTATACTTTGTTGCCAATAAGATTTATTTACTAGATTGTCTTTATCTTGATTTTTATTTAACTCAATCAGTATATTTTTTCTGTCGTCTTCAGAAATTGAATTTCATAATTTATCAAAAATTTCTGTATCACTTTCTAATATTTGTTTTAATTCTTCTTGAGGATATGATTTTTTATCTTTATCATAAATCAAAAAATAATTTAAGTTTTCTCATTTTAATCTTACAAATCATCAGATAGGGAACCAGTTTAAAGTATATTCTGTTCAATGTTTATCTTTCCAAAGTTTCTTTGCTTTTGGTGGAATTCCTAGACCAAATTCATAAACTTTTACTCAAAAAATACGAGCAGTTTTAAAATGCCCATATTCATGAACTAAAACTATTACAGAAAACATTATCAAGGAAGTGATTATTCAAAGGAACATAAGGAATTAGATTAAAAATAAAATGTATACTAAATTTGCCATATTATAAACAAACAAGATTATAATCAAAAAGATTTTATAAAAAATAAGAAAAATATATGGATAATTTCAATTATAACTTTTCAATTTTTCAAATATTTGATATTAAAAAAAATATATGATATATTTAACTATGTATTGCGAATATTTTATAAATATAAAAATATGGAAAAAATAAAAATCAATAATGTATATATATATTCTTATATAATATCATTCATAATTTTTGGAGTTTTGTTTTACTTAATAACTTCAAATGTAAAAAATAATGAGGAGAAAAATTTTAATTCTGCAAATGAAATAAGTAATAATTTTATTAATGAAGTAAATAATTGAAAATCTTTAGTAGAGTTATGAGATTATAAAGAAGCTGTTGAATATTATGAAAATAAAGATAACTCTAAATATGAAGATCAATTATTATTAATAAAATCATATCTAAATTATTGAAATTCTTACTATGTAGAAAAAGAATATGCAGATAAAGCATTGACTTTATTAGATAGTATGCAAGAAAAATATGAGACTTTTTTTTATAAATGATATGCTTATGAAATAAAACAAGATTATGTAAAAGCACTCGAATTATATAATAAAGCTAAAGATATAAAAGATATATCATTAGAAAATAAAGCTATTATTTTAAATCAAATCTGACATGTTTATGATTTAATGTGAGATTTTAATAAAGCTAATGAATTATATACAGAATCTGAAAATTTATGATATGAACTTATGTGAACTATTATTAATAGATGAAGATCAGAATTTAGATTAAATAATTTTGAAAAAGCTAAAGAATATTTTGAAAAAATCCTTTCTTTAAGTGATAATAAATTTACCAGATCTGAAGTATATTACAATTTAAGTGTTATATATTTAGCAAGTAATGATTATGAAAAGGTTATAGATTATGCGAAATTATGAATTGAATCTAATGAAAATTATCCAAATAATTATATATCACTTTGAGTTGCATATATAAAAAATTGATGAACTCAAATAGATGAAACTCCTGAATTATTTAATAAAGCTATAAAAATATACCCAAACTCTTCTGTAGCATATAAATGGTTATGAGTTTATTATTATATAAAAGATGATTTTGATAATGCTATAATTAATTTTGAAAAACAATATGAAACTTCATGAAATAATATAGTTTTAATGCAAAATGAAAAAGATAGTTGAAAACAAGAAGCTCTTTATGATTTAGCTAGAGTTTATGCATTAAAAAATGATGCTGAAAAAAGTATTTATTACTTAAATCAAGTATTAGATTGAAAGAATATTGCAATTTATACTACTTTTATTGAGGATATTGCCTTTACAGAAGGTCCATTCTGATTAATTATAAATGACCTATCATTTGCAAAAAATACTGAAAATATATTCAAATTATATAAAAAATAATTATTTATCATTTAATATTATTTTATGTTTAAAAAATTAATTACATTAATATTTATTTCTTACTTATTTTGAGTAAGTATTAGTAATGCTGCAAATTATAATAATGTTGCAGATCCAAATCACCAAGTATTTGTTACACCATTAGTAAATGCAACTAATAATTTTATTGCTAATAATTGAGGAACAATTACTTCATCTAATTTACCAGCTTTACAGCAAATAGTTGCAAATATTATTATTGTCAATTGATGATGGGGATGAACTAAACCAGCTAATGTATCATATAGTTCACTTGCAAGTTTAGTATGAAATACATTGGTTTTATGATGTTGAAATGAAACTATCGTGACTATTTGTTTAGGAACTTGTGGATGATGAGGTGGATGATGAGGTGGATGATGAGGTTTTACTCCTGCACCACCACCACCTATGTGTACAAATTGTTCATGGTCATGTAATTGGACAGATTGTACCATGAATAATATATGGAATAATTGTAAAAATACTTGTATTCAAAATTATACATGTACTAAATCCTGTACTCAAACTACACAATGTCCTGATAAATTAGATGCTTGACCTAATCCAAGTTATAGTGTTACAAAAGTTACAACATTTAATTGATGTACTCAAGAATCTATTCAATTAAGTACTACAACAGCTTCATACTGTTGAGACTGAATAATTCAAAATCCAAATGATTTATGAATTAAAGAAGAATGTGACGATTGAAATACTGATAATAATGATTTAGATAAGCCTAGTAGTCAAAGATGTTCAAATAATTGTACTCTTCCACACAGTTCTCAACCATGAGAAATATGAATTTCTGCTAATTCCATTTGTACATTACAAAACAATGCTTATGCTAATAATTTAGATACAAATATAGTTTATGCAGATATAAATGTTGAAGCATGAACAAACTGAAAAGATGTCATAAATTTAGGAACTCCTACCAATTTTATTGATTTATCAAATAATTTAGCAAATAAAGTTAATAATGAATGAGCTAGTTCTTTACATTTTACTGGTCTTGAAATAAATTGGGATCCTTCTAAATGAGAAACTCAAACAATCCCAGTAGCTAAAGTTAAATCTGTTACTCCGTTTAGGTCATGTAATAATAAATTATCTTTTATATTATGATGAAAACCTATAGTGTTAAATAATATTGGGTATCATTTTAAAAAACCTTTTATATGAGAACTTATTTCTAATAATTGAGATGTTTCCTTATGAACAAAACTTAGTTATAAACTTTCTGCATTACCAAAAACATGAATAAGTGATTATAAAATTTGATTAAATTTAAAGGATATTTCATATCTATGACAAAATATAATTTTGCAAGGTACTATTATAAAAAATAATATATGAAATTGATATCGTGAATTTGAAACTAGAATAAATAGTAGTGATGATGCGACTATATTAAATCAACATCCATGATTGCAAGTAATATTACCAACAATAAGTTATGCTTTAAATAGTCAAAATATAATGTATTATTTATCTGAAAATGATTATTGAGATGATAAAACTCCAATAAAATTACAATGAAATAATTTTATTGGAATAAAAATAATTTGATGAGTTCAATGAGATTGAAAATATGAATTTACAGGTCAATGAAAAAATATATCAAATTTATACCCTTCTGACTTAAGAACAGAAATAAGAAAATGAGCATATAATTATATTTCTAGTATGACTAGTTGAGATATAATTAACAATGTTAAATACATAAATTGAAATATTACTATTTCTTGAGATTTACCATATGAAACTTTAATAGTAAAAAATTGAAATGTAACAATAGATTGAAATTTAAATCCATCAGATAAAAAACTTTGAATTATTGTTCTAAATGATGGTTATGATGTGAATACTTGATATAATAATAAATGAAATGTATTAGTTAACAGAGGAGTTACAAAAATAAATGCTATGATTTATGCTGATTGATGATTTATAAGCTCAAATGATTATTGAAATCAATATATACTAGATAATGTACAAAGAACTAATGAATTACAAAATCAATTATATATGAATTGAATATTATTTACAAGAAATACTATTTGATGAGCTCAATATGTATGATGAAGTTATACATTACCATGATGAACAACAACTGATGAATTTGATAAAGCAATGATATATGATTTAAATTACATAAGAAGATGAAATATATGATGTTCTGATAATAATCTACCAAATCCTGATTGAGATTGTGACGATACAGAATTATGAGAAATAAAAGAAGGATTTATAATAAAATATGATTCAAGAATTCAAACAGACCCTCCAAAATTATTTAGTAAGTAATTATATTTTTTCCACAAACTCATTTATACCTTTTATTTTGATTATTTCAATTTTAAAATTTCATTTTAACTCACTATCTGGAATATAGATTTTTTTAAATCCAAGTTTTTCAGCCTCTTTGATTCTTTTTTCTAGGTGTAATACATTCTTGATACTTCAAGTAAGGGAAATCTCTCAGATAAATATACTATCTCTAGGAATTGCTTTATTTTGTTTGCTAGAGATTATAGCTCAAGCTAGACTTAGATCTATGCTTGGTTCTTCTATTCTTAGTCATCTGGCGATATTTAAGTATACATCTGATGAATCAAGTTTAACTTTTGTGTATTTACTTATAATTGCTATAAGCATATCAAGTTTAGAATTATTTAATCATCTTACACTTCTTTTTGGATAACCAAATTTTGTGTAGTTTGTAAGTGCTTCGCATTCTATTAGAATTGGTCTACTTCACTCCATCGTTATACTTAGACTAGAGCCAATTATAGGAGTTTTTTCTTTGTTATCTATAAGTTCAAGTCATGGATTTTTTAGATCAATTAATCATTCTTCTCACATTTTAAATATCGCAATTTCGCTACTACTTCCAAATCTGTTTTTTATACATCTAAGTATTCTTATATCTTCAAATCTTTCTCATTCAAAAAATAATACTGTATCAACAAGGTGTTCAAGTATCTTTGGTCAAGCTAGATTTCAATCTTTGGTAACATGCCCAATTATAACAGTTGCAATGTTATTTTTCTTCGCAAAACCTTGAAGTTTTTCTGAGATATATTTTACTTGATTGATACTTCCAGAACTTCAAGTAACTTCATCACTATTAAGTACACTTATCGAGTCAATTATAAGTAATTCAGGTAGATTTCACTTAATTGTTTCTAATATATTTTCTACATTATTTTCACAAAGAATAGATAGATTTTCTCATTTTATTCCCAATCTATTTGCTCTTGAAGTCAATTGTCAAATAGTTTCTTCACCAGATACATAAATTATTTGTTTATCTACAAATGATGCCAATTGTAAACTAAGAGTTGATTTTCAAACTCATGGTTCACCAGATAAAAGTATTAGAGATCAGGGAACTATTCATCCACCCAAAACATTATTTAATTCTTCTGATTTTGTAATAATCCTTTCTTCACTATCCTTTAAATTACCTATTTTATCCAGTTCTTTTTTCTCTGCTTTATTTTTTCATTTTGTTTTTGCTTCCTTAAATTCCACGACTGTATTCCATTCTTTACAAAAATTACATTGTCATTGCCGTTTTATAAATTCGTTACCACAGTTGTTGCAAATGTACATAATTTAATAATTAGTATATAAACTGTACATATTATATACAAAAATAATAAAAATCAAAGTTTTAAATAATATTTAAATTTTGTCATTGTTATACCATTTTTATAATAAATGATAGGAAAAATAATTTGACATTATATAAATTATATATATAAAGATATTATCTCTAATACATAATTTATTTTAAATATATGAATTCTAAAAATAATAATCAAAACTGCTTAGAAATAAATGAAGAAATAGAAAAAATGGATTTAACTAAAATAGAATGAATTGTTTGATGAATAACTACTTATAAAGATGCATTTGTAGAAAAAAATAAATTACATAATAGTAAAAGAACTTATGTAAAATTATTAGATAGGTTAACTAAGCTCAAATTAAGAATAAATAATCAAGATCCGGTAAAATATTTGATTTATTTATATTTTAAAAAAGAATATTCCGTAAAAGATATAATACAGCATATATCAAAAGATTTTAAGATATACTGGCCATTATCATCACTTGAAGTTGAAATGAAAGATTTTTTTCTTTGGGAAAAAAGAAATATTAAAGAGCACTCAGGTACAAAAATAAGAAGAGAAAAAGTTTCAAAATCTCAAGATTATAAAAAAGAAGAAACAAAAAGAAAGGTTTCTTTGATATTGGATTTATTAGGAAATAGTAATTATAAAGAATTAAATGAAATAGAGAAAGAAGAATATAATAAACTAAGAAATCAAACAGATAAAACAGAATATTTACTTACAAAATTTTGATTTATTGGTAATTGAAGTTTCAATGAATGTATATTAGAAATAGTTGATTCTTTCTGAGCACTTGCAACATCAAAAGCTGTTGAAATTATATTGGATGATATATCACAAAATTTTTGATTAAATAAAATTAAATTTTGAAAACCTAGAATTACAGAGATAAAAAAAAGTTTTAAAAAAGATTAAAATTTATAAAATTAAAAATGCAAATATTTAAATCTTGAATTGAAAAAGTAGATAAAATATTAAAATCTATTATTGATTGAAAAGTTCATATTCAATCTTCTAGAGAAGAAATATGTAATAAAGAAAATGTATTAGATACTATCAATGAAATAAAATTGAGAATTTTATGAGTTATAGAAATAGATTCTACAGAAAAAGAGTTAAAATTTTTGATAGAAGAGTATTTTAAAAATCAAAAAAATAAAAGAGAACTAAGAAAAATCTGAATAAAAATTATTAGATTGATATACAGAATAAAATCATCTTATAATAAATCAAATTGAAAATTGAAAAAAGTTAATTTATCAGATGATGTAAAATGTTTAGTTAAATCATATTATACTACTGAAGAAAACTGAAATTTAATTGAATCTCTTCTTTTAGAAAGATTAATTATAGATTCTACTGAAGATAAACAAACAGAAATAATAATAACTCCAGATTTACTTGATCATAAAAAAATAGATTTTATTTTAAGAACATTATTTAATGAAATAGATTTAAAAATATGAACTCAGGTAACTTTTACAAATTGATCTCATAAACTAAGAAAATGTATAGAAATTGAAAATCTTGCTTGTGAAATAGACAGACCAAGTTTAGATAATCCTTATGAACAAGAACATTATAGAAAAATAAAATTGGATGAATTGAAATCATTATTTACTCCTGATATAACTGCATTTATTTCAATTAATACAAAATTTTGAGATGATTTAAGTTGAACTGATAAATTGAGATTGAAAAGAAAATTTACAAGTAATCTTTGAAAAAATAATGTATGATTTTTACAGGATTCTTTAAAAGATTATGAAAAAGAATTATTTAGAGATATTTCACTTTGATATTTGGCAGCTTCAAAAGAAATATGAAACTTTATAAAAAACTGAATTTTTAAAAAAGAATTAGATATACCAGATTCACAATATAAAATCAAATTTGGTAAATATGATAAAAATAATTCTAGTATAAATTTGAGAATACAATATGAATGATTTATTTTAGCTGATATTACCTATTTTATAACAAATAAGGCTATGAAAAAAAATAAAGATACTAATATAATAATGAAAAAAAGATTATTAAAAGAAAAGAAATAGTAATTTTTATTTTATAATTTTATAAAAATTTGCAAAATTAAAGTTTTAAATATAATAATCAAGCTAAAATGATTAGCATATGCCTCGGTGGTGGAATTGGTAGACACGCGGGACTCAAAATCCCGTTCTAGCAATAGAGTGCGAGTTCGATTCTCGCCCGGGGCACCATTCTTTGCTCTACGAGCTACGAATGGCATAGCCAAAAGAATAATAAATAAATTTAGTTTATGAATATTCAAGATTTATTAAAACAATCTCGTGAAATCTGGGGGAACGAAAAACTAAATTTATCTCAGATAATAGTTAGAATGTGAAAAGTATTTTGAGATATATGTAGATGGGAAAGAGATGCTATCAAAGATAAAGATGTCCATACAGATGATGATTTAAAAAAAGAATTAGGTAATATTATATTTTCAACAATTAGGTGGTGTGATGATTTAGGATATAATCCTGAAGAATGTATAGAAATAGCAAAGAATGCTCAGAAAAGATTTCAAAAATAAAAAGCTCAAATTAATTTGAGCTTTTTTGTCTTTTATAAACCATAAATCTATATCTTAAACTATTTTCTTCATGAATAGTTCATTTAGATTCTATTTCAAAATTTTCTAAATCTAAATTAACAAAAGTATCACAATCAAAAACTCAATCTACTTCAGTTAGATAGATTTTATCTAAATTTGGATGTTTTAGAGCTTCGTTATATAATCTAGCTCATCAAATTATAAAGATATTTTCTATATTATCTTTTTTTTCTAATTCTTCTAGTGCATTGTCTAGTGAATTATAATACAGTACAAAATCATCTATTTTTGAATTTGAACTTTCTTGTTTTAATGTAGAACTAATTATACAATTAATTCTATCTGGCAATGGTTTATATTTACTAGGTATTGATTCCCAGGTCTTTCTTCACATAATAACAGCATTAACTTTACCAATATCTGTAGTTTTTGTTGTGGTTTCTTTAAAATACTTTATATCAGCATTTATTTTCCATGCTAGATCATTATTTTTTCAGATTCAGTTTTCGTTATCAACGGCAAGAATAATAGAAAATTTTTTCATAAATAAAAAAGATATTATATAATATAATCATATTATATAATATCTTTAATAAAATCAAATTTTTAACTAAAAATCAAATATACTTTTACCATTGTAGAATATTCTGCTAATTCAGGATGTTCTGCTATTATTTTCATAGATAAATCTGATGATAATTCTAGTATTTTTGCAATTAAAACAACCACAGTTCATACATAAATTGACCAATATAATAATTGGTTATTTGTTTTCTTTTTAGGTTCAAATAGTTTAAACATATATAAAAATTAATTAATAATACATATGAATTGTATCATAATAATTTTTAATATGCAAATTTCTGAGAGTAGTTTTTATACTGCAATTGGAGCTTTTATAGCAGGGTGACTTTCATATCATACAAGATCAAAATCTTCATATTTAAAAGAAAATATATCTTTAACATTAGGATTGATTTTTAACTCTGGAAGTTTTAAAAGAGTTCTTGTTAATTGTTCTTTAACCTGTTCAAAGTGGTTATTGTATATATGTGTATCTCATAGAGTATGCACAAAATCTCAGTATTCTAAATTACATACTGAAGCTATCATCATAGTTAATAGGGAATATGATGCTATATTGAAAGGAACTCATAAAAAAGTATCAGCTGATCTCTGATATAACTGACAACTAAGTTTTCAGTTTGCAACATAAAATTGAAAAAGTGTATGACATGGAGGAAGTCATGATTTCGCCATTTCTTCTATTTCTGTTGGATTCCAAGCAGAAACAATTATTCTTCTACTATCAGGAGTATTTTTAATTTGGTTAATTATATTAGTTATTTGATCAATTCAACCAAAATCTCTCCATTGTTTTCCATAAACTGGTCCTAGTTCTCACCATTTTTTAGCAAATTCATCATCAGTTTTAATATTTTCAATAAATTCATTCATCTTTTCTTGCCAAATTTCACTATATTTTGGATATTGCATTTCTAGATTATTAGCTTTTAAATATGCTTGATAGGGCCACTGGTTCCATATTTTTACTCCATTTTTTACAAGATATTGTATATTTGTATCTCAATTTAAAAACCATATAAGTTCATAGATAATTCACTTTAAAAACATCTTTTTTGTTGTAAGTAATGGAAATCACTTACTTAGATCAAATCTCATTTGGTAACCAAATACACTTTTTGTACCAACTCAAGTTCTATCTGTTTTATCTGTTCAATTTTCCATTATATGTTCAAGTAAGTCTAGATATTGTCTCATAAAAATAATTTTAATTTATAAAAATATAATTTATAATAGTTATTTTTATTAAAAAGTAAAAATAACTTGAAATTTTTGTATTCAAAATATACTGTAATCTAAGGTTATTTTATTATTAAACATTTATATGGAAGATATATCAAAAGATTTTATAAATTTATTTAGTGTTCCAGGATTATTAGCTATCATTAATATAATTATTATAGATATAGTTATGAGTTGAGATAATGCTATAGTTATATGAATGGCAACTAGAAATTTAACTGAAAAATTAAGAAAAAAAGCGATTATCATAGGTATAGCTCTAGCTACTATTATGAGAGTATTATTTGCTTTATTTGCAACATACCTTTTATGAGTAACTTGACTTAGATTTGCTTGATGAATATTACTATTATATGTTGTTTGGAAATTCTATAAAGAGCTTAGAAATTGAGAAGGTCACCACGATGAATCTTTAAGTAAAACAAAAGAAGTATCAATTATGACTGCAATTTATACTATAATAATTGCAGATGTTTCCATGAGTTTGGATAATGTACTTGCTGTAGCTTGAGCTTCTCATGGTAATATAGTAACTCTTTGAATTTGACTTATATTTTCTATAATTTTGATGGCTTTTGCTTCAAACTACATAGCAAAAAGTTTAAATAAATATCCAATAATTCAATGGATCTGATTACTTGTAATCCTATTTGTTGCTATTGAAATGCTTATAAAATGAACTCCTGATATAGAAAATACAATTCATTTGTATAATTTATTTCCTTTCTTTATTTTTATAACTTCTTTAGTTTTTGTATTTTTACATCAAAAATATGTAAAAGCAATCAATGAAGCAAACCTTAGAAAATATATAGAAAGTAATTATTTAAAAATAATTGTTAGTTTTTTATGAATTATATTTCTTTTTGTTAATTTATGAGAAACAATTAATTCTTATATAAATCATCATGAAGTGATTTTATATTCTATAAATCTGATACTTTTATTTATATTTTTAGAAGTTATTAGTGTATTAAAAATCAAAATACCTAAAAAAGGCCTAAAATAGATTTGACAATTCTTATAATTATTAATTTTCTAATTATGTCTATAAATTGTGATAACTGATTACTGAAAGTTTCTATATTTGCTGAGTGAACTAAATGAGAAGAAAAATGATGTGAATTAGTTTTAGAATGATCTATATCTCCTGTAGTTGGTAATATTGAAGAAATATTAAGGTTAGCAAATACTATATTAGATATTGAGTGATCAAAAAATCCACAAGTTGAATTATCATGATATGAAGTTATACAGATCGATTTCCCTGAATTATGAGTGACATATTGAGTTTAAGTATTTATTTTAAAATTTTATTATGATGTGAAAAATAAATTGATGAAATTCTGTTGAAAATGATTATAGAGTTATTGCTATGTGAACAAAATGAAATGAAATATGACAAAAAAGAATATTTAATATTAAATGATGAAAATCTAATTCAATTCTTGAAATTGCTACTGGTAGATTAGGTGAAAATCCTATGGCTAAAGAATATTGATATACAATAGTAACTATTATAGAAGATACTAAGTGAAAAACATGAAGGATTATTTATCAGAGTTTTACTGAAGATGAATTATAACACATTTAAAAAAGAGCTTAAAGCTCTTTTTTAAATGTGTTATAATATTTTTACTCAACATATATATATCATTTTATAGAACTATCACTTTTATATACTTTTCTTACAGTTACTTCGTTTAGAGCTCTATAATTCATATCTTTTACTATTATATGATCAGCTCAAACTGAAGTTACTATACCTACATGTCAGTAAGCAGGATTATATCATTTTCAATTAAATACAACTATAGATCAATTTGTTGGGGAATATCAAGTATCAACTCAATTTGCTTTAGCATTTCTAAACCAATCTTTTGCATTTCATCACCATGTTACATTTTTATATTGAGCTACAAACCGAGTACAATTTCACCGATAAAATGATCTTTTAGCAGTCCTTTTTGTTAAACTATATTCTCAAGCTTCTTCTTTAGAATCTACATAACTATATCAAGTTTTTGCATAAGTATTCTTTTTTCAAGTATTATTATTTGTAAGAAGTTTCTTAGATTCTTTTATAATTGGAACCACAACTTTTTTTATTCATCATGGAATTACTATTTCATCTCAAATTTTAATAGGATCTTCACTAGTTAATAAGTTTTGTTTTAATATTTTTTCTTCATTTACATCGTATTTTGTAGCCAAACTAGAAATAGTATCTCATTTTTTAACTTTATGTATAAGTCAAGAAACTGGAGGTATTTTTACTTTATCTCATGGATGAATTATAGTTTTATCCGTAAAATTATTTGCCCAAAATATAGAATTTCTTGAAACTCAAAAATTGGAAGCAATAGATGCAACAGAATCACCGTATTTTACTTCATAATTAACTATTTCATTTGTTCATTTTAAGTCTCTACTTCAATCTGATATAGTACTAATAGATAAAAAGTTTCAATCATCAGATTCAAACATTGCAGTATTATCATTTCATCAATCTATTCATTGATAAGATTTCAATATAGAAGATTGATCTATATCTCATCTATAGAAATCAATTACACTATTATCATAAACCAAACTTGCTAATGCAGGATAGAAAGGGAATATAACAACAATTATAAATAAAACTATTTTATATGAAAGACTATATTTATTTTTTGAAATGTGTGATTTTAATAGGTTATCTTTTAATATTCTACTATGTCTTTCTATTTTTGCTTTTAAATTAATTTTTGATACCAAGGTTAAATTTTAGTAAATAAAAATTATAAAAAATGTTCTTATAGGTTTACTTATTTAAAACTATATAATATTTATTACAATTACTTATGTCACATTTATATTTTACCACTTTGTAAAAATAATTCAAATTTTATGCTATTGACAATACCTCTAGCTTTGTTAAAATAGGTCTAAATCATGATGTTCTAGCATACCTTTTTTTAGATTTCATCTTAAAAACTCTTATTTTTTCTCATTTAAATTCTTCAAGAACTTTAAAATCAACTTTTGATCAAGCTATAGTAGGAGTTCCTACTTTTACATCTTTACCTTCTTCATCAGATATAAGCATAGCTTCTACAGTCATATTTTTTCCAACTTCTTCTTCTTTTTGTCTTTTAACTTCAATTATATCTCAAACTTTTACGATAAATTGATTTCAACCAAGTTCTATTACAGCTAACATATTTTGTATAATTAATAATTAATATTTAACAACTATTATATTTTATAATCATTAAATTTCAAGTAAATTACAAATTTCCCCTAATTAAAATTTATAATTATTCTAGAAATTTAAAAGTTTGTCATTCCGGACTTGATCCGGAATCTACAATATATTGTATTTAGTACTAAATTTTTTATTTAGTCTTTGTTCTTATTTTTGGCTGGGATGGTAGGATTCGAACCTACGGAATGGTGGAGTCAAAGTCCACTGCCTTACCACTTGGCGACATCCCAATAATATACTTTTTATAAAAAAAGCCTTTATAGTATATAAAAATTTTTAAAAAGTCAAAAAAAATTATTGTTTTGTATAAAAATTAAAGATTTTTACTTTCAGTACTGTCATCATAAGGATCAAGATGAATCAATATTTTAGCTTGTGTTAGAGTTTTCTTTATTTCGAATTCTATTTTATCTCATATATGATGAGCATCCAGTAATGAGATTTCTTTATTAAAAACCAAATGAAAATCTATAAATATATCATCTCAAGATTTTCTTGAATTTAAAAAATGATAAGAAGATACTCTTTCATCTGTATTTAATATTATAGTTATTATTTGATCAAGAATTTCTTGATCAAGTTGTCTATCCATAAGCATATGATATCACTCAGTAATTATTCATTTACTAGAAGTTAATATATATATTCATATAATAATCGCAACTATACTATCTATTATGATAAATCATGTATATTTTATTAATATAAGTGAAACAATAATTCAAATATTTGTATATAAGTCAGTTGTATAATGAAGCATATCAGCTCTTATTGTAAGATTTTTTGTTCTCTTTGCTACTTTAGAGAGATAGCTAACTAATAATCATGTTATTATTATTGATGCTATCATAACATATATAGATTCATTTAGATTTTCAATTTTTCATCAATCTATTATTTTTTTAATTGCAAAATAAATTAATGAAATTCATGAAAATCATACAATGGCTCATTCTAAGACTGCTCATATTCATTGAATTTTTCATTTTCAATAATTATAAATAGATGTATCTTGATCTCCTGAGGTTTTTATAACATATAAGTTAAACAAAGATACAAAAAAATCCATAGCTGAATCGAGTGCAGAAGATAGCAAAGCAAGACTTCCAGACATAAGTCATACAACAGTTTTTATAATTATAAGTATCACAGCCGTTATATTTGCCATAATTATAGGTTTTATAACCCCACTTGTATCTGTTTTCATTTTGTTTAAGAAAAAAAATAGGTTTTCATAATGATATTGATTTTTTATTTAAGTCAAATTTTTAGATTCTATTGATTATGTAAAATAAATATTTATAATGTATTTATATTTAATTATCAATTTTTTACTATGATCTGAACAATTCTCAAACTTATGCTTACATCTGGTATCTCTATGAAAAGGTGGAATAATTTTCCAAGAATTGAAGATATAAGTCATCTGGATAATGTGTGATTTACTCTTCATATCGCTATGTTTTTGTCTTATCTTGAAGAAAAAAATGATAATAAAGTTGATAAAGAATTTATTATAAAAAAGATTATTTTTAATTCTATCAAGATTTTGGTACTTTCAGATATCAATTCTGGGACTAGAAATTATATTGAAAAAGTTGATAAAGATATATTTTCACAATTAGAACAAAAAGCATATGATTATGTATTTTCTTTTGGGATTGAAGATTATTTCAAAGAAGATATACTAAAAGTAATAAATAATAAAGAAAAAACACTTGAATTATCTATAATTCTTGCAGCTAGAAGATATTCTTCATATAAAGAATGTTTAGTAAATAGAAAAGTTTTTGAAGAAATGTATGAGATTCCATATAAAGAGATTATGTCATCTTTAGATCAAATGAGAAAAGAATTAACAAGTCTTGATATGCTACTAAAAAATCCAAATTATGAAAAATATCTTTCAAATATAAGAAAACTTTCTCATAGTCTCAGATGGAATCAACAAAAAAGGATGTTTCCAATTTCTGTTATGTCTCATTTAGTTTTAACTACTTTTTTATCTTATGTTATAGGTATGATAGAAAATAATAAATGATGAAATCTGAGTATATTTGAAATGATGTTTAAAGCACTTTATCATGATATACCAGAAGCTATTACTTGAGATATAATTACTCCAACTAAAAAAGCAGTACAATGATTTGAAGCGATTTTGGAAGAAGTGGAAAGAGATATGCTTGAGGATTATTTATTCTATTATGTTTGAGATGAATATGAACAATTCATAAAATGATATATGCTTAATCCTTGGACTTGAAAAGAATGAGCTTATGTAAAATCAGCTGATGTAATTAGTGCTTTATTTGAAGCAAAAATTGAAGTAAATTATGGTAGTACAAACTTTATAGAAATATATAGAAATATAAAAAGAATAGTAAATACTTATGATTATACAAGTATAGAATACATATTGAAACATGTAGCAGATAGTTTTGATAATTGTGAGGATGATATTCATTTATAGAAAACTAATCAATACAAATTTTGAGAATTGTAAAAATTGAATATAATATTAATAATTTAAGGATTATTATTCATTTAGAATAATTTTAAAGACAGGCTTAAATTCAAACTATTTTGAAATTGAAATGTCTTTTTTTATGATATTTGAGATCATGATGAGATTTACTAAAAATTTATAATTAAAAATTAAAATGCCTAAAAAAACAAAAAGACCAAAACCATATGTGATGCATGATCCTTACTTTTTAAAAGCAAAAAAAGAAGGTTATAGAGCTAGAAGTGTGTATAAACTTATAGAAATGCAAGAAAGATTTTGACTTATAAAAGAGTGAATGAATATATGTGATTTGTGAGCAGCTCCAGGTAGTTTTATACAGTATATAAAAAGAATTATTAAAGATACTGGGCAAATTGTAGGAGTTGATATAAAACCAATAAATAAATACACTCAAAAAAATATAAATACAATAGTTCATTCTATCTTTGAATTTGATACTTTAAAACCAAAAGTTGAACAATTTATTTGAGAGTGAAAACAGTTTGATTTGTTAACTTCAGATATTGCCCCAAATACAACATGACATAAATGAGTTGATCAGTATAATTCTGTTGAATTAAATATAGAAATACTTAAATTTTCAGATATTTTTTTGAAAAAATGATGAAACCTAATTTTAAAAGTATTTAAAGGAGAAGATTTTATTGACTTGATTCAAGAGATAAAAACAAGATTCAAATACATGAAAGAATTTAAACCTCATGCAACTCGTGATAGAAGCTTTGAAATTTATGTGATTTGTGAAGGAAAATTAAATTAAAATAATAATAAAAATTCTATGGCAAAATTATATGATACAATTCTGTGAGAATATGTAAAAAATCCATGAGTTAGGGGTTTATCTTTAGATGATTTAGCTGTAAAATATCTTGATTACAAGACTATTAGTTATGGTGAAATTACAAACAAGAAAAAATTAAATTTCCAAGATGTAGATTTAGTAAATGCTTCAATTTATAGCGGTGAAGATGTATATATAACTTGGGAATTATATAAGAAACAAACATCCTCTGTCATTCCTGCGGAGGCAGGAATCTCTAGTAAGGTAGAAAAATTAGAAAACACTAATGACTCAGAATATTTAAAAAATAATGTTTCAAAAGAAAATTCTACAAGTTCTAGTGAATTGATAGATTCCTTGTCAAGCAAGGAATGACATGCTAAAAAATCTTTCTCCATCCTTCATGACATCGAAATTCCACTTATTGAAGTCCTAAAAGATATGGAAATAACTGGAGTGAAAATAGATAGAGATAAATTAAAATGAGTTTGAATGCTTCTTGAAAATGAGATTTTCTCACTTCAAAAAGAAATCTATAATCTAGCTTGAGAAGAATTCAATATCAAATCTCCAAAACAAGTTGCTGATATACTTTTCGTAAAATTATGACTTGATTCATGAAAAAAGAATAAAACTTGATTTTCTGTAGATAATGAAGTATTAGAATTTCTTGCAAAAAATCATGAAATAGCAAGAAAAATGATAGAATATAGAACTTATACAAAACTACTTTCTACTTATGTGGATTGATTGCTTTGAGAACTTGATGACGATGATAAAATTCATACAAATTATAACCAGACTGTTACAAGTACAGGTAGACTCAGTAGTACAAATCCAAATTTACAAAATATCCCAACAGGTGATGGCATAGCATGAGAAATAAGAAATGCTTTTATTCCACTTAATCAAGATGAAGTTATTATGGCATTTGATTATTCTCAAGTTGAAGTAAGGATTTTAGCTATTATGTCAGGTGATGAAAATCTATTAAATGCTTTTAAAAACGATATAGATATTCACTACAATACTGCTAAATTTATGTTTGGTAGGGATAATATATCAAAAGAAGAAAGAAAAATAGCAAAATCAGTTAATTTTTGAGTAATTTATGGTATTAGTGCTTTTTGACTTAGTAAGATGATTGATTGATGAATGGCAGAATGTAAAAAATACATAGATAAGTTCTATGAGAATTATCCACTCGTTAAAGAATTTTTTGATAAAGTTGTAGTAGATTGTAAAGAAACTTGATATGTAGAAACACTTTTTTGAAGAAAGAGATTTATTACAGGAATCAATGATAGTAATAGAATCATAGCAGATGCATGAAAAAGAGAAGCTATAAATATGCCGGTTCAGTGAACCGCAGCAGATATTATAAAACTTGCAATGATTGAAATATCTAAGTTTTTCAAAGAAAATAAATTGAAATCAAAACTTATAATGCAAGTACATGATGAACTTGTATTTTCAGTAAAAAAAGATGAAAAAGATATAGCAGAAAAAAATGTAAAATCTATAATGGAAAATGTACTAACAGAAAGTATAAATAAAGGATTAATAAAAAATAATATTTCACTTATTCCAATTTTAGTTGATGTCTGAGTAGGAAATAATCGGGGAGAGGCTAAATAACTTTTTTCACAATTTTCTTACATATAAAAAGAATTTAACATTTACTTTTTCAATAAAAAGGATAAAGTAAGAATAATAATAAAATAAAAAATAGAAATATTTAAATCAGTATTTCTATTTTATATTTTTACTTATATATATTTATAATTTACCATGTTGAAAATACCTCCACATTCGCAAGAAGCTGAAAAATCTGTACTTTGAAGTATACTTATTGATAAAGATTGATTTATAATTATATGAGATTTGTTGAAATCAGAAGATTTTTATGATGATGCAAATGCTATTATTTATAATTCTATGTTTGATTTATATAAAAATCATCGCCCTATAGATATTATAACTGTAAAAGAAAAATTAGATGATAGAAAATTATTAGACAAAGTTTGATGAATAGTTTATTTGACAGAATTAATTGATATAGTTCCAACTACTGCAAATATTTTTGAATATGCTCAAATAGTTAAAAATAAAGCGGTTTTAAGAAGACTTATAAAATGATGAAATGATATAATTTCTTATTGATATGATGAAGCTTCAACTATCAATGAATTACTTGAAAAATCTGAAAAATCTCTTTTTGATATTACTCAAGTATTTATAAAAAATAAATTGGTGCATATAAATGAGATTTTAACACAAAGATATGAAGAATTTGCTGAAGTTCATGAAAATCCAAGTATGATAAAAAATCATAGATTACAATTATGATATAAATGACTTGATTTTAAATTAGGATGATTAAAATGATGAGATTTGGCAATAATTGCTGCAAGACCAAGTATGTGAAAAACGGCTCTCTGCTTGAATATAGCACAAAATATGTGATTAAGATGAAAAAGTATTGCTATATTTAGTCTGGAAATGAGTAAAGAACAATTAACAGATAGAATGATATCTTCAGCTATGTGAATTGATAGTTGGAAATTAGCAAAATGAGAACTTGAAGATGAAGAGTTTTCTCGTATATGAGAGGCTATGGAAAAACTTAGTGAAGCAAATATATATATTGATGATTCTGCTTGATGAAGCTTGATGGATTTGAAAAGTAAAGCAAGGAGATTAAAAATGGAAAATTGACTTGATATGATTATAATAGATTATTTACAACTTATGAGTACTTGAAATACTTTTAATAGAGTTCAAGAAATAAGTGAAATAAGTCGTGGGATAAAAACTCTTGCAAGAGATTTAAATATCCCTATAATAGCTCTAAGTCAATTATCTAGAGCTGTAGAATCTCGTCCAGATAAGAGACCAATTTTGTCTGATTTAAGAGAATCTTGAAGTATAGAACAAGATGCAGATATAGTTATGATGATGTATAGAGAAGAATATTATGATGAATTTACAGATAAAAAATGACTTACAGAAATTTTTATAAGAAAAAATAGAAATGGTCCAACCTGAACTGCTGAACTTATGTTTGAGAAAAAACATCAAAGATTCTTAGAACTAGAAAAAAATATAGATATGTAATTTTTAACTTTTTTTTATGCAAGATAATATTAATGCTTTAGCTAGAGATTATTTACCAGATGATCATAGATACTTTACTTTTTTGAAAAAAGTTTTTCGTCATGAATTTCGTAAAAATTGATTTAGAAGAATCTCTTTGTCTTATCTTGAAAGTACATTGATGCATAAAAATGTTTTTGGTGAAGAATTTGTAAACAATAGTATCTACAATGTTGAAAATGATAAATGATTAAGGCTTAATTCAAATTTATGAGTTATAAATGCATATTTACAGTGAGAATTAAAAGAAGAAATTCAACCTGTTTATTTGTATCATATAGATAAATATTTCAATAAAAATATTTCAAATTTTAATTCTTATAATGAGAGTTATTTTATATGATGAGATATAGTTTGAGAAACAGATCCTATTTTGGATTCTCTACTTATTTATATGACATACACAACTTTAAATAAGATATGATTAGAAAACACATTTAGTATAACTTTAAATACAGTATTAAATAAAAAAGAAAGTGATACCTATATCCAAGATTTAAAAGATTTCTATGAAAATAAAAGACATCTACTATCTGAAAAATGATTAAAATATTTAGATACTAATCCTTTAAAATTGTTAAGTTTGGATAGTGAAAATGAAAAAATTCTAGCAATGGAGTCACCAAAAATAATTAAATATCAAAAAAAAGATTCTAAAGAATATTTTGCAAAATTACTTTGATATCTTGATATGTTAAAAATTTCTTATGAAGTTGATAATTTACTTGTACCAGACTTTGCTTACTGTTCAAATTCAGCATGGGTTTTTAAAAAGATTAATTCTACAAAAACGATATCAAAATGATGAAGATATAATTACCTATCAAAAATTATGTGAAATCCTAAAGAAATTTGAGCTGTTTGATTTAGTCTAAATGTAGATTGTCTTATAGAAATGCTAAGAGAAAATAATATAAAAATAAAAAATAAAGATGAACTTGATTTATATTTTATACAACTTTGAGATGATGCTAAGAAAATAGTTTTTAATTTGAGTTTAGAAGCTAGAGAAAAAGGTATAAAAACTATGGTATCTCTTTGAACTCCTTCAATGAAAGAACAAATTTTAAAAGCACAAAGAGTTAAAGCCAAGTTTATAGTTATTGTTGGTTTTATGGAAGCAAAAAATGGTGTATTTCAAGTCAGAGATATGGAAAAATGAACACAAGAAGAAGTTAAAAAAGATGATTTGTTAGATTATATTATCTGAAAAATCTGAAATGAAAATCTTGATTTCTATTGTCCAGTAAAGGATTTGATAATAGAATAAAACAAAAATGACTAGATTTCTCTAGTCATTTTTGTTTATAATTATATGATTTTGTGTGATTTTATCAAAAAAATATACTCTTTCTTTTTCTTTGATTACATAAATTCATTTTATTTCATCAAAATATATTTGTTCATCAGGCTTATATCTATTATTTACTACATAATTAGCATTATCTCAATAAATATTTACTTTCTTGTTTTGAGTTAATAAATTTTGTAATTCTATTAATAAATTTTCTATTTCTTCATTTTTGTATTTTCATATCAATTTATTATCAATTTCAATTCTATTTCAATTGATAATAAATATTTCTGATAATTTTTTGTTTTCTTCTAATCTTTTTTTTGGAGTTTTAATTATTTCTTTTCAATTTTTATATAGTCAGTCAAACTTTATATCTAAAATATCTCATTCATTAATAATTGTATTATAGTAATTTTGGTTTAAATTATTAATATCTACATCTTGAAATATTTCTAAGTATAATGTTTTTAGAATATTAATACTGAGTTTCTTATTTATTGTTATAGTTCATTTATCTTTATCAATTGATAAATAATTATCTAATCAGTAATCTCTAACTAGATTATCAATTTTATTTATTAACATATCTTTTTTTAAAGCTGTATTAGTTTTTCTATGGTTTCTATTTAATACTCATTTTTCAATTTTAGTTCATGATATTATTCATTCTTGCAATATATATCATTTTTCATTTTTAATCAAATAACTTGATGTAATATCTCTTTTTCAAACATTTATTACTTGAGCTTCTACAAAGACTTTTTCAATTTTATCAGAAGGGAATTTATGTGATTTTGATAAAATTGTTTTAAATGTCATAATGTTGAATTTATCTCATTTTGAATCTAATATTTCTCATCAGTTTAGTATATATGAAACTCATGATGATAATACTTGAGCAGCTCATTCTTTTAAAAAATGATAATCAGGATTTCAATTTTCATCTAACATTTTTATATCTATTTCTCAGGTAATTTCATCTCAAATATTGAGTTTGTTTTTTTCAAAAGTTTTTAAATTACTTGATTTTGCCAATAAAATTGGGTCAGATTGAAGTAAATATTGACTTGGTTCAATATCTGTACTTGTTTTTGGTCAATTTGGAATTTGCTCATTCTTGTTTATAAAAGGAATATTGTATGGATTTCATGTTAGTGAGAATACTTTTATTCAATTTGTATAAATTCAATCAGTTTTAACAACCACTTTATGTCATGGAATAATAATATCATCAAAATTTATAGTCGTATCTCACTTGTCTAGTTTTATTCAAGTTAGGTGTTCATATAACTTTTCCAAGATTATTCATGGAATTAATGGAACTCATGGAAAATGTCATTCAAGTAGTTTGCTATCAGATCTAATTTCTATTTCTCATTTTTTAGTTATTCTAAAAATATCATTTAAATATTTATTATTTCATATTTTTTCTAATTTTCTATCAATATCTATTTGAAGTCAAGCATCCATAGTTATTTGTGATACTTTTTCTTGAACACCAGGAATTCATGTTATATTTTCAGGAGTAGGTATTTGGGTATTTTCTATAGGTCATTTTTTCATAGAATTTGCATCTGACATAATATAGAATATTAAATTGTAAATGTAATCATATAATAATGATATATTATTAAAAGTCAAGGAAATGTAAGGTATAAAAATAGACTAGAAATTTCTAGTCTATTTTTATATAAATTATTCTATTATTTTAAATAGTGCTTTAAATCAAGATGGAATTTTGCTAAATAAGAATTTATACTTTTCTTCATCACTTGCAAAAGTTTGTTTTTTTAGTTCATCTTTAATAGAAACCAAGTAAGAAAAATTATTATTGTCTATGAGATTGTTATCAACTAGATAATTAATTACATCATAACATTTTATTAATTTACTTGTTCTTCATATTGCATTATTATCTTTATCATAACTTTCAAAATTTACTCAAGCAAGTCTTACATAGTTATTTAGATCATCTGGAGTTTTATTTGATTTATTGTATAAATCAATAGCTGTTTTTAGACAAATACTATCAGAATCAATTATTTCTAATCTCTTAGATGTAAAAGTCTTAAGTAGGTTTTCAAATCTAGTTGTGAGTGAATGACGTGGATCTTTATCAATTGTTGGAGTATTTAGATCTACAAGTATATATTTCATCCCTATATTTTTAAAATTATCTACAGTTTTATCTATATCTTTATTGTATATATAGTCATCAAAAGTAAAAATCAATGAGTCATCATAAAGTCTATAATGATTTTCAGTTACAAAGTACTTTATAAAAGTTCACATTCTATAGATTATAGCATCACTTTTGTTTTCTTTACTTGGAGAAACTAATTCATTGTATAATTTTGATTTTGTTTTTGTTAGTGTTTGTACCATCAATTGGTAAGTTTGAGCTGGTAAATTATTTTTTAATTCTCCATTTAGTATAAAGAAATTTAAGAAATCATTTAATTGGTTTATATTATTTATTTGATTTAAAGCATTTTTAAAATCCTCAGGAAAATTATTTTTAGAGAAAAAATCTAAAATATCTTTTTTATAATCTATAATTAATTGTTTTTTCTTTTCTTCTTTTATGTTTAATTCAAAAAGTATATTTATATAATCACTATGATATGCAAAAATAGCTTCGTTTTCTTTAATTAATCAAGCTTTATAATGCATATAACTATCCTCATTAAAATTTGTAAACATATGAGGAATAGCAGATTTAACAAAGTATATAGAAATTATTATAAATATAGCAAAGAAATTTATAGCTTTAAGAGTATATAAATTATTATCATTATCTATTTCAGGATCATCTCTAGTTATATAATGTAGTCATATTCATATGAATATAAGAAGACACATATACATAGTTATACCATACCATACTATACCAAATGCTGCTATATCCCATAAAAATACATAAAATACAGTAAAAACAAGATTAACGATAAACAGTTTCATCATCTTGTCTTTTTTCCAGTTTGTAGCAAATTTGAAAAATAATAATGAAGCAATAAAAGCTCAAAAAATTACAGCATATCATAAAGGAAGTTCTATTTTATTAAATAATGAAGTAAGTGCAACTTTTGAACCTGGTAATATATAATAAAGTACCTCAAATAATACAGTAGAATAAATAACTATATAATACCAAGCTTTTTTAAGTGGAATAAATAAAAATAATACAGGAAGCAATGCGAAAAATATGTAAGTTATATCAGTATATTCTCATCTTTGGTTAGACTGCATTGTCAAACTGTAAGGAATTTTCAGATAATTATTTATTCATTGTTCATAACCAAAATATCTTCACATATCAGCATTAACAGCTTGTCAATTTGCATCAAGACTCTGTCTTGAATCTATATTTTTTTGTATTTTTGCAAGCTCTTCACTTGTATGTATTTTTGTATAATCAGGATTAAAATATTCAGGTTTTCATCCTAGAATTCATCATATGCTTATATTCGTAATTCAAACATCATATATATTTTTTCAAATCCATGGAATTATAGCTACAAAAATTCAAGCTAAAAATATAGATAAAATTAATAAAGTTTTTATTATATATTCTTTATTATGTCTTATATAAGCATAGGTAAGCAAGCTTATTCAAATAATTAGAGAAATTAAAGAAAAATTATTTATGAAAGATATATCATTTTTAGGATAAACTACATTCATCAAATCCCATAATTTAAATTTTGTAAATATAGCAAAATAAACTGCAGAATATCATAAAAATGCATCAATTCATATTCTACTAAATAGTATTATTCATATAATTGATGATATAAGCATTAAAGTAGTAAGTTTTATAGCAAATGCAAATCATACTATAATTCAAGCAATAAACATATAATAAAAATCTTCTTTTTTAAAAAATTCTTTTCTAAAAATTCTGTTGATAACATTACCAATTTTTCAAATTATTTGATGATTATTTTCTTCTAAAGATCATTTTTCATCTCATACAAATTCTTCTTTTTTGATAAATATATAATAAATCATATAAGTAGCTATCAAACTAATTGAGAAAAGTCATATATCAAGTTTCATATCTTTACCAAGTTGAAACACAACCATTGGCATAGAAACAAATATAGCAACCAATAATAATGGTATATTTATAAATTCATTTTTTTCCTTAAAAAAGCTTTTTCAAAATAAGTAAAGTGTAATTGATGCAATTATCCCAGAAAAAGTATTCAGGTAAAAAGCTTGAGTAGCTGATCAAAACATAAATCATATTCAAGTATACAATTCCCAGGCTTTAATTCATCATACAGCTACAAGTTCTCATGCAGCAGCAAATAGGTTTGGGATATTCATATAAGCTCATAAATCATCCCACCCGATAGGAAATGGTCTAAATACAAGTACTAGGTTTGTACTAATCAATGCTGTAATTATAATAAAAAGAAATTCACTCGTATATAATTGTATATCTTTTTCTACAACTATCTCTTTTGTAAAAAAATCTGCATACAAAGTTCAGATTGATTTATATCAAATTACTATAAAAGGTATCAAGATAATGAAGAATGTATAAATATTATAAAATCATATAGCTCAAAAAGTATGAATTAAAGCCACAAAAGCAAAAAATCAAAATCATAAAGAAGACAGAAATCTAAAAGTAGATTCTTCTTTTTCAAATCATTTTATATATGATAGGATTTTGTTTCAAAAACCATAAGAGGCAGTAAAAATGGTTACAGGAAGAATTAAAAATCACAAGATTTTAAAGAATAATCATACTCATTGTGATCCAGAAAAACCATCTTTTGTAGCGAAATATACTATACAAATTATAAGTAGATTTAATAAGGCATATAAAAACATAGATGTATAAGACATCTTTACTTTATCTTCAGCAACATCATTAAATACAAGATAACTCAAAAGTTTGTAAATAGAATATGTAACAAGTACTGTAATTGCATAGTACATTACTCAATAACCTGATGCATTTTCCACATGAAAAGGAAAGTCTTTATAATAAGAAAAAACAGTAAATCAAGCAAAAACTATTAAAGTTATAAGTTTTATTATGTAAGAAAGCATATAAAAATTAATTAATAATTAATAATGAATAATTAATAATTATGGAATTACTAAAACCATAACTATAAATTGCAGTTTATTATATAAAAAAACTTGCAAAATCAAAATAATTTCAAATAATAAATGATATAAACAAATTATAATGATTTTTACTTAATATTTAATAAATAATGAATAAATTAATATCACATATACAAGCCATTTTACAAGAAATTCTAAATGAGTTATATAAAACTGAAATAAGTATAGATGATATATCTCTAGAAAATCCACCAAAAAAAGAAATGTGAGATTATGCTTTTCCTTGTTTTTGACTTTCAAAAATACTTAAAAAATGACCAAGCCAAATAGGGCAAGAAATCATAGATTTTATAAAAAATAATGAAAAATTTAATATATTTTCAAATCTAGAAGTTGCCTGACCTTATTTAAATATAAGACTAGACAAAGAGTTTTTATCAAAGTTTTTTATAGAAAATCACAAGGATTTATTAGATATAAAAGACAAAAATAATGAATGAAAAACAATAGTTATTGACTACATCTGAGCAAATGTCTGAAAACCTCTTCATATAGGGCATATGTGTACACCAAACCAAGGGCAGGTTTTTGTGAATTTGTTTAGGAAAATTGGGTATAATGTAATTTGAGATAATCATTGGTGAGATTGGTGAATAATTTTTTGAAAACTTATATGTGCTTATGAAAAATGGTGAGATGAACAAAAATTAAAAGAAAATGCAGTAGAACATTTACTTCAATTATATATTAAAATAACAGAGGAATCTGAAAAAGATGTTAATCTAGAATCTGAATTTAGAGATATTTTTAAAAAATTATCTACTTGAAACTCTGATTATATAAAATTATGGAAAAAATTTACATCTTATTCTATACAAAGTGTAAATATTCAACTTGATAGACTTAATGTAAAATCAGATTTCAATATATGAGAAAGTTTCTATGAGGGGATTTGACTGCCAAAAATTGAAAATTATCCAGATTTAACTTATGACATGAAATCTATTGTGCAAGAACTTGTAAAAATGTGAATTGCAACAAAAAACGATGATAATTCAGTATGAGTAGTTTTTTCTGATGATACAAAAATCCCAAGTTGTATACTACAAAAAAGAGATTGAACTCATGGTTATCTAGCTTCTGATTTGGCTTGTGTAAAATACAGAATGCAAAACTGGAATCCAGAAAAAATAGTATATTTTATGGATGTAAGACAACAACTTCACTTAAAACAAGTTTTCACTATCTCAAAAATGGCAGGGTGGGTAGAACAAAATCCCCCTGCCGTTGGCATCCCCCTTGATAAGGGGGACTTAAAAGAGGGAGACTCTTGTGAACTATTTCATGCATATAACTGATTTATAAGCTTAAAGGACTGAGCAATGAGTACTCGTAAATGAAGAATTATTAAACTTGAAGCACTTCTTGATGAAGCTGAATCAAGAGCTAAAAAAATAATTCTTGAAAAAAGAGAGGATTTTACTGAACAAGAATTAGATAAATTATCAAAAATTATATGAATTTGAGCAATAAAATACTGATATTTGAGTAAAAATAGAACTCTAGATACGATTTTTGATTGGGATGAATTTATGACTTTTGAAGGGAATAGTTGACCATATATCCAATATGCTTATGTAAGAGCAATACAAATTCTAGAAAAAAGTGGAACTCCCCCTAGCTCATTATCATTCGCTTTTCCCCCTCAATTGAGGGGGACTAAGGGGGAGTCTTTTGATCACGACGAAGAAATAGACTTAGCAAAAGAATTATTTAACTATAAAACTATACTAGAAGAAACAGCAACTTCTTATTATCCACACATACTTTGTAATTATGCATATAATCTCACAAAGAAATTTAATTCATTTTACAATAAAGTCCATATACTAAGCGAAGAAAATAAAAACAAAAAACAATTAAAATTACTTCTAGTTCTACAATTTTCTCAAGTTCTAAATGATTCATTTGAAATTTTATGAATAGAAATGCCAGAAAGGATGTAAAAAACTTTATCATTCCATTGAAGAAGGGAATCTTCCTTGTATTTTTAAAATATATCTAATCGATTAACAATGTCAGTAGACTACAACAATTTTGCCACTACATTCTCACAATCAAGAAAAAATATGAAATGGGAAGAAATAGATTATTTCATAGATTTTTTGAAGAATCAAAATCCCTCCCCTGCAAGGGGGAGGCTAGGTGGGGGCTGAGTAAGTATTCTCGATGTAGGTTGTTGAAACTGAAGACTTTTAGCTCATATTGAAAATAGTTGAATAAAAATCGATAATTATTTATGAACTGATTTATCTGTATGACTTATTGATGAAGCAAAAAAACTTCACCCGCATCATAATTTTCAAGTTCTTGATATGCTTGATTTACAAAAACTTAGAATTGAATCTACCCCCTCGATAAAGGGGGCTAGGGGGTTTTCTACTATTAAAAATTTTGACTATATCTTTTTCATAGCATCTTTTCACCATTTACATACTATAGAAGAAAGATTAGAAGTCTTAAAACAAGCAAAAAATCTAATAAAACCAGATTGAATTATATTTATGACTAATTGGGCATTAAACAGTGAACTAAATAGTGAAAAATATAAAAATAGTGTTATAAAAAACTCAAAAAATGAGTTTTGAAGTGAAGATTATAATATTAAAATAGGGGAGTTTACTAGATTTTATCACTGTTTTTCTTCAGATGAATTAGAGTTTTTGTTTAAAGAAACTTGATTTGAAGTAGTAGAAAATAGATTATTTGAGAATGGAAGAAATTGGGTATCAATTATAGAAAACAGGTAAAATTATAGTTTGATAAATTCTTCAACACTTAATCATAATTCATTTATAATAGCTCTCAAAGTTCATTTTGGTACATCTCAACTATGATAAGGAATTGGTAGAGTAATTCACTTTATCGGATTATAATAAACAGGATGTTTTTTTGTTCTTATTTCAACATAATTTAATCTCAAAACTTTTTTTCTTAAATTATCATAAGATATAATTGGTAATTTAGGCATATAATTTTGTTTTATATGTATTAAATTTGATATTTTTTGATTTTATATTCATAAGAGTGTTGATTATTATATTTCTTGCTTCAAGACAACTATCTATAGATTCTATGGCATTATTGTATGCTTCTTCCATTGTTTTTCAACTCGCTATACATCATTTGATTTGTGGAATCAATGCTGTAAAGATACCATCTTCATCTTGAAAATAATTTATATCAAATTCTAAGTATTTTTCTTTATTCATAATTAAATGCTTTAATATTTATATATTTTTAGTATAGCAAAAAAGTAGTTGAAATCAAATTTTTGTTTTGATTTATTGAAAAAACTAGGGGGAATTAGAGAAAATCTTAAATAACCTACATTCTATCAATAATTCTACTGTAAACACTTTACTGTAAACTGTTTACAGTACAATTATTTTGTGTGATCAGGATCAATTCTCAATGAAACAGCTTCAAAATTGAAACAAGAATGAATAAAAGAAGTTTATGGATTTGCATTTGTTTGAAATCTAAATTTAGAGTATGAAGTTATAAATGAAGTGTAAATTATGTTGTGTATCTAAAATATATTTTAAGACATTTTTAAGAAGTGTCTTATTTTTTGCATTATTTTAAAATAAATGATATTATTTTATAGATATTATTTTTAGTTAATATTTTATGTGAACAAAGATTAATCTTACACATTGAATTAGTGATAAAACTTTAAGAACCAATAATTCTTATTATTTTGATGATTTTTTTAAAACAAAGCATCAAGTTGAAGATGATATTGATAAAATATTAAATTGAGAAAAATTAGATGATTCAAAAGAAAATAATGACAAAAATAATTCTACTAACAATAAATGAACTAAGTCAAAAAATGAAAAAACAAATAATAATTCAATGAAAACAAAAAATAAATTAAAAATTAAAGATATAAAACCAGATTTATATGCTAATCAAAATTTATTAAATATTGAATTTGAAAAATTGATAGAATTGTACAGTAGGAATAATTTTTTAAATAAACAAAATTTTCAAGATAGAATAATCGCTCTGAAAAAAGAATTAGATAATTTAGAAAAAAATATTCCAAATGACAGTGAATTAATTTTTTATAGAATTAAACAAAGATGAATAAGTAAAAGGCAAAAAAAATTGTTAAAAGAAATTCAAGATAATATTCTAGAATTAGATTGAATAGAAAAACAAATAAAAGATTTAGTAGATGATTTTTATATTCATAAAACAGATGCTTTTATTCAAATTTTAAAAAATGAAAGAGAATGAATATTTTCATTTTATAACAAACATATAATAAAAAGATTTATAGAAATTATAGAAAATGAAAAAAAGGATGAATCAAACTGAAAACTAGATGAATTAAAATGAAAAATAGACGAATTAAATAAAAAAATAAAAGACTTAGGAGAAAATATTAAGAAAAAAAATATAGAAAAACAAACAACAGAGTGAGAAATTAATAATTTTGAATTATCTAGATGAGTTTCTAATAAGAAAACAGAAGAATTAGAAAAAAATATTAAGATAAAAACACAAGAAAAACAAATACTTGAAAAAGAAATTTGAAATTTAGAATTATCTTTATGAATAAAATCAGAAAAATTAAATAAAAAAACAGAAGAATTAGAAGATAATATTATGAAAAAAAATCAAGAAAAACAGGAATTAGACAGAGAAATTAATGGTTTAGAATTATCAATTAAAGAATATGAAGTAAAAACTCAAAAGAAACAATTATTAGAGTGAGAAATTAATGATTTAAAATTGTTATTAAATGAAAAATTACAAAATCATCAAAATATAATTGAAGAATTAGAAAAAGATATTGGTATAAAAGTTCAAGAGCTCCAAAAACTACAATGAGAAATTGATATTTCTTGATCATTTTTAGAAGATAATATAAAAGTTCAACAATACCAAAAACTAGAATTAGAAATTAATGATTTAAAATCATTAAAAGAAGAAAAATTAAGTAAATTTAAAGAAAAATTAAAAGATAATCAAAAAATAATAGATGAAATATCAGATAATATTAATATAAAAATTCAAACAAAACAAGAATTAGAATGAGAAATTTATAGTTTAGAACCATTAATAAAAGAACATGAAATAAAAATTCAAGAGAAATATAGACTAAAATGAGAAATTGATAGTTTGAAATTATTTATAGATGAATTAAGACAAGAATCTGAAGATGAAATAAATCAATTGAAATTTAATATTAAAACAAAAAAACAAACAGTACAAGAAATAGAAACAGAAATTAATAGTTTAGAGTTATTAAAGAAAAATGAAGAAGAAAAAATAAGTGAAAAAGATTTACAAGATAAAAAAGAAAAACTTAAAGAGATAGTAGCAGAAATTTCTAAATTAGAAAATAGAAAAAAAAGAATGGATCCAAAATTAAAAAAAGAACTAGACCCAATACAAAAAACTTATACAATTTTAAATATTATTGTAAATCCAAGTCTTGATACCAATGCCAAAATTATAAATATATTGCAATATTTTAATACTTAATTATAAAGTATGCTTACTACAGCAAGAAGAACAGAACAAACAGAATTGTATGATAGAACACAATTATCTACAACAAGAAATCTTATATCATCAGAAAGAATAAATTGAATTCTAAATTTTTTTGAGTGATGAGATTGATCTAGATTGATAAGTGATGAGATAACAGAATATATAGCAAATCTAGAAATAACTCCATTTGGTTGAGGTCCAAATTTTACTATAAATAGTGATCCTAGTCATAAAGAAAAATTATTAAAAGAAAAATCTTTAAAAGATAAGTTAGCTTTTTATATCTCATTATTTGGTAGAGAAACAGCTAGAACAGTCAATTTAGATGATTATAGATATATTCAGGATAGTATAAGAAACGGGTTAAATAATATAGAACATTATATAACAAATAACTTTGATTTATCTCAAAAATTCATACTTAGACATTCAGCTTTAAATAGCTTTAAACCAAAATTAAATTCTGAAGAAAGAAAAAAACTTGATAAAACAATATTGAAACTAAAAGAATTTGTTGAAAAAGAAAAATTAGATAAGTATACTTTTCATTTTTGACAAACAAATGATGCACAGAAAATAAAAAAAATTGAGGAAGTTTTTAGAATCCTTAGTAATTCTGATTTAAGTTCAGAAAGTAAAGAAAAGCTTGATGTTATAGCGACAGATTTTAATCTTTCTGATAAACTTACTCCACTTGATGAATTAGATCATCATTATGAAGATATGAGTACTGCTTTGAATAATATGTATACTTATAATAGATGATGAATGAGAGTATTAGCAAAAAGTTCAAGAATATTGAGAAATGCAGATAAAAGGAGATTAAATATTATTTTAGCAAAAATTGAGTGAACTGACAGGAATAAATTTAATGAAAAAACATATATTAAAAAACTTTTTGATGAAAAAAGAGTAGATTTAAATATTGAACTAGAGAAAATCCTTAATGATGAAAAAATAAAAGATGCTTTACAAGATGCAAATATGACTGAAGAACATTTTACTAGAGCATACTTGGAACACTATTCACAAGAGTTTGTAATTGTTGCAAAACAAAGACTTGATTCAAAGAGAAAACAAGTATTTTGAGTTAATAAAAAGGATTATGATAGTGATATAAATTTATGGCAAAAAAATCAAAGACAAAAAGTTATTTCTATTTGAGAAGATATTCAAGCTAGATGATATGCTACAGATGATGAAATATTTATTTTAACTAATTATTTAAAGAAAAGTAAACATATATATATATTGTGAGCAAATGAAGAAGATAATATAAATTTAAGAATAGCATTAGATAGTGCTATTGCAAATGTGACTCCAAATTCAAATGATGCAAATAGATTAACTTTAAGAAATGGTATATTAACTCAAAATGAACATATTAATCCTATCTTCTATTGAGATGACAATAGATTTGATTCAAAACAGTTTACTGATAGAAACGGTTATGCTATAGCAAATTTTGTTAGAAGAACATCAGCTATGACTTCTATATTTAGTAAAAATTATTGACAAGCTACTGCAAAAGCATTGGTTTGATGAACTGCAATTTGAGCAGCTACATATGCTTGATATGCCTGAATATGACTTGTTTCTGCTATATGAGCAACAAGTGTATTAGCTTGAGCTTGATTAGCTACTTGAGCTTTTGTATGAGCAAAGTATGGTCATAGATTATTAAATTCATATCATTCATGGCTTTCAAAAGAAAGAAAAGGGATTGCTAAATGAGGTGTTTTTCCACTTAAAATAGCAAAATTAGTTACTTATCCATTAGAAATAGCATGACAATGAATTGATATATGAAGCAGTAAAATAGTTGATTTAGTTAAAAACACTAGAACGAGAACAAATGAAATAATTGAAAATAGAACTAGAGATTCAGAATTTGTAAAAACATTAACTCCTGATAAAGTAAATAATATAACATCACTTGTTGCATTCTGACTAAATTGATTATTTAGATGAGCTTCTGAACTTACAACAGTTGTATCAAATTTATGACTTGATATATGAGAAACTAGAGAGAGAGCAGCTCTTTTAAATTGAATTTATTCAACACAAAATGCTCAAAATATGGCAGAGATGGCTGAACAAGTAGATATACAAAGTATAATCCAAGAAGATATATGATTATATGAAAAAGATTGATTTGTTGATGAAATAAAAATTACAAAAGCATCAAATCTTACTAAAGATGTTAACAAAAGAATTAAATATTATTTTGATAAAGTATCGGATAGGTTAACTTCTAAAGCTGAAAATTTACAAGCTGATATAGATTCAAGAGCAGAAGAATTATCCCAAATTACTGATCAAGACACAAAAATTACAATTAATTCAGTCTATTCAGAGAATAAGAGGGTTAGCAATAAAGTAATAAAAAATATAAAGAAATTAGATTCTTTATTTAAAATAGATGTCTCAAAAATGGATAAAGGTGATTTGAAAAAACATTTTGAAGATATAAATTCTATAATAAATGAAATTTATATATTATTAATAACAGAAATACAAAAAAATAATGATAGAATTACAGACCTTAAAAAACCAAATTGACTTATTGAAAAAAAAGAAAAAGAAACAAGAATAGCAAATGCTCAATTAAGTAAATTTATAAATGATAATAAAGTTACTCCAACACAAACGAAAGTTGGATCAGCCCCAAACCCTGATTCATTAGTAAAAGCAAAAGATGAATTATACAAACAACTTAGTTTACTAAATATGGAAAAAGAAAAGTTAGAATCACTTACAAGTGATATGGAATCAATAAAAAAACCATTTGAATTAATTATTTTAGGTGTAAATAAATTAGACGAATTACATGATCTTTGTATTATTAATCCTGCAAATAATGATGATGTAGATAATAAATGAAAAGAGATATTAACAGCTTTCTCAAGCTAAATATTTTTTTAACTAATAAATTATATTTAATATTTCAGCTGATATAATATTATAAAATAAAAAACTACAAGATTTCTTGTAGTTTTTTGCATAATACTCAAAAATGTGTTAAAATTATTTTAGTTATAATTATGTTTTAATAAATTATAGTTTAAATTATTTTATTATGAGTTCACCAGAAAGAGTAAATTGAGCAGATTGGTATACGGCAGATACAGACCCAGAATCAAGAGATAGAGTAGTAATACAACCTCAACCTATTATGCCGACTCAATTTGAAGTGTCTAAAAATATACATTTTTCTACTCTAACTGAATTAAAAAACAGTTTGGATTTATCTAATTTGGATACTAGTCGTCATTTTAATAATGAAAGTATAAATATAAATCTTACAAAAAATGAGTTAGATAAGTTAAAAAATGATATTAATAGATTAAGTACGGATAATAGTAAAATTAATAAGATTAAAGAAATAATAACTTCACAAACTCAAGTAATAGATCAATCAAAAAATGATAGAATTACATTACAAAAAGAAATTACAGAGAAATTAAATAATTTCGATATTACAAATGTAAAAGCAAGTTTAGATGTGATAGAAAGACTTAAAGATCCTCAAGATAAAGCATTTTTAACAAATTATTTAATATGAGAATTGGAATCAAAAGGATACTCTATTTCTTTAAATAATAATAAAATAGAAGTTAATTCCAATAAACAATGAAGTTTGAAAGATGAGTTAAAAAATTTATTTAATAATTATATTGAAAGTAGTAATTTTGATATAAACACTTTTAAAAATGCTATCTTATATAGAACAACTACTTTTGATAATTATGTTGCAGCTAATACTGATTGAGAATGAAATTTGATAGTTGATAAAATGAACTCAAAGACATATTATGATTTTTTACTTAAAAAGTATAATTTAGATACTTCAATTTGGCCAACTAATATAGATGATATAAAAAATCATCAAGGTATTGATAAAAAAGATAAAGTTTTTATGATTTCATATTATCAAGATTCTTTTGATAATTTTCCTATAGATCAAAGTATAAAGCAATTTAAAGAAAAAGAAGAAGAGATAAAAAATAATATATCACAAATTCCTAAAAAAGATATAGAAGATTTTAAAGAAAAAACAAAAATTATAGATGATAGATCTTTAAACCAGAGAACTTGAGATTTTTTAAGAGATCCTTTTAGAGAAATCAATTTAATTATGTGAAAAGCATGATGAATTTGATGATTAGCTATTTTAGGTTCAATTATTTATTTTATGTTTAAAAAACCAAAAGAAATGTTTGGTTGAATTGCAGTATGGTGATTACTTAAAGGATTATGAGTTATGGATGAAATTTGAAACACTTTTGACTGAGATTATAATGAACGTATAAAAAAATGAAGTAAAAAAGCATTTGATTGGGCTGAAGAAAAATTTAAAAAAATTCCTGGTATTGATATTAATTTTTCTTCTAACTTAATTGAAAGAGGAAAAGATTGGTTTAATTTTAAAGATGTTAAAATTTGAAAATGAGATGATGCTAAATCAGTAATTGATACTGATTTCACAGATTTATATAATATTTCTGAAAAAAATGAATTCAAAGATAAATTATTTATATGAAAAAATAATATTTGAGATAAGAAATATAAAGCACTTAAATGAAAATTGGAAGAATTATATAATAAATGAATTGATATATATGCAAGTAAAGATAAGTTTTTTAAAATTATACAATGAAAAAATATAATGGAAGTTGAAGCTTTGGTTGATAAAAAGGAACAAGAAAATAAAAAAAGTATTGAAGAAAATCCAAATTCAGGAAAACCTGAAACTGAAAAAGAAATAGACATAACTTCAACTACAAACTCAGAAAAATATGAATTAAAAGAAATACATAAATTTTCTTTAACATGAACTCTAGCTTTATTATATTCAGATATAATATCTAAAACTCGAAACTTAAATAATTTAACAAATAAATGATTTAATTCTATAATTCAAACAATAAATAAAATTAAAAATGATGAAGATTATAAAAAAAAATCAGTTGAAGAGAGGCAAGAAATAGATATTTGATTAACTCAAGAGAAAACATTTTATAGAAATCAATTGAACAAATTGCAAACAAAGTTATTAGATTCATTTATAGCAGGTATATCAGATAATTTAAATTCAGTTGAAACTTATTTAAATGAATTTAAAAATAAATTTAGTGATATTTCAACTTATTCAAAAGAACAATTAACTGAATTTAAAAATAAATTTGAAGAATTTAAAAAAACTGATAAATATAATAAATTAAGTGATGATACAAAGATAAAAATTAATATTATGTTAACAGAAATACAAGACAAATTTGAAGAAAAATTTAAAAATTTAATAACATTTTTTGATCAAGAATTCGATTTAGATAATGTAGATAATATTAACTTAGATAATATTTTAATATATAATAAAAATTATTCAAAAGATGAGTTAAAGTCTTTAACAAGTCAAATTATAGCTTATAAAAAAGGAGAAAAATTTAATTGATTAGAACAACCTCAAAAAACAAAAATTACTACATTTCTAGATAGTTTATTAGAAAAATACAATGACAAATTATTAAGTCAAGAGAAAAATACTTTTATTAAAAAAATAATATCTAGTAGAACAGAGTTAATAAATAAATTTAATACATTTGCAGATAAAAATTATAATGAGCTTGAAGTACCAGCTTTAAAGCAAAATCAAATAACTGAATTTGATAAAAAATTACAAGCAAAGATAGAATGATTAAAAATAGATGATGTTAAAAGTATAGATAAATTGGAAAAATTAACTTTTGAGTATAAATTATTTGAAATGATTTTAAATAATTATTTAGATGGTAAAAAAGATTGAGATATTATTAAATTTATAGATTGATATGTTTTTAATGATAATAAAACTTATGAATTATGAGAATCAGAATTACTTGATAAAGTAAGAAAATATGATTTAAAGTGAATAGATCAATATGATAATCAAAGAAAGAAAAACGAAGTTTTTATCTTTATTAAACAAAAGGTAGATGAGGTGTTATCTAATATCGATCAAAAAGAAAATGCAGTTTTAGTGAATTTATATAAAAAGTATTTAGATAATGAACTAAGTTATAGTATTTCTTCTGTTAAAACTCCTCTAGGGATTTGATCTATTACAATTAATGATATAGAAACTCATTTTAAACCAAAAAATTTTACAGTATGGAAAAACTCTTTAGATTGAAAATTATCATTAGATGATAAAATCATAAAAACATTAGAAGATGCTAATGATTAGTTCATCTAGATTTTTAAATAATAATTAATTAAAATATAAAAAATGACAATTCCTGAAAAAATACAAATAAATTGAAGCGAATGACTGAAAAAACTTCTTTCTGGTTATGGTTTATGAAGTATAGAAGTTCCTAAATTTGATCAAATAATAGAATTAACTCAAAGCGAGTTAAATGAGTTAAAAGAAAAGTTAATGAAAAAAACTTTAGAAGGAATTAGTTTGAAAGATGCTGTAAGTCAAATAATAAAAGAAAAGTTAGATTGAACAAAAAAAACAGTAGAATCAGCAGTTACTTCTATTACATGACAAGAAACTGCTCTATTGAAAGAAAAAGTTTCAAAATGAGAGAATCATATCGCTTCTCAGATAGAAGCTATAAAATCAATAGATGTAAACAAAAGGATAAGTGAGATTAATCCAGATACTCTGTCTACTTATGATGCTTGATTAGTTTTACTTATAGGGCAATTAGCAAATAGTGGAGTTAAAAAAACTGATTTAGCTCATTCATATAAATTTAAAGAATTTATTCAAGATAAGTCTCTAGATCCTACTATGAAGCAAATATCTGATAAAACTATAGAGATACTTGATAGTCAAAATGATATGTTAGTTAGACATGTAGCTTCAAGTTGGACTAAGATAGTTGATATGGCTTATGTAAATTCTCCAAGCATAAAAGAAGCAAGTAATTATATGGCTCTATGAAAGATGATACCAGAGTGAAATTTTATATGAGATTTTGCAAATAAATATCCTAAAAGTTTTTCATTATTAGCTGTATCAGGAGCTTTATTATCACTTTGATTTATATGAAAAATGCTTTTTTGATGATGAGATAAAAATAATAATAAAGAATGATGAAAAGAAAGTTGATGATTTTTTTCTAAATTATTTGATAAATTTAAATGGTGATTACTTTGATGAGCATGAATTTTTTGAATTCTATGATTATGAAAGATGGTTTGAGTTGATCAAATAAAAGAATATGTAAAAAAGAATTTAGGTATAGATGTAGATGAAACTAGACTTTTAAAAGCTATGGAAAGTTATAAAAAATGAGAATATATGGAGATGATTAAAATTTTAGTATTTTGAACTGAGAAAATAGAAAAAGCAAAAGAATCTGATGCTTTTTACTCTAGTGTTATGAGTGATATACATAATAAATGATATTCAAAAAAATTAAGAAGTTGGGAAAAAATAGATCATATAAAATCAATTGCTTGATGAAATACAAATGATTTTTTAAATTGATTTGGTTCATGGCTTGATTTGTGAAGATCTATATTCTGAAAAGAGAATGAAGAACTATCACATATTCAGATACTTAGAGAATATATAATAAAAGAAACAAAAAGTAAAAAAATTAATATAGAAAAAAAAGATACAGTTGAATATACATTAAAGCAAATTTTGTGAAAAGATAAAGTTGAACAATCCACTACATCTAGTGAAATAAAATCATGAGAACCACCAAAAGAAACAATTGTAGAATGAGCTATTGCTACTGCATGAGTATGAACAGCATTAGCAATGACTCCTCCAGTTAATGAACAAGTTAATGACAATGATAAAAAAAATGAGTGAGAAAAATATAGCAGTTTAGATAATCCTGTTTTATATTATTGGTCAAGATGAGTTAGTTATGGTATAAGAAAAGTAAAACTTAGTAATTCAATTAGGAGATATCTTTCACAATTACAATGAAATGAAATGAAATTACCTCAAACTAGAGAAAAAATTAGAGAATTGCAAAAAATGGACACTCTTTTAAATAAACCTAAATTAAATGAATCAGAGAAGAAAATATTGGCTTGATTACTTGATAAACATCATGAATTTATAAAATTACCACTTTCAGCTAAAACTTATGTAGATGTACTTGAATCCAATCCAGAATTAAAAAAAGAATTACTAAAAGAAGAACAAAAACTTAGAGCTTCGGCTAAAGAATATCATGAAAAAGCACTTAAGTTAAAAAATGAAAAATTTGAAAAAGTTCAAAAACTTGAAATGGAGCTGATAAAAAAGAAAAAAATGTGAAAATGAGAATTTATGAATTTAAATATGCCTTTGACATCTGAAACATATGATTCAAGACCTAAATTTCAAAACCCATTTAAAGTAGGTACTAATGAATATAATGATTTTAATATATTAAGAAATAAGTGATTAGAAGATATAAAAAAAATTGATTTTGAAATGGAAGAATTAAGTAAAAAACATGGTTTTAATATGTCAGATAGTAATGAAAAAATAAATAATTTGATAAAAAAGTATAATATCAAAGATGCTGATTGAGTTATAAAAAGATGATTCTTTGGTGGACTTGAGAAAGTTTGATATAAAATAGAAAAAATTCGGTGAGTTTCTACATGAAAAACATTTTTTAGAATATGATTTGCGGGTTTAATGCTTTGAACTTTGGTTAATGAGTTTGCAACTTGAGATGATAATTTTTGATTGGATGCTACAGAAGTATGATTTTGAATTTTACCTATAACAAGTGAAATACTTGATTTTACTGCAGCCTTAAGATGAAAAGATTTGGCTTGAAGAGATTTAATATCTAAAGATAGATGGATAAGAGCTTGATTTGGTGTAGTTTGAACATTAGCTGATGCTGCAACACTTGTTACATTTTGACAATCAGAATGGCTTAGAGTTTGGTTAGCTTGAGTTAAATGAACTGCAAAAGTTGCTGATATAGCTAAAGATGCTAAGACTCTAGAAAAAGTAAAACAGTGAATTTTTGAATTAGTTAAATCTGATAAGTATGTAGGTGTTGCTAATTCTGAGAAATTATTAAAAACAGTTAAATATGCAAATAAAGGTTGACATGTACTTACATTTTGAGCTCTTTGAATTGCTACATATGATGCAGTTCAAAATATTTCAGTTGATGATGTAATTGATTGAGCAAAAAATGCATGAAATAAAGTAAAATCAAGTATTGTTTCTTGGAAAAATAAAAATTAATTTTAAAATAAATTTTATGAATAAATGAATTAAATTCACTGAATATGTACAAGAAAGTAAACAAATCAATGAACAAGAATTATTAGATGTAAAAAAAGAATTAGAGTTATATTTAGTAAATCATGATTTAGGTGAAGAAATAAAAATAAAAGTACAAAGTATGATTTTTGATATTGATAATCTTATAAAATTAATTAATAGTAAAAATAAAGGTAAAAATGAGAGTGAAATAAAATTACTATTAAAAAAAATCAAAAAAACTTTAGAAGTTTTAAAAAAGATTTTTTTAACTATTGACGATACTTGTAGAAAAGTAAATCATTTTTTAGATACGGTTTCATCAAATATTTGAGAGATAATATTGAAAGTTGATACTATTTTATTTCATTAAACTTTTATCCCAAAAACTCTCAAACTATTCTCCCAAACTACTTTTTCTATTTCTTCCTTACTTTCACTTCTTAAACTACACAATTTCTCAAATATTTTTTCAACGAGATACGGGTAATTTTCTTGGCCTCTAAAAGGAGCTGGAGCAAGATATGGAGAATCAGTTTCAATTAATATATTTCTAAGAGGTATCTTAGATGCTGTTTCTTGTACATTTTTTGCATTATTGAATGTAAGTATTCAACTAAAGCTTATCATGCAATCAGGAGCAAAATCTAGTAGTTTTTGAGCATATTCTAGGTTTTCACTATAACAATGCATAATAAAATTTTTAAAATCAGTTTTTTGTAGTATTTCAAAAACATCATTTCAAGCTTTTCTATTATGAATAACTAACGGTAAATCAAGTTTTTTTGCGAGGTTTATTTGAGTTATGAAAAACTCTTTTTGGAGTTGTTTTTTTTGTTCAAGTTCTTGCCCCCTTGATAAAGGGGGGTAGGGGGTTTTCTGTATTGTTTTCTGTTCTATTTTCTTTTTAATTTTTTCACAAACATTTTCAAAATTTTCGTAAATTTCATTATTTGTAAATCTAATTATTTCTAATCAATATCACTCTAAATCTTGAGTTCTCTTATTTTCATAGTCTATATAATTTTCCTGAAAATGGGAATCTCAATCTATTTCTATTATTAATCATAGAGAAGGTATATAAAAGTCAACTATATAATTAAGTAACGGTTTCTGTTTAGTTATATTTATACCTATTGAATTTAAAAAATTATACCGAATTTTTTTTTCAGCATTTGTTATGTTTTTTCTCAATTCTCTTGATTTTTCTTTTAGTTCTTTATTATAGGGGATATAAGAAAACCCCCTAGCCCCCTTTATCAAGGGGGTAGAGACAGTATCAGTTTCCTTTTCTAACCGATAATAATCAAGACCACATTCTCAAATTGCCACAACTTTTTTATTTTTAGATAAAATTTCAAGTTTATTGATAGTTTTTTCTAAATTAGGATATTTAAGTACATCACATGGATGAATTCATACTGTAGCATATGCAAAATCATATTTTGAAGCGATATCTAAACAATGCTGACTTGTTTCTAAATCAACTCAGATATTTGTGATATATAGATTATTATTTTCTTTGATTTCATTAAGTATATCTATTTCACTTTTTTCTTTTGATAGATAAGTGTGGCAATGTGTATCGAAAAGCATAATTAAGTAATTAGTATTCTACTCCTGAACTTGAAAGTAGATAGACTTGATTGGCAGAATCTGTAAAGTTAGCACTTATTATATTGATATTTTCTAGTTTTTCTTCTGTTTTTGAAACTGTAAGGTTAACTATATTAACTCATTTTTTTATGTCTAGAGGTGAACTAAAATTTATAATCAATGTTGTTAATCAATCTTCATTTGATTCATTGATTATATTTCATCAAATCATAGAATTTATAGTACCTATTTTTAGATTAGTAGGATTGTAAACTATTGAAAGAGATAGACTTTTAACTTGATTCATATCCTTACTAGAAATCAAATTTACATTTGTATCACTTTTTTGCAAATATAAATCTCATACATTTCAATTTTCTAGTCAATTTATTACACTTATCTGAAGTTTTTGTCATAGTGATGAATCAAGTACAAAAAAATTGATTCAAAAAGCCAAAACTAAACTAGCCGCAATTATTCAACTATTTTTTACATAATTATGTTTTCTGTATTTTTTGATTATGTCTATCATAGGGTAGGGATTAGGTGATAGTATTTATTTTAACAATATTTTTATAAAAGTAAAATTTAAATGGCTTTTATATTATTCCATGATTTTCAAGTGCTTCTATTTGATTTTTTGATAAAATTTTTTGTAGTTCATCTATTGTAACTCATTTCAGATTATCTATATTTCAATATGTTTTTATAAGTTTTATTCTGGTCTTAGGTCATATTCAAGGAATTGATTCAAGTAAATTTTTTTTCTCACTTTTTAGTCTTTTTTCTTTATTAAATGTAATTGCAAATCTATGTGCTTCATCTCTTATTTTTTGTACTAATCTCAATTCTTGACTATCTTTATCAAGAATAATTGGTTCTTTTACTCATGGTAAAAAAAGTTCTTCTTCTTTTTTTGCTATGGAAACAAGTTGTAGTGAGTTAATCAATTTTTCATTTTCAACCACTTCTAAAACTGCATTTAATTGTCCGACTCAACCATCTATTATTATCAAATCTGGTAAATTTCATTTTTCTATTAATTCTTTTAATCTCCTTGTCATTATTTCTCTCATAGATGCAAAATCATCTATTTTTAAATCGGGTAATGTTTTTATATTAAATTTCCTGTATTTATTTTTATTTGGTTTTCAGTTTTCTATTATACTTCTACTTGCAACTGTATGGCTTCATGATAGGTGAGAAATATCGTTACACTCAAATGCCAAGTCTTTATTTATTTCTTTGTATCAAAGCATAGAAAGTAGATTTTTCATTGTTTGTTTTGTAAATCATTTTGTACTTAAACTATCAATATGTTTTTTATAGGCATATTCGTAAAGATTTTTATAAACAAATTTGAGTAAATCATGTTTTGGTCATGATTTTGGGATTTCAAATTTGTATAATTGTCATCCTGAATTTCATATTTCAATCGGTAATAAAATAGTTTGTCATTTTTGTTCACTTATTGTAGATTTTGCAACTATTTCTCTTTCTATAAATTCTATTAAAATTTCTTCTATATTTTCATCAAGATGTGTTTGTATTTCATAATTTTTTAAATCATTTATTTTACCATCTCTAATTGAAACAAGTCATATAAATAATTTATCATACTTTTCTAAGTAATTTATAACTTCATAATCTCATTTTACGGCTTCTCTTACTATTTGGATTTCTTCCAAGCTTTTAATACTTTCTATATCTTGTTTTATTTTTCCAGCTTCTTCAAACTTAAGCTCTGAAGCTTTTTTTAGCATCTTTTCTTGTAAACCAGAAATCACATTTTTGAAGTCTCAATTTATAAAATTTTTAATGTTTTCAATAGATTTTTTGTACTCACTTATTTCTTTTTCTCAAAGTAAACAAGGTCAAGCACATCTTTTTGTATAATAATCTATGCAAGGGATTTTTGTTCAGTGAGTGGATTTGATTGTTGAATTTTCAAACTTTATATTACAGCTTCTATGTCAAAATATTTTTTTTGTAATTTTTAGTATGTTACTTACATAATTTGAGCTTATATAAGGTCAAAAATATGTTCAGGAATTTGTTTTTATTCTGGTTTTTATGACTTTTGGAATTTCCTCATCAGTTATTTTTATATAAAGATGATTTTTGTCATCTTTCATAAGGATATTGTACTTTGGTTTATGTTTTTTTATCAGAGTTGTCTCAAGTATTAAGCTTTCTTTTTCATTGTTTACTACTATTGTTTTTATATCTTTTATTTCGCTAACCATCTTTTTTTTACCAAAATTTAGCTTTGTTTTTGAGTTAAAATATGAATTTACACGATTTAAAAGATTTATACTTTTTCAAACATAAATAATCTTTCAATCTTTGTTGAAAAACTGGTAGATTCAAGGTGATTTGGGTATAGAAGATAACATTTTAATATTCTAAAAATTAAAATATTTTAAATTATTATATTTCAAATATCTAAAACACAATATTTAATGCCTATTTTTTTGAAAAAGTAGATAAAATATGATAAAATAAAGGTAATTATGATATTTTTTAAAATAAGTTCATATGGCAGAATCTCAAAATGATAATCAAGAAAAATCAATTTCTATAGATAATATTATAGATGAAACAAAAAAATGACTAGCAGATTTAAATCAAAAAATCTGAGATAAAATTGATTTAGTTCAGAATAAAGCTTGAGATGTAGTTAATTCTGCTTGAAAAGCATATGATGAAGTATCACAAGAAGTTTGAAAAACAATTAAGCCTATAAATGATATAGTTGCAAAAAATGTAGAGAAAGCTGAAAAAGAACTAGAAGATATATGAAAAGAAATTTGAAAAAAAGTTGATATAGTACAAGATAAAGCAATAGAAATTAAAGATTCAGTTACTGATTGAACAGTTGATATATACAATACTACAACTAATTATTGGTCAGAAAAAGCTAATTCAGTACAAAGATATATATCAGGGTATTGAAATATATTATGAAAAACTGAAAATGATTTAGCGAATTTAAAAAGAATTTCATCAGAATGGAAGTTTCGTGAAATAGATAGAAAAATATCTAATGATTATAAATCAAAAGAGAATCAGAAAGAAAAAAACAAATATCCTAGAAAAGATGTAGAGGAAGAATCTTTAGATCTTTTAGATTGAAAAAAAGCTTGAATAGAGGGAAAAGAAAAGTTTTACACAACATTTAAAAAAGTTTCCTTAGAAAAAATTATGGAAGCTCATAATAAAGCAACTTCTTATGATGATTTTATATCAAGTACTGATAGTTTTAACTTAGATATTAAAGAAGTTTTAAAGGATGATATAGGTAGCAAATTGAAATGAAGTCTTGATGATTTACCACCAGAAAAGAAAAAAAATATAATTGAAAAAAGAAAATCTATAGCTATGCATAGTATGTGGATTATATGAAAATTTTTACGGAAGGAAAAATGAATAGAATTTGATAAAAATAAATATAAAACTATATGAGATTTATTAGATACTCCAAAATTTAAAAAATTTATGGAAGAAGAAAAGAGTTTTCTAAAAGAAAATGTAACATTTTATGAATTTAAAAATAATCAAATAAAAGGATTAATAGAAAAATTGTCAGAGCCTAACTTAAAAATAGATTTAAATCATCCTTGATTATCTTATGATGTAAATTTTTGAAATACTGTTACACAAAACACAATAGTTTTTAAATGAAATAATTTTCCAGAAGATAAGAGATGATTTTATATCGGATGATATAAGTATAAACTTGATTGAGTAAAAGATATAACTTCTATCTGAATAGAATGAGATAATTTTGTTATAAAGTGAAATATATATTGAAAACCAAATAGTGAAATAAAATTATCAAAATCTAATTTTGTAGATTGAATAAGTGATTTAGTTCTAGAATGATATCGTAAAGTCCAATCACATGATTTTAAAAAAGAAATTACTATACAAAGAGATATAGTAGTCTAATTTTTGATAAATTAAATAAAATATGGTAAAATTTATGTAGATTTATAGTTTAATAAAATAATTATGACAAATGTAGAAGCTCCAAATTTTGTTCCTTCACTTCAAGAACATAACCCATTGGATTTAAGTGTAGACAAAGAAGAAAATTATAGAATTTGAGATATTTCAGTATATACAGGTAATAAATTAAAAATACCTAAAGAAGTTTTAGATTCTCTAGACAAAAAATTTGTATGATTACAAAATCAAGTTATTGACTTAACAAAATCTGATTTAAATAATTTGCAGGACTTGATATCAAAAGCTAATGAAACTAAAGATTATACAAAACTTGAAGAAGCTTTGAGAAAAGAACTTATTGAAGTACAAGTTGATACTTGAAATGTAAAACTAGATATTTTAAGTACTTGAGCAAAATGAACTATCCCTGAATCTGTATTAAATAAAGTATGAAGTTATATAGATACTAAGATAAATTCTTATGGTTTAGATGATAAACACAAAGAAAATATTAAAATTGCAATAGTATGAAGGATTTTGTCATCATGAAAAGTTGATGAATTACTTAATTCGTTTAAAGATATTACGAAAAATTGATGAAATGGTATGCAAAATATTGAAACTACATTCAATACAATAATTGATACTGAGATGAAAGGTATATTAAGTTTGTTAGATAAAGCAAAAGGTGATGAAAGTCAAAAAAAATTAATAAAAGAATGATTATTATCAAATCCTCAAGCAATTCAAGATTATAAAGAAAAATGAAATATTGATGGTATACCAGAATTAAAATCTGATGAGCTTGTAACTTATCTTTCTTGAATGAATAATCAAGTTATTAATTTAGAAAAAAAATGATGAAATATAAAAGAAAATCTTATGGCAACTTTAAATAAAATGCCAAGTTGGTTATCTGAAACTATTTTGGGATTCATTCAAAAAATCGTATGATTTTTCTTATGAGAAGCATGAGCTGAAAAATTAATAGGATGATTTAAAAAAGAAATTCAAAATAGAAAATCAGTTGATAATTTGTTACAGTACTGAAATACAATAAATGAAAAATGAGAAACTATAGCTTGAGCTAAAAACTCAAAAATTGTTTTATTGAATGATAAAAACTTAACTTGATTAGAATCAAAGAAACTTGCAAAATTTTTTGATAATTGTAGAGAAAAATGAATAGATATTACAGAAGATAATTTTTGGGAAAATGTGCTTAATAAAGATTGAAAAGTTATAATAGAAAAAGAAGAAGTTAAAAAAGATGATGCATGAAAAGAAGTTAAGGATAAAGACTGAAAAGAAATAAAAGAAAAAGTTCCATATACATATACTTTTGCTAATATTGATGACAATAAAGTAACTCCGCCAGATTTTACAAAATTCTATGAAGCCTTAAATGAGATAAATTTTATAACAGGTAAGACAGTACCATCAACACCACCACCAGAAGAAAAAACAAAAGAACAAGCACAACAAGCAATAAAATCTAAAATAGAATGATTAGATAAACAAATAGCAGATTTAGACAAAATACTATTAGTTTTAGAAAATAATACTGAACTTGATAAATTAAAATCAATAAACATATCAGAAATTTTTAATAATAAAGATGAATTATCTTTATTATTAACACCTTTTATTCAAGAATATCAAAGATCTAGGAATACTAGTTGGAGTAATAATTGGCCATTAAGTAGTTTTTTAAATAATCATTTAGTTAAATTTAAAAAATTTTTAACTGAAAAGAAAGATGATTTAGTTAAAGAAAAAGAAAGTAAAACAAAATAATAAATTTACAAATAAATCCCACCTTATGAGAAACATATTTAAGAAAAAAAATAATTATAAAAAAAGAATGTTATATGTATTTAGTGATATGAAATTATTAATAATCACCCTTTCTATAATTATGATCTGGAGATGATTTTGGAATTTTCTGGATTTATATTTCTTAGAAAATTATTTTGTATTGTCTAATTTGTTATCTATAATAATTTGAATTACTATAATTGTACTTTTAAAATTATTTCATAAAGATTTTAAAGATTTTAAATTTTAAAAAATAGAGTCAGTTTCTAAAAACTGACTCTATTTTTGTATAAGATTATTGTAATTAACCCATAAAATAGCATCAAGATGAATTTCTGGAATTTCTAGTTTTTCTGATAAATCATAGTAAAAAAGTTTTATATCTGTGTAATCTTCTTTATACACTTCAAAAATCTTTGTTAATCTAGAATCAATAGGAATTGAAATATCTTTAATCGATTGTCATTTGCTTTTATCTTTATTCTTTCATCTTTTATCTATACTTATCCCATACATAATCATTTTAATCGCAAAAACTATAGTTTTTGCATCTTTTTTTTGGCTCATTGTTTTAGCTAGTTCATCTCTTAAAATCACCAAATTTTCTAAATAATAATCTAATTTATTTAAAAATATATTGATAAAATTTTCAACTTTTTCAAGTCTTTTTATTTTGACTTCTAAAAGTCTCTTATTTCATTTTGAATTTGGTAAAAATTGTTTTAAAAAAGTAATTATTTTGCTAGATTGCCATCCTGAATACTGAAATAAGTTCAGCACAGAATTTGTTTCAGGATCTTTAATACATTGTTTAAATTTTAAATCTAAAAAATAATCATTTGCACTTTTGCTAAACTCCTCCCAATATTTTTCTCATGTACTTGATAATTGATAACAAACTAGAGAATTAGTTAAAATTAATCAAAAAAACAACTTTTTATCTGAAATTTTCTCAAAAAGTTTTTCCAGAGCTTTATATTGTAAATCTTGTTTTTCAAGTATTAAGGCATCTTCTAAAGTATAATTTTTTAATAAGTTGTAAAGTTTTTGCATAACAAATAAAAAATTAATAGTATTTTTTGATTATAAACGATAATCAAAAAATAACAAAAAAAACAACCTAAATCAATTTTGATTTAGGTTGTTTTTTTATGAGTCTATTTTTTATAATTCATTGCTACAGTTTTTTCTTCTTGTAATCTTTTTTCTAGTATTATTTTAGCTAATTCATTTTTAATTTTTTCTTTTGTTTTATCTCATACTTTTCAAGCTCCAGGATCAGTTTCCTTTCAAACTAATTTTTTATCTATTTGAAATTTTAATACACTTACTTTTGTTTTTTCTCAATAGATTGCAGTATCTTTTCATTCAAAGTATCAAAGTGTACCAAGTACTTTTTGTAATTCTCTAACATTTTTAGATGTTTCTCATACTTTTGGATTTCATATTTTTCATATTGTCTCATTTGCTTGTTTCATTGCTAAAATTTTTACTTCTTCTATTTTTCTTCTATCTCTTTCTTCAAGATCTTTTTTTACTAAAAATCCAGAATAGTCTTTTTTAAGTAATTCTCTAGTTTTAGGTCCAAAATATCAAGCTCATGTATCATTTTTATTACTTATTATACTTTTAGATATTTGATAATTAAGTAATATATTTCTCACTTCATTGTATTTTCCATTTGATTCTCAGTTGTATAATCACATTTCTTTTAATTTATTTTGAAGAGCAATTATATCATCTTTGTTTGATTCAGGACTTACATATGTAGTAAATATATCTTTTGGTAATGTTATTATAGTTTTCTGTGTATTTTGTTCTTTATTTTCAACTTTAGTTACTTTTATATTTTTGCTTGCAAATTCTTTTTCTATATTTACAAATTTTTCTCTAGTCTTAGCTCCCCAATATCATGCTCAATAGTCACTTCTAGATTTGATTATTCAAGTGTCTATTTGAAATTGCACTAATAAATTTATAGTTTCTTTGTTGTATATTCAATTAATTTCTCATTTGTATATTCATACAGCTTTAAGTTTTGTTTGAAGTTTTTTTATTTTATCTCTACTTGATTCAGGTCATACATTTATTCTATATATTTCTTCTTTATTTGTTTTTGGAATACTTATATTTGAACTTGTGAAATTTACTCATACATTTGAAGTAGTTCAATTCGTAATTGTAGAAGTTCATATTTCAATTATTTTTCAAGTAACTCTTCTTTTTCACCAAGATAAAGCTTTTTTTAAACCCTCATCTCAGTATCACATCCATACATCTATTCTATCTACTTCGTATCATCTTTCTCATGCAGATACTATAGCTCATCATCTATCAGCAATTACTCATGTTCAGATTCATTCTAAGTACATTTTTGTTCAAAAAGAATATTTTGATGGTCAAGCTAACATTCAATTAAATACTTCAAGTCAAGATGCTCATCTTATTCATCTTCAATTTAATTTTATCTCATCTTCATAATTTCATTTTAGATAATATTCTTGGTCAGGAAGAGGTGAGTAATATGCAGTTACTATAAATTCTTGTGTTTCTTCAGCACTAGCTTTTAGTAAAAAATTACTAAAACTTATAAATATAAATAGTGCTATCATTAATCGATTTACCAAAATCACATCGTTAAAATATAAAATTTAAAAGTTACATTTATTATTAATCATTTGTAACTTTTAACCTAGTTACATATAAATGATATCATAATTATTTTTTTTAGTCAAAAAATGCTAAAAATTTAATAATTATAATATCATTTCTAAGTACTCAAGCTGTAATTTTGTTTTTATTTTCAAAGTTTTTCTATTCTTTAAAATTTTTATCTTTTCTAGTAATCTTTGAGCTTTTACTTCATATTTATCTCAAAGTTTTTTCTTTATTTGTATAATTTGTTGTAGCAAATTATCTTTTTCTATTTTTTGTAGAGAATTTTTATCATTTAAATCTTTATTTAGTTCAAAATTTGTTTTTGGTCATATATATCAGGCATCAGTATCATTTTCAGATTTTATAATTCATTTTTGAAGTTGATATTTTATTACTGTAGGTTTTATACTTTCGTATTTTCAATCAATTTCTCAATAATAAAATAAAATTCATTTAAAATATTCTTGAACTTTTTTAACTTCATTTTTATTTGATTCTGGTGTTAATGTCAGTTTTTCAGTGGTATTATAATTTATATCAGTTATAATAGGTTCTCAGAAACTAAAATTTGTATCAGTATCACTTGAAACTATATATCAAGTAGTTTTTTTTGATCACCAATTAATTGCTCTTTGAAGTCATTCATCACCGTATCACATCCATATATCAATTTTTGTATGATTATCATCAATTACTTTTCATCATCTATCTTCTACAACTCATACTCAATATCATTCTATATATATTTTAGTTCAGAAATCATATTTTTTTGGTGCAGCAATTGCTCAAATAAATACTTTTTTTCAAGAAGCCATTCAAACTCAATCACCATTTAAAGCGATTTCTTTTTCATAACTACCAGTCACATATTTTTTTTGATTTGGTAGGGGAGAATAATAACCAGTAATAACTAAGTCTACCTTTTTGATAACCTCAATTTTATTGCTAATTAGATATGAATTTTGTGTATTTATTTCTCAAGAAAATGAATTTACTTGAGAAAAAGTTAGAAGGAACATTGTTCCTATAAATATAACTTTGTTGATCAGTCGATATAACATATGAAAATAATTAATATTGAACAATTAATAATTAATAATTTAAAGTTTATCACATACTTTATTATTAACTGGTTTAGTTTAATTGCAACTACTAGCTATTTATATAAATTAGAAAAATAAATTACAGAAACGAATTATAGTTAAAAAAAATATATTACAAGTTTTTTTGTATTGACAATGAAAAAATGATAATTATGAATCTATTTCATCCTGAATTAATGATGCTCTCCTGAATCAATCTTGATTATTTTGTAGATTGATATATTTTTTTGTAGTATTATCTTCAAAATTTTTGTTGAAATCTGAAAATTCTTTTATATATTTTATTATTTCCTTTTCAATTCTTCTATTTAACTCACTAGTTCATAACCAATAAAAAGTTATTTTTATCTTATCTGAATCAATATGTTCATATTTTGTTTTAAAAGTATCTGTACTTAATGGATTTAAAGTATTTAATTTCTCTTTAAGCATTTTTAATAAAATATTTTCTTTTATATTATCTATTATCTCAAATAAATCCTTTTCTCAATTTAAAGAAAGTATTATATTAAATATATTTTCTTTAATAAGTGAATTTTTAGCAAGAGTTACTTTTTCTTTTAATAAATCAATATTTGGGATATTTACCTCTTCGCTTTCTAAAACTCAATAATCGTTTATTCTTTTTATAATTGTACTTAGTGGACTAATCTTAATAATTTTTCACTTATCTGTTCATATCTTTATTATATCTCAAATTTTAAAGTTTCTAAAAAGTATTATACTAGCAATAAATGATGATATTACTTGGGCATTTATAAATATAAGTGATCAAGAAATGAAAATAAGAAGGACATATAATTCAGGAAACAAGTAAAAAATATATATTATTAGAAAAATTACAAGAGTTATTCAAAATACCAAATTAAAATATTCTCAGAAATTTTCACGTTTTCTCATAAATTTATCATTTCTTACAAGCAATATCTTTATGATATATGCTATAGTAAATAGTATAAGAAATATAAATAAAGTTATTACCTTTTGTTCTTTTCCTTTTAATAAATCATTTTCTTTTTCTTTTTTTGTATCTACATAAGTTTCAAGTAATTTTTTATACTTTACTTCAAGTATATTGTATCAAGCAAGACTATCTTGTAAATCACTAATTAAATCCTCTTTAAATTCCAATTCCTTTTTTAAAACTGCATTATTTTTTTCTATTTCTTCCAATTCCTTAGTTATTTCTCTAACTTTTTTTCATTCTTTTAATAAATTTATATTTTTATTATTATCTTCTATATTTTTTTGTAATACTTTTAGATTTGTTTGAATTTCATTTAACTGAACCTCATTTAATTCTTTTTTTATATCTAATTCTTGTAAAACTGTTTCTATTGCCTCAATATTTTTTTCTTCATCAGTTTTTCATAATAATTTATCAAGCTCTTTATTTTTTATTGCATTTGCTTTATCTATTATACTTTTATTTTCATATTGTAATGAATTTGCAGAATCAAGTTCTATTCAATCTTTTTTTAATTCATCTTCTAAAGTCATATCAACTTTTTCTTCTGTCTTTGTATTTTCTTCTATACTTTCTAAATTTTGAATATTTACATTTACAAGGTTTGTTGTTCCTGTATTAGTATTTTCTATTTCAATAGTATTTCATGTCTCAGAATATGTGTTTAAATAACATACAGAAAGAAGTATTGTAGTTAATATTTTTATATTTGTTTTCATATTGTATTATTTACCTGTGAGATAATTATTAATTTACCTTTATATCTTACCATATATAATTATATATTGTCAAGTAAATATATAATTTTGTGAAATTAAAATTTGCTTTTTATTAGTTTTTTTATAAAATTCATTGCGAAACATTAAATTTGGATATAAAAATCCATAATTATTAATTGTTAATTATTAATTGTTAATTGTAAAAATATGACATTTGCTCCTACAAAAAAGACATCTAAGTCTAGATCTAGAGTTAGAACTACTGCTTGGATACAAAGAACTGCTTTAAAACTTAAAAATACTACAGCTTTAAATAAAGAATGAAATTGATTAGCTCATTTTATAGCTATTGATTGAACTTACAAAGGAAGACAAGTTTTAAAAATTAAAACTAAATCTAAAAAAGTAACTAGAATATAATAAAAGAGTTTAAAGTTTATAAAGTAGGAAGTTTTATAAAGATTTATAATTCTTTCTGCTTTCTTTTTTTATGAAAAAATAATCAAATTTTATACTTTTACTTTTTTTATGCCTCATATTTCAAGAACATTAACTAGAAGATTACTATACCAAAAATTATTTATATTTGGTTTTACTTATATAAGTGATGAAATTTTTTTTCAAAATTTTTATTTTGATAATTGAGATTTAGAAGTTGATAAAGTATATTTTGAAGAAATGCAAAAAATTATTTTGGATAAAGAATGAATTTTTATTCTATTTATAGAAAGGTATGCTCCAAAATTTAATATTGAAAAAATGAGTTTACTATATGTTTTACCTATTTATATAGCTTTGGCTGAGATGTTTTTTTTACAAGAAGAAATTCCAGCAAAAGTTTCAATTAATGAAGCTATTGAATTAGCAAAAATATTTTCTGATGATCCAGTTAAAAAAATCGTAAATGGTGTATTAAACAATGTTTTTAATGATTATGAGAAATTAAATAATGAAATAAACTCTATTGAAATTAAGAATGATTTCACATTTTTTAAATTTAAAGTTTAATCAATAATTATTGTTGTTATGGTTGTAACAAGAAATATAATAAATAATATAGAAGTTGTTGAAAAAGTTTCTACACTTTTATCTAGATTGGGTATAAGTTATAAAAATATTGATAATTATATAAAATCATTTATTCACAGGTCTATTGTAAATGAGAGACCAGATTTTGCACCTGAACATAATGAAAGATTAGAATTTTTGTGAGATGCTGTTTTAGAATTGGTTATAACGGATAGTTTATATAACAATTTTCACGATAAAAATGAATGAGATTTAACAGATATAAGAAGTGCACTTGTTAGATGAAGAAATCTTGCTATAGTATCAAAAGAATTAGAATTCAGTAATTACTTATTTTTATGAAAATGAGAGGATTTATGATGAGGTAGAGAAAGTGATTATTTGCTCGCTAATACTTTAGAAGCATTTATTTGAGCTATATACCTAGATTTATGATTAGAAAGTGCTAGAATTTTCATAAATAAATATATATATACAACTTTAGATGAGATTCTTGAAAACAAATATTTTAAGGATTTCAAATCACTTATTCAAGAATATTCTCAAGCAGAACTCGATATAACTCCAACTTATGATGTACTTAATGAAGAATGACCAGATCATGATAAAAACTTCAAAGTATGAGTTTATCTATGAGAAAAATGTATATGATTTTGATTTGGTTCAAGTAAGAAAAAAGCCCAAGAAGAAGCTGCAAAAAATGCTTATGAAAATAAAGAAAAATGGAAGAATAAGGAATAAAAATTTGTACTACTTAATTTTAAAACTATGTTAAATACAATTTTAATAGCAATTTTAATATTTTTGGAATTAATTTTTTATGTTATATTTATTGATGTAATACTTTCTTGGTTAGTACTATTTTGAGTTAATTTTAGGCCAAAATTTATAGCAGATATAATTGATCCTATGTATAAATTCATAAAATCAATTATACCAACTACTTTTTGACCTATTGATTTAACACCAATTATAGTGATATTAATTATTTACTTTTTGAGATGATTAATATTTTTTTTAAATCCTTGACTTCAAGATATTATTTCAAATTATATGAAATAAAAACATTAATTTAAGCTTTCTATACTATAAAAATAATCTTGTAAAGTTAATCAATCTTTTAATGAAATTGTATTTGCATCAATCTTTAGTATATCTAATCTTCATATTACAATATTTTTAAATACCATTAATTCATCTTTTCAAATAGTTTTATTTTTAATTATTTCATTTATATTTTCTCAAATTCATGGATCTAATTCATCTAATTCATTAATTGAATAATTAGGTTCAGCTAATAAATTATCAATTTTTCATTCTCATATTGGTCTTTCAAAACCTACTTTTACTGCTTCTAATCATAGTATTTCTTCGCTTGGAGTTGTATTTTCCATATTTATGTTGTTATAAGTTATAATATGTCTTAATTATATACTTATTTTAAATAAAAATCAATAAAATTACAAAAAATACCAGTTTCTCTTGAAAATATTAAAAATATTACTAAGATATAAGTAATTATTGAAGCATTTTATATTATTTCTAAAATTTGATTATTCTATGTCTAAACAAGTTGATTATAAATTATTTTTTGTGGTTGTATTACTTATTATTTTTTGAATGATAATGATAAGTTCAGTATCTGTTTATTCATCATTTAAGGTAACAAGTACTATGGTGAAAAACTGATTAATCCAAGAATCATATAATTATTTTTATGTTATAAGAAATATTGCTCATGTGGTTATTTCTATGATTATTCTATGAATTTTTGTAAAAATACCATACACATTTTTTGAAAAACATGCCAGATATATATTTTTTTGAACTTTATCATTACTTATAGTTGTTTTACTTATGTGAATAACATTAAAATGAGCTAGGTGATGGATATCAATCCCATGAATTCCTTTTACTATACAACCTACAGAATTTTTAAAATTTGGTTTTATTATATATCTTTCATACTTTTTTAAAAAATATAAAAATGTTTTGCATACATTTGATAGTTGATTTTTACCATTTTTATTTGTACTTTCAGCAGTAGTTTTTTTGGTAGCTTTACAACCTGATTTTGGTACGATAATGCTTTTAGCTCCGGTTGCCACACTTATGTTTTTTGTCGCCTGAGCAAATGTGAAATATATATTAGCTTTAGCAGTTTCTTGATTACTATTAATAACTGTAGTTTACTCTATATGAAATTATGATAAAGAAACATGAAAAAATCTAAATAGTCTAGGTTATATTACTCAGAGAATTGATAATTTTCTAAGTGATGAAAAAAGTTCAATAGAGAATAAAACTATAAATTATCAAACTGAACAAGCTGTTATTGCTATTTGAAGCTGATGATTTTGATGACTTGGATTTTGAAAATCAATTCAAAAATTTGGGTATCTTCCAGAAGTTCAGTGAGATTTTATATTTTCTGTAATTATAGAAGAACTTTGATTTTTTTGATGATTTATTATTATTTGTATGTATCTTTTTATATGATATAGGTGAATTTATATTGCTCTTAGGACAACTGATTTATTTGCAAAATACCTTGTTGTAGGTATGATTTCACGGTTTTTAATTCAAGCATTTATTAATATATGAGTTAATTTAAATATAGTTCCATTAACTTGAATAACTCTACCTTTTATAAGTTATTGATGATCAAGTTTACTGACTTCAATCATGTGACTTGCATTAGTATTAAATATTTCGAGATATATGGAAATAAAAGAAATATCAAATAAAAATAGATTTTGAAGATGATCAAAATTAATGAATTTTTTTGAAGTAACTAAAAGAAAAATTAAAAGTTAAACTTAAATTATGGAAGAATTAGAAAATTTTACTCCAGCGATGAGGCAATATAAAGAAATAAAAGATAAGTACAAAGATGCTATACTTTTTTTCAGGATGTGAGATTTCTATGAAATGTTTTGAGAAGATGCAATGATTGCTCATAATGTACTTTGAATAGCTGTAACAAGTAGAAATAAAAATGCAAAAAATCCAGATATTTTGGCTTGATTTCCATATCATGCAAAAGAAAAATATCTCCCAAAACTTGTAGAAGCTGGTTATAAAGTAGCAATTGCAGAACAAGTTTCTGATCCAAAACTAAAATGAATTGTTCAAAGGGAAGTTTCAAGAGTTATAACTCCTGCGACTTTGTATCTAGAATGAGAAGAATACTCTAAAGAAAATATATCAAACTTTATGGTTTCTATAGTTTATGATGATTCTAGATATGGTTTAAGTATACTTGATTTATCTACAAATAAATGGCTAACAAGCGAGTTTGATAGTTTTGAAAAATTATCTCTACAAATATATAAGATTTCTCCAAAAGAAGTTATTTTAGAGAAAAAATTATTTGGGGACGATTCAATAAAAGATTTATTAAGTAAAAAATATAGTTTAAATGTCTATTATTTTGAGTGAGAATGAGATAATAAACAAAAACTTTTAAATCATTTTTGAGTGAAAAATCTAGTTTGATTTTGACTTGAATGAAAAAATATGGCAATAAAAGCAAGTTCTCTACTTTTACAATACCTTGAATTAAATCAAAAATCTAGTTTAGATTTTTTACAATCTATTTCTTACGAAACATTTTCGGAATATCTAGACTTGGATGAATCAACCATAAGAAATCTAGATTTAATCTACAATTTTGCTACAAAATCTCATAAAATATGAACTCTATTTTGAATTCTTGATGATACAAAAACTGCTATGTGAACTAGATTTTTGAGGGAGGCTATCTTGAAACCTCTACAAAAAAAAGAAGAAATAGAAACTAGACTTGATATAATAGATGAATTTCTAAAAAATCCAATATTACTTGATAAAGTACAAAATCACTTAAAATATGTCTCAGATTTAGATACGATACTAAACAGACTTGCACTAAATAGAAGCTGACCAAAAGATCTACTAAACCTTAAAAAATCATTGCAAGAGATAATTGAAGTCTTTAATCTGATTGAAAAAGAGGGAAGTGAGAAGTTGAAGAAATTAATTAATATAAACTAACTATGCTTTACCTATTCACCTGAAATAATGAATACCTTGTAAAAGAAGAACTTAAAAAATGGAAAAATCATTTTTTGAGTAAGTTTGGTGAGTTTAATTTGACTCATATTCAAAATATAGAAGAACTAGATAAAAATGCACTGAGTGAAAATCTACTTGCATCTAGTTTTTTGAGTGAGAAAAAAATGGTAATAATTGACAATATAGAAAAAGTGGAAAAAGATGATAGTAAAAAAGAGTTTTTAATGTCAATTTTAGATAAGATTCCTGAGAATAATATCATAGTTTTTTCTTCGAACAGTTTACAGGAAAGATCATTGTTATACAAAAAAATCAAAGAATTGTGAGAAATTAAAAGATTTGATATAAAAAATACTTATGATACAAAATTATTTATAGAAAAAAAATACAATTCTAAAATAGATTCAAATGCAATTGATAAGATAATTGCATACAAATCAAATAATTTATCAAAAATAGTAAATGAGCTTGATAAACTTTTTATTACCAAGGATTTTATTTCTACTAAAGATATTATTGATTATATTACCCCAGAACTTGAAGAAACTATATTTGTTTTTGTGGATAAAGTTTTAAGCAAAGATAAAAAAGCTATATTTAATGATCTAGATATAATTCTAGAAAATATTGATATCTATGCTTTTTATAACTCATTTTTATGAAATATAAGGAATTTTGTTTATATAATGTTTTTCAAAAAATTGTGATACAAAAATAATCACATAAAAGATGAATTATCTTTATGAAATAGAGCTTTTTTAGTTGATAAAACTTATAAAATCAATTTTCAAGAATTATCAACTCTTTACGAAAAACTAATAGATTTTGATAAAAATATGAAATTTTGAAAGCTAATCTGAAGTACTAAGATTGATTTAAAATATGAGTTGCAGAAGGTGTTGTTTTAAAAATAAATTTGTCATTCCGGACTTGGCTTTTTGTTATTCCGGACTTGGCTTTTTGTCATTCCGGACTTGATCCGGAATCTCTAGCAAGGTAGAACAAATTTATTTAACTTAATAGATAAATATGTTTTATATCCATTAAGTTAATGATACAAGTTTAATGAGTTCATAGATTCTGGATCAAGTCCGGAATGACAGTTAATCTCTATCAATTTCACTAGGAATTACACTTAAAAACTCTCTAAAATCATTTTTTATAAGATTTATTACATCTTCTACCTCTTTAAGACTTTCAACTGTTACAAGTCTTTTTCTATAGTTTTTAACTCCAGGAAAACTCTTTAGATAACAAACTAAATGTTTTCTTATTTCAAGTGATCATTTTCTTTCTCATTTTGTTTCAACTAGTTTTGTAGCATGAAAAAACATTATTTCAAGGATTTCTGATAAAGAAGGGAAGTATTGTCAATTTATGAATTTTCATTGAATCTGTCATCCTGAATTTATTTCAGGATCTTTGGTGCTTTGTTTTGTAGACAATCATTGTATTATAGATTCTGCAAACTTATGTTCAGAATGACAAGGAGATTTCATAAAACACCAAGGATTTCAAAAACTAGCTCTTCAAATCATAAATCAATCTAAATTTCTTACTTTTCTCATTCCATCTTCATAATTTTGTATATCTCAGTTACAGATTAAGGGGATATTTATATGATTTTTTAGCTCATAAATTGGATCTAGATTAGCAGTTCAAGTATATGCTTGTTTTGTAGTTCTACCATGAACTGTGAGTAAACTAGCTCAAGCATTTTCAAGTCATTTTGCAAATCTGATTAGATTATCATCTCATTCAAATCATAACCTTGTTTTTACACTTATTGGTAATTTTGTTGCTTTGTTTAATTCATCTACTATTCTATAAGCTACTTCTTCATTTATTATAAGCCCAGATCAATGTCAGCTTTTTACTACTTTTTTTGCTGGACATCACATATTTACATCTATTCAAGCTATATTGTATCTTTCTATTATTTTAGCTGCTTTTGCAAAGTTTTCAGGATCTTTTCAAAAAATCTGCACAATCAATGGTTCTTCAATCTCACTATGTGGAAGAACTTGATCAGCTAACAGTTTTGAATGAACAAGTCAATCAGCACTATAAAATTCTGTCACACACATTATATGTGGAGCAACTTTTTTCATAGTCTGTCTGTATGCACTATCTCAATATCAATCCATAGGAGCTAGAAAACACAGTTTTCATTTTTCTTCTATTTGTTTTTGCCAGAAGTCTTTTGTCATATTTTTTATATAAGTATAGGTATTTCTATGAGATATTATTTAAAAAACATAAAATGTAAAATGTATATTTTTTGACTTTATGTAGTTTTATAATATTATCAGGATATTAGTATTTAATATTTAATATTAACTTATGAAAATAGATAAATATACACATCTTTTATTTCTTTTTGTTATTGTTGTAATAATAATATTTACAACCATAATTGGATATGTTTTAACAACTAAATCATTAATAGAAGATATATTTTGAATTTTAAAAGATATGAGTAATGGAAATGGTATTTTTTTCCTTTTTGGTATCTGATTATTAATTGTTATTATATCTTTTTTTATTTCTAAATTAAATTATAATTGGATTAATTATTTTGTATATAAATTTTTAACAGTAATCATACTACTTAGTATTGGTCATTATTTTTTTTGTGGTGGTGGATTTTGTGAATTAATTGATGTACGGTTAGTTACTAGTATACTTATATTTATAATTACTTATTCTATCAGTAATTATTTTAAAGATTAAAATTTTATATAATACTTTATTTTCTAAATACTCCATGAAAAAATACTTTATCCAAACATTTTGATGTGCAATGAACTTGGCTGATAGTGAAAAGATTAATATGCTTTTAACTCAGTCTGGTTTTTTAAAAGTGTCTAGTTGGGAAACTGCAGATTTAATTATCTTAAATACTTGTAGTGTAAGAAAAAAATGAGAAGATAGAGTTTTTGGTATCATAAAAGATATTATAAAAGCGAGAATGTGAAATATGAAAGAGAATAAAAAATCATTACCAATCATTTGAATCACCTGATGTATGGTTAGAAAAACTGGATTAAATGAAAAATATTTGCCAGAAAAAAAAGAAAGAAATAGAGCAAAAAAAATAGAATTATTAGAAGATGAAAATAGTATTTTTAATAATGATGATAAACTTTTCCCTCGTCTTAAAGAACTTGATTTTACTCTTAGAATTGAAGAAATAAAATATTTATCATTTATTTTATCTCATATATTTAAAGAAAAAATATGACAAGAAGATAAATTTGATGATTACCTAAAAGCAAAACAATTAAGAGATAATCCAGTCCTTGCTTCAATTGTAGTTCAAACTTGATGTGATAATTTTTGTACTTATTGTATAGTGCCTTATACAAGGGGAAAAGAGTTTAGTAGACCTAAAGAAGATATATTAAATGATTGCAAAGAATCAATAAAAAATGGAGCAAAAGAAATAACACTTTTATGACAAAATGTAAATAGTTATTGAAAACAGTTTATAGATAATAAATTTTGGAATGAGGAAAAAAGTAAGTGGAATGGAAGTATTTGAAAATCTCCATTTAGAGAATTACTAGATGAAATAAATAAAACTGACTGACTAGATAGAATTCGTTTTACTTCGAGTAATCCTCACGATATGACGAGAGATATACTTGATGCTCATTTTGAATTAGATAAGATGTGTAATTATCTACATTTTGCTTTACAATCTGGTAATGATGAAATCCTTAAAAAAATGAATAGAAAACATACTTATGAGGATTTTAAAAACCAAGTCCAATATCTAAGAAGTAAAGATCCATATTTTTCTATTTCAATTGATATAATTGTATGATTTAGCTGAGAAACTGAAGAGATGTTTTTAGATACTTTAAAAGCTTTTGAAGAGCTTGAATTTGATTTTGCATATATTGCTCGTTATAGTGTTCGTCCTTGAACTATCGCTTCAAAAATATATCCTGATGATGTTCCTGATTCTGTAAAAGCAGAAAGATGGCATAAGTTAAATAATGCTTTGATGATATCTCTTACAAAAAGAAATAAATTAATGATTGGTAGGGAAGAATATTTATTAATTTATTGAGAAAAAGATTGACAATTTTTTGGTAGAACTAGAAATTTTAAAGAGGTGTTTGTTGAAAAACAAAGTGATTTTAAGATTTGAGATTTAGTAAAAGTAAAAATTACTAAACTTGATAGATGGGTTTTGAAGTGAGAGATTATTTAATTTTATTTATTTGTACGTTTTGTCGATCATAGTAATAGTTCTATGTTCCTAACTTTTTCTTTATCAGGGTTTAAAAAACGTATTCCATATTTATTTTCTCATAGTTTATTAACTATTTCTCAGTTAAATTTGAATTTATCATTTCAAATTTTAAAACTAATTCCTCATATTTCTCATATAGTCATTTCAGAATCACTAATCACTTGTATTCATGATCAACTTATATTTGATAAAATTGTATTATTTATAGATAACCTAAAATGTATTATTACATCTATTTTTTTACCTAATATTTCTTTAGCTTTAAATCTTCTATATGTTCTTTTTTCTTTTTCTTCAACTTTTTTTTGTTCTTCAGCTGCTTGAATATAATCTCATAAATTATATTGATCAATTAAATCTTGATCAAATTCTATTTCTTTAGGTTCTTCATTAGTTCAAGTTAGAATATTATGAATAGTTTGATTAGTTTCTGATAACTTATCTGTTGGAATTCATTTTTTTTTAACTCAATGATTTTTTGTTTCAGGAGCTTTTTTTCCTCACAGAAATCATGAAAATATTTTTTTAATCATAAAAATTAATAATTTATAAGAATATTTATTATATATAATTAAAATATTTAAAAAGTCAATAGATTTTTAGATGAATTTTTTAAGAATTGTAATAGTAAAAAAATATTTAATTTTACAAAAATTAAAATACTTATAAAATATATTTAACTTAAAATAAAAAACTATGCTAATTATCGTTTCCCCATTTGTAAAAAGTTTTGATGATGAGTGATTTACTTATATTGTTCCTAAAGAACTTGAGGAATATATAAAATTAGGAATAGTTGTAGATGTACCATTACAGACTCAAGTTGTTTCTTGAGTTGTTTTAGATATTCAAAAAGAAGAAAATCTGGTTTTTGATACAGATAAGCTAAAAAATATTGTTGCTATCAAATATGAAACTCCTTTGCTTTATGATTATCAAATTAATATTCTAAAATGGATATCTAAGTACTATTTTTGTAAAATACATTCTTCTCTAAATTTATATTTTCCTAGAAATCTAAAAGAAAAAATAGAAAAGATAAAACTTGATTTAAATACTAAGAAAGAATTAAACTATATTTTTAATTACCAGAAAAATCTTACTAAAAACCAAGAAAAAGTTTTTAACCAAATAGAAAAAATAGAAAAAAATATAATTTTCTATTGAGTTACTTGATCTGGGAAAACAGAAGTTTATGTAAATCTAGTAAAAAAATACCTAGATATGTGAAAACAATCTCTTATATTGCTTCCAGAAATAATTCTAAATAACCAGATTTTCGGGAGATTTAAAGAGATTTTTTGAGAAGATGTTATCATAATAAACTCTTCTATAACTGAAACTTCAAAATACAAAAATCGGGTTGATATATACAACAATAATGCAAAAATTATTATTTGAACTAGATCTAGTTTATTTTATCCATACAGAGATTTATGACTTGTAATTATTGATGAAGAACATGATCCTAGTTATAAATCTGATAATTCTCCTAAAGTTGATATAAGAGAAATTGTTTTAAAAATGAAAGAATTTATAGATTTTAAACTTATTTTTGCTTCTTGAACCCCAAGTATAAAAACTATTTATAAGTGATTAACAAAAGAGTTTGAAATTGTGAATTTGCTCGATGAATATGAAAAATAGTTGATTTTCTTCTAATTTTTATTATTGTATCGATACTTTTATTTTTTAAAAATAGTTTTTATGAAAATATTAGGAGAGTTTAAAACTTTTGCAATGAAAGGTAATGTAATAGATTTGGCTGTATGAGTAGTTATTGGTTGAGCCTTTTGAAAAATAGTTTCATCGTTGGTTGCAGATATTATAACTCCTACTGTTTGAATTTTGGTTTGAGGAATAGATTTTACAAAATTGGGATATACAATTAGAAATATAAAGTGAAATGAAGTTACTATTACTTATGGTAATTTTTTACAAACTCTTTTTGACTTCTTGATTATAGCATTTTCTATATTTATGGTTGTAAAAATTATAAATAAAGCACAAGAAAAAGTAATAAAAAAACAAAAAGCAGAAGAAAAAAAAGAAATACTAAAAAAAGCAGATGATGTAATTTTGCTTGAAGAAATTAGAGATTTATTAAAAGCTAACAAATGAGTAAAAATAACTAAAACTCCTGAAATAAAAGAAGAAATAATTAAAAAAACAAGAGTAGCAGTTGTTCCTAAAAAAACAAGATCAACAACTAAATTAACAATAACAAAATAGTAAAATGTTACTGTCATTCCGGACCTGATCCGGAATCTATATAAATTTTTTTAACCTTTCACACAATTTTTATGGAAAAGATTTACATAGTCGAAGATAATTTAGGGATTTTAAAATCACTTGAATTATATTTGCAAAATTCTTGATATGAAGTTTATATACAAGATACATGAGTAGAAGCAATAGAAAATATTCTAGAAATAAATCCTAGTCTTGTTATACTTGATATAAATTTACCTTGAGTTAATTGAGTAGATATATGTAAATGAATAAGACAACAACTCAGTACTCCAATTATTATGCTTACAGCTAGAAATACTGAAAGTGATAAATTAGAAGCATTTAGTAGTTGAGCTGATGATTATATAGCAAAGCCATTTTCTCCAAAAGAATTGTTAGCAAGAATAAAGTCAATTCTTAGAAGACTTGAAATAAAAGAAGAAATGTGAAATATACTAAAATTTGATAATATAGAGATGAATTTAGATAAAAACAAGGTTTATATTTGATGACAAGAAGAATTTTTTACAAAAAATGAATTTGATATACTTAAAAAGATTATTGAAGCATCTTGAAAAATTGTTCATAGACAAGAGATTATGGATTTGATTTGATATAGTGAATATCTTTTTGATAGGACTATAGATACTCATATAAAAAATATAAGAAAAAAAATAAGAAATAAAGATGCTATTTTGACAGTAAGGTGAGAAGGATATAGATTGAATAATTAATAGTGGTACCGGTTCTTCTTTAATCTAGAACCGGTACCGTTAAATGGCAGTAAAATCATTTTACTTTTTTCAAAAAATCAATATAATACAATCACGGGGCTAACACTTGGATTCTACTAAGATAATAAGTCTTTGTTATATGCTACTTGGGAGGTGCTTATGGCTTCCATAATCAATTATAAGCAAAATAAATGCAAACAATAGAATTGCTACTGGATTGAAATCTTTTGTTAAAAAAGTTTCAACTCCTTCTTTAGCTACAGCTTTTTTTGCCTAGTCAAAAAAAAATGAGTTAAAGTAAAACTATAGTCTCCTTCAGTGGATGAGTGCCGCTTGGCCTGCTATAAACTATAATAAAAGTTTACTTAGGAAGTTTATTATAGTATTAAACTAAGTCTAGATTTTAGTTTTTACTGAATTTTTTGTAAAATCTAGTACCCAAAAAATTTGCTTTTCTTGATTTTTTCGTTAATTTTTAATCCTGAGAAGTATTAAAATAAACTATAGTAGTAGAAGTATAACGAGGGCATCTTGGGACGGGAGTTCGATTCTCCCTAGCTCCACCATTCTTCGCTTTTTAAAGATTTTCAAATTTGAAAATCTTTTTTTATTCCCCTTGCATTTTTACATTATTTTTATAATATCTTGTAATGATAATTATATTTTTAACTACTAAATTCCCATGCTACCAAATCTACTTTTCCCAGAAATAAAAGAAACTATAGAAGATATAACTAAAAAATATCCAAAAAGACCTGAGTGACTAGTAGTTACTCGTATCGCTCCAAGTCCTACTTGATTTGTGCATATTTGAAATGTGTACTCAGCAATGCTTGATGATATATTTGCTCATAAGAATAAGTGAGTTGCTTTTTTAAGAATAGAAGATACTGATCAAAAGAGAGAAGTAGAATGAGCTAGATTCAAGATTAATGAAATATTTAAAAAATTTTGATTAGTATTTGATGAAGGTCCAATTTGACCAGATAATACTGATATTTGAGCTTATTGACCATATACACAGAGCAAGAGAGAATATCTTTATAAAGTATTTGCAAAATATTTACTTGAAAAGTGACTTGCTTATCCTTGTTTTATGACTGAAGAAGAAATAAACGAAGTTAGACAAAATCAAACTATTTGAAAGCAAGTTCCTTGAATTTATGGCGGATATTCAATATGGAGAAATGCGAAAGAAGAAGATGTAATAAAAGCTCTACAAGAAAAAAAAGAGTTTGTAATTAGATTTAAATCTCCAGGAAAGATAGGTGATAGAATAGTAATCAAAGATTTAGTAAAATGAGGTGTAGAAACAAATGACAATTTCCTAGATATAGTTTTAATAAAAAAATGAGGATTACCAACTTATCATTTTGCTCATTTGGTTGATGATTATTTGATGTGAACTACTCATGTTTTTAGAAGTGATGAATGGTATGCTTCTCAACCACTTCACGAACAATTATTTAAAGTATTTGGATTCCAAGCACCAAAATATGTACATTATGCACCACTTATAAAATTGGATAATTGAAACAAAAGAAAACTAAGTAAGAGAAAAGATTTAGAAGCAGATGTAGAATATTATTTTAAGCTAGGTTATCCTATAATTGCAATTATAGATTATCTTGCAAATATTATCAATGCTTGATATGAAGACTGGAGGAAAGAAAATAAAATAAAAAGTTTCAAAGAATATGATTTCAAAATAGAAAAGATGTCTCAGGCTGGTGCTTTGGTTGATATGGAAAAACTTGATTTTGTAAGCAAAGAATATATTGCTACTTTATGAATTGAAGAATTATACAATTTATTTATTTCTTGGGCTTCAAAATACGACAATGAATTATTAAAACTAGTTAATAAATATCCTGATTATACTAAAAAAGCTCTAAACATAGAAAGAGAGCTTGAAAATCCACCAAAGAGATTTCAAAAAATGAGTGATATACCATCTCAACTAACTTTCTTTTTTGATGAAGTTTATGATAAGTTTGATATAAATATGAACGAATTAATTCCTACTTTAAACAAAGAAAATATAAGTAATTTTTTGAAAAATTATATTGCTTGATTTAATTTAGAACAATCAAAAGATGAATGGTTTACTGAACTAAAAAATATAGCTTTAAAATCTGGATTTGCACTAAACAATAAAGAATTTGTAGAATGAACACATGTATGAAAAATCTGAGATGCAGCGATGATTCTTAGAGTTGTTTTATGTGGTCAGAGAAATACCCCAGATTTATATGAAACTATGCAAGTTATGTGAAAAGAAAGGGTAGAAAAGAGGATAAAAAGGTTTATTTAACAAGAAAATAATAGTTTTATTTAATAAAATCAAAAGTAAAAATATTACTTTTGATTTTATTTTTGATTTATGTTACACTTAATATTAAAGTTATCTTAAAAAATAAATTTAATATGAAAAAAAATAATTATTGATTATCATTAGCTATTATAATTTTAGGTATATTACTAATAATACTGATTTTTAAATATCAAAGAGAAAAATCAGATATAAAAACTTCAATTCAAACTCCAACTAATGTAGTATTTCCAACTGAAGAACCTATAGTTAATGATGAAGAAAAATCATCAACTTGAAATCTTGATAAAACTCAAAATATAGAAAAAGAAGAAATAAAAAATACAAAATTGAAACCAGAAGAAGAAATTAAACAAAAAGAAATAGATATTATTTCTTTAAATAGATCAGGTGAAACTGGTAAAAAAGAATTATGTAATGATATTACAAATCAAGAATTAAAAATAAAATGTATAGATAATTCTTATGCTGCTAAAGCTAGTATAGATAATAATTCTGATTTATGTAGCAAGATAACAGATATAGAATGGCAAAATAAATGTCTTGATAATTATTACAATAATAATGCATTAAAATTACAAGATTATAATTTATGTAAGAAAATAATAAGTACTAATCTAAAAGAAAATTGTACTTCTAGTATAATATTTCAAACAATAGAATCTCCTGATTTTAAATGATGAATTGAAATTTGTAATGAATTAAACAAAGAAAGTAAAATAAATTGTGAGAGTAAATTCAATACCCAAGATGATGTAGAAATACTACAAAAAGCCGTAATTTCTCTTGATATAAATTCTTGTAGTAAGATATTAAATATAGAATTAAAAAATAAATGTCAAGATGTAATAAACTTTAAATTGGCTTTAAATTTAAAAGATGTAAATAAATGCTCCTTAATAACTGATAAAGATTTGAAAAATAAATGTAGTGAAACTTTAATAAAAATTAATTAATAAAATTATGAAAAAAATAACCATAACATTCATACTATTAGTATTTTCATTTTTGTTAAATACAACAAATGCAGCTTCAATACCTATTTTATGAGCATCTACTACATCTCAATATGCATGAAAAGTAGTTTTTCCATTAGTAAATGGTGTATATGCAAATACAGATGCTTTTATTGTAAATAATATTTCAGATATACAAATAAGTTGAAATTTTTGGTTACAAAATCTTTCAAGTGCCACTGACTTAACTTTATGATGGGCTACTTTTGATATATGAATAGTTGCCTGAGCACCTAAAGTAGTTTTAAAAAATAATTTAGACAATACTTTTACTTTTTCTTGATATGCTTGGAGTAAAGCAGCTTGATGGATTTATTTTTCTCCTGTATTACTAAAAGATTCTTCAAACAATGATATACAAAATTCCAAAGTAGTTTATAATAGATGAGCTAATGATTGAAAATGAGAAATTACAGGTTGTGCTTGGAGTCAAAATATATGATGGGTATGTTTTGATTGAATTACTCTTGATACTACACCGCCTCATTTTCCTGGAACAACTTGATTATCTATGGTAACTTCAGCTGATTATAATAAATCTATCATATTGAATGAACAAAGTACTGTAAAAATTCAAAACTGGAATTCCACTTCTATATCTACATATACTACCGATTCATTATTTAGGTTTAATCATGATATGAGAAATGCTTTAAATCCTTCCAGATATTATTCTATAAATGCAACTGATATATTTTGAAACTCTGCAACTTGAATAATAACTATAGTAGCAAACATTCCTGATACAAATTTAAGTGTTAATAATATATGATGAGTAGGAGTTCAATCTACAACATATGGTTGAACTTTATGAAGTGAAAAAATATCAGATTGAAAAGATTATCATTCTTTAGATATAAGACTTAGAGACACTTACTGAAATCCTATAGTTACAGTTACATGAATCAAAGATGTAAAAGTAACTTTATGATTTTCTAATAATTTAGATAAAATTCAAGTTTGAACAGAAACTAATTTAGGAGATGCAATAAAATTTGAAAATAGTGATTGGCCTTTATTATTTTGATGAATTTGATCAACAGAAGATACTATTAGAAAATCTGATTGAAATTATAAAGTTGCTATAAATTCTTTAGCTCCTTCAAAAGCAGGGTATAGTTATACAAATGCAAATAATGATATACAAGTAAATAACTTAGATATAGCTATAACTGCATTAAATTGAAATTCTTGAGTATGAGAATGACCAATTAATGATATACATACAAGTTATTATCCTAATCCTTTTAAATTTACTCCTACTATTAAAATAGATTGAGTTAGTAATAATACTAATTGGGTAATACATAGAGATTATGAAACTGAATTTACTATAACTTGAAGTACAAATAAATCATCATGATCACCAGATTTGACAGGTATTCATATTACTCATTTATTTGATACAATGAGTTGATCAACTTATACAAATAATCAAATAAGTTATCAAAATCTAACTTGAAGCATAAGTCAAACTACTTGTACTTGATCAAATACCTCGGCTTGATACTATTTTAGTCATACTGATTGTGATAGATCATCAATATTACCATATTCATCAAATACAATTAGATTATATAATAATGTAACTTCTACAAATTCATCAATAAATGATATTGTATCTACTATTCCAAGATTGGTAAATGCTTGACTTTCTAGTTTTGATACAAAATATAGTTCTATAGTTTCATATATCATAAATTGAAATAATATAAAATATCCTTCTTATACAACAACTTCTTCATTAATAAATAATAGTCAAATAAAAATATCTTGAATAGTAAATAAAAATAATAATAATTTTGCAGTGGTAGCAGATTCTAGTATAAATTATATTTGAAATATATTAAAATCTGATGTTTATACAATGATACATAAAAATGTATCTTTATATCAAAAAGCATGAAATTGAACAGCAGATACATTATATATGACTTGAAATTATACTTTACCTAGTTTATGGCCAACTTGAATAGAAACTATTATAGTAGATTGATGAGATGTAATTATATGAAGTGATATAACAAAAATTCTTTGAAAAGTAAAAACTATAATTGCACTAAAAAAATCAGATTGAACAAAGTGAAATATTTGGATTAAACATAATATACAATTTATATGAGCTACTTTGATAGCAGATAGATCTGTATTATCTTGAGATTGAACTACATATTATACTGATACAAATAGTGCTACAAATCAATTATTTATAAAGTGAAGTGTAATATCATATAATACTATATGATGATCAAGTAAAAACCATGTTATATGTCCTTACTACATAACAACAATATGTGATTTAGTAAATTCTAGAAGATATGATTTTAATCATTTTAGAAGTTATATAAATTGAATTTCTTGAAATGCTGTTAATTGATCTACTTATTGAGTAAATATGTCTATTACTTGATATGTAAATGCTCCTATGATTATAGAGTATGATAGTGATACTCAGAAAAATCCTCCTAAAATTATTAAAAAATAATATTTATATCTTAATTTACAAAATATGAAAAAGTATTTTAAAGATTTACTAAGGACTACATCTATACATGCTATAGCAATAATGTTTTTAGTTTGAACATTTACAGTTTTTGCTGTGACTTTTCCAAGCTCTACACCAACTTGAGAAACAGCATGATGATTATTTATGACTTATTTTACAAAAATGTTGGTTAATACTAATATTGCTACGACTGATTGAAATGTAAAAAATGCAGCAGCAGTTCCATGGTCTGGAGTAACTAGTAAACCTACTTTTGCAATAAATTCAACTGTAGCATGAAGAGTAAGAATGTATGATGTTGGTTGTGAAAGTTCTTATTGAACTTCATGTGATGCTAATGGAAATGGTAGACTTGATAATGCAGAAAATGCAAATACTACAGATGGATATCATCTAAATCAGGCTGTTACTAGTGGGGCAAGTCCTCAATGGGGTACTACATATACAAATAATTGGTTTCGTAGTCAAGGTGCAACTGGTTGGTATAGTGAAACATATGGATGATGATGGTATATGTCAGATACAACTTGGTTAAGAGCCTATAATAATAAAAACATATATACTGCGGGTAGTATACAAGCCAATACTAAGGTTACAACACCTCAAGTTTGTTTGAATTGAACTTGTAGAACAAGTTGGCCAAGTTCTTGATATACACATGTATGATTAACAAGTTGTAATAGTTTCTCTGTTGGTGATGGTCAAACAGCAAATTGTGGTAGTAAAGTTATGGTTGCAGCTGCAGCTTTTTGACAAAATCAGTTATCAGTAACTTGTTGTTCAATATATCTATATTAATAAACAGAAAAATAAAAACACCAAATTTTTAAAAATTTGGTGTTTTTATTTTTAGCTTTTTACTGCATAGCTCAAGTATTTACACTATTCATTATTCAATTTCATATTTTATTTATATCAACTATAACATTACCTGCTTCATCTAGAGTTTCTTTTCATTTTTCTATTACATTAGTTGCTTTATTCATTGTTTCCTCAGCTCAAGATAAAGTTTTTCTTACTGAATTTATTTTTTGTTTTGTATTATCTACTCAAGTTTGTATTTCTCCTCTTATTTTTACGACACTTGGATCAATTTGAGAATTATATAATTCTTTAGATTTATCTGAAATATCTATAGTCTTTCAAGTTAAATAAGTTCATATTCTTATTAAACCGGAATTAATTTTTCAAATCATAGGATAATTACTCTCAATTTCTTTAAATTTTTCAGGATAAATATTTAAATAAACAGAGTATCAAATAAATGTCAATACCATCAAAAAAACTAAGAAACTTTTTTTAACTGTTATGCTCATATTGTTACTTAAAAAATATTGTAGGAATATACTCTAATCTAAGCAAAAATCAAGTTTTAAATCATTTTTTTGATTTTATAGAATAATTGAATAAAATATGAGAAGACAAAAGATTAAAGAAAAAAGGCTAAAGCTTTTATTTTTGTTATTAATCTTTAATCTTTAATCTTTCTTCTTTAATTTTTTACCTATTATAATGTCTTTATCCAAAAAATTTCTGATAGTATTTTTAATAAGTATTTTTTTTATTGCCATAACAAATATATTAGCTTTTTATACTTTTTATAGTTTTTATTTAAAGTTGTATTTGGCAGAAAATATGAAAGTTAGAAGTGAAATTACTCTAGATTATATAAATACTATAATAGCTAAACAAACTTCTGATGAAATAGATGATATATTTAGTGATACTGAAGTAGAATTTTTTGATTTACTTGAAACAAATAATTGAAATATTTCATTAGAAAAAGAAAAAAATAGAGATATAGTAGTTAATTATTTGATAAAAAGTTGATTAACTCCAAAATATATCGAAGAAATAATACCAACAGACAATTTTTCAAAAGTTTTAGAAAAAGCAAGAGATAAAAATTCATTGGAATATAATTTTTTAAATAAACTTTTATTTTCTATTATTTATACAAATATTATCGCAATAATATTTATAGCCATTTGAATATGAATTTTTGTTAGAAGAACAATATTTCCAATAAAAAGTATAACAAGGATTATAAAAGATTTAGACTTAAATAAAAAGAAAAACCCAGAAATAATCTATACGAAAAAAGATGAGATATGATTACTTATATGAGCTATTAATGATTTAAATAGAAAAGTTAATTTACAAGAAAATATCAAAAATAAATTGATGGCTGATATAAGTCATGAATTAAAAACTCCTATCACATCTATTCAATGCTATTTAGAATGAATTTCTGATTGAGTTATTAAACTAGATGATAAAACTCTTTCTTCAATAATTGAAGAGATGAAAAGACTAATAAGTTTAGTAAATATGATAATGGATTATGAAAAATTTGATAATGAAGAATTGAAAGTAAAACTAAATGAAGAAAATCTAGTAAATATATTAAAAGAATTATCAAATACACATAAGAAAAAACTAGAAGAAAATAATCAAAGAATTAAAATTACATGATTAACTGATTTAAAATTAAAATTGGATAAAAATCTATTTAAACAACTTATTCATAATATTATTTGAAATTTCTTGAAATATGCTTGAAATGATACTATTTTAACAATAAATATAACAAAAAATTATATAGATTTTGTTGATAATTGAAAATGAATTACTAAAAGTGAAATTCCTTATATAACTGAAAAATTTTACCAATGAAAAAAAGAATCAGTTTGAGATGTAGAAGAAAGATGAATCTGAGTATGACTTAGTTTAGTTCAAAAAATTATTGATACACATAAGTGGAGATTTAGGATAAAATCAGATATAGATAAATGATTCAGTATAAAGATATTTTATTAAATTTTTAAAAAATAACTTGACATTTAATATTATTACCTATTATATAATAAACATTTTAATATAATCAGGTAATAATATGATTTCTAGAGAAAATAAATGATGATGAATGACTATATCAAATTTAAGAGGTTTATTATTAGAATGAACTGATTGAATTCCAAAATATGTAGATTTTTTTACTAATTTAATAGCTAATATCATTTTAAAAAATTCTGCATTTAATAAATCTGATACACGTAATCAAAATAATGAACTTGCTTGATTAATTGAAAATAAATTTTTAACAATTTTATTTAGAAGAATTTCTAGAAAACTAAAAAAACAAAAATTTTTTGAAAAAGAAGAATTATTTAAAGAGATAAAGTATTTATTAGAAACTTATTTAAATGGTAAAGATAAAATACTAAAACAAGAATGAATAAAAATTAGTATATATCACTTATTAGGAGAAAAAGATTGAGCAATTGATTATATTAATGTGGATAAATGAAGAAAATCGTTTTTAACTACAGAAGCTTTTTTATCAAAAATTGGTGTTCCTAAAATAGAAAAAGAATCTTTAGAGTCTAAAAATTATCAATGTTTTAGATCTATTTCACCAACTTCATGAGCTATGTGTGTGAAAAATACATTAGAATGATGAAAAATAATATTTTATTTTGACTGATATAATAGTAATCAAGAAAATATATTAAAATATTTGATGGAGGATTTAGCTTTTGTAATTAAAGAAAAAGTAGATGAAATAGATTATAAATATACAAGTAGAATTACAGGATGTAAAAATAGGACTGTTTTTAATGAGCATGCTTGAGATCATCATTTTTCTGTTATGGCTACAGATTTAGATAATTTTAAATATGCAAATGATACTTTTTGACATATATCATGAGATGAAATTTTAAAAAAATTCTGAGAATTATTAAGATGATGTGTAAGAAAAGATGAATGAGAAGTTATTCATCTTTCATGAGATGAATTTTGTATAATGGTAAAAATTGATGAAAGATGAAATTACTCTGATACAATAACAAAAATATCAGAAAGAATAAATAAAAAAATAGGTCAATGAGAATTTTCAATTGATTTATTAAATAAAAAATCTAATGTACAAGAAAAAGTAAATATAAAATTTACTATGTGAATTTGTGAAAATAAAGTTGAATGTTGAAGATTAACATTGGAACAGTGCTATGAACAAGCAGATATAAAAATGCTTAATGCAAAATGAATTGATTGAATTATTTATAGAATATTTAAGAGTTTAGTAAATTTAAGTAAAAAAACACAAATAATTGTATTGTCAAAAATTGCTAAACAACTTGATATTAAAGCAACTTTTGAAGAAAACTAATCACTTTTTTTATCATTAAATTGTTCTTCCAGTTCTTCATTTTTTTCTTTTACATAAACTAAAAATTCTTTTTTCTTGAATTTATATATGTAAAATGCAATTACTAGAGTAACTATTATCATTATGTACATCATATAATCAATAATATTTTCATAATAAGATGCAAATACAACTCATAATATAACTATTGTTGTTGCCCGAACTATTGATCAAATTATATTGTAAACAAAAAATGATTTACTACTCATTCACATGCTTCATGCTATAAATGGTAAAAATGCTCTTGTTACATTATGAAATTTTCAGAGAGTTATTCATAATGGACCCCATTTTTTTATTCATTTTTTTAGATATTTTACTTCAGTAAGTCATATACCAAACCAATTTCAATATTTTTTAAAAAAACTATCTCAATAATATTTTCATAGAAAATATCATATATAATTACTTATTATAGCTCAAATAGATGCAATTACTATAACATAAATTAGGTTTGTTTGGCTCATTTTTGCAAAAAATCATCATACAATTAATAGTACATTTTGACCAGGAACTACAACTCAAAGTATTGGAAATGATTCAATAAGTCAACTTAAAAATACTATTATATAATTCCAATATCACAGAGTATTAACTATTGTTTCTATCCATGCAATTAGTTCTTTGGCCAATTCTGGTTTAAAAATAGATATAATTCATAATGCAATAGTTAAAAAGATTATGAATTTCATCAGGTAATCTATTATTGTAACAAATATTTTTTTATGCAAAATAAGTAAGTTAGAAAATAAGTTGGAGTATTATATTGTTAGATGTGTTACTGTCTTTTTTCTTTCATCTTTTTTTTTATTCTACATTCTATAAGAGATTTTACAAGTTTATTTTGATTTTTTTATTTTTTTTTGTATATTTAATAAAATCTTGAATATAAAAGTGTTTATTTTCATCTTTATTATTCAATATTAATTATTAATTATTAATTATTTTATATGTTACATGTTATAAAAAATAGGAAACTATACTACTCTATATCTTGATTTTTGACTATTTTGGCTTTATTGTTTCTAATGGTTTTTAAATTGAATTTGTGAATTGATATGACTGGTTGAACTCAAACAGAATATACTTATACAAATCTTGAGGTTAATAAAGCTAGAGATATAGTATCAAATACAAAAAAAACAATTCTTAAAGATTGAAAAGAAGTAATTAATTCAGTTGATGTATACAAGATAACATGAGAAAATAAAATTGCAATTATTGCATGATTTGATCCTTCAATTGGAGAAGTAGAATTAGATGCTCTAAAAACTGATTTTAAAAGCAAAGCTTTGAAGGCTCTTAAGGAAGTTGATCCTACTATTTTAGAAACTCAATATATCAATATATGAAAAAGTTTTTGAGATTATATTAAAAATACTGCGATTTTTACACTATTTATAACAGTTATATGAATAGCTTTATATTTAGCTTGGGCTTTTTCTTGAATATTAAATGGATGGGCTATTATTCTATCTTTTTCTTCTATAGTAATAATAACTTTATTTCATGATATTATAGTAGCTGTTTGATTTTATGTATTTACATCAAATTTCTTACCAGATTTTAAAATTGATACATTCTTTGTAACTGCTTTACTTACAATTTTATGATATAGTATCAATGATACAATAGTTGTTTTTGATAGAATTAGATCTAATCTAAAACTTCACACAAAAAAGGATAAAAAGGATTTAAAAGATATAATTGATATGTCAATCAATGAGACTTTAGCAAGAAGTATATATACAAGTTTAATGGTTATTATGGTATTAGTTGCTATACTTATATTTTGACCTGAAACAATTAAATGATTTGTACTTACAATGATTTATGGTACTCTAATCTGAACTTATAGTTCTATATTTATAGCTTCACCTATGCTTTATGATTTCAATAAAAATAAAAAAATAGAACTTTATGAGAAAAAAGAATCAACTATACATGATAAAATGGTTGTGTAGAAAAAAAATTCTATATTCTAACTACTATTACAATGTTTAAAATGTTTGTTTTTGATATGGATGGTACACTCACTCCAAGTAGGTGAGAAATGGAACCTGATATGGTTTTATTATTTAAAGAATTACTTAAAAAATATAAAGTTTGAATTATCTCAGGATGAGATTATGTGCAATTCAAAGTTCAGATCTTACAATTTCTTTGAGATGATGATAATCTACTAAAAAATCTATATATTTGTCCGACTTGTAGTACAAAAATGTATGTTTATAAAAATAAGGATTGGCAAAAACTTTATAGCTTAGATTTTACTCAAGATGAAAAAAATCATATAACTTCAGTTTTAGAAAAAGCAATAGAAAAGCTTTGATTAAAACCAGAAAAAACATACTGAGAATTGATTGAAGATAGAGGGACTCAAGTAACTTATGCGACTCTATGACAACAAGCACCTAGAGACTTAAAATCACTTTATGATCCAGATTTTGAAAAAAGAAAAAAAATAAGAGAATATATACTTGATGATTTAAAATGATTTGAAGTATTGGTTGCTTGATCTACTTCAATTGATGTAACAAGAGAATGAGTAGATAAAGCTTATTGAGTTCAAAAACTTATGGAAATAACTTGATTAAATAAAAATGAAATAGTTTTTGTATGAGATGCTGTTTTTTCAGGATGAAATGATTATCCACCACTTGAGAAATTATGAATTACAACTAAGAAAGTTTTCTCTTTAGATGATACTAAAGAGTTTATTTGAGAGATGGTGAAATAAAATTGATTTTAAAGTAAAAATGATTATTATTTTTACGAATTTTAGTAAAAATATAAAACAATATATGAATTTTTTAGAATTTAAATCAACATTTTGAAAAAATATTTTAATTAGTAAAAATGAGATTTTATTAAATTTTCCCAATTTTGATAATAAAAATCTTACTTATTGGCAAAATAAATGATATATCAAGAAATTAATAAAAGAATATTATATTTTTTCAGATTTGGATATTGATATAAATAAACTTTATTATATATCAAATAATATTTATTTTCCAAGTTATATTTCATCTTTTCAAGCATTAAATTATTATTGAATAATTCCAGAACAGGTAGTATATATAACTGCATTTTCAACTAATTGAACAAAAATTTATTCAAATGATATTTGAATTTTTAAGTATCACAATATCAAAAATAGTTTATTTTGGTGATACGATAGTATTAATTTTTGAAAATTTAGTTTTTATATAGCTGATATAGAAAAAACTATACTCGATTTCTTTTATATAAATAAAAAATATAAGACTAAAGAAGATATTATAGAATTGAGATTAAATTATACTATTTTAAAAGAAAAATTAGATAAAAATAAATTATTAAAATATTTAAAAATATTTGATAATAAAATGTTAGAAAAAACAATTTTTATTTTTTTAGATTTACTTAAAAATGATTAAGTTAGAAGAAATACTTTCATATTATCCAAAAGAATTGTATAAATTTAAACAATTTATTTTCAAAGAATATTTACAGTACCTAATACTTAAAATTATATTTGAATCTAAATATGCTAATAAATTATCATTTTTATGATGAACAAATTTAAGAATTGTACATAATAATACTAGATTTAGTGAAGATTTAGATTTTGATAATTTTTGATTAGAAAATAATGATTTTATAGAATTATCAAATATCATAAAAAAAGAATTAGAAAAAAATTGATTTCAAATTGAGATAAAAACTATATTTAAATGAGCTTATAGGTGTAGTGTAAAAATTCCAAAACTTTTAAAAGATTTATGATTTAGTAATTATGAAGATGAAAAGATATTGATTCAAATTGATACAGCTCCACATAATTTTGTATATAAACCTGAAGTTAGTATATTAAACAGATTTTGACTTGTTTTTTCTATAAATACAACTCCACTAGATATAATTACTTCTCAAAAGATTTATGCAATTTTCAATAGAAATAGACCAAAATGAAGAGATTTTTTTGATTTAGTATTTTTACTTAGTAAGTCAAAACCAAATTTAGACTACATAAAGGATAAATTAGGATTTTCTACATTGGATGAAACGAAAAATGAATTATTAAAATTTTGTGATAAATTAGATTTTGAGGATCTGACTAATGATGTTGAAATATTTTTATTTGAAGAATCTTGAAAAAATAATTTGAAATTTTTTAAAGAAATTATAATAAATACTTTATAGATATATATAAAATAGCAAAATGAAAAAAACTATATTAATTACAGGTTGACTTGGGTATATATGATCACATGCAGTTGTGGCTTTTGAACAAGCTTGATATAAATGTATAATAGTTGATAATTTATCAAATTCAAATATAGATACACTTTCAAATATAGAAAAAATAATCTCTAACAAACCAGATTTTTTTGAAGTTGATTTGAGAGATAGAGAAAAATTAGAAGATATTTTTAAAAAATATAATTTTGATTGAGTTATTCATTTTGCTTGATTAAAAGCTGTATGAGAGTCTTGTGAAAAGCCATTAAAATACTATGATAATAATGTCGTTTGAAGTATTAGATTATTTGAATGTATGCAAAAATATAATGTAAAAAATATCATTTTTTCTAGTTCTGCAACTGTTTATGATTTTGATAATGAGATTCCATATGTAGAAACTCAAAATGTTTGAAAAACAACAAATACTTATGCTCAAACTAAATATTTAATAGAACAAATATTAAGAGATTTATCTAATTTTATTTGATTTAATGCAATTAGCTTAAGATATTTTAACCCTATTTGAGCCCATCCATCTTGATTTATTTGAGAAAGTCCAAATGGTATTCCAAATAATTTGTTACCATATATAATGAAAGTAGCAAAGTGAGAATTACCTTATCTTAAAATCTTTTGAAATGATTATAACACGATTGATTGAACTTGAGTTAGAGATTATATAGATGTCGTTGATTTGATAGATTGACATTTAAAAGCTTATGAAATACTACTAGAGACCGGTCTTGAAAAAAGACAGGTCTCAGATGGGCTATTTGATATTTATAATCTTGGAGCAGGTAAGTGAGTTTCTGTTTTAGAAATATTAAAAATAGCTGAAAAAGTAGTTTGAAAAAAAATACACTTTGAAATAAATCCAAGAAGAAATTGAGATTTATGAGAATTTTATTGTAATCCCGGGAAAGCCAAGAATGAACTTGGCTGGGAAACTAAAACAAGCTTAGAAGAAAGTTTAGAAAATAGTTGGAGGTTTTATAATAAGTAGAAAATATGAGTAAAAAAGTATCAGTTTTAATTTGTTCTTATAATTCTTGAAAATATATATTTGATACTATTAAATCTGTTTTAAATCAGACTTATGATAATTTCGAATTACTTATCTTGGATAATGATTCCAAGGATGACACAGTAAAAAATATAAAATCTCTCAGTGACAATAGAATTAAATTATATGAATCAAAAGTTAATTATTGACCTTATTGATGACTTAATTATTTACTAGAAAAAACCGAGTGAGATTATATTGCTATACTTGATCATGATGATTTATGGGCAAAAAATAAACTTGAAATACAAGTAGATTTTTTAGAAAAAAATAGAGAATTTGTTTGATGTTGAACTGAAACTGTTATGTATTATGAAAGTGACAAAAAGTATTTTTTGTATTATTTAAAAGAAAGAAATAATTACACTATTCACTCGTCACTACTTTTTAGAAAATGAGATTACAAATATGATGACAAAATACTTTATTTTGCAGATGCTTATTTTCAAAAGTTTGCTTTGTGTAAATGACAAAACTTGATTTATAATATAAAAAAACCATTAACTTTTCATCTAATAAAAGATGGTTTTAACAATTTAACTTATACTTGGTTTAAGTTAAATACTGCAAATATAAAAAGATTGTTTGAAGTCCACTCTATCACTTTATATGCTTTTTTGGCCTTATCATATGAAATATCTAGGTATATTATAATAAGGTTAAAAATAGCAAAAGCATTTCCAAATTTTTTTAAGTTTTTTGATAGATTACCTTATAAAACAGTATGAGGATGATTTAGAGATTTTGAAGAGGATAGGGAAATAAAAGAAAAATTTGAAATAAAATAAAGAGATGATTTATCATCTCTTTATTAGTTTTTTTAGGATTAGTTTATTTAATGTATTTGGCATTATTAAGAAAAATATAATTGCTAGTTTATATATGGGAAATGAAAGAAAATTATATTTTAGAGAATTTTTTAAATTTTCTAGTGCAGATTTTTTATTTCATATTTCTAAACTAAAAATTGCAGAAACTATTTTAGTCCAAGATTTTTTATTATTATAAGTATTTGAATCAATAATTTTATTTTGATAGTAATAATCTATTAATTTATCTAAATCATCACTTGTTCATCAATTACTTCCTGATAAATTTCAAGAGTGCCTTCTGTATTGAGTTAATGATTTATTTATTCAATAAATTTTATTTTTTGTGGCAATTCTGAAATATAAGTCATAATCTGAAACTGAATATTTCTTGTTTCCAGGTTCTAAATTAATTATTTTTATTTCATTTAAAATTTCTTTTTTTATCATAGATGTACTCCAAGATGCTATTGGTCAAGCTGGAGCTAGAATAAATTCATCTTTTGGAATAATTTCATTCTGATAAAATTTTATATTTCTTTGTTTAAAAAAACTTTCTAAAATTATTTCATTTTTAGCATTTATAAAACTCAAATCACTATAAACCAATTTAATATCTTTATATTTTTCAAATACTTTTATCTTTTCTTCTAAATTATCAAGAGTAAACATATCATCGCCTTCTAAAAAAGCTATATACTTACTTTTATTTGATACTTTTTCAAGTAAGAAATTCATATTATCAACTATTCATTTATTTGGCTTATGATGCCAAGCTTTAATTTTATCTGGATATTTATTTACATATTCTTGTATAATATTCCAAGTTTCATTATCTGGAGAATCATCTCAAATCAAAAGTTCCCAATTAGTGAAAGTTTGAGATAAAACTGATTCTATAGTGTATATTATAAAATCTTGATGTTTATAAGCTGTTGTTATTATTGAGATTTTTGGCATATTTATATAGATTTATATTTTTTAATAACATAATTTTTTAAAAAGTTTGGCATACAAGATAAAAATAAAATTCAAAATCTTTCAATTATATTTTTAGTTTGATTATAATAAAAACTTTTAAATATATTTTTAATTGTTTTATATCTAGTTCATTCAAAAAAGTTTGAGACAGCTTTATTATTATATATAAAAAAATTACAGGTTTTTATAAGTTCTTTATTACTGGTTTTTGATATTATATTTTTATAAATAAGTTCTATTTGAGAATTCATTATAGAAATATTTTTTATAAAATTATTATCATGCAATCTATATAAAAATAATGGTTTATCTAAAAAATAAATAATATTATTTGGTATTATTTTCGTCCATAAATAATAATCTAAAGCTCAAAACATTTTATTAGTTTTATCTAAATTTATAAAAGGAAAGTTATTTAGTAATAATTCTTTTTTTATAATAACGACTCAAAAAGATTGTATAGGATTTCATAATTTTAAAAATTCTAACAATGAAAGATTATATTTTCATTCACTGAGTATTATTGTTTTCTTTTTATTTATAATAGAATTATTTTTATCAATATAGTCAAAATTATTATAAATTAATTTAACATCTTTATTTTTTTCAAAAATCTTTATCTTTTCTTCTAAATTATTTAGAGTAAACATATCATCACCTTCTAAAAAAGCAATATATTCACTTTCATTTGATACTTTTTCAAGTAAGAAATTCATATTATCAACTATTCACTTATTTGGCTTATGATGCCAAGCTTTTATTTTATCTGGATATTTATCAACATAAGTTTCAATAATATTCCAAGTTAAGTTATCAGGAGAATCATCTCAAATTAAAAGTTCCCAATCTGTAAAAGTTTGAGATAAAATTGATTCTATAGTTTGAGCAATAAAATCTTGATGTTTATAAGTTGTTGTAATTATTGAGATTTTAGGCATTTTTAATTAATTTTAAAATATATTTTCTCCATAAAGTTGAAAGGGGTTTATATAGTCATATTTTTCTTATAATTCATATTATTAATATAATTTTATATTTTTTTTCAAAAAAAGATTTTAATTTATCTAAATCTTTTTTTGAAATATTTGCTTTTTTTAGAAAATCAAATACATCATAATATTTATATATTCAATTAACAAGAACAACTTTATGCCATTTTTTATAATCTGTTTTCCATTCATTTTTTAATTCATTTCAATTTCAGTACTCTATAAAATTTCATAATAGTCATATTTTATTTTTATATATACATCTTAGTAATATATATGAATGACTATACGAATCTCATAGATTATCAATAAAACTATTTTTTAATAAATTTAAATTTAATAAAAAATTATCTTTTTTTACTATTATAGTTGGTATAAATGACATAAAATTAATTAATCTAAAATCGTTATTTTTTAATAAATTTTTAAAAAATGTTATTCATTCATTCACAATGTATATATCATTATTTCAAGAAATCATATTTGTTTGAAAAACCGTAATATCATTATATTTATTTATAAATTCTAATATTTCAACTATTTTTCAGTTTATTATTTTATCATCATCTCACATAAACCAAATATATTTTCATATAGCATATTCAGATGCTTTTAAAATATTTTTATTTGCTCAAATATTATTATCATTTATAAAATATTTAATATTTTTATAATTTATTTGATATTCTTTTACTAACTTCTCTGTATTATCATTACTATCATTATCTGATATAATTATTTCAATTTGATTTTCAGTAAAACAATCCTGATTTACTATGCTATCAAGACATTGCTTTAAATATTTTTTTCTATTATATGTTGGAATGCAAATACTAATCAATGGAATTTTTTCCATTTTTAAATTATATTATAAAATAAAAACTTAAATTAATTGTAGTTTTTTAAAAAATATTTTTTCCATATTTTTGATAATAATTCATATATTCATATTTTTTTTGTAATTAATGTAGTATAATGCCAAAAAAATTCTTTTATAAATATTTTTATAATATTTTTTTTAAATGATTTATCTTTTACATTTATGTAAAAAAATTTATATAAATGATAATGATAATATAAATTTTTACTTATATTCCATGATAAATTATCATTACGTAATTTTATAATAGGTTTAGATATAATATAAGAACCATAATTTATAAAACTATTAAAAAGAATCATTGAAAATGGATAAGCATATTTATTATATTCTAATTTTGTACTTTCTAAAATTTCTTTTTTTATTGGGCTTGATGTAAATAAATCTGTAAAGAATATTTTATTAGAAACAAATAAGAATATTCATCAACTTAGTTGGTACCAATTTTTTACAATATTATTAATAAATTTATATTTATCTAATAGGTTTAAATCTGTAGATAAGTTCATAACATTATCCACTATTATTTTATTTAATTCATTATTAAATGAAGTATAATTTAAAACAAATATTGAGGTTTTAGAATTTTCTAGAAGCTTCAATATATCATATATTGTATTTTCAAATAAGCAATCATCATCAGATAATATCCAAGAGTATTTTCCATTTGCATAATCTACTACTTTGGTAATGTTTTTTATCATACCAATATTTTCACTATTCTTAAAATATCTAATATTTTTATAATTTATTTGATATTCTTTTACTAATTTATTTGTATTGTCTTGGCTTGCATTATCAGATATAATTACTTCAACTTTATTTTTATCAAATCAATTTTGTTTTACTATACTATCAAGACATTCCTTTAAATATTTTTCTCTATTATATGTTGGGATACATATACTTAAAATAATTTTATTTTCCATTATTTCTTAATAAAAATTTAAAGTAATTTATTGTTTCTAATATTCATCTATCTATATCATATTCATATTGCCATCAAAAATTATTTAATTTTTCAATATTAGCTTTTGATTCCATAGCTTCTCATTTTCTATAGATTAATTTTCAAAAATTCATTAAAGTATTAGCTTTAATAATATTATTTATTTTTAATAATAATTCTTTTATTGATAAAGTTTTTCCTATTCATAAATCAAACTCTTCAAATGAAATATTTATTTTTCCTACATTATTTAATATATAAATATAAGCATTTATAGCATCATTTATATATATAAAATCTTTTTTTTGTTTTCCTTCTGTTAAATCAATACTTTCAACATTTTTTAAAAGACTATTTATTATATATGGTATAAATTTAGATTCATTATCTTTTGGTCAATATAAATGTTCTAGTTTTATATTGATAAACTTTATATTTGATTTCTCAATTAATTTTTTAGAATATTTTATAAAATCTTTTTTTGAGTATGCATAATATGATAATCAAATAGGTAATTCCATATTATCATCCCAAAAAGTATCAGAATTTATGAAAGTATTAATTCAATATTTTATTCATAATTCCAATAATTTTATAGGGAATAATAAGTTAGCATCTATGATTTTATTAAAATCTCATTCTCTTCTTCAATAATCAGTAGAAGTATGAATTATTGAATTAATTTTATGATTTTCAAAAACTAATTCTAATTTTTCTAATTTATCTATATCATAAAATTTAATTTTATCAATTAATCAATTAATTTTTGATAAATTTGAATTAGTCCTTTTTAATAAAATTACTTTATATCAGTCATTTATTAATCTTTCTAATAAATGACTTCATAAAAATCATGTTCATCATGTTAACAAAATGGTTTTATTTTGCATTAATAAATTCTTTAATTTTTAAAATAATATAATCAAGTTTTTCTTTATTTAATCAAGGGAAAACTCAAATCCAAAAAGTATTATTCATAATATAATCAGTATTTTTTAAATCTCAAATTACTCTATAATTTTCTACATAATCCAAAAATGCAGGTTGTTTAAGATAATTTCAAGCAAACAATAATCTAGTTCAGATTTTATTTTCGTTTAAGAATTGAAGTAAATTTTCTCTTGAAAAACCAGAGTCTTCTTTTAAAGATATTACAAAACCAAACCAACTAGCTTCACTATGCAGAGTTTCTTTTGGTAATATAAAATATTTATCAAGTCAGTTATCTATAAATTGAGATTTTAGATAATCAAAGTTTTCTCTTCTTTTTGAGATAAATCATTCTAGTTTTTCTAATTGAGCAACTCATAGAGCAGCTTGCATATCTGTTACTTTTAGATTATAACCAATTCTAGAATATGTATATTTATGATCAAATCATTTTGGAAGTTCTCAAAGCTGCCAATTATACCTATTATTACATTTATTATCTTCTCAAGTTCTACAAGAACAGTCTCTTCACCAATCTCTATATGATCTTATGATTTTTGCTAATAGTGAATTATTTGTTAATAAGGCACCTCATTCTCACATAGTTATATGATGAGCTGGATAAAATGATAAAGTAGCAATATCTCAAAAAGTTCAAGCAAATTTTCAATCATATTTTGCTCATAGTGCATCACAAGTATCTTCTATAAGCCATAAATTATTTTCTTGACATATTTTTTTGATTTCTCATACATTAAACATATTTCAAAGAGTATGAGCAAGCATTATAGCTTTAGTTTTAGGCGATAATGCTTTTTTTAATTCTTCAATATTTACTTCATAAGTTTCTAAATCTACATCAACAAAAACTGGAATACATCAGCTTTGAATTATAGGATTAATTGTAGTAGGGAATCAAGCAGCAACTGTTATAACTTCATCTAGAGGCTTTATTTGTCTTTCTCAAAGTTCTTTTGCAGTTAATGCAACAAAAGCTAGTAAATTAGCACTACTTCAAGAGTTTGTAGTTATTACATTTTTAATTCATAAAAATTCTCCTAAATTTTTTTCAAACATTTCATTCCATCTTCATTCTGTCCAATGACAATCTAATACTGATTCTATCATATATTCAAGCTCTTTTTCATCAAAAATCTTTCAAGATACAGGAATAGATGATACTCAAGGTATAAAAACCTTATTTTGAGTTTTTATTTTTTCTTTTACTTTATTTATTAAATCATTGCTTAACATAATAATTTATTTTAAAAATTAAATTTATTTATTTTTTAGTTTATTAGTTATACTTTCTAAATTTTTTAAAATTTTAATAATTCTATTTTTATACTTTTCTCTAAATTCTTTGATTTTTAAAAAAGATAATCTTTTAAAAACTAATTCTATTCAAGGAAGATATGGAATAATTTCATCTTCTTGTAATGGTCTATTTAAATATTTTTCAAATTCTAGTTTAATTTTATTCTTTTCTTCTTCATCTTTAACTAAACATAATCATTCTGTTAAAAATGAATAAAAATCATCAATTCCACATAATTTACAATATTCATTTATAATTTTATTTGCATATTCTTCATATCAAAGTAATATCCATAGTCACATTATTTCATTAGTTATTTCTCAAGATTTTATTAAATCTAGTAACTCATTTTCTGATTTTACATCAAAATTATTTTCTCTAATAGCTACATCTAATATTTGTTTTGGGATTCAAATATTAATTCAAGAATTTAACTTTTCTTTTATATTATCTAGTTCAAGTTTTCATATTTCTCAACTTCTTCTATTTTTTAGATCATCAAATCTTTTCTTTGTATTTATTATTGATCAAGTAGTTAACCAACTTGCCAACATAGGAATAGCTCTTGTCCAATTAATATTTCAATTTGTTTCTAAAGTTTCATTTGGAAAATAATTTTCTCTAGTTTTAGGATTAATTATAAAGTGTTTAGTTCATTCTATAATACTTTCATCAAATCAATATTTCATAGCTTCGAAAATAGCATAATCTATATCTGAATTTTGTTCCATAAATTTATTAGTTTCTTCGTCTTTACTTTTTCAAATCTTTCAATAATCAGCTTCTTGTCTAGAAAAATGATAAATTGTAGTTAGAGATAATGCTAAATCTAAATCAATTTCTATATCATTTGGTAAATTTTTAGATAAATACAAGGTTAATATTCTACATAAAAAAGTATGCATTAATAATCAAGGAGAATCAACTAAGTTATGTTCTAGTCAAAAATTGATTATATCTTTTGTTGGAAAAGAAAATCAATAAAAGTCAGGCAATGAATATTTTAGTTCTTTAGTCATTTATTCAAAAATTAAATTTATTTATTTCTCTTAAACAAATATCTTCCATATTTTTTCATTCATAAAAATCTCTATACCAATTAAGTGTTAAATCTAAAGCTTCATTAACATTGTATTTTGGTTTCCATCAAAGTAGAGATTTAGCTTTTGTATTATCAAGAAGTAAAACTCATGCTTCATGAGGATTCTTATCACTTATTTCAATTTTATATTTTCATTTTCAAAGTATACTAATAGATTTTTTGACTAAATCTTCTACTTTCATTGTGTCATTAAAATCAGGTCAAAAATTATAAGATTGACAATATTTATCATCTTCTAATATTTTTTGTCACATTATCAAATATCAATAAAGTGCTTCAAGTACATATTGCCAAGGTCTTATCGCATTTGGATTTCTTAAAGTTAGTTCTTCATTATTCATTATAGTTTTTACTATATCTGGAATAAGTCTATCTTTTGACCAATCTCATCATCCAATTACATTTCAAGCTCTAACTACTGCTATTTTTTTTCACATTTTATCTAAAAAAGATTTTTTATATGAATCAATTGCTATTTCTGCCATTGCTTTACTACTACTATAAGGGTCAAATCATCATAATCTATCATTTTCTCTATATGGCCGTATACATTCTTTGTTTTCATAAACTTTATCAGTAGTTATAAGTACAGCTCATGTAATATAATCTTTTTTTCTCATTATTTCAAGTATATTTACTGTTCATATTGCATTTGTTTGCATTGTATAAACTGGATTATCATAACTATCTCTTACAAGTGGTTGAGCAGCTAGATGAAAAATTATTTCAGGTTTAAATTTATCACAAACTTTATCTAAATTTTCTAAATCATTTATATCTCAAATAATTTGAGTTATTTTGTCTTCTAATTTAATTGCATTAAATAAATTTGGTTCAGTATTTATCTTTAAAGAATATCATATAACATTTGCTCATAAATTATGAAGCCAAAAAGATAACCAACTTCATTTAAATCAAGTTGATCATGTAACTAATATAGTTTTTCATTTGTAAAAATTAGACATAGTATTTTATTTAGATAGTAATATTTTTATTTTGTTTTTAATTTTATCATCTAATTCAGGTGATTGGTTATCTATTGTGTTTCCAAACATAACTTTTGTTATAGATGATTTAGGATTTTGTTCTATTTCTAATATTGTTGGTTTATTAATTCCGGAACATTTTTTTAATATTCATTTAAAATTTCATTTTCATATTTTGAAATAATCTATTCAGTATGCTTTTGCTATTTTTTTAAAGTTAGGACAAGAATATCATATTACAGTTCATATATTTCTTCCTTCAAAATATGAATCTTGAAATTCTCTAACCATTCACAAGGAGTTATTATTTAAAATTATTATTAATATTGGTAAATTATGGTATTTTATACTTTCAAGTTCTTGGATATTCATTTGAAATCAACCATCTCAATTCACTGAGATTATAAATTTATCTTTATTTGATATCGAAGCTCATATTGAGGTAGGTAATGAAAATCACATACTTCAAAGTCATCAACTATTTAACATTTCATCATTTGAATTTAAATTAAATACGGTTGATGAAATCATTTGATTTTGTCATACATCATTTACTATGATTTTTTCTTTTTTAATTCATTTAGACAAAATACCAAGTATATATGAAGGATTATGAAATCAATTATCTTTTTTATTTATTGTTTTAGAAATAATTTCTTTTATTTTTAAAGTTTTTGTTTTCCATTTATAAAAATCTAAAGAAATATTATTATTATTTATAAAATCTAATAATGTTTCTAAAAAAACATCTAAATCTTGATTTATTTTAAATTGAGTTTTTTTGATATTATATCAAAGTTCATTTTTATCAATATCAACATGAATTATTGTTTTATTTTCTATAAATTTATTTTTATCTGCTCAAGTTTGTCTTATATCTAATCTTGATCATAAAACTAATATTAAATCAGAGTTCATTAATGATATATTTGCTTCTCTATTTCAATAACTTCATATCATTCAAATATAATTTTTAAAATCATGATTTATTGAATCTAGTCACATTAATGATGATACTATTGGAATATTAAATCTTTCACTTAAGTCTTTTATATAGTTTTTATTTTTTATAAATTTAACTCATCATCACACTAAAATTATAGGTTTAGTAGATTTTTTAAATAAATTAATTATTTCTAAATAATTAATATTTTTATCATAATTTAAAATTTTAACAAAATTATTATATTCTTCACTATCAAAAAAAGATATTAAATCATTTTCATTTATTTCCTCTTTTTGGATATTCATTGGAATATCTAATAATATAGGTCATTTTCTTCAGTGATTTGCAAGAAAAAAACTTTTTTCTAAAATATATCTAATTTCTTCAGATTTTTTTATCTGATAAGAAAATTTAGTTATTTTTTTACTTATTGAAACTATGTCTGCTTCTTGAAAACCAGTTTGACGAATATTTAGATTTTGTGTAATTTCATTAGTATTAACTTGTCCTGTAATATAAAGTACAGGAATAGAATCATAAAAAGCACTAGCAATTCATGTTATCATATTTGTTGCTCATGGTCAGCTAGTTCACATAGCAACTCACATTTTTCATGTAGACCTAGCATATCATTCTGCAGCAAAAGCTGATGATTGCTCATGTTTTAGAGATATAAGTTTAAGATTATTATTTAAAAATATAGAATCTTCTAAATGTGTTATCATTCATCATGACATACTAAAAATACAATTAGTTCATTGTTTTTCTATGAAATTAATTATATAATCAGAAGTCTTCATATATTTTATTTATAAAATTGTAAATTATTTTTAAACCAATTATAAGTTTTTTCTAATCATTTATCAATTGAGGTATGATTTATTCAAAATATATCAGTTGCTTTTTTATTGTCTGAAACCCATAATTTAGGTTCATTTTGTTTAATAGATTCTACTCAGTAAACTGGATTAATATTTGATTTTGATATATTTTTTATTTTTTCAACGATTTCTCAAATACTATATTGAATTCAATTTCATATATTGTAAATTCATCAAAAATCTCAGGATAATTTGTCGATATTCAAATAATATTCAATAACATCATCTATAAAAATATAATCTCTTACTGAATTTGGAGTTGATAAATTAGAAGATTTTAAATTTAAGTAATTTTGAATTAAAGTAGGGATAAGTCTTTTTTTATCTTCGAAATATCAATAAACTGAAAATAATCTAAATGTATAAATAGATAAATTATATTTTTTTCAAATAAAAGTTGAATACATTGTTGTAGTAGATTTAGTTATTCAATATTCATTATTTGGTTCTAGTACATCAGTTTCCTTCATAGGAGTATCTTTTTGTCAGTATTCAGAACTACTTCAAGTATTTATAAAGTATTCAAATCAAACTTCCTTGCATGCATTTATTAGATTTATAGTTCACAAGACATTTTGTTCAAAGATATCAATTACTCATCTACTATCTCTACCAATATTAGCTCATGCTGCAGCTAGATGAAAAATAATTTGAGGTTTTAGATCAAATATATATAAATTTAATTTTTCAATATCTAGAAGTGAAACATAATTTATATTTATTTTTTCTTTGATATCATACAATCTCCATAAATTTGAAGTTTCTCTAACTATAATATTGATATTTTTAAATCATTGATTAACTAAACTTCTAACTAAATTACCTCAAACAAATCATGAGGCTCAGGTTATAAGTATTTTTTTTTCTTTATTTATCATATTTTAATTTTTATTACCATAATTTCCATGGAGTATTTCAATTTTTCCACATTTCTTCTAAATCATGTTTATTTTTCAAAGTGTCCATTGCTTGCCAAAATCATTTATGTTTATATGCCATAAGTTCTCAGTCTTTTGCTATATTTTCTAGTGGATCTTTTTCAAACGGCATTTCATCTCAAGAAATATATTTGACAATTTTTTTATTTAAAACCATAAATCAACCATTTATATATGAGTCTTCATTATCTTTTTTTTCAGCAAATTCATATATTTTATTTCATTCGAGTCATAATTTTCAAAATTTTCATTCTGGTTGAACTGCTGTTAAAGTAGCCAGTTTATTATTTAATTCATGAAATTTTACTAATTCTTCAATATTTACATTACTTATTCCATCTCAATAAGTCATCATAAAATCATCTCAATTTATATATCATCATTCTATTACTCTTTTTATTCTTCATCAAGTTAGGTATTGTCTCAAGTATCGACCAATGTTACTTTCCAATCTTCAGATTTATTATTATGAATAGTCATTTCGTTACTTTTTAAATCAAAAGTAACATCACTATTATGTAAAAAGTAGTTAGCAAACCATTCTTTTATATAATATCATTTATATCATAGACAAATAACAAAGTCTGTATATCCATAATGTGAATATATTTTCATTATATGCCATAAAATAGGTTTTCATCCTATTTCAACCATTGGTTTTGGTTTTAAAGTTGTTTCTTCCGATAGTCTAGTTCAAAGTCATCATGCCAATATTACTACTTGCATAAAAAATTAATTAAAAAATAAATTACAAATTATATAAATAACATCATAATCTTTCCATCCAATCTCTCAACTCAATATCACTATTATTAATCAATTTACTAAACATAGGTCTAATAGCTTTAGTTCTAAAAATCTAAGCTATAGCAGGGAATTACATTTGTTTCTTTTCAAATTTAGTTTAAAGATTTCTTTAGCAAAGTCAAAACAAGTTATAGATTTATCACTAGAATTTGAAAAGTGAAATATTTTTCTTTTACGATTATTCTAATGATTTTAATAATTTATCAAAATCACTTTCGTATGTTTTATCTTGAATAATTCTATATTTTTCAAATTCACTTTCAGCAAAAGCTTTTGCTATTTCTTGAGTAATTTTTCAACTTCAAGATAATATTTCTCTTTCATTAAATTGTAAGAAAGCATTTAGTTTACTTTCCCAGTCCTGCATAGTCATAGGTATTTTTCTATTTGCTTGATCTTCTCCATAATCAAGATACATAGAAACTATTCTTTCAAGAGCAAGTAATTCTTCTTTTTCTAAATAATTTTTAGCTATACTTACATCTGATTTAATAATTTTATTATTTGGAGAATTTTTCCAAGTAGTAAGTCACATATTTTCTTTTTTGTGATTAGCTCTTGTTATTATTACTTCAGAAGCTGTTTTTCAATGAATTGCAAAATGAAGTTTGTTCTGAACTGTTGCAAAAAAAGTTTTTGTAATCGGAGAGTTACTATCATAATCTAGAGAAGTAGCAAATATATCAGTAATTTTCTGATAAAATTTTCTTTCGCTTGCTCTTATTTCTTTTATTTCTAAAAGTAAATCTTCAAAATAGGCTTCTCACAAATAATTTCAATTTTTAAGTCTTTCTTTGTCTAGTACAAATCATTTTATACTAAATTCTTTCAAAACTCTATTTGCCCATCTTCTAAATTCTATTGCTCTTGAAGAATTTACTTTAAATCATATAGCAATTATAGTTTCTAAATTATAATGTTTTGTATTATAATTCTTTCAATCATTTGCAGTTATTAGGAAATCCCTAATAACTCATTGTTCATTTAATTCTCAAGAATTAAAAATATTTTTTAAGTGTTCATTTATAGTTGGAATCGAAACATCAAATAAAACTCACATCATTTTTTGAGTAAGCCATATATTTTTATCTTCAAATCTAACTTCTATTGAGTTTTCTCAAGTATTAGCTGTAAATATCAAAAACTCAGCTGTAGAATTTCTTATTTGTAAGTTTGTTTTCATATACTGTAGTATTATATAATTATATATATGGTATATATAATATTTACAAAAAATCAAATTTTTCTTATAAATTATCTAAATAATCACTTAATCCTTCTTTCCAATCTCTCAACTCTATATCATTATTATTTATCAATTTACTAAACATCGGTCTCATAGCCTTAGTTGGAAAATCTAAGCTAGAACAGGGAATTACATTTATTTCTTTATTTTTCCCTTCTACCTTTGGGAGAGGGGCTAGGGGTGAGGGCTTTAGTTTAAAGATTTGACTAGCAAAGTCAAACCAAGTTATAGCTTTTTCACTTAAATTTGAAAAGTGAAGTATTTTTCACCTATATTTTTCAATATTTTCAATAACTTTGGAAATAGCTAGACTTAAATCTACAGTATAAGTAGGAATTCCAAATTGGTCATTTACGATTTTTAATTCACTTTTTGTTTCTGCTAATCTAAGCATAGTATTTACAAAGTTTTTAAATTCTTTTCATCATCCATAAAGCCAACTGGTTCTTACAATTATACTATTTTTATTTTCCTCTAAAGTAAGTTTTTCTCATAGATATTTACTCATTCAATAATCATTTATTGGATTACAAATATCATTTTCGTTGTATCAACTTTGATTTTTTCAATCAAAAACATAATCAGTTGAAATAGTTATATAATCTATATTGTACTTGTTTGAAATCTTAGCTAAGTTATAGGTTCAAAGAGTATTTATCTCATAGTTTAATAATTTTCCCACATCTTCAGCATTATCAACCTGAGTGTATGCAGCACAATTCAAAATAATATCAGGTTTTATATCTGATATTATTTTTTCGATATTTGAAATATTTGTTATATCTAGCTTTTGTTTATCAAATGGAATGATTTCAAAAATTTTGGAACAGTATTTTTGAAAATCACTAGCTAGCATTCAGTTAGCTCATGTTAAAAGTATTTTTTTCATAAATTTATTTATATAATTCTGAGTGTGTTCAAACTTTTATAAGTTCAACTATCTCATAAGTATTATTTGAAAGATCTTTAAATATAATCCTATAATCTCAAGTAACATTTATACTTCTTAATCATAAGAAATCTCATTTTAGAGCATGATTGTTAAGTTTTTTATCAGAATAATTTTCACTAAATAAAATCAAAGTATCATTTACTTTGATTTTTAATTTTTCAGATAATTTCAAATAACTTTTATCAAAAAATTTATGTTTTTTAATTATCATAATATTATTTTAAACTAAGAATAAAATCATCCATATTATTATAAACTCAAGATATATTTTTAGGATTATTTATTTCTCAAGATAAAATATATTCTCTCAAATTCATATCTTCAGGTTTTTGTATAATTCTTCTTTTTGTTCCAATCAAACTATCTAATGTTTTTTGTTCAAGTTCAATAATTACTTTTTCAGGATTCTTTGAACTTATTCAAATAACTTTAAAATCTTTTTTTGATAATATTGTAGTCATATTTTTTATAATTATATTATAAATTAACTTTATTATATCTACTTTTTTTATTTTACAAATTTTTTAAAATGGATTAATTGTATCAAATTCTTTAAAAGTAGGATGTCATTTATCTTTTGGAGAAATAATTAATTTTTCAACATCAAAATATTCTCACCAATTAATATTTAAATCTGGATCATCGTAGATAATTCATCAATCAGAGCTTGGATTATAATAATCATCACATTTATATACAAATTCTGTATTATCTTCTAGAGTTAAAAAACCATGAGCAAATCCTTGTGGAATAAAGAATTGTTTTTTATTTTCTGCACTTAATAATATTCAATACCATTTTCAATAAGTAAGAGATCATTTTCTCAGATCAACAGCTACATCATATACACTTCCAGTAGTTACTCTTACAAGTTTACTTTGAGTATTAATTGTTTGAAAATGTAGTCATCTCAATACTCAGGCTTTTGATTTACTATGATTATCTTGAACAAAATCTACTTCTATTCAATTTGATTTAAATTCTTTGCTAGAATAAGTTTCCATAAAAAAACCTCTTTCATCTCAAAAAACTTGAGGTTCAATAATAATAAGTCAATTTATTGGAGTTTGAATGAATTTAAACATTATTTCAATAAATTTAATAAATATTTTCAATAATTACTTTTTAGTAATGGTTTAGCTAGGTTTTCTAAGTCAGTTTTATTTATCCATCAATTTTTATATGCTATTTCTTCTGGTGATCAAATCTTTAATCATTGTCTTTTTTCTATAATTTGTATGAAATTTGCCGCATCAAGCATACTTTCATGAGTACCTGTATCAAGCCAGGCAAATCATCTATTCATTATCTCAACTTTTAATGTATCATTTTTTAGATATTCTTCATTTACAGTTGTTATTTCTAGTTCTCATCTATTACTTGGTTTAATAGTTTTTGCAATTTGAATTACATCATTTGTGTAAAAATAAAGTCCTACAACTGCAAAGTTTGATTTTGGATTACTCGGTTTTTCTTCTATAGAAACAGCATTTTTATTTTTATCAAATTCTACAACTCAATATCTATCTGGATCAGTTACTTCATAACCAAAAACTACTGATTTTTTCTCTTTTTTAACTGTTGTAACTGCATTTTTTAGTAAATCACCAAGTCATTGTCAATGAAATAAATTATCTCAAAGAACTAGACAAACATCATCATCTCAAATAAAACTTTCTCAAATTATAAAAGCCTGAGCCAATCAATCTGGACTTGGTTGAACTTCATAAGTCAGATTTATTCACCACTTTTTTCAATCTCATAAAAGTCTCTTAAATCAAAATTGGTCTTCTGGAGTAGTAATTATTAGTATATCTCTTATTCAAGCCATCATCAAAACTGACAAAGGATAATAAATCATTGGTTTATCATAGATTGGCATCAGTTGTTTTGATATTCACATTGTAATTGGATAAAGTCTAGTTCAACTTCATCAAGCAAGTATTATTCATTTCATAATTATTTATTTAAATAATATTTTATTGTTTTTACAATTCCATCTTCAAACTTTACTTTTGGTTCCCATCAAAGTTCAGTTTTTAGTTTTGTAGCATCAATTGCATATCTCACATCATGTCATTTTCTATCTTCTACAAAGCTTATAAATTCATCTCATTTTCACATTTCTTGTAGTATAAGTTTTGTAATTTCTAGATTTGTATACTCATTATTTCCACCTATATTATAAATTGATTTATTATCTGCACGAGTAAATACTTCCCAAATAGCATCACAGTGATCTTCTACATATAACCAATCTCTGATATTTGATCAATCTCAATAAACAGTAACTGGTTTATTTTGTTGAAGTAATTCTATAAAATGAGGAATCAATTTCTCATTGTCTTGATTTGGTCAGTAATTGTTACTACATCTAGTAATTACATAATTAACTCAAAAAGTTCTTCCATAGGCTTTTACTATTAAATCACTTCCAGCTTTACTTGCACTATATGGACTTGATGGATTTATAGGTGTATTTTCTGTAAAAAATCATCAGTTAGGTAAATCTCCATAAACTTCATCTGTTGAAATATGGTGAAATCTGTTTAAATTATATTCTCTATGACAATCAAGTAGATTTTGAGTTCAAATGACATTAGTTTCAGTAAAAATAATTGGATTAGTTATACTATTATCTACATGACTTTCAGCTGCAAAGTGAATTATATCTGTAGGAAAATATTTTGTATAAACTTTTTTTAATTCATTTATATCTCTTATATCTACTTTTTCAAAGAAATAGTTTGGAGCATTTTTTACTTCTTCACTTATATTTTCCAATTTTCAAGCATAAGTAAGAGCATCTATGTTTATAAAATCTATAGAAGGAAATAAAATTACATATTTATTTAAAAAGTTTGAGCCAATAAATCCAGCTCATCAAGTTATAATAATTTTTTGTTTCATAATTTAAAAGTTAATTATTTTTTATTTTCCATCTCCTTACTAGGGAGAGGGGGTTTTTAGGGGTGAGGGTTTAACACCCAACACCCACATAATCAATACCTAAATCAAGTATTATTTTTTTATTAAGTATATTTTTTCCATCAAAAATAATATTATCTTTAAGTTTAATATTTGCAAGATTTTCTCACAAGATTTTTTTGTCTTCTAAAGTTATAACCAAACTATCTGTTTTAGTCACCAATTCTTCAAAATTATTTACTATATCGACTTCAAAAAATCATCTACTATTTCCTAATATAATTCAATCAAGATACTTTTTAAAATTTTTCAATGCTTCATTATTGTAATCATATATTTTTAACTTAGCTCAGGCATACATAAGTTTTTTGATTATATCTATTCCTTTTGATTCTCTTAAATCATCTGTACCAGGTTTAAATGCTACTCAAAGTACTCAAATAACTTTCCCGTGCAATTTATTATCATAATGAGTAAATATCTTATCTAAAAAGTATTGTACTTGAGATGAGTTTGTATCATCAACTTTTGTAATTATTTCTCAAGTTAACCCGTTTTCTTTAAATTGGTGAATTAGTGATTTTACATCTTTTGGAAAACAACTTCAACCATAACCAATTCAGGCATTCAAAAATTGTTTTCAGATTCTCTCATCCATTCAAATAGCACTTGCGATATCCTTTATATTGGCTCCTACTTGATCTGAAAGTCTTGCTATCTCGTTTATAAATGTGATTTTTGTTGCTAAAAAACTATTTGCTGCATACTTTATAAGTTCTGCTGTTTGCCAGTCTGTAGTCAAAACTGGAATATTTTTATCTGTAAAATATTTATAAACCTCATTTACTTTTTTAATTGTTTTTTTATCTTCTAAATCTTTAAATCAAAAAACTATTCTATCTGGATTAAAGAAATCTTTTATTGCAATTCATTCTCTCAAAAATTCAGGATTTGATACTACTTTATTTTTTTTATCTAATAATTTATATATTTTTTTATTTGTTCAAACTGGAACTGTTGATTTAACTATGATAATTTCATCTCATTTTAAATATGGTTTTATATCTTCACATGCTCAAAATACATATCAAAGATCTGTTTTTCATTCATCGTTTTGAGGAGTTCAAACACAAATAAAAATTATATCACTTCAAGTAATATCTGATATTTTTGTTGTGAAGCTAATATTTGATAGAGTTTCTTTTAATAATTCACTTAATCAATCTTCATAAATAGTTGGAATTCCAGCTTTTAATTTATCGATTTTATCTTGAAATACATCTAATGCTGTAACTTTAAATCAAAGTTTAGCAAGTCAAACTGCTTGGATTAAGCCTATGTATCAAGTTCATATAATAGATATTTTCATAGTTATTTTTATTATTTAAGGAGTATCTCAAATATATTCTATATTTTCTTTTCTTCAAGTTTTTATTTTTCTTATTTCTTTATAAAAATATTTAAAATCACTTAAATTTACTATGAAATAAATGCAGAAATAAACTATAGAAATAAAAGTTAAAAATATAAATTCATAGATTCTATTGTTTATTTTACTAAAAAGAGGAACAATAAAAAAATACATTCCAGATCATATTAAAGCAAATACAGATATATTTTTAAATAAGTATTTGTAATCAAATGAAGTATGATACTCTTTCAATTTTAATTCTGATAAAAACCATATAAGTACCCAACCAAATCAAGTAGCTAAAGCTGATCATGAAACTCAAATTAGTTTTATAAAAACTATGTTTAATACAGTGTTAAATACTAAAGCTATAAGTATGATTTTTAGTCTTTCTTTTATTTTTCAATTAGCTGCAAGTATACTGAAGTTAATCTGAAGTAAAAAATTGAAACTCAAAAATAATATAGAGTATTGGAGTATAATTCACGATTGTAAAAACTTATCTCAGAATAATATAGTAGATATAATTTCTCAAAATACTAGAAAAAGTATAGAAAAACTTATAGAAAAAGATAAGAAATTTTTTGTAAAAATAGATTTTATTGTTTTGATTTTATGATGTTCTTCTTTTGCTACTAATTCAGAAAATACAGGGAATAAAAATCAAAATATAGGTCAAATAATCACAAAAGGAATTCAAATTATACTTAAGTAATTTGTATAGTATCAAGCATCAGTATTTCAAAGCATATATATAATCATTTGCATATCTACCTGACTAAGTAATGTACTTGCTTGTGATCATAAAAATACTATCAATGCATACTTAAAAATTGATAAAAAAAGTGTTTTAGAATATATTATTTTTACATCTTTTAGATATACTAAATAGTACTTTCTATAAAAATAAATAATAGCAATGATTATACCAAAGTAAAGACCAAGTATCCAACTTAGACTATAATAAAACATAGTTCATATATGAGTAAAAAACATATATAAAGTAAAGCTAAGTATAAAAAGCATTCTAAATAATTCTGTGATTTTTTGTAAAAAAGTGTTTTGAATAGCTTGAAAAAATACATTGATTACATGAAAAAAAGTAGATCATAAAAAGAAAAATGAGAATATCTTAACTATATTGACACTTTTTATGTCATGGAAATAATGATTTCAAAGAAAGTCAGCTCAAAAGAAGAATAATAAAAAGATTATAGATCAAGTTATTGCCTGAGCAAAAATAGCATAAAATAATATACTTTTTACTTTATCATATCTATTTTTTGTTATATATTCAGGAATAAATTTGTTTAGACTCTCAGCCATTCATAAGTCATTGAATGAGCTTACAAGTACCATAAGACTCATAACACCATAGATTATTCATATCTCATCTACAGCTAAGTCAGTTGATAAAATAATCTTGATTATATATCAAATAGGAGCCACAATAAAAGAAAATAGATATAACCAAAATCATTTTTTAATAAATTTTTCAGCAAGTGAATTATGTTGTTCAATCATAAAATTAAGTCTAAAGATTAAATAAGAAAGATTAAAGATTTTCTATGTTGTCATCCTGAGAGTAACTAAGGATCCCTTTAACTTGAATAGATACACAGTAACCTTGTTTAAGGGATTCTTCGCTAATCACTCAGAATGACAGTGAATTTAATAATAAAGTTTATCACCATCTTTTTTCATTTTGAGATTTTTAATCTCTTTAATTGTTTTATTATGTTTTCAGTTTATAAATCTAATAATCTCATTTATATTACTTTCTGATAATCAGATAGTAGAATTATAATTTCTGATAAAGAAAATATATCTTATAATTTCTTTTTGCAAAAACAAGTTATTATTTTTAAATTCTTTTAGAGAAAAAAATCAATCTTCTTTTAAGAATTTTTTAACTTCTTCATCAATAAACTCTTTTACATTTTCAAGATAACTCATAAAATTATTTATATTTTCTTTGAAATTTAGATTAATTTTTCAAAACTTTGGAATAACTTCATTTCTTAGATGATTTCTTGTAATTTCACTATCAAAATTTGTTTTATCTATACGATATTCTAGTTTATTTTCATCAAGATAATTGAGTATTTTAGATTTTTCAAGATTTAAAAGTGGTCTTAAAATACATCCATTTTGTTCTGTCATATTTATAAGTCCTGTGATTTTACTTCATCTTGCAAGATTAAAAAAGAATGTTTCAATCTTATCGTCTAAATGATGAGCAGTTAGTATGTATTTTGAATTGTGAATATTCAAAATTGCATTCAAAAACTGATATCTTTTTTCACGAGCAATTTCTTCTATACTTTTACTTGATACTTTTTTATGAATTGCTTTTATATCAGCACTTCAAATTTCAACTTGAAATCATAGTTTTTTTCATAATTTTTCTAAAAATATTTCTTCTTCATCAGCTTCAATACGAAGTTTATGATTAAAATAACAAGCTACAAGATTATCTTTGTAAGTAGTTTTTAGTATCTCATAAAGTAAATACATACTATCAGGTCATGTAGAACATGCTAGTATGATTTTATCATCTGGAGAATAATATTTTTCTAAAAATGATTGTAGATTATTCATATATAATTGTCTTATTATTAACTTTTACAAAATCAAGAAAATTGTCATCAGGAGCAAGTTTGTTCAGTATTTCTTTAGAGCATTTTATACATTTATGTTTTATCATCCATCATTTATTTTTTTTGTTATCAATTCAAATTGGTTTCATAAGTCCGTGACAATTTGAAAGTCTATCTCAAGGATGAATTTCATCAAGATGTTTACTATATAAACAATAAGGACAATGATTTCTAGCACTTCCTTCAGGGTGTTTTTCTATTTTTTTTCCACAATTTTCACAGACAAAAGATTCATTAATCATTTTAAATCACATATCTTACTGTAACTGATAAACTATAATTCAAACTACTGATAATACGATTCAGATAAGCCAGATTCTAAAAACTATTGTTTCTTCTTTCCATCAAATAGCTTCAAGATGATGATGAAATGGAGCTATACGAAATACTTTTTTTCATCGTCTTAGTTTTTTACTTGTTAGTTGGATAATTACACTAATAGTTTCAAATATAAATATAGATGAAATTATTAAAAAAACTGTAATTGTATTTGTAAGTACTGCAATAATTCATAAATTAGCTCCGAGGGCGAGGCTTCATACATCTCACATATAAAATTGAGCTGGTTTTACATTGTACCATAGAAAAGATATCAAAGCTCAAATTATTACCAAACAAAGTGTTGATAATAAAAATAATCATTGATCATAAGTTATATAAGCATAGACAGAATAAGTAAAAAGTAATAATCATCAAGCAAGTCAATCAAGTCAATCAGTTAGGTTTACACTATTTGCAGAAGCTATAATTACAAATATAAAAAAAGGTATAAAATAAACTCATAATTCGATACTTTGTTTAAAAGGAATTTTAAGAGTTTTTATATAATCTCAATTTATATCAGTTAAATTCCATCAAAGTTTATAATAAAACCACCAACTTCAAGCTAGTGCAAATACAATTAACCAAAACATCTTAAAACGAGCTGACAGTCATTTATTTCAGATTCATTTTATATTCATATAATCATCTATTAATCCTAAAAATCAAACAGTAGCTAGAGTAAATAAGCTAAGATAAGTTTCTCTTTGATTAAATAGGGAATTATTGATATATCACATTTTTTGAAATATGATACTTACAATAACCATAAAAAATATTATAAAAAGGATTATTGCTCATCACATTGTTGGAGTTCAAACTTTGTCTTTATGTAATTTGAAAAACTCAATAGCTTTTCAAATCATTGCATCTTCTCTGATTTGTTTTCATAATTTTAATCTTTTAAGAAAATCTATGTAATATGGAGTAATTAAGTATCAAATCAGAAATGTGGCAATTCAAAAAGAAAATATTTGTATTAAAAACGAATTCATAATATTTGTAAAGTTAATCTAAATTAAAGTACTTTTAAAATTCAAACAATCTATTAGTTCTAAAAATCCAATTTATTTTAATAATTAATTTTGTTTTTTCAAAAGATTTAATAAAATAAAGGAAAATCTTAAATCTCTAACCACTAATCTATGAATTTAAATACAAAAATTATTTTTACAAACGATGAATTTATAGGTAAAGCTTTTATTTCTAAATTTGATTTAAAAAAATTAGAGAATAGTGAAATTGAAATTTATACATGAAAAAGAGAAACTGAAAATGAATTAGATAATTTAGTTTTAGTTTTTTGTCATAATAATAATTTTAATGAATCTGTTTTATATGTAAAAGAACATTATATTGCTTTTAAATATTTGATTTTAGGATCTTCTTCTATAATTAGAAATAATGATTTAGATGCTTGAGATATTATGATACCAAATTCATTTATTGATTCTAAATGAGAAAAACCAATATTTGTAGAATATGCAATCTGAGAAAATTTTGATTTAAACAAATTTGGGCTAATCTTGAATTGAGTATGTAAAGAAGGTGAATTTGATACTATAAAACAGAATGATGAATCAATAGATGAATTTGAAGATAATCAAGAAGACTTTTCTGGTGATATAATGGATTTAGATAGTTATAAATTATTACAAAATTTTAACAGTGAAGATCTAGAAAAAACAGTAGTAATTAGACTTTGTACAAAAACAGAAGAAGATAAAAAAAATAAGTTTTTTATAGATAACCTGTTAAATATAGTTGATGTGATGATTTAATACTTTTCTGTAAAAATTTGATCCATTGAAATTCATAAACTTAGTAATATTTCTATACTGTTATCAATCATACTAGGAATTCAACATAAATAGAATTCTTCAAAGTTTATTATATTTTCTTCTCTAAGAAAATCAGTTACTCTTCAATTGATATGATTTCAAACCTTTTCACGGCTTATATAATATTCAAAATCAAAATTTGAATTATTTTTTTTGATTTTATTTAGTATATCTTCATAAAATATATCAAGATGATTTTTAAGTCAAAAAATCAACTTTAAATTTGATTGAAGTCATAATTCTATACTCCATTTATTTGATTATAAAGAGGAACAAATCAAGTTCATGTTCATATAAAAAGTTTATTTTTTTGAGTTTCTTTAAGTATAAAGTGTCAAGCAGGTCAAACTCACTTTAATATTGTTCAAACCTCACAGTCACATATAAATTTACTTCATCATCTACCGTTTTCTAGTCTTTTGATTAATAGTTTGATTTTATTTCAGTCTATTAATTCAAGTATACTATAAGCTCTTCATCAAATTCAAGGCAATATAAAAGTAATAAATTGTCAGTATTTGAATTCAAGAGGTTCACTTAATTCAAATAACATTTCAAATATATCGTAAGTCAGCTTTTTTTTAGTTATTAATGTGAAATCTTTTAACATATAAAAATCATTTAAAATTTAATTTAAATGATTTTATTGTTTTTTTGAAAAATGCAAAAAAATATTGATAATTAATTATAGATATGGTAAAATAAAGTTAGATTAGATAATTTTTTTATTTAAAATATGGCTAAACAAGATAAATTAACTCCATTTATTGAAAATTTTGGGAATGCAGTTGGTAGGTGAAAGGATAATGTAGTTGTAGAATTTAAAAAATCAACAATTAATAGAATAGATAATATAGTAAAATGGAATCATGATTTATCAATTCCTATTACAAATGAAGAACATTTTAAAAGAATTCTTTATAAAAAGAAAAAATATGAGATTTTAAAAATGTTTCTTTGAGATTTTATCCCTGAGTCGTCTTTTGTATTATGAAATAAGCAGGATGCTTCAAAAATAAAAACAAAAGAATATACAATTCAAAATAGAGTTCCTCAATTTTCAATAAGTTCATTACCAAAAGAAATTAAGGATAATCCAATACTTATTCATAATATACATTTATTAATTTTAAAATTACAACAAATGTATAAAATTCTTAATTTGGTTAATTCTTCAGTTGAAGAAGACTCTCAATTAGATTGAAAACTTGATTTAGGAGGTTTATCAAAATTTGCTGAAACCAATCCAGATATATTGAGTAAAAGTAATGATTTATCAAATATTTTAGAATATGATTTTTTTAAGACTCCAAATTTACTTGTAGATCCAAATAGTATGCAATTAAGTTGTGTTGATTTTGATCAATGAGTTTGGTCTGATGAAAAAGAGGCAAGTCTAATTTTATTGAGAACATTGATAAATAATAATCAAGAATTAATGAAATTGTTTTCAAGAAAACAAAAAATAAATCAAAATAAATCTTAAAATAACTAAAATAGCCAAATCCTCTAAATTATATTAGGGGATTTATTTTACTTTTGAAATATTATAAATAATATATTGTTATTATAATTTAATATTTTATTTTGAAAAAAATTTACTTAATTGATTGAAATGCTTTAATATACCGTATGTTTTTTGCGATTCCAAATTTTACTACCAAGAATTGAAAACAAGTAAATGCTATTTTTGGTGTTGCTAAATTTTTTATGCAAGATTTGGTTAGAGATAATCCTGATTATTTAGTATTTATAAGAGATGCAAGATGAGAAAATTTTCGTCATCAAATTTATAGTGAATATAAAGCTACAAGAGATAGAATGCCAGATAATCTAAGAACTCAAGTTGATGATATCAATGATATGGTTTCACTTTTTCATATGGATGTAATTGAAGTTCCTATGGTAGAAGCTGATGATGTAATTGCAACACTTGCTACAAAATTATCAAAAGATAAATCAAATCAGATTTTTATACTTTCTTGAGACAAAGATCTTTATAGCTTAGTTTCAGATAATGTAAAAATCTATGATACTATAAAAAAAGACACATTTGATATAGAAAAAACAACCCTTAAATTTGGAGTAAAACCAGAAATGATAATAGATTACTTAGCTATTAATTGAGATAGTTCAGATAATATACCTTGAATTAATTGAATTTGACCTAAAAAAGCAGTTCCTCTTATAAATAAAATATGAACAGTAGAAGATATTTATAATTTTATAGATTCTTGAAATACACATGAAGATGAAGAAATAAATAAAATACTTTCTTGAAAAACTCTTGAAAAAATAACTGAAGCTCGTGAAATAGCTTTTTTATCAAAGAAACTTGCTACAATTAAAAAAGATGTAGATTTATGATGATTCAACCTTGAACATTATAAATTTTATGAAGATGCTTTATTAAATGATAAAATAGTAGAATTATTTAAAAAATATGAATTTAATAGTTTACTTCCAAATAATGAAAGACAAGTACAAAAAACTTGGAATGATTTAGATTTAAAAGTACAGATAATAGGGGATAATGAGTGATTAGAAAACCTAAAAAAATTATTAGATCCTGAAATAAATTCAGGATGACAAAAATATAATGAGATTGTTCTTGATACAGAAACAACTTCTCTTGATATTATAAAAGCTGAACTAGTTTGAGTTTCTATACTTCTTGATGAAAAAAATATATATTATATAAATGTATGACATAATTGACCAAAAGTAGATAAATCTAAACTAAGAGACTTTCTTAATTATCTCTTAAATTCAGATATTACAATAATAGGACACAATATAAAATATGATTTAGAAATAATTGAATTGTTTTTAAAGAAAACTGAAAATTGACCTGTATCAGGAGGGGGAGAACAAAAATTTGAAAAAAAAGAAGCAATTAGTAATAATAATTTTTGACAAATGACACTTGAACTATAAACTACTTTTAGTAATATTTTATAATTTAAAACCATACAAATGCTTAAAAGAATATTTTTATTTCTAGTTACAAATCTTGCAGTAATGATTCTTATTTGAATTATTATAGCATTATTAGAAAACTTTTTCTGATTTAGGATTTCTTGATATGGTCAAAGTTACACTTCTATTTTTATTTATGCAATAATAGTATGATTTGCTTGATCTTTTATAAGTTTATTATTATCTAAGTGGTCAGCAAAAAGAGCTTATAATATTGATATAATTAATCAAAATGATTTATCTGATTTAACTTCAAAAGAAAGACTTGTTTATGATATAGTTTATGATTTATCACAAAAAAATAGTATAAAAATGCCAGAAGTATGAATTTATCAGTCAGCTGAAGCTAATGCTTTTGCAACTGGGGCTACAAAAAATAAAAGTTTAGTTGCAGTTTCATCTGGTCTTCTTGATTTGATGAATGAAAAAGAAATAAAATGAGTTATCTGACATGAAATGTCACATATATTTAGTTGAGATATGGTTACTATGGTGCTTTTACAATGAGTTATTAATACTTTTGTAATATTTTTATCAAGAGTTATTGCAAACATCGTTGATTCATATTTTAGTAAAGATGATAACTCTGGCCCTTCTTGGATTTATTATATAACTTCTATAGTTTTAGATTTAGTTTTATGAATGTTAGCTTCTACAATTGTTATGTGGTTTAGTAGGTATAGAGAATATAAAGCTGATGAATGAAGTGCAAGACTTGTTTGAAAAGAAAATATGATATCTTGACTTGAAGCTCTTAAAAAGATGATTAATAAAGCTTCAGATGATAAATCAAAACTTGCAACAATGAAAATAAGTACAAAACGTAAATCATGACTTATGGCTTTATTTTCTTCTCATCCAGATTTAGATTTGAGAATAGAACACTTGAGAAATTATAATTATTAGAAAATATTAATTTGCTAAAATAACTCTTATAAATAAAATATAAGAGTTATTTTTTAACTAAAAACTTTATGAAGAAATTAGTATCTTTGTTATTAATATCTGCTTTTTTATTGTGAAATCTATCTTTTGTTTTTGCTGAGGAAACTTGTAAAGAAGAGGTAATTGAGAATGCATATGCTCCAACATTTTCACCTGATTGAAAGAGTTTTGCTTATGAACTTATAAAAAAAGGTAAATATATAATAGTAAAAGATTGAATTGAGATTAATACATATGGTTATGTAAAATCTCCAAAATTTTCACCAGACTGAAAAGAGTTTTCTTATATTTCTATAAAAGATTGAAAAAATATTATAATGAAAGGTTGAAATGAGATTAATACATATGGTTATGTAACATCTAATTTAACATATTCTCCAGACTGAAAAAGTTTTTATTTTGGAGTTATGAAGAATAATAAAACAATAATTGTAAAAGATTGAGTAGAAATTGATAAATATGATGAAATATATTCTTTTACATATTCACCTGACTCAAAGAGTTTTGCTATTACAGCAAAAAAAGACTGAAAAATGTTTATTGTAAAAGATGGTGTTGAAGGTAATATGTATGATGAAATATATTCACCTATATATTCACCAGACTCAAAAAGTTTTGCATTTATAGGAAAAAAAGACTGAAAAATGTTTATAGTAAAAGATTGAATTGAATGAAATAAATATGAATCTGTTTGAAATCCTCAATTTTTACCAGATTCAAAAAGTTTTATATTTGAAGCAAAAAAAGATGATAAATATATAATAATGAAAAATAATATAAAAATTGATAAATATGATAATACACATTCTCCAATATATTCTACTGACTGAAAAAGTTTTGCTTTTGTAGCTATGAAAATGACTGATCCAGTAACAGTTAAAAATGATGAATATAATACTATGTCATATAGTCATAGTTATGCAATAATAGTTAACAATGGCATTGAAGGTAATAAATATGATAATATTTATTACCTAACATTCTCACCAAACTGAAAAAGTCTTGCTTTTAAAGCAGTAAAAGATTGAAAAAACTTTATAGTAAAAGATTGAATTGAAAGTAATAGATATGATTCAGTTTCTTCATTAACATATTCATCAGATTCAAAAAGTTTTGCTTTTGTAGCTGAAAAAGATAATAAAGAAATCTTAGTAAAAGACTGAATTGAAAGTAATAAATATGATTCAGTTTCTTCATTAACATATTCACCAGACTGAAAAATTTTTGTTTATACAGCAAAAAAAGATGAAAAATGGTTTATGGTAAAAATTATTTGTTCTTGAGAAACTAAAACTACATCAGAAATAGATATAACTTCAAAAAACTACACAAAACAATTAATTCTCTCAAAAACAAAACTTAACAAAACAACAAGCTGAAAATCTCAAATTAAATCAATTGATAGTTTAATAAGTAAACAAACTACTCAAAAATTAGAAATTATATTTAAAAATATCTGACCTATAAAATCAAAAATGAATACAAAAACTAAAAATAAATACACAGATTTACTTGATTACCTAGAAGCAAGTATCTGAGTAAAGCTTTGAAAATAATCTTGATTTTATAAAAAATATAATTATTATGTACATAATTTAATACATAATATCATAAATTATGATAACAGAACTTATTAGTTTAAATGAATACAGAAAAAATATTTCTTCATTGTGGAAAAAAGCACAAGAAAAAAATATAAAATATATTATTTTATCTCATTCTAGACCTATTTTTGAAGTTAATCCAATTAATTCAAATGAGGTAAAAGATGATTGGGATATACAATATACAGAAAAAAATCACAAAGCTTGGTTGAAAGCAAGAAAAGAATTAGAAAAATGAGAAACTTTATCTGTCGATGATTTAAAATCTAAATATTTAAATAATGTATAGAATAGAAACATCAAAAATTGTAGATAAATTTCTAGAAAAACATAGGATATAGCGATAAGATATATTAATTGTGTAGATATGATTTCAATTTCGCCATATCAAAATAATCTTGATATAAAACCATTAAAATGAAAAAATAATCATTATAGACTGAGAATATGAAAATATAGATTTTTATATGAAATAATAGAAAATAAAATTCTTATTTACTTTTATAATGCTGACTCAAGATGAGATGTCTATAAAAAATTATAAATTCTTTTTGCATAAATAATTCTTATGAATAAAATCTAAGAGTTATTTTTTAATCTAAATAAAATATGAAAAAATTATTATCTTTGATAGCTTTGTTATCAATTAGTTTTACTTCAGTGCATGCATTCACTGAACCTGAACAATTTGGTGCAGCAAATTATCTTGCTTCAAAATCTTTTATAAATGATTCTTCAAAAAAAACTAATGAATATAGAATAGGTGATAATATTACAAGAAAAGAAGCAATGAAAATAGTTGCAAATGTTGCATTCTTAAAAGTTGAAAATACTTGTGAAAAGAAATTTAAAGATGTAGAAGATGATTGGGGGTGTAAATATATTGAAGCAGCTTTAAAAGCTTGATTTATAAGTGCAAATGCAACTTTTAGACCAAATGATAATATAACAGTTTCTGAAGTATTGAAGCTTATATTTAAAGCTAGAAATTTAGATAGAAAGTTCAATACTGGAGATTGGGTAAAAGATTATGTAAATAGTGCCTATGAATTAAAACTTATTAATGGTGATGTAGAATGAACTATAGATGCTAAAAGATGATTTATATTTGTTGTTATTGCAAAGACTTTTTCTGATTATCTAGATTATAGAAATTTTATACTTTACAGTGATGAAGTAAAAGTTAAATAATTTTTGACAAAAAATATTTATAGAATATATTGTTAATGAGATTTAAAAATCTTTGTAGATATAAGCTTGGAAACTTATGTAGAAGTTTTTAAAATAATAAAAGTGTCTTGTGTTATTCACAAGGAACTTGGGTGGAACCGTCCAAATCAGCTTAAATAATAATTAAAAAAGCTAGGACCCCGAGAACTTATATTAAATTATAAGTTTTTGGGGTCTTTTTTAATTTTTAAAAAATGTTATGTCAAAAAAAACTATAGAAGATTTAGAAAAAGAAATAGATAAAATTAAATCAAGAAATAAAAAAGTAGAAGCCGAAAAAGCTTGGGAAACTTCAATTGAAAGAAAAGTATCTATTTTAATATTAACTTATGTAATAATAAGTTTGGTTATGCTACTTCTTGATTTTGATAAACCATTTTTAAATGCTATAATTCCAACTTTTTGATTCCTACTTTCTACACTATCTATTTCTTTTTTAAAGAAAAGATATGTTGAGAGATATATAAATAAACGAGGCTAATTACTTTGCCATTCTGAACTAGTTTCAGAATCATAAAAATTTGTTATTAGCATTGGCTACAATTTATTACATTTTAATTTAGATTATATGAAAAAACAATTACATCCAAAAAATTCAGCTCAGAAAATGGCTTCATATTCTCCTTGACTTGAAGTTGATTTAACAAAAGCAAAAAAAATGATTTTTGTTACGGGACAAATAGCTCAAGATAATGAATGAAAACCTATTGCTCCAGACAATATAGAAAAACAAACTGAGTGTGTATTTGAATATATTTCAGCAATTCTTAAAGAATGATGAATGACTTTAGATGATGTAGTTAAAGCTGTAATTTATGTGACAAATATTAAAGATTTTGCAAAAATTTCTCCAATTAGAAACAAATATTTTGCAAATTCAAAACCAGTTTCTACACTTATAGAAATTTCTAATACTGTAAAACAATGATGTGATATAGAGATTGATGTAATTGCAATGAAATAACAATAACTAACTGTCATTCTGAGCAAAACGAAGAATCCCTTAAAGCATTGTTAGTTCAATTATCAGTGTTAAATGGATCCTTCGTAAAAACTCAGGATGACAACAAAGAGCATTAAAAATAATTATTATTAAACTCTTTTACTTTATAACTTTAAAAACTATGAAACCAATAGAAATGAACGATATTGTTAATCTGGCTAAAAATAGATGATTTGTATATGCTTGAAGTGAGATTTATTGATGACTTGCAAATAGTTGGGATTATGGTCCTTATGGAGCAAGAATGAAAGAAAATATAAAAAATTTGTGGATAAAAGAATTTGTTCAAAAAAAAGATGATATGATGTTACTTGATTCTGCAATACTTATGAATCCACAAGTTTGGGTAGCAAGTGGGCATGTATGAGGTTTTAGTGATCCACTTATTGATGATAAAAATACAAATGAGAGATTTAGAGCAGATAAACTTTTGGAAGATTTGATTAATAATTTAGAAAAAGTTTGAACTGATGTAACAAAATTATTAAAAGATAAATATGATATAAATAACTTACTTCCTGAATCATGGAGCATTGAAAAACAAAAAGAAGTTATGGTTTGAGAAAAAGTAAAAAACCCAAATAATTGAAAAGAATGAAATTGGACTGATATAAAGAAATTTAACTTGATGTTTAAGACTTTCCAATGAGTTACTGATGATTCTAGTGCAACTATTTTTATGAGACCTGAAACAGCTCAATGAATCTTTGTAAACTTTCAAAATATAGTAAGAACGGGTAGAAAAAAAATCCCATTTTGAGTTGCTCAAGTTTGAAAAGCATTTAGAAATGAGATAACTCCAGGTAATTTTATATTTAGAACTAGAGAGTTTGAACAAATGGAAATAGAATATTTCTGTGAACCTGGTAAAGACTTGGAAGTACATGCAGAGTGGAAGGAAGCTTGTAGAAAATTCTTACTTGAAACTTTGTGATTAAAACAAGAATCTATTAGATTTAGAGATCATGACAAAGATGAATTATCTCATTATAGCAATGCTACAACAGATGTAGAATTCAAATTTCCATTTGGTTGGTGAGAACTTCGGGGAATAGCTGATAGAACAGATTTTGATTTAAAAGCACATATGAAAGAATCAAAGCAAGATTTATCATATTTTGACCCAGTAAATAATAGAAAATTTATTCCATATGTAATTGAACCATCTGTTTGATTAACTAGATTATTCCTTGCTACTTTGGTTGATGCATATACTATAGTATGAGAATGAGAAGAAACAAGAACTTATTTAAAACTTGATCCAAAAATAGCTCCAATTACAATTTGAGTCTTACCAATAGTTAAGAAAATATCAGATATTGCAAAACCAATATTTAAACAATTATCTGAAGATTTTGTATGTGAATATGATGATGTAGGTAGTGTAGGGAAGAGATATGCTAGATTTGATGAAATCTGAACTCCATTTTGTGTAACTATTGATAGTGAAAACTATGATGCTTGAAAAGTTACGATAAGATACAGAGACACTATGGAACAAGAACTTGTAGAAATAAGTAAGTTAAATGAGTTTATAAGAAGTAAATTAAAGTAATATTATGCAAACAAATCAAATCTCACTAAGTCTATCAGATGAATTTACTATAAATAAATCTCCAATTATTTATAAAGATATAATTATAGATAGAAAATCAAAATATACAGTTGTCTGAGCTAGTGTAAAATCAAAACAAGAAGTAGATAAATTTATGAAAAATCTTGTAACTGATGATTATTATAGAAAAGCAACTCACAATACTTATGCTTACAGAGTAAAACTTGAAAATTGAAGTGTACTTGAATGAAAAAATGATGATTGAGAAACTTGAGCTGGGATGTGTATACTTCGTGAATTACAAAGAGAAAATGCTATTGATTTACTTCTTATAGTTACTAGATATTTTTGATGAATCAAACTTCAATCTGATAGATTTAAACATGTTATAAATGCCTGTAAAATGTTCTTTGAAAAGCAAAAATAGTTTGACAATAATTTAAATTATATTATACTAACTTTATTATTAAAGTTAGTATTTTTTACTATATTAATTATGACAAAATCTCCAAAATTAAGTAATACTCTACCTGATTCTTTAACAAAAACTCCAGAAGAATTAAATTGATGATCTAAAAAAATAGATGGTGTTATTTGAGAACAAGTATGATTAGTTGATGGTCTTATGGATATTACTTTAAAAATCTCTGATAAATTAATTATATGAAAAATAATTTCATGATGTGAAATTTTAGAATTACTTGAAGAAGAAACTTTACCAAATTGAAAAAAAGTTAGAAAAGCAATAGTAAGAAAGAAAAAATGAGTAAAATTATATAGATATATTACAGAAGACTATAAAATATATGAGGTAGAATGAGAAGAAATTTCAACAATATTTAAAAATAAAAAATTATTTTTAAATTGAGAAGAAATAGAAATCAGAAAATGTAATACAGAATCTTGAGATAAATATATTACAAATGAAGATAAATTTTTTAGGATAGAATGAAATATTGTTAGACGGTTAATATATGATGATAAATGAACTATTACTCATATTAATATTATTGATAAAGAAAATGATAAAAATAAAACATATGAAGTGAAAAATTGAAAAATGAAAAGAAATAAAAAAGAAGAAATAAAAAAACTTTTTAAAAAATTATTTGAAAAAAAAGAAAAAATTAAATAACTCTAAGTACTTCTTCAATAGTTGTAAATCATTTTATAGCTTTCAAAATTCAGTCTTCTTTCATTGATATAAATCAAGTATCTTTCGCAGCTTTAATTATTTCCTCACTTTTTTGAGATCATCTAATTAGATCTCTTATACTTTCGTTTATGTGAATTATTTCATAAATTCAAACTCTTCATTTAAATCCGCTATTATTACATTTATCACATCAAGTTCAATAATATAATTTTATATTCTCAGTTCAAACACTTTTCATATCTATTTCTTCCATCATAGCCTTTATAAGTGCTATTTCTTGAGGTGTCTTTTCTTTTTCTACTTTACAATGTATACATATCTTTCTAACTAGTCTTTGAGCAATAATTACATCAAGTGCTGAAGCCATAATATATGGTTTTAATCACATACTTAGTATACGATCTATTGTCTCACTAGCACTTTTTGTATGTAGTGTTGATAAAACCAAATGCCCTGTTAGTGAAGCATTAACAGCTGTAGTTAGAGTTTCATTATCTCTTATTTCTCATACCATTACTATATCTGGATCCTGTCTTAATATAGATTTTAATCAGCTTTCAAAAGTAAATCATATTTTTTCATTAACCTCAGTTTGTATTACTCAAGGCATTTCATATTCTATTGGATCTTCTAGTGTAATAATCTTTTTATCTCTAGTATTTAATTTAGAAAGCATTGTATAAAGAGTTGTAGTTTTACCTGATCAAGTAGGTCAAGTAACCAAAATCATACCATTTTTCTTATCCAATGTTTTTTCGATTATTCTTTTGCTAGTCCAAAAAAATCACAATTCTTCAAAATTGACTATACTTTTTTTAGAATCAAGTATTCTACAAACTGCATTTTCACCATATTTAGTTGGAAGAATTGAGACTCTTATATCTATTTTTCTATCTTCTACTTTTACACTATATTTTCAGTCTTGTGGTAAATTTATTATGTTTAATTTTAGATTTGCTGAGTATTTAAGTCTTTCTAATAATAATTTATATTCTTTTGCATTTAAAGTAAAAATATCAACTAAAACTCAATCTATTCTAAATCTTACTTGAATTTTTCCTTCAAAACATTCAAAATGTATATCTGAACTTCATAAAACTAAAGCTCCTATAGTTATATCACTTAATGCTTCATCTGTAACTTGTCTAGCTATAGAATCTTTGATTTTTTCTTCAATTTTTGTGAATTTATCTGAACTATACTCACTTTTCTTTTCTAGAGCTAGAACCCATTTTTTCAAATCTTCTTTTTTAGTAGATTCTAAGTCTATTTTTGTTTTTTTTGTTGTTTTTATTTGAGTTTGCATATAATATATATTAATTATAAGTGAAAATAAAATTGATAGGACAGTACCGGTTCCTACATTTAGGAAGAAACAATGTAAATTTAAAGTATAGCTAGATTAATTATGAGGAACCGGTACTTTGAAACCAATAACTCATTACTTTATATATTTTAACATATTTTTATTGTATATGCAAAAAACTAATCTAAGAGCATCAATTTTAATCTGGAGTATATTTTTAAGTTTAACATTAACATTATCATTTGTTGTTATATCAACAAAAGTTAATCAAAATATAAAATTAAATAGTTTTATGGAAGAACTTTTTAATAAAAATGATAAAATAAATGATTTAGTGAATAAAAATTTAGAATGAGATATTACTAATACTGAAAAAATAACTAAAATAGATAATTATTATACTCTAAACAACAACGAAAATAACACTTTAACATTTTCTTGAAATTCAGATTTTACTTGAAGTATATATCTAAAAAACTGATGACCTTTATATTATGAGATTTTTTCATATAGCTGAGCTTCTCCTTCATCTACAAATAATTATAGTACTTGATTAATTTATAGTTGAGATATGAAAAATTTTACTTGATATTTATATTCTCCTTACGATAGAGTAGATTTATCTTTAAAAAATTTATGATGATATTCATCTTTTGTTTTTAAATCAAGTTTAGATTTAGTTTGAACTTGAATAAATGATAAATTCACAGTAACTAAAAATATTTGATGAACTGATGTAGAAAAAACAATTATTGAAAACTAAACACTATTTATGCAAAAACACTACGATTTAATAATAATATGAGCTTGAGCATCTGGTCTTTTTACTTCAATAGAAAGCCAAAAAAATTTGAGTAAATTAATTTTAGAAAAAAATAAAACTCCCGGAGCTAAGATATTGCTTTCTTGATGAGAAAGAGCCAATGTTTCAAATATTGATATTGAGCCAGAAAGAGATTATTTTGGTCAAAATAAAAAAGCCCTTATAAGTATGTTTAATAAATTCAATAACTATGATATTATTTCATATTTTACTGAAAATTGAATAAATATAACAGAAGAAGATAGGTGAAGGCTTTTGTTAGAGAGTTGAAATAGTAAACAATTACTTGATTTACTTATAAAAAAATCAAAACAAAATAAAACTGATATAATTTATAACTCTAGAGTTATTGATATATTAAAAAATTATATTCCCCTTAATAAGGGCGAATTAAAGGGAGATTTTGAAATATCTATAGAAAATTGAGATAAATATACTTGCGATAAATTGGTAATAACTACTTGATGAAAAAGTTTTAGTCATGTTGGAACTACATGAGATTGATATATTTGGGCCAAAAACTTTGGTCATACAATTATAACTCCACACAGATGACTTTGCTCTTTGGTAACAAAAAAAGATTTAACTTCGATATCTTGAGTAAGTACTGATTTGAAATTAGAAATTATTTCAAATATCTCAAAAAAAACTATTTACTTTGAAGTTTGACCATTACTTTTTACTCATTTTTGACTTTCGGGACCTATAATTTTCAATTCTTCAATAGCTATTTGAGAATATATTAATTCTCTTGATTTAACTGAATTTACTTCTAATTTAGATTTTTCAAAAATCCTAGAAAATGAAAAAAATGATTATATTACAAGATCATTTATAAAAGAAAATATTATTTTAAGATTAAGTTTTAATCTCGAAAAAACACCAAAAAGAGTAGTTAGTTTTTTTAATTTAAATGATGAAAATCTAAAAATAGATTTAGAACTTCAAGATTATAGAACTTGGAAAGAAGCAAAAGTAACTTGATGATGAGTTAAAATAGATGAATTAACAAATAATTTGGAATCAAAACTTATATCTTGACTTTATTTTGCTTGAGAAATACTTGATATAACTGGAAAAACTTGAGGATATAATTTACAATTTGCCTGGACAAGTTGATATATAGTCGGAAGAAGTTTACAATAAAAATTTGATTTAGTTAAATATTTTATTAGACTAAATTTAGAAAAATATCACTATTTTATTTCTTATTTAACTTTTATGGATTTAGTAACACTTATCTTACAATTATTATTAGCAGCTTTACTTTGAGGTATTGTTTGAGCAGAAAGAGATATATTTAAAAAAGGAAACGAAATTTCAAAAGAAAGACTTACTTTTGGTTGAATTAGGACATTTGCATTGATTTCACTTTTTTGATGAATGAGTGTTGCTTTAGATATTATACTTTGAACTCATTTTATACTTATTGCATCATTAATTGTACTTTGAGCTTTTACTTTATCTTCTTATATTTACTCACTTTTTAGAGAATGACAATTAGGTATGACTACAGAAATAGCTGTGTTTTTAACTTATTTTTTATGAGTTTTTGTAGTATTATGATTTGCTAAATTTGCAATAATAATTTCTCTAATTATAACTTTTATATTATCATTAAAAGATTTTTTAAATAAAATAAAAGAAAAAATAAGTAGGGAAGAGCTTAGTAATACGGTCAAATTTGCTGTCATTTCTTTTGTTATACTTCCTTTACTTCCAGATGAAAAATTTTCTATATTTCAAGTTTTACACTTTTTATGATACTCCTCAGATACAATTAATATTTCAATTTTAAATATAAATTTCTTCAATCCTTATTGAATTTGGTTTTTTGTAGTTTTGATGTCTGCAATTAGTTATGTATGATATATCCTTTCAAAAATTATTTGAGAAAAAAATAGTATAATAGCTTCTTGAGCTATAGGATGACTTATTTCATCTACTGCGGTTACTGCATCTATGACTGAAAATTCTAAAAAAGATAAAAAAAATATAGATTTATATGTTGTTTGAACACTTATAGCTTCAGCAATAATGTTTATAAGAGTAATATTGATAGTGCTTTTATTTAATATAAATATGTTAAATGCTATTACAGTTCCTGCTATTTTGATGCTTATGTCTATGTGAATTTATATATATTATTTTTATGATAAGTCAAGAAAGGAAAAACTTAATGAAAAATTGGAAATAGAATCAAATTATAAAAGTCCATTTACTGTATGACCAGCAATCAAATTTGCATTATTTGTACTTATGATTAAATTCATAGCAGCAGTTTGAACTGAATATAAAGATATATGGTGAGATTACTTTTATTATGCTTTATGAATAATATCTTGACTTGCAGATGTAGATGCTATAAGTCAAACAATGGCAGTTAATGCAAGAGATTGAGGATTACTATCGTGAGTTGCTAGTATGACAATAATAGTAGCAGTATTATCAAACAATATAGTTAAATGAACTTTAGCATGGAGATTTGGTGAAAAAAGATTTTGAAAAATAGTTATGTGATGATTTTTATTTTCAATGTTTTTCTGAATTATAGGTTTAATTTTATTAAAAATAGTTGGGTAAAAATATTTTTTTTACAAAAATAAAAATATAATTATACTGTTAATAGTTTTATAACTAATTCTTAAAGAGTATGGCAACAATAACAATTGAATGAGTTCCAGAAAATTTAGTAAAAAGATATTGAAATAAAATAAATTATTCTCATCTTTCAAAACTTAGAAATTTTGTAAATCAAGATAATAATATAATTTTATATGAGGCTGAACAAGATGAATTAAATGAAGAATTAATTAATTTATCAAAAAAAGCTTTATTAAAAGATAAATCTTTATTTACAAATATATAATTTATGAACAATTTAAATAATATATTTGAAGATGAATGAATTCTTGATTTTTTACAAAAAAGAAATTTATTGATTCAATATAAAAAAGCTAAAATAAACATATTATTTTGAAATAATTTAAAAAATTATTTCAAAGAAAGAAATCCAAAAGGATCAAATATTTGGTATTTCAGAATAAATAAAAAATATAGAGCCTGGTGATCTTTTGATAATGATTGAAATTTAGTAATTTTTAAAATTGATAATCATCAATAAAGCAAAGTAAGTTGTACTTACTTTTATAGTTAATTGTTAAATATGAATAATTTAAATGAAAATAAATTAGAAAATAGATTTGCTGTAAGAAGTGTTATATTGAATGATTTATGACAAGTAGCTATAATATCAGTTGATAATTGAGAATTTTATAAAATTCCTTGAGGTTGAATTGATGAATGAGAATTAGAAGTAGATGCACTTGTAAGAGAAGTAAAAGAAGAAGCTGGATGTGCAATAGATGTTATTTCAACATTATGAAATTCTAGTTATGTAGATCCTATAAACCAAAGTTTAAAACATATCTCAACTTGTTTTATATCTAAAAAAATTGGTGATTGTGGTTGATTAGATCTAACTGATTTTGAAAAATCCAGAAATTTTAAACTACTTTGGGTTACTTTAGAAGAAGCAATAAGTCTATTTAAATCAAAAGTAACAAAAAATCCATACTGAATTAAGCAGAATGATAGAGATTTAGAATTTGTAGTCAAAGCAAAGGAGTATGTAGATAAAAATTGATTAAAGATATAATTTAATAAAAAAATGCAACAAAATTTAAGTTTTAAATGAAATATAATTAAATGCGATGAAAATGAAGCCTTGGAAGATATAGAATTAATACTTTTAAAAAGATTTAATTGAGATTTTAATAGTAATTCTTCTTTGGATGATTTACATAATCCATACCTGCTTATTGGTATGAAAGAAGCTGTGGAAAGAATTAAGAAAGCAAAAGAGCTTTGACAAAAAGTTATGATTTTTGGTGATTATGATGTAGATTGAGTAACTAGTGCTTCTATTTTAATGCATTTTTTTAAAAAGGTATGAATTGTTGCAAGTTATAGATTACCTCATAGAATCAACGATTGATATGGTCTAAAAGATTATTTTATAGATGAATTTGAATCTATTTGAGTTGATTTGGTTATAACTGTAGATTGCTGAACAAGAGATGCTGAAATAGTACAATATGCGAAATCTAAATGAATTGATGTAATTATAACTGATCATCATGATGTTCCTGAAATAATTCCAGATGAAGCTATTGCTTTAATTAATCCAAAAAGATCAGATTGTAATTATCCTTTTAAACATTTATCAGGAGCTTGAGTTGCATTTAAACTTATGTCAGCTCTGGCTTTAGAATTTTTAGAAAAAAAAGAAGTAAAAAAATATATAGAAGAAACTATTGATATAACGGCTATTTGAACAGTTTCAGATTGTATGTTACTCATTTGAGAAAATAGAATTATAGTAGAAGCCTGATTAAAACAAATCAAAAAATCAAGATCAAGATGATTGAGAAAACTAATAGAACAAAAAATACATGATGATTTAGATAGTGATATATTTAGTTTTTTAATTTGACCAAAACTAAATGCTGCTTGAAGAATGGATACTCCATATAAAGCAATAAATTTGATACTAAATAATAGTGATAGTGTGGAGGAAACTATAGAAGAAATAGAATTATTAAATGAAAAAAGAAAAGACTTAACAAAGTATTTTTTTGAGGAATCACTTTTAAATATAAATGAAAATGACAATATTATTTTTTATCATTCTACTGAGATAACTCATGGTATTATCTGAATTGTAGCTTGAAGATTAACAGAAAAGTTTTATCGTCCATCTATTGTTTTAAAAGAAGAAGATGATAAATTTGTCGCTAGTTGTAGAAGTCCTGAATTTTTTTCTATAGTGAAAATACTAGAAAAATATGAAAAATATTTTTTAAAGTTTGGTTGACATAAACAAGCCGCTTGATTTAGTATTTTAAAGAAAAATTTCCCAGAATTTAAAGATAAGATTTTAGCAGATGTAAATGAAATTGATTTTACTGAACATAAAAAAACTATTTCTATTGATAAGATAATAAAAATAGAAGAGCTTTGATTTAATTTTCTTGATAAAGTCAATGTATTTAAACCTTTTTGACTTTGAAATTTGAAGCCAGTTTTTATGGTAAAAGATTTTAATTACTGAAAAGTTGCTTATTTATGACAATGAATTGATCATATCAAATTTGAGACAAAATATGGTTTTAAAATACTTGCTTTTGGAATGTGACAATTTATGGATAAAATAAAAAAATCTGATGATATTTCTATTATTTTTGAACTTAATTTAGATAATTACAATGGTAGAAAAAATTTACAGTTAAATATTATAGATATAATTTAAAAAAATATGAAAAAAGTATATTTTATAGGAATTTGATGAATTGGTATATCTGCAGTTGCTAGATATTACAACGAAAATTGATGGCAAGTCTTTTGAAGTGATAAATATGGTAGTGAATTAGTAGAAACTTTGAAAAAAGAATGAATGGATATAATAATATGAGAAGATGAAAAAAGAATTACTAGTGAATTTGATTTAGTTATTTATACTGAGGCAATTCCTAATATCCAAGAAGAAATAATTAAATCAAGAGGTTTATGAATCAAAACTATTTCTTATCCAGAATCTCTAGCTTCAATAGCAAATGAAAAAAAACTTATTGCGATTTCATGAAGTCATGGTAAATCAACAACTACATCAATGATTTCAATTATGCTTAAAAATACAGATTTAAATTTTACAAGTATAATTTGAACATTGTTAAAAGAATTTGGAAATAAAAATTTTTACAATCGTCATTCTGAACTTGTTTCAGAATCTATAATACAAGATATTACAACAAAACAAAGCATTAAAGATCCTGAAATAAATTCAGGATGACATAGTTTTAATTATTTTGTAATTGAAGCTTGTGAATATAAAAGAGCATTTATTAATTATACTCCATTTATTGGAATAATTACAAACATAGACTTAGATCACTTGGATTATTATAATGATTTAGAGGATTATGAAAGTGCTTTTAAAACTTTTTTAGATAATATAAAATCATGATGATATGCATTACTTAATGCAAATTGTACTTCAAGTATGAAGCTTTTTAATTTAAGAAATGATATAAACTATATAATAATTAATAATGACAATTATTTAATTGCTCATATAGATTGAAAAAAAGAAACAATTAATTTTCCAAAAATTTCACTTCAAATTCCTTGAAAACATATAGAATTTGATGCAAAAATAGCTTTTGCAGTTTGAAAAATACTTAATTTAGAAGATAAAGATATAATAAATTCTCTAGAAAACTATACCTGAGTTTGGAGAAGAAGTGAGATAATTTGAACAACAGATAATTGAAATATACTTATGAGTGATTATTGACATCACCCAACTGAAATCACTCTTACACTTGATGCTTTAAAACAAAAAAATATAGATAAAAAACTTTTTGTAGTATTTCAACCACATCAATATAATAGAACACTGAATTTAATAGAATGATTTAAAGATTGTTTTTCTAGTGCTGATACTTTAATTATCCCAGATATATATGAATCAAGAGATAGTTTTGAAGACAAAGAAAAAATTAACTCAGAGAAACTAATAGAACTTATAAATCATCCAAATAAATTTGATTGAAATTGATTTGAAAATACTTTAAAATCAATACTTGATTATGATACAAAAAATCCTAACTCATCGATTATTTTGCTTTTATGAGCATGAAATGTAGATGATTTGAGGTATAAAATAAAAGTAATTTAATAAAATTTAAAATGTTTTATGGGTGATTTTATATATAAAATTAAAGATTTTTGAGTATTTGATATAATTGTAAATAAAATAAATCAATGAAAAAGAGAGAAAAAAATGGACCTTATCTCATATAAAAGAATAGAAACTCAAAATGGAGATAATCAAATTGTATGGGTTTGTTTTTTACCATGGAGAATGCATTTTGAAGAGGCAGAAAAATTATGATTAATTCCAAAAAAATGAAGAATTATTTGTTATACATGACCGATTGGCTTAGCAAATTTAGATCCTAACATATCAAAACAATTATTATTATCATTGGTAAATGATATAAAATCTCTTAATTTACAAAGTTTCAATGTATTAGCACTAAGTATTTGAAATTATCCTGGTTTTTATGTTGCTAATCATTTCAATGTCAATAAACTTGTATCTGTTGTACCTTGATCTTATCTTTGAGGGGCTATTTTTGATTGAATTGCAACAAAGCATATAAAAAGAGATTCCATGGCTTATGGTATAGAAAATTGAAAAAAATATGATTTTATAATAAAATGAACAAACCCAATAGAAAATCTGGATAATTTAAACTTTGATATAGAAATTCATCTTGCATCACATGATTTATTTATTCCTACTTTTTATTGAAATATGTTGATAGAAGAAATTAAGAAAAAAAATAAAAATTTAAAAGTTATTAATTATACTTGAAAAGGTCATGTATTAACTGTATTAAAATTTTGAAAAGATAATCCTTATTAAAGAAATTAAATAATAATTATATTTTCCCATCTAACTCAGAATTTATTTGGTAAATAAATCCCTGGTTCTATTGTAAATACCATTCATTTTTCCAATTTTTTATCTCATTTTCTTTCTGAAATCCATGGTTCTTCATGGTTTTGAAGTCAGATTCAATGTCATGTTGAATGTGTAAAATATTTAGCATATCAAAAACTTCATATATAATCTCTAACCAATTTATCTATTTCTTTTCAATTTAATCATTCTTTTACACTATTTTTTCATAAATTATGTGCATTAATAACAATTTTTAGAATTTTTTGAAATTCTATATAATCATCATTTTTTTCTCAAACCCAAAAAGTTCTTGTAAAATCACTTAGATATCATTGATAAACTGCTCACATATCAATTAATAATGGTCAATTTGATATTTTTGTATTTCAGGCTTCATGATGTGGAATTGCACTATTTTTTCAAAATGCAACAATTGTAGGAAAGCTTTCTTCATCTCATCAATTTGTAATAATCAGTTCTATAATCATTTTCCTTACCTCTCTTTCAGTTTTTCAAATCAAAGTTTCTTTCTTGCTATAGATTTCTCTATAAACTTTATTAATTATTGTAATTGCTTTTTTGATTTTATTTATTTCACAATCTTTTTTTATAATTCTTTCTTTAGCAAAGATATTACTTATCATTTCTATTTTTTCTGGTTTTAACTCTTTCAATTTTTTATACATACAAGTAGGTAAATTCTTTTCTATAATCAATTCTTTTCATTTAATTAATTTATCTATTTTTATTTCTAAATCTATATTAAGAAGTATATTTTTGATTTCCATTTTATTTCAAAAAACTTTTTTAAATCTAGATTTAGGTATCTTTTGGATTTTTCAGAAGTATCTAGCATCAAAAACAAGATTAACTTTTTCATCATCAAAAATTACAGTTCATAATGTAGGATTAAATCAAAGTAAATAATATAAATTTTTATTTGTATATCAATTATCAAGATCCTGATGTAAAAAATAAGTTTTTGCCATAAAAAATTTGTAAATAAAAATATTTACTTACAATATACCAAACCAATGACCAAAAGTAAAATTTATTTTTAAAAAACATTAAAATTATGAAAATTATATTTGTAACAGGATGAGTATTATCTGGTATAGGAAAGGGAATTACAGCATCTTCTATAGGTGCAATTTTGAAATGAGGATGATATAAAGTATCTATGCAAAAACTTGATTGATACTTAAATGTGGATCCAGGAACTATGTCTCCTTTTCAACATTGAGAAGTATTTGTTACTGATGATTGAAGTGAAACGGACTTAGATTTAGGTCATTATGAGAGGTTTATAGATGAAAATCTAAATAATTCATCATCTGTTACATCTGGTAAATTTTATGAAGAACTTATTAGAAGAGAAAGAAATTGAGATTTTTTATGAAAAACTGTTCAGATAATTCCACATCTAACGAATTTAGTAAAAGAAAAGATTATAGAAGCATATAATTCAAATAATTCTGATATTTTGATTGTAGAGATATGAGGAACAGTAGGAGATTTAGAAAATGCATATTTGATTGAATCTGCTCGTGAACTAAAAAGTGAATTTGGTAAAGAAAATGTATTATATATTCATGTAACTTTACTCCCTTATATTGCATCAAGTAAAGAATTAAAAACTAAACCTACTCAACATTCTGTAAGAGAACTTATGTCTTTTGGTATAACTCCAGATTTTTTAGTACTTAGAGCAGATATGAAAATTACAGAAGAATTGGTAGAAAAAACAGCTTATATGTGTAGTGTGGATAAAAGAAATGTTATTCCATCTCCAACAGTGAGTAGTATCTATGAAGTTCCATTAAATTATAATGAAAGGCATTTTTGAGATTTGATACTTGAAAAATTTTGACTTCCAAATAACTGATTTGATTTAAAAAAATGGGAAATATTGAATGACAATATAAAAAGCTCTAAAGAAAAAGTAGTTATATGAATGATTTGAAAATATAATTGATTAGAAGATTCTTATTTTTCTTTAAATGAATGATTAAAAATAGCTTGATTTGAAGTAAAAAAGAAAGTTGAACTAAAATTTATAGATTCTTCATTAATAGAAGAATCTGATTGAACAAATTTATTAAAATGACTTGATTGAATTTGTATTCCAGGATGATTTTGAGAAAGATGAATTGAATGAATGATAAAATCATGTGAATATGCCAGAAAAAATAATATTCCTTATTTATGAGTATGTTTAGGTTCACAAATTATGGCTATTGAATTTGCTAGAAATGTACTTAATTTAAAAACTGCAAATAGTGAAGAATTTAATGAAAATACTCCAGATAAAGTTGTTCATATAATGGAATCACAAAAATCAATTTACAAAAAATGATGAACTATGAGATTAGGATCATATCCTTGTCATATAAAAAACGGAACTTTGGCTTATGAAGTTTATTGAAAAAATGATATAGATGAAAGACATAGACATAGATTTGAATTCAATAACAAATATAGAGATGCAATGCAGGAGTCTTGATTTATTATTTCTTGAACTAGTCCAGATTGAGAATTGGCTGAAATAGTAGAAATTAAAAACCACAAATTTATGATCTGATCTCAATTTCATCCAGAATTTAAATCTCGTCCTACTGACTCACATCCTTTGTTTAAATGATTTCTAAGTTCTATTATAAAATAAATTTGACAATAAGAAAATATTACTTATATTTAAAGTTAAAATTAGTTTTTAACTTTATAATTATGTCTGAGAGGATTAATCAATTTTGTAAATCATTAGGTATGGATCAAGAATATCATAATAGACCAATGGTTGGTAATGTACTATCATGTGAACAAAATGTAACAAAACAAGAACTAAATAAGAGTGTGGCAGATTTACTTTCATCAGATGATGAAAAATGGCAATGAACTCCAAATTATGAAAAAGTACAAGTAATTTTTTGAGAAAATCCTATTTATAATCAATATGGAACTGAGCATTTTTTTAGTTGAACTTGATGAGAAGAATTTAAAATTTTATATATTGATAGTTTAACAACTCTAAGAAGAATTATTATTTCTAGAAAAGAAATAGTTAAAAAAAATCTAAGTGAATTAAAAATTGATACAGGTCTTTCTGTCGATGATAATAATGAAATTATTAAAAGATTTATAGAGCATATAAATATTAAATTAGGTAAAAATATTTATGAAGAACTTAGAAAAATATATCAAGAAGAGACTTTAGAAAGGGTTGACTTAGTTGTAAATAAAGTTTATGATAGAAATCTAAGTGAAATTCATAAAAAGAGATTACCTAAAAATTTAAGTAAATGAAAAGAAGAAATTCCAGATCAAGAATGAGATAAATGAAAAGAAGAAATACTAGATCAAAAATTAAATCAATGATTATGATTAAAAGATTTTAATATTCTTGTTCAAGAATGAAAAATTGATATAAAAACCTTTAAATATATTATTAATTTGTTGAATAATAAAGAAAAAGTTGATATAAATAATTTATATGATTTATATGAAGATTGAATAATTACTAAATTAATTTCTTATAAAATAAATGAAAGTAAATTAATTGATTTAATTAATAATACAAATCCTTTAAACTTAAATTTTTTAATAAACAATATAACTACAAAAAGTTTAAGTAGTTTAATTAATAATACAAATACAAAAAGTTTAAGTAGTTTAATTAATAACATTATAGCTATTGAACGTTTAATTAGTTTAATTAATAATACAAATACTGAAAAATTAAGTGATTTAATTAATATTACAGATATAGTAAAATTAACTAACTTAGTTAATAAGAGACCAAAATTTTTAGATAAATTAATTAATAATACAAATACTGAAAAATTAAGTGATTTAATTAATATAATAGATAATTCAGAAACTGAAATATTAATTACTTTAATTGATAATATTACTGATATAAAAATATTAAGTAAATTAATTGATATTCTAAAAACAGAAAATTTTAAAGATTTAATTCATCGTTCAGATCCAAAAGAATTAAGTAAAGCAATAGATAATGATTTTGATAAACTTGTAGTTTTTATAGAATCAAAATGATTTAAACTAGTAAATATATACATGAATATAAAATATAAATTATTTCAATAAAAATCAAAATTTATATTTTTAAAAAAGTCATTATCTAAATTAACTAGATAATGACTTTTTTTTATAGAATTTATAAAATTATTTGAATAAGTACCATTTTTTATTACAATAAATTTTAATAGATTTTAAATAAAATTTCATTTATGAAAAAACAAGATTTAATAACTTACCTAAACGAATATCTAAAAATAAATAATTTTAAAGATAGTTCAAAAAATGGCTTGCAAGTTGATAATTCTAAAAAAGAAATAAAAAAAATAGGGTATAGTGTAGATGCTTCCACTTATATATTTGAAAAAGCTAAAGAAGAAAAAGTTGATTTAGTATTATGTCATCATGGTATGTATTGGTGATTTGAAGAAATTTTAGTTTGAGTTCCATATGAAAGAGCACAAAAACTTATAAATAATGATATAGCCCTTTATGCTTGTCATCTACCACTTGATGCACATGAAGAAGTAGGGAATAATATAGGATTATTAAAAGGTTTTCTAAATATATTCTGATTATCTTCTTCTCCTACAATTCCTGCAAATATATGAATTTATGAAAACTATACAATTGAAAAGTTTTGAGAATATAAATGAAATACTATTTGATTTTGACTTAGATTTGATAATAAAATCCATATATCTAGTTTACAAACACTTTTTGCAGATACATTACAATTGCAAAAAAAACTATACAATTTTTGAAATTTAGATTTTATAAATAGTATAGCTTTTGTAAGTTGAGCTTGATGAACCGATATAATAAAGCAATCTTTTGATAAAAATTATGATTTATTTTTTACTTGAGAAGTTAAGCATACTGATTTAGTATTAGTAAAAGAACTTGGACACTCAATAATGATTTGATGACATTATGAAACAGAAAAAATATGACCAAAACTACTTGCTTACCATTTAAGAGATAAATTTGATTTAGAAATTGTATTTTTAGATGAAAAGTATTAAACACTACCATTCTTATTATTTAACCATTTATTTATGAAAAAAGTAACAAAATGTGTAATCCCAGCAGCCTGAATGTGAACTAGATTTCTTCCTGCTACAAAAGCTCTTCCAAAAGAAATGTTTCCAATTATAGATAAACCAGTTATGCAGATGCTTGTAGAGGAAGCAATTTCTGCTTGATGTACAGATATAATAATTGTAACTTGAAGAAGTAAGAGAGCTATAGAAGATCATTTTGATTCAAATTTTGAATTAGAAGAAAGACTTGATAGAAGCTGAAAATTTGATTATCTAAAAACTGTTAAATGATTAAATGATATGGCAAATATAGTTTATGTAAGACAACCTTACCCAAAAGGGGATTGAGAAGCAATTTTGAGAACAAAAAACCTCATATGAGATGAACCATTTTTAGTTTTATTTTGAGATGATATAATTGATAATGATGTTTCAGCTGCAAAACAATTAGTAGATGCTTATGAAAAAACTTGAACTCCAGTAATTTGTTCTTTTACAGTTCCAGAAGATAGAGTTTCAAATTATTGAATACTTGAAACTGATACTCCAAATGATGAAATATTTAAAGTAAAAAAATTCTTAGAAAAACCAAAAGCAAGTGAAACAAAATCAAGAAATGGTAATATTTGAAAATATGTTTTAACTCCTGATATTTTTGAATATTTAGAAAGATCTACACCAATTTGATGAGATTGAGAAACTAGATTGATAGATGCTTTTGAATTATTAAGACAAGAAAAAGCAATTCATTGAGTTAAAATAAAATGAACTCGGTATGATACTTGAAGTAAAATAGGTTTTTTGAAAGCTTGTATTTCTTTTTGACTTAAAAGAGATGATTTAAAAGATGAATTGAAAAATTTTATTAAGTGATTAGATTTATCTAAGTAAAACTAGTTTAAGTATATAATTATTTACTTATAAAACTATAAATAATATATCCTATACTTATTGTACTTACAGCCAAAGCTAGAATAAAAGTTTTTTTATCTAGCTTTTTATATTCTCATTTTCATGAAATAATTAGATATGTATGATTAGGTGTTTTTACAACTCAAGCTCAAATATCAAATAAAAATTTAATTGTTGTACTACAAGTGTCTACTCATCATAAACAAAATCAAAGTATTTGGTCTTTTGTATTTTCAGGTTTCACAGCTTTTTCATATAATTTAGGAAAAAGTTTTTTTGATAGTGAATCACCAGTTCATATTTTTATAATTTCTAATTCATCTATAAATTCTTTATTTGTAAGTTTTTCAGCTCAAGAAATAGCATTGTATAGGTTTTGTAGATTTTCTGAAGTAAGTGATAATATATTATTCTTATCATTTAAATCAAATTTGTTATTATTTTCAACTTCTTTTTTAAGACTATCAAAATTATTTAATCAAGTTTCTGATTTAAGCGATGATAATTTTTTTGCAGTTTCAGTTGAAATATTGAACTCTTTTGCAATACTTTGATAAACTTCCTTTTTTAAAAGCTCTAATTTTTGTTTTGAAGTAAGTTCATTATCTTCATTATTTTCATTGATTTCTATATTTGACATAAATTAAAATTAAAGATAAAAAGATTAAAGATTTTCTAATTCTTTTTCTATTTCATTGGCTAAACTGCTAGTTTTATTAGCATTATAAGCTTTTTGAAAATATGTTTTAGCTTCATCCATTTTATTTTCTTTTTTATTAATTAATGCAAATAGATAATTTAATAATTGATTATTTTTATCTAACTCCAGTCATTTTTTAACATAAAGTATTGCTAATCATTGTTTTCATGTATCAAACTCCAATTTTCACATATAAGCATAAAATAGAGATTCTTTAGGGAAAAGTTTTAGTCATATTTTTGTCCACTCATAAGCTTTATCTCATCTTTGATTTTCAATAGCATAATTTATCATAATATTGATATCATCTTTTGTAACTTCTTTTTCTGTTTTAATAATGTCATCAAATGTTGTATACATCTTCTCTTTTTCACCTAACATATAATAATTATAAGCTATTTTTCTTTTTATATTCAATGTATCTTTATATCACAAATATGATGCTTTATTTAAAAATATATTACTTAAAATGTAATCTTGTAATTTTAAATCTAATATTCATAGCATATAGGCAGCATTTGAATCAGTTGGAGTTTGCTCAAAATATTTTTTTAGATATTCATAAGAGTTTTTATAATCTCATAATTCAAAATAACTTTGTGCAATAATCTGAATCAATGCCTTATAATCTTCTTTTTCTTTCAATAATTCTTTAGATAGAGTTATTGCTATTGGATAAAGTTTTAACTTCATAAAAGTACCAATAATCAATGTATTTTTATAATATAAATCAACATATCAAAAATCTTTATATGTTTTAGATATATTTTTTATTTCTATTAATTCTTCACTTTTCAATGTATCTTTTTCAGTGATTATTTTTTCATCAAAAATTTTCTTACATAAATGAAAATCTTCTAAACAATAAATAGAGTTAGTATAAAAAAATACCTTTTCTTTATCTTTTACATTTTGTGTTATTTCTTTTTTAACAAGACTAAAATTTGTTTTCTTTGTTAAATCAGCTGAAAAAATAACAGATAAAATATATTTATTATTATCAAAATTAATATTATTATTATTAATTAATTTTAAATAATAACTTTTAGCTTCATTGAAATTTTTCATAGCAAAATATATATCTCAAATTTTTTCTATAAGTTTATAATCATTTAGATTTTTAGTTAAAGCTATTTTATATTGAATAATAGCCAATCATAATTGTTCATTTTCAAAATAATTATCTCATTTTGAAATAATATCTTTTACTTTTACTCTATTTTTTATAATATCTAATTTACTTTTAATATATTCTTTACTTATCTCAGTATTTTCAATAGAACTAGAATTAGTATTAACTTTATTATTATCTATTACGGTACTTTTTTTATTATTTCAATACAAAAAAAATCATACAAAAATTAATACAATAATCATCACAACTATAACAGCATAGATATAAACAAGTTTTTTATTTTTCATATTTTTTTTAAATTTATAAATTGATTTTTTCTAATGATTATATATTATTAAAATAATTTAAAATAACAAGTATAATGTAGTAAATACAAAAAGACTTTTTCATATTTTATTTTCTAATTTGAATTATTTTGTTTAAAAAAATATTTATTAATACAATTGCTCAGATTTTATCAAAAGCTTGAACTGCAATAATCTCTATACTTTTATTATCAATTTTAACAAATTATTTATCTCAAGAATTATTTTGACTTTATTCAAAAGTTTATAATTATCTTTGAATATTTGCATTTTTAGCTGACTTAGGACTTTATACTATAACAATAAGAGAAATAACAAAAAATAAAGATGATGCAAAAAAAATAGTTTCAAATGTTATGACTCTAAGAACTTTATTATGAATTGTAATAATTTTTTTATCAGTATGAATCGCATATTTTTTACCATGATATAATGATAAAATTACAATTATTTCAATTTTTATAATATCGATTTTTACTTTGATTTCATTACTTAATTCATCTATTTTAGCACTGATGCAAGCAAACTTAAAAATGGAATTTTCTTTACTTTCAACAATTTTATGAAAATTAATTACTTTTTTATGAATTTGTTTAGTTATTTTTGTGTTTTTTAAAAAATCGATGTTATTGAATTATTCATTACAATTTTATTATATTTTGATATCATGATTAGTTTGAATTGCTTTAAATACATGATTAAATTACTTTTATGCTAGAAAAATAACACAAATATGATTTGCTTTTGATTGGAAATATATAAAACATATATTTAAAATTTCTTTACCATACTGATTAGCTTTATTTTTGTCTGTTGTTTATTTTAAGGTAGATATAATTTTAATTTCTTTATTAGAACCAAAAAAATTATCTGATCTTTCTATAGCTTTATATAGTTTACCGATGAAAATAGTTGAAGTTCTTATGGTTGTAGGATGATTTTATTTGAATTCTATTTTATCAGAATTTTCAAGAAATTTTGAAAATAAAGATTTTAAAGAAGTAAAAAGATTAATAAATATTTCATTTAAAATATTATTTTCATTCTCTATATTTTTACTTGTATTTTGAACTTTATATAGAAATCATATAATTGAATTGGTTGCAAACAAGGATTATATAAACAGCCCTTGACATATATTTTCATCATCTAGTGTATTTTTTATTGTTTTGCTTGTTTTAGTATTTTACTTTATATCAAATTTGTTTATTTATATATTGATTTCATCAAATAATGAATCCAAATTATTAAAGATTAATATAGTAGTAGCCTTATTTAATATAATTTGAAATATTATTTTTATACCCAAATTTTCATTTATGTGAAGTTGAATCATAACTGTTTTAAGTCAAGTATTGTTATTTATGATTTGATATATAGAAACAAATAAAATAATAAAATTTAATTTTCCATTTAAATTTATTTTGTTAAATATAATATTTTCTATCTTAGTTTATATAATTTGAAATAATTTGATTTTAAATCATACTATTTGATTGTATTTAGACATATTTATATATGGTTGATTGATTTGATTATTATATTTGATATTTTTTTATTTCTTATATAGAAAAAATATTAATTTTTAATTTCTTCAATTACTCAACTTAAAGCATTTAATCTTATTACTTTTCTAAAGGATTTATAATAAAGTTCTATATCAACAATTTTATAATAATTATTAGTACATCAGCTTAAAGTAGTATTTGATCATTCAAATATAATATCAACTTTACCATTTGTAGCATCTAAACTATCTGTTAAATCATCAATTTTTTTACATTTTATTGAATGTATATTATAAAACTCATTAAATGAATTTATAGACATTTCATCATATGATTCATAAGTACTTCAAGTATTATAATATGTTTTTAAGTATGATCCTGTAAAAGTACCTGCAGATAGACCTCCTGTAGATAATTCTATTTTAAAATATTTTGGAGTTTCTAAATTTGTTCATATTCATTTTCATACTAAAGCATAATTTTTCACACTATCAATAATTCAAATAATTTTATTTGTAAATAAATCCAATTTCTGTTTATCTGGAATATTACTTCAATATAATTTTGCGACTCAAAGCGAAATTATTCAAATAATAGTAATTCAAACTAACAATTCTATTAAAGTAAAAGCTCTTTTTTTATAATTCATATACAAAAATTTGAAATAAAATAAAAAATATAGTATTATATTATTGTAACTTAAGTTTATTTTAAATAAATTAACTTTAAAAACAAATTTTATTTTATAAAAAATTAAATATATGAAAAAGATTATTGTCTACTTATTAAGTTTTTTAATAATTTGAATTAATACAACATTCGCTGAGTCTACTTTTACTAAAGCTCCTGTTATTATAAAATCTGAGCCAACTTCTTTAGAAATTAGTTGGGAAAAACTTGATTCTGCTTCAGGTTATTTTATTTATTATTCAGAAGTATCTTGAAAAGATTATAGAACTTTTTGAGATATTATAGAAGAAAATAAAACTATTATAACATGATTAAAAGAAAATACTAAATATTATGTAGTTGTAACTGCTCTTGATAAAGTTACAGAAGAAGAAAGTATATTTTCACCTGAATGAATTTTTAATACTACATCTTTAAATGAAACAAAATTTGCTTTAAATAAAGTTGAAACAAAAAGTCCTACAGAACTTGAATTAACTTTTAGTAAGAATATAGATCAATCTGAGGAGGCATTAAGAGAATTTAAAATAACAAAAGATAATAAAGAGATAACTAAAGTTAAAGAGGTAAAGTTAGTTGAAAATGATAAAACTAAATTAACTCTTATACTATCAAATCCTATTGCTACTTGAGAATATAAAATAGTTGTAATAAGTATAAGAGATGAAGATTGAAAAAACATAGAAGAATGAATAAATTGAGAATTAAAATTTATGGTTTCAGATTTTTCTAATACAACTACAGAAACTACAACTACAACAGAAACTGCTACGGTTGATAATAATACTCCTTTAATTAGTGCAGAAGAAAAAATAGTAGATTTAAATGCTTGATCACCTGAAACTAATGACCAATATTATGGACTTGCTTGAAAAAATATGACGGGAGTATTATCTACTTGAGAAGTAGTTGCTAATGATAGTACAAAATTACCTCAAACATGACCTGAAAGTATATTTGTATTATTTGCATCACTTATACTTGGATCATTATTTTACTTTAGAAAAAGAAAAACTGTATAGTTTTATATTAAAACAATAAAAAAAATCAAAGCAATTTCTGCTTTGATTTTTTTTGTCTAAATTTTGTATTATTTTTGAGATTTTAGTAAAGGGAAGAGTACTACATCTCTTAAGTTATCTTGTCATGTTAGTATAGAAAATGATCTTTCAATTCACATTCCCCAACCAGATTGAGGTGGCATACCATATTCCATTGCATAAACAAAGTCTTCATCTTCACTAGTAGCTTCTTCATCTCACATTTCTTTTGCTTTAGCTTGTTCGTAGAAATTTAATCTTTGTATTTCTGGATCAACTAGCTCACTATAAGCCTTAATTAATTCCCAACCGTTTACTAAAAGTTGGAATTGTTCTACAATTTCAGGATTCTCATCACTTTGTCTAGCTAGAGGTTGCATAGTTCTAGGATAATTATAAACAAAAGCAGGTCAAACTATTCAGGGTCTTAAAACTTTTTTATATAGGTAATCAATAAGTGTTGGAACTAACATTTTATCCATTCATTCAAATTCTACTTTGGCATTTTTAATATCACTAATAAGTTTAGCTTCATCTCATACTTTATACATAGAAACATCAATTCAACAGGCTTTTTTAACTCATTCTATATAATCTATTCTTTCAAAAGGAGTTTTAAAATTAACAAGTTTTTCAACTCAAAGCTTATCTTTAACTTTTATTTCTCTTTTTAATTCGGGTATATTATCAAAAATGTAATCAAACATTTTTTCAGTAAATTCCATATTATCTTTATAATTCCACCAACAAGCATAATGTTCGATTGCTGAAAATTCTTGTATGTGACTTGGATCAGATCCCTCATTTCTAAAGTTACGAGTAAATTCTACAACTCTTTCAAATCTACCAACAGTTGCTCTTTTTAAAAAAGTTTCTGGAGAAATTCTCAAGAAAAAATCTTCTCAAAAATCATTATGATGAGTTATAAAAGGTGCAGCAGCAGCTCAAGAAGCAGCATTTCAAAGTACTGGAGTTTCAATCTCTACAAAATTATGCATATTATAGAAATCTCTAAGAGTCTTTATATACTTACTTCTTAATCTCAATCTATCATATGATTCATTATTCATAATCAAATCAAGATATCTTTGTCTATAAATAGTTTCTTCATCAGTTAATCCATGGAATTTTTCAGGAAGAGGTCTTATCGCTTTTGCTAGAATCTGAAATTCTTTTACAAAAAGAGTTAATTCTCAATGTTTAGTTAAAAATATATCTCAAATAATTCATACATAATCTCAAGTATCAGTAAATTTTTCACTTATTTTATAAGCAGATTTTTCTTCAGAGTCAATTTCTAATGATTCAACTAATTTATTTCAAGTATTAAATTTGATTTTATCTTTCATAAAACAAATTTGTATAGTTCAAGAATGATCCATTATTTTAGCAAAAGCAAGTTTTCAATGACTTTTATAACTTAACATTCTTCAAGCTATTTGAAAATCTCAATTTACATTTCATTCTTGTAATAATTCAACTTCTTTAATAATTGTTTCTCAATGTTTAGTAATTAATAATTCTTTATTATTAATTGTATCTATATCAATTTTTCAATGATAATGGTTAGCATAAGTAATAACTCAAGCATCTTTAAGTTTTTTTATTTTTGCAATTCTATCAAGAGATTCATTAGAATACATAGTTTTTAATAGTTAATAATAAAAAAATATTATATAATATTATAATACTTTAAATTTTAATTTTATCAAATTTATTACTTTAAAATAACTAATCTTGTTAAGAATTCAAATTACAGATTCATAAATTACAAGACATATTTGATTTATTATTTTTAATAAAAAGAAGTTCATTCTCTCAATAAATTTTTGCACTTTCATATCATCATTCTATTAATTTATTTATACACATAGATTTAAAAGTATTATAATCATCCTGTTGTTTTTCAATATCATCTCAGTTGTGATTATGTAATAAAGATAATTCTCAAAGTTTACTAGGAGTTAAAAATCATGATTGTTTTCAATAAAAAATTTTTAATAATTCTTGTCATCTAAGACTTTTTGTTTTTATTCATCCATCTTTTTTATTATCTACAGTAATTATATCAGTAGGAAAATCTTTTAAAATTTGTCTTTGAATTCAAGTAACAGTTGGTCAACATTGAGTTGCTAGAGTTTTTCATTCTTCTCATAAAAGTAAAGGAATTCAATATTGTAAAACTGGATCTAAATTATTAAAACATCAATTTGAGTATAATACTTGTCAATGATACCCATGTGTAATTACATCAAATAAAATATATCCCTTTTCATAATAAATAGTTTCAGGAGATTTTCTTGGATATCTTTCCTTTACTTGAGATATTTTATTATATATTGATGAAGTTCAATTCGATTGAACTATAATTCTACCATTATCAATATATTCTTTATAAAATTCTATTAATTGTTTTTCAAAACCTATATTTTCAAAAATTTGTCATAATCATGATAAAGTAGAAATTTTTCATTTTATTTTTTCTCTTTCATTTTTTGATACTCAATAAATATCACTTAAGGATAATACAATTCAAACATCTTTTTTACAAGTATTTAATATATCTACTAACTCAAATCAATCACATACACTTTCAATCAATCACTTAGGTATTATTCTTTCTCAATCTCATTGTAATTGTCAATATTTTACTTCTTCATTTTGATTAAGTCAAACAGAAATATGTCATATTTCAACTTGTATATTTTTACTTACTTTTCAATTTTCAGCATATTCTTGAATTGAGTCCCTAGTGCTAGTATTTAGCATAAAAAATATTAATTATAAAAATCAAAGTTAATATAGTTTATACTACATAATAATAAATGTCAAATTTATCTTTAGATTATGATTTAGGTATAATAATTACTTTAATACAATTTTACTTCAAGTTGATAATTTTTCTATATTAAATATATTTTTTAATTCTGATAATATATTGAAATCTACACAGTGAAATGGATATAAATACTTTGGATTTTCTTTTTTAAAATAATTTATTGTTTCATTTAGTTGCTCTTTTTTATGATCATCTATTCATCAAAATGAATCAAGTAAATGAAATCCTCATAAAACTCAATAGATTTTATTTTCACCAGTGACTTTTTTTGCATATTCACAAATATTTACTATTCAAGAATGTGAACATCAAGTGATAACAACTACTCATTTGTCAGTTTTTATTGCTAATGCTGTATCATCCAACATACTATCTTTTCAATAATTTCATTTCTCAAACCTAGTTTTTCTAGGAATTTCTCATAAAAAATATATTTCATCACTGATATTATAGATATTATCTGAAATTATTTTTTTATAATTTCATTTTATTTTTTCTCAAACTTTTTTAAATACTTCACTATGAGCCAAAATATATTTATTATCTGCAAAATTAGTATTAATTATTCATCATACATGATCATCATGATGATGTGATAAAACTATTAGTTCTATTTTACTTAAATCTATTCACATTTTTTTTGAATTTTCTATGAAAATTCAAGTAGCTCAAGTATCAAATAAGAATTCATAATCTTTATATTTTATGTACATTGACATTCACCACTCTCATAATAAATTCACATCACAAACTCAATTCTCAACTAGTAATGCAATTTCTATATTATTCATATAATATTACTTTAAAACTTTATTAACTTAAACAATATTTATTTTCAATTTATTTCATCTATTCATTCATCAGCATCTTTTAAAAGTCATTCTAAAAAGTAAAATAAACTTACTCAAATTAAAAGTCATGCAATTCAAAATAAATGTTCTGAAACTATCAATATGACAAAAGTTAATGACACAGGTATATTTAAAAAATTTGAAACTATTTTTGGATTAAGGTAATATGCTTCAATTAGATGAACAGCAGTAACTAGTCAAACTAGGGCAATAGTTATATTAATTCATCATAAATTATAACCTATAAACAAAATTGGTATTGATGATAAAAAAGTACCTAAAACAGGTATAAATCAACAAATAAATACAATAATTATCAATGTAATAAAATATGGAAAGAAAGCACCATTAAATATAATTCAAATCATATATAATCCAATTGCTGTTAATACTGTATTGGTTAATGCAATTAAAGATTGAGCTTTAAATATAATTCAAAAACTTTTTACTATTCTTTCAAAGAAATCAGCATATTCATAATAAAAAAATGAAAAATTAGATTTTTTTATTCATAAAAAATATTGTTTTAATTTATCTTGATCAACAATAAAAATATAACTAAGTAATAAAGATAAAACTATCTTTAAAAATATAAAACCAGCAGATTTTATTTTATTAAAAATATCAAAAAATATATTTATATCTTGAGTATTTACTACTTGTGTAATACTTCATCATAATTCACTATTAAAAGCGATTAAGTCTTGTAATTTTGTAACAATATTATCAACTTCATTTTTTATAAATGGTACTTTTTCAGGTAAACTAGTAAGTTCATTTACTATTTTAGGTAGTAAATTTGATAGAGTAAAAATTATTAGAAATATAAAAATAAGATATTCTATTAATATTAAAGCATTTAGTGAAATCATTTTTTTAAATATTTTTCTTACTTTATTTTTTGACACAAATCTATCGATTATTAAATCTACTTTTATTTTTAAAAAATCACCCAAAGATGAGAATAGGTAAGCAAAAATAAAAGTCAAAAAGAAAATAAATAGAAAATCATAAAATATATAGAAAAATAGAATTAAACCTAAGTATGCAGTTATTTTTTTTAAAAATTTCTTAGTTAAAAACATTTTAGAGATCTGTTTCACTTCTATTCTTTTCATATTTTATCTGTAATTAATTAGATATTCCTATTAAGTTAGAACTGATTTTACTCTTTTTTAAATTTTTGCAAATTATTTTCTTTTACAAAAATTTGACAACAATAAAAAAATCTATATATTATCACCTACCAATCGTTAGGTAGATTTATAAAAATAAAAAATATGGAAAAAAATGAAGTTTTAAAAATAATTGAACCTATATTCTTTGATAAAACTTTTAAAGAAGTGAGTATGCAAGAATTAGCAAATACATTAAAAATAAAAAAATCATCCCTATATTATTATTTTCCTTCAAAAGATAAGCTTCAAGAGGAATTAATAAGTTATTCTTTTGAAAATTATCTAAATTTTATACAAAAAATAACAAATAATAATGATTTTAAAAAGTTTATTAATGAATTTATATATTTTCCATTTAAAAGTAAAAATATATTTTCATTGATAAGTCAAAATTGATACTGTGAAAATCAAAAATTAAAAGAAATGGTTTCAGATATGCAAAATACAATTTTTGTTATAATATATGAAGCTTTTAGTACTAAATATAAACTAAATCAAGAAAAAGTATTTATATTGCTTTCTATACTAGAAAATATATCAAAGAAAAAATGTATTTTTTGAAATTGTCCTTTTGATTTAGATAAAATTATTTTAGAAATTGATGAATTATTTAAAAAATAGCGAAATAACTGAATAATTGTCATTCTGAGCGATTAGCGAAGAATCCCTTAAGAGATGTTTAGTGTATTTATTCGGGTTTAAGGGATACTTCGTTACACTCAGTATGACAGAAAAAATTAATTTTTAATAACCTTAATAATACAAATTATGATAAAAAAAATTATTACTATACTTACATTGATTATCTTTACTTTTTCATTAGTTTCATGTGATAAACAAGAAGAAAAATTAGTAAAGTACTATAAAACAACAAAAGTTGCTTCAGGTAGCATAAATCTAGAAGACAATTTTGTATGATATGTTGAAAGTAATATAAAAACTCAACTTTGAACAAAACAATGATGATTAATTAGAGAGATTTATGTAAAAGAAGGTGATAGAGTAAATGTTTGAGATATAATTGCTAGATTTGATAATGCTGAAGGTAGTACATCTCTTGCAAACCAAGAAAATATGCTTTTGCAAATGCAAAATCTAAAAAATGCTGTATCAAAAACCTATGATAGCCAAATAGATGTAACAAAATCACTTGAAAATCAAATAAATATAAATCTAAATTGAGCAAATAATATATTATCTTTAACAAAAAATATAAAAGATAAAGACTTAGCTTCAATAAATTCTCAAATTGAAACTACAAAAAATGCTTTAGAAACAACAAAAATAGAACTAGAACAAACTAAATTGGTTTTTGATACAAAAGAAAAAAACCTATATTCAAATGCTAAAAATGCAATAACTTCTTCAATGATAATTGATACAAATACTGTAAAGTTTGCAGATCAACTTTTATGAGTTATAAATCCAACAAATGATGATAATAATGATGTTTTTCAAGATTTTTTATGAGCAAAAAATACAAATCAAAAAAATGATGTAATAAATAAATTTTCTGAAGTTTATAAAGATTATTTAAATTATAAAAATATTTATGAAACTACTATTTTAAATAAAGACCCTAGTAAAGAAGAAATTGAAAGTACATTGGTAATTTGAGAAAATTTCAATAATAAATTAAGAGATTTTTTAAAAGATCTTTATGAAACTGTTGATAATTCAATTGCCAATGAACCAACTTTTTCACAAAATATAATAAACTGACATAAACAAACTATTTCTAATTTTTGAAATAATATAGAAAGCGCACTTATAACTGTAAGTTGAGATTATATATTATGACTTAAATGAATTAAACAAAGTATAGATAGCTTTAATAGTGAAAAAGAAAAAGCATTAACTTTATTACAAAAAAAAGTTGATTTAGCTAACAATAATTTAGATACAATTACAAAAAATTATGAACAAGCTGTAGAGTGAAATAATTTAAAAATAACTGATGTAGAAATAAAAACAAAAGAAGCAAGTGAAAAATTGAATGAATTAAATAAAAATAGAGCAAGTATAGAAACAAATAAAAATGCTAAATTAAGTGAATTAGATTTAGAAACAACTAAAATTGAAATATGAAAAGATTTAAGTTTAGTTAGTATAAATAATTCAATAGTAAGATCTCCTATATCTTGAGTTATAACAAAAAAATTCGTTGAAGTGTGACAGGTAATTGTTCCAAGTATGCCAATAGTTGAGATATCTGATAATAAAGATATAAAAATAACTTTTGAGATACCCGATAATACATTATCTAAAATAAAATTATGAGATAAAGTAAATACTTCAATAGAATGAACTGATTGATTTAAAGATTGAATTATAAAAACAATATTTCCAATAAAAAATGAAATAACTAAAAAAACAAAAATAGAAATCTCATTACTTGATCCAAAAAATATAATAATTTGAAGTATTGCAAAACTTTATATAAATGATCAAAGTCAAAACTGAATTTTTATACAAAACAATTCTATTATAGAAAAATATATGATTCCTTGAGTATATATTATTAAAACTGATAAAAAGCTTTGAAAAATAATAGAGTTTAGACAAATAAAAATATTAAAACAAAACAATGAATTTTCTTTAGTAGAGTGATTACTGCCTTGAGAAGAAATAATAACTGATTGAAAAGAAAATCTATTTGATTGAGAGGTGTTAGAATAATTATTAATTAAAAACCTATGTTTTCAAAAATTGCAGAATTCTTTATTAAAAATACTAAATTAACTTTTGTTTTGATTTTAGTTATTTTATTGAGTTGAATTTGAAGTTATATAATTATACCAAAACAATATAATCCTACAATTATAGTACCTGCTTTTCAGGTTTATGTTGAATCTCCAGGTCTTAATTCAGAAGATGTAAAGACATTGGTAACTTCTGAACTAGAAAATAAAATTATGGAGATAGAATGAATTGATGAAGTTTTTTCTACTTCAAGAGAAAATTTTGTTTGAGTTATGGTAAAATTTAAGGTTTGAGTTGATAAAGAAAAAGCTAAAATTAGATTACTTCAAAAATTGGCTCAAAATCTAGATTTAAAACCAATTTGAGTTTCTATACCAGTTATAAAAACAATAGATCCAGATGAATTACCTCAAATTACTTATGCAATTAGTTTAAAAAAATCTGATAAATTAGAGCTTACAAACCAAGAAAGATATATTTATCTGAGACAAATTGCAAATATCATAAAAAATGAATTTAAAGTTATTCCAAATGTTACAACTCTTGATATAATTGGTTGAATTAATAATGATATTTTTATAGAATTAGATTTAGATAAATTACAAGCAAAAAATATTGATATACTACAGGTGTATGATGTATTAAAGAAAAATGATATTTCATTTCCTATTTGAAGCATAGATAATTCAAAAGAAGAAAAAACTTTTGTAGAAATCACTTCAAACCTAAATAATATAAATAAATTACAAAAACTATTAGTTGCAAGTTATAATTGAAGCGATATTTACCTTGAAGATATAGGAAAAATAAAATATGGAACAAAAAAAATAGATAAATACTCAATCTATAGTGAAAAAAATAATCTATGAAATGAAGTAGTATTTTTATGAGTATGAAAACAAATCTGAACAAATGCTGTATTTGTAACTTGAAATATAGAAAAACGCTTAGAAGAAATCAAAGAAAAATTACCTAAAAATATTGAAATTAAAACAATTCAAAATGAATGAGAAAAAGCAAGTCTTGCTACAAGTGAATTAATAAGAGATTTGATTTTATCTATTGTTATAGTAATTGTAATTCTAATTATATTTTTATGAGCTAAAAATGCTTTAAATACAGCTACTTCAATTCCTTTAATATTATCTTTAGTATTTCTTTTTGCTTACTTATCAGGAGATAATATCAATAGAATTACTCTTTTTGCATTGATTTTAATAATTTGAATGCTTGTTGATGATAGTATAGTAGTAGTTGAAAATATGCATAGACATTTAGAAGAAAGAGCTGAAACCTGACAAACAAAATTACAAGCTATATTAACAGCTGTAAATGAAGTTTGACCAGGTGTTATACTTTCTACAATCACAAAAGTATTAGCATTTGCTTGAATGTTTGCAGTAACATGAATGATGGGAGAATATATGTGACCAATTCCAAAATATTGAATAGTTTCACTACTTTTATCTATAGTAATAGCTTTTTCAATAAATCCATTTGTTAGTTATTTGACTACAAAAGATTTAATAGAATGAGAAAATAATCATAAAATAAAAAAACAATGGAAGTTTGATGTAAGAAAAATCTATGTAAAAATAATGAAATATTTTATCAACCATGATATAAAATCAAATAAAAAAAGAAAAATATTTAAAATAACATTTTGGGTATCACTTGTATTAATAGTAATTTTACCAATTTATTTTGGAGTATTTAAAGCTCGTATGCTTCCAAAATCTAACCAAGATCAAGTTTACCTTTGGGTGGATTGACCTAGATGAACAAGTATTGAAAAGATGCTTGAAATTGAAAAAGATTTAGAAAAATTTTTATTATGATGTGATGGTGTCATTGCGAGTGAAACGAAGCAATCCAGTAAACAATGAATTAGTGAGAAAACTGGATCGCTACACTCCGTTCACGATGACAAAGAAAGTAATTGTAGTATTCCTACAAATCTTAATGTAGTTGATAATATTTCATCTACTATTTGATTAGCTCTACCTCCTGATTTTGCAAATTTATTTAGATGAGGAAGTAATAGAATGGAATCATACCAATTATCTACAAGGATAAATCTGATTTCAAAGCATACAAATGAAGATAGGATTAAATCAGAAGCTTATGCTATACAACTTAGACCAATTCTTGAAAAATATTTAAAATCAAAATATAATGATATAAGATTGAGATTACTTGAAGATCCTCCAGGACCACCAGTTAGAGCAACATTTCTGATGAAATTATCATGAACTGATTTAACTCAAAAACAAAGAGATGAATTTACTCAAAAAGTTTATAAAACTGTAGAATGAATAAGTAAAAAATATGATATTGTAGACTTAGGAAATTCACTTTCTACAACTTATAAAAAAGTAGAGCTAAATATAGATAATTATTCTCTTAAAAAATCTGGATTAACTATTGAACAAGTAGCAAATAGCATAAGAATAGCAACCAATTCTATTCCTATTAGTTTAATAAAAAATTCTGCCTCTTTAGAATCAACAAATATAGTTTTATGAGTTAAACAAACTCAATCTGATACTTTAAATCTATTTGATAATATTACTTTTACAAACAATAATTGACAACAAATCCCATTAAATAGTATATCAAGAAAAAAATTAACATTTTTAAATGATGAAATAAATACAGACAATAGAAAAGAAACAAACTATATATATGCTGAAATGTGAAATAATTCTGTAGTTTATCCTATAATAAAACTATTTTCTATTTTTAAAAGTGATGAATTTTTATGAAAAGATTATCGTCTAGTTGATTCTTCATTTTATGATTTAACTTTTGAATGATTAAAAGATTGAAAAACATATAAAATAGAATGGGATTGAGAATGGAAACTTACTATGGACACATTTAGAGATTTATGAACAGCTATGATTTTAGCTTTACTAGCAATATATTTCTTAATTGTTTGACAATTCAAAAGTTTTAAAATAGCTTGAATTGTAATGTTACCTTTCTTACTTTGATTCTTCGGTATATTTCCTTGATTTAGTATATTGTATCTACTTAAAAATGAATATTTTAATGCAACTGGAATGATATGAGTTATAAGTCTAGCTTGAATAGTAGTATGAAATGCGATACTTTTAATAGATTATATTCAAATATTAAAATCCAGATGATGGACATTAGAAATGGCAATAATAGAAGCTTGATATATCAGATTTATGCCAATTATGCTTACTTCTATTTCAGCAATTTTCTGAGCAATTAAAATAACTTCAGATCCAGTATGGAGCTGACTTGCTTGGAGTATAGTTTGTTGACTTTGAGCTTCAGCTATACTTACACTAATTGCTATTCCTATATTTTATTTTGATAGTCAAAAAGATAATTGGGAATGTGATATAGAAAAAAATCATTGTTAAAAATATAAATACTAAAAATACCTGAATAAATTTTTTATTCAGGTATTTTTTATAAAAAACTTATTTTATTTCACTTCAAAAAATGTTCAAGCTGAATAAATTTGATTACTACCAGTAGAAGTGATAGCAGGGAATAGATAATCGCATTTTCTTATATTACTTGTAAAATCTATAAAATTTATACAAGGACAAGAATTACAAACTACATTACCATAAATTTTTCTTGAATTATATTTTTCAAGACAATCGTTTGTTTTATTATTATCATTAACTTTACTAGTATCATCTACACAAACTCATTTAATTCCACAAAGAGATTTATTACTCAAAGTACAAATTCTTCAGTTAGAACAAGTACAATCACTATTACATAAATCATATATAGGACATCATTTATTTATAGTTTTTCAATATATATCTGGACATAAATCATCACAATCATTAATTCAATCATTATCACTATCTTTATCTTCACAATTTGAATCAGTTGTTTCGGTTGAAACAACTGATTCAGTTCAAGTTTTTCAATCCAAATTTGTTAAATTTTTTTCAACAATATTTTGACAACTATTTGTTTTTGAAGCTATATAAGCCATTTTTAAAAATTTTTCTTTAGTTATCAACTTTTGTGGATAAACTTTTCAATTACTTAAATCAATTAATTTGTATACTTTTTTATTTCATAAACTATCATATTCTTCAATAGAATATTCTAAAGCTTTTTTTATATATCAATAATATTTATAAGTGCTTCAATCTATATTTTTAGCTCCAACATCATCTGCTAATTTTTCTGTAATTTTTCAATTAGCAATATCTGCTAATACAGAATTATTATCTTCAACTGAAAATAAATTTGAATTTCTAAGTATTATTGATACAGCTTCTTCTAAACTTACATAATTATTTGGACAAAAAGGTATTTTATCTGCACTAACAGTTCAATCATCACATTTGTATCATTTTGAATATGAATCAATATAATTCTTATCATTTGCTAAAGATATACAATATGAATAATTATTAGAATCAAGTACATCAAAAAATGGAGCTGAATTTTTATATTTATCTATAATTTCTATTGAAGCATTTGGTTTTGTACATTTATTACAGCTAGTTTCCATAACAGCACTTACAAATTCATCCCTAGTAAGTATTTTATTTGGGTTAAATTTACCACTTTCATCAGGATAAAAGACTTGTTTATTATATAATTCTTGAAGTTCATTAAAATATTTATAATCTTTATTTATATCATTAAAAACAGTATCAATGGGAATAAATGCTGAAAATATAGAATGTATTATAAATAAAGCAAAAATGAAGATAACTATCTTAAGTATAATGGATTTCATAGAAAAAATAATAATTTTAAATTACTACTAACAATAATAAAAACCTTAAAAAATACAAGTTTTTTATTTCATTACATATAATTATTTTGTCAAATCATTTTTTTTGTTTATTTATATTATATATGGTAAAATTAATTTAGTTAGATAAATAGATAAAAATTCTATTTTTTAGAATATCTATATTAATTATTATCTTTTACTTTTTATTTATTAAATATGGGATTAACAGAGATACTTAATGAGAAAAAAAGACAAACTGAAAGTATTAAAAATAAGTTTAAGTTATTGAAAAAAAATAAAATCCTATGAATTGTTGTAATGGATAATAAAGAAATCATTTGAGATTTATTAAAATGATTATCTATTTTACCTGTAGATTTAATTATACTATCAAAAGAAGAATTTTGAAAATATGATTCAATGATTTATCTAAATGATGTAAATGATAATTTATTATTTTGAATTGATTTTATTATATGTGACGATTGTATGTGAAAATTATGAGATTATCTAAAAAAATGAATTGTTCCAATAGTAGCAAAAGATAATTACTTAAATAATATTTTAAATGAGTTTAATCCTGTAAAAAGTGAATGAAATGCCTTTTTCTACAGTGAAAATAATGTTTGGAGTATTTTTTATGCAGTTATAAGATATATAGAAAATTTTAAATTTCCATATGATAACAGAAATCTAGTAAAAAATGTTATTGATATTTATTATTAAAATATAAAAATAGTAAAAAAATTAGAAAATTAAGTTTTTCTAATTTTTTTTTGACTAAAAACAATAAAAAAATACACTTTATTTTAAATATCTGAATATTATAGGAAAAAATAAGTTACAAATTTTACTTTTAATGCATTCTTTTATGTCAAAAAACTTAGTAATAGTGGAATCTCCAGCAAAATGAAAAACCATAGAAAAATTTTTATGACCTGACTATAAAGTAGTAGCTTCAATGTGACATATAAGGGATTTACCAGAAAAAGAATTATGAGTAGATATTGAAAATGATTTTACTCCCAAATATCAAATTTCAGCTGAAAAGAAAAAAACAGTGGATAATTTAAAAAGCTTAGCTTCAAAATCACAAGAAGTATGGATAGCAACCGATGAAGATAGGGAATGAGAAGCTATTGGTTGGCATCTATGTAGTGTTCTTGATATTGATCCTACAAAAGTTAAGAGAATAGTTTTTCATGAAATTACAAAGAAAGCAATAGAAGAAAGTATAAAAACTCCTAGAAATATTGATATTAATCTAGTAGATGCTCAACAAGCAAGAAGAATTCTTGATAGACTTGTATGATACAAAGTTAGTCCAGTATTATGGAAGAAAATAAGAAAATGATTATCAGCTTGAAGAGTACAATCTGTAGCTGTAAAAATGATAGTAGAAAGAGAAAGAGATATACAAAACTTTAAACCAAAAGAATCATGGAAAATGATTGCAAATTTAGAACATAATAAATTTGCTTTTAAAAGTATTTTAGAAAAAATTGGATGAAAAACAAAAGCATTTAATTCTCGTGAAGATATTGAAAAATTACTTTTAACTTTACTACCTAACCTAGATAGTTTAGAAAAATCAAAAGATAAAAATGATAATGAGATATTAAAACAAACAATTAATCTAGAATTTATTTTAAATGATATAATTAAAAAAGATAGTAAGAGAAGCCCTGGTGCACCTTTTACCACTTCTACACTACAACAAGAAGCTAGTCGTAAATTTTGATTTTGAGTTAAACAAACTATGATGTTTGCTCAAAAACTTTATGAATGAATTGATTTATGATGATGAGAAAGACAATGACTTATTACTTATATGAGAACCGATAGTGTAAATTTGTCATCTTTTGCAAAAGATGAATCAAAAAAAGTTATTGAAAAAATGTTTTGAAAAGATTATCATATAGAAAGGACTTATAAAACAAAACAAGCATCAGCACAAGAAGCTCATGAAGCTATTAGACCAGTAGATTTAACAAAAACTCCTGATAGTTTGTCTGGTATTTTGGATCCATATGAATTAAAATTATATGATTTAATATGGAAAAGAACTATTGCAAGTCAGATGACAGATGCTTTGATTGAAATTACTACTATGGATTTTTCACCAATAGTTAATACAAATTCAAATTGGATAACAAAATGAGAAGTAATCAAATTTGAATGATTTATGAAATTATATATTGAAAGTAATGATGATGAAAATGAAGAAGAAGATGTTTCTAAACTTCCTAAAATGAATATTTGAGATAAGGTTAATAGTAATGAGTTACTTGCATTACAATCTTTTTCAAAACCACCAGCTCGTTTTACTGAAGCTAGTTTAGTTAAAAAAATGGAATCAGAGGGGATAGGTAGACCATCAACTTATGCTCCAACTATTTGAACAATTATAGATAGATGATATATAGAAAAGTTTGAAAGAAAATATTTAAAACCAACTGAGGTGGCTTTTACTGTTACAGATTTTCTTGAAAAATACTTTACAAATATGATGGATTATAAATTTACATCACTTGTAGAAGAAGATTTTGATAAAGTAGCAACTTGAAAAGAAAAATATCAAACAATGCTTTCAAATTTTTGGGAATGAAGTCTAAAAAAAGATCTTGAAAATGCAGGTGAAAATGCAGAAAAAGTTATAGAAATGGTTGGTAAAGCTTGTCCTGAATGTGGAAAAGATTTAGTATATAAATATAGCAAAACAGGTAAATTTATCGGTTGTACTTGATATCCTGAATGTAAATATATAGAAAGAACTGAAAGTGATAATTCATGACTTGAAGCATTAAAAGAAAAATACGAATGAAAACCATGTCCAGAATGAGGTACGATAGTTGTTAAATTCGGTAGATTTGGTCCATTTTTAGCAAGTTCAAATTATCCAGAAGTTAAACGGATAGGTAAAATTAAATCAGAAAAAGATGAAATACTAGAAGAAATAGTTAAAGAAAAATGACTTTTAATAGACCAAGAAAGTGGGGAAGAACTTGTAATAAAAAACTCTAAAAGATGACCATTTTTAGCAGCAAAAAAATATCCAGAAGTAAAAATAGCAAAACCAATTCCAAAAGAAGTTTGGGATGAATTAAAAACTAGGATGATGAAAAATGAGGAAGAAAATGGAGTAGTTTAAAAATATATAAAAAAAGAGTTATTAATTTAACTCTTTTTTTTCTCTATTATACAAGTAAAAAATCACTCAAGCTATACTTCAAAAAAGATGTCATATAAGACTTATTCATGGTGTAAGTCATATACCTATATTTATAACTATAGCTGTTATTCATCATTTATATTCTGGATTATTTTTATTATAAAGTTCCAATGTAAAATATGTTAAAATAGCCATACAAAAACCACTTATTCATATAGTATTTCAAGAAGTAAATAAAAATAATGAAATTCAAACAAAAATAGTATTAAATATAAAAAATATAATAAATTTTCTTTTTCAAATTAAATCCTCAAGTCAATTTCAGAATATATAAATAAATAATGAATTAAAAACAAGATGGATTATACCTCAATGCAAAAACTGATACAATAAAAATTGTATTAAAACCTTATTATACATTGATTCAGATAAAAAGGTATGATTAATACCAAAATTAGTTAAATCATGAATAAAAAAAGTTAGAGCTGTAATTACAGCAGATATAATTATAAGTATATTTGAAACAGTCATATTATTTATTTAATTTAATAAAATAATAAATTCAAACAATAAGCATAGGTAAAGTTAGAATCTCTCACATAGTCAAAAATCAAAATATATATCAGATTTGAGGATCAGGAGCTCTAAAAAATATTTCAACAAAAATCCTAAAAATAGCATAAAACACTAAAAATAATGAAGCTATTTGTCAATCATTTTTAGGTATTATATTATAGTACCAAGGTTTGAAAATTTTTAAATTTGTAAGACTATTAATTTCAGTTTTTTTCTTATAAAAATAAGCAAGTATTAAAAATAAAATAACTCATTCTAAAATAGCTTCAAGTAATGGAGAAGGGAAATATCAAACTGAATTTATATAAACAGCAAAAGGTCAATCATAAGGACTATATCAAAGTAGTTCTTTATTAAGGTAATTTCATAATCTTCATAATCATAATCATACAGGTAGACTTCTACAGACTTCATCAGTAAGCTTTAAAAAAGCTTTAGAAGTTTGAGGATTTAATTCAAGTTTATTATTTAATATTGATTTCTTATATTTTTTAGCAAAAAAATACATAGCTAAAACAACTCAAATTGCTCAACCATGAAAACTCATTCATCATTCCCAAATTTTAATTAGATTCAATGGATTATCTATATAAAAACTCAAATCATAAAATAATATATAACCTATTCTTCATCATAAAATTACTCAAGCAAATATATATAAAATTAAATCATCCATCTTTTTATGGCTCAATTTTAATCATCTTTTTACAGTTATATATCAAAACACAAATCAAAATACATACATAAGTCAATAGTATGTTGGTGCAATAGTTAATCAAAACAATTGTATTTTAAAAATATACATAACAATTATTTATTAATTAAAAAATGTTATTATTTTCCTTTTGTATTCAGGTCTAGTCATTAATTTTTAATCTTGTTTTTCTTGACAAATTACTTTTTTATAAAAAAGTAATTAAAATATTTGACAATATTAGAAATATGTTGCATAATTTATATGAGATAATTAATTACACACAAATTAATTTAAATGTCAAAATATATAATTTAGTAATTAAAACTAATTATATACAAAAACAATTTAAATAAAAATTATTTCTAAAAAAAAGATTATGAAAAATAATATAAAGAAAACCATATCAGCACTTCTGATATGATTAGTAATAATCCCCCCCGATATTACTAGATCTGCAAACCAAGAAATAATCTATCCATTACAACAAGTTGCAAAGCTTGAATGTAGATATGAAAAATTTGCAGACCTTGATGGTGATTGTAAAGAGAATTTAAAAATTCTTAATACAAGTGATTACCAAAAATATGCAGATTTAAATGATTGATATAATGAATACACCAGAAGATATACAGTTTTATGGTGAGGTTCATATACATATTGATGGGATATATGAAATGGTTGACATATGTGAGTAGATATAGCTACTTCAGAATGAACTCCAGTTTATGCAATGGCAGATTGAGAAATCATAATTGCTCAAAATAAACTTGATTATTGAAATCTTATATCAATAAAACATACAATTAATTGAAAAAAAATAGTTTCAAGCTATGCTCATTTATCAAAGATTGATGTAAAAGTATGAGAAAGTATAAAAGCTTGAGATAAAATATGAGAAGTATGAAGTACATGAAATTCAACTTGAAACCATTTACATTTTCAAATAGATATAGCAACAAAAAGCTCTCCATCGTACTATAATTATGATACTTGTCCTTATTGATATGATGATATAATAAATAGCTGAAAATGTTTTAACGAATTACAAAATCTTACAGTTGATCCACTTGCATTTTTAGAGACTTCTGGAGCAATGTTAAATAATATAGTAATAAAAGAAGTTACAGTTAAAAAAGTGACAAGTACTTCAAAAATAAATCAAACTAAATGAAATACAAGTAATATATTTGATACTCCAGTTTATACAGATTCTTCTTATAATGATATAGTTGAAGTACAAAATATATATAAAAATCTATGATATTATAATTGAGTAATTGATTGAAATTATAATTCTATATTACAAGATATAATAAGATATCAATTAGATAAAAATATTATTTCTAATACTTCTGAAGATTGAGCATGATATTTTGGACCTAAAACTAGAGCTCAAACAAAAATTGATTACAATAATTATCTAGCTTCAGTAAAAAATAGTAATATAAATGTAAGTAATACTGTAACAAATAATACAACTACAACAACAGAAGTAGCATCTTGAGTTCAAAAAGTTGAAAAAATTAGTAGAGAATGAATGTTAACAAGAGAACAAATAGAAGCAAAAGAAATAGAAGAGTTTAAAAGAAAATATGATATACAAATCCAATTTAAAGATATATGAAACAATGTCTGAATATGAAACAATAAAAGCATTTGAATAAGTATAAAAGATAAAAAATGAGTATGATTTAAATGAAATACTCCATATCCAATTACTTTTATGAGTGATACAAGTTTAATTGATGTATTTCCAAGTAAATTTTATAACTTTACAGACTGAAAAAGAGATATAACAATAACTGGTAAAAAAACATGAAATACTACTTTATATGTAAAAATGTGAACCAAAACAATTGAAACTGTTAGTTTAAAAGTATTTGATGATGGAAAAGCAATTAACCCAAAATCTGCAATTGTTTTAGCAAAGTCAAAAGTTATTCTATGAGATAAAAATTCATGAGCTGTAATGTTTAAAGATGACAAATGAGCAAGACTTTTAAATTTAAAATATACTTGAAATTTTGATTTGAAAGCTGAATGAAATGCTAAATTATGTGTAAAAACATGAGATATAAAAAATATACAAAGCATAATGAAAAAAGAATGTAGCGAAAGTGATTATGTAAAAAGTAAAACAATATCATATAAAGATACAGTCTGATGACTTCTGATATTTAATTACAAAGTTTTTGATGAACAAGCTAAAATTAAATTGTATTCATTTAATGAAAAAAAAGATTTAATAATACTAAATTTAAAATCAGATGCACCTAAATGATTAACAGAAAATTATGCTTATTATGATGACATAATGAAACTTCTTGAAAATAACATTGCAACTACAGATTTAAAACAATGATATTTTCTAGAAAAAAGAGCTATGACTGAAAAAGAAAGTATAACTTGGATTAAAAATACACTTTTATTAATAAAAAAAGATACAATTGATAAAAATATAATAGCAATTATTGATTCAAATTTACAAACCTTAAATAAAGAAAATGTTAGCTCTTTTACATCTATAACAAGAAAAAAATTCTTAGATAAGGCTTATAAATACTTAGTTTTCAATAAATCTCCTCAAGTTTCAATAACTTATAGAGATTTAGAAAAAGAAGATAATAAAAAAGCAAATACAATATTTGATAAAACAAATACTTGGAAAGATAAATTTGGTGATAATTATTATCAACCAAACCAAAATATAACTAGGTGAGAATGAGCATATGTAATCTCTCTAGCAATAGATAAAACCAAGAATTCTACTTTAACACTATGAAAATAATTGATGTAACAAAACAAAAACAAATTTAATTTTATAATAATAAAAAAATATGAGAACAAGAGAAATACAAACTTTAAGTCCTTCAATTGGATTACAAAATACACAAGATAGATTAAGTAAAGATACTAAAAATTCATTAATTGAATTTAACAAAAGATGAATAAGTTTATTAGAAAATCCATTAGCTGAATATGGAAATGAAGCACTTAGTGTACTTAATATGAAAAATACAACTAAAGATGAAGAAATAAGTATCAACTTAGGTCAAATGTTATGACTTTCAAATAAAAAATTATGGGAAATTATTACTAATGATAGAGAAAATAAACAAATAGAAAATATGATATCACCTTTCTGATTACATCTAAATTGAGTAGCTGATGATTATAATTTTAAACAAACAGTTAATGCATAAAAAATATATCTAAAATAAAAAAAGTATGAATTTTAAATTCATACTTTTTTTATTTTAAAACTACAAAACTTGATTTTTTGTTTTTTCAAATATACTAAAAACAATTTATATATAAAATTATTAAGTTTTATGAAAATCCTTAAATTTTGATGAACTTCTTTGGGGAGTTTAGAAATGATACAAAAAACAGCACAAATAGTAACTGAGATAAAAAACAATTCTAAAGAAGATGTAGTAGTTGTAGTATCAGCTATGAGTACTGTAACAAATACTCTTATAGATCTTTGTGAATTAGCAAAAAAATGAGATATAAATGAAGTAATGAATTGAATTGATAAAATAAAAGAAAAACATGAGGATGTAGCAAGATGAATTTGTTCAAATGATATTTGTAAAGAACATTTTAATGATATAAAAAAGAATCTAGATATATTACATGATATATTTAAATGAGTTACTTTATTATGAGATCTAAATCCAAAAGATAGAGCTAAAATATTATATTTTTGAGAAATATTATCTTCTATACTTTTATCACTAGCAATCAATAAATTAGGGTATGATTCAAGTTTTTATAAATCCTCTAGTATAATTATGTGTGAATGAGAATTTATGAATTCAGAATATAATAAAGATTTATCAAAAGAAAAAGCTAAAATATTTTTACAAAAACATAATACAGAAAAAGAAATTCCAGTTATAACTTGATTTTGATGATGAGATGAAAATTGAAATATATATTTGTTTGATAGATGATGAAGTGATTATGTAGCTACAATTATTTGAAATTTATTTAATGCAAATAGTGTAGAAATATGGACAGATGTAGACTGAGTAATGTCAGCTGATCCCAGAATAATCAAAAATCCTATAATTTGGGATGAACTTGATTATTCCGTTAGTGCTGAATTTGCACTTACTTGAGCTAAAGTATTACATCCAAAGACTATTTCTCCAGCCCAAGAAAAAAATATTCCAGTATATATTAAAAATACTTTTAATACAAAAGCTAATTGAACTAAAATCTGTAAAAGCAAAAAATTATCATGAATTAAATGAATAAATATTGATAATAATCAAGTTTTAATAACCTTTATTGATAATTCTATGTTGTGATGAGTATGATATCTGTACAGTGCAATTAAAATAATAAGAAATAATTCTGTAAGTATAGATTCAGTAGCAACATCAGAAACATCTTTTACTTTATCTTTAAAAGAAAGTGATTTTACGACAAAAATTAAAAATGAATTATATGAATTAGATAATAACTTTAGTATAACACTTGATAAAGAAGTTACAAAGATATCTATTGTATGAGATAATATAAATGATTACAAAGTATTATCTACTTTAGATGATATAAAATTGATTTCTAAATGAGAATACAATAAAACTTTAACTATTTTTATAAATAAAGTAGAAAAAGATATTATTTTAACTAAACTACATAAAAGTATATTTTGAATTTAAAAAAAATTCTATTTTTTAATCTTAACTTATGAATATAAATATATGAATAGTTTGAGCTACTTGAGCTGTTTGAGTTGAAATGATTAAATGTTTATATGATTTAAAAATACCTATCAAAGAGCTTAGACTTTGAGCTTCTCCTGAATCTGCTTGAAATATATTCAATACACCTTTTTGAGATATAATCCTGAAAAAAGTAGATGGAGATTTTTTTGAATGATTAGATTATGCTTTATTTTCAGCAGGGTGAGATAATTCAAAAGCCTTTGCCCCAATAGCAAATAAAAAATGAGTTATTGTAATTGATAATTCTTCAGCTTTTAGATATGATGATAATATACCTCTAGTTATACCAGAAATAAATGCTTCTGTAATTTGAGATGCTAAAATAATCGCAAACCCAAATTGTACTACTGCAATTGCACTTATGGCGGTTTATCCTATTTACAAAAAATATTGAATCAAAAAAATGATAGTTTCAACTTATCAAGCAACAAGTTGAGCTTGAGCAAAATGAATGGAAGAACTTATAGAAAATACTAAAAAATATCTTGATGGAGAAAAAAGAGAAAATAAAGTTTTTGCATATGATATTGCATTTAATTTGATTCCACATATTGATACATTCCAAGAAAATTGATACACAAAAGAAGAAATGAAAGTAACTTGGGAAACTCATAAAATATTATGAAATAAGGATATACTAGTTAGTTGTACTGCTGTAAGAATTCCAACTCTGAGAGCTCATAGTGAAAGTATAGTAATAGAAACTGAAAAAAAAGTTGATATAGATGATATAAAAAGCATACTTTCAAATACTCCTTGAGTAGATTTAAAAGATGATACAGCAAACAAAATCTATCCTATGCCATTAACTGCAGCATGAAAATATAATATAGAAGTTTGAAGAATAAGAAAAAATCTCGTTTTTTGAGATTATTGATTAGAATTCTTTGTATCTGGAGACCAACTTCTGAGAGGTGCAGCTTTAAATGCAGTAGAAATACTAAAATATATGATTAGTAAATAACTTATTATTTAACAATAAAAACTATGAAATACTTACCAGAATCTTGAGAAAATCTTTTTCAAAGAATTAAAAGACTAGTTAGAGAATATGAACTTGAAAATTGAGTTTGATCAAGTATCAATATTGCAGTTTGAGAACCAGACACAAATCCACCTGAATTACTAAGAAAGCTTGTAGCAGAAGAAGTTATGAGAGATGTTAATAAAAATCATAATTATTGGGATAATTGAAGCCCAGAATGACTAAATAAAAAAATAATTGAATTAAATACTTGAATAAATATAGATAATTTTCCTCATTTATCAACTTTGTTAATACCATGAGAAAAACCAATTCTATGATTACTTCCAATAGCTTGTTGAGCAAATAGAAGTGATTCACCAGTCGAAAATAAATGATATATGAAGAATGCACCAGCATATGATGTAATGGCTACTTGGTGTGAATATCTATGAGAAGAATCTTATATTTGGCCTATTTATAGTTTTGAAAACTTTAAATTAAAAGTTTCAAATATGCCCATCTGAAAATTACCAAGAATGATTTTAACTGTAAAACCAGGGAACCCCTGTCCAGTTTGAGCAAGTAGAGAAGAATGGGAAGAAATAATTAATTTTTGTATAACAAATAAAATCAGATTGGTTAATGATTGAGCATATACTGCTGTAGTACATAAAAATCATGTAAGTTTAACTTCTGTAGCTGTAGATTATCCTGAATTAGAATGGGCTGAATTATTTTCTATTTCAAAAACTTTCTCAGCTTGTGGATGGAGAATAGGAACAATAGTATGAACTTCTGATTTCATAAATGAAATAATCAAAATAAAATGAAACACAGACTCGGGGATATTTTGACCTGCTGCAGTTTGATTAAATAGATATCTAGATACTCTAGAAAGCAGGGAAGATAATAAAAAAATACAAGAAATGTATAAACAAAGAATGGATGTTTTAATTCCAATTTTTGAAGATGCATGATTACAATTAGCTTGTCCAAGTGATGCTTGATTTTTTATGTTATTTGATTGTCCTTCATATATAAACTGAGAAAAAATTATGACAGGTGAAGAATTTAATAATAAAATGATTAATGAAATTTGACTTGTTTGAGTTCCTTTTGTTTGAAGTGAAATCAATGATAAAAAAGAACAATTTATAAGATATTCAGCTTGTTATGACTCTTTAAAAGAAGAAAATGTAACTAGATTAAAAGAAGCCTTAGCGAAAGTAAAAATTACATACTAAATAAATTGCTTAAAATCAAATTATAACATATAATAGATATACATTTTATTTTTTAACATATAAAAAATGTTTGAATTCTTTAAAAAATTATTTTGAGGTAATAGTTGTGAAAACTGTGGTAATCATGATGAAGTTGCTGTAACTCCTACTGAAGAAGTTCCTACAGTGACAACAGAAGAAGTAAATATATCTCCAGTTATAGAAACTACTAATGAAGAAGTAGTAAACACTCCTTTAGCTGTAGAAGAAATAAAAGTTGAAGAAACTATTGTTTTAACTGAGCCAACTATAGCAACTGAAGAAGTAAAAATATAATAATATTTATACCTAAAAAGAGTTAATTTTATAAAAATTAACTCTTTTTTATTTTTTGATTGACAAATAATTTTTTATCCTTATATTTTATAAAATTTATTTTGTTAAAATACATTATTATGACACATGGTTTTTTTGAGAGATCAGGTTTAGGTGAAGCAATTTTAGGTTGTGATTTAGGTTGTGATTTATCTTTAATTAAACCAACTACAAAAGCAACTGTTGATGTACAAAAAGAAGTTGATGCGATTATTCCTGAAAATTTTAGTGAAACAGATTCTCCATATAACCAACCTCTTACTTGAACCGATAATTGTGTAACAGATAGAAATGGTACAGTATTTATGGATAATGGTAGATGAGATATGATTCCTTGTCCAAATTGTTAAAAACAGATAATACAAAAAAAGAAAAAAGTTTGAAACTTTTTTCTTTTTTTGTATTATCTTAAATATATATACTTAAAAATACATTTTTATGAAAATAGCAATTGTAGGGTATGGTAGAATGTGAAAACTGGTTGAAGAATATAGTCTAAAAAGATGAAATGAAATAGCTATAATTATAGATCCGTCTAAAAATACAACAATTCAAGATTTACTAAGTACTGAATTTGATGTAATTATAGAATTTTCTATTCCTAAAGTAGCTATTGATAATATGAGATTTTATGCAAAAAATAATATGAAAGTTGTTATGGCTACAACAGGTTGGTATGATAATGTTGAAGAAATAAAAACTTTATTTAAAAATTCAAATTGAGCGATACTTTGGAGTAGTAATTTTTCTCTATGAGTACATTTATTTTGGAAAATAGTAGAAAATGCTTCTAAAATAATGAATAATTTTGAAGACTATGATGTATTTTGACATGAATTTCATCATAACAAAAAAGCAGATTCTCCATCTGGTACAGCCATTACAACAGCTGAAATAATAATAAATAATATAGATAGAAAAAAGACACTTATAACTGAAGAATTAGCTCACAGACCTATAAAACCGGAAGAACTGCATTTTTCATCAACAAGATGATGAAGTATACCATGAACTCACAGTGTTTATTTTGATTCTTTGTTTGATACAATTAAAATAGAACACACAGCTAGAACTAGAGAATGATTTGCATTATGATCTGTAGTTTGTGCTGAATGGCTAAAAGATAAAACCTGATATTTTGAGATAGGTGACTTTGTGAAAGATTTAGTTTAAATTTTATATTTTTAATAACAATATATGACAAATAAACAATTTTCTTGATTATGGACCGCACTTGTAACTCCTTTTAAAGAATGAAATTGAATTGATAATGAGATAGATTATGTCGCTCTTGATAGACTTTTACAAATGCAAATTGATTGAAATGTAGACTGAATCTTACTTCTTTGAACTACTGCAGAAAATCCAACTTTAACAAATGAAGAATGAAAAGAAATAGTTAAATTTGCCATAAATAAAATCGCTTGAAAAACGAAAATAATGGTAAATGTATGAAATTATTCTACAAAAAAATCATTAGAAAATATAAAATCTTTTGATCAAATTGAATGAATTGATTGATATTTACTAGTAAATCCATATTACAACAAACCAACTCAAACTGGGTTATATCTACATTTTACTACACTAGCAGATTCAACTAAGAGACCTGTAATCTTATATAACATTAAATGAAGAACTTGTGTAAATGTAAATACAGATACACTACTAAAAATAATTCAAAAATCTAAAAATGTAGTTTGAGTAAAAGAAGCAAGTTGAGACTTAAATCAGATGAAAGAAGTAATAGAAAAAACTCCAAAAAATTTTGCTGTTTTATCAGGTGATGATAGTTTAACATATGATTTAATTAAAATGTGATGAGATTGAATTCTATCAGTTGCTTCAAATTCTATACCATCTGAAATGAAAGAATTTGTAGATTTATGTCTGATTGGAGATTCAAAAGCAAAAGGTTTAAATGAGAAATATAATGATTTTTTTAATAAAATATTTATTCAAACAAATCCACTTCCTACAAAAACTTACTTAGCAAGTAAATGAGTTATAAAAGAAGAATTTAGACTTCCAATGTGTAGAATGGATGAAAAAGAAAAAAAAGAATTTCTAGATTTTATTAAAGAAAATAAGTATTAAACTATTACTTTACTAAATTGTCATCCTGACCCCCTATTTGTCATCCTGAACTTGTTTCAGGATCTATAAAATACTTGTTAGCACTGGCTATCATTTTATAACTAACATTTTTTCCTATGCAATTTAAAGAATTACTTGATACTCTTGATCCAATTAAGAATTATTCTGTTGAAATTGTTCTAAAATCTGGAGAAATATATATTGTTGAAAACAAACCTTGAAAACTAGGATCTCTGAGAATATTACAAAATCATTTATGAGATAATATAAAATCAAAAGAAAAAATTGATTTAAAATTATTCTGTGAATACTATGATGAATGGCTAAGCAATAATGAAATCCATACAACAATTTGATTTTTAGATAAATATAATAGAAAATGATGAATTATAAGAAGATTTTAGGTTCTCATTACTACATAATTTATAATATAACAAAATTTTATGACTACAAAAACTACTCCTCTTACACTAGAAAAAGTAAAAGAAATTGCAAAGACTTATCCTACTCCTTTTGTAATTTACGATGAAAAAGCAATTGTAGAAAATATGCAAGAGTTTAAAGAATCATTTTCTTGGGTAAATTGATTTAAAAATTTCTATGCAGTTAAGGCTTGTCCAAATCCTACTATTCTAAAAATACTAAAAGAGTTATGAAGTTGAGCAGATTGTAGTTCTATGTGAGAAATTATAATGAGTGAAATAGTTTGAATAACTTGAAAAGAAGTTATGTTTACATCAAATAACACAAAATATGATGAATTTATGAAAGCTCATAAAATGTGAGCAATTATCAATTTTGATGATATAACTCATATAGATTATTATAAAGATCATATTTGATTTTATCCTAGAATTGCATGCTGTAGATACAATCCAGGACCATTAAAAAAATGAAATACTATAATAGGGAAGCCAGAAGAAGCTAAATATGGTATGAAAAAAGAACAATTATTTGAAGCTTATGAAAAACTAAAAAAATGGTGAACAAAACATTTTTGACTTCATACAATGGTAGCTTCAAATGAACTTGATCCAGCATACTTTATAGAAACTGCAAAGATACTTTTTGAACTTGTAGTAGAAATAGAAAAAAAATTAAATATAACATTTGATTTTGTGAATTTATGAGGTTGAATTGGTATTCCTTACAAACCAGAACAGAAAAAAGTAGATTTAAATGTAGTTTCAAAATGAATAAAAAAAGAGTATGACAAGATAATTTGAAAGCATAGAGAAAAACCATTAAAAATAGTTATGGAATGTGGACGAATGATTACTTGACCGTATGGATATCTAGTAAGTGAAGTACTTCATGTAACTGATAAATATAAACAATATGTATGAGTTGATGCAAGTATGCAATGCCTTATGAGACCAGCATTATACTGAGCCTACCATCATATAACTGTATTATGAAAAGAAAATGAAAAAGAAAATATGACTTATGATGTAACTTGATCACTATGTGAAAATAATGATAAATTTGCAATAGATAGAAAACTTCCAAAAATTATGCAGTGAGATTATATAGTAATTCATGATGCATGAGCTCATTGAACTGCTATGTGATTCAACTACAATGCTAAACTTAGACCAGCAGAATTATTACTTGAAGAAGACTGAAAAGTTAGTCTTATTCGTAGAGCTGAAACTTTGCATGAGTATTTTTCAACTATAAATTGAATTAATTGATTTGAATATAATAATTAAATTTAAAATCAAAAAAATCTCTGATTTTCTAGAGATTTTTTTGATTTATAAAGAGATTTAGATATAATATTTTCAATTAAATAATCATATTACTATGGCAAGAAAAAAAACTGTACACTTACCACCAGAATTAAATAAAATCGTCTTCTGAATAATTTTCCTAATATTATGAGTTGCAACAATCTTTGCTGATACAAACTCAGTTTTTTGATATTATCTATCTTTGATTTTATCAACTCTGTTTTGAGCTTATTTTAAAATCATAGTTTCACCATCATTTATACTTTTTTCATTTATGCTATTTAAAAACGGTATAAATTTTAACTTCAATATTTACAGAGGTTTTTGATTCATATTTTACTTTGTTTCTATTTGCAATATTATATGATACTTTACTGATTATAAAGCAGCATTTAATTTATTTACTGTTTTAAAATGATTTCTATGAGTTGAAACAACTTTATTGACTTCATTTGTACTTTTTATAGTTTCTCTTGTAATACTTTTTAGATTTTCTCCAAAAAATATGCTTCAAAAAGCAGTTTCTATGAGACCAGATTTATGAAAAATGAAAGATAGTTTAACTCGTGAAGCAACAAAAGATATAAAAGAAGATTCTAGAAAAAATAAGAAAGATTTAGAATTAGAAAAAAAGAAAAAAGATTTAGACAATGCTTTAGCTATACTAAAAAAAGAAAAAGAAGAATTAACAAATAAACAACAAAAAATCCCACTTGATAAATCATTTCCTAAAAAAATAGCAATTGAAAAAGTAGAAAAACTATGAGAAACAGTTTCTGAGTTTTTTGGAAAAAAGACAGTAAAAAAAGAAGATAAAAATACTTTTAAAGAACCTGATTTCTGAGTTTGGACTTTACCTAAAATAGCATTGTTAAATGATAGATGAAGTGAAATAAAAATTGATGAACATGAAGTTAGAAAAAAAGAAATAGAAATAGAAGAAAAATTACTTCAATTTAAAATTGAGGTAGATATGGAAGGATACAAAGTTGGTCCAACAGTAACTCAATACAGACTTAAACCAAAAGATTGAGTAAAACTACAAAAAATAGAAAACCTTAAAAAAGATTTAGCTTTAGCTCTACAAGCAAAAAGTATAAGAATCCAAGCTCCTATTCCTGGACTTGGGGTTGTAGGAATTGAAACACCAAATAGTGAGAGAAGTACTGTTTGACTTAGAGAAGTATTGGAAAATCCTTTATTTAAATCTAAAAAATTCGACATACCAATTGCTATTTGAAAAGATGTAAATGCTGATATTGTTATATGAGATCTGACAAATATGCCTCACTTACTAGTGGCTGGACAAACAGCAAGTTGAAAATCTGTTTGAATAAATTGATTTATTCTTAGTATGTTATTTAAATTTAGTCCAACTGAACTTAAATTTATAATGATAGATCCAAAAAGAGTAGAGTTATCTGTTTATAATTGAATTCCTCATTTATTAACTCCAGTAATAACAAGCTCAGAAAAAGCTGTAAATGCTTTGAAATGGTGAGTTGCTGAAATGCTTAAAAGGTATGATTTAGCAACAGCAATTAATGCTAAAAACATAAAAGAATACAACGAAAAAGTAGATAAATCAAAAAGATTTCCATATATAGTAATTATAATTGATGAGTTAGCTGATTTGATGATGAGTGGAAACAAAAAAGAAGTAGAATGAAGTATTGCTCGTATAGCTCAAATGGCTCGTGCAGTTGGTATGCATCTGATTGTAGCAACTCAAAGACCTTCAGTTGATGTAATTACATGATTAATCAAAGCAAATATTCCAAGTCGTATAGCTTTTACTGTGGCTTCTCAAATTGATTCAAGAACTGTTATTGATAAAGCATGAGCTGAAGATCTCTTGGGTAAATGAGATATGCTTTATAGTCCAACAGGTACTTTGGAAGCAGAAAGAGTACAATGAGTATTTGTAGAAACTGACGAAATAGAAGCAGTAGTAAATCAAATCAAACTTACAGTTGATCCAGATGTAATAGAAAATATGTATGATCCAAATATAGTAAGCGGTAGAACAACAACAGAATGAAGTATAATGGAAAATTATACTTGAAGTCAAGATGAAAATTCAGAAATGGTAGAAAAAGCTATACAGGTAGTAAAAGAAGCCAAAAAAGCCTCAACTTCACTTATTCAAAGAAAACTCGGACTTTGATATGCTCGTGCAGCAAAGATACTAGATATCCTAGAAGAACTCTGAGTAGTAGGTCCAAGTAATGGTAGTAAACCAAGGGTTGTGTATGTGGATTAAATTTTAAAACAATTTTTATGAATCTAACTAATTTAACAAAAAAAGAATTAAATGATTATTTGAAAATAAATAGAAAAAAAAATAATAAAACTTCTAATAGTTCAAATAAATCTACTATTATTTGAACTATTATTATATTTGTTTTTTCATTTATAATCGTATCAGTTTTGTATTTTTCACCTTCATTAGAAACAATGTCTAATAAAGGTAATGAAAATATATATTTAATTATACTTGGAATATTTGGAGTAATAATAATGTTTTTCTTTTTATTTAATTTAATAACTAAGAAAAAAAGAAATGAATTATTATTTAACGATATTTCATCATATCTTAATTCTCAATATTCAATAAATACTATTCCAAATTATTCTAACTTATCTAATACAAATGAAAGTGAAATTCAATACAATAATATTTTTTTTAATCTCTCAAAATTGAAAAAAATAAAATTTATTAAAAATATTAATTTATCTAATTATGACACTTTACCATTTTTAACTTTTACTGATAATTCATTTTTTATTAATTGATTATATTTATATACTGAATCATTTCGGTATAAATATAACACAATATATGATTCTTCTGTTATTACAATGATAAAATTTAATAATTCATCTAATCTAAATTTTATTTTAAATGATAATATAATTAATTGAGTAAAATATAGTTTAAAATATTTCATAAAATATGTTTTAAACTCAGTTTATTGGTTCTGAATAATTTTTCTGATAATATTTTTTTCTCATAATAAAAGTGAAAAAGTAAATTTTAACGAAAGATTTGATATAATATTGTATTATAAATATTACATATTTTTATTTTTTATGTTTTATATATTTATTTGACTTATAATATCTGTTATTAATTATGTAAAAATGAAAAAATCTAAAATTAATATTGATGGTATTGATTCTAAATTTGATGTATTTATATTGAATTGAAATAAAGATATTTCAGATATGTGAAAATCCTTAATTAATACTTTAAATGATTATATTTCATTAGAAAAAAATAAATGAAAAATATATAATTTTTTTATTGATAACAATTATTTATATATTAAATATGATTTACTTAAATCTTGAAAAAAGAAAATATCTATTGTTGATTATATTCTAGAAATAAAAGAACATATTCTTCTTGCTAGAGAATTAAAAAAATATTATAATTAATTTTAAAAAATCATTTTACTTTTTATTAATTAAGTATATATATATACGAGTATATTAATTAACAAATATACTATGAATCAAGAAAATAGAGGAGAAATACAGATTTTTCAAACAAGTGAATGAAAAACTGAAATACAAGTTATAGTTGAAAATGAAACTATTTGGATAAATTCAAAGCAAATAGGTGAGATTTTCTGAAAAGATAGAAGTACTATTGAAAGACATATTAAAAACATTTACTGAACTTGAGAATTGGATGAAAAATGAACTTGTGCAAAAAATGCACAAGTTCAAAATGAGTGAGATAGAAAAGTAATAAGAGATAAAAAATTATACAACCTTGATTTGATTTTATCTGTTTAATACAGAGTAAACTCATCAAAAGCAACCAAATTCCGTATTTTGGCAAACAATATATTAAAGAAATATCTTATAAAAGGGCATAGGTAATTTTATTTAACTAATGAAAAAATTATACTATTAACTAATGAAAGTATAATACTGAAAAGTAAAGCCCACCAAAATCAATCAACTTTAAAACCAGGAATAAGATATGAAACAAACATAATTATAAGTGCATTAATAACAAAAGTGAAAAGTCAGATTGTAAGTATATTTATTGGTAAAGTTAATAAAATAATAACAGGTTTGATAAAAGTATTTATTACAGAGATAACAATCGCAACCAAAAATGCATCAATAAAACCAGTAACCACAACTCAAGGAAGAATATATGTAGTAATCAATACTGCAACTGCAGTTAATATTAAACTGATAATTATATCCATATTTTTTTAGTTAATAATAAATGTAATTATAATTATATTAATAAAATGTATGAAAAATGTAAGAAAAAAGAGTATTAAAAAAATTTTTGCATATTTAATTTATTTATGTATATATATAAGTATAAATAAACTCTTTAATAATCTAATAAACTATAACCATGCACCACACACTTAAAAAAATAATAAACTTATCAGATTCTTGGATACAATACTACGAAAATGATCAAAAAAGTGATAATCCAAAATATAGTGACTTCTATAAATGATGGGAAACTTATTTTAATTGAATTCTCGAAGAAATGGAAGAAGTAAAAGATGAAATTAAACTTAATAATTCAGTTCATCTTGAAGATGAATTATGAGATGTATTATGGTGATATGTTTGTTTACTTCAAATATTTAAAAAGAATTGATATATTACAGATGTAAAAAAAGTATTTGAAAGATCTTATAAAAAACTTAGTGAAAGAATTGATGCTCACCACCAACAAGATTCAACAACTTACTGATCATGGATAGAAACAAAGAAAAAACAAAAACAAGAATTAAAAGATGAACATGATTGTTTGTATTGATGTGAAGCTTAATTTATCTCAAATCAATAGTTCACTCTTTATTAACCACTTCTTCAAGTTTTGAATTTATAGTTTCTTCATTCTTTTTCTTTAGATGTGATACTTCAAGATATTCATTTACAACTCAACTTAGAGCTTCAAGTATAAGTTCAAATTTTTCTTTTTCTTCATTTTCTGGTTCAGCTTCTTTTTCATCTTTTATTCTTTCTATTTCTTCAAGTGCTTCAAAAGGTATTTTAGCTTCTTTTAATCTAAAAAATTCATCTCATATTTTATGAATTATTAAAGTTCATTTTCAAAGTATCTTATCAAAAAGTCATTTTTGTTCTATTTCTATTCATTCTATACTTTCAAAATCTACAGAATTCATTTTTATATAAAGCAAAGCCCATTTTAAATCAATTACACTTTTTTCTGTAATTATCCATACATCATTATACCAATCAAATATATCATAAATAATTTTTATATATACAAGTATAAGATAGATTTCAAATATATTAAAAGGAACAAATTGCTGAAACCTACCTGAAATAAAATACAAAAAACAAGGAATAAAAACAAACAATAAAAAAGTAATAATTAATCTATCTAAAATCACCACAAAATGTTCATGAACAACATATTTTACTTCACTTCATTCTTGTATAAATTTTGAAAAAAACATTTTTTCATATCTATTCATAAGATAATTGTTAGTGGTTAATGTGTAGTAAATAATACTCAATAACTGTCGTCTTGAATTTATTTCAGTATCTATAATACATTATTTTATACAATCAAAATAAAAATTATTTATTATTAAACCATTTTTTAGTAAAAGCCTCTTCTAAATCAATTCAAAATAGATGAGCATTTACCATTGCCATACCAACTACATCAGCCAATTCTTTAGCTAATTCTTCTTTTGATTTTTCTTCGGATAAAAATTTTTCAGGTCTACTTTTTCTTCTGTGAATTAAAACAGCTTGTGTATATTCTCAAACTTCTTCATAAAGTTTAAGTAATGCAAAATCTTCATCTATTTCAACATTGTACCTTTTTCCATAACTTATCGCATTTGCTACTATTTTTTCTTGTAATTCTTTAAATTCCATAATAATTATTTAATAATTAATTTAACTGGACAATGATCACTTCACATAACAGAAGTCATATATTCAATTGCTTCTATTTTATCTATAAAATCTTTATTAACAACAAAATAATCTAATCTCCATCAGATATTCCTAGGTCTAGCTCAGGCTCTGTAACTCCACCAACTATAGACATCTTTTTTATCTGGATAAAAGTACCTGAAAGTATCTAAATATCAATTATTTAAAAGTTCAGTTATTTTAGCTCTTTCTACAGGTAAAAATCATATACTATTTTCATTTTCTTTTGGCCTTGCTATATCAATTTCAGTATGACAAATATTAAAATCTCAAGTGATTACTACATTTTCACCAGATTTAACTAATTTGTTTGCATAATCTATTATCTTATCATAAAATTCTAGTTTATATCAAAGCATCTCTGTTCAATCAGCTCTTGTTCATCAATTTGGAAAATATCAATTTATAAGCACAAAATCTTTAGTTTTAATTTCAGTAATTCTTCAGTCAGTATGAAAATGTTCTACTTCTTCAAAATGATTTCTTCAATTTAGTATCTCAAGTGAATTTTTATAAAATATAGCAGTTCAGGCATATCAAGCTGCAGTTCAACTATGCCATATATAATTATATCATTCCACAGGTCATACATCTTTTAAAAATTGTTCTTCAAATGCTTTTGTTTCTTGAATACATAGTATATCAGGGTTCTCAGATGCAATAAATTCTTTAAATCATTTCTGAGCAACTGCTCTTATCCCATTTACATTCCAAGTAATTATTTTCATAAAAAATTATTAATTTATAGTTAAAATTTATTTTATTTTTTATTATACAAAAGTAAAGTTTTATCTTGAAAAAATATTTTTTTTGAATATATTTTAAATATTAATTTATATATATAATTTTTATACCAAAATGACAAAACACGATAAAAAAACAACACCTGAAGAAGTTGAAAAAATATTAGAAGAAGAATTAGTTAATGATGAATGAATTATTGATGAAAATAAAATTAACGAAGAAATAATAGAAAGTGAATCAGTGGATGCAGATTCAGAATGTAGTAAATTAAAAGAAGCTTTTACTAGACAACAAGCTGATTTTAATAATTTCAAAAAAAGAGTAGAAAGAGATAGGGAAGATATGATATTTTTTTTGAAAGCAGATATACTGAAAAAAATATTACCAAGAATAGATGATTTACAAAGGATTATCTTACAAACTCCAGATGACCAAAAAAAATGAACAGTGTATACTTGAATTATATCTATAGAAAAAAAATTATTACAAGATCTTGAAAGAATGGGAGTTAAAGCTTTTGATTCAAAATGAGATCAAATCAATATAGAAAAACATGAAGTAATGACACAAATCCCATGAGAAGAATGAATTATACTTGATGAATTTGAAAAATGATATATGATAGGAGATAGAGTACTTAGAGTTGCTAAAGTTGTGGTAGGGCAAGGATAAATATAGATTATAAAATAAATAAAAAGTAGACTATCACTAGTCTGCTTTTTATTTATACATTTTTTTTAAAAAATCCTCAAAATAAAATTTTTTGTTTTATATGAAAGTATTGATATAATAAGTTAAATTAAGTTTTTAGTTTAGATTTCATTTTTAAATCAAACTAATATTTTTTAACTATAAAAAACTATGTCATTTAAAAAATACAAATCTAATAGATGAGAAGATAAAAAAAATCATAGAAATTTTCATAATAAATGAAACGACAACTGAAATAACTGATTTAAAAAATATAATAGAAATGAAGATAATTCAAATGAAAAAAATGTATATGAAAATAATATACCAAAATGACCTTTATTAACTTGAATTTATAAAGAATGAAGATGAGATTTTTGATTTGTAGATACAATTTTAGAAGATTGAACAAAGCAATGATATTATGTATTTTTTACAAATAGATGAGATACTCTTTCTTGAGATGAAGTTCTATTTAGTGTAAAAGAATTTAAATGAAGAAAAGAAGCAGTTATAGAAAAAGTTACAAAAAGAGCTGATAAAGTTTTAACATGAACTTTTGAATCAGTACAACAATATATAGAAAAAGAAAACAAATGATATGGATTTGTAGTACTTGATAATCCTTATTTCAAAAAAGATATTTTTATTGCTTGAAAAGATTTAAAATGATTAGAAGAATGAGATAAAGTGGCTTTAAAAATAACTAAATGGTCAGGGAAAAATCCTGAATGAACAATAATAGAAAAATTATGAAAAGCTTGAGAAAAATATGTAGATGTAATGGCTATGGCATATGAATGATGAGCTAGGCCTACATTTCCACCAAAAATAATTGAAACTCTTAAAAATATGCCTAAAAAAGTTGAACTAAAAGATTTAGGTTGAAAAAGAAGAGATATAAGAGATTTATTTGTGTATACTATTGATCCTGATGATGCAAAAGATTTTGATGATGCAATAAGTATAGAAAAACTAGATAATTGAAATTATAAATTATGGGTTCATATAGCTGATGTAACTCATTATATTACTGAAATGTCTGACCTTGATAATGAAGCAAAACTGAGATGAACAAGTATTTATTTTGTTGATAGAGTTGTTCCTATGCTTCCTGAAATACTTTCAAACAAACTTTGTAGTCTAAATCCATTTGAAGACAAGTTAACAATGACTTGTGAAATGGAAATAAATCCAAAATGAGAACTTGTCTCAAGTGAAGTTTATGAAAGTGTTATTAATTCAAATTTTAGATTATCATATAAAAATGCGGAAGATATAAAAAATATGTGATTTAAAGACTGGTCAATTGATAACTTATTAATGAAAAATGATAAATATACTCAAAATGATACATTACCATTATTTGAAAAATTAAAATTGAGTTATGAGTTAAAAAAAATACTTTATAAATTCAAGAAAGATCATTGATATATTGAATTTGATTTAATAGAAACAAAAATATTGGTTAATGAAAAATGATTTCCAGTTGAAATTAAAGAATATCCAAAATATGAAGCAAATAAAGTAATTGAATTTTTTATGATTTTAGCAAATGAAGCTGTTGCAAAAAAATATAGTAGTTTTCCATTTTTATATAGAGTTCATCCTGATCCTGAAACAGAAGATATAGATAGATTAAAATATGCCTTAAAATATATTTGAGTTGAATATAAAGATAAATTAACAGATATAATTGAAAAATTGAAATGAAGAGAAGAAGAAAGTTTTATATCAAAATTGATATTAAAAACTATGACTAGAGCGATGTATTCTACTATAAATGATTGACATTATGGTCTTTGACTTGAGTATTATAGTCATTTTACATCACCAATCAGAAGATATCCAGATTTACAAATACACAGAATTATAAAAGAACATTTAAATGGTAAACTTACAAAATCTAGGATAGAACATTATACAAGTATATTACCAAATGTTGCAAATTTATGTAGTGAACAACAGAGAATGGCTGAAGATATAGAACGTAAAGTTGATGATTATCTAAAAGCTAGATTTATGATAGACAAAATATGAGAGGAATTTGACTGAGTAATCTCATGAGTAATAGAAAAATGAATTTTTATACAATTAGAAAATACAGTAGAATGATTTGTAGACTTATATTCTTGAAATCATACTAAATGATGAAATAAAGATATAAATAAATTAAGTTTTGATGATATGCTACTTGAAATTAAAAATAGTCATACATGAGAAAGATATAGATTAGCAGATAAAGTAAGAATAAAAGTTAAGGATATTGATGAAGTTTTTTCTAGAATTAATTTTGAATTAATAAAATAATTAATATGAACACAATAATCAAATCTGAATTAGAATGAGAATGAAAAATTGACTACAAAAAAGAAATTAAATTTAATAAAGATAAATGAGAATATGAATTCTTCTTTAAAAACAAAGAATGAGAACTATTGGCATATATAGTATTTAAAATTGTTCAAGAATGATTTTGAAAAGTTCAATATTCAGTAGGAAATGTTGAACATTTAACTAATGCTAATTGATTTGAACATATGCCAGAATTTTTAAAAGAAGTATATGAAAATAATTGATATTCTGAAAAATCTTGAATTAAACATTTTTGAGAGATAGCATTAAATGAAGTATTAAAATATGCAAAAGAAAATCATAAAGATTTAGAAATAGTTGTAGTTAAATGATATGAAAAAAATACTCCTTACATAATGAATCTTGTTAATAGAATTAAAAAAAAGTATGAAACAATCCTAGAAATATATTGACCAGGTGAATTATCAATATGTACATTAAAAATATAATTAATAAAAAGTCAATCAATTTTAGTAAAAATAATTAACTAATTTAGTAAAAATACATAAAATTATAGTGAAATCATATTTTTAATTAAAATATTTTATGAAAGGAAAGATTATAAACTCAATACTTGCAATATTACTGATCATCTGTTCATTTATTTCTGGTTTATTTTGAAGTATTTTTATAATAAAATACTATCCTGAATACCTAAATTTAAAACCTGAAGTAATAAAAGAAGAAACTCTGAAAACTGAGAAAATTACCAGTGTTACAAGTCTGCAAACAGATATAACAAAAATAGTTAAAACAATATCGCCATCAGTTGTAAGTATAATAATTAAAAAAGATTTAACTGTATATAGACAAGATCCTTTTTGATTTTTTCAAACTCCTGTTTGAACTGTAAAAAGCAAAGTATGATGATGAACTTGATTTTTCATCACAAAAGATTGAAAAATAATAACAAATAAACATGTAATAAGTGATGAAACAGCCGAATATACAGTTATTACAAATGAATGAGAAGAATATGATGCTAAAATCTTGGCAATTGATCCAATTACAGATTTAGCTATACTTCAAGTCTCATTAAATAAAATTTATGAACCACTTGATATAATAAATGACAATGAAGATATTACAGTATGAGAATTTGCTATAGCTGTGTGAAATGCCTTAGCCGAATATCAAAATTCAGTTTCTCTTTGAGTTATAAGTGGTAAAAATAGAACTATATGAGATGAAATCATCAAATTATCATGACTTATTCAAACTGATGCAGCTATAAATCCTGGAAATAGTTGATGACCTTTAGTAAATCTAGATTGAAAAGTTATCGGGATTAACACAGCTATAGTTTCATGAGCAGAATGATTATGATTTTCTATACCTCTAACTCAAAATAGAATTAACTATATGCTAAAATCTATAGAAAAATACTGATCTATAAAAAAACCTTTTATATGAATTAATTATATTATTAACTCAACTTGAATTCAAAAAGATTTATGATTAAAAGTAAATTATTGAGCTTACATACCTAAAGTGGCTAACTCAATAGTTTCTTGAAGTAATGCAGAAAAAGCATGAATAGTATGATGAGATATCATATTAGAAGCTGATTCTAAAAAAATCAATATGGATAATACATTAACTACTATAATTCAAACAAAAATTCCATGAGATACAATTAAACTTAAAGTTATGGATAAAGATTGAAAAGAAAAAGAAGTTGAGTTAATTTTATGAGAAAACTAGAAAATCATCATTCCTGACTAAATATTGATACCTAATAACTCAAGCTATAATGTGGATAATACGATTTCAAAAAATCCAAACCAAAGATTACAACTACATAAACAGAAAACTGGCTAATTTATGATTTTATACTAGAAAACTTTCCTGAGTATTACTTATCAAAGCATCAATTTATCATATTATAGAAAAAAAATCTTGGAGATGTATTTCAAATAAACTCTGAGTTAACCATATACAATTATTTAAATTCTATTCTAATTATAACAATACTTTAGAGTTTAAAGAAATTTTTCACTACTTAATTGATACCAAAGTTTTGGCTTATATTCCAGATAACAAAAGCTTCAACTTAAACGACATAGATAACACTAATGAGTTTTTAAAATTGACAAAAAATCAAATAGAGATTATATTTAACAAGAATTAATATTTTGATTGTCATTCTGAATGAAATGAAGAATCCCTTAAACTTAGTTTATTGCACATACAATGATAAAGGGATCCTTCGTTACTCTCAGGATGACAGCTACACTTATTTATTACTTAATACTAAAATTATGTGCTGAATATTTGCTTATAACTGAAAACAAGATTCAATCCCGTTTCTTTTAGATTGACTTAAAAACCTTGAATATAGATGATATGATAGTGCTTGAATTGTTTGATTAAGTGAAAAATGAGATGTATATCTAGAAAAGTCTGTATGAAAAGTAGCCAATCTAACAACAAAAGTAGCACAAAAAAAGAGAGATATAATATATCCTGTTGGTATAGCTCATACTAGATGGGCAACTCATTGATGAGTAACTGAAGAAAATGCTCATCCTCATTATAGTGAAAGTAAGAGATTTTATATAGTACATAATGGTATAATTGAAAATTATAAAGAATTAAGAAAACGCCTTGAAAAAAAATATAAATTTTATTCAGAAACAGATAGTGAAGTTGTGGCAAAATTATTAGAAGAATTATATGACTGAGATATGCTTTCAACTATTCAAAAAATATCACAAACTATTATTTGAGCTTATGCTTTAGCAATAATTGATAAAAGACAACCAGATACATTAGTTTGAACAAAACTATGAAGTCCAATGATAATTTGAATTAATGGGACAGATATATTTTTAGCAAGTGATATAAATGCTTTATCATCAGTTGCATCCGAATTTGTACAAATGGAAGATAATGAAATAGTAGTTATAAAAAATTGAAAATATACTATTTTTTCTTGAAATTATACAACTACATCTAATTTAAGTGAGATATCAAGACAAAGCGAAAAAATAGAAAAAAACTTTAAAAAATCAGTAAAATGAAAATTTGATACTTTTACTGAAAAAGAAATAAATGAAATACCTGAAGTTATAGAAAATGTATTTAAATGAAGAATTAATTTTGAAACAAAAACTATTCATAATGAGACTCTACAAGAACTCAATGAACATGATATAGAAAGAATAGAAATAATAGCCTCAGGATCTAGTTATTTTGCATGATATACTTGAACATACTGGTTTAGAGAGATAGCTTGAATTCCTGCTGAAGTTAGAATTAGTAATGAATTTTTATATGATACATTTATACCAGATAGTAAGACTTTATATATATTTTTATCACAATCAGGAGAAACTGCTGATGTTAGAGAATGCTTAAAAATGGTAAAATCAAAATGATGTCTAACTTTTTGAATTGTAAATGTAGTATGAAGTACAATAGCTAGAATGTGTGATATGTGATTATTCTCTCATGCTTGAAGTGAAATCTGAGTTGCATCAACTAAAAATATAATTGGACAATTATGAGTACTTATACTTATGGCAATAAGTATGTGATTAAATAGAGATCTTCAATATACAAAATGAAAAGAAATAATCTCTGAATTAGCAAAACTTAAATGAATTTTTGAAAAAGAATTAGAACAAAGTAAAGAAATTAAAAAAATTGCTAAAAAATATAGTAAAGCTAAAAGTTTATTTTTCTTATGAAGAAATTTATTGTATCCTATAGCTCAAGAGGGAAGCTTAAAACTTAAAGAATTAAGTTATATTCATTCAGAAGCTTATTCAAGCTGAGAAATGAAACACTGACCACTTGCTTTAGTAAATAAAAATTTCTTATGTATATTTTTGAATTTAAAATGAGTATTTCAAGAAAAAACTAATTCAAATATAAAGGAAGTGAAAGCCAGAAATTGAATAGTTTTATGAGTAATTACAAAGTGAGAAAAAGATGAAGAGTTATATGATGATACAATAGAAGTTCCAGAAGTAGATAAATTAATAAGTCCTTTCATTTGTTTAATCCCAGTTTGGTTATTTGCTCTACATACAGCAACAGATTTATGAAGAGATGTAGATAAACCTCAAAATTTAGCTAAAAGTGTAACTGTTGAGTAATTTTTTAATATATATTATTAATTTAAATTAAAATATGAAAATTGAATGAATAATTTTTGATATGGATTGACTTCTTATAGATTCTGAACCTTTATGGCAAGAAGCAGAAATTAACTCTTTTAAAAAAGTCTGAATAAATTTAACAGTGGAACAAACAACAAAAACCACTGGATTACATGTTGATGAAGTAGTAGAATATTGGTATAGTTTATTTCCATGGAATGAAAAAGATTTATGAAAAAAAGAAGTAAGTAAAAATATTGTTACAATGGTAAAAGATTTAATAAATTCTAAATGAGTTGAAAAAGCATGAGTAGCTAAAATAATCAGTTTTTTAAAAAGCAAAAATATTAATAATATTGCAATTGCATCTAGTTCTGAATATTCAATTATTGAAACAGTGATAAATAAATTCAACATTAGAGATTATTTCAATGTAATTAATTCTGCACAAGATGAAGAATTTTGAAAACCACACCCATGAGTATACATAAGTACTTACAAAAAAATGTGATTAAAACCAGAACAATGTTTATCTTTTGAAGATTCTTTAAATTGAGTTATATCATCAAAAGCAGCTAAGGTTAAATGTGTAGCTGTTCCTGAAATAATTAATATAAATAATAATAAATTTTTAATTTCAGATTTAATAATAAAATCATTGAATGATTTTTGAGAAAATGAATGGCTAAAATTGAATTTCTAAAGAGACTTCCTTGCAATAATCTGTGAACTCCTAGGATAATCCTTAGGAGTTTTTTCATTTTTTCTCACAAAAACTAGACTCCTTTTTTGTCATCCTAATTCATATTTCTTTATATATACAATTTCTGATTTTAGCTTAATCAAAGCTACATCTCACTCTAAAATTTCATTTTCATTATCCATTTTATAAGCTATAAATATTCATCATACTTTTAGTAATGGAATTGCATATTCAAGCAAAGTAGGGAAGTAGGCAGTTGCACGAGAAAGTACAAAATCAAAAGTTTCTCTATATTCTTTATCTTGTCATAAATCCTCACATCTGGAATGAATAGTTTGAACATTTGGAAGTCATAATTGTAAAGCAAACTCATCTATTGATTTTAATTTTTTTGCAACTGAATCAATTCAATAAAATTGAGTTTCAGCAATCTGTCATCCTGAATTTATTTCAGAATCTTTATTCTGAATATTATCATAAATTGCAAGTGGAATAAGAGGAAACCCTCATCAAGTTCAAATATCAGCAATATTTCAAGATAACTGTATAAATTTAGTTAACATTAAACTATCTATAAAATGTTTTTCTATAATTGATTCATCATCTCTTAAACTAGATAAATTAATTTGATTATTTTTTTCTTTAAACATCATTAAAAAATCCTCAAATTTTTTAATCGTTTTTTCATCAAAATTGAAATTATAAGATTTAAATAATTTTTGTAACATAAGAAATGTGTACTAAAAAATAAAAATATAACCATATTATATTGCAAATTTTAAAAATCACAATAAAAAAGCTAGTATGGTCATACTAGCTTTAAAAATATAGATTAAAAGTGAATAGTACGAGGAACAAGCATTTCTCTATCATGAGAAATATCTGCTTTTAGTTTTAAACTTGTAGAATAATTATCTCAAAAAGTTGTATGAATTCATTTAATAAGATCTTCTAATTTATCAGATTTTAATAAATCATTCATAACATATTTTTTATTTACATAAATTATAACTCTGTTTTTCTCATCATTTTTCTTTATATTAGATATATTATGTTCTAATATTTTAACAATATCTTTCTGATTTATATTTTCTAAAAGTTTTTTTATATTTTTTTCCATAATTATTGTATTAATAAATTACTTTCAAAGAAGTTTTTTTGACTTATCTATAAGTCTATCCAATTCTCTCTCCATTTCTTTAAAATAATCTTTATTTCATAATCTTTTTGCTTCTTCAAAAAATAAGTTCATATCAAATAGAGATTCAGGCCATTTTATATTTTCCCATTCTTTAAGATCTTTTAGATCTGGGTTTTTATCAATAAATTCATTAAATTTATTTTCATTATCAAACTCTTTACTTACACTTTCTTCTTTTCAATCTATATTTTTGTAGATTCTAATTTTTCATTTAAACATAAATAAATAATTAAGAAATAAACTTGTAAAATAAAGGTTAAGAAATAAAATAAGAATTACTGGAAGTAATCATTATATCATTTAACTTAAAAAGTCAAAATGAATTCAAATTATCAACTTGTAAATTATTTTGTTCCACTTATTATAAATTAATCTCTTTTATAAAGTCCTATAATCTCTCAATAAGATAAATTATACGGTTGCATAGCATCCAATAATGCATCTTTATCAATTCATTCTTCTAAATCTAATTTTTCTTTACTTAAAGCATAAATTTTGAAAAAATACCTATGAATTCAATGTCAAACAGGAGGACAAGGTCATCACCAATTTAAATTTCAAAAACTATTTAATCATCTAGTAAGTCATATTAAAACATCTTTATTATCTTCAAATAATGTTAAAGATATTTTTCAGTTTGTTTTTATGTCCCATGCTAGAAAGTGTACAAATGTATTTTTTGGAGCATCTGGATCATCTATAATTATAACTAAACTTTTAGTATTTTCTGGTAAATTACTTATTTTAAGCTTAGGAATTAGATTACTTCAATCACAAGTAAACTGACTTCATAAAAAAGTATTATGTTGAAAATCAGGTGAAGTTATAGTTAATTTTCAAATCTCGCTATATTTAAATAATACCTTAATAATAACAAATAAAAGTATTAATAAAAGTATTCAAAAACCTATAATTAGTAATAACATTTTTTTCATAAATAAAAAATAAAAATATTTATTTAATATAAATTTATTATATCCATATTTTTAAAAAGTAAAATTTGATGTTTAAATAAAAAAAAGTAAAATACATATACTTTATATATATCAATTTTAAAAATGCTTCTTACAAAAACACTTCTACATACAACTGATAACTACATAAAAGCACTTGAGAAAGTATGAATTACTACAGTTAATGATCTAATAAATCATTATCCTAGAGATTATGAAGATAGAACAAATGTTTTAGATACTTTTTCATATTTAAACCTAAAGGAAAAAAACACTATTTTGGTAACTTTAATTTCAATAGACACAACTAGAACTCAAAACTGAAAAACACTTACAAAAGCTATTCTAGAAGATAAATCAGGTTTTATGTCTGAAGCTGTTTGGTTTAATAAAAAATATTTTCCTGCTAATGTACTAGCTTCAAAATGAAAAAAAGTATTGGTTAGTTGAAAAGTAAAATATGATTACGGTAAAGTAACTTTTATGTCTCCAGATATAGAAACAGACCTTACAAAAGTATCTTGAGAAATCGTTCCAATTTATCCAGATATAAATTATCTTCCTTGAACTTGGATAGCTTCAAAAATACCTCTTTTAAAAAGCTTTTTTGATGAGATAGAAGAAACTTTACCAGAAAGTATAATAAAAAAATATAATTTCATAGAAAAAAAAGAAGCTCTAAAAAAACTACATTTTCCAAAGAATAAACATGATATTGAAATTGCTAAATTTAGGTTAGCTTATGAAGAACTGTTTGAGATAAATTTTAAAACATTATCTAAAAAATTTGAAGTTTTCAAGGAAACAGAAGGAAAAAGTCTTGCTATTCCTTTAAATCCAGAATTAATAAAAGACATACTCTCAAAACTTCCATTTTCACTTACCAACTGACAAAAAGTTTCACTTTTTCAAACACTAAAAGATATGGAAAAAAATCATTCTATGCAAAGACTTCTAGAATGAGATGTATGAACAGGTAAAACGATAATTGCTCTCATATTAGCAATTCATGGGATTATTGAGAGTAAGAATTCCATCCAAGTTGCCTTTATGGTTCCTACAGAAATCCTTGCTAGACAACACTTTGAAGCAATACAAGAATTATTATCATATTATAATTTAACTTCAAATTTACTAGTTTGAAGCACTAAAACAAAAGAAAAAGAAGAAATTAAAAATCTCTTAAAAACTTGAAATATAGATATAATAGTTTGAACTCATGCACTTATCCAAGAAAATGTATATTTTAATAATCTATGATTTGTAGTTGTAGATGAACAACATAGATTTTGAGTAAAACAAAGAGAAATATTGGAATCTGGAATCTGAAATAAATCTGGACTTGTTCCACATGTACTCAATATGACTGCAACTCCAATTCCAAGAACTCTAGCTTTAACACTATACTGAGATCAAGATTTATCAGTAATAAAAGAGTATCCAGCCTGAAGAAAATTGATTCATACAAAAGTAGCTAAAAGTGAGGCTGAAAGACAACAAATAGAACTTTTTGTAAGAACTCAAATTGAGGCTTGAAGACAAGTATTTTGGATATCTCCACTTGTAGAAGAATCAGAAAAAATAGACCTAGCAAATGCTATTTCTACTTTTGAATTTTTACAAGACATTTATCAACCTTTCAAAGTTTGATTACTTCACTGAAAAATGAAACCTAAAGAAAAAGAAGCTATAATGAAAGATTTTAGTGAAAATAAAATTGCTGTATTATCAAGTACATCAGTTGTTGAAGTATGAGTAAATATACCAAATGCAACAATAATGTGTATAGAATGAGCTGAAAGATTCTGACTATCTCAACTTCATCAATTCAGATGAAGAGTTGGTAGGGGGGGATATCAATCATATTGTTACCTATTTCCTAGTAAATGAAACTATACAGACAGACTAAAAGCTATGGAAAGAACAAACAATTGATTTGAATTAGCTGAAATAGATCTAGAGCTTAGATGACCAGGTGAAGTTTACTGAGTAAAACAAAGCTGATTACCAGACTTAAAAATTGCAGATTTAAAAGATTTAGAACTTGTTAGCCAGATTAGGGAAGATATAGAAGAGATGTTGAAAAATTAATTATTTTCTTCCCTTATCTCAATATCTATATTATCTCAAGCTTTTGAAATTACTTCATAATCTTCTCAATAATTTCATATTTCATATTTTCTAAAAAAGTCTTCTGATCTTTTTACTCATCATACAGGAATCTGTGTAAGTATATCCCATACATCATTTTTAGTAGCCATCGCTAACTCTACTATTTCTTTACTTACATATAATTTTTCTCATTCACTAACTAACAATGGAGTTCACTCTGGTATTGTAATTTTATTCATATTTTTTATTTAAAGTATAAATTATATTTTTTTGTACCTACTTACCTCATACTTTCAACCAACTCAGGCCAAATATTTTTTGGTTTTTCAGCAATATTAGATCATTCTGAAAGTTCATTAGTATTTCATCTATTTTCTACAGGAGTATTTTGATCATAAAACATATTAAATTTAGGTGGAACAAAACAAGAAATTAAAGGAATTCAATCAAACTCATTTTTTCAATATCTATTTCAAACACAAGTTATTGCAACAACTTCTCATCATCTTGATTTTACTATTTCAATCATCTTTTTTAAAGTACTTCATTTTGTGACTATATCCTCACTCAAAATTATTTTCTTTCAAGTCAGATCTATATCATGTCTATTAAGTTGCATTTCATCTTCATATTTTCTATTTGCTAATTCTGTTACTGCTTGAATAATTGTTGTAGGATTCAATTTTCCGTTAAAAGAGTTCAACAAAAGTTTTATATCATTTAAAGCATTTTTTTCAGGATTATTTTTTTCAGTATAAATACTTTCTTCAATTCATAATTTTTCTCATAAAACTCAAGATAACCTAACACTTCACATTTGAGCTCACATAATTACATCTGCTTTAATTCATTTATCTTCTATTTTTTTAGCTAACTCTTCTCCTGCTCTTTCTAAAACTAAATAATTTCTTTCAGTAGCTCCAATATTTATATAAGTATCACTTAATAATTTACTAGCAAGTCTACAATATTTTCATCATTCAGGTTTTTTATAAATTGCTCAAATATACTTAAGTAAATCTAACCATTCTCAAGTATATAAAAGTTTTTCAAATTGATATTTTCATTCAACTTCACTAAAAATTCATTTTATTTCACTGAAAAATCTTTTCACAGCTTTTTTCATATCTTTACTTTTAAGAACTGGTCTTCACATAACTATATGATTTGATCAGTTTTTTATAGCATCAGCTGGAGTTGTTACTCTTTTTTGATCATGAGTATCTCATCATTCAAATCTAACTCATGGAGTTATAATTTCAAATTTATAATCAGAAAAAACTTCTCTTAACAAAGCAGCTTCTCTAGGAGAACATACGATTCAATCAACTCAAGCATCCAATGCATCTTTAGCAAGTTTTAAAACTGTATGTTTTGCTGTATCATCATATATTGCTTGTGTATCAGAATCTGTTAAACTAGTTAATGCTGTAACTGCAAATATTTTTGTAGTTAACCCTAATCTTTTCTTCTCATTAACCAATTCTTCCAAAGCTTTTTTTCAATTACTAGCATGAACTGTTACAAATGATGTTTGTTTACAAAGTTCAGAATTTTCAGATAGTTTTCTAAGATAATTTAAAAGAGTTTCTTTTATATCATGCCATTTTGGATCAAGCATAGCTTGTACTCATGTTTTTCATAAAAATTCATTCATTCATTTTGCTCATAATTCAAAAAGTAAGTCATTTACTTTAAAAACAACTTTTCAAGAAAAATCTTTTAATTTTTCCATTATTTCTATTACCTCTTGCTTATCAACATTATCAAGGGCAATTATCAATTTAGGACCTAAATACTCTGATTTTGACATAATAAAAAACTAATTAATTTGTAAATCAGTTTTAATTATAACAATATTATTAATAAGTCAATATATTTATAAAAAAAATCAATGATTTATATAATAATTAATTTTTAGTTTTTTATTGTATCAGTTTGATTTATACCTAGCCTTTGTTCAAATTTTTTCATTAGTAAAAAATAGAAAATTAATCCAAATATATAAAACAAACTATCTTTGATTATTGAAATAATACTTTTAGATAATCATATAAGAGTAATTTTTGTTTCAGGAGTAAGTAATGTAACCAATTCAGTCATTTTTTGACTCATATTTATAGTTTCTTTGTTTAAGTAGATATCTCAAATAATCGAATAAATTGAACTCATATCAAATGTAGAAAGATTTATAAATTTAGAAATTATAAATCATATAAACCAGAAAAATATTGCTAATCAAATTATATTCCAAAAAATACTTCCTATATTATTTTTTGTAAGAAAAATTGATTTTTTGAAATTATCATTTGAAAAATCATTATAAACTATAGCATAAATAAGAGATAAAAATGATCTAAGTCATCTAAAAATTGCAAAATAAATAAATACAATTAATGATAAAATTATTATCAATGTTCAAATAAATTGATCTACAAAAACAACTAATAATCAAATAATAAGTATCAAAGAGGGAATTAGTACAACATATTTAAATATATACCAATAAGTATTAAATATCTTTCAAATAGATGTAAATCAATATTTTAAATTAGTATTTTTATTAACCAGTTCTCAATTAAATGAATTTTCTATATTTTTTACAAGTGATATATAAAAAGGGATTTTTAGAATAGCTATACTTAAAGCAATAAATCAATAAATAATTGCAAAATATCCAATATTAATATAAGTATTTGCATCTATTCCTACATCTTTATTTACATTTACAAATTTAAAAGCAATTGAAAATATATAATTTCATAATAATGACAAAGTAATTCAAGATATTATTACAAAAATAATATAATACAAACTTATCCCAAGAAAATTTTTTACAAACAATAAAAAACTATCCTTAATTCTAGATAAAAAACCTTGTTCTTTAGTTACCATAAATATTTTTTAAAAAATAAATTATATTTTCTCTGATACTAAATCATAAATTTTATAAAAAATTTCATCTTGTAAATTATCCAATTCATCTTTTGTAAATTTAGATAAAACCCAATCAGAAACATCATAATTTGTATTTAATCAAATTCATACTTTTATCCTTTTCCATTTATCTCAAAAATGAGAGATTATACTTTTAACTCAATTATGTCCTCAAGCACTTCATGTATCTTTAAATCTTATTTTTCAAAAATCCATACTTATATCATCATATATTACAATCATATCTTCTAAATCAACCTTATAAAAATCTACGACTTTTCTAAGAGATTCTCAAGAAATATTCATATATGTAAGTGGTTTCAATAGTATAGTTTTTTCTCACTTTATAAATCAATTTGAAATACTTCACTTAAATTTTGATTCTTCTTTAAAATCACTAAAACCTTTTTTTTCTTTTAAATAATCCAAAAATAAAAAACCAAGATTATGACGAGTAAATTCATAATCTTTACCAGGATTTCCAAGTCAAACAATTAATTTCATAAAAAAATAAGCTAAAATTATAATTTTAGCTTATTTTAACTCTTTTAATATTTTATTCAAATAAATCTTTTGAAATATCTATTTGATTTTTTAAATGTTTTACATTATCATCTCAAGAAGTGATTATTTCTTTATCAATTTGTAGTTTTTTACTATTAATTTTTTTATCATAATCAAATTGATTTAGACAATATTTTATTGAATTAATTCTAGCTTTTTTCTTATTATCACTTTTTACAATTATCCATGGACAATGTTTTGTATGAGTATTAGAAAAATTTTTATATTCAGCAAGTGTATATTTATCCCATAGTTTTTGACCAACTTGATCAATAGGGGAAAGTTTAAACTGTTTTAATGGATTTCTTCTTCTTTCATCAAACCTCTTTGCTTGTTCTTCCTTACTTACAGAAAAATAAAATTTTATAATTTTAATTCCTGAAGAAACTAGCATTTTTTCAAATTTTGGTACATCATCAAGAAATTGTTCATAATCTTTTTTTCTTACAAATCACATAACAGGTTCTACTCAAGCTCTATTATACCAACTTCTATCAAAAAATACCATTTCTCATGCACTTGGCAAATTTGATATATACCTTTGAAAATACCACTCAGATTTTTCTTTTTCACTAGGTTTTTCTAATGCTACTACTCTAGCTCATCTAGGATTTAAATATTCTGTAAATCTCTTTATAGTTCAACCTTTTCCAGCTGCATCTCTTCATTCAAATATTATCAAAACCTTATCTCAAGTTTCTTTTATATATTTTTGTAATTTAAGTAATTCTAATTGAAGTTCAATAATAATTTTTTCATATGCTATATTTTCTCTTTTTACACAAACTTGAGCATAAGTCTTTAGTTTTTCTTCTTCTAAACTAGGACAATGCATATATTTTTTTTCTACATTTTTTACTACATCAATAAGTTTAACTTCTTTTTCTTTTTCAGTTGCTTTGATAAAATCTTCAGCATCTTCAAGTAAATCATCTAATTTTTTAAATTCTTTTTTTGCCTTTTTATCAATCTTTTTTTTATTTTTTTCTATTAATTCATGAGTTTTATTAACAAGAACTTTCAATTCATCAATCTCTCACTTTCATTTTAACTCATCAATAAATGCTGTTAATTCTGATATAAGAGTTTTTAAAGATTCTTCATCAATCTTTCTCAGGTTATTGAAAATTTCATAAAATATAGAAGGCATAGCAAATAATTTAAAATTTAAAATTTATAACTAATAATTTACTTGAAATATTAATTAACATATCAATATTAAATCATATACTTTTATAAATGTCAAGAAAATGAAAGTATTTTTTTTATATTTTTAATAGAAAAGAAAAATCTCCTTAAAATAAAGGAGAAAATAATATAAATTGAATGTGAAATTGAAATTATAATTACACTATTTATCCAATTTATAATCATCATCAATTACTTTTCAATCTTTCAAAAATATTATTCTATCAGCATATAAAGCTACATTTTTTGCATGAGTAACCATAATTACTGTTTTTCAAGAAGTTTTTACTTCTTTAATTAATTCCATAACTTCAGATGTTGTCTTACTATCAAGGTTTCAAGTTGGTTCATCAGCTAATAATATCTCAGGTGAATTTATAAGAGATCTACCTATGGCAATTCTTTGTTGTTGTCCACCAGATAATTCTCCAGGATAAGAATTTAACTTATCTTGAAGTCACAATTTTTGTAATAATTCCATGGCTTTTTTATTTCTATTTTGAAATCAAATTCATGCATAAATTGCAGGTAAAGTTATATTTTCTAGAGAATTTAATCTAGGTAATAAATAAAATTGTTGAAAGATAAATCCTATTTTTTTACTTCTTATAAAAGAAAGAGTTTCATCATCTTTTATTTTTGATACATCATCTCATTCTAAAATATATTCTCAAGAAGTAAGTGAATGAAGAAATCATATTATATTAAGCAATGTAGATTTACCACTTCAACTTTCTCACATTATTGCAATAAATTCATTTTGTTTTATTTTTAAATTAATTCACTTCAAAACAGGCACTTCTTCTCAAGTTTCTAAATAATATGACTTATAAAGATTTTTCATCTCAATTATATTTTTTACAGACATATTTATAATTATTATTATCTAAGAGCATCAACAGGATCTAATCTTGAGGCTTTTCTTGCTGGATAAATACCAAAAAATACTCAAGTAATAAAAGAAAAAGAAATAGCCAATAATACTCCAGAATAAGGATCAGCGATTTTATAAGGACTAAAAAGATTTATAATAAATAAAACAATAGAACCTGCAATAACTCATATAAATCAAGCAAATAAAGTTAAAATAACACTTTCAATCATAAATTGATTCATTATATCTTTTTTTCTAGCTCAAATTGACATCATAACTCATATTTCTTTTTTCCTCTCAGCAACTCATGCAAACATTACATTCATTATTCAGATTCATGAAACAATCAAAACAATTGTTCAAATTCAGATAAGTATAAATTTAGTTAAACTAGCCATTGCTTTAGCTATTACCAAAACTTGTCATTGATCTACAGCAGCAAAATCATCATCAGCTCAGGGTTTTATATTATGATTTTTTCTTAGTAACTCTTTTAATTCTTCTAGAGCTTTTGGTACATTATCAAGACTACTAGCTAAAAATATCATAGGTCTTGGATCACTTGCATTTGATAAAAACTTATTTGTAGTTGCAATTGGCATAATCAAAGCATCATCAAATGAAAATGGTCAAACTCAACCAGATGGTTCCATTACTCATATAATTTTTAACATTTTTCAACTAACAAAAAGATCTTTTCATACTGGATTTTGTCATTCTCAAAAAATATCATCAACTACGATTTTTCAAATAATTACAACTTTTTCTCATTTTTTTCATTCACTTTCTGTAAAAAATCTTCAATATTTGATATTAAGTGGCATAACTTTAGGAAATGTCTCATTTCAAGCTAAGACATTGTACTGTTTTTTCTTATTTTTATATGAAACAGATCATCTTCAGAAAAATATTTCACTTCAGATAGTTATATATTTTGCATTTTGCATTACATATTTAATATCCCTTTCATTTAACTTTGATTTAGCATTTGAAGTATTTACAGGCTGAACTACAATATTTGTGACATTTAGAAATTTAAATTGATCATCTATTGTTTTTGATGCTGTATTTCAAATAGCGACAACCATCATTATTGTAAAAACTCATATAACAATTCAAAGTATACTCAATCAAGAACGAAGTTTATTTGATTTAAGTGATTTAAATGATAATTTTATTATTTCATAAAATAGTAGCATAATTGTATAATTATTAATATATTACTTTATCTCACTCTGATAATCAATTAATTATTTCTATATAATCTCAGTCATTTATTCAAGTTTGTATTATTTTTTTTGTATTATCTTCTAGAGTTACACTTGAAACTCAATTTTCAATTAAAACAGATTCCATAGGTAAAACCAAGATATTATTCTTTTTTTCAATTAAAAAATACAATTGAGTTGTAAATCATTCTTTAACACTTGAATCCATATTTTCAAATATTACTTCTACTTTATAGGTAACAATTCAGTTAATATCTGTCTCAGCTTTATCAGATATATATGATACTTTTCATTTCAATTCAACTCATTCTAACGAATTAAAAGTTATTTTTACTTCTTGATTTATTTTTATATTTTTAATATCTCATTCTTCAATTTTAGCTTCTATATACAAAGAATCTTTTTTAATAATTACTACAAAAGGGGAGTTAGGATTAACTTGTATATTTGTTCAAATTTTTGCAGAACTAAGTTTTCATATTTTTCAGTCAATAGGACTTCTTAGATAAGCATCATCTAATCTAGCTTTTGATTCTTCTAATCATTTTTGAGCATTTTTTATAGCAGTATAATAAGGTTCCAACTCTCTTGCATCAAATTTTGAAGTCTTATAATCAAGATTTGCTTTTGATATATTTATTTGAGAATTTGCTAAATCAATATTATTTTGTAATCTTGTATTTGCTGTTTCTAGAGCAATTTTGGCTAAATTATATTTTTGATCTAAATCATCTAGTGAATTATTTGATTGAACTTTTATTTTATCAAGTGAAATATTGGCTTGTTCTAATTGTAATTCAGCTGATTTTATTTGATTTTCTGCACTTATCTTTTTTGTATCTAAATTTGATAAAGCTGAATCAATATTTTGACTAACAGTAACTATTTTTTGAATTTCAAATTGTAAACCATTTATATTACTATCAATATTCAATATATATCAATCAATAACACTTTGTGAAAAATTTGGTAAAGATGATATTGAATTTTTCAACATTTCTTTAGTATTTTTTAACATACTATCAACATTATCCAAAATAGATAAAACTTTATTTGATTGTAATCAAACTTGAGATAAATCTATATTTTCTTGATATAAAGTCCATTCATTTTTATAGTTTTGATAATTAACAAAGGCTAAGTTAAAACTATTTTCAGCCAGACTCTTGGTAGTTATATCTTTTGCTCATAAAAAATTCTCAAAAGAATCATTTAATGACCTATTTTGATCAGTAATTCAAAGTAATACATCTGTATCTCTTATATATTTTTCAATTAAAGGAAGTGCTATATTGATTTCTGTTATTGTTTTTTCTTGAGCATTTTTTACATTTAGAGATTCAGAATCAATTATTGATTGTAAATTATCTTTTGAATTATCTAAATCTTTCTGTTTTGTCTCTACATTTTTTATAGCAGTTTCTAAATCTTGTTTTACCGATTCTTTTAGGTTATTATAACTAAGTGTAACATTATCTAAATTAGCTTTTGCTGTTTCAACATCTTTTTCTCATTGCTTAATTGTAGTATCCAAAGATGTCTCACTAGATTTTAATTGTTCTTTAGAAATATTAACATCACTTACTTGTCATTTTGTAGCTATTTTTGCATTTAAATTAGCTCTTGCAGTATCTAAAGCTATTGATGCCTTATCTACATTTATTTTTAAATATTTATCATCTAAACTTGCTATAATCTCTCATTTTTTAACATTATCTCATTCATTTTTATATATATTTTGTAGAACTCATGAAGTTTGAAAATTGAGTTCATATTGATCTTTGTAATATACTTTTCAGTCAGAAGAAAAATTTAATGATAAATCTTTTTTTATAACAGTTGTAAACTTATGATTTGAAATTGTATTTTTTTGTTTATTGTAAATATAATAAGCTCCTGAAGATAAAATTATAAACACAATAAAAATTATAGTTTTTGTAAATCTTTTACGAGTTTTATTTTGATCTATTTCTGTTAAAATTCACATAATTTTAAAATTATATATTAACTTCAAATATAAGTATATAATAAATATTGATTTTGCAAGTATTTTTTTCCAAGCTGTCATACTGAGAGTAACGAAGTATCCCTTGAGCATTGTTTTATTAAATTATTATCGTTTAAGGGATCCTTCATTATCATTCAGGATGACAAAGTATTATTTCATAAACTTATTATGAATCTCTTTTAATTTAGGATTTGTCACATGAGTATAAACCTGAGTAGTAGTTATACTTGCATGTCCCAACATTTCTTGAATACTCCTTAAATCAGCTCAAGCATTAAGTAAAGTTGTTGCAAAACTATGTCTCAATGTATGAGCTGAAATATCTTTCAATATACATCATTTTATAGCATATTTTTTTATTGAATTTGTTATAAAAAATCTAGATAATCTTAAGCTTTCCTCATCTATACTTTTTATATCTTCACTTTTAAAATTATGTCTGATAAAAAGGGGAGCATAGTTATCATTTCTCTTATCTAAGTAATTTTTTATCAATTCACAAGCCTTTAGAGTCAGATAAACAACTCTAAGTTTTCTTCATTTTCATCTTACTGCAAATTCTTTTGTATCTAAATTTATATCATTTCTATTTAATGCTGTTAGTTCTGAAATTCTGAGTCAAGTAGAATATATACACTCCATAATAGCCAAATCACGAGATCAAACAAGTGTATTATTGTCTGGTACATTAAAAAGTCTAATAAGTTCTTCCTCTGTCAAAAATTCTACTCTTCTTGTTTCTTGCTTTATAAGATCTATTGAAGTAGGAGAAAGTGTTTTAACTCAAGTTTTTTCTAGATATTTTAAAAAGCTTCTAAGAGTTATCATATAAGCATTTGCAGTTTTAATTGAAATTTGTTTTTTTGATTTTTTGTATATATATGATCTAAATCATTCTGCTAAATCCAAATCTATTTTTTCTACATCTATATTGTCTTCGTTTTTTATTTTTAAATACTCCCCAAAATACCTAAGATGTCTATCGTATTGCTCTACAGTCTTGGGAGATTTATTTTTGATTACTTCTAACCAATTTAGAAATTTATCATAAGCTTGTGAGAATAGCATAATAGAAATATATTAATAATCTTTTTATATATTATTTATTAAAACTTTTTATGCAAAAATAAAATTATCCAATTTCTAAAATTACAGGTAAATGATCTGAAATATTAGTATTAACGATTTTATAATCAAAATCAATATTTTTACTTGTTAAAAATAAATCAAGCATATATTTTGGTCTGAATGAAGGAAATGTAGCTTTATTATAAGCAATATCTAAATCCATTTTATTACAAAGATGTTTTATCTCTTCAACTCACTTAAATATGTTAAAATCTCATCATATAATTATTTTTTTATTCTTAAAATTCATATTACTTAATTCATCAAATTGCTTTTTTCTTGTACTTTTATTCAATGAAAAATGTCAAAATACAAAACTTATATCTCATGGTAAAAATATTTCATACAATAATTTTTTTGTTCAAGCTTTTAAATAATGTATTTTAAAATCAAGATTTGTTTTTGATATAAATGCATTAGATTTTTTTCTAAAAAACGGTGTTTTTCTCAATAATGATTTTTCACCGTATTTTGTTTCTATATCATAAAAAGGATAATCCTCATTAATAAGATGTTTAAAATTAATTCATTTATTTATTTCAATGAGACAAATCAAATCTGGTTTTTCTTCTTTTATTATAGATTTAAATTTATCAATTATTGTATTAGCACTTTTTTTATTTATATATGTATACTTATGTGATTTTAGTAAGTATTGATGTAATGTTCAATTAATACCACTACAATATCATATATTAAATAAAAGAATCTTAAACTTCTTTTCATTCATAAAATTATATTTCTTAAATACTTTTTTTTAAATAGTTTAAATTAAATTATATTTTATGCATTTAAACTATTAATTCAAATCAAGTTTATTATTTTTAGTCTTTAATCTTTTTGCTTTTATCTTTAGTCTAACTTTTGTCAAGTAAATTAATACAAAAACTTTTGTGAAATTTGTCACAATATATTATAATAGATTTAAGTTAAGGAAATATAAATATTATTATTTAAAAATAAACAAATGAATTACAAAACTTTAAAATGAATGCTTGAGTCACTTATAAAAGTATACAAATGTCCTATGTGTAATGCTGAAGTATCAGAAAGTTATGTAGATATAGTATGAGCAGCTTGAAATACTGTAAATATAGATATAGAATGTCAAAACTGTAAAAAACATTCTATGATAAAAGCTGAAATAAACAGTGTAAATATACTTCCTATCAATGTATGAGAAAATTGAATGGATTGACTTAAAAAAAGTCTAGAAAATATAAAATGACAAATAACTCAAAATAATAACCAAATTTCAAACTCAAAAAAAATAACTGACACAGAAATAGTTGATTTAAATAAAAGACTAAAAAATGATGATTTAAATGCCCAGGATTTATTTAATCAATAATAAATAATGACAGAACAATCAAATTTAACGACTACAGAAAAAATAGATTATATATTTGATTATATAAAAAAAGAAGAGAAAACAAATAAGATAAAAACCATTATTAAATGGTTTTTTAGACTTTTTATTCTTGCATATATTTTATATGTTTATTTATATCTTTGGCCAATAGCAAGAGATTTCTATACACAAATTTTTAATAATCCTCTATTAAATAAAACAGAAACAAGTCAAACAAAAGAAGCTTCATGAAGCTCTGAAATCCAAATTTGAAGTTTTAAATTGAGTAGAGAAAAAGTTGAGCAAATCAAAACATTATTTTGTAAATAATAAAATATGATAATTTTAGTAAAAATATTTTATGCTATTCTATTTATATCATTATGATTTCTAATGATAAGGTTTAGAAAAAATGTTCACGACCGGACAGGTCACTGGTATTGGGCAGAAAAATATCTGGGTAGTGGGGGAACTTACTTAGTTCTAGTATTATTTTGACTATTTTTAATTTTCTTTTGAGCTATTTTTCCTTTTTGAGGATTGGAATTATTGAAGAAATAAAAAAAATTAAAGACTTCATTATTTTTAATTTTCAAATAATTTCTAAAAATTTTGATAATTTTTATATAGTAATAATATGGGTAAAGTTGAAAATAATTTTAAAAATCAACGACTAACAAAAGATCACTTAAAAATTGCATATCGTGTTAAAAATGAAATTTATGATGTGCTTTGGATTTCAGTATCTCCTAAGAAAAAAGAATTATTTATTGTAATTCCAACCAAAAAAGAACACAAAAACCTTGATATGCCAATGTATGATGATATTGGAAAAATTATTTATAATAATGCCAATCTTGATCATATTACATTTCATTATAACTGAAGAGTTCATTGGAGAACTAAAGGACAAAAATATATAAATAAAAAAGATTTGAAATTTTCAATATTTGATATTCCGCCAATAGAAACAATTTGACTTTTTGCTATTACAATTGCATTAAATGAAATTTCATTAAATAATCCAAAATCAAACGAACCAAATATTATTTTTGGAAGAGTTAGAACAGAATATGCAACAATTGTTGGATATCTAGCTCATGAATCAAATGCAATTATTTTTTACGAAGAATTTCTAAAAAAACACGATAATAGTGGAATTGGTCCAATTTTCATTCATACAGGTATAAATCAGAAAATATTAATAATTATGAAAACTGAATTAGTTCCGATTGATATATATAATGGATATCTTGATTATCAATTTAATCAAATGCCATTTAATACTACCGATGGAAAAATACTAAGATGCATTGCTACGTTATTACCAAACGATTATTTTGAAAAATATATTATTAAATCAAAAATAATTAATGATGTATAACAAATACTTAATACTAATATTTAAATAATAATATATTTTCTTATTATTTATAAAGTCATAACAGAAGTAAAAAATTTAAATATTTTAAATAAATTCAATAAAATAAATTTTGACATTTAAAAAAATCTAAATAATATAGCACTTATAAAACATAGGTGCTAATTTTATTTTATAATTATAATAAATATGACTAAAAAAACATACAATTTTGAAGCTGAAACTGAGAGACTTTTAGAGTTATTAACTCACAGTATTTATTCTAATAAAGAAATATTTTTGAGGGAACTAGTATCAAATGCATCTGATGCAATAGATAAAGCTCGTATTAAATCTATAACAGATGTAAATTACTTGTGAGATAATAATAAATTTGAAATAAAAATAAATATAGATAAAGCAAATAGCATTGTTACTATTGAAGATAATGGTATAGGTATGACAAAAGATGAAGTAATTCAAAATATTTGAACAATTGCAAAGTCTGGAACAAAAGATTTTTTAGAAAAACTTCAAGAAAGTAAAGAACAAAATAATCTAATAGGACAATTTTGAGTTTGATTTTATTCTGTATTTATGATTGCCTCAAATGTAGAATTAGAAACAAAATCAAATGAGAGTGAAAAATCTATAATCTGGACATCAGAAGGGAAATGAAAGTTTGAACTTAATGAATGAGAAAAAGAAAATAGATGAACAACTATAAAAATCTATATAAAAGAAAGTGAAAAAGAATTTTTAGAAGATTGGAAATTAAGAGAATTAATTAAAAAATATTCAAATTATATAAGTGTGCCTATTTTGATGCCTTCTTCTGTCATTCCGGACACCGATCCGGAATCTACAAACAAAGATAATAGAAAACTAGAACAAATAAATCAAACTAAACCTATTTGGGATAAACAAAAATCAGAGATTAAAGATGAAGAATACAATGAATTTTACTCAAGTATTAGTTATGATTTTGCAAAACCTCTGACTCATATACACCTAAATACTGAATGAGCAATAAGTTATAAATCAATTCTTTTTATTCCAACAAAAAAGAATATGTTCAACAATAATGATGATGCAAGTAAAGATTATGGTCCAAAACTTTTTGTACAAAATGTACTTATTTTAGAACAAGCTAAAGATTTATTACCAGTTTGGCTTAGATTTGTTTCTGGAATAATTTCGACTAATGATTTACCTCTAAATATTTCAAGAGAAATGCTTCAATCAAACCAAACTCTTGATAAAATAAAAAAATCTCTAACAAAAAAGATCATAGATAAATTAGCTTTAGAAATGAAAGAAAATAAAGAATATGATGAATTTTTATCAAATTATTCTAGATTTTTAAAAGAATGAATCTACTATGAGACAGAACTTAGAGAAAAACTTGCTGAAATAATAAAATTTAAAACTTTATTAAGTGAAAAAGAAATAACTCTTGATGAATATTTAGAAAAATCAAAAGCTATTATAAAAGATGAAAAAGAAGTAAAAACTATCTATTATATAACTGCAAAATCCGAGAGTGAAGCACTAGCAAATCCTTATATTGACCAATTTAGAAAAAAAGAAATTGATGTATTACTTCTTACTGATCCAATTGATGAATGGCTAATCCAAGTACTTACTGAATATAAATGAAATAGCCTTGTATCAATTACGAAATCAGATTTAGAAATAGATGAGGATGAAAATACAAAAGAAAAAATAGAAGAAGATAAAAAAGAGTTTAAAGATTTATTTGAGCTTTTAAAAAATACCATCTGAAGTGATAAACTTGAAGCAGTAAAACTTTCAACAAGACTTTGAGATAATCTATGAGCTCTAACAATAAAAGAATGATGATTAACTCCTCAAATGGAGAAAATGATGAAAGCAATGTGACAACAAGTCTCTGAAAATAAAAAAATCCTAGAATTAAATACAAATCACAAAATTGTAAAAATGATGCTTGAAGAATTTAAAAATGATTTAAAATCAGAAAAATTAAAAAATCTAATGTTGTATACTTACGAACAAGCGATTTTACTAGAATGATGAGAGTTACAAGATTACAAATGATTTATTAATAGAGTAAATAATTTTATTGAGAGTTAATTCAAATAATTCCTTCAAATATCATCAGTTGGAGTTATCACTGTTATTAGACATCAATTAGTATTTTTTAATATTTTTAGTATTCATTCATTTTTAACCCCAAAATTAATATCTCATTCTTCAATTCCAGATTGCTCTATGAGTTCTTGAATTGCTAATTTATATTTTGGTTGTAAATTTTGAAAATATAATGTATCATTTCAGTTAGCAGATTGTCCTGCTAATTCAAGTAATAATTGTTCTTGTTGTTTATTGTTCATAATGTTAATTTGTTAAAAATTAAAAGGTATTTATTAAAAATTTCCTACAACATATATAAAACTCCATCATAATTTTCTAAAAAATCACTTTATTTCATTTCATTCTTTTTCATAAAAAGTTATTATTTTATGACTATCTTCATCTATAGTAAATATTATATAAGCATTACCTTTCAATTGATAAAATCTTATAATTTCATTTCATTTTTCATCTCTTAAAGTATTAAATTCAGAATCTGTTAATTTATATAATGATTCAGTTATTTTTTCAGAGATTTTTTTTGCAACTTTAATATTCTTAACTTCTTTTCAAAAAAGTCTATCAGGATTTTTTTCCATTATTTCAATTAACTCATTTCATTGATTATCAGTAAGTAAAGTGAAATCATCTTTTAGATATCTTTCCATAGAATGTTTTTTAACTATATCATAAAGTTGTACCTTTTTAAAGGAATTATTATCACCAATAATATTAGTAATAATATATTTTCATTGTATAACAATAGGAACTCTTGTTTCTACATCAATAAATCTTCCTTGTACTTTTGCAACTTCTTTATTAAATAATAATTCTTTTTTTCAAGATTCACAATTTTTAAGTATATTTCATCCTATATCAGACAAAATTTCTTTGTTTGGTAATTGCTTTGAAACAAGAGATTGAAAACTTTTTTGTAATCATTTTACTTTATCAGTTGTATCATTTACTGATAAATTTGGTTTTGCCTTATTTAAATGCAATATATATTTTTTTATCGCTCATATTGCTATCCCAACGATATTTCTTTGAGCTTCTGTTGGCTTTAAAGATTCTTTATGAGTTTGATAAAAACCTATAAGTTCAGCCTCAAATAAACCCCAATTTTCTTGTTCTTTAAAAAAATCTAAAATTTGTTGAGTATTCTCTGGTTGATGTAAAAATAATTCTCTTTCCTCTCTCTTATTTGGTATCGCTTGTAAATTTGGAAATACACAAGAAACAAGAGGATTAAATATTGCAGAATGTCCTAATATCTGATAAATATAATTACATTCTTGTCTTTCAGATAAGAAATCTGGATTTTGTAGTTTACTGTTCATAATGTTAGTTTGTTAAAAATTTAGTTTTATATTTTACAATATAAACATTAAATTATAAAAGTCAATAATCTTTACAACAATAATAAAAATAGTAAAATTCTTTTTATAAAAATATTAGTTTTTTGCTTATTTTTGTATAAAATTCTACAAACTTTATTTACTATAAAACAAAAATTATGAAATTTAAAAATTTAAGTGTATATTTTGTACTATTTTTCTCTAGTTTTCTATACTTTTCTCAATCTCAAGCAATTGAAATCCAGATTTTACCAGTATCAGAAACAAAAGTAATTACTAAAGATGAAACAGAAATAACAAGAAGAGATTTCTTTAGATTTATTGCAAATAATTATAAAAATGATATTCCTAAAACATATCAATATATAAATCTAAATTTTAAAGATGTTGGTAATGATTCAGTATTAAAAGAAGCATTACAAATACTTGTATATTCTGATATTATTGAGAATAAAGATATAAAATTATTTCCAAAAAGACCGTTAAATGCATATACTTTTTATAATTTTATAGATACTAAATTAAATCTATATGCTATTCCTAGTGACGAAACAGAATCAAATTTAAAGAAAAGAAATACTAAGAAATTTGACTTAGTAAATATAATGCAAGAATTGGAAAAATTTCAAGAACAATTATATGAAAAAGATAATAAAGAAAAAAATACATCTTTGAAACAAAAAATTTTTACAGATGTATATGAGACATTACTTACTTCTCATTATGATAAAGATAAATTAACAGAAGATAAATTGATCAACTCTGCAATAGATTGATTAACTAAATGAACAGATGATAAATTTACTACTTATTTTCCACCAACTGAAAAAAATAATTTTGATGCAGATTTAAATGGTAAATATGAATGAATATGAGCATATGTAGATATGGAAACTCCTTGAGAATTTAAAATTATTTCTGCTATTTCATGAACTCCAGCTGAACTAGCTTGATTAAAATGATGAGATATAGTTACATTTGTTGACTCTAAAGAAATAACAAAAGAAAATACTCTACAAGAAGTAGTATCTTGGATAAAATGACCTGCTTGAACAAAGGTTAAACTAACTGTAAAAAGATGAGAAGAAACTTTAGTAATTGAAATAGCAAGAGCTAAAATAGTAATAAAAGAAGTAGAACATAAAATAGTTAATAATAAAATATTTTACATACAAATAAAAACTTTTTGAGATTCAGTAAAAGAAGAATTTGAATCAGCATTAAATTCAATGAAAGAAAACAATAATATAACTACTTTAATACTAGATTTAAGAAATAATCCTGGATGATACTTAGATCAAGTAACAGATATGCTTTGATTTTTTGTACCAGAAGGTAATCCTACAGCAGTTATAAAATACAGAGACTTTAAAACAGTTGCTACATCAAGATGATATGATTTAATAGATTTCTCAAAATATAAAATAATAATATTACAAAATTCTGGAACTGCTTCAGCATCAGAAATAATGATTTGAACAATAAAAGATTATTATCCTGAAGCTACACTAATTTGAGAAAAAACTTACTGAAAATGATCTGTTCAAACTTTAAAACCTTATGATGATTGATCAGCTTTAAAATATACTATAGCAAAATGGTTTACATGAAAAACTGAAACTTGAATTGATTTAGTATGAATAAATCCAGATATAGAAGAAAAAATTGATGAAGTAAAATACAAAGAATGATATGATTCTCAATTAGAAAAAGCTATACAAATGGCTAAATAATACTAATACTAAAAATATTAAAAAAATTTGAAATTATGAAAAAAATTATTTTAATTCTTACTTTAATTATATGTTCAGTTTTTTCATATAATTGAGTTTTTGCATTAGGAACTAGTTCACCTTTAATAAAAGCATACAATAAATTTATAGTAAAATTAGAAAATAAAGTAAAATCAGAAGATAGTCAATTGATTATATTACAAAAAGTAAAAGCAAAAATTGATACAACTCTAAAAATAAAAAATATAAGTACTAAATCTATAATTTTACTAAAAGAATTAAGTGATTTAAATAATGCACAAATTAAAGAAATAAAATCAAAAATAGATAATAGCTATTATACTAACATATTAAAAACAGAATTAGAAAAAAATCCAATTTCAAAAACAAATATACTAAACAATACTTCTTATAATATTGATTACAAACAAATAGAATTAGAAAAAAAAGAAAAACAAAAATTTATTGATTTTAAAAATTCATTCGCTTTACCGAATTTTATATCAAATGTATTATCAACAAATAGAAAATTTTTATACTCTATTCAAGATAATGAAAATCATTTATTTGAGTTTTTAGAAAATAATAAAATAAAAAGAATAATTTTCACTAGTTATTATGAAATTACAGAAGAAAATTATATTTTATTTAATTCAAAAAATTGATATATTCTAATTTATAATTGAAAATACTTATTTATTGAAAATTATGAAATAGAAGATAAAATTCCTTATTCAGAAAGCTATAATTTATTTAAATGATTTATTACAAATAGTTGAACTACTTATTATAAAAATAATTCAAATTACTATTATTACAAATTTCAAAATTTTAGTTACATAAAAGATAATTATTGATTTTACATAAAAAATCTAGATTCTATATGATTAAATACAAAAGATATTGTCTTATATAAAAACTGAAATGATTATGTTTTTATTAGTAATTTTACAGAAGAAAAACTTATAAACCTAGATATAATCAAAAATATTAAAGACAAAGATTTATTTTTATCTTTTGTTATTGATGATAAAAAAAGTCTAACTCATGAAACTGATAAATACTTTTTAGAGTTAAAAAGTATAACTGAGAATCTTACAACTTGATTAACAAAAGAAGAAAAAATCAAAAAAATTTATAATTATATTTTAAAAAATATTACTTATACCAATCCAATAGATTTAAGTAAAAAAGAAATATTTTCTTGAATTGATACATATAAAAATAAAGACTGAGTTTGTGAATGATATGTAAAACTTATGTCTTATATGCTTATGTTTGCATGAATTGAAGATGTAGAAGTAATAAGATGATTTGTGCTTAATGCTCCAGATTTCCCAAAAGTATGACATGCTTGGGTAAAAATATGAGGATATTATTATGATCCTACTTTTGATGACCCAATTTGAAATAATAAAACTAAAGAATTTAATGAATATGTTTATTATAAATTACCTGAAGATTTATTTTATACAAACAGATATAATGTATCTGATTTACCTGAAGAATTAAAAACAAAATCACAAGTTGAATTAGAAAATATAGTTAACAAAAATCTATTTAATCTCGTAAGTAAATACAAAGATTCCTGATATAATCTTATGAAATATACTTTGATGATGTATAAAAATGGTTTAAACTATAATGATGTAATAAATATATCTACATTTAAAAACTTAATTACTACATATGATGTAAACTGAAGTGATATGAGTTTTTACAAGAATTGAGTAAAAATTTATATTAGACAATTTAAATATTACAGACTTGAAGAAAGTAATATAAAAGATGTTTTAAGTACTATAAATTATGATTTAAGCAATAAATCTATATTCAAATGGGATTTATGAAACTGAATTTATGAATATAGATTAGTTTATGAGTTAGGACTAAATTAAGAATATTAGTAATCATTTTCTATAAATTACTATTTTTTCAGAATATGATTTCTGGTTAATATCTTATTTTGTTCTAATTCTGTCTTTTTATAAATAGGAGTTGCTAGAGTTTCAAGAAGTTTTTTAGTATTATTTGAAATTTCAATTTTATTAAAAATAATTTCATAAAAAAGCTCATCATAAATTCCACTAAAAAATTCATACATTCCCAAAGTATCTTTTTTAATATCTACAAAATCTACTGCAACTCATTTTATCAGTTTTTTAGCATCTTCATCAGAATTACTTCTTATAAGATTTATTATATTTTCCTTATTATTATTAATCATTTTATATCTATTTTTAATATTTTAAACAATCAAATAGTATAAGAAAAAAACAAGAAAAAAATAGAAAAATCTAAGAAAAAGAAATAAGCTATCAATTTTAAAATTATATTCATTTAAAAAATATTTTTCTTTATTTTTTCAATTTATTTCAACTTTTTGATTTATATAACACTTTATGTTAAAATAATATAAATTAATTAAAAAAAATTATGTGAAAAGAAAATATTGAATCATTAATAGAAAATCAACAAAAAACCGATGAATGAGAACCTTCTTTATTAGTTAATGATACAATAAAGAAGGTTGAAGAAATTATTGATATATTAGATGAAGAAAGTTACAAAAATAAGAAAAAGATAAAAGTTATTAAAACTATGGGAATAAAAGAAGCTCACGAGATATGAGCTCTTCATTGAGTTGCACATGTTTGGATTTTGAAACCAGATTGAAAAATATGATTACAAAAAAGATCACTAAGTAAATCAAAAAAAGAAAAATGGTCTATTTCTGCTGCATGACATATAAGAACAACAGAATCTCCAAAACAATGATGAGTTAGAGAAACATTTGAAGAATTATGAATAACTATAAATGAAAGTGATTTAATCCCATTATGAATATATAAAAAAACTAAATGAAAAGTTTGAAGTGAAAAATGATTAAATAAAGAGTTAATTTTTGCATATCTATTAAAAATAGATGATAACACTAATTTTAAGTTAGATGAAAAAGAAGTTGAAAAAATAGAATTTATGGATATAAATATATTTGAGAGAAATATTTTAGATCCTATAAAATCAAAAGTATTTTCAAAAAATAAAAGATATTTTCAAAGTATAATAAATAAGATTCGAAAACAAATAACCTAATAAAATATGAATAATATTGATCTTCAAAAAAATTTTCCAGAAAACTATAAAGTTTTTTTTTCTAGAAATGACTTAGTATTAAGTTGATGTTTTACTTTTCCTTGGTGACCTTCTTGAATATGAGAAAGATCAAATTATATTACATGTAAATCAAAAATACCTTTAAAATGTTATGTTTGATTTAAATTTAAAAAAGAAACCTGAATAATTTTTAAAAATGTAGAATTTTATAATCTTGTTTTAAAAAAATTTGAAATATATCCTTATGATAAAATTAATAAAGAAAAAGAAAAAATAACTCAGTTTATAAATATTTTTCTAGAAAATAATAATTTTGATAAGGGTATAGAAATAGAATTCTTATCAGAAACATCAAGATGACATTCTTTTTGATTTACATGAACATCATCAGCTATAATATCATTATGATTAAGTTTATTAACTTGAAATTTAGACATTAATTATCAACAAAATTACAATGATTTTATACTATCAGAAGAATTTAAAAATATAGAAATATTTGCATCAAAAATAGCTTTTATTTCAAAATATTGAAATAGTATATGACAAAATATAAGACATACTTTACATAATAACAAAGACCCTTCATTCTTTTTTTGAGAAAAAATTAAAGATTTAACTTTAGAAAAGATTGAAAGTATAAAAACAAACTTTTACAAAATATGAGAAAAATGTTGAGAAAATTTAATATCAACACATATTCCATTTGATTATTATATGTTTTTTTCATGAATTACTACTGATTCAAAACAAGTTGTTAATTATATTAAATGAAATGAAAAAAGATATTGAGACTATTCAACCTTTATTAATGATTTTATAATATGAAATGATTTTAAATGAATTGATACAAATTTATCTAAATATACCTTAAATAATAATTTAGTATATGATTTATTAACAGAAAATATAAATATATTATGAATAAAAACTATTGAATTATTTAAAAAATTATTTGAAAATTGATATGATAATAACTTAATTGAGGATTTTATTGAACACATAAATAATTATAAAAATGCTGTTTCAATTATAGAGAAACAAAGTTCTTTCACTGATGATTTTGCTTATATTTTTAGAAAAAATAAATCCAATTTAGAAGAACAAATCTGAATTATGCCTGCTTATTCTTGAAAATTTTGATGATGATATGTGGTTATAACAAAGCCTTGAATATCTAGAAATACAATTGATAAAACAATAAATGAATTAAAAAATATTTATCCAAATGTAGAAATTGAATACTGTTCATTTATTGATTGAGAATCAAGTGATGGGATATTAGTTGAACAATACATATCAGAATGAATTTATTCAAATTATGTAGATACAAATAAAGTTTTATATAAAAATAATAAATGAGAAATCTTTTTATGAGAGTATAATGAAATACTTGAAAAAGAAAAAGAATGATTATTATTAGATACTATTTGAAATAAAATATATTTTAATTGAATAAAACTAACATCAAAAGATATTCCTTCTCAAAATACTACAATAGAAGTACTTATAAAGCTCATTGATAATACAGAAAAAGACATTTCAAATAAAGAACTTCCAGTTTCTAGTTATACAAAAAACAAAAATGAAATGTTGGGTAAAATAGTTATTCCTTTGATTAATTTTATTGAAGAAAAAACAAAACAAAAACTTCCTCTTGTTTGTAAATGAAGCTTAAATGATTTTTATATAAAAATATGAAAAGTAAATATAAATATCTGAGTAATTAAGAAATTTTAAATCCCTTAATTCTAACCAAAATTTGCATAAAATTCACAAATAAAGTATAATTAATATAATAATTATACTTTATTTTTACTTATAATTTCTCAAATGTGGACAGAAACTTCTAAAAATAATTTAAATTCTCAATTAAATAAAGTAGAAGAAAGTACTTCAGAAATAAATGAAGTTACTGTTATTACTAAAGAGTGTGTTTCTTATTCTTTAGAAAATGCTAATTCAAATCAAAGTAAAAAACCAACAGAGTGCATTGAATCTAAAAATAGTTTTACTAGAATTTATCTAGTAAGACACTTACCATACAAAGAATGTAAAGAATATTCACTATATGAAGATATTAGAGATAAATTAAAAGAAAATTTACAAAGTGATGAAATTCATAAATACTTAGAAGAAAAATACTGAAATTTTTATACTAGTCTGATTAAAAATTTTGAACAAGAAGAAAATCCTATTGCTTTTCTTTTTGGGGTGCTTGATGATACTTTATGTACAGATTCTTCTAATTTAAATTCAAATTTATATGATAGTATTTTTAAAGACCAAAAAAATACTATATTGATTCATAATCCAATTGATTCATCAAAAGAAAGAATTAAACAATCAGTTGAATATATAAAGTCAAAATACCCAGATATTATTTTTCAAGAAGAAAATATTGTATGATCACAAAAATGAATTGATAAACAACTTGCTGTAATAAAAGCTTGAGAAGAGTTAGTAGAAATAATAGTAGATATTAAATCAAAAATAAAACAAGAGAACTCAAGTTTAAAATGAAAAACCATTGTAATATTGTGAAGTAGATCTCATTCACATTTTTTAAATGTGAAAAAATTTGATGCAAATTGAAAAGATAAATCAGAAGGTGAATTTGAAGAAAAATGATATGATTTTATAGATTTAGGGAATAACTTAGACATTATAGATGATACAAGTAAATTAATTATAAATCCTGGAAATTATAAAGATTTGAAAAAAATATTTCCAGATAGAGATAATGGTTCTATTACTGATTTTCAAGATAAAGTTAATGCTTATTTTATAGAAAATCGTAAATTATATGAAGAGTATTTATTATCAGAAAATTCAGATTTAAGATTTTTTTGTATTGCTAATCTTATAAAAAAATGAGAATTTGATGTAGTTTTAGAAAATATTACAAAACTATTTAATTTAGAAAAAGAAGAAGATATTATTTGATTTGGAAATAATTTATTATGATTATGTGATAAAAAAGAGAAAAAAGATATATTTAAAAGTCTAGAATGAGAAACAGATATAATTACAAAATTAAATCTTGGTAATCTTGAATATCAAATAAATTATAATGAATTTGTAAAGAAGAATAATATAAAATATTTAAGGGAAAAAACTCAGGATGAAAACATAAAAAACTGAAAAGCAATGAGTATATCTGTTTGATTTAATGAAAAACAATATAATAATATAGAAAATTTATTAACTTCAGATAAAGTATTATTAATAGAAGCAAGTGCAGGAAGTGGAAAAAGTATAAAATTATTAGAAATTATGGAATATCTTTCTCCAAAAAAAGATATGGCTGAGTATAAATATTTTCCTATATATATTCACCTTTGAAAGTATAAAAAAATTGAAGAAATAAAAGAAAGAATGTGAGCACTAAAAAGAGGTATATATGGTACATGAAAATATACATTTGTATATCTATTTGATGCAATAGATGAAGCATGAATGGATGATGATGATAAAAAAGAATTTCTAAAAATGACTGAAGAACTACAAAAAAAATGAAAAGTAATCATAACTTCTAGACACGAACACTTAGTTGGGACTGATAAGAAAAAAATAGAATTAAAACCTCTCACCAAAGAACAAATAGAACAATATATACAAGAATATATAGCCTGAAATCAAGAATGGGAATATATATGGAAAAAGTGGCAAGAAAATTGATTCATAGAAGAAATAAAAGATAATCCTCTAATGTTATCTATGTTGGTCGAGTTAATAAAAAATACTGATAAGATAAAGAAATTAAAAGATTACTGATTTATAGAAAATTTAAATATACAAAAAAAGTCTGATCTTTTTGATATCATAGTTACCCTAAGACTTTATGAATGAGAGATAAAGAAAACAGATTATTGAGAAGAAAGAACAGAAAATGAAATAAAATCTATTATAAATAATAGAAAAAAAATATTGGAATTAATAGCTATTGAGTCCGTAGAAAAAAATGATTTTATTACAAAAAAAGAAATAGATATCATTATTAATGATAACAAATTAGATTGATGAATGTTAGGAAAAAATAGATTTTTAGAAAACTTGAATTTAATATTTAAATATAATTCAGAAACTGATCAATATCAATTTGTACATGAAAAATTTAGAGAGTATTTTCTTTACATAAGCTATAAGAAAAAAACAAAATGGAAAAATATAAATATAGCAGATATTCTTTTAGAACATTTTAATAATCTTACTACTGAAAAACAAGTAGCGATTTTTAATTCATATAAAGAATTTGAATATCGTTTAGATATGACTCTAGAAGATATTTTTGTAGAATATTTTAATAATCTTACTACTGAAAAACTAGTAGCGATTTGATTTAATTCATTTGAAGAATTTGAATATAATATTAATATAATTCTTGATATTTATTGAGATAAAAAATGGGATGTATTTTATAAAGTATTCTTAGCAATCAGTAAATACAAAACTAAAGAATCTTTAAATATATTAGAAAAGTATTATAGAAAAATATATAGAAAAAAAAAGGGGGATATAGATCTATGAAAAATACAAGTTTTCTGTGAAATAATAGGTGAAATATGATTAGAAGAATGATTAGAAATACTTGAATTATTCACTGAAATTGTTTGATTATTTAAAGAAAGAAATATGGTAGAAAATTATTGTGAAACAATAGTAAAAATTAATTCTGAAAAATGACTTGATTTAATTAATAAAATTATTAATAAAAATCCAGAAATTATGACTAAAAGGAATATACAATTAATAATTTGGACAATTGGTGAATTAAAACTAGAAAAATGATATAAAATTTTAGAAAAAATTATAGAAACCTACTGAATACCTGATATAGAAAATATTCAATTTACTTTATTATTATCATTAAAAAAAATCATGGAGAAAAACTGAATAAACAACTTACCAGAAATACTTAGAGAGTCTTTAGTTTTAATAATATGATGAATAATGAATCAACAATAAGTAATAATAAATAAAACAAAAAAACTCCAAAAATTTAAAGATAAATATTGCACTAAATTTTAATAAATTTCTTTTTCTCTACTTTTTCCATTTTTTTCTTTAAAACACAGACTATTATATCTGTGTTTTTTTAATATATTATTTTATGAATATACCAATAAAACCTGTTCAATATATCAAATTCAAAATTTTTGAAAAAAAATTCTCTACTACAATTAATTTAATTAACTATCATCTTAATTGAAAAAAGAGAAAGACTGGAGAAGCAATGTTTATGCATTCATATAGAATGTTCAAAAAATGTATAGAATCCTGAATATATGATGAAATAGTTTTAAATTGTATCTTACTTCACGATATAATTGAAGATGGAGACTTTACAATCAATGAAATAAAAATAAATTTTGGTTATAGTACTTCTTGTATAATTGAAGGAATGACAGGAGTTGATGAAAATAAATTAAAATTTAATAAAAATGATTATTTTGTCATATTTAAAAAGTACTGTGATTTTGATTGGAGAATTTTATTCGTAAAATTATTTGATTGTATAGATAATCTTGAAACAATACATTGATTAAGTAAAGAAAGACAATCAAGATTTATACAAGAAAAGAGGGAAGTGTACTTACCTATTTTTGAAGAATATACCACAAAAATACCATTAGATATAATAAATATTTATATAAAAAAAGTCAGTGAATTCAAAAAATTATTAGTTTAATAATTTATTTTTAGATATATTTTTAAAAAATCTTTTGACTTTTTACTTTAACTAAATAAAGTCTAAATATAAATACTTTACTTAATTAAAGTTTAATTATGAAAAATAATATGAACATACTCTCTTTAGAAATATTTTGAAATATTAATAATACTCATCACAAAGACCATCAATCTTAGAAATGGTCTAGTTAAAATGTATCTAAAAACCATTACTAAGATATAATTAGTAATGGTTTTTTTATTATTTAAAAATTATAATTATGAAAAATACAATGATATCTTCAAATGAAGAAAAAGAATGTACACAAAAAATATTAAAAGAAAATATGCCTAATTGATACTTTTTTTTAAAAAATGATATAAAAGATTTTTTAGAGTGAAAAATAACTACAGAAATTATAAAAGAAGAGGTTAGAATTTTATTAATTGACATGGAAGTTGCTACAAGCCCAGCTACTAGTCTTGAAATTGAGCAAGTTGAAATAGATTCTAAAATCATGTTAGATATTTTATGAATATAAAAAATGATTTTTAATTGAAAAAAAGAAGAAATAGAAATTATTTCTTCTTTTTTTCAATTTTTTTCTTTTTGAAAAAAAGTATAAGGAATATGTTTTATTTCTTAATTTTTTAAAAATTATGACAAACATACATAGAAATGTCCCAGATTTATGAAATACATTTGAATCTAGTTGAATTATTGATGAAAATAACCAAGTTCCAAAACAAATAGATATTATTTTAAACTCTTTTAATACAAATAAAAGTATTGAACAAAAAGACGAAGTATGATGACATGATGTTTATTATAATTTAAATCTAGCAAATAGTAATATTCATAGTACTAAACCAAATTTAAAAGAAATTAATAAAAGAGATGAGATATGATGACATGATGTTTATTATTCATAATACTACACAAATTAACTAATTTTATTTTTTAAATTATTATTTATGAAAAAATTTTGAGAAAAAGAAGGTTGTTTTCAAACAGAATATAGTTGTTTTCCTTTAGAAAAAGATAAATATAAAGAAGAAACTATATTAGTAGATAAAACTAATATTGAAAATTATATAAAAAATTCTGTTGAATGATGTTTATGTATCTGAGATGAGAATTCAAAATGAACTATAAAAATGAAAAGAGTTATAAAAATTTAATTATATTATAGATATAACAGTTGATAAATGAATAACAAATACAAAGGATGGTATGATAAAGTTGATGAGATAAAAAAATAATACTAATTAAATACATTAATTTTAAATAAAAAATTATTATATGAACAATTTAAAAAATAGTAATTATTCATGAAGCTTGATTGAATGATGGAATATTGATTGAAGTTATAACAGAATTCAATATTCTAGTAATGACATAATTACAAAACTTACTGATTTAACTATACTAGTTACAGAATGAATTTCACTTCTAAATGAAAATAGTAATAAAAGTCGTTTAGATATAAGAGTGAAAATTAATGAAGATAATATTAATATTTTAAAAAATCTAAAAATTATTTTTTGAAATTTAGATATAAGTATAAAAAAATATAATTGAGATAATGTTTTTCATTTAATTATATGAAAAAATAAAAAAAATAGAGAGGTTGCTGAACAAGAAATAGAATCTATAAAATCTTTTGTTAAATCAAAAATAAATTCTAACTTAGAATACATAGATAATAAAGATTGATTTGAAAATTTTGCATTATTAAAATTAGAAGAAATAATTAATATGTGATATAAATTTGAAAAAGAAAAATTCAGTATTGATGAAGTATTTGAATTATGGAATGATAGCTTTTGATGGACATTAAGTAGTATAGAATCTCTACTTAATAATATTAATAATAACACTAATGAACAATTATATTGATTAAGAAATCAATCTTGAGAACTTATATCTTTAGTATTAATTTCAGATTGAGAATCAACTGAATGGGCAACTAAAAAAATTTTTCAATGACAATGATTAATTGAACCATTGTTAATTTATGCTAATGCAAATTTTATAAATAAAACATGAAGAGACAAATGTAACTTATATGTTCATGCACGATATAACAGATCAATATCTCCATCAGTAAAATCATGAATGACATTTTCTATAGATGATGATTTTCAATACATTCTTACAAATCATGTAGAAATAGATTGAGAATACCAAAGTTTTGTAGAATGAGTACTAGATGATTCTATATATACTGAAAATATTATTAAATCTTATTTAATTAATAATTAAAATTTTTATGTATCCATATATACTTTTAAATAAAAATATTGATATATTTCCAATATTTTGAAATAAATTAAAAACTATTTGATTTGCTTTAATGAATGATAATTCTAAATTTATGGAAGAATTAAAAGATTATGAAATAAAAGATCAAAAGTTATTTAATAATCAAATTTTAAAAGAATCATCTTCAGATATTATAATTTCTTGATATTTAGAAAAAAGATTAAGATTAATATGAGTGTTATGATGTAAACAAATGGTAGAACAGGAAAGGTATTACCATCTATGATTAGATTTATCCATAAGAAAATGAACAAGTGTATTCGCTCCTTTACCTTGAATTATTTATAAAGTATGATATGAAGAATGAGATTGAAATTATGGTTGATATATAATTTTAAAACATAATATAGACTGAAATATTTTTTATAGTTTTTATTGACATCTTTCATATAAAAATATTTTTGTTAATGAATGAAAAATTATAAACCCTTGAGATAAATTATGAATTATTTGAGATTTTAATGAAAATGGTTGATATTTTCATCACCTACATTTACAAGTTATAACAAAACTTTGAAAAATAAATTGATTTTTTTCAAAAGGTTATTGTACAAAAATACAATGTGAAGATATTTATAAATACACTCCTGATCCAACATTTTTATTTAATTATTAAAATATAATTATGAATGAATTAAACTCAAATTTATGATGAAATTCTTTATCAGAAAATGATATAAGAAAAAATAAACTTCAATTACTTGTTGATGCATGAATAAATCCTTTTGCAGAAAAATATAATAGAACCAGTTCTATAGATGATATTCAAGAATTACCAGATACTACTTCTATGAATGAAGCTAGAAATAGTGAGAATGACTTAATTCAAATTTGATGAAGATTGATGAATTTTAGAAGCCATTGAAAATTATCATTTGCAAAATTAAAAGATGTTACAGGTGAAATACAATTAGCTTTTACAAAATGAGATATTGTTATTGATAAATGAAATTGAGATATAGTTAATGAATTAAATATATGATGAGAAAATATAGATGCATATAAATTTTTACAAAAATATATAGATATCTGAGATATAATATGAGTTAACTGAAATTTATTTTATACACAAAAATGAGAGAAAACATTATTTGTAAAAGAAATAATGTTATTAACAAAAACTATAAATTCTCTACCTGAAAAACATCATTGACTACAAGATACTGAGGAAAGATTTAGAAAAAGATATTTAGATATATTACTAAACAGTGAAAGTAAAGAATTAATAGAAAGAAGAAGTCTATATTTTAAAGCAATAAGAGACTTTTTAAATCAAAAATGATTTATGGAAGTTGATACTCCTATTTTAGAAACTACTACAGGTTGAGCTGATGCTGCTCCATTTAAAACTCATCATAATGCATATGATATGGATACATACCTAAGAATTTCTGCTTGAGAATTATGGCAAAAAAGACTTATGGTTGCATGATTTGAAAAAATATATGAACTTTGAAGAGTTTTTAGAAATGAATGAGTTTCTACTGAACATGCTCAAGACTATAATCAAGTTGAAGTATATTGGGCATATTCTGATTATAAAGATATGATGAACTTAGTTAAAGAAATGTATCTATCAATTATTGATAATGTATATAAAAAAAGGGAATTTGACATAAGATGATTTAATGTAAATTTTGATACAGAATGGGGCGAAATTGATTACACTGAAATAATAAAAGAAAAAACTTGAATTGATATATTTAAATCGACCGATGATGAAATTTTAGTAAAAATAAATGAATTAGGTATAAAAGTTGATAGTAATAACAGAATGAGAATGATTGATTATTTATGGAAATCTATTAGAAAAACTATTCCATGACCAGCATTTCTGATAAATGAACCAAAATTTATGAGTCCTCTTGCAAAATCTGACACAATAAATCCTGAAATTACACATAGATTTCATGTTATAATTGCATGAAGTGAAGTATGAAATTGATATAGTGAATTAAATGATCCTATTGATCAAGAGGAAAGATTTGTAGAACAACAAAAACTAAGAGATGCTGGTGATGATGAAGCTCAAATGGCTGATTTTGATTTCGTAGAAGCTCTTAAATATGGAATGCCCCCAACTGTAGGTTTTTGAGTATCAGAAAGATTCTTTGCATTTTTAGAAGGGAAGCCAATTAGAGAATGTCAAACATTTCCTTTAATGAAACCATTCTAGAATACTAAAATAATAAAAATCAACATTATGAAAGTAACAACTTTAAAATCTGAAAATAAATGAAAAAATGCACTTATTTTGTGATGAATACATTGAGACGAAAAATCATGATCTATTGCTATAAAAAAATTTATTAATGACATACAAACAGAAACAATTTCAATACTTTCAGGTTCTGTTACTCTTATTTCTAATTGTAATGAAAAAGCATGAATAGAAAATCGTAGATATTTAGAAAATAATTTAAATAGATGTTTTTATGAATGACAAAATTTACAATCTTATGAATGAGATATAGCTAGAAAAATTATGCCATTTTTTAATGAAACAAATTATTTACTTGATATTCATTCTACTTCTTGACCATCAATTCCATTTCTATTTTCAGAAAATAGAAATATTGAAATAGCTAAAAATTTATGAGTTTCCCATGTTGTATTATGATGGAATGACCTTTGATCAGTTTCTATATCATGAGATACTGAAAATTATATGAATAATAAATGAGGCTATGGTTTTACTTTTGAAGCATGAAACCATGACAATTCAGAATGACCAAACAATGCATATAAAGTTCTTTTAAACTTTTTATCTAATTTATGAATTATAAATTCAAACCTATTTAGTAAATTATCTAAAGAAAAAAGTCTTATACAAATGAGTAGTGTATATGTATGTAAATTTTGAAATTTTGAATTTAAGCTTTGAAAAAATGAATTAGAAAATTTTTCTTTTATTAAATCATGAACTTTAATTTGAATAGATTGAATAGAAAAAATATATGCTGAAAAAGATATGATTTTAGTTATGCCAAATTTAGCAAATCCAAAAAAATGAGAAGATGTTTTCTTTGTTTGAGAAAAAATTAAAATAAAAAATTTGTAAATTTATTATTTCACATATAATAAATTTATCTTAACAACAAAAACTATGCAAAAACTATTTACTATATCTTTACCTTGTCCGTTTTTACCCATATATATGAAAATGGTATTTTAAAGAGTGTAAAAATAAACTAACACAAAAATCATTTTCAAAACAA
>JBAZXZ010000001.1:0-78765 GCA_041659565.1 Candidatus Altimarinota bacterium | reverse complement strand
CCGATCTACCCACATATGCAAATCCAATTCATCTGATGCTGAAATATGTGAGAAATAATCTTACAATCAATTATCTCGAGTTGATACAACATAAAAAATATATTTATAAAAACTAAAACGGAAGAAAAAGAAATAGAGTTAAAAAAATTATACAACATAAATACCTGATTAAATAGTGAATCTGATATAATAATTTTAGCGATAAAACCTAAACAATTTCATGAACTTGACCTAAGTATTTTTAAAAAAGATATTTTAGTAATATCAATTATGGCCTGAATTTCTATAGATAAAATTAAATCTAAAATAAATTGTGCTAAGATAATTAGAACAATGCCAAATACTCCTATGAGTGTATGAAAATGAGTTATTTGATATATTGAAACTAGTAGTGTTACAAACAAAGAAAAAGATTTTTTTATACAGACTTTTTTAAAAAATTGAAAATTAATAGAGTGTAAAAATGAAGATGAGATAAATAAAATAACAGCACTTTCTTGATCTTGACCAGCTTACTTTTATTATTTTACAGAGATAATAAAACAAAAAGCAATGGAAATGTGATTTAATGAAGAACAAGCAACTATAATTTCAAATAATACTTTTATTTGAGCATCAAATCTGCTAGAAAAAAGTAATTTAGAAGTAGAAAGACTTAGACAAAATATTACATCGCCGTGAGGTACAACAGAAAAGGCAATAGAAACATTTAAAAGAAATTGATTTAAAAAATGTATTACAGATGCAATAGATAATGCTTACAATAAAGCAAAAGATTTAAATAATTAATTTTTAAAAATATGCAAACTATACTAGAAAATCTACAAAGAGTAAAAATAGCATCAAAGACACTTGCTAATCTATCTTTTGAAAAAAGAAATAATATAATTAGTGACATATGAAAAGCTATTATAAAAAACAAAGATCTAATTAAGATGGAAAATCAAAGAGACTTAACCATTATGGATATAAGTAACCCAATGTATGATAGACTTCTCTTAAATGATGATAGAATCGCATCTATTAGTAAATGATGTGATGAGCTAATAGATATAAAAGATCCTTTAGAAAAATATAATTTAGAAGAAAAAATAGAAACAAAAGATTGACTTACTATTAAAAAAATCTGAGTTTCACTATGAGTTGTGGCTTGCATATACGAAGCAAGACCAAATGTAACAATTGACTTGATTATTATGTGCATAAAATCTTGAAATGCTGTTATACTTAGATGATGAAAAGAAGCTAAAAATTCAAATAATATACTAGTCGAAATAGTAAAAGATGTATTAAAAAATAACTTCGTTGATGAAAATATAGTTTATAATTATCCTCTAGATAGGGAAGAGTTAAATATACTTTACAATGCTATCTGACTCGTTGATGTTATCATTCCAAGGTGATGAAGAAATCTAATAGATAGTGTAAGAAAAAATTCAATAGTTCCAGTTATAGAAACTTGAGCATGAGTAGTTCATTTATATCTAGATGATGACATAGAAAATGATTTTAATAAAGCAATAGATGTAATTATAAATGCAAAAACAAGTAGACCTTCTGTTTGTAATGCACTTGATACTTTGATTATCAATTCAAATATACCAAATTTACTTTTAGAAAATTTATTTGATAAACTAAATAAATCTGGAATAAATATAATAAAAGAACAAGAAAATCTAGATTATTTCAAAGAACAATTATCACTAGATCTAAACATAAAATTTGTGAACAATATAGAAGAGGCTATAAATCATATAGATACTTATTCATCTTTACATAGTGATTGAATACTTAGTAATAATAAAGAAAATATTGCATTATTTTATAAAAGTGTGAATTCTTCTGTAGTTTATGCAAATACTTCAACTAGATTTTCTGATTGATCTTGTTTCTGATTTGGATGAGAAATCTGAATTTCAACACAAAAACTTCATGCAAGATGACCTATGTGAGCTGAGAGTTTAGTAACATACAAATATGTAGTTGAATCTGATTTTAAGGTAAGAAAATAATTATTTGCATTTTATATAAAAACTATTATACTAGAATTGTCAATATATTTTACATATTTATTTTTAATATTATGAATTCCCAACAACAAAAAACAACTGAACAAGAACTAACTGAAACTACTCCAATTATAGTAAATAATAATATAAGTAGAAGAGGTTTTCTTAATACTATAGCAACAGTAGCTGTGTGAGCTTTATGAATACTTGAACTAAAGGAATCAAATGACATACAAGAAAAAATATTAAAAACTGTTACAACTTCAGAAAAAATTAATGGTTCTGAAGTTAACCCAGAATCAAAAGATTATGACCATATATTGAATAGTGCTATTGAAAATTTAATTGATGCATATGAAGTTATTGAACTTGATTTAGTTCAAAGATTTTATACATATAACTATACTGACGATGATTTAAATAATTTAATTAGTATACTTACTGCAATTAAAAATACTAGAGATGCAACAAAAATTAATAAAAAAACACAAGAAAAAATTAATACTATTATATATATGTTATATGGACATCCTGTTTTTAGTTATTCAGAAATAGAATCAGCTTTTGCAAATACTGATATCTTTGAAAAAAAATATCCTCAACTTATTCCACTAATTAAAGAGCGGAAAAGAAAAAATTAATAGATTTTATTATATTAAATTACAAAGTTTGTTATTAAATAATTTATAAATGAAAATAATTTGCAAAAATAAAAACATATATATAATAAATTTATATTAACTACAAAAATATGAAAAAACTATTTACTACATCTTTACCTTGTCCGTTTTTACCCATATATATGAAAATGGTATTTTAAAGAGTGTAAAAATAAACTAACACAAAAATCATTTTCAAAACATGAAAATGATTTTTTTATATCTTAATTTCTAAATATATGACTAATAATATCTATGTAATAAAACTTTGATCAAATGTGATACTCGATGAAAACTGAGTAAATGAAAGTGTAATGACTAATCTCGCTAGAGAAGTAGATTTATTACAAAAAGCATGACGAAAAGTTTTGATAGTGAGTTCTGGAGCTATATGACTATGAAAAAAAAATCTATGACAAAATATAATAAAATGATTAACAACAATTGAAGCCTGACAAGTTTTTTCCAGTATTTGACAAGCAACTTTGATGGATGTGTATATATCATACTTTGGGAAATACAATATAAAGGTATCTCAAGCTCTTCTAACTCGTAGAGATTTCCAAGATAGGGAAAGATACAATTCTATGAAAAAAGTAATGCTAAGCAGTCTAGAATTACAAATTATTCCCATAATAAATGAAAATGATGTGTTATCTCAAGAAGAGTTAGATTTCTCAGACAATGACGAATTATCAGCTTTGATTGCAGCTATGATTTGAGCAAATAATCTAATTATCTTATCAAATATAGATTGATTATATGACAAGTATCCATGATGAAATATAATAAAAGAAGTGAATACAATAGACCAAAATATACTTAGAATGGTATGAAAAGATAAATCAACTATGTGAAAATGATGAATGGAAAGCAAACTAAAGATAGCTAAAATGATGATGGATTTATGAATTAAAATGTATCTTGCAAATTGAAAACAGGAAGATATAATTACAAAAATTATAAAGTGAGAAAATCCTTGAACTTTATTTGAGTCGCATAGTGAAAAAAAAGTAGATTCTCTAAGAAAATGGCTAAAAGCATGAGCAGTACCAACTTGAAAAATGAAGTTAGTACAATAATTGCAGATTTACTAAGAAACTGAAAAAGAGCATCATTACTTGAAATCTGAGTAGAAAAAATAGAAAAAGAATTTATAAAATGAGATGTAGTAAATGTATGTGACGAGCATGGCTGTTGCCTCTGATATGGTATCGCTAAAATTGATAGTAAGGAAATAAATAAATTTAGTGATAATAAAAAAATTGTTATACATACAGATTATTTTATTAATATTTAAATTATGAAACTAAACATAGAAAAACTGCTAATGGAAGTGCCCATTACAAAAATTAATCATATACAAGATAATGAAGTTTATACTGTTTTGGAAAAATTTAATATGTGTGGAAGTATAAAAGTAAAAGCTGTTTACTGGATTTTAAAAAAAGCATTAGAAGAAGGAAAACTAGACAAATCTAAAATAGTTTTAGAAGCATCCAGTGGTAATACTGCTATATCTTTGGCTTATTTATCAAATTTATTTGATTTGAAGGTAGAACTTGTAATTCCAGAATCAACTGCTCCTTGTAAGAAAAAACTGATCAAATCATACTGAGCCAAGCTTATTGAAGTTCAATGAACTACAGATGATGCAATAGAATACAGAGATAAACTATACAAAGAAAATCCCTCAAAGTATTTTCTAACTGATCAATTTAACAATATAGATAATTTAGAGGCTCATTATAATTTAACATGACCTCATATAGAAAAGAAAATAGGGAAGATAGATTTTTTTGTAGCCTGACTTGGGACAACAGGAACCCTACTTTGAACAGCAAAATATCTAAAAGACAAATACCCGGAAATAAAGATAATAGCTATAAATCCACTAGATAAAATTGAATGAATAAAAGATTATAACATCATCAGAAATATAGGACAATTTTACAAAGATTATAAATATTTGATAGATGTAGTAATAGATGTAAAATATCTAGAAGATGCCATCCCATGAGTAAATGCTTATATAGAAGAATGATATTTTAATTGAATTTCTTCATGAGCTATACTTTCATGAACTAAAAAGTATTTAGAATGAAAAAAATGACTTAAATGAGTTATAATTGCACCAGATTGAGGGGATTATTATTTTTCAGAACTTATGAAATATATAGATAAAGATAAAATAAAATGATGTAAGTAATTTTATTTAGAAAAAAATATTTGACAAATTTAAAAAATACATATAATCACTTTAATTATTTAACTTTAAAAATAATTATGATACAAAAAACTAATTTACTACTTCTGACTCTTCTTCTAGGAATAAAACCTAAGAGTTATTTTGTTGTAAGTTAATTTTAACCAATTAAACTATACAAACTCTCTTAGGGAAACCTACAGAGAGTTTTTTTATTTTTTTTAATTTCCATGTAAAGATGTATACCTATAAAATTTTATCAGTCCTCAAAAAAAGTAAATCTATAATATATAAATTTACTTTTTAAATTTAAAAATATATGAATAAAAATACCCCTAATACAATATCCATAGATGAAAAAGTTGCTGAATTTTGAGAATTAGCAAAGAAAAAATACAAAATTCCTGCAAATTCTGACTTTAAATTACCAGACAGAACCTGGCCTGATAAAGATATAGAAAAAGCACCTATTTGGTGTAGTGTAGATTTAAGAGATGGTAATCAATCTATTGAAAAACCAATGAATGTAGAACAAAAATTGGAATATTTTAATATGTTAGTTCAAATGTGATTTAAAGAAATAGAAGTATGATTTCCAGCCGCATCTACTGATGATTATGATTTTATAAGAAAAATAATAGAAGAAAATTTAATTCCTGATGATGTTAAAATTCAAGTATTGGTTTGATGTAAAAGAGAATTAATAGAAAAAACAAGAAAAAGTATTGAGTGAGCGAAAAATGTAATTGTTCATTTATATAATTCTACTTCAACTATACAAAGGGAAGTTGTATTTGAAAAATCACAAGATGAAATAATAAAGTTAGCTGAAGATTGAGTAGATTGGATAAAAAAATATTTTAAAGATTTTGACTGAAACTTACAATTAGAGTATTCACCAGAAAGTTTTACATGAACAGAAATTAAATTTGCTGTGGAAATATGTAAAAGAGTAATTAATAAATGGGATTCTTTTTGATGAAAAGATATAATCTTTAATTTACCTGCTACTGTTGAAAACTCTACTCCTGATAGATATGCAGATAAAATTGAATATATGAGCAGGGAATTGAAGTCCTATATTAAAAAAATTAGTGAAACAGTAAAAGTAATTATAAGTGTACATACACATAATGATAGATGAACTGCTATTGCAGCAACAGAATTAGCGATAAAAGCTTGAGCTGATAGGGTAGAGTGAATTATATGAGTACCAAATTGAGAAAGAAGTTGAAATGTAGATATAGGAACGGTTGCTTTAAATATGTTTACTCAATGAGTTTCTCCGTGATTAGATTTAAGTAATATATGAGAAATTTCTGAAAAAATATCAGAAATAATAGAAATACCAATACATCCAAGATATCCATATACATGAGAATTGGTTCATACAGCTTATAGTTGAGGTCATATAGATGCCATAGCAAAATGATTAGATAAACAAGAAGAAAGAGAAAAAAAATGAAATTTATTTTGGGATGTACCATATTTACCTATTAATCCGAAAGATATTTGATTAGAATATGAACCAGTAGGAATAAACTCACAATCTTGAATATGATGAGTAAAATACAAATTAAAAAAAATGTGATATGATATTCCTAAAGAAATGAAAGAAAGCATTAAAGATATATTTACTCCAATTATAGAAGAAATTAGTTGAGTTTTAACTCCTGAAAAAATAAAAGATATTTTTGAAAAAAACTTTGTAAATATAAATTGACCTATTTCAATAGATGAATTTGATTTTGATCAAATAAGAGAAGATTGAAGAAAAAATTGACATTGAACAATAAATGAAGCATCAAATTATATATGAAAAATATTTGGGATTCAATTTGAAATTATATATTATAGTCAAGAATCTCAGTCAGAATGAAAAAATGCAAATGCAGTAACTTATTTTAAAATTGAATATAATGAAAAATTATATTTTTGATTTTGAATAGATATAGATTATGAAAAATCTGCAATGAAATGATTAATTAGTACAATAAATATTGCATTAAGAAAATAAAAATTCTTTTGACTTTTTACTTTAATTAGATAAAGTGAAATATATTACTTTATCTAATTAAAGTTTTTTATGCAAGAAAAAGAACTAGAAGAACAATTTTCTGAAATATGTGAGATACTAGCAACTATAAATAATAGAAATGATATTTATAGTTTTTTAAGAGATTTATTATCTAAAAATGAGATTTTAGAGTTTTCAAATAGATTTGAAGTTGCTAAAATGCTTGATGATAAAATTAGTTATGTAAACATAGAAGGGAAGACTGGTATGAGTTCTACAACAATAGCAAGAATTTCTAAATTTCTAAATTGAGAAAATAAATGATATAAAAATGCCATAGAATTACTAAAAGCAATTTCAAAAAGACACCATGAAGGCCATCATTCTTGATAATGGTCTTTTTTGATGTTATATACATTTTTAAGCATTATCAGGATTTAAAACTTGATAATGCTTTTTTTATTTTCTAAAATTTTAATTATGAAAACAAATCCAGATTTTAATGAAGAAGTTAAGCAAAATATAATAAACTTTTCACAATATGCAAATACATTAAAAATAAAATTAGATAATTTTAGATTTCCTGAAAAAATATTAGAACTACTTACAAATAATTCGTCTGAAATAGAAAAAGAGGTAAAATTGAAAATAAATTGTTTAGTAGATTTATATGATAAACTTTCAATTATAAAACAAATAACTGAAGAAAAATGATTCTGATTCAAATCTAAAAATTGAAACTTAGCAAGAAACATAAGTGATTATAATTTTAGTTTTACAGAAAAACAAATATGAAAATTAAATAAACTTGTATCACTTATAGAATGATTTTATAAAACTAGAATAGAGTTATTAAAAAATAATATAGATATTCAAAATCTATTTCTAGTAAAAGATACAGAAATTTTAAATTTATTAGAGGTCCCATTATTTACTAGATTAGATTTATTATTGGATGATACATGAAATTTCAAAATAGCTGAAATGGAACCAATATATGCTTGAATATGAGAGGCCTTATGAACAAGAGAAGTTTTTTCAGAAATACAATGAGGTGATCCAAATTTTAATTGATTGATTGAGCCTTTTTTAAATTCTATGAAAAGATTTAAATGAAAAAATTTCTTATTTTTACCAAATCCTTTACTTAGTTGATATTATTCTGAAGTAAAATATGTATTTGAAAAATTATATCCAAAAGCAAGTATTTTTTGTGAATTAGAGTTATGTTTAGACAGTACAACTATCGATTTTAAAGATGATTGATTATATTTTAAATGAAAAAAAGTTAATATTATTATGGATTATATAATACCTAAAGAACAAAAAGAATTAACAGAGCTTGATAGTAAAATATTTTCTTTATATAAAAAATGACAATTAAAGTTATTCCCAGAACCTAGTTTAGAATTGGATAGTAAATTATGGTTAGCACTAGCTCAAAATAAAAAATATTTTTGAGAAAATAATGAATTAACTAAATTTCTACCAAAAACAAATATCTTTTCTCAAAATGATATAATTTCTGAGAGTACTTTTTTAAAAAGAGCTATAAGTAGAGTATGAGAAAAGGATGTTATACTTAATCCAGATAAGAAAGATATTGAAGTTATATCCTGAGATAAAACTCCTTGGGTAGTACAAGAAAAAGTAAAAAGTACCCCAAAAGAAGTTGTTTTACTTACTAGAAAATGAAGAATAGAAAAAGTTAAAATGTTCTCAAGAATAGAATTATATATATTTTTTTGACCTGAATGAGCTGAATTTTGAGATATACTAATTACTATGTCCCAAAATGAAATAGTAAAATGATGAAACAGCTGTATAATGGTTCCATGAATGACTAAATCTTAATTTTAATTTTTTTATTATGTATAATATTTGTTTAATAGATGATAAAAGTTATTGAATTCCTCAAGTAATAAATTCTATTCCAAAAGATCTATATTATCAATTCTATTATTATGATAAAATTGATAATATAGAAAATATAAAATTTAACATTGTCATACTTGATTTTTATTTAGATAAAGACAATAAAACGGCCTTAGATATTATAGACCGTTTTAAATGAAGTATAATTATATGATTTTCTTCTGTAGATAATAAAAATGATTTAATATTATCTAATTGATGATTATATAAAGCACAGAAATTAAGAAATTCAAATATGAATTCAGTATTATGAGAAATTATGAAAATAATTTTTTAGTTTTTTAAACCAAATACATCAAATAAGCTACAACCATACCAAGCACACATCATACAAATGCTTCACTTGGTAAATGTCAAAGAGATTCTTTAAATCTTTTTCATTCAGGAAATAGTTTATTTATAGCTTCAGCATGAAGTCAAGCTTCAAATCGTACATTAATTGCATCATAGATTATGATAACAGTAAAAGCTAAACAAACAGCAAATAAATCACTACTTATTCATAATTTCAGCCCTACTGCTGTAGTTAATGATACAACAACAGCACTATGAACAGAAGGCATACCTCCACTTCCTAATGCAGCATTTATATCCCATTTTTTATTTTTTATTTTAATACTTAATCACTTAATTACTATAGCTAAAACAAATGTAAAAGCTGGAATAAAAAGTAGATTTGAATAGAAATAATTCATTTTGTAAATATTATTTTATAGAAATAACTTTATATTCAGTTAATCAAGCATAAGACTTAACTTTTATAATGTCTCATACATTTTTTCATAATAAAACTTTACCCATAGGAGAATCATTTGATATTTTTGGTACATCTGCTAATATACTACTTTCAGTTGTTCAAACAATTTTATAAACTCATTCTTCTTTTGTTTCTAAATTTAATATTTTAACTTCTTTTCAAATAACAACTCTATCTACTTTTGTTCATTCTACTTCTTTTATTATTTTTATGTTTTTTAATTGATCTTCAATTTCAGCAATTCTTACTTCAACTTGAGCTTGTTCATTTCTAGCTTCTTCATATTCAGAATTCTCTGATAAATCTCAAAAACTTATTGCTTCTTTAAGTTTTTCAGCTATTTCAAGTCTTTTTTCATTCTTAAGATGCTTTAATTCATCTTCAAGATTTTTTAATCATTCTGTAGTTACATAAATTATATTTTTCACTGCTTTTCACATACTTTTATTGTTAGGAAATAATAATTAATTAATTACTTAATTTTTTCATAGACTTTTCATAATAACTTTAACATCATTATATCAATCTTTTTTTATTTTCAATCAAAAATTTTTATTTTTATAAGAAAACACAAATCTTATATAGTTATCATCTAAATCTGGCTCTAAATTTATAAAAAAACTTTTATCTCAAAAATTATTTACTTTTTTAATTTTAAAATACAAATTATATGATATAACATCAAATATATTCAAAATATCATCATATAATTTTCATTCAAAGATATATAAAGTCATCTTCTTTTCTTTTGAATAAAACTCTTTATATTCATAAGGATATTCATTTGTTAACCCAAACAAACTACTATTTTCACTTTTTTCTTTTTCTACTAAATTAAAATCTTTAAATAACCCTAAAACTTCTTGTTCTACTAAATCTCAAGTTTTATCACTACTAAAATATTCTTTTTCATTTGAAATATCTTTTACACTATCTTTATTAGTTAATTCTACTTCATTATTATTGGTCAATTTTTCTCATACTAAAGAATCTTTTACTTCTGCGGTATTTATATTTTTTTCATCTAAACTACCATTTATATCAGGTATAATATAATTACTTCAAGTATAAGAAGAAACTCATTTAATTTCAACATTTTTTTTGTTACTTAATTCTTGTGTTTCTATATTATTATCAAGTTTTTTATACTTTATATCTTTGAAATACAAAGCATACGAAGGTATAAAGTAATATAGAAATAAATGCACTAAGAAAACAAAAAATACGAAGAAAATCAAATTTATAGACTTTTTAGAATCCATTTTTATATTAATTAATTTTTATCTGAGAAAAATTTAATTGAACAGGAGTATCCCTTCATAGTAAATTAACATTTACTTTCAATAATCATTTATTTTCATTTATCTCTGTTATAACTCATTTATTTCATTCAAAAGGTCATTTTGTTATAATTGCCATATCTCAAACTTTGTATTTAGTAGAAAATGTTTCTGCATTTTGCTCAACTTTTCACTTTAATTGTTCTAATTCTGCTTCAGAAACCGGAACGGGAATATTTCAAGCTCATAAAAAACCAGTAACATTTGGAGTATTTCTAACTATATACCAACTTTCATTTGTAACGACCATTTGTATAAGTATGTATCCTGGTAATATATTTTTTTTCTTTCTAACTTTAACTCATCAAGCTCTAACAGAAACTACATCATGAGTAGGTATAAATACATCTATTATGTAATCTTCCAATCAAAAACTCTCTCTTCTTTGAAAAAGAGATTGTTTTACATTTTCTTCCGTTCATGATATAACCTGTATAACATACCATTTTGCATTATTTTCCATTCTATATTAATTAAGATTTAAAAACATCTTTCAACAAAATAATAAATTCAGAGAATATACTATTAAAAATAAAAAGGTAAAGCCCAAAAAGTACTATAAAAGTAGAAATTATTATAAAATATTTCTTTGTTTCTTCTCTTGTAGGCCAAACTACATGTTTTAACTCTCTAATCGAATCTTTTATAAATTTCATATGAATATTTATTTAAAACAATAAAAAAGTATCACAAAATATTCTCTGCGACACTTGTCAAGTCTATTATATTTAAAGTTTGTAAAAGTCAAAATATAATATAATAATCATTTTGACAATATTGATTATATATAGTAAAATAGATTATATATAAATTATTAATTAGTACCTAAATTATGAACTACATAATAATCGCATTTTCTATACTTTTTATAATTTTAATAATTTATTATATAATTATTCTAAAATTAAAAGAAAGTATAGAGCAAATTGAAGATAATCTTCAAAAATTACTTAAAACTAGAACAGATTTGATACCATCATTGTATGAAATAAGTAAAGATTTTTTAGTAAAACACAATAATATTTTTGAGGAGATTATAAAATTAAGAAAAGTACAATTTTCTTTAAATGATTATAATGTATCTTTTTTAGAATTTATCAAAAATGAAATGGCTATAAATCATGAAATAAGATTTATATACTGAATTTGTGCTAAAAACAAGAAATTAAATTCTCTAAAAAAATTTAATTACATAAAAAATCTTATAATTGGTAGAAATAAATCTATTTGAACAAAAATAGAAAAATACAAAAAAAGTATAAATTTGTTAAATAGTCTTATAAAATATAAAAATTATACAATTTTATGACTAATTTTACCAGTACATAGAAAAATGGAATTTGATTTGATAAAAAGTATATTTTAAAGTTTATTTTTTGACTAATTATTTATCTTAGGATAATATCAAGCATTCATTAATTCATATCATCTTTTTGTTGTATAAACAACAGTTCAATCTTTTAATTTTATATTAATTAATTTACTTTCATAATATTTTCTAAGTCAATGAATCATATGATACATTAATTTCGTTTCTTTTTTACTTTGATTTTCATATTTTAAATTTTTTGCAATAAATCATTCTTTTTGAAGATCATCCCATAATTCTTTTATATAATCTGATTTTTTAGTTCATTTTTTTTCTGGATTTTCACTTATAAGTTTTTCTAAATTATCAAAAAAATCACCAACCATATTTTCTATTTCATCTTTATTTATATAATTATCTCAACCATTTCTAACAATTATTCATCAAATATGACTATTTAGATATTTATAAATTCATTGAAAATTAATTCAATCTTGATTTTTATTTCATTTTTCTGTAATTTTTACTTCAACTTTATTTCAATGTAAGCTAAATATTATTTTTATTTCTTTATATCATTCTCCAGAACTACTTTTTTTTCATCATTCTCAGTTTTCATTTAAGAATACTGAAAAATCTGAATAAAACTTTGATAATAATGACTTTTCATTTGTTAACTTAACTCATTTATTTTTATAATATAATACTTTTCATCAAAGTCCAGATATTATATTATAAATATTTTGCATAACTAAGTATTTATCAAAATCATCAGTTGAATCAATTTCAAATGTATATCTTATCCCATCTTTTATAGAATCTCAAGTGCTATAATCCTGATCACCAAGTACTTTTTCTCACATTGATCATAACTTTTTTGGTCTTCAATATAAAATAAAATTTTTTCATAAAATATTTCATTCATATATTCATTCTTCAATTGAACGATTGCTAATATTTAAAGGACCTTCTAATTTTTTAAATATTTTTTCCTCCTCTTCTTCTATATTAGCTAAATTAGGAGTATTTAAAATATCTGCAATTGCATATGTTAATTTTGAAATAAAACAAGTAATTTTTCATAATCCATTTTTTTGTTCTGTTAATCTTAAAAAATTTAATATTTCTTTTTTGTTTTTAAATGGAAGATAATTAATTATTTCATCAATTGAAATTCACCATCTTTTTTCTAAAATTTTTTTTGCTCTTGAATTTCTATATACACCTAATGCTGTTTGAAAGTGATTATTAAATTTAACCATATCTTTTTCTTCATCAATATTAATTGAAAGTAAATGAAATATCATTTCAGTAAGTTCTTCATCTGTTAATTCTGATAAGTTTGTTAAATCAAGTTTTGTTAATGTTAAATTAGCATTTCATATTCTTATAGGATTTCAATCATAGTCATTAATAATAAAACCTCAATCTCTTCTTCATAACAAAGCTTTTTTAAGACTAATATCTACATCAATTCAACATGTATCTTGATTATTTTCATTATTTAATTTATTCATATAAGTATATGTATTTAAATTTGTAAATAATAAAAATTTAGGTATATTTTCGATATATTTACATTAATATTATTTTATACTATTGTAACACAAAACAACACTTTATGCAACAAAAACTAGAGCTTTTACTTCCTGCTTGAAATATGGAAAAACTTAAATTTGCATTTGCTTATTGAGCAGATGCTGTTTATGTGTGAGTTCCAATGTTTTCTCTTCGTGCAAGGACAAATGAATTTACAATAGAAACATTAAAAGATGCAATAAATTATACAAGAAACCTGCCTTGAGATAAAAAAATATATTTTACAGCAAATATATATGCACATAATTTAAAAATAAAACCATTTTTGGCTCAATTTAAAAAAATGTATGAGATGAAACCAGATGCTTTTATTATGGCTGATCCTGGATTAATTTATCTAGTTAAAAAAGAATTCCCAGATGTAATAATCCATCTATCAGTTCAAGCTAATAATACAAATTGGGCTCAGGCTGAATTCTGGCAAAGTATGTGAATAAAAAGAATCATACTTAGTCGTGAAATAAGTATAAGAGAAATCAAAGAAATCCATGAAAAAGTACCTAATATGGAACTAGAATCATTTGTTCATTGAGCTATTTGTATGGCATATAGTGGTAGATGCCTTATATCAAATTATCTATCAAATAGAGACTCAAATCAATGAACATGTAGTCATTCTTGCCGTTGGGAATATAAAGTATTTAAAGATGAAAAGAGTGAAGAAGAATTAGAAACTGCAACAGGAAGACCAAAAGATTATAATTGCCTTACTTGAAATTATTATTTAGAAGAAAAGGGGAGACCTGGAGAACTTATGGATATAGATGAAGACGAATATGGTACATACTTAATGAATTCTCGTGATTTAATGGCTATAGATTATATACAAGAATTAAAAGATGCATGAGTTATAAGCTTTAAAGTAGAATGAAGAAATAAAACTATAAATTACTTAGCATCAGTATGACTTGCATATAGAAAAGCACTAGATGCAATAGAAACTTGAGTTAATTATGATAGTAAAGAATTAGCGGAAGAATTATTTTCAATAGCAAACAGAGGATATATTCCAGGATTTCTAGCTTGAAATCCAAATCACAATGCTCAGTTTTATGAACAAAATTGATGATTCCAAACAAAAATATTTTGTTGAATAGTTAGATGATATGATAAAAAAGAACACTTAGCAAGAATAGAAGTAAAAAATATATTTAAAATATGAGAAGAAATAGAATTTTTAAATCCTAATTGAGTTTTTGTAGAAAAAATTGAAAAAATACATAAAATAAATGTTATAAATCATAGTTTATGAAAAAATCTAGAAATAGGGGACAGTTTCAATAAAAAATATGTAACTGAAGAAGAAAGTGCACATTGATGATGATATGAAGTTTGGATTAATTGTAGCAAAGATCCTTGAGAATTTGCTATAATAAGAAAAAATATGAGCAGTTAATCAGTACCGGTTCCTACTTTTAGAAAGAAATGATATAATTTTAAGTACATATATTTCAATTATGAGGAACCGGTACTTTTAGGGCTTACTTTTATATACTTTTATACTTTATTTATGCAAAATTACATTTATATAATACTTTGAATAATATATTTTATACTTTTCTTCTTTTTTAAAGATATTCTATACATTTGAGGAATCTATAATCAAATAAAATATTTCAATATAATTTTATCATATTTTAATGCTTTTATAGCTATTTTTACAATTATCTGAATTATCTGAATATTAGATAAATATCTTGAAATTATATTAACAATTAAAAAGCAAAATGAACAAAATAAATATACAATAATTTTTAATGAATTTCTGATTAAATTTATAAATATAGCAAAATATTTAATAGCAGTTTACCTATGAATAAAATTCATACAAATTCCAATTGAATTAAATGATTTTTTCAACAAAGCTTTTAAAGTTTCGTTTATTATTGCTTTATTATTTTTATCAAATTCAGTAATAAGAGCAATTTTCAAATGAATGACTAGCAGAAAAAACTGAGATGATCTTTCTAAACAAGTTTTTCCAATGCTTGGTAAAATTTTATGAGTATTTATATGGATTGTCTGAATACTTACTGTACTTTGAAACTTATGATATGACATATCAGCCTTGATTGCATGAGCTTGAGTTTGATGAATAGCAATAGCATTAGCAGCCCAAAAATCAATTGCAAATATATTTTGAGCATTATCAATTATATTAAATAAACCTTTCAAAATATGAGAAACTGTTAGAATAAGTTGATTTACATGAAATGTAAAAAAGATATGATTAACATACTTAGAACTAACAGATCTTACATGAAATAAGATACTTATACCAAATGAAACTCTTATATCTTCATCTATAGAAAACCTAACTCAAAGAGAAAATAGAAAAACAGATATGATTATATGAGTAGTTTATGAAACAAGTTTAGAAAAATTAAAAAAGGCTGTAAAATTGGTTGAAGATTTACTTGAAACATATACAAGTAATCAATGAATTGAATCATACAGAGTACATTTTGACAACTTTTGAAGCTATTCTCTAGATATTCATATAACTTATTTTTCACTTGAAAATGATGATCTTAAATTATATTTTAAACAAAAAGAAAAAATAAATCTCGAAATTAAATGATTATTTGAAAAACATAAAATAGAAATAGCTTTCCCAACACAAGAATTGATAATAAAGAAATCTTAATAGTTTTATCACTTTTGTCATTGCGAGAGTAACGAAGTAATCCATTTATTACATTGTATTTATATTATGTCATTCCCTAGAAGTAGTGAATCTATTCCTCTCAAAAACCGTCATCCTGAACTTGTTTCAGGATCTTTTTTTTACTCTTTATTTTTACTTCACTTCTTTATTTCACCAATTATATAAACCAAAAAACTTATAAATATCCAGAAAAATATTCTAAATGAAACTAGAAAAAACATCATATATAAACTTAAATATGTTCTATCTTTTAAATAAATTATGATATTTGAAATATTTCATAAAAATCAAAATAAATCATTTACAAATGATATAGGAACAACAGAATTAACTCTTATATATGCGAAAATAGATAAAACAAAGAAGGGAATAGCAATTCAAAATATAAATGCACCTAATTTATTATCGTAAACTTTAAAAGTTATAAAATCACTTAAAGTAAGTATAATTCAAAAAACAGGAATAAATAAGGTTAAAAATGACAATATAAATGACTTATTTAAAAGCAAAAATGAAGAATTGTGAACAACTAATTTAAAACATTCTGGTGACTGTAAAGCTTTTATATATAAATTTGCCACAATAAAAAATAAAAAACCTATAATTATTCAAAAATAAAACTTGTGTAATTTTTCAAGTCATAAAAGAATAAATATAAGTCCAGATAATAATGATAATATTAATATGAAATAATCTGTATTTGTAAAAAACATAAAACTAACAAATTGTTTTAATAAACTTATTAAAACAATTTTAAATAATTATCATTAAAAAGCAAAATATTATTATAAATATGAAAATAATATCTTTTAATAAAAAAACTAAATATATTTATATATTTTCCGATATAATCTTAGGAAAAATAAAAAAAACCTCAAAAATCGCAAAATTTTAAGTTTTTATATTTTATTGGCTTATATTAGCGGTTTTAATTTTTAGTAATAGGTGAGAGAACAATAATATATAAAATATATTAAATTTTTTAATGTAATTAAAATAAATGTAATCTAAATAACTGATAAGTAATTAAAAAATACTTAAAATAATAAAAAAAATATACAATTCTGCAAAAAAAGTTTTTAACATTTTGTTAACAAAGCCAAAACTTGACGATTTTAATAACTTACATTTTTTAGAAAATATTACAATAGAGAAGTGTAAGATAGAAATACACATTAGTTCACATAATATAACTTATGTGTATGTAATCAATTCTAAATAAATAAAAAGACCATAATTATATGGTCTTAAATATCTTGATTTTTAAAAGTTTTTTTAAGCTTTTAAGTTTTTACTATAAACTTCTTCTGAAATAATTTTTTTACTATATAAATATTCTAGATATTTATTCATAGTAATCATACCATCTTGAGCTGAAGTTTCAATAACATTATCAATTTGATGAATAGTACCTTTTCTTATCATATTTGAAATTGAAGTATTATTTACAAGTATCTCTACAGCTGGAACCATACCTGATTTTACATCCGATCTCTTAATTAAATCCTGCCATACTATTCAAATCAGTGATTCACTAATTTGTTGTGTAATTTGATCTCTTTCATCAGCTGGAAACATATCTATTATTCTAGAAATAGTTCTAGCTGTTCATGATGTATGTAATGTTGCAAGAACTAAATTTCATGTTTCTGCAGCTCTTAAAGCTAGTTTAAAGGTTTCTAAATCTCTCATTTCTCAAACCAATATTACATCTGAAGCTTGTCTAAGTGCATATTTTAATCAATTTTCAAAACTTAATGTATTTAGTCATACTTCCCTTTGCTCTATTAGCGATTTTTCACTAGTATATATATATTCTATAGGATCTTCTATAGTTATTATATGTTTTTTCTTTGTTTTATTTATATAGTTCAATAAACTAGCTAAAGTAGTAGACTTCCCTGCTCAAACGGAACCAGTTACTAGAATTATTCAATTTTTTCTTTCAGCAAACTTCAATATACTAGAAGGTAATCATAATTCTTCAAAATTTGGCAAAACTGCTTTTATAGGTCTAAAAACCATTCAATAACCACTTCTTTGAAAAAATGCATTTATTCTAAATCTACTATATCATTTTAAATCAAGAGAAAAATCAAGTTCTAAATTTGTCATAAATTTTTCTTTTTGATATTGAGACATAATTGTTATTATTTCTTTTTCAAATACTTCTTTATTAAGCATAGGATAATTATCCAAATAATGTATTTCTCAATCTATCTTTAAGCTTGGGTAACTTCAAGAAGCAAGTATTATATCTGAAGCATTTTTTTCTAAACCTTCTTTTAAAATTTCTATTATAAGCATATAATCCAATCAATAATTAATAAATATCTCTAAAATTATAACATACAAAATAAAATAATACAAACTTTTGACTTCGTATTTTTTTTAATTAGAATAAAATCAATACTTCTTAAAAAGCACATATGAGGCTAGCACTACTGGATACCTTAATTACAACAAATCTTCTACATAAGTAGTTGTTTGTTTTTGTGCTATTTTAGTATAAATATAATCTTCTACTTCAAATTGTAGGAGATTTTTTTATTTTTTAATCTTATATAATTATGAAACAAACTATCTTATGTCTTGATATGGAATGAGTTTTAACTCCAGAAATATGGGAAGAAGTATCTAAAAATACTGGAATACAAGAACTTATGCTTACTACAAAAGATATAGCGGATTACGATGAACTTATGAATTATAGAAAGGTCCATTTAGATAACAATTGACTTACACTAAGTAAAATACAAGAAGTTATTTGAACTATAGATTTATTACCATGAAGTCTAGAATTTATACAATGGGCTCAAGAAAGAATGCAAGTTATAATTTTATCAGATACATTTATAGAATTTGCAAAACCACTTCTTAAAAAAATGTGAAATCCAACAATATTTTGTCATAATTTAATTATAGAAAACAACAAAATAGTTGATTATCGCTTAAGAATTAAAGATCAAAAAACACATGCTGTAAAAAAATTTAAAGAATTAAATTTTAAAACTATTGCAGCCTGAGACTCTTTCAATGATACAGGTATGCTAAATGAAGCAGATTTCTGATTCTTCTTTAAACCAGGTAAAAAAGCCACGGATGCATTTCCTACAATAGAAATTGCAAATAATTATGAAGAATTAAAAAAACTTATAGAAAGAAGCTTATAAAATTTATTATCTAATACTAAAAACATATGAATATCGAAATTAAAAGACATTCTTTGTCACATATACTAGCCCAAGCTATTGAGCAAATCTACGGAAAAGAAAATGTAAAATTATGATTTTGACCTGGAATAGAAAACGGTTTTTATCATGATTTTGATTTATGAGAAATAAAAATCTCAGATAGTGATCTAAAAGAAATTGAGAAAAAAATGAAAAATATAATCTCTCAAAATCAAAAATTTGAAAAATATGAATTAACTATTGATGAAGCAATTAATAAATTTAATAAAAAAGATGAGTATAGAACTGAAAATATAGAAAAATTAAAGATACAATGAGAGAAAATAGTTTCTTTTTATAAAAATATAAATCAAGCATGACTTGATACTTTTGATAACCTATGTTCTGGACCTCATGTAGAAAATACAAACAAGCTTGATAAAAATGCATTTTGTCTTGATAAAGTTGCTTGAGCTTATTGGCTTGGAGATGAAAAAAATCCTATGTTAACTCGTATATATGGTTTTGCTTTTGATACAAAAGAAGAACTAGATAATCACTTAAAAATGCTAGAGGAAGCAAGAAAAAGAGATCATAGAATACTTTGAAGTAAATTAAAAATATTTACTATATCTCAACTTGTTTGAGCATGATTACCATTATTACAACCTAATTGAATGGTTATAAGAAAAGAAATTGAAGATTATTTATGGGATTTACATAAAAGTAAATGATATGATAGAGTTTGGACTCCACATCTTGCAAAAGAAGATTTATACAAATGTTCATGACATGCAGAAAAGTTTTGAGATGAACTTTTTAGAGTAACATGATGAGAAGAAAAATTCTTTTTAAAACCTATGAATTGTCCTCATCATATGCAAATATTTGATGATAATCAATTTAGTTATAGAGATATGCCTGTTAGGTACTTTGAACCAGCTACGGTTTATAGAGATGAAAAAACATGACAACTAAGCTGATTAACAAGAGTTAGAGCTATAACTCAAGATGATTGACACTTGTTTTGTAGAGTAACTCAAATATCAGAAGAAGTAGGAACTATAGTTTCTATAATAAAAGAATTTTATAAAACTATGTGAATGCTTGAATGATATTGGGTTAGATTATCAATTAGATGACCAGAATGAAAATACTTATGATCAGATGAAGTATGGAATCAAGCAGAGTGAGCTCTAAAAGTTGCAGCAGAAAAATATGAACTTCCTTACAAAATTTGAGTTTGAGAAGCTGCTTTTTACTGACCAAAACTTGATTTTATGTTTAAAGATGCTATCTGAAGAGAATGGCAATTAGCAACAATTCAATGTGATTTCAATCTTCCTGAGAGATTTGACTTAAGTTTTACAAATGAAAATAATGAAAAAGAAAGACCTGTTGTAATTCATAGAGCTATTTCTGGTAGTTTGGAAAGATTTATGTGAGTAATGATAGAACACTTTGCTTGAGTATTCCCTCTTTGGTTAGCTCCAAAACAAGCTACAGTAATTCCTGTATGAGAAAATTTTATGGGTTATGCAGACAAAATTTATAAAGAATTAAAAGAAAATTGAATAAGAGTTAGTTTAGATTCAAGTGCAGATTCACTTAATAAAAAAGTAAGAAATGCAGAAAAAATGCATATAAATTATATACTTGTTGTTTGAGAACAAGAAGAAAAAGATAATTCAGTTTCAGTAAGAAATTACAAAACAAAAGAACAAAATGTAGAAAAAGTTGAAAATTTTATAAATAAAGTTAAAATTGAAATTGAAGAAAAAAAATTATAACATTATTTATAATTCCCCTTTTATGAAAAAGATACTTTTTACATTATTTTTTGTTCTATTATTAACTTCTTGTGCTTCAAAAAAAGAAGAAGAGGTTATAAAAAAAGAAGACCCAAAACAAATTTTAGCAACAAAATTAAAAGAAGATACATTAAAAGAACATCAAAAATTTGATAAAAATAATACTCGGACAAAAGTAGAAACTTTAACTTGATTTTTATGTTTTGATGAAACTATAGATATACCTTTTGTAAAAGTATCAGTAAATACAAAAAACTGTAAACAAGAAAAATGAGATGATTTTGTCTATTTTAAAGTTAAATGAAATTCAATATATAAAGTTACTAAAACTCAGGAAGAGCTTGTAATAAAAGCCTATTCTAAATTAGAAACTTCTTATGTCTGAGATCATATAAAAAATGATATAATCTATAACTTTGGAAATATATTAGAACAAAAGTATTGTAATTATGTAAAATTGGTAAAAAAAGATTTTTTAAAAAATGATAGCAATAAAGAAGTTTATATAATATGAGCCATTTGATTATATAGAGCTGAATCAGACAAACAAATTGCGAAAGACCCAAATACTCATATTTGTGAATGATATTATCCGAATAAAAAATTTGTAATTTATGATACTAAAAAGCCTACTATTTTCTTAGAAGTAAAATTAGATAACTTGGTTAATCTAGATACTTTAAAATTCGATTAAATTATTTTCCTTTATTTTCCTTAACATTTTTATTTTCTAACTACTTTTTTGTTTATACTATCTTTATTTTTTAATATATTAATATATGGAATTTAAATGAGCTAAATTATACAATTTATATTTATGAATTGTTTCCTTTGTATCTATAGTTGCTATCGGTATAAATCTAGGAATAGTACTTACATCTGTATGAAAATATGTTTTAATCTCTGATGAAGAATATTTACAATTTAGAGAAAGTTATAAATTAGAAAATTGTAAAAATCCTACTTACCCTGCTACTGAAGCTCAAATAGATAAAGGTGGAACTACTATACAAACAAAAGCAATAACTCCTTCTGCTGAAGAAATACAAAAATGTGAAAAGAAAGTAAGAGAAGATGTAAAATATAGTAGAGGTTATGATTTAAAAGATATGTTTATAACATCATCAGCTTGGTTTGTAGTATTTTTAATATTTTTTATCTTCCACTATCCTAAGTTTCTAAGAATTAAAAGAGAAGATTAAAAGTTATATTTTTTTATCTAAATTATGAGAAATATCGTATTATTTATTATTATTTTTGTACTTTTTTTAGATTATTCATTTGCGGATAATACAAAAAAATCATGCTTATGAAGTAAGTATTTTACAAATTATAGTACAGAATGTAATAATAAAGTGGATTTTGAATTGTATGAATGTAGAGTAACAAATCTATGTGATTCTTGTAATAATGCTGATTCAAAAAAAGTATTTGATACTGCTCCATATGATGAGGCTAGTACTTATATAGATAATACAACTACTGATGTACTTAAATCTCTGCATAAAGTTCAAGAAATCTATAAAACAAATATGAATTCTATATATAAATGTGTTTTGATAGATATTCAAGAAAGATGATTAGAATACCTGGAAAAAATTATATCCAGTACTGATAAAACTTGATCAATAAAAAAAGAATTATCTCCAAAAATATCTTCTGAAAAATCAAAATTAAAATCAAAAAAATCAGCTTTAAATTGTTGATGATTATCAGATGATAAGTCTACTTCTACTCTAATCAAAAAAGAAGTTCTAAATCAAGTGACTTTTGAATTTTGTAAATATAATTTCTATCTATTATACCTTAAAGAAGGTTATTATAAAGATACTAAAAATATATTATGAATCAAAAAAGAAGAACTAAATAACACAACTACTTCAGAACCAATAGAAATAACTAATATTACTATTCAATCTAATAATATAAATAATGAAATAGATAATGAAGTTACAAAAATACAAAAAGTATTCCCTTTAGCTTATTATGCTTACAGCGAATATGAAGATAACTATCTTTTGCATCTATTACTAACATTAATCAAACAAGATTATGTATTAGCAAGAGATCAATTATCAAAAGTCTTATGACCAATAAATCAAGTAGCCTATAAGATAAAAGATGCAATGAAGAATTATTAAAAAAAAATAAAACCAAACTTAAGTTTGGTTTTATTTTTCCGAAGTATAAATTAATTACTAGGAAAATCAGTTACAGCATAAGGAATATGAAAATTATTAATATTTAATGCCCCACTCAAAACTTCATTATTAGTTAGTACTTCAGTTCATGATCAAATTAATGTTGTAGGACATTTAGCAGAATCATCATAACAAGATGCACTATCATAATCTCAAACAATTTTAGTTATATAAGTATCACTTCAATCTTTTTTTACTGTATAAGCAATATTATATGCATTTCAATTAAAATTATTTCCCCAATCTCAAGTTGTTGAAGTTTTCTTAAATGTAGCATAAACATATCTTCAAATTCAGTAATCTACCATTTTTGTGCCATCAGCAAGTTTTAAATCTCCTAATTCAGGATCATATAAATCTTTACTAAGATATTTTTTTTCTAATTTTGCTTGAGATATAGTTCATTTAGCTCAAATTTGTTTTGTTGACCAATCTCAAGTTCAATATACTTTTCATCCTCAATTAGCTAAAATTACACCAGATAATGAATCTCAATTATATGAAACCCTCAATAAATTTGATGGTTTTGCAATTGATCAAGAACTATACCCCCAAAGTTCTGATGCTCATGATTCAGTAACTATAGGATAATAATTCTTATCTGATTTATATTGTTGTAATGCTGTTTCTATAGTAGAAACATCACTTATTTTTCTACCTGAAACTGCTTTATCTACAGCTCAACCAAAATTTTGATATGCCACAACTGATATAATTGCAAGTATTGTTATAACAACCAGTAATTCTACTAAAGTAAATCAAAGTTTATTGTTTTTTCTCATAAAAATTTATATTAAATAAAATAACTACAAAATTAATTATATGTGTTTTTTTTGATTTGCAAAAAAAATTGAATAATTAGCTAATAAAAAAGAGTTTTATTTTTTTATTTTAGCTTTTAACTCTTCATAAACTTGTCATAGCTTTTCTTTAAAATATCATAATTCTTCTTTTGCTCAAGCTCAAGTTAGGTATTCTTCCCCTTCTTTTTTCTTTTCTTTATAAAACTCTTCGAGCTTAACTGATACTTCTTGTATGTATTTTTTTCCTTTTCACTTCAATTCTAGAATCATTCATTCACTATCTTCTTTATATTTTTCAATTAATCATAAAATATCATCTTTTTTATCCTCAAAAAATTTCTTACTTTCATCTGATTCAACCATATCTTTTAAATCAGTAAAAAAACTCTTATGAGTTTCTATAAAATTCTCTAACAACACCATTTTAGGATCATGTTTACCACCTGATGCTTTTTTCATATCTTTTTTTAATTCTTTTCATTTTTTAGTTCAATAAAGGGATGATACTGCATTTCATGCTAAGTACCCCATAGCTAGATAAAATAATTTTTTCATAGTATTTTATGATTAGAATATAAATTACATTTTTAGCAACTAAAAATGTAACAAAAAACTTTCTAAACTTAACTAAATAATGTATTATTATTATAATTAAAAAAAAATTAATACAAGGGATTTTTTAACATAATTTTTAATTAAAATTTTACAAAAATAATATAGGCTGTAAAATGTAAACTAAAAATAAAGAAATACTGAATTTGTCATTCCGGACTTGATCCGGAATCTCTAGCAAGATAAAACATAATTAAAAACAAAACCACTTAATATTTAATACAATACAAAAAAATGATTTACAACAACTTTTCGAATTGATACAAGAAAGTGCTTATTAATACTGAAAACAAAATAAAAGAAATCTGATTAAAAGATTTAAGAGTCGAAGATGTATTTTTAGAAGTTTTAAATATATGAGAAAACTGAATAAAAGAAATTTTTAATTTATATGGTATAAATGAAAAATTGGCTCTAGAAATAATAAATAAATGAATATTTAATGAAAAAATTGATGCAAGAAAATGAATCTATTCATGACTTAATAAAAATTTTAAAGATATAATACTATGAAGTGTAAAAATAGCTGCTTCATTCTCAAAAGAAAAAGCCAGTTTAGAAGATCTACTTCTATCTATGCTTAAAAATGATGTTTGGTTATCTAAATTATTAGACTATGTATGAATAAATCCTAGTGATTTAGAACAAAATCTAGAAGATCTAAACAAGATTTGAAGTATAGATTGACTTGCAAAATGAAATATCATAAATTGAAGTATAGAAGACTGAATGAATAAACTTATTTGAGCTATTACTGAAAATCTATTTATATGAATGGAAGATGTTGAAACTCCTTTTGATAACAATAAAAATCCAAATGATAAAAAACAAAAAAAAGAATCTGAGACTCCCGCACTAGATTTTTTCTCAACAGATTTAACAGCTGAAGCCCGTGCTGGAAAACTTGATAGAGTTATATGAAGAGCTGATGAAATTGAGAGACTTATTGCTATATTAAATAGAAAAACTAAAAATAATCCTTGTCTTGTTTGAGATCCTTGAGTTGGTAAAACTGCAGTTATAGAATGATTAGCAACAAGAATTGTAAATTGAGATGTTCCCTTTTCGATGAAAGATAAAAAAATATTTGCACTAGATATGTCTATGCTTGTAGCATGAACAAAATATAGATGAGAATTTGAAGCTCGTATAAAACAAATTATAGAAGAAGCTTCAAAAGTAGAAAATGAAGTGATTTTATTTATAGATGAAATCCACACTATAATCTGAGCTTGATCAGGAGAATGAACTCTAGATGCTTCAAATATACTTAAACCAGCAATGTGAAGATGAAAAATCAGAGTTATATGAGCTACAACTTTAACTGAATATCAAAAATATATTGAAAAAGACTCAGCTTTGGAAAGGAGATTCCAAAAAATTAATGTACTAGAACCTTCAAGAGAAATAGCTTTAGAAATAATAAGCTGATTAAAAGATGTATTTGAAGAATACCATAATTTAAATATATTACCTGGAGCAGTGGAAGAATCAGTAAACCTATCTATGAGATATATAACTGATAGATATCTACCAGATAAAGCAATCGATTTAATTGACGAAGCTTGTAGTCTAAAAAGTATGAAATACAATATAGATGAAGAAGAAATCATTAAATTAAAAGAAAAAGTAGCAGAATTACAAAAAAAGATTGAACAAGCAGTTGTTAATAGTCAGTATAAAAAAGCTGTATGATTAAAACAAGAGCAAAAAGATTTAGAAGAAAAAATTCAAACACTAAAAAGAAAATTTAGTATTCCAAAAGAAAAAAGATTAAATGTAGATGCTAGCGATATACAAAAAGTATTAAGTATAGCAACTTGAATACCAACTGAAAATCTTAGTTCAAAAGAAATAGAAAAACTTAAATTACTACCAAGCAATTTAAAATCAAAAATTATATGACAAGATGATGCAATTGATTCAATTATAAAATCAATTATGAGAAGCAAAGCTTGAATTTGAAATCCAAATAGGCCACTTTGAAGCTTTTTATTTCTATGACCTACTTGAGTTTGAAAAACTGAACTTGTTAAAATCTTATCTAAAGAATTTTATTGAAATGAAACAAGTCTAATAAAAATTGATATGAGTGAATACTCAGACAAGACAAGTGCAAATAAACTTATATGAGCTTCAGCATGATATGTATGATATGAAGAATGATGACTATTAACAGAAAAAGTAAGAAAAAAACCATACAGTATAGTACTTTTTGATGAAATAGAAAAATGAGATTTAGAAGTCTATAATCTACTTTTACAAATTTTAGAAGATTGAATATTGACTGATAATAAATGAAGAAAAATAAATTTCAAAAATACTATTATAGTGATGACAAGTAATATTTGACAAGATGAATTTAAGGAAAAAGCAAGTATGATTTGATTTAATATAAGTGATACCGAGGAAGAAAAAGTTATGCAAGATTTTGGAAAGGCTCGTGAAAAAATAATCTGAAACCTATCTGAATATTTTCCTACAGAATTTATAAATAGAATTGATAAAATAGTTGTTTTTAATCCTCTTGATAAAGATAAAATCAAAAAAATTGTTAAATTACAATTAGATGAATTAGCGAACAGACTTAAACTAAAAAGTATTGATTTGATATATGATATAAAAATAATAAATAGTATTACTAAAAAAGTATATAATCCAGAATTTTGAGCTAGAGAAGTAAGAAGATTTATAATAAATAATATAGAAGATCAAATTGCTGAGATACTTATTTGATGAACTAAAAAAACAGATATTTTTGAATTAATTATTGAAAAAGATAAAATAATTGTAAAAAATAAATAATTTTTTTCTTGATAAAAGTAAAAACATAAATATTATAGATAAAATAAACATTTAAAGTCATAAAAAATGAGAAAAAACAAATTATCCATTTTTATATTATATCTATTTTTTCTTTTATCTTTTTTCTTTCATCTAATAAAAGTAGATGCATTTTTAGATGAAGATTCTTGACTTGATTTATATAACAATATTGATTCTTGAATATATGATCTAGAATTAAAATATTATGAAACAAATATAACAAATTGATGAGAAATAAGTATAGCAGAAAGGATTAATAATTTAGCCTGAGTTCCATGCATAGATGAATCTATCACTATGGATGACTTTAATAAAATTGCATCATGAGATACTGTTACTTTATCAAATTTAATACTTGATGAATGTAAAGATGATGAATGAAGCCAAATAAATATAAGTCTAATGAACAATTTTTTTGATGTAATAATCAAATTAAGTAAAGAATCTCAAGCAAATGCTGAAGAAAAAACTAGAATTACTTACAATATTGCTAGATTATGATTATATAATGACTGAAATACAGATAATTCCCCATATGATATAATAAAAGATTTAGAAGATGTAAATTGAATAATTTTCACACTTACAAATGATACAAAATACGAAGGAACAGATACAACAAAATTAAGTGATTTTTTCTCTTCTTCTAAAACCAATACTAACAATACATCAACAACTAATAATAATAATACTAGTACTACTAAATCTAATACCAACACAACAAATACTACTACGAACACTACTAGCACTACAAATAATACTAATAATACAACCAATTCTACCAACACTTTAAACTGATATACTTGTGCAAAAAGCTCAAGTAATAATTTAAGTTGATTAAATTATTCTACTTTAAATATATTACAAAATAATATAGAAGATAATTGAACCTCTAATTACAATTCTTCATCTTGAACAACTCAAGCAACAACATGAAATAATAATAATGGTTGAACTACTGCTTCCCATGCACAAATATGAGGTAACTTAATAACAATAAGTTCTCCAGATATAAATGAAGACAGTTCAAATTGTAGTGATTTTTTCTGTATAAAAATATTATATTCGAAATATGAGCAGGATTTATTCTGATGATGAAAAAGTAAAGATAAAAGTATAGAATGACTAATTAAAAATTCAAATAATCATTTGTATAAATATGCTAACACCTCTTTGATACAACATCAAATTACAATAGATAATTGGGAATTATCTATAAAAAACCTTAAACTTAAAGATATTTTTAATCAAAATTTTATAGTACTTTCAAGAAATATACCTATAATGAATGTGGATAAGAATAATGCTAAAGAAAAACAGAAAAAAGAAAATTCCCCTTTTTGATATAAAAGTCTTTTAGAATATTATTTCAAACTATATTGACTTGAATACGATAGAGCTAATAGTATAGATGATTTCAATAAAAGACTATCTGAAACTATTTCAATAAATGATTCACTATGATTAGGTATACTTAATGCAACTGAAAGATATGACTCTTCATCTAATCATGCTACAGCAAGTAAAGAAGATGAATCATATCTAAATAAACTTTTATCAACAAAACAAAGAAGTGATAATATTAGTTGATTGTATTGATTATTTATAGAATTAGAAAGTTTTACAAACTCATTTGAACAATATGTTATATGAGTTAATTTACAAGTGATATCCATGGCAAAAAAGGCTTCTTGGTAATATAATCTAGATTTGATATTTATTTAATTTCTATTACTTTAAATGAAAAAAATTTTTTTAATTATTTTTATACTTTTGATTACTATAAATTCAACTTATGCTAGTGATGATTGTTCTTCTTGTAGTATAAAAGAGGCTCCTGCCGAAGTATTACAAAAATTTATAGAAAATCAAAGAACAGTTTTGAGTAATATAGCAAATGCTGTATCATGAAAAAAAGATACTACAGATTTAAAAACACTAGAGTTAAATTTTACACAATCAATGAACAAAATAATAAGTTTTGATAATTATTTTGAAAGTTTTAATTATATAGTGGTGGAATTAACAACTGGTGTTCCTGCAGAACTTAGAAGAGATAAAACAAAAATCGAAAATGAATTAACAAATGTACAAAATCAAATAGAAAAAAGTATAAAAAGAAGATATTCTTGAATAGAATTAAACAAAGATCAGATATGTAATTGAATTGATAAAAGTGATAATTGTACTTTAAGTTGAAGTGTATTAAGTGTATTAACTGAATTATCAAAAAATAATTCAAATGTACTTTCTCTATATGAAAATAGTATATTATGACAAAATACAACAAAAGCAGATTTTATAATCGTCCCAAGTACATTTTATGAAGAGATGATAACTTCATACAATAAAAATACTTTAATGGACTGTTCAATGTGTGAATGATGATTCTTTAAAAAAGCTGCAGACAAAATAAAAGCAATAACTGAAAATATGAAATCTACTTGAAAAGCTACAAAGTATTGGAAAGATGCTTGGAATTTATTAACATGAAATGTAAAAGAAGGCGATTTAAAAAAATTAGAAAAAGACTTATTAATGAGAGAATTAGCTCGTCAATGATTAACAAAAGAACAATCTCAAATAATTCTTGAAAATTTAAGAAAATTTAATGATAAATGATGATTTTCAACTGAAAATAATTTCATTATTAATTCTATAAATTCATGAAATAGTTTTGTTGTAAAATTTATAAGATTTTTTGATGATGTACTCATAGCTATTCAAAAGAATTCTTGAAACAAGGATACTATAGAAGTAAGTGACTTACCTACAGAAATAGATAAAAAAGATGCAACATTAACTTTATATAAAGAAATGCAAAAAACATATGAAAATCTAAATAGTGCTGCCTGAATACAATCAATGGTGGATGAAAAATCTATTGATAAATTGATAAGAATACATGCAACTATGGCAAAACTTATATCAAATCTAGAAAAAACTGTAAAACCTGCTCAAAAGGTCTGTAATGATCAATGTTGATGAGTTTGAAATTGTATGGATTATTAGTACTTAACACTTAATATTTAACACTTACCACTTATAAATGATAATAAATAAAAAAGAATTAGACCAATTGAAGAAAAATGCCCAAATTCACCAAATAATTATTGATGAAATAAAAAAAATAGCTAAACCTTGAGTTAGTGCTTTAACTATTGATAATTTATGTTGAGAAATATGTCAAAAACACTGATATTTAGCTTGATTTAAATGAGTTTATAACTTCCCTGCAAATATGTGCATAAGTGTAAACGATGTAGTTGTTCATTGAATTCCAACAAAGAACATTATATTTAAAGATTGAGATTTAGTAAAATTTGATTTATGAGTAAAAGATAAAAATATATGAATAAATACTGATTCTGCATTTGCTATGATTATATGAGACTGACCTAAAAACAAGGAAATAGAAAGATTTGTAAAAGTAAACAAAGAAGCTTTATACAAATGAATTAATCAATGTATAATATGAAATAAAGTTTGAGATATATGATTTGCTATACAAAAACATGTTGAATCTGCTTGATTTCATATAGTTCGTGACCTAACTTGACACTGACTTTGATACAAATTACATGAAAAACCATATATATATAATTATGGGAAACCTTGAACTTGAGAAAGATTAAAAGAAGGTATGTTAATTGCAATAGAACCAATTATATGATTTACTAGCTGAAAAATAATAGACAAGTGATGATTTGAATATTATATTGCTGACTGAAGTTTATGATGTCAATTTGAACATACTATTTTGATAACAGAAAAATGACCCGAAATAATTATATAACAAAAAAAAGATCCTGAAACAAGTTCAGGATGACATTTTTATCAAGAGATTTTTTGAGTTTAAGCATTTTTAATTATCTTATCTATAAGTCCATAAGCTAATGCTTCTTCAGAAGTCATAAAATTATCTCTATCACAATCTTTTTCTACTTGTTCAATTGGTTTTCAAGTATGTTTTGCAAGTATCTTATATAGTCTATCTCAAGTTTTTAGTATATGTTCTGCTGCTATTTTTATATCTACAGCTTGTCCTTCAGCTCATCCTAGAGGTTGATGAATCATAATTTCACTATGAGGAAGTGCAAATCTCTTTCATTTTTCTCATCAAGCAAGGATTATAGATCACATAGAAGCTGATAATCAAATAGAAACTGTATGTATAGGACATTTAACATATTGCATTACATCATAAATAGCAAGTCAAGCTGTTACATGTCAACCTGGACTATTTATATATATCGTAATTGGTAATTTTGGATCAACTTTTTCAAGAAATAATAATTGAGCTATTACAGTATTTGCAACAATATTATCTATAGCATCTCATAGAAATACAACTCTATCTTCTAATAATCTAGAATAAATATCATAAACTCTTTCTCAAGATGGAGTCTTGTCTATAACTGTTGGTATTAAAGTATTTGTTACTGGAAATATTTTTCTTGCCATTTTTAAAGTATTAAATAATATTAAAATCTCTTTTGTTCTTTATTATTTTATCATATATGTATTTTTTATCAAATTTAATAAGTTTTATTGTATTGACAGTCTTATAAAAATTTGATTTATAAAGTTTTGAAACTTATACTTAATAAAAAAAATATTTTTACTATTTTTTACTAGCTAACTGTCCACAAGCAGCATCTATATCATCTCACATAGTTGTTCTAATAGTTGATGGAACTCCATATTTATCAAGAATATCTTGAAATTTTTCTATTATAAATCTAGGAGTTGATTTATAGCTTCCTCAAGCTCATTCTCATGAATTATAAGGAATAAAATTTACATGAGCTAACTTCCCTTTTAAAAGTTCTCATAATTCTGAAGCTAATTTAATGTTGTCATTAACTCAATTTATCATTATATACTCATAAAAAATCCTCTTATTTGTTTTTTCTACATACTCATCAAGTGATTTCATCAATTTATCTAAACTATAAGTCTGATCTACAGGCATTATAGATTTTCTTATTTCATCATTTGGAGCATGTAAACTTATAGCTAAACTAGTTTGGGGAAAATCATCACCAAATTTATTTATCCCTGGAATTATTCAACAAGTTGAAACTGTTACTCTCCTATTTGCTAGATTTAGTTTCTTTTGATTACAAATAATTTCAATTGATTTTTTAACATTATCATAATTTAAAAATGGCTCTCACATACCCATATAAACCACATTTCTAAGTATAGTTCATTCTTTATTTAATAGTTCTGCTGCATAATAAACTTGTTCAACTATTTCATAAAATTCTAGATTTCTTTTTAATCAAAGTTTTCAAGTTGCACAAAAAGTACAAGCCATCGGACACCCAGCCTGACTAGAAACGCATAGAGTATTTCTTCAAGTTAAATGTCTCATAATTACAGCTTCAATAAATAAACCATCCTTGGTTTTAAAAAGAATCTTGGTAGTTTGACCATTATCTGAAGTAACTATATGATCAGCAACAAGAGAATAATAAAAAAAATCTTGAGTTAATAATTGTCTTAGATCTTTTGGAATAGTTTGTATATCATCAAAATCTGACACAAAATTCTTATAAATTGCATTTTCAATTTGTGCATATCTAAATGGAGGAAATTTGTTTTGTTTTAAAAAATCTTTTACAAGGAATTCATCGTGTATGGTAAACATAAAAAATAATTATTAATAACTTATCTTATTTTAAAAAAAATTTTGAAAAAAGAAAGTTTAATATAAAATAAGTTTAATGTAATTATTTAATCATACTTTCTTATGAGATTTACAAAATCATGAACTACCATAATCGAAGCTATGATTGCTATGTTTATAGTTATAGTATGAATCATATGAGTTTATACTATATATACAAAATCTCAGAAATTATCTACAGCTACAGAAAATAGAATAAAAGCAATTTCTATAGCAAGAGAGTGAATTGAGGCAATGCAAAATATAAGAGATACAAATTGGATATTATTTTGAGCTGATCCACAAAATTGTTGGAATGTACAAGATTATGACTTTCATTGTTTATGAAATACTTCAGGAGCTTATAAAATTAAGCCTTGAGATTATAAGATATATAAAGATACAGATAATAGATGGAAATTAATACCTAGTAGTGTAGCACCATTATTAGATTATAGTTCTTGAGCTTATAGAACCGATTATGAAGTAAAGTTAGATCCAAATTGATTGTATACACAAAGTTGATGAACTTGATTAATACCTATTTTTACTAGAAAAATCAATATAAGTTATCTAAATACTGACACAAATCCTACTCCTGATCAAAATGATGAAAAAATGCTTGTAGAATCCAAAGTTTCTTGGGCCGATAATTCAAAAACATGATTTTATACAGTAAACTTAGAAAATCTGCTTACAAATTGGAAAAAAGATGATTAGGTATTTAAATTTAGAATATTTGATGATTTACTAAGAGTATCAGCTATAGTTGCACCAACTTCATCTCATTTTGTATCATTAATTATATTATGTACAAATTTTTCAATCACTCCATCTCATTTATTTGTAAATAAAATCTCATTCTGAGTCAATCATACCTCTTCAATTTGTTTAAATGTTACTCCCCAATTTTTACGGAAAAAACTTAATGGACCAACTCACTCAAATAATTTATTTACCCTTGCTGAATCTGCCTGTCATGCTTCTGCTAATCAAGCAAATATATTTTTTAAATAATACCTTAACCAGATTTTTCTATCATTCTCATCTGAATAAGTTCTTTTTTGTATAGCAAGTATTTCTTTTTTTATTTCTTGAGTCATTGGAGTTCATCAAGTTTTAAAAGTAAGTGTACCTGATGAATGCGGTTGTAATGTTTCCTTTATAATCTTTGCAGACATACCTGAAAGTCATCTTCATTTGAAACTATCTCACATATAACTATCTTTTATCTCTACATTATCAATATAAGCAACCTGAGTATTAAAATAATCTTTCAAAATTTCTCAATCCTCTCATGGTTTTTCTTTTTCAGTTATAAGTATACTATTTAATTCAGAATCATCTCATCTTTCTCAATCAGCTAACATATACATTGCATTTGTAAGAACAGTTGAATATAATTTTCAATTTGTTCATTTAGCTTTTTGAAAAAACTCCATAGCCTTTAAAACCCTATCTCTTTCACTTACTTTTCATGATTCAAAATCTTGATATAATTCCTCTGCTTTATCTCATATATCTGGATATAAGTTAGGTTTCTTTTGCTGTATTTTTTTTGCTAAAACTCTTATTGTTTTCATAGCAAGTTTTATATCCTTTGGATATGAAATAAATCTAGCAAATGGTATACACCTACCTTCTTCTACCATTCATTTTATCTCTTTATTCATATCTTCAGGTACAGTTAAAGCTAATCAACTGTAAATTAAAATCATTGGTATAGTATTCATTGTTCCCATATCATCTCATCTATCAACAAGTTTTTTAAACCGTCATGCAGCATTAGCTGGAGACCCAGCCTTAATTTCATCTATTCACTTTACTAATATATCTTGTGGATTTCTAGTATCATTTCATTTTTTAAATCAATCTTCTATTTCAGCTACTATTCAAGCTTTTTTTAATTTTTCAACTTCTTTATGTAATCTAGATCTTCTATGTATTCAATTATATCAAGTAGAACATTGTTTTTTCATAAGTTTCCATACAAGTTCTTCTTCAGTGAAATTTCTAGTTCTTCATGTACCATCTATATCTCTTTCACAATCAGCTTTTACTTCTTGATATAATGGGTCTTTCGTAACATCTCACCGATTTCATGACAAAGCTTTATACCATAAAAACTCTCATTTTTTTGAATTTAAAGGAGCTTCTGGTTTCTTATCATAATTTTTATTGTACAAATTTCAATATTTTTCAAGCATGAAAATCAATGCAGCTTCTTTTTTGTACTCTTCAGTATTACTATAATTCAACCGTCTATAAATTAGACTAATAGCATCAGGAGTATCTACAGCTTTCAATCTAGATACAGCTTCATCCATATGTTTCTTTTCTGCAGTTTCAACTCTTGATTTCAATTCAAGTCTTACTTCCATTGGCATAAATTTTCACCAAGTTGCAAGTGCAACTTTAGCTTGATGTTCTTCATTACCAGACTTTAAGTGTTCTTTAAATTCTTTAAATCACATTTGTACTCAACCAATTATTTCAGATACAGATTTATTTGATAAATACCACTTAAAAAATCACCATTTTGGTTTATCTCATTCTTTTACAGCATTCACCTTTTCTTCTTTATCTTTTTCTTTTGTTTCTGGTTTTAAATTATATTTTTTAACATAATTTTCTAGACAAGCAACAGTTACATAATCCTCAGTATTAAATTCATAATATTCTTGTTCTATATCTTTTTTTGTTTTTCTATCTACACCTGTTGTTTGTTTTTTGATTTTTCAAAATGATACTTTTACCATTTGATCTCCTCATAAATTTGAAATTTCTCATATTTTTACTACATTGTGAGCATTTCAAGAAGAATTTTTATCTTGTACCAAGTAATTGTAAGTAGCTTTGTTTTTCTCATTTTTACTTACCAATTTATTATCAACTATTTTAAAATCTGACCAAGTAGAAGCCAATTTAGGATCTTTTGAAATAGTATCTGGTAAAGATGTAAACGATGTGTTATTTGAAATTCTTTCTATTTTTCATGCTTTAAATATCTGAAAAAACTGTTCATAACTTCCTGCTTCTACATCTCAAAAAGCAGAATGAATCTGAATTGTTTTTGAGATTTTATTTATATTATTTATCGTATATATTTGAAACTCTTCATTTTCTTTAGAATCTTTATCATCTCATCAAGTTACTTTAAAACTTACTCATTCTTTAAATCAATATTCTTTTCATTGTGAATCAAACTCATCAATTTTTGATTCTAACATAAAAAGATTTAAATCATCTTTTATATCTAAGTCTCTAACATCAGCTCATTCACTTGTAATTTTTTCTTTTATTTCTTTGAGTCTCTTGTATTCTTCATCTTTTTCTAATTCCTCTTGAGTCTTTCATTCAGACACTTTTCTGATTTTATCATCAATTTGTTCTTTATATTTTGTAAGATCTGCCTTTCATGGTTCTCATAAAGTATCACTTGTTTCTATTATTTTTCCAGAATCTATATTTTCTTTTAAATCTTGTGGTGATAATACATCAAGATTTTTAATGTGATCTGATTCTAATAAATCTAATAAAGAAGTATAATACATATCTTTGCTTGAAACAGAACTTGATGAATTATATCTTCAGTCTAATTCAGAACCTCATCCATAAAAACTTCTATCTTTTCATATAAACTTTCAATCATCTTTAAAATTAATAATTTCAATAAAATTATCAAATTCTCAATTACTTTGTTTTGTAGTGATTTTTAGAATAGCTCAAGCTTGTAATTTCTTAATTACTTCTTCACTATTTTTAATCTTACTTCTGATCTTTCAATCCATTAACTTCTTTTTAAAAACCTCAACAGTTTGAACTTTAGAGAGTATTTTTTCTTTTATTTCTTCTGTGGTTTTGTTGAATGATTCAGCCACTTTTTGAATAAATCCTTCACTTCATTGTAATTTATCAATATGATCATCTATAAAAGAATCTGTGTATATAGATATATCGTTGAATGGTAAATAATCCAACATTGTTGTAAATTCAAAATTATCATTTTCTATGTTTTGTGCATTATTTTTCTTTTTCAAAAACTTAATAAGTTCAGTTTTTTTTATATTATCAGCTTGTTCTTTGGTAATTATATCTAAATTAAGTAATTCTTGTAGTGATGTAACTGGTAAAAATATTTTTAAAAATAACTTTTTTTGTTCATTATTAAAAATACCACAGGAAAATAATGTTTGTATATCAATTGTATCCACACTTTCTCATAATTTTATTTTGTTTATAATTCATACAAGTTCAACCAATACAGAATCTATATCTCAACTTATATTTTTATTTTTCAATATTGTTTTTAAATCTTCTGTAGTTTTAAAGGAAAAATCCTTAAATATTTTTTCTATTTCTTTTAATTTATCTGGTTTATCATTTATACTTTTTGAATTTTGTCTTACAAATAAGTATAACTCTTCTGGACTATAGATACATTTATCTAATTTTTCAGAATCAATTTTATTTATAGAATCTTCTACATTTGTTCTTCATACCTGATTTAAATTAGAGTATTTTTCTTGTATAATACCTTTTAATTTCTCTTGTTTATTTTCATATATAAATCAAATTCTATTAATTTCAGATGAAAAATTGTCTTCAAATAATTGATCTCTTTGTTCTTGAGTAAGAGTTAATAATTTTTTTAAATCTTCTCAAGACAAACTCTTTCTAAAATCTCTTAGAAATTCACTGCTTTTATATCAATCCTTTTTAAATTTATTATAAAATTCTACATCTTTAACAATATTTGAATTATCATCTCAAGATATTTTTTTTCTTGCATATCTTCTAGATAATTCTTTATAATAAGAAAAATCATCCTTTGAAACACTATTTGGAATCTCGTTTTGTTCTTGAATTGGTTCTGGAATATCTGATGTAGTTGGTGTATTTTGTGTATTCATAAAGATTCTAGATAATATCTAAATATACTCTATTATACACTATTTTACTAAAAAATCAATTTTTGACACTGTTTTTATCTAAATTACTTTCTTTATTTCACCATAATTAAAACCTTTTCTTATTAATTTCTCAATTATCTTATTTTTGTCAGTTCTTCAAATAGATTCTGAATAATTTGAAGTGAGATTTTCATATTCTAGTTTTATATTTTCAAGTTCATCTTCTTTTGTATAAATCTGATCTAAACTTTCATTAATCAAGTCCTTATCTTGTTTTCTCTCAAATAATCTTTGAAAAATATAATTTCTACTTTTTCACTTATTCTTATAATCCAAAATCTTTCTCTTTATATAATCTGCATCAAGCAAAGTCTCATCTAGATTATAGTTATTATTTAATATTTCTTCATATTGTTCTTTTTCAAATCATTTTTCAAAAAGTTTTGATTTTATATAAGATAGATTTTTATTTCTGGTAATATAAACTCTTATTTTGCTTTCAATTACTAGTTTTTCTACTATTATATTTTCCATACTTTTGATTATCTCATCAACAGTTTTTTCATCTCATCATGATTTTTTTAAAAGTTTTTCTCTAAACTTTTTTTTAGATGGATAATATCTAAGGTAGTAATTTAGTGCATAATTTCTAAATGATTCGAATGACATAAAAAAATTTTAAATATATATTTAATAAACTCACATTTTTTTTCAAATACTTTTAACATAATACAATTATTTTTTATAATTAATTATATCTATCAAATATTTCATCAATTAATCAACTTATATTAGTTGATACATAAGAATCTTTTCAATCAAGTATAATTATAATATTACGAAGTTCATTTAGTGAAATTTTTATATTATTTTTTTCAAAATTAAATCTATTATCTATTTTTTCTGCATTAAATTTATATAAATCTGAGTCAATAATATAATCTAATTCAAACTCTACCCCCCATTCTATAAGGGTTTCTATATCTTCAAATGCTTCATAAAAAGCTTTATAATTATCATTATTAGTATTAAATCAAATAACAGGAAATTTAATATCTCAATCAAAATAAGGATTACTAACTCTTTTTTGTTTTTTAATTCTAACAAACTTAAAATTTTCAATTTTATAATATTGATTTAAAACAAATATTATAAATAAAAATATAAATATAAAAACTTTTCTTAATACAACAATATCAATTGTTGATAAAAAATCATTTATATAAACCATAGTTTTTCAAAATAAATAAATAAACTACCTAACCTCCTCCAATCCCACCACTTTTACACCCAAATCATTCGCTTTTTTCAACTTACTCCCTGCATCTTTTCATGCAATTAAAAAATCTAGTTTTTTTGACACACTTCATATAAACTCACCTCATTCTTTTTCTATTACTTCTATTATTTGATCTCTTGTGTATCAATCAAAACTTCAAGTTACACAAAATCTCTTTCAGGCAAACTTACCTTCTTCTAAATTTACTTTTTCAAATTTTATATCTATTATTTCAAGTAGTTTTTTTAAAGTTTCTTTGTTTGAATCATCAGTAAAATATTCTAAAACTGACTCTGATGTTTCTGGTCAAAAATCATCCAATCTCAACAAATCATCAAAAGTATATTTAAAATCAAACAAATCTTCTTTTTTTTCAAATATCTTAGCCAAGGTTTTTGCTGTCTTTTTACCTACTCATTCTATTCATAAAGCAGTTAAAAATGAAACTATACTTTGATTTTTTGCTTTTTCTATTGCTTCAAGCAGATTTGAAACTGATTTTTCTTTGAATCATTCAAGTTTCAAAATCTCTTCTTTCTTATCTTTTAGATAAAATATTGATACCAAATTATTTATAAATCATTTTTTTAAAAATAAAATCACTTGTTTTTCTCAAAATCAATCAATATTTAATCCCGTCTTCCCTACTGAATAAATCAAACTTCATTCAATTTGTGCTTTACATTGAAATTTATTTGTACAGTAATATCTTATTTTTTCATCGTCTCTAACAACTTTTCATGAACAGATCGGACATACTAAAGGAATTTCTATTTTGATTTCATCCCCATTTCTTGACTCTATAATTGGAGCAACAACTTCTGGTATCACTTCTCATGCTCTTTTAATCCAAACTTGATCACCAATTAGAACTCATTTTTTTTCTACTTCATCATAATTGTGTAAAGTCGCTCTTCTTACAATTACTCATCATACATTTACTGCCATCAAATTTGCGACTGGAGTGATTGTTCCAGTTCTTCCGACACTTTGTTCTATAGATAGAATTTGAGTTCTTACAAGCTCTGCAGGAAACTTATATGCAATTGCATATCTTGGGTGATGTTCTGTAAATCAAATTGTATTCCACAAACTTATATTATTAACTTTTAATACAAGTCAATCTATATCAAAATCAATAGTTTTTTTAGTATCTCAAAAATTATCAATTTCTTTTATAACTTCTTCTATTCCATTACAAACTTTAAAATATGAAGTAATTTCAAATCAAAGCTTTTCTAAATCTTTTATCACATTAAAATAAGTATCTTTTTTTTCTTTAATTCTAAATTCCTCAAAATTAGCCAAATCATAAGCAAAGAATTTTAAATTTCTTTTTTTTGTAACAGAAGTATCAATAGTTCTCAAGCTTCAACTTGCTGCATTTCTGGGATTTGCAAATATTTTATTTCAAGTTTCTAAAGCTTCTGCATTGAGTTTATTGAAACTAGAAATAGGTAAAACAACCTCTCATCTAACTTCTAAATCATCAACATAATTTATAGTTTTTGGAATATTTGATATTTGCATAACATTTTCAGTGATATCTTCTCATTCTACTCAGTTTCATCTGGTTATAGCTTGAATTAGTTTTCAATTTTTATATATAAGCTCAACTCAAAGTCAGTCAAATTTGAATTCAAGAGTGTAAGTAAGTTGTAATTTCTTTGAACTATGTTGTCATTCCGGACTTGATCCGGAATCTATCAATTCACTAGAACTTATAGAAATATCTTTTGAAGCTTTAATTTTTAAAAGTTTTGAGTCTTTAGTATTTTCTAAATTTTCTACCTTACTAGAGATTCCCGGGTCAAGCCCGAGAATGACAGAAGAAGTAGAAATAACAATATTATTATTCACAAACTTCCTCACCCTCTCATTAAAATCCTTCAAATCCTCTTCATTATATGTATTATCAAGACTTATCATAGGTCTACTATGTCTTACTTTTGCAAAAGTTGATTCTGTTACTGAAGCTCAAACTTTTTCAGTTGCTTTTGTTTTTATATCAAATTTATCTTCTAAAAATACCAATTTTTTAAATAATTCATCATATTCAAAATCACTAATTACTGGATTTTCCTTGTTGTAATATAAATCACTATGTTTTTTCAATAATTTCTGTAAATCTCAGATCTCACTTACCGTAAATGATTCTAAATCCTTATTTATAAATTTATTACTTTTCTCAATCAATTCTTTAATTTCCATAATTATTAATTTTTAACTATTAATTAATTTACATTTTATCTATTAAAATAGTATTTTCAATTCAATTTTACTTTTTTACAAGTTTTTAACTATGTTAAAAAAAGTTAAAATTATTGTTTATATTTTTTATACAAAAAGTAATTTATGCTACAACAAAAATCTGTTTTTTAAGTATTTTTCATCACTTATTTTGTTATTTTTGTAATTTTTCATAATAATTTTATGAAATTTATTTTACCTTATACAAGCCATAAACTCATTGGTATTTTTTTATAATATATATATAATACTATTGTCAAGTTAGTTTTTTAGATATAAAGACAACTCTCAGGTATAATATATATATGTTAAGTTAGTTCTTTTACATCTTCTTACTCTCTTAGACGGGAAATACAAAACCTAGTATTAATTCCCTAGTAAAACTTTATAGTTTTATTTAACAAAGCAAAAAAAACACAAAAATAAAAACAAAAATAAGGTGTAAAACAATGAAATAAATCATATCCATCTTTTCTAATTAATTTTTTTAGAAAAAAGTTGATTTAATAAGATGGATATAATCTATTTTCAAAATTCACCTTTCAAAAACCCAAAAAAAACCAAAAAAAATAAAAACAAAAGAGCATGGTGAATCGCTCTATAAAAATTACCCAAGGATAGTAAGAAAGTTATATATAAAGTTCTTTTGAATCTTTATATATAACAAATCAGAAATAAAGGTTATTTCTAAAAAATTAAATCCCTTTTCCCCTGGACATCATAAAAAATTTTATATAGTCCAGGTATGTGAAACCGGATTATATAAAAAAGCTAAGTCACTTCTACCAAGAACACTTAGCTCATTTTTTTGCCTAAAATAAATTTGACTTATTATCTTTTTTCTTTATAAATAACTTATTATTATTAATAATATTAGGTTATGAGTTTAGAAACAACTAAAAAATATAATTGTTTTACAAGTGATTTTTTAGAAGAACAAACAGTAAAAAGGCAAAAAATAATTAATAATACTATTGAAGAAATTAATGCACTATTGGATCCTAGTTATACAAGACAATTATTATTAGAATATATTACTGATGAACTTAAACAAATTATAGAATTACAATTTGAATGAAAAACTCCTGAAACATTGAACTTTTGTCAACAAAATCTGGATTATCTTTTAAAGACAATTCTTAACACTCCTAAACTAAAAGAATTATTATTGAAAAATAAAAAATGATCTAGAACTTATACAATAAGAGAAAGCATAGTAAATATTTGAAGTAATTTTCTTGGTAAAGATATCTTAGACATAATATTAAAAAATGCTTTAGATATGGAAACAGTAGTAAAAATTATATCATGAGAACTAGAAAATATTTATAAATTAAGAGAGGAATGAAGTAATAAAGAACTATTAGATTTTTATTATACTAACTTTAGTTTTACATTAAAAAAACTTTTAGAAAACAAAGAAACTAAAGATGGTATATTATGTGGAAGTAGAGGAAGTAAAATATATAGACTGAGAAGAGAAATTGCTATAACATGTTCTGACTTCTTAGATGCAGATATAGTAAAATTATTAAACTCTACTATAAAATCAAAAAATACTTCTGAAGAACAAATAAATAATGATAACAGTTGAAAAGAAGAGTTAGTAGAAAATATTTTCTTTGAAGAAGAGGAATTCTAGTATATTTAGAATGTACCTTTGAATATAAAAATCATCTTTGATAAAATTAAACTATTTTTTTATTCATTCCACTTTTGTGGGTTCAGTTCAAAATACTATTCTATTTTTTTATTTTAAAAACATACTAAATCTCGATCTTTTTCATGATTCAAATAATTCTGGAATTGTACTAACAAAATTTTTTCAAGTTTTTTCTAAACTATCTATAAAAAATACTCATTCTATTTCAGGGGTATCTTTAAATCATTCCTCAATAACTTTTTTAATAAAATTATTTGGTGGATAAGTTAAACTTATCCCTATTTTTTCTAACTCTATATCAATTCATTCATCTTTATTACTCTCTTTCGCATAAGATTTCAATACTAATGCACTACAAACAAGTCTTTTATCAGAATAAAAATTAAATATGAAATCATATCATTTTCAAAAATGACTTAATGCATTTTTTATACTTCTATGTATTTTTTCTTTTTTAAAATTAGCTCTAATTACTCATAAATAATCATTATGGTTTATAAAATCATATATATTTACTATTTCTATTCAATCTCAATTAGCTTCAATTATATAATTATCATTATCTTTTAACTCATCCAAAACTTTTAATTTAAAATTCTCTTTTAGGTATTTTCATGTTCATAAATATATAGACATATGTTTCCAGAAACCTGGAATTGATATATTTGTTGCATTCCAATTTCCTCTTGATAAAAATATATCTCAAGGCTCTGCTATTTCTAAGTACTTATCTAAATTCTTTCTATTAATTAATCAATTTTTTCTTGTTGAAAACTTTGTATGTGCTATAAAATATCATACATATTTTGATATAATATATATAAATTTATCAACTCTATGTTTTATATAAAAAAATAAATTATTATAATCAGCATTTATAGTATTTCTAAAATCTAATTCTTTTATATTATCAAGCATTTTATATATATCTTTATCAATATATCTTTTAAATGGAGTAATAAATATTTTTGGAGTATTAATTATATTTATATATCTTGATAAATATATATATTTAGCATAAAATCAATAATCTTTGATAAAATTTTCATCTAAAAACACTCTTATGAATCCTTCATGTTTTCAAAAATTTTTTAATAAGTCAAGAATTGCTTTAAAATAAAAATGAGCTATATATTTTCTTAAAACTAATTTATTATAATTAATTACGAAAAAAATTTTTCTATATTTTGATGCACTTAAAAGTTTTTTTAATTTATCAAAAAAATTGATATACCTTTTCCAAATTTTCTTAAATTCTTCTTTATCTTCCTTAAGATATTGATTTTTTTTAATTTTCAATAAAGACTGTTTTTCCAAGTCTTTTTTTAAATTATCATATTCTTTTTCAATTGAAGGTATTTTTTTATAGATTTTTTTATAATACATAATTTTATAAATTATTTAATTTATTTTTTGCTTCTTCATATCAAATATCGGCTATTTCATCAACTTTATTAAAATCATAATATTCATAATCTCATATATCTGGAGTAAGTAAAATAATTTTTTTTCACATATATTTTGCAAGTTCTAAAGTTAAATCTTCGTTAGTAGACATCAAAATTGTTATAGTTTTTTTAAGTATCTCATAATTATATCAAAAAAATCATTTTTTAAATTCAAAATTTCATATTTTTCTATTAACTATAATTTTTTTTCATTTATCTCTTATAGCTGAAACTGCAATTATATTATCTCAAATCAAATCTAAAACTGGTAAATTTGCTTTTAATCATCAATCTAAAAAATTATTTCAATAATATTCAAAAGAAGTAAAAATCATCGGTAAACTTATACTAGACCTTACAGCATCAACTATTTTTCATTTTACAAATATTATTTTTTCTCCAGTATTCATATCTGTTGCAAATATTTTCAAAGGAATATTTGCATCTTCTATTTTAGTATCTCAAAATATTTTTTCTAAAAGTTTATATATTTTCTTTCCTGATACAACTCACTTTTTCAAATCAAAATCTATAAGACTAAGAAAATTGATAGATTTTACAATACTTTTTATTTCTTCTGATTTTTTTCACAAGGCAAAACAAGCTCAAATAATCGCTCACATACTAGTTCAAGCAATTTCATTTATTTGTATATTATTTTCTTCAATATATTTCAGTACTCATATATGACAAAGTCATCTTGCGGCTCATCAACCTAGAGCTAGAGAATAGTTTTTAGACATAATTTAAATTATTATTAATGATTTTAAACTCTTATAATCAGTCTTCCCTGTTCATAAAACCGGAATTTTTTCTATTATAATTGTTTCTGCTATTTTTACTAGATTACTTACTCATCTTTTTCTTAAATAATCATTTACTTCATCAACTTCTATATGTTCTATAGAAAATAAAACTATTTTTGCATTACCGTCTTTTTCAATTGCTTCTATGGCTACTTTTAATTCTTCTTCACTACCATATTTTTCTAATAATATCCCTTCTACAAATGGAAGTGAAATCATTTCTCAAGCTATTTTTATAAACCTCTTAAGTCTTCAAGTTATACTTAAATATCAATCTTGATCAATTAATCATAAATCTCAGGTTTTATAATATTGTTTTCAGTTTATTTCTTCAAATGGATTTTCAAGTTTTTCATCAAGATATCAATTAAAAATAGAACTTCAAGAAACATAAATCATACCTTGCTCTCATACTTTTAGTTCTTGCATATTTTCTAAACTTAGAATTTTACAATCCAGATTTGGAATTATCTTTCAAACTGTTCATGGTTTTGATAAAATAATTGGATTAATACTAAGTACTGGACTACACTCAGTTATCCCATATCATTCAAGAATTACTCAATTTTGTGATAACTCTTTAAATTTATCAAATACCTCTTTAGGACACTTTTCAGCTCAAACAACTACATATCTTATATTTTTTAAATCCTCTCATTTAGCTAAAGCCATAATCATCTTTAAAAATGTTGGTGTTGATGTAATTGTTGTAACTTTTGTATGCTTTATTATTTCCAAAATTGTTTTTGCATCATTTGGATCTGGGGTATAAACAACTTTTAATCAAGTAATAAGTGGCATGATAGTATTGATTGTGAATCAAAAACTATGAAAAGGTGGCAAAAATCCAAGAAGTATATCATCAGTTTTTATTTCAAATATATTTAAAGATCACTTTATATTTTCTATTAAATTTGTATGAGTCAATGGTACTGCTTTTGGTAGACTTTCTGATCCAGAAGTAAATAAAATAACTCAGTTTTTTTGTAATTTAGGAATTATCATCAATTTAGATTTGATTAGAGTCTTAATTTTTTTTCATAAACTTATATTTCTAAGTAAATCTTCTAAATATACAAAAGTATTTGATTTATTATACTCTTCTAGAAAATCATTTTTTACTTTATCATAAAAATTTGATGAAGTAAGTATAAATTCAACTTTTGAAAAATCTTTACAGTGTTTAAAACTCTCTTTTCAAAGTGTCCAATTAAACATTACTGGAGTTTTTCAAGCAAGATAAGTAGCTATAATAAGTAAACTAGCACTTCATACTGCAGGAAGCATAACCCCCACATAATCTCATTTAATAGTTTTTATATAATCTGCAATTAAATAAGCTTTTATAATAAAATCTTTTTTTGATTGCATTCATAGGATATTGTCCCAAAGAAAATTTTCATTTTTATTTTTGGAAAATTCTTTCTTCCATAGAGTTAAAATATTAATAATTTTCATTTTTTATTTAATTAATTTTAATTCATTTAAAATTTCTATTTTTAATTCTTGTTTTAATCTTTCCCTATAAATATGTTGATTTATAATTTTTCTGAAAACAGAATTTTTAACCATATCAATAAATTCAAAGATTATTCAAAATAAAATTATTTGAACTAAAAACATAGAAACAGTACTTAATAATCAATTTGAATCATATCTAAAAATACCTAATTTTTCATTAATATCATAATTATCTATTATAGATATATATAATACAAATATTAAAAATAAAAATATTCCTTTTATAATTCAATCAGTATATGATATTTCTCAATACTTAAACTTATCTAAATTTTTGATTTGTAAATTTATACTCAATGAATAATGATAAAAAAATACTATTATGTACCACATAATTATTATCACTAAATATGTATCTTTATTATCAAAAATCTTAGATCATCATAATACAACTACAATAAATAATCATATTATTCATATTAATTTAATTGCTCAATTTAATTCGTTAATGTCATTTCTATATTTACTAAAAATATAGTATGCAATAAAAGGAAAAATTAGTAGTGATATTAAAAACATAATTTAAAATTTAAAATATAAAGAAATTAACTAATCTTGTTGTTTTTATATGAAAATAAATTATTTCAAAATAGGATATATAAACTAGAAGATATAAAAAATAAATATATTAAAACTTGTAATCAATCGGATCAATTATTTAAAAAATTTTTTGAATATAAAAAATATACTCCTGAAATAAACAATAGAACTATAAAATAAAATTTATTTATCCAAGTTTCAAGAAATCATGCTTTGTCATTATATATGAATTTATAATTTTTATCTACTAATATTTTTTTGTATCTTAACAAATAAACAATAAATGTAGTAAAATAACCTATAAATAAAAAGTAAAAACTATAAACATAAAATATTTGATCTGTGTTATAAGACAATTGTTCTGAATAATAAACAATAAAAACAAACAATAAAGCAAAAGCTATTATTCAAGTTAGTTTAATAACCAAAGGAATTTGCTCTAAATTATCTTTATTTTTTTTATAAATAAAGTAAGAAATAACAATATATGTAACTAAAAATAGTAATGACATAAATAAAAAATTAAAAAGTAAATTAATTAATTAGAAATCAATGGTTTTTTCCTCATTATTTTTATTAAAAAACGATATAAATCATCAATCAATAAAAAATAAAGACTTATTTATTCAGTTTTTATAATATCACACTCTTAAATTTGTAATATCAGGTGAATTAAAATATCTATCTGGAACTTGTTTACTTTCAATTTCTTTTATACTATCATCAACTTTTATACTTAAAGCTTTTAATCATAAGAAACTATCTACAGTTGTAATCCATTTTCTATATTTATTAATATTTTCATTAGAATCATATGTGCGAAAACATAATTTTTCTGGTTGTTTCTGGCTATCACAATCAACTTGTAAATGCTTTGGCCAATTTTTTATTGGTAAATATAGAATTTTATCTACATCATCCCATACAAATGCTCTTGGATTATCTAAAACTGGTGTTTCAGTTGAATCTCATTCAAATTTATAACTGTATTTTTGTTTTACATCTATTTGATTTCAAAGTGATTGTTTTTCATAGTCTATCTCATATAAATCTACTTTTACACTCGAATTTTCTCTTCAAATTCAGATCAAGTAATCTTTATTTCATACTTTTCAATAAGGATGTAAATAAGTAGAATATCATGGAATCTGAAGCTCCCCTATTATTTTTGGATTTGACGGAATATGTAAATCTATAACAAATAATGGATCTGTTTGTCTAAATGTAACTAAAAATGCTTTATCTCAAATAAATCTAGCTGATTTAAATTCTTCTCAAGGTTTTATATTTTCAAGACTTCAAATAAGTTTTAAGTTTTTTTCAAAAACATATAAAGAAGAATCTCTATTCATATTTCAATTTGTTGTAAAAATCCTAAAATATCACTCATCCTCATCCATTGCATATTGATTTATCGGTTTTCAAGGAATTACTGCAGATTTTAGATACTGCAAATTATTTCAAGAATATGAGATTTTTGAGATAGAAGTAAAATTATTTGAAGAAAATTCTTTATAACAAATATCTATATAATCACATTTCCATTGTTCTTTTTGATAATAAGAATTAACTAAATATAAATTATCCAAAGTCATATGTATTTCACCATTTTTTAGATTTCAAAACAATAAAGTTTGTGAAGCTTTTAATTCTTTATTATCTATATCAACTACTGAAACAATATTAAAATTTAGGTTTTCTATTGGTTCTTTTAAATCTTTTTCACTATAAAATAATTTAAACTTTTCCAAATTTTCTATATCTCATTTTCAAAGTAAATTATTATCGTTAAATTTATAAGAATAAGATTCTAATTCAGTTTTTAATTCTTCATATAATTCTTTATTTAATCAAAATCATTTTAAATTAATTCAAGTAAAGAAACTTACAAAATCTACAAAATTAGATTTTTTTTCATTATTAATAATATTACAATATTTTGTTTTAAATGATTCCATAGAGTAATCACTAATCAAATACAAATTATTATTTACAAGTCTTGATTTAAAATAATCTCATTTTGTTTCAAAAATCTTAGTAAGTTTAACATCTTTATTTGCTAAATTTGATATATCATAAATTCAAACAATAGTATTATTGTTATCATAAGATTTTTTTGATGCCAAATATACTAGCCTCGTATCATTTACAAAAAGTTCAGGTTTTATAGTAAGATTATTTGGTATATCTATTGTAAAAACAGTATTAACAAAATCTAAATTTATTTGTTCTCAATCTAATGGTGATTTTATTATAAATATCTTTGATCTAATTTTTGAAAAATAAAATATATAATCCTTAGTTTGTTTTAATATATCTCATTCATCAACTTCTTGTTTTTGAATATTTGTTTGAGAAAAACTTACATCTTGAGTAACAACTGGTTCAGATTTTTGTCAATCAAACCCAATTGAAGGAACATCAAATCAATCACTTACACTTCACTTTACCCCCATATCAGCACTTCATTTTAAAGAACTTCAAATATTACCATCAAAACTGATTCTCGAGTTAGAATTTGAAAACATAGGTTCATTAAATTGTTCCCCTTCATAATATTGTCTATTTCTTTCATTATTATTGTCACAAGATTCAACTATTTTATCATATGTATTTTTTACAATTATATCTTCAAAATCATCTTTATTATCAATAGTTTTTATTTCCAAATCTTTAGCAGAAAAACTTAAATCAATTTTTCAGTGTGCAAAAAATACATAATATATAAATAAAAATATCGCACCTATTATTCAAAATATAATCTTTTTATCTTTGATAGAATTCTTATTTATTACCATAATTTTATAAATTAAATTTTAAAATAATACGGAATATAATTAAATAGTATTTGAAAAATCAAACTTTTCAACTAAGTTTATAACATTTGGATTCTTTTTTCCCCATTCACATACTTTCAACTTTTCAATACTTCTACTTTCTCAAATAGCCATCATATAGAGATCTCATACAGTTTTTAAATCTGTAATTGGCGGATTTGAAGCTCAAGTAATATTTGCTTGTATGTATGATTTTATCTCAGCAGCATCCAAACTATCAAAAAATAAATCTAAAACAAGTTTTGAATTATCTTGAATTTTTGTTTTATCAATCTGCTTAATTATAGTTATTTTTTCTTTTATTTGTTCTTTTATATTTTCAGGAATTTGTGTTAAATCATACTCATTAGTAAGAGATAATTCTTTTTCAGATCATTCAATAATTTCAGGTTCTTTTCTATCTTTTACATCATTGTAATAAAAATAATGTTTTATAAATTTAAGCTCTTCTTTAGGGAGCTTATTATAAAAATCTTCTAAAAATTTATTGAATTCATTTAAACTTTTTGTTTTATTTTCATTTATTTCCTGAGTCAAATCAACTATTTCCATAAAAACTTCTCTTTTTGGAACAAAAAATAATAAATTAGCAAAAGCAAACTTAATACTTTGAATATAAGCTTTTACAAAGGTAGTCTGTCCATTATCCCGTGCTTTTGACCAGATACTTCACCATAATCATCTTTGTCTAATTCAAATTACTTTAGTATTTTCTGGCATATTATTTGCAATGTAATATGCAGATTGTTTTCACTTAATACTTTCAAAATCTTGTCTATAAACTTGTCCAGAAGGATAAATAAGTATATTTTTTCATTGTTTCAATCATTCTGTAATACTAGAGAATACTTTTTTTACATCTTCTGCAGTTGCTCATGCTGTCATCTCTCAAATTGGTACAGTTCATACAAAATCCATTACTTGTTTCAAAACAGGTAGATTATAATAATTTTCCGAAGCCACAGGAGAAGCTATAATATACTTCCCTAAAAATGCAATTAAAATACGAGGATCAACCAAAGCTTCATGATTTGGTAAAATCAAAATAGGTCAATTATGCTTTAGATTTTCAACTCAAGTGAGTTTTACTTTGTAACGAATAGATAAGACAAGTCTTACAATAAATAGAATTAGTTTCATATTTTTTTATTATTTAATATTTCTTTGTTTCACAAACAATACACCTCACATAACAAAACTTATACTTCAAAGTGAAATCATAAGTGTTTGATATCAAAAATTCTGCAAAACTGAACTACTTACAAACATCATACATACAATTACAAGACTTAAAACAAGTCAATTTGTACTAGCTCAATACTCTTTTTTATTTTCATCTCAAAAACTTTTCATCAAATATGAATCAACTAAATTAGATATAATTCAGAAAAATATTCACAAAATTGAAGCCATTATATTTATGTATAAAAAAGATTTTGCGAAAAATGGAAATGCTATTATTACAAAAGAAAATAATGTATTAAAAATAATAAAAAATTTCCATCTATTTGTATTCATTTTCATTGAAAGTATATTTCAAGCAATTGCTCAAACTGCCGAATACAAAAGTAAAAAAGATGCTTTTGATGCTTCTATACCAAATGTATTTACACTATATTCAACTGAAGATTGTGAAACTATAGTCGTAATAGCCCACAATAATGAAGAACCTATAATTACATATAAATATTTTTTTACTATATATTTTAAATCTGGAATATAAGCTTTTATCGCTTTTGTAAGACTTTCTTTTCTTCCAAATAAATATATTTTCCATCAGTTTTTAGTTAAAAAAGAAAAAGGAATTTTATCATAATCTAGATTAAAAGAAATAATAGAACCAAATAGCATAAGTCCCATAAGTACTATATATCAATTATGTCATAATTTTTCAAAAATCAGATTTCAAAGAATAGATCAAACAATTAAAAATATAACAAACACCATTCATACATAAGCATTTACAACTGTTTCTCTAAGTCATGTTTTTTTGATTTCCATTGAGATTAGTACACTTTTTACAACATTCCATAATCAGTATAAAAATCAGATTAATGTTATAATAAAAGCAAAACTTGTATTTGTAGAAAATCAGAATAAATATGATGATAAAAGAAAAATAAAAGTAAAAATAGATATTATAAACAAGTAATATTTTTTTAGAAATGTGGATGCAAATGCTCATCAAATCAGGTAAGCAAAAACTCAACCAAGACTCATATATCAAGCTATTTTTTGTAAATCTGGTTTTAAACTATCTCACAAATCTCACCACAAAAAATATTTAAATGATGCAAAAAATATACCCCAAGTAGCTACTAAAATTATAAAAATAATAAATGTCTTAAATCTTTTCATTATATAAAAGTTAATTTTTATCATATAAAATTTCTATTATTGATTTTATCACATATTCACACAAACACTATAAAAAATATCATCTTTTTTTCAAAAAAAGACTTGCTTTTGGCTTGTTTTATAGTCAAATAATAATTCTTTAATAAAAATCATCCCATCTATAACTTTTTTAATATCTTTTATTTTGATTAATTTTATATATAAAATATCATCTAATTTTAATAAATCATGTTTTATAATACTTTCTTTTGCAGTCCAAAGTATATAAAAGTTAATCCATTTTTTTCATCATAATAAAGCATATTCTTCATCATTAAATTGATTAAGTAAAGATAAATCTCTTTCTTTATATATTTCTATATCAACTCATATTTTTTTATTATTAACTCAAACAAATACTAAATCTTCTTTATGTGAAATAGACCAAAAAATACCATTATCAAATAATGGTATTCAATTTAAGTTTATTTTTGGTAAATATTTTTTTATTTTATATTTTTTTTCTACTTCTTTTGAAATTATGAACCTAGAAACTATACTTTCTTTTGATTTTAAAGTTGCTAAATAATCTAAAGAAAAATATTTTAATGCTTTATTGTAATCTGAATTTATATTTTTTTGTATTTTTAAAAACATATTTTATGGTTTATGTATAACTATACTTTTATAATCCATTAAACTCCATTTTCTCATCCACTCAATTGTATCATATTTATGATAACCAGTATCACTATCCCATACAATGATTTTTGTAGGATTTGTAACTCATCATTCGTATCATAGAAGGTAAAAAGCATGTTCTCAAATAAGACCAGTATGCTTTTTGATTTTATAATCTTCTATATAGTACCATTCTACTTTTCTATCATTCAAAGTAGTAGGACAATAATTTTTTGCATATATTTTTTGATTAACTTTTTCTTGATTTATTTGCATTTTATCAATCGTTCAATCATCATATTCTTCTCTTGTACACCAATCTCACCATAATTGAACCATATTTCACTTTGCAACATTTTTCAATAAAAAAGTTAGATGTGAATTAGCAGTAAAACTATCATTATGATTATCTTTTGTTATTATATCATTTTTTACTCAATAAAGATCATATACCTCAGAAATTGGTTTTTCATAAACTCCATATCAAGTCAATCATCTTTGAGTTGGTTTAATTAAATTATTATCTCAATAATAATCCATATAACCTACAAATCATTTATTCGGATTTCCCCAAAAAAGTCTATTTTCATATGTATAAGGAAGTTTATCAAGATATGTATTATCTATCTTTTCAAACACTTTATCTTCTGTAATTTTATATCATTTTATATATGTAAGTATATCAGCTGTAACTGATAATTCACACGAAAGTGGTCTTTTTTGTAACCTTTTTATTTTAATTTTATTTAAAATATCTAAATTTTCTTTAAATTTTGGATCATATTTATAAGTAAACTTACGAGTTTCTCATTTATAATTAAAAAATATATCTATGTTAAAATTATTTGTCTTATCAACTATATCTAAATATAATTTTTTATTTACTTTATCATTAATTATTGTAGCCAATTTAGAGTTACTTGTAGATACATCAGCAACTCAATTAAAATCAACTCAGTCGTATTTTTTATAATCCCAAAGCAATATCTTATCAGATGCAAATGTATGAAAAAAATAAGATACAAAAAGTATTATTAAAAGTATATTTTTTAGAATTTTCATTTTTTTGATTTATTTTAAAAGTATTATTTTTTATCATATTAATTTTTTTCTAAAATCAAAATAAAAACTTACTTTTGATAGTAAGTTTTTAATAAATAATATTTTTATTTTAGAAAACTATTTTAAATCTTTTATAGTATTTTTTATATTATTCCAATTTTCTTTCAAACTTTCTTCATCCATATTAAAATAAATAATTCTAGGGTTTTTTGTTTTATCAGGACGAAGTGGCTCAATTAAATCAATTTTCCAAACCCCATCAACATTTACTAAGTCGAAGAAAATTCATGTATACCATTCACCTAAATTAACAGCTATTCTATTTTCATTTATCACCATAATTGGAAAATTTAACTCTGGTGCAGGAAATGTTATTACTCAATTTTTAAAACTAGTTGATCTATTAAACATAAAACTAAATTTTTGATCATTTATATCAGGATATTTTATATAAGCACCTCCATTTGCATACCAACTTTTAATCGATTTAATTTCTTTTTCATCAACAACATTACTTAAGGCTTCTTCTAAAGTATTAATTTTTGAAGCATCTCTATATGATTGTTCTTGTTCTGCAGTAAGTGGGACAAAATCATTATATTCTTTTATAATATTCTGAATTGTCGGATAGCCTTCAATAAATAGTTTAGCAAATATAATAAAATTCTCATAATCTCTTGCCTTTTCCAGCTCCAAACTTTCAATTGTTAAATATTTTTCAGCCAAAGAACAAGCTTCTTCTTTTAATTTATCATTGTATTCATCTGAAGACAATGATGTTTTAAGAATTTCATTATTGAAACTACTCGTAATTTCAAGAAAAACTTCATCCTTATCCTTAGATTTTTGATTTTTAACCATATTATAACACATAGCTCTATCGCTACACCCCAAAATATTATCAATCGAACCATTATTAACTAAATTTATTAAAAGTTTTTTTCATGAATTTACATTATTTGCATCAATATTTTTATCTACCTGCTCTTGATATTTTACAACTTTTTCTCAAATCTCTTTCTTCTTCAATTTTAAATAAATATTCAACTCACTATAAAGTGCTTTCTTAATTTCATTCTTTTCACTTTTTATTATCTTATCAACTTTACTAATCAACAAAATCAAACTTTTTGTTTTATTTCATTTTAATCATTCTATTTTTTTATCTAGTTTTTCTATTATAGATTTGTTTAGATATTTATATGAATTATCTTCTGCTTTTACAAAATTTGTAATACCTGTAAATATTATCATTGTAAATAATAGTATAGATAGTAGTTTTTTCATATAATTTTTATTAAATAATATTATTAATTATCAAATTTTTTATTTCCTCAAATACTCTGGAATTTCATATTTATCAAATTCTGGAAGTAATTTCTTTCCATAAATTGTTCTACTAATAACTTCTGCTGCACATTTTGCTCACATAAGTGCAATATGTGGTTTTGGTTCACCTCATGGAATTCAAACAAATTTAAGTGATTCATCAAGATTTATTTTATATATTCATCTCTCAATTAATATTTTTTTTCATAGATCAAGATGTTTAGCAAAAACTATACTATGAGTATCCAAACTTCTATGCCCAAGTGGATATGTAATTCATGCTTTTTTATAACTTTGAACCAGAAAATCTATATCACTTTTTGGATTTTGTCATATAAGTATTTGAGGACTCGGACATGTTTTAAGCCATGCATCAAATTTTTCTACTAGTTCTACTAAACTCATTTTATTTTGATCTTGAATTTCTTCTATACTAAATCAATTTATTTTAAGTGCTTCATCTACCCAAGTTGCTCATTCCCAAATTCTACACTCAGCATAAAATTGATTTGTAGGATTTAAAAAATCAACAGCTCAAAGGCTAACTATAGAGTTATTAATTGGATCAAGTCATGTAAATTCTCAGTCTATAGAAATCATAAAAATTTATATTAATAACTAAAATCATTAGATACATTTTTCTTTTCTAACATCACATCATCATCTCTAACAATTACATCATATTTTCTAACTCAAGCTTGTTTATATAAATTGAAACTATATTTTTTACATTTTTTATTTGGTAATGTATAATTTATAGTCACAGATTTAGTTTGAAATCTCTCAGTTTGCATATAAAAATTGACATATTTTACAGTTGGAGTTTCTTCGATTTTATAAATTTTATTTTCTTTTATTATAGCATTTTTTGGTAATAATACTCTTACATATTGCCGATTTCTTCAAGTTCATTGAATATACATAGTTCAAGGAGTTTTAATTTCATATTTTTTTATCAGATCCTTTAATTCAGCTTCATTATCTAATGTTAAATTATGACTTAATGATATTTTTAAAGAAGTATCTATACTACAATCTTTATTTTCTTTTATATTTTTTTCATATTTTCTTGCCATATACCTATCTGATTTATTTCATGAAATCGAAGTATATACTGGATAAGAAAAATCTAAACTTGAATTATAATCTATATTTCAATTTATATCTAAATCTTGTAATAACTGATTTTCTTTAGAAGAAAAACTATAAACTACAATTTCCCTTTTTATTATATTATCACTTATTATCTTAAAATAAGACAAATAATTTCAATCTTTTATCAGTCTAGCTTTAAATTCTTCAATAAAATCAAATAATATTTGTTTTGGAGTACCTATACTTCAATTTTTAAATTTTTTTGATTCTACAAGCAATGACATAATTGCAGAAAAATTATTATGCCTTATATTTTCATCTATTTTTGTAAAACTTATATTTCAAGTTAGTCTCAGAAAATCTTCTATTATAGTATTATTTATATATACAATTCAATCTAGATTATATCATATTTTTTCCATAAAAAATCTTATATTTTCACTAGATGTATCATAATTTTGAGAATAATTTGAATCCCTTAAACCTAAAATCTTAGTAATTGTATTTAATCATTCTGGAGCTCTCAATTTCAGATAATCCTCTTTTTTTAAATTCCATTCATTTGTATATACATCCTGAGGCTCAAATTTAGTGATTTTTCATTTATACATTGATACAATTCCCATACTTCACATAAATCATCCAGTTGGTCTTATTTCATCAGCATTTTGAAAAACTATAAGATATTTTTTTTCTTTTTTATCTCACAATATATTCAAAAAAGTTTGATAATTATTTTTAATTATAAGTAGATACTTTTCTAAATTATTTAAATATTTTTTTCAAATTTCAAATTTTGAATTTAAAGGACCTTGTTCTAAATCTTTTATTGAATTATATTGATCTAAAGCTTGTTTTAGATCTGACTCTATAGCAAAAACTTCATCTTTTGATTCAGTTAATACTGAAGTTACTTGAAGATTATTAATTCCTTCTTTTTTTATATGATTATCTATATTATTATATACTTTTATTAGATTATTTATCGTATAAGCTATTTGTCTTCATCAATAAATAACATGTTTTGGTAAATCTATTTTATCTGTAGGAATAATCGAAAAAGGATAAAATAATACTCAAGCTAATCTAAAATCATCAATAGATTTTTTTACCAAATCTTTAATAATTTTTTCATCTCTAGTATTTTTTATCTCAATAAGATTTTGATATCCTGAATTTACTTTGTTTTCAATTATAAGTTTACTTACAAAAACAAAGCACAGTAAAATAAAAATTGAAATAATAAATAAATAAAATCTAAAATATACCTTTTTATATTCATTTACTAACAAAAACAATTTATTTCATTTTATTTTACTTGTTATTTTTTTTATTATTTTACTTATCACCTTTAATATTTTTTTAAATATTATAATAATTTTTGATAATATATCTTTTTCAATAAAAAAATGTTTTATTTTATGAAATGTTTTTTTAAAAGCACTTTGATTATATTTAACTAATCAATCAAAATAATCAAAATTATTCTTTTTATCTATTTTTATAAAATCTTTTTTAGACAAATCTATATTCTCAAGATCTATTTTTAAATCAGAAATATTTTTTTTCTCTTTTATTTCATTTTCTATACCAGAAATTTCTTCTTTTAATTTCATAAATAACAAATTAGTTACAAATCATTAAATCCCTATTCCGTCTCTTAAAGTATTGATTTCTTGAAGTAAATTTTTATCTTTTTTCATTATTTGTTCTAATTTATTGCAACTATAAAGCACTGCAGCATGATTTCTACCAGAAAATATATTACCTATTCTCTCATATGTATAATTTAATTTTGTTTTTAAAAGATACATTGAAACTTGTCTTGGTATCATAAATTCTTTTTTTCTATTTTCTCATAGAATTCATTCTTTTTCAATTCAAAAATAAGCTGAAACTGCATCGATTATATCTTCGTAACTTCTTATTGTCTTTTTAAAAGATCATACTTTACTATTATTTCAAATCAAATCAGTTGTAAAACTTAATTTCTTTAATTTTTGTGCAATTTTAGTAAGAGTTGGAGCACTTCAATCAAGCTCATATTCAGCTATTAATTGATTTAAAACTCATTCTAATTCTCTAACATTTTCAGTTACATTTGCAGCTATAAATTCAGATACATCCTGAGGAAGTAAAAATTCTTTTTCTCTTGCTTTTTCTTGAATAATTGCAAGTCTAGTTTCAAAGTCAGGTTTTCCTATATCAACTGTAATTCCCCATTCAAATCTACTCCTAAGTCTTGGTTCAAGTTCTGTCAATTCTTTTGGAGCTCTATCTCAACTAATTATTATTTGTTTATTTGATTCGTATAATAAATTGAAAACATTGTAAAGTTCATTTTGAGTTTGTTCTTTTCAAGCGAAGAATTGTACATCATCGATAACAAGCACATCAACTTCTTGAAATTTTTGTCTCATTTTATCTACACTTCTCTTTTTTACACTTGTTATATATTCTGTTATAAACTTATCTGCAGTAGTATAAACCACCTTTTTATCTTTATATTTTTTCATTATTTCACCTGATGTTCATTGTAATAAGTGAGTTTTACCAAGTCATACATCACCATAAATATAAAGTGGATTATACGATTTTCAAGGATTTCTAGCTACAGCTTCACAAGCAGAATAAGCCAATTGATTATCAGATCAAACGACAAAATTTTTCAATGTGTATCTATCTTTTGTAGATTTTAAATTCGTTGACTGTACCATAGTGTATAAGTTAGAATCTGTTTTATTAGATTTTTTACTACTTTTTTCTGATTCTTTAAAATAATCAACTCCATTTATTACATATTTATTTGTTGGATTATCTATATTTTTATCAATTTCAAAAGAAATCTTAGATATAGATGATATTTCTTTTTTTGAAGCAGCTAAAACTGAATCGTAAAATTTTGCTTCTATATTTCATTTCATAAAAGTAGAAACTAATCCAAAAACTATTTGATCATCAGTTATCTCCATTATAGATATTTTTCTGAAATATACTAAAAAATCTTGTTTTTTTACCGTTTCTATTATGTTTTGTAATATGTTTTGTAGTCTGTAAACTTTTTCCATAAAGATCTATTCCAATATAAAAAAATAAAATACATTTCCTTTCTTTTTGTAAATTTATATCATTTTTTATTAAAGTCAAAAGTATATTTTCTTTTGACAGGTTCTAATCGTACAAATATCTAGAACAAAAAAAAATATTTTGATTAATTGATTATATGTATAAAATAAAAAAGTAAATTTTAAATACAATTTTTATGAGAAAAAAAATCATTATCTTCGTTTGAATTATTTTAATAATTTTGTTATATTTTTTTATACAAAAATACAATAAAATTGATAGTTTTTTGTTTAAATATCCAAGCTATCCTATTAATTTTGCTTGAGAAGAAATGCCAGTTGATGCAAAACACTTTTCAAATAAAGAAAAATTTGATAGAGAATTTATAGTAACTTCAAATACTTTATACCAATTTTATCTTTATATAAAAAGATATCCTTTATATATTCCATATATAGAAAAAAAATTAAAAGAAAACAATATTCCAGATGACTTCAAGTACTTAGTAATTGTTGAAAGTGCATTAAAAAATGATGTTATATCCTCAGCATGAGCATGATGAATTTGGCAATTTATGCCAGAAACTGGAAAAAGATTTTGATTAAAAATAGATGATTATGTAGATGAAAGATATAACTTTGAAAAATCAACAGATGCTGCAATAAAATATCTAAACATTATATATAAAGATTTAAAAAATCGGACTCTAGTTGCAGCAAGTTATAATAGATGAGAAAATGCTATAAAACAAGTATTAATAGATCAAAACACTGATAATTATTATGATTTATATTTAAATGAAGAAACCTGAAGATATGTATTTAAAATCTTGGCTGTAAAATATATGATTTTAAACTATTCAGATAATAAAAAAATAATTGATTTAATGGTATGAGATAAATTCACAATTCCTGAAACAAAAATTATCCAAGAATGAGAAATCCCTGATTTAGTAAAATGGGCAAATGAAAAATGACAAAGTTATAACAATATAAGATTGCTTAATCCTTGGATAAAAGGCACATCTTTACCAACTTGAAATTGGGAAATAAAAATTTTGAAATAATATTTCCTATACTTTAATAAATTTATTATTATTTTACTTCACTAGTTTGTTCTATAACTTGTTCTGAATAATATCATCTTGCAAGTTCAATTCTCTTTTCAGGGGTTAATTCTGGAGTTCAATTTTCTTCAGATTGTTTACCTAATTCTTCTGGTTTTAATATAATATTTCACATAAAATTTATTGTTAATTTGTAAATATTTTTTATATTATAGATAAATACATTTTTGTCAATTTTTGGTTTTTTAATTTATAAATAAATTTTGAAATAATTTTTATATTGTTTATAATCAATAAAATTTATTACTTAAACATAAGAATTTATGACTAATTTTTTATCAGATTCTAGATCTAATGAAACTTCAACTTTATCTAATGCTATACAAACAAGTCAACCATTATCTGGATGACTTTGGTGTATCAAAAACTTTCCTCAAGTAAATTTAGAAAATATACAAAACCTAGTTTGAAAATCTTATCAAGAAGTTGCTTATGATGTATTATCTAAATTTGATTTTTGAGTAACAAATGAAGAATTAAAAGATATTATAAACAAAGCCTATTGACAACAATGGCATAGAATAGAAATAACTCCTGTTAAACAAATTTGAGATACAAATCTATATTCTCTTCATTTATGATATGGTCCAACATTTGCATTTAAGAATATAGCTTTAGAATTTCTTCCTAGACTTCTATCTGTTTTAGCAAAATGAAAAACTATAAATGTACTTTGAGCTTCATCATGAGATACTATAAATGCAGCTCATAGTTGAGTTAAATGAACAAATATAAGATCGATTTTTATGCTTCCTAGTACTTGACCTTCAAAAGTACAAAAATTACAAGCTGTAAATGGAATAGTTAATAATCCAAATGCAATTACTCTACTAGCTGATGTTCCTTTTGACCCACTTCAAGATATAGTTAAAAAGATAAATGGAGCTGAATTTAAAGATTTCAAAGAAGAATATAACATTACTTCTTTCAATTCAATAAATATTGCTAGAATCTTAGCACAAGTAGTATATTATTTTAGAGCTTATGCTGAATTATTAAAAAATAATAATATAAAAAACTGAGATGATGTGATTTTTTCAGTACCTTCTGGTAATTTTTGAGATGCCTTGGCTTGATATTATGCAAAAAAAATGTGACTTTCTATATCTAAGATACTTGTAGCAACAAATGAAAATGATATGCTTGATAATTTTTTCAAAACTTGAATATACCAACCACCAAAAAAAGACTGAAAAGATTTTGTTCAAGTAACAAACTCTCCATCTATGGATATCGCAAAATCAAGTAATTTCGAAAGAATGCTTTTTGATGTATGTTGATTTGATTTTACTAAAATAAAATGATTTTATAATAGCCTTGCAAAAACTTGAAAATTTCAAATTGATAGCGAAACATTAACAAAAATACAACAACTTTTTATTTCATCTTCTTCTACTGATAAAGAAAGATTGGATATAATAAAAGATTTCTGAAAAACTTATAATCATTGAATGGATCCTCACACTGCTGCTGCTGTTGTTCCTTGGGTAAAAGCAGAACACAATTTAAAATGAACTACTCCAGTTATATTTTTAGAAACTTCTCATGTAGCACAATTTGCTTCAGAATTAAAGGAAAAATGAGTTATAGTTCCTTGAATGGATGAGTTTGATAATGTTTTAGATGCTATGAAAAACTCTAATCCAAGAGAATGAATTGATTTTATAAAAGTTTCATGAAATTTTAAAGATACATTTCCTATAATAGAAAAAGCTATTACTGAAATTTTTGGTAAAAAGTAATTAAATAAATTATACCAAACTAAAAAAGATATAAGAAAAAATTTTCTCATATCTTTTTTTTGTAAAAATTTTACTTTTCACTATTTTTTCATATAATTTTTGCACTTATTTAAAGGAAGATACCAGCTAGTAGCAAAACTACTAGAGGAAAGTCTGGACACCACAAGGATAGGATAAGAGATAACGACTCTAGCTTGGAGATATAATCCATAAACTCTAAGTATGGCTAGTGCCACAGAGACAATACTAAGGCTTAAAGCCCGAAAAGTGAAAAGTCATTTGGTGTTACAATGTTAATTTTACAAATATTTGTAAGTAAATAGAAGTAGCTACAGATGAAAACTAGAGTAATCTAGTTTCGGTAAACCCTATCTGGTGCAATCGGAATGGTATCTTTATTTGCTTCATTATCCTTTATTGGCTTATAAAGATATACCGAGCTCGAGCTTACGAGTGATCGTAAGCCTAGATAGATTGGTATCAAGATACAGAATCCGGCTTATTACCTTTAAATAAGTACTTTAAAATTAATTATTAATTATTATGAAACTAGTTTTTACATGAATTCAAGGTTGTTGAAAATGAACTCATTGAAGAATACTTGTAGAAAAATATTGATACACCCTAATTGAAATGGGTTGAGAATTCAGAAAAGTTATTGAATCAGGTTCTGAATTATGAGTAGAATTAAAAGAGATAATGGATAAGTGATATCAAGTTCCATGAGAACTATGAAAAAAAATAATGGAAGATGCAATTAAAAATAATATAGAAAAAGAAAATATTGTATTTGATGCATTTGTAAGAAATGATCGGAATAAAGAAATATTTGATAGATTATTACCTGACTATAAAGTAGTATTTTTTGATTTAAGCAAAGAAAAAGCATTAGGTAGACTACTTTGAAGAATGTATGATACAAAAACTTGAGAAACATTTCCAAGTGGAACCATTGTGAACCCAAAAACTTGAAATACACTTATAAAAAGATCAGATGATAATGAAGAATGAATCCTAAAAAGAATAGATGAGTTTGTAACAAAAACTCTACCAATAGTTAAGATTCAAGAACAAGAATGAAGAGTAATAAAAATCAATTCAGATCAAAGTATAGAAGATGTAAGTAAAGAACTAGTTTTAAAACTATGATTATAAAAAATGGATATTCTAACTTTTCTAGAAATAAATAAAAATCTAATATATATATTTTTTTCATTTGTGATTATATTTTCATCTATTTTTCCTTTGAATCTTTTTCTATATTCTGAAGCATTTGTTTTATTATGAGGAATTTTAGCATGATTAGAAATTATAGATTTTTCTATAATTTTTTTTGTGTTTATAATTTCATGATTTATATGAGATAGTATTTCATTTCTAATTTGATCAAAATATTGAGATAAATCATTTAAACATACTTTTTCACATAAAATATTTAAAAAATACTTAAAAACAGGTAAATATGATAAAATATCTGAATCATTTAAATCAAATCCTTTCTTTTCTATTTTTACATGAAAATTTTGATTTTTTTCACATTATGTTATTCCTTATATTTCATGAATACAAAGAATCCCTTATATAGATTTTATAAGATATTCAAGTATTTGAATCCTTTTACCTGTATGATTTTTTTCATTTATATGACTTATAATCTGAAAAAATTTTATTTCATCATTTATATTTATAAAAAATTATATTTTCTTAATTATTTTTGGATTTTTCATTTTATTTTTTCTTTATCTTTATTTTAAAAGATATTTATTAAAATCATTAAAAAAATATGAACAAAATTTTAATCATAAAAGAATAAATCTATTTAAGCTATTTTTTAAACATTTATCATTAGTATTTATATCAATATTAATTTTTTACAGTATTACTTTATATCTTATATTTTTTAAATTTTGAAACTATAACCATATAACAAATTATAATTTTGATTTTAAACTAAATAACATAGAAGAAATAACAAAATATACAAACTTAAATACATATTATGATAAAAATAAATGAGAAATCATTCAACCAATAAATGTAATTATAATAACAAACTCCAATATAAGTAATATATTAGACACTTTATGACGGATAGAAAATAAAACTTTTATATGAAATAATATTAAAATTAGAGAATTTTATAATTTATTTAAATCAAAGGAATTACCTATAAGTATTTTAAATCTAGATTGAAAAGCTCAAAATAATGCATTTCAAATGAAATCAACAAGTAATTTTAAGAGAAATCATTTAAGAATTTGGAATTTTTGAAAATTACAAGACAATAATGTATACCTAATAAGCATTTCAAAAGATACAAAAATGGATTTAGAATTATATAACAAATTTTTAACTCCAATACATGGAATTAGTATAAATGTAGATACCCAAAGAGACTTATTTTTAAACCAAATCAAAAAGTTTTTTCCAAAAACAATTTACAAGAAAACAAAATTAAATAAAATAGACACAAAATTATATAAATATAACTATATAACTGATTGATACTTATATATAATACAAATTTAAAATAAACAAAAATGATTGACTATGCACTAAGTTTTTATAACAATTACACAATTATATTTTATGTATTATTGACTGTTACTGTTATACTAGAATGACCAATAACTATATTAACTCTTGCTTTACTTGCACCCAAATTTTGATTTTCATTTTTACTTATATATTCATTTTGATTTATATGAGAATTTTTCTGAGATTTAGCTCATTATTTTGTATGAAGATTCTTTGAAAAAAATCTATTAAGCAATAAAAAATATAAAGTTTTTGAAAAAATTGAAAAAAAGTTAGAAAATCATTCTTTATTTGACCAAATAATAGTAATAAAATATATTCCTCCTATAACAAGTATATGACTTCTGTATCTTGGTTTTAATAAAACTAATTTAATAACTTTTATTAAAAATATTATAGTTTTTGCTTGATTAAATTCATTGATAATAACTTTTATATGATTTAATTTTTGAATTTTGATAAAAGATAGACAAGAATTTGAATACATAATTATATGAATTATGATATCACTTTTAATATTGTACTTAACATTAAAAATAATTAGTTCTTTTATAATTAAAAAATATCTAAATGGAAACAACAAACAAAATTCCTAAAAAAATCCATTACTGTCGGTTTTGATGAAAACCTAAACCTAATGATTTCTTGACATACCTAGAAACTTGGAAAAAAAATTGTCCAGATTATGAGATAATTGAATGGAATGAAAATAATTTTGATATCAATTCTTGTGAATATTCAAAAAAAGCTTATGAAAATAAAAAATGGGCTTTTGTTGTTGATTATGTTCGTTTTGCTGTTTTGGAAAAAGAATGATGAATATATATGGATACAGATGTCGAAGTTTGTAAAAACCTAGATAGATTTTTAACTGATTCTTGTTTTCTATGATTTCAAGAAAAAATTGCTGTAGATTGAGCAATAATATGAGCTGAAAAAAATCATCCTTTTGTAAGTGAAATGGTTAAATTTTACAAAAACTATAAATGAAATAGAAATCCAGTTTTACCTTATCTCACAACAAAAATATTAAGAAAATTTTGATTAAAAACAAACAATCAAGAACAAATACTTGATTCTGGAATTCACATATACAAAAATCACTTTTTCTACCCTTTTGCATACTATGAAAAACCATCAAAAGATATGATAACTGATGAAACCTATGCTATTCACTGGTATAGATGATCATGGCTCCCTGCTTGGGTTGTAAAATATTCTTTTCCTATTATATGAGTTTGGAAAAAAATAGAAAATAAATTGATAAAAAGAACAAATGACTAATCATTTGTTCTTTTTTCAGAATACTTATTTAACTCTTTTGCATAAACTCAAGGAGTATTTGGTACCATATAATGAATTGACGGAACAATTACATCTTTGACTTTATCTCAAAAAATTTCTTTTAAATAATCTGGAAAATCAGTTAATATCATTCAATCACTTTTTGCTCATTCAAATGGAATTGAATTTATTGCTATTACCTCATCAACATTATCATTCAATAAACTTTTTAATGATTTAAAATCTATACCTTTTTTAAGATATCACAATCTTGAAATTACTTGTCTTATACTTACTCATTTTGTTTGATTAACAGCTTCCCAATAATCTTTATCTTTACTATTAAATTCGTTAATCCATGAAAATTGTTTTGCTGTTTTTCATGTAAGAATATCTTTATATTGAACTGACTCAGGTTTTAAAGCTCATCAATTTATAAATAATTTATTTACTTTTATTCAATCATTAGCTAATTTTGATACTAATTCTAAAGCAAGTTTTCATCATGTACTAGCTCAATGTATATGAATATCAGTTTTTTTACTTAATTTTATTTTTTCTACAAGTGAATTTAATGTAATTTCAGAATCAAATTTTCAACTTTTTGGATAATCCAAATACCAAACTAAACTAGAATTTGCTTCACTTCATATTGCTTTTTCTAAAGATCTGGTATAACTTGATCTACCTCCACCAAAAGAACTAAATCAAGTTTGTACTTTCTTATTATCTTTATCATTTAAATATGCTCAATCTGAAAGAGATCAGAATTTATCAGATAAAAAAACAGGTAAATTTATTATAATTGAATTCGAATTTTCTGGTCAAGTTTCATAAAGTTTTGCTCATCAATCTATTTGTAAATCTCTTGCATCTAAAGTACTTAAAATAGAATCTTTAAATCATCTAATTTCATCATTTATCTCTAGTTTTCATAATATATTAGATAAAATTCCTTTCCAAAAATATGGGAAATTTTGTGAAATCCATAGTTTAAATTCATTTTTGGGATCATTATCTTCTAGATTCTGAAATAATTTTATAAATCCTATTATTTTATCTCATTTTCAATTATAATTTCAAATCTCTTTTAATATTTCATCATCTAGATTTTCTACATTAATTGTTTTGTATTTTCATAGTACATTAAGTATAAAATCTAGATCTTTTTCTTCTAATGAATATTTTTTTAGTATTCCTAAATCTATTAACTTAATAATATTGTCTTGAGTAGAATTTTCTTTTTGTAATTCCATAATTTTATAAATTAATATAATATATTTTTAAAACTTATTTATATTATACTATTTAAATCTATAAAAATCAATTAAGTTACTTAATTATTTTCTCTAATACCTTCTCAAAATTTTCATTGTTTGTTTCAAGCATTTTTATCTTATCAGTTTTATTTATTAATTTAATTAAATCTATATTATCTTCTTGTTTTCAAACAATAAAATATCAATTTTCTCATAAATATTTTGCAAGATATTCTTGTTCTGTTTGATTTGGAGTTGGAAATAATATAGCTTTTTTTCATAATTTAACTAAATCCATTATAGTCGTATACCCTGATCTTGATATAACAAGATTAGCTCTTTTCATAAGATTATCTCTAATTTCTCAAGATACATAAGAATATATCGTTATATCAAAATCTTCTAGATATTCCTTATAATTTTTTGAAGTATCTCAAAGTACAAAAACTTTTTTTCACTTAAGTTTCTTTGCCTCACTTAATAATTTATCTACAAAACTTCATTTATGTTCCTGTAAATAACCAGTAATAATAAAAAAATAATCTATATCTTTTTTTGTTCATATATCATTTTCATAAAAAGACAAAACTCAAATATAACTATGATTAAGTTTATTTAAAATCTTATTATGAGACAGTTTTCATGCCATATTTTTATTATTATTTTCAAAGTCTGGAACCAGGACCTTATCAAATTTTTTTAAAAATAAATAGTTACAATAATTTATTATTCATGATAAAAAGCCAAAAAATTTAGGCATTATAAAAGAAATCTGATGAGAGATTATATAACTTTTTATATTTTTATTGTAAATCCCATATCTTCAATCTGAAAAAATTAAATCAAAATCAGATTTTCTTGATTCAACATATTGTCTTTCTCTCTTGATTACTATAAGTGTTTTAATAAAATCAATTATCAAATACATATACATCATAATTCAATTTCATCTTTCTAAAGGAGGATAATCTCCAAAATCAACAAATTCTATGTTTTTTATATTTTTTAATTCTTCCTTTAAAAAATTTAAAGCATTTCAATTAGAAAGGATAACAATATGATATTTTTTTGATAATAAATAATTGATTATAGCCATACTTCTAGTAGCATGTCATAATCAAAGAGTACTAATTGCATAAAGAATTTTCTTACTCATTTATAAAAAGAATAATATAAATATATTTCTTATATTATTCTTTTTTAATGTTTTTCAAAAGAAATATTTCTTTTTTTCAAAAAATCTATAAACTATGTCTAATTAAAAATAAATTAAAAATTATGTTTGCATTTGAACTTTGAAGAGAATATAGATTAAGTATTGCTGAACTTTATTCACTATTTCCTAAAATAGAAGTAGTTTATTTTGATGAAAAAATATTATTGGTGAATAATATAGAAGAAAACGAATTACTTAGAATTGCTCCAAAAATCTGATGAACTATTAAAATCAGTAAAATACAGAGTACAGAATACAAAATGCAGAATATAGAAGAAATATTTGAATATATGAAAGATTTTTTTCAAGAAAGAAAAACTAATTATGCTATCAATTTTTATTGAAAAGTGAAAACAAATCAAAAAGACTTCTTGCTTAAATCAAAAAAATATTTTGCTAAATTGTGATTATCTACTAGGTTTGTAAATCAAGATTTTAATAATATAAAATCATATCTTGTAACAAAAGAAAAATTAATTGGTACTCAAACTGATTTCAATATTATTTTTACAAATAATGAAATATTTATTTGAAATACTATTTATGTACAAGATATAGAAAGCTATGCTAAAAGAGATTTCGGCAAACAAAGAGATATGCAAATCGGGATGTTACCTCCAAAACTAGCTCAAATGATGATTAATCTTTCAGGTATAAGTATACAGGAATGACCTAAAGCAATCTATGATCCTTTCTGTGGTTTATGAACTATACTTTTAGAAGCAATTATAGCTTGAGATGAAGAAATCTATGGTAGTGATATAAATGATGATATGGTACAAGCAACAAAGAAAAATATAGAATTCATAAAAGATATTTTCAACAATGATTTAAAAACATATAAAGTTATAAACCTAGATGCAAAAAATATAGCAAACTGACCTATCTTGAAAAATCATACAATATGAGCAATAGTTACAGAATGATATCTTTGAGAAATATTTTGAAGACTTAGTATCAATCTAGAAAAAGTAGAAAAACAAAGAATCATATTAGCTCAAATCTATGAAAAATTTTTCTTTTGACTTAAAAGAATATGATTTTCTTGAAATATAGTTATCTCATTTCCTTTTTGGGAAATAAAATGAAAATACAATTATTTCGAAGAAATATATGAGATCATAAATGAATACTGTATTATTTCTGAGTTTTTTTCAGATAATTTTGAAGTACAATCAAGCAGATCATGAAGCCTACTCTACAAAAGACCAGATCAAACTGTATGAAGAGAGATTTTTAGACTAAAAATAAAATAAGTATTACTTTCTATTCCAAGCATTAATTCCTCAAGCTAATTCACAAACCCGAGAAAATCAGTTCCCCTTCATAAAATCCATTACACTTAGACTTCTATTCCCATGCCAACAATAAATTAGATATTTTTTACTCTTATCTAAAGCTAAAATCTGTTCAACAACTTTTGGATTATATATATCCATATTCAACTGTTTTTCTTGAATTTTTCAAAAAGTTCTTCTTTCATTATCTGTTCTTACATCTATAAGTATAGCATCTCATTTATTTAACTCTTCTTTAAATTGTTCTTTTTTAAGTGTCTTAAACATATTAAACCTAATTAGTAATTAAATATAACTAAATTCTATTTCATTTTATCAATTTGTAAAGATGTTTTTTGATTTTTTATCTTTATTTTTTGTAAAAAATAAGTACACTTACATATACAAATATTTATAATACTTTTCAAATAAATTATGAAATTAACAATAATTAAAATATTTTTCACTTTTTACTTTTTGTTAGTAATTTCTTCAGTTTCTGCAAATACTTTTATAGAAGAAACTATCGACTGACATAAAGTTAAAGTAATAAAATATGATTTAAAATCACAAGACTTCACTTTTAAGATATGAGTAAATAATGATTGAGATGCATCTAGTTTAAGAGACCTAATGGATAAAAATAATTGAATTTCAGCTGTAAATTGAGTTTATTTTTGTCCTGCTGATTATAGTTCTTGTAAATGAAAGGATTTTACAATAAATGAAAGATATATAGATTGAAAAAAGATCGCTTGATATGATGATACTTGAGATAGAGTTGTGCTTGCTCTAGATAAAAACAATACTCCATTTTTATTTCAGACAAATAAAATAAACCCTGATAAAGAAACTGAAGTATATAATTGAGTTGGTAACTTTCCTCTTATATTAAAAGATTGAAAAAATATGATAGAATATTATCGGGAACAATGACTTATTGACAAAAAAATGAAAGCTTCAATGTCAAGAAATTTTATATGTAGTGATAAAGAATGAAAAAATTTATATTTTTGATATGTTTATGATGTAATTCTAGATCACTTACATGCAGTTTTAACAGAATTATGATGTTACAATGCTCTTAACCTAGATGCTTGAGCCTCAAGTGCTATGATTTATAATTCTAGGTATATCGTTTGACCTGGTAGAAATGTACTTGATTGACTAATAATTGAAAGAAAATGACTTGATACAAAGATATTGAGAGATAGTTTACAAACAACCACAAAGAAAATAGAAAAAAATATAAAATTTAAAATATTTAGAGAAAAAACAAAATACCTTGATAAACTTTCTTCTACTATAACGAAAGCAAGAACTCAAATTTACGAACAAAATAGTAAAGATTTATATGATGAAAACTGAAATGATGTATGATATGAAATAGATGCAAATTGAATAAATACACTTAAAAAACTTTATATAATTAATTATCTTGATAAACTTATTTATGAATTAAAAAATAAAGTTATCGCTGAAAATAAGAAAGAAAAAAGTGTAAAAGAACCTTTGTTTTAATGGTGAGCTAAGGAGTATAAGTTCATGACCAATGCATCGGTTCAGCATAATCTTCTGGACATCACCAATGAGAATTAGTTTCTATTTTACATGCAGTTGCACCAATTACTCAAGTACATTTATATTGATATATATTTGAATTTCAAAAAAATGAATTAGAACAATTACTATAATATTCTTTTATTGTTACATTAGGAATAGGACAAGAATTACATCAATATCAACTTACCGGTATTGAATTAGCTTTACAAATCCCTCATATCCGAGAATGTGTTGAATCACATCTAAATCCACACTCATTTTGATAATATCACCGATTCTTTGTTGAAGGAGTCCGTATGATTCAATTCCATATTTGTGTATAAGTTATTGATGTTGTTCTTAATGCATGTGATGGAAAAGTTCAACCACAAGGTGTATTTCTTGTATTTGATACACAACTTCAATTTAACAAATGTGTTGAACTTGGACAAACACAAGTATTTAAACTTTTTACAAACGGTGAATTACAACTTAATACCATACAACTTCACCAATTACTTGTTGCAAAATTCCAAGTCTGTTGTCATATTCAATTTGTAATTGTACAAGATAAAGTATTTGATACACAAGTTAATCACGATTGATGTTTTCAACTTGGACAAATACAAGTATTTCAACTTATTATAAATGTGGAGTTACAAGTTACAACCTCACAAGTTCACCGAGTACTTGTTGTAGTATCCCGAGTTTTTTGTCATGTTCAATTTATGATAGAACATGATATAGTATTACTTTTACAAATTCATCATTCTATATGTTGCAATGTAGGACAAACACAATTAGATCAATTCCATGAAAATGTATTTTTACACTTAAATCTACATTCACTATTACTTAAATTAGGATTATATACTCAAACACTCAAAGGAGTATATTTATTTCAATCCCAATTTTGAGTTATAATATTTACATTATTCCAAGAAGCATTATTTGGTAATCAAATGCAACTTACATTTGTCTTAATTTTTGGAATACAAACACTTCAATTTAAAACTTCATTTTCAGCACAAGTATTTTCTTTTACACATTCACTTAATTGTAATTCATATCAACCAATACAACTAATAGCCCTGCAATCACCCCGATCAGTAATATTCCATGCTTTATTTCATTCTCAAATAATATTTCATAATGAATCTTTTATATCACAAGATTCTATATTTGATTGACATCAAGATCATGTTGTCATGTGTTCATCTAAGTTACAAGTATCAGGATTAACAATTGATTGAAAAGTATCTGTATTTCCATCTATAGTAATCTCACCTCATTCTTTCAATATACTTTCCTCTATTCAATTTACTGATACAATTTCAGTATAATCAGGAATTGGTGGTGTAATAGGATATTTTGGACTTATTTCCTGATCTTTTTCCAATTTTTTCAATAATTCCTGATAACTTGAAAGATTAATAGCATTCAAAAATATTGATCATTTTATAACTTTAATATGTGTTTTATTTTCTCACTCAATTCTTTTTATTTCAAAAATTGTACCTCTAACTGATGCTTCTGTATCTGTAGTATATAAATCAAATTTTGACTCTGTAGACATTTTAGATGCTTTTGTTAATATTGTTCAGAAATTAAGAGCAAGTCTAATTCTAGTAAACAAATTATCATCTTTTTTATATTTCATAACTGACAATGTAAGTTCCAAAGGAGTTTCATTATCTCATAAATAAGATACAGTTCAATCAGAATAATAAATAGTAGCTGTTGATCAAGTTGAAAGTTTTATATTATCTCATGGAATTAATTGTCTTTCTAAAATAACATTTCTATCGATAATATTATTATTTAGAATTAAATCTCATGTAAAACTACTAATTTTAGCAGTTAAAATCATTTCATCTGGATTATATGGAAAATTCTTTTGTGATTTATTATATACAAAATCAGGTCAATTATATTCTCTTATGAGATTATAAAGAGGATCTTTTCATTCATAATTTCCTACTACTACTGATTCAAACTTATCTCTATAAGAAAGAACTCATGAAACTTCAAAAAATCATCAACTTATTGTCTTACCGTAAGCATAATATTGTTTTGATTTGGGATCTTTAGGAAATATATTTATATATTTTTTTGGTATAGTAGTTTCTGTTATAAATCAATGAACTCAATATGCATCAGTCTCATCATGTGCATAACTTCAATCATTTGTAAAATATTTTAGATTTCATTCTGGAGATGGAATAAAAGAATTTTCTTGTTTATATCTTATTAATGCATTTTCTATAGTGCTTAAATCTGTAATTACTTTTGTATTATATGTTTTTTCTTTGTATCAATCATTCATTGAAACTCATATAGCTCAAAGTATAACCAAAATAGTTATTACAACTATTAATTCTACAAAAGAAAATGCTTTTTTTGATTTATTGAACATATTTTAGTTTTAAATAAACTTATAAACAAATAGCATTATATAGTATTTTTAATAAAATCAAAAAAACTACAATTTTCTTCTTTACAAATATTATAAACTTCTTAAACTATGTTTCAAATTTAATAGTAACTTATTTAAAAAATGAAAAAATGAACAATCCTAGAAAATATAAAAGTAGAAAAACTTGTTTTTTGATGAAAATGATTTTCTAGATTTAAAAGCGAAAATCCAGACTTAGATTGAAAAGCTTTATTTATATCAGGTTGAGTAATTCCAGGTAGTATTGTTAATTTAAAAATATTGAAAAATAGAAAAGATTATATAGAAACTCAATGTATGGAAGTAATAAAAGTATCTCCAATAGAGAAAAAACACCCAAATAATATTTATTGAGATCAAGCAGGATCAAAATGGGTAAATATTCCCTACGAAGAACAACTAAAAATAAAAGCTACTCAAGTTGAAGAATCTTTATTTCATATAAAAACATTACAACCAAACCTAAAAATAAATGATATAATTCCCTCTCCACTTATTGATTGATACAGAAATAAAATAGAATTTTCTTTTTGAAAATATATCTCAGAAAAAGAACATAGACAAGAACATTTCAATGTATGATTTCATAAACAATGAGAATTTAGTAAAGTTGAAGATTTTGATTGAACTATACTTATTGATGAGCTTATGAATAAAATCTACAAAGAAATAAAAGATTATTCAAAATCAAGCTGACTTCCTGCTTATGATCAATTTAATCATCAATGATTTTTTAGACATATATTACTTAGAAGAGCTTTTTTTACTAATCAAGTAATGATTATATTTTCTATAAATCATAAATACCTCGATGTCATTCCTGCGGAGGCAGGAATCTATAAAAAAGGTGACTCATTTATTGATATAGAACTTCAAAAAGCAACTGATTTTTTGATATCTTTAACAAAAAAATACTCTCAAATTAAATCAATTTATTTAAGTTTAAATGATAATAGATCAGATACAGCAATTTGAGAATTGAAACTAATCTATTGAGAAAAATTTATAGAAGAAAAATTACTTTGAATTACATTCAACATTAGTCCAAAAAGTTTTTTTCAGACAAATAGTTACGGAGCTGAAAAACTCTATAGTGAAGTATTAAATCAAATAGATAAATTAGAAATTAAAGACTTTACTGTACTTGATTTATATGCTTGAACTTGAACTATTGGTATGATTTTTGCTAAATATGCAAAAAAAGTAATAAGTGTAGAATTAATTAGTGATGCATCAAAAGATTGAGAAGAAAATGCTAAAAAAAATGATATAAATAATATGGAATTTGTTTGTGAAAAAGTAGAAGATTTTTTGAAAAATTATCTTAATCCCGGGGTTGAAAATAAAACCCCGGGGTTGGCAGACCTTTTAATTATTGATCCTCCAAGAGCTTGAATGCATCCAAATGCATTACCAAATATATTGAAATTTCAAACAAAAAACATAATATATGTAAGTTGTAATCCTGCAACTTTAAGTAGAGATTTAGAATTTATATTGAAAAACTCAACTTATAAAATATCTTCTATTACTCCAGTTGATATGTTTCCTCATACTCCACATATAGAAACAGTAGTGAAATTGGAGCTTTAGAATACTACTTTCTTTAGTCTTTAGTCATTTATCTTTAGTCTTTTTTCTATTTCCTTATGAAATATACTCAAGTACTTAAAAAATTACTTTTAGATTTTAAAAAATATATTTGAAATATAAATTTTTATTCAATTATATTTTTTTGAATTCTTAGTGTAATTATTTGATCAAGTGAACCATTTTTTTCAGCAAAAGCAATATCTTTTATTGAAAACTTTATAAAAACTTGAGTCATTGACAAAAAAACTCTGGTTTTATTTTTTAGTATTTGGATTATCTTTATAATTACAAACTCATTGGTTAGATATTTTTATAGATTTAAATTAGCTGATCTAAATGCACTAAAATATTACATAAATCAATCCCAAAAATACAAACAAAAAATAATTTATATGTCAGAATCTGCATATCTAAATAAAAAATGATGAACTTTATATAAGATACTAGACAGGTGATTAGAATGAATTTTCGTGACAATTCTTGTTATTTTTTCAGATATTTTCACTTCAATAATAAGTATAATTTATGTAACAATTATATTATTTTCAATTAATTATAAAATGGCTTTTGCAACATTATCAGTTGTACCAGTTTTAATATTTTTATGATACTATTTTAATTCAAAAACTTGAATACTTCAGGAAAAAGTAAATAAAAAATGGAATTCTTTTTATGGTAAAATATGAGATTATCTAACAAATCTGACATTGGTAAAAACTCTGACTTTTGAAAAAAATATTAGCCAAGAATTAAATGATATACAAATAGAATCATTGAAATTACAAATTCCTCTTTCGAAAAAATGGGCAATTGCTGATATATATGTAAGTTTTATGACAAATACAGCTAGATTTATAGTTCTCTGAACTTGAATATATTTAGTTAAAAATTCTGAAATTACATTTGCTACTTTATTTTTATATTTTGCATACATTAACTACTTGTACTACCCTTTATGATTTATATTTGATCACTTAAGAAATCTCCAAAAAAACATTGAATGAATTAAAAACTTATATGAGGAATTTGATACTATAGAACAAGATGAGGAATTAAAAACATCTAAAGAACTCAAAAAAGTTGTATGAAAAATAGAATTTAAAAATGTATCTTTTGGTTATACTAAAGATAAAGAAATATTAAAAAATATAAATCTAACAATAAATAAATGAGATAAAATAGCTCTAGTATGAGATACTGGTTGATGAAAATCTACAGTAACAAAATTACTATTGAGATTGTATGAAATAGAAAAATGAGAAATACTTATAGATGATATAAACATAAAAGATATCAAAAAAAGCTCTCTAAGAAAGCATATTTGAATAGTTATGCAAGATAATACTTTGTTTAACACAACTATTTTAGAAAATCTAAGATTTGCAAAACCAAATGCAACTTCAAAAGAAATAGAAGATGCTTTAGTAAAAGCAAAAGCTTCTTTTGTATTTACAACTGAAAAATGACTAAATTCAATTATATGAGAAAGATGACTAAAACTTAGTTGATGAGAAAAACAAAGAATAAGTATAGCTCGTATTTTCTTGAAAAATCCTGAAATCTTAATTTTAGATGAAGCTACATCAGCACTAGACAATAAAACTGAAATCGAAATACAAAAATCCATAAATGAATTATTAAAATGAAAAACTTCTATAATAATAGCTCACAGATTATCAACAATCAAAAAAGTCGATAAGATTTTTGTAATAGAAAACTGAAAAATAGTTGAAAGTGGAAATTATGAAGAACTTATTAATACTAACTGAAAATTTCATCGCCTTGCTAATCCTGATAAGATGATGATAAGTTAATAAATACTGAATTACTGTCATTCTGAGCTTTAGCGAAGAATCCCTTAAACAATGTTTTATAAATTTAATCAAGTTAAAGAAATCCTTCATTACTCATTAAATTTTAATATTTTTTTATTTATCAAATATTTTTACATCATCTAAACCAGCTTAACTTTAACAAAACCGATGTTTTCATTAAAGTCAAGCTATTTTTTTTCCAAAATTAAAAGTTAAATGATACAATTATAGAAGTTATAAAAATTGTTTAATAACTTTTATTAATTAAATATTTTAAAATATGTCAAAACATGAACATACAAAATGTGAATTAGAAAAAATAATTCACAAAAAAAGATTAAAATGATTCACTCTAGTAGAACTAATAGTAGTAATAACAATACTTGCAATCCTATGAACAATAGGATTTATAGCATTCCAAAATTATACTAAAAGTGCAAGAGATGGAACAAGAATAGCAGATATAAATATGATTAAACAAAATTTATGAATA